>NZ_JAOWFR010000010.1:0-227696 GCF_030333565.1 Citrobacter sp. CK185 | reverse complement strand
GCATTATAGGGAGTTATTCCGGCCTGACAAGGGGAAATTTAAAATTATTTTCCGACTGCTTTCTTTTTAAGCAAAACCACTATTAACATGCCATAAAATAAGCAATTTGCCGTTTTTACAACCTTAATCACACTTCCTGATGGCATACTAATGAATAAGAAAAGAGAAAGGACAAACATTTATGCCTTTAAGCGCACAACAGTTAGCTGCACAGAAAAATCTTTCCTACGTTCTGGCTGAGAAGCTGGCGCAGCGAATCTTAAAGGGTGAATACGCGCCCGGCACCATTCTTCCCGGAGAAATCGAACTGGGCGAGCAGTTTGGCGTGAGTCGCACGGCGGTACGTGAGGCAGTGAAGACGCTAACAGCAAAAGGCATGGTGTTGCCCCGTCCTCGTATTGGTACGCGGGTTATGCCGCAGGCAAACTGGAACTTCCTCGATCAGGAACTGCTCACCTGGTGGATGACAGAAGAAAACTTCCATCAGGTTATTAATCATTTTCTGGTGATGCGTATCAGTCTCGAACCGCAGGCATGTTCACTGGCAGCGACGATCGGATCAGCGGAACAGAAAGCGCATCTGAATACCTTAATGGAAGAGATGGTGGCGTTGAAGAAGAACTTCAGACGCGAACGCTGGATTGAAGTCGATATGGCGTGGCATGAGCATATTTATGAAATGAGCGCGAATCCGTTCTTAATCTCTTTTGCCTCGCTGTTCCATTCGGTCTATCACACCTACTTCACCTCTATTACCTATAACGATGTGGTGAAGCTGGATTTACACCAGGCTATTGTAGATGCCATAGCCGACAGTGATGGCGATCGCGCCTTTAAAGCGTGCCAGGCATTGTTGATAGCGCCGAACGAACAACCGGACAAGTAACGGGATACCGAATGTCAGAGAAAAAAGCGCGCAGTATGGCCGGGTTGCCGTGGATAGCGGCCATGGCTTTTTTTATGCAGGCGCTGGATGCCACCATTCTTAATACCGCTCTACCCGCTATCGCGCACAGCCTCAACCGTTCTCCTCTTGCCATGCAGTCCGCTATTATCAGTTATACCCTGACGGTCGCGATGCTGATTCCGGTAAGCGGATGGCTGGCCGATCGCTTTGGCACCCGTCGCGTCTTTATTATTGCCGTCAGTCTGTTTACGCTCGGCTCGCTGGCATGCGCGCTTTCTGGCTCATTAGCTGAATTGGTTGTCTTCCGCGTGGTGCAGGGGATCGGCGGCGCAATGATGATGCCGGTCGCCCGTCTGGCATTATTACGCGCTTACCCCCGAAGTGAACTGCTTCCGGTTCTGAATTTCGTGACGATGCCAGGCCTGGTCGGCCCTATCCTCGGCCCGGTATTGGGGGGCATACTGGTGACATGGGCAAGCTGGCACTGGATCTTCCTGATTAATATTCCCATTGGCATTGTCGGTATCCTGTATGCCCGTAAGTACATGCCAAACTTCACCACGCCGCGACGCCGTTTCGACATGACCGGCTTCTTCCTCTTTGGTTTGAGTCTGGTGCTGTTCTCCAGCGGAATGGAGCTTTTCGGCGAGAAGATCGTCGCAACCTGGATAGCATTAACCATTATTCTGAGCAGTATCGTGCTGCTACTGGCCTATATTCGCCATGCACGTCGACACCCAACGCCGTTGATTTCACTTTCGCTGTTCAGAACGCGCACGTTCTCCGTTGGGATAGCAGGAAACCTCGCCACGCGTCTGGGAACGGGATGCGTTCCCTTCCTGATGCCGCTGATGATACAGGTAGGATTTGGATACCCGGCGCTGATAGCCGGCTGCATGATGGCCCCGACGGCGCTGGGTTCTATTCTGGCGAAATCAGCGGTCACTCAGGTGCTGCGCAAACTGGGGTACAAGACGACGCTGGTCGGCATTACGGTATTTATTGGCCTGATGATTGCGCAGTTCTCTTTGCAATCCCCCGCCATGCCGGTATGGATGTTGATTCTGCCGCTGTTTGTTCTGGGGATGGCGATGTCCACGCAGTTTACCGCCATGAACACCATCACCCTTGCGGACCTGACCGATGATAACGCCAGCAGCGGCAACAGTCTGCTGGCCGTCACGCAGCAGCTTTCCATCAGTTTAGGGGTAGCGATCAGCGCCGCCGTATTGCGTCTCTATGAAGGGATTGAGGGAACCAATACGGTTGAACAGTTCCACTATACCTTTATTACGATGGGCGCTATTACGGTGGTATCCGCGCTGATGTTCATGTTGCTGAAAGCCAAAGATGGCCGCAATCTGATCAAAGAACGGCACAAACCTAAACCGACCCCCGCGCCATCAGAACAGGAGTAAGTTGCAGACGCTGCTGTTGTAACGTGGGTTGTGCCATACGGTGAATCAACACGTCGATGGCCAACTCACCCAGTTCATCTTTCGGTTGATGAATCGTCGTCAGCGGCGGCGTCATGTAGCGCGCCAGTTCAATATCATCATAGCCAATCACCGCCATATCCTGCGGGATGCGCAGCCCTGCCTGATAAAGCGCCTGATACGCGCCGACGGCCATCGCATCATTGCCGGCAAATACCGCCTGTGGGCGTTGTTTATGGGACAGCAGCATTTGCATGGTTTCAAATCCGCCGCCAAACTCGAAATCTCCTGTGATCTCATACCCTTCAGGAATTTCCAGCCCCGCGCGTTTCATCGCCTCCCGATACCCTTCCAGCCGCAAACGCGCGGGCGTTTTATCCAGTGGGCCGGTAATGCAGGCTATTCGGGTAAAACCTTTATCAATCAGGTATTGCGTCGCTAAATCGCCGCCCAGAAGGGAGTTGTCCTGGATCAGATCGCAATCCCCTTCGTCATCAAAGGGCGACCAGTCCATCATCACAGTAGGAATAGAGGGATAACGCTGCATGATCTCCCGGGAGGGTTGATGCGTCTCCGTACAGAGCAGCAATAAGCCATCGACCCGCTTTTGCATCAACGTTTCCAGATTGCGGTTCATTCGCTGCTCATCGCCTTCGGTATTACACAATACCAGGCTATAGCCCCGCTCAAAGCAGCTACGTTCAACGCCGCGCACCAGTTCTGAATAAAAAGGATTGGTACTGGCGGTGATCAACATGCCGATTGTGCGGGTCTGATTTAATTTCAGGCTACGCGCCAACGCTGAAGGCGCATAGTTTAACTCTTTAATCGCCGCTTCCACTTTCCCGGTGATAGCTTCACTGACAAAGCGATCTTTATTAATAACGTGCGAAACAGTTGAAGTGGAAACGCCCGCCAGACGGGCAACATCCTTCATTGTAGCCAAACGTTACCTCTGCTGACCTAAAAACGCCTCTATCTCTTCACGCCACGGAACAGAAGGTTGCGCACCTTTGCGTGTCACCGCAATCGCAGCAGCGGCATGGGCAAAGCGAATGGCCTCCGGCAGCGGCGTCTCTTCCAGTAAGGCGGTAACTAACGCACCATTAAAAGTATCCCCGGCGGCTATCGTATCAACGGCGTTCACTTTAAACCCCGGCACACGACGACCTTCGCCCTTCACGCTGGCCCACACGCCGCGGCTGCCTAACGTAATCAGTACGGTATGAATGCCTTTATCATGCAGCACCTGCGCTGCTTTAGCGGCATCTTCATCACTTTCGACGCGAATTCCCGTGAGCTTTTCCGCTTCGGTTTCATTTGGCGTAATGATGTCCACCAGCGCCAGCAGCTCATCAGACAGTTCACGCGCCGGAGCCGGGTTAAGCGCAACGGTAGTGTTGTTCTGATGCGCAATTTTTGCCGCCGCCAGCACGCTTTCAATCGGCGACTCGAGCTGCATCAATAGCGCAGAAGCCCCGGCGATACGCTCGCGTTGCGCTTCCACCAGCGCTGGTGCCAATGCGGCATTGGCGCCAGCATGAATGCCGATGACATTTTCCCCTTCGCCATTAACAAAAATCAGCGCGACTCCGGTAGATTCCCCGTTAATCACGCTGACCGGAGCAATATCAATGTTATCGCTGGCTAACTGTTTACGCACGCTCTCGCCAATATTGTCATCGCCAGTACAGGCAATAAACGCGATATTTGCGCCGCTGCGCCCTGCGGCCACCGCCTGATTCGCGCCTTTACCGCCGAATGCCACCTGATATTGGGTGCCCGTTACGGTTTCGCCTGGCGCAGGAAAAGATTCGAGGTTGAGGATGTGATCGGCATTAATACTGCCAAGGACGACAAGGTTGCCTGCGGTTTTCATGTTCGGGATGTCCAGTAAAGTGCGCCACCGGGTTAGGGTGGCGCGTGCCCTGCTTTTCTTTTTACGCTTTCATCTTCAAACAACTCTCTGAGGATGGCGTATTTATGTCGCCATCAGACCGCGAACGGCCTGAGCCGTTATTACTGCTTGATGACAAGTTTCAGGTCAACCGGATATTTGGCCTGAACTTTCTCGCCTTTCAGTACTTTATCAGCGGTTTCAACGCCTTTAGCGCCAATCTGATCCGGCAACTGAGCGATAGTCGCAGCCAGTTTGCCATCATTTACCGCCTTCTCGCCATCCGGCGTACCATCAAATCCAACCACCATCACATCAGATTTACCTGCGGTTTGCAGAGCGCGCAGCGCACCCAGCGCCATTTCGTCGTTCTGTGCGAATACCGCCTGCACATCAGGATGCGCAGTCAGCAGGTTCTGCATGACGTTCAGACCTTTGGTGCGGTCAAAGTCAGCAGGCTGGCTGGCCAGTACATTAAATTTGTGTGCTGCAACGGCCTGCTGGAAGCCTTCGCCACGCTCACGCGCTGCGGATGTTCCGGCGATGCCTTGCAGTTCAATCACTTTCGCGCCTTCACCTGCTTTCTTCGCGATGTAATCACCGGCGATTTTGCCGCCCAGCACGTTATCGGAAGCAATGTGGCTGACAACGTCGCCTTTGGTTGCCTGGCGATCAAGGGTGATAACCGGAATCTTCGCCTGGTTAGCCATCTTAACCGCGTTGCCTACCGCGTCGGAATCGGTTGGGTTGATCAGCAGAATTTTAGTGCCGCGAACGGTTAAATCCTGAACGTTAGCCAGCTCTTTCGCCGGGTTGTTCTGGGAGTCCAGCACGACCAGGTTATAGCCCAGTTTATCCGCTTCTTTCTGCGCCCCCTCTTTCAGGGTGACAAAGAACGGGTTGTTGAGCGTGGAGATCACCAGAGCAATGGTGTCTTTCGCCATCGCATTCGCGCTCACGGTGGCGCTCAGCGCAACAGCAGAAACCAGGGTAGCCAGTTTTTTCATGTTCATATTTAAGATGTCCTGTAGTCGTTGTTACTGCTTTTTGTTGTCTACCAGTACCGCCAGCAAAATCACCACCGCTTTGACGATCATCTGGTAATAGGAGGAAACACCTAACAAATTCAAACCATTATTAAGGAAACCGAGAATCAATGCGCCGATCAATGTCCCAACAATGCGCCCTTTACCGCCCGCCAGGCTGGTGCCGCCTAACACGACCGCTGCGATGGCATCCAGCTCATAACCCGTACCCGCCGTTGGCTGCGCGGAGGAGAGACGAGCCACTTCGATGATGCCCGCCAGCGAGGCCAGCAGACCACAAAGCGAATAGACGACGATTTTGACTTTACTGACGCTGATACCCGACAGACGCGTTGCCGCTTCGTTGCCGCCCAGCGCATAGATATAGCGGCCCAGGCGAGTATGATGCAGCATGTACCACGCCGCCAGGAAGACGATGCCCATAATCCAGACCGGCGTCGGAACGCCCAGCGGGCGGCCAATCCCGAACCAGCCGAAGAGGTCGGCGTTATCCGTAAAGCCGGTATTCACCGGGCTTCCGTTGGTGTACACCATCGTGACGCCGCGCAGCAGAAGCATCATTACCAGCGTGGCGATAAACGCCTGCACGCGACCTTTCGCCACGATCACACCGGTCACCGCGCCAATGGCGGCACCTAACGCCAGCGCCGCCGCAACGGCCACCAGCGCATTCACTTCAATCCCTACAATTGAAGCGGCAACCGCGCCGGTAAGCGCTAGCAGGGAACCAACGGACAGATCGATGCCTGACGTCAGGATAACCAGCGTCATCCCAACGGCCATGATGGCGTTGACGGACGTTTGCTGGAGAATGTTAAACAGGTTATTAACGGTAAAAAAGTTGGGACTCATGGTAGAAACAATCGCGATCAGCACCAGCAGAGCGATGAGCGATTTCTGCTCCATCAGCCACGCTTTAGTGAAATAACGGCGACCAGAAACAGCCTGGATAGTCATCTTTTTTACTCCTGATTCACGCGATTAAGCTTGCCCACAGCGGCAGCCATTAACACTTCCTGGGTGGCCTGCTCGCGAGTGAATTCACCGCCGAGATGCCCTTCATGCATGACGATAATGCGATCGCTCATACCCAATACTTCTGGCATCTCAGATGAGACCAGAATGATGCTCAGACCATCGGCCTTAAACTGGTTGATAAGCTGATAAATTTCTTTTTTCGCGCCAACGTCCACACCGCGGGTTGGCTCATCGAGGATCAGCACTTTGGGGCGGGTCATCAGTCCACGCGCAATGGCGACTTTCTGCTGATTGCCGCCAGAGAGCAACCCGATAGCCTGCTCCATCGACGGCGTTTTCACATTGAACAGACGGATAAAGTCACTCACCGCCTGCTGTTCATCTTTATGTTTCAGGTTGCCGCCAGCGCGGCTGAAATAACGCAGCGCGGTGAGCGACATATTCTCTTTTACCGACATGCCGAGCACTAAGCCGTCACGTTTACGGTCTTCAGAGATATAAACAATACCGTTAGCCAGGCCATCCTGCGGTGAACGGGTAACCACTTCATGCCCGTCGAGCGTGACGTAACCGCTGGTGCGCGGCAGCGCGCCGTACAGCACTTTCATCAGTTCCGTACGCCCGGCGCCCATCAAACCGGAGATCCCCAGAATTTCCCCTTTGCGCAGAGTAAAGGAGACATTATTAACGCCGGGACCGCACAGGTTATCGACTTTCAGGCGTACCTCGCCTGGCGCTTTATCCAGACGCGGGTACTGATCTTCAAGCTTACGTCCTACCATCATTTCAATCAGCGAATCTTCGGTCAGCGATGCCACTTCACGCTCGGCAATAAACTGCCCGTCGCGGAAAACCGTCACGTCATCGCAAATCTCGAAGATCTCTTTCATGCGGTGGGAGATATAGACAATGCCGCGCCCCTGCGATTTCAACTCGCGGATGACGCGGAACAGCGATTCCGTTTCGGTATCAGTGAGCGCATCCGTGGGTTCATCCATAATGATGACTCGGGATTCGAAGCTCAGTACCTTGGCAATTTCGACCATCTGCTGATCGCCGATAGAGAGTTCGCCCACCAGCCTGTCGCTTTTGAAGCGCAGATTGAGTCTGGCAAGCAGAACATCCGCTTCGGCATACATCTTTTTCCAGTCGATTTTGCCAAAGCGATTTACAAACTCACGCCCCAGAAAGATATTCTCGGCAATCGTGAGCTGCGGGATCAGGTTCAGTTCCTGGTGAATGATGCCGATCCCGGCTTCCTGCGAGGATTTTGGGCCATTGAAGGTCGTTTCTTTACCCAGCCACAATAACGATCCCGCATCACGGGTATAGATACCAGTCAGGACTTTCATCATGGTGGATTTGCCCGCGCCATTTTCGCCCACCAGCGCCATTACGCGGCCTGGATAGACATTTAACGCGGCGCCAGATAGCGCTTTCACGCCCGGGAACGCTTTATCGATCCCTTTGAGTTGCAGTAATGCGTCCATGATGGCCTCAGAACGTGACGCCGGCACAGAGAATAATATTCGCATACGGGGAGCACTCCCCGCTGCGAATCACCGCCTGACTGTCTGCGGTTAGTTTTTTAAAATGTTCATGCGTGGTGTAACGAATTTCTATGGTGTTTCCCTGGTGTTGTTGCAGTTGCTCAATATGGCTGAACAACGTTTCGTGGAGTTGCGGATTATGTTCTTTGATTTCCGTCGCGAGAATAGCCGCCTCAACCTGCATTTCACGGGTCACGACATCCAGTACCTGCATAAAAGAAGGTACGCCCTGGGTTAACGCCATATCGATACGCGTTGTACTGGATGGAACAGGTAAACCTGCGTCACACACTACCAGCGTATCAGTATGCCCCAGACGGGAGATGACCGATGAAATATCAGAATTAAGTACCGCGCCTTTCTTCATTTTCTTTCCCCACTAGCGAAACGTTTCGCTGGTAATAAGTTTACTCCCGGAAGTGAGCAGAAAACCATCATGACGTAACGGAATTGTGATCGGGGTCGAAACGTTTCGCTAAGTGAAATGCGGCAGGGGATAATTGCCCGGCGACGCTGCGCCGCCCGGCATTTTAAAAGGCTTAAATCTCGACCTGCGTTCCCAGTTCGATAACCCGGTTCGGTGGGATTTCAAACTGATCCGGCGCACGCAGCGCATTACGCTGCAACAGCAGATAGAGCTTGCCGCGCAGACGCAAATACCACGGGCGTTTGCCGAGGATCAGCGATTCATGCGACATAAAGAAAGAGGTTTCCATCATCCGGCAACTCAGCCCTTCCAGCCCGCAGCGGTGGAACACTTCCTCAACGTTCGGCGTTTCGCGCCAACCGTAGCTGGCCACCACGCGCCAGAAGGTTGGCGACAGTTGCTCAATCTGCACCCGGCGAACATTGTGTACGTATGGCGCGTCTTCCGTGCGTAGCGTCAGCAGAATCACGCGTTCATGCAGCACCTTGTTATGCTTGAGGTTATGCAGCAACGCAAACGGAATGACGTTCAGCGCGCGGGACATATACACCGCCGTACCGGGGACGCGTACCGGAGGCGATTTCTCCAGCGAGGCGATCAGGGCTTCCAGGGAGTTACCGTGCTCATGCATACGACGCAGCAGACGGAAACGCTCGCTCTTCCAGGTCGTCATAATGATGAACATCACGATCCCCAGCGTCAGCGGCAACCAGCCGCCCGACAGCAGCTTGTCGAGGTTTGCCGAGAACAGCGGAACATCAACGCACAGGAACGCCACCAGGATCAGCGCGACAAAATACTTATTCCAGTGCCAGTTTTTACGCGCCACGGTGGTAGAAAGAATCGAGGTCAGCACCATCGTACCGGTAACGGCAATACCGTATGCCGCCGCCAGGTTGCTGGAACGCTCAAAGCTGACAATAACAATAACCACCGCAAAATAGAGCATCCAGTTCACGAACGGAATATAGATCTGCCCGGACTCCATTTCGGAGGTGTGGATAATGCGCATGGGCGATAAATATCCCAGCCGCACCGCCTGGCGCGTCAGCGAGAAGACACCGGAAATCACCGCCTGAGAGGCGATAACCGTCGCCAGCGCGGCAAGAATCAGCAGCGGGATCAGCGCCCACTCCGGCGCCAACAGGAAGAACGGGTTCTTAATCGCTTCCGGGTGTTTGAGCAGCAATGCGCCCTGACCAAAGTAGTTTAACGTTAATGAAGGAAGAACAACCGAGAACCAGGCCAGACGAATCGGCAGCTTGCCGAAATGCCCCATATCCGCATACAGCGCCTCAACCCCGGTAATCGAAAGCACCACGGCGCCCAGCGCAATAAACGACACCGTTTTGTACTCAAGGAAGAACTTCGCCGCCCACATGGGATTGAGGGCATGAAGCACATCCGGGTTAGCGATGATACTGCGCAGGCCGAGTCCAGCCAGAATCAAAAACCACGTCAGCATAATCGGCGCAAACAGCTTACCGACCATCCCCGTCCCGTGTTTCTGAATTATAAACAGCAGAGTAAGCACAATAATAGAAAGCGGGACGACCCAGGTATCCAGTTCCGGCGCCACAATTTCCAGACCTTCAATGGCCGACATGACTGAGATCGCGGGTGTAATCACCACTTCGCCGTAGAAGAAGCTACCGCCAATTAACCCCATAATGACCAGCGTGGACGTCATTCTCGCCGACGTATTACGCCCGGCTAGCGACATTAAGGTCAGAATCCCGCCCTCACCGGCGTTATCTGCGCGCATGACAAAAGTCAGATACTTGATGGAAACAACAAAGATCAGCAGCCAGAAAATCAGCGACAGAAAGCCAAATACGGCATCACGTTCAACACCAAAACCAAACTGACCGGACAAGCATTCACGAAGTGTATAAAGTGGGCTGGTACCAATATCACCATAGACAACCCCAATCGCTGCGAGAGTGATCGCAGACAATGATTGTTTATTATCAGTGCTCATAGACTCGTCTTTCGTTTATACATGGCATCTTTCAAACGACAAGGCTCCCGGGGATCCACTCCTTTGCCACCTTGATGCAGTTTGAATGATTTAGTGTATATATATGAAATGTGTGCGTAGTCCCTTGGCCCACAAAAAAGGCGCACAGTATGCACGATTAATCGCAAAATCGTACCCCTAATCGACGTCAGATTAACCTGGCGCAAAGAAAAAGAAACGATGCTTCAGTCTATTATTGCTTCGTGGCGAAACGTCTATACTCGCTGTTAACATGATACATCTGGCGGAAGGACGCCACCTTATTATGGCTCACCCACATTTATTAGCGGAAAGAATTTCCCGTCTGAGCAGCGCCCTGGAAAAGGGACTTTATGAACGTAGCCACGCCATTCGCCTTTGCCTGCTGGCAGCGTTGAGCGGTGAGAGCGTCTTTTTACTTGGCCCGCCAGGCATTGCCAAAAGCCTGATAGCCCGTCGTCTGAAGTTCGCCTTTCAGCACGCCCGCGCCTTTGAGTATCTGATGACGCGTTTCTCCACGCCCGAGGAGGTTTTTGGTCCTCTCTCCATTCAGGCGCTAAAAGATGAAGGTCGCTATGAGCGTCTGACCACGGGTTATCTTCCTGAAGCGGAAATCGTCTTTCTGGATGAGATCTGGAAAGCGGGTCCGGCAATCCTGAACACTCTGCTGACCGCCATTAACGAACGCCATTTCCGTAACGGCGCGCACGAAGAAAAAATTCCGATGCGCCTGCTGGTAGCGGCCTCAAACGAGCTTCCCGAAGCAGACAGCAGTCTGGAGGCGTTATACGACCGTATGCTCATTCGTCTGTGGCTGGATAAAGTACAGGATAAGGCGAATTTCCGCTCCATGCTGGTAAGCCAGCAGGACGAAAGCGACAACCCGGTGCCGGCCTCATTACAGGTGACTGATGAAGAGTATTATCAGTGGCAGAAGGATATTTCCGCCATTACGCTGCCCGATCATGTATTTGAACTGATTTTCACGCTGCGCCAGCAGCTTGATGCGCTGCCAGACGCCCCCTATGTCTCCGACCGTCGCTGGAAAAAAGCCATTCGTCTGTTACAGGCCAGCGCGTTCTTTAGCGGACGCGACGCCGTTGCGCCAATCGATCTTATCCTGCTGAAAGATTGCCTGTGGTATGACGCGCAAAGCCTGAATCTGATGCAGCAACAGCTTGAAATATTGATGACCGGGCACGCCTGGCAGCAACAGGCAATGCTGACGCGCCTCGGCGGCATTGTGCAACGTCGCCTCCAGTTGCAACAGCAGCAAAGCGATAAAACAGCCTTTACCGTTGTTCGTCAGGGAGGAATGTTCAGCCGCCGTCCCCATTACGATCTGCCGCCAGAGGCGAGCGCGCCAGTGCTAACCTTGCTTTTGCAACAACCGCTTAAACTGCATGATATGGAAGTCATTCATATCGCTTTTGAACGCAGCGCCCTTGAGCAGTGGCTGGCAAAAGGCGGAGAGATCCGCGGCAAACTCAACGGGATCGGTTTTGCCCAGACGCTGAATATGGAAGTTGATAGCGCTCAGCATCTGGTGGTGCGCGACGTCAGCCTACAGGGCAGCAGTCTGGCGCTACCGGGCAGTTCAGAAGAGGGAATGCCCGGCGAAATCAAACAGCAGCTTGAGGCGCTGGACAGCGAATGGCACCAGCAGCACAGCCGGTTCAGCGAACAGCAAAAATGTCTGTTTATCCATAGCGACTGGTTAGGTCGTATTGAAGCCAGCCTACAGGATGTTGGTGCGCAGATCCGCCAGGCGCAGCAATGCTGACACTGGACACGCTGAATGTCATGCTGGCGGTCAGTGAAGAGGGGATTATCGAAGAGATTATCCTCACTTTGCTGGCCTCCCCGCAGCTGGCTATCTTCTTCGAGAAATTCCCCCGATTAAAGAGAGCCATTTCCGACGATCTTCCCCGCTGGCGCGAAGCGCTGCGCAGCCGTCTTAAAGACGCGCGCGTGCCGCCGGAACTCACGGAAGAGGTGATGTGCTATCAACAAAGCCAGCTTCTCGGAACAACGCAGTTTATTGTGCAATTGCCGCAGATATTAGCGTTGCTGCACCGGCTACATTCGCCCTATGCCGGGCAAGCCCAGCAACTGGTGGACAGTAACGCCACTTTTACGCCAGCGCTGCACACGCTTTTTCTGCAACGCTGGCGTTTAAGCCTGATCGTGCAAACCACGGCCTTAAATCACCAGTTGCTGGAAGAGGAGCGCGAGCAGTTGCTGAGTGAAGTGCAGGAACGCATGACGCTCAGCGGGCAACTGGAGCCGGTCCTGGCGGAAAATGACCATGCAGCCGGCCGCCTGTGGGACATGAGCGCAGGGCAACTCAAACGCGGCGATTATCAGATGATCGTAAAATATGGCGACTTCCTGGCAGAACAACCCGAACTGAAACGCCTGGCGGAACAGTTAGGCCGCTCCAGGGAAGCCAAATCGGTGCCGCGCAAAGATGCGCCGATGGAGACGTTTCGTACGCTGGTGCGCGAACCGGCGACCGTTCCAGAACAGGTTGACGGCATTCAGCAAAGCGACGACATTCTGCGCCTGTTGCCGCCTGAGCTGGCAACGCTCGGCATTACCGAACTGGAATATGAATTCTACCGACGGCTGGTGGAAAAACAGCTGCTCACGTACCGTCTGCACGGCGAAGCGTGGCGTGAGAAAGTGACTGAGCGCCCGGTCGTTCATCAGGATTTTGACGAACAGCCGCGCGGGCCATTCATTGTTTGCGTGGACACCTCCGGCTCAATGGGCGGATTTAACGAGCAGTGCGCGAAAGCCTTTTGCCTGGCGCTGATGCGCGTCGCGCTGGCGGATAACCGTCGCTGCTTCATCATGCTGTTTTCCACAGAGGTCGTGCGCTATGAACTGTCTGGTCCAGAAGGCATCGAGCAGGCCATCCGCTTTTTGAGCCAGCGCTTTCGCGGCGGCACGGATATCGCCAGCTGTTTTCGCGCCATTATTGAACGGATGCAGGGGCGAGAGTGGTTTGATGCGGATGCGGTAGTCATTTCAGATTTTATCGCCCAGCGCTTACCTGACGATGTTGTGAATAAAGTAGGGGAGTTACAGCGGGTACACCAGCACCGTTTTCATGCGGTGGCGATGTCGGCACATGGCAAACCCGGCATCATGCGCATTTTCGACCATATCTGGCGCTTTGATACCGGGATGCGAAGCCGCCTGCTACGACGCTGGCGGCGTTAGAGAATTACAGCAGGGAAGCGACGCTTTCACGAACCTGCGCAGGCCACACGCCGCACTGAACCTGACCAATGTGCGGCAGTTGCAGCAGCAGCATCGTCAGGCGAGACTGACCAATACCGCCGCCGATCGTTTGCGGCATCTCGCCGCGCAGCAGCGCCTGGTGCCACTCCAGACTCAGGCGATCTTCATCTCCGGTCAGAGCAAGCTGGCGTTTCAGCGCATCGGCGTCGACACGGATCCCCATTGAAGAAAGCTCAAACGCATCTTCCAGTACCGGGTTCCAGACCAGGATATCGCCGTTCAGACCAGCATGGCCCAGATCAGAAGCAGAACTCCAGTCATCATAATCTGGCGCACGCACGTCGTGGCGTTTACCGTCACTCAGTTTCCCGCCGATACCGACCAGGAAAACGGCGCCAAGCTCTTTCGCGATCGCGCGTTCGCGCCCTTTCGCATCCAGATCCGGGTAACGCGCCAGCAGCTCCTGGCTGTGAACAAAGTGGATCTGCTCCGGCAGGAACGGCGCCAGACCAAATTCTTTGCTTACCGCGGCTTCGGTTGCCTTAATGCCTTCCCAGATAGCCTCTACCGTGCTTTTCAGGGTGGCGAATTGACGCTCACCGTCGCCCATAACGCGTTCCCAGTCCCACTGGTCGACATAGACGGAGTGGAGCGGGGAGAGGCGGTCTTCGTCAGGGCGAAGGGCTTTCATGTGCGTGTACAGCCCTTCACCCGCGCTGAAGTCGTGTTGTCCCAGCGTCTGGCGTTTCCACTTTGCCAGTGAATGCACCACTTCAAACTGGGCATCCGGCAACGCTTTCACTTTTACCTGTACCGCTTTTTCACAGCCCGACAAGTTATCCTGCGTGCCATCTCCTACGCGGCTAAGGATCGGCGCCTGAACTTCAATCAGACCCAGACGCTCCTCCAGTTGACGAGAGAAGTGAGATTTCACGAAGCTAATTTGACGTTGTTTGGCGATGTAAGCGGTTTTCATTTTGTATACTCCTGCGTCCTGTTGCCTATGATTAAGCAACAGATTGAGGGTGATATTCAATAATCCACAAACAAAAAGCCCACTTCACTTTTGATTCGATAAAATAAGACGCTAAAATAGAGTGAATCACTAATCTACATAAGAAAAACCTATGGAAAATTATCAGATCGACAATCTGGATCGCGGCATCCTGGAAGCGTTAATGGCAAATGCGCGTACGGCATACGCTGAACTGGCCAAACAATTTAGCGTCAGCCCGGGGACGATTCACGTTCGCGTAGAAAAAATGAAGCAGGCGGGGATCATTACCGGCGCGCGGATTGACGTCAGTCCAAAACAGCTCGGATACGACGTCTGCTGCTTTATCGGCATTATTTTAAAAAGCGCGAAAGACTACCCATCCGCGCTGGCGAAGCTCGAAAGCCTGGACGAAGTGACCGAAGCGTATTACACCACCGGCCACTACAGCATCTTTATTAAGGTTATGTGCCGATCCATCGACGCCCTGCAACAGGTACTTATCAACAAGATCCAAACAATTGATGAAATTCAGTCCACCGAGACATTGATCTCCCTGCAAAACCCGATCATGCGTACTATCCGGCCGTGATCGGCTTTTTTAATCCCACATTTTTCCACAGGTAGATCCCAGCTCGCTCACAGCGTACAATAGCCCCTCTTTATAAGGATGGGCTCGTATGGCAGACATTACTCTTATCAGCGGCAGCACCCTTGGCGGTGCCGAATATGTTGCAGAACATCTGGCTGAAAAGCTGGAAGATGCAGGTTTTTCAACCGAAACCTTGCACGGTCCGCTATTAGAGGATCTGTCAGCGTCAGGAACCTGGCTGGTTATCAGCTCCACGCATGGCGCGGGCGATATCCCGGATAACCTTGCTCCTTTCTATGAAGCGCTTCAGTCGCAGAACCCCGATCTTTCTCAGGTTCGTTTCGGCGCCATCGGCATCGGAAGTCGTGAATATGACACATTCTGCGGCGCCATCGATAAAATAGAGGCCGCGCTCAAGACATCAGGCGCAAAACCGATCGGGGAAACCCTCAAGATCAACATCCTTGAACACGATATTCCTGAAGATCCGGCAGAGGTTTGGCTGGGATCCTGGATTAATTTACTCAAAATAGTGTAAAGATCGTGCGATCGAGTGTGGATAACTCTGGTAAGAAGCTTGGATCAACCAGTAGTTATCCAAAGAACAACCGGTGTTCAGTTTTTGAGTTGTGCATAACCCTTCATTCTGATCCCAGCTTATACGGGCCAGGATCACCGATCATTCACAGCTAATGATCCTCAACAACTTGTTGATCTTATTCAGCGGTTCCTGGTTATCCACAGACAATCGCGATCCTAATAAGAGATCACAATAAAACAGATCTCTAAATAAAAAGATCTTCTTTTTAATACCCAGGATCCCGGGACTTTCTCCAGCGGCTAAAGTTGAGTAGAATCCACGACCCGGGCTTCAATCCACTTTCACACCGCCGTATGCGAGGCAATTACCATGTTTTATCCGGATCCTTTTGACGTCATCATCATTGGCGGGGGTCATGCAGGCACTGAGGCCGCAATGGCCGCAGCGCGTATGGGGCAACAGACCCTGCTTTTGACACACAATATCGACACGCTGGGGCAAATGAGCTGCAACCCGGCCATTGGCGGTATTGGGAAGGGACACCTGGTAAAAGAAGTGGATGCGCTCGGCGGGCTGATGGCGAAAGCGATCGACCAGGCGGGTATCCAGTTTAGGATACTAAACGCAAGCAAAGGTCCGGCCGTTCGTGCAACTCGCGCACAGGCGGATCGCGTGCTATATCGCCAGGCGGTACGTACTGCGCTGGAGAATCAGCCCAATCTGATGATCTTCCAGCAGGCGGTTGAAGATCTGATTGTTGAAAACGATCGCGTCGTGGGCGCTGTTACCCAGATGGGCCTGAAATTCCGGGCTAAAGCGGTGGTTCTCACCGTCGGGACTTTCCTTGACGGCAAAATTCATATTGGTCTGGATAACTACAGCGGCGGCCGTGCTGGCGATCCGCCATCCATTCCACTGTCTCGTCGCCTGCGTGAACTTCCGCTGCGCGTCAGCCGCCTGAAAACCGGTACGCCGCCGCGTATTGATGCGCGCACCATTGATTTCAGCGTACTGGCGCAGCAGCACGGCGATAACCCGATGCCTGTGTTCTCGTTCATGGGCAATGCGTCCCAGCATCCGCAGCAGGTGCCGTGCTACATCACGCATACCAACGAAAAAACCCATGATGTGATCCGCAACAACCTCGATCGCAGCCCGATGTATGCCGGTGTGATCGAAGGGATCGGCCCGCGTTACTGCCCGTCGATCGAAGATAAAGTCATGCGCTTTGCCGATCGCAACCAGCATCAGATCTTCCTGGAACCGGAAGGACTGACCTCTAACGAAATTTACCCGAACGGTATCTCCACCAGCCTGCCGTTCGATGTGCAGATGCAGATCGTCCGCTCAATGCAGGGGATGGAAAACGCGAAAATTGTGCGTCCAGGTTATGCCATTGAGTACGATTTCTTCGATCCGCGCGACCTGAAACCAACGCTGGAGAGCAAATTTATCCAGGGATTGTTCTTCGCCGGGCAAATCAACGGGACGACAGGTTACGAAGAAGCGGCCGCGCAAGGTTTGCTCGCTGGTCTGAACGCCGCCCGTCTGTCTGCGGACAAAGAAGGCTGGGCGCCTGCGCGTTCTCAGGCTTACCTCGGCGTGCTGGTGGACGATCTTTGCACGCTGGGCACCAAAGAACCGTACCGCATGTTTACCTCCCGCGCGGAATACCGCCTGATGTTGCGTGAAGATAACGCCGACCTGCGTCTGACCGAAATGGGCCGTGAGCTGGGCCTGGTGGATGATGAGCGCTGGGCGCGCTTCAACGAGAAGCTGGAGAATATCGAACGCGAACGTCAGCGTCTGAAATCCACCTGGGTAACGCCGTCGGCGGAATCGGCCGGCGAAGTGAACGCTCACCTGACTGCGCCGCTGTCGCGTGAAGCCAGCGGCGAAGATCTGCTGCGTCGCCCGGAAATGACCTACGCGCAGCTGACTTCGCTGACGCCGTTCGCTCCGGGTCTTGATGATGCGCAGGCCGCTGAGCAGGTTGAGATTCAGGTAAAATACGAAGGCTATATCGCCCGTCAGCAGGATGAGATCGAAAAACAGCTGCGTAACGAGAACACATTGCTGCCTGCAACGCTGGATTATCGCCAGGTTTCTGGTCTGTCGAATGAAGTTATCGCCAAGCTGAACGATCACAAACCGGTCTCTATAGGTCAGGCGTCGCGCATTTCCGGCGTTACGCCCGCGGCGATTTCAATTTTACTGGTGTGGCTGAAGAAACAGGGAATGCTGCGTCGCAGCGCTTGATAACACTAATTTGGCGGGGGCGCTTCGCTTGCCCGCCCTACAAATTTGTAGGCCCGATAAGCGAAAGCGCATCGGGCATTTGATTATTAACAGGTAACGACCGTGCTTAACAAACTCTCCCGTCTGCTGGATGAAGCAGGCATTTCGCTTACCGATCACCAGAAAAATCAGCTGATTGCGTATGTCGATATGCTGCACAAATGGAACAAAGCCTACAACCTGACGTCAGTGCGGGATCCTAACGAGATGCTGGTACGCCATATTCTGGACAGCATCGTTGTGGCGCCGCACCTGCAAGGGGAGCGTTTTATTGACGTCGGTACGGGACCGGGGCTGCCGGGGATCCCGCTCTCCATTGTCCGTCCTGAATCGCATTTCACGCTGCTGGATAGCCTGGGCAAGCGGGTACGCTTTCTGCGCCAGGTTCAGCACGAACTCAAGCTGGAAAATATTACGCCAGTGCAGAGCCGCGTTGAAGAGTTCCCTTCTGAGCCGCCGTTTGATGGCGTGATCAGCCGTGCATTCGCCTCTCTCGATGACATGTTGAGCTGGTGTCGCCACCTGCCGGGGGAAAATGGCCGCTTTTATGCGTTAAAGGGTCAGTTGCCGGAAGAGGAAATCGCCTCACTGCCTGCGGCGTTCAGCGTCGAGTCCGTGGTTAAACTGCGTGTCCCGCAGCTGGAAGGCGAACGTCATTTGGTGGTCATTAAGCCAAACAAAATTTAATTTTTATCAAAAAAAATAGAAAAAAAACGGGCGCTCGCGTGTTAACAATCGCGAGGTAACGAATAGTTATACCTTGTTACCATTAACCATGAGTTCACCGTTTTGTATCATTGCTACAACGTAGCTCTTTTTATTAAAAAATGAATTAATCAACATTGAAAATATCAGGTTGCTAAAAATTGAATCTAAGAATCACTCAGGTATGTTGAATTTTTATTATAAATGTCAATGAATGGTTTTTAGCTTGTAACCGGGTGTTTTTTAAATAGTGAGTGATTTTAGGCTTAAATATCAGAAAGATGAAAAGGCATCATTTGCCAAGTAAATAAATACTGCCGGGGCGAATATGCTCAATATGTGATCCGAAGCACGCTTTATCACCAGTATTTACGCGCCATTTGCAGTTTTGCATGATCGTTCACAGTTTGATGAAAAGTGATAAATGTGCACCAGGGAAAAATATTTAAACATTTATTCACCTTTTAGCTACTTATTGTTTGAAATCACGAGGGCGCACCGTATAATTTGACCGCTTTTTGATGCTTGACTCTAAGCCTTAAAGAACGTTTTATACGACACGCGGCATACCTCGAAGGGAGCAGGAGTAAAAACGTGATGTCTGTGTCGCTCTTGAGTCGAAACGTTGCTCGTAAGCTTCTGTTCATTCAGCTTCTGGCGGTAATAGCAAGTGGATTGCTGTTTAGCCTCAAAGACCCCTTCTGGGGCGCTTCCGCCTTATGCGGAGGCCTGGCAGTGTTGCTGCCTAACATGTTGTTTATGATATTTGCCTGGCGTCACCAGGCGCATACACCTGCGAAAGGCCGCGTGGCCTGGTCATTCGCCTTCGGCGAAGCCTTCAAGGTGTTAGCGATGCTGGTTCTACTGGTGGTGGCGTTGGCGGTTTTTAAGGCGGTATTTTTGCCGCTGATCGTTACGTGGGTTTTGGTGCTGGTGGTTCAGATACTGGCGCCGGCTGTAATTAACAACAAAGGGTAAAAGGCATCATGGCTTCAGAAAATATGACGCCGCAGGATTACATAGGACACCATCTGAACAACCTTCAGCTGGACCTGCGTACATTCTCGCTGGTGGATCCGCATAACCCCCCAGCCACCTTCTGGACGCTCAATATTGACTCCATGTTCTTCTCGGTGGTGCTGGGTCTGTTGTTCCTGCTTATGTTCCGCAGCGTAGCCAAAAAGGCGACCAGCGGCGTACCAGGTAAATTTCAGACCGCGATTGAGCTGGTCA
Source organism: Citrobacter sp. CK185 (assembly GCF_030333565.1). NCBI lineage: Bacteria > Pseudomonadati > Pseudomonadota > Gammaproteobacteria > Enterobacterales > Enterobacteriaceae > Citrobacter > Citrobacter sp. CK185. The sequence continues at coordinate 207,844 of NZ_JAOWFR010000010.1, read as the reverse complement.
TCGGCTTTGTGCATGGTAGCGTGAAAGACATGTACCATGGCAAAAGCAAGCTGATTGCGCCGCTGGCCCTGACGATCTTCGTCTGGGTATTCCTGATGAACCTGATGGACTTACTGCCTATCGATCTGCTGCCGTATATCGGCGAGCATATCTTCGGTCTGCCGGCACTGCGTGTCGTTCCGTCCGCTGACGTGAACATCACCCTGTCGATGGCGCTGGGCGTATTTATCCTCATTCTGTTCTACAGCATCAAAATGAAAGGCATCGGCGGCTTCACGAAAGAGTTGACGCTACAGCCGTTCAATCACTGGGCGTTCATCCCTGTCAACTTAATCCTTGAAGGGGTAAGTCTGCTGTCCAAACCGGTATCACTCGGTCTGCGACTGTTCGGCAACATGTATGCCGGTGAGCTGATTTTCATTCTGATTGCTGGTCTGTTGCCGTGGTGGTCACAGTGGATTCTGAATGTGCCGTGGGCCATTTTCCACATCCTGATCATTACGCTGCAAGCCTTCATCTTCATGGTTCTGACGATTGTCTATCTGTCGATGGCGTCTGAAGAGCATTAATTTTACCAACACTACTACGTTTTAACTGAAACAAACTGGAGACTGTCATGGAAAACCTGAATATGGATCTGCTGTACATGGCTGCCGCTGTGATGATGGGTCTGGCGGCAATCGGTGCTGCGATCGGTATCGGCATCCTCGGGGGTAAATTCCTGGAAGGCGCAGCGCGTCAACCTGATCTGATTCCTCTGCTGCGTACTCAGTTCTTTATCGTTATGGGTCTGGTGGATGCTATCCCGATGATCGCTGTAGGTCTGGGTCTGTACGTGATGTTCGCTGTCGCGTAGTAAGCGTTGCTTGAATTAAGAGCAATATCAGAACGTTAACTAGATAGAGGCATTGTGCTGTGAATCTTAACGCAACAATCCTCGGCCAGGCCATCGCGTTTGTCCTGTTCGTTCTGTTCTGCATGAAGTACGTATGGCCGCCGTTAATGGCTGCCATCGAAAAACGTCAAAAAGAAATTGCTGACGGTCTTGCTTCCGCAGAACGAGCACATAAGGACCTTGACCTTGCAAAGGCCAGCGCGACCGACCAGCTGAAAAAAGCGAAGGCGGAAGCTCAGGTAATCATTGAGCAGGCGAACAAACGTCGCGCTCAGATCCTGGATGAAGCCAAAACTGAAGCAGAGCAGGAACGTACTAAAATCGTGGCCCAGGCGCAGGCGGAAATTGACGCCGAGCGTAAACGTGCCCGTGAAGAGCTGCGTAAGCAAGTTGCTATCCTGGCTGTTGCTGGCGCCGAGAAGATCATCGAACGTTCCGTGGATGAAGCTGCTAACAGCGACATCGTGGACAAACTTGTCGCTGAACTGTAAGGAGGGAGGGGCTGATGTCTGAATTTGTTACGGTAGCTCGCCCCTACGCCAAAGCAGCTTTTGACTTTGCCGTCGAACACCAAAGTGTAGAGCGCTGGCAGGACATGCTGGCGTTTGCCGCCGAGGTAACCAAGAACGAACAAATGGCAGAGCTTCTCTCTGGCGCGCTGGCGCCGGAAACGCTCGCTGAGTCGTTTATCGCAGTCTGCGGTGAGCAGCTGGACGAAAACGGTCAGAACCTGATTCGGGTGATGGCTGAAAATAATCGTCTGAACGCGCTCCCGGATGTTCTGGAGCAGTTTATTCACCTGCGCGCCGCGAGTGAGTCCACCTCTGAAGTTGAGGTAACTTCCGCCACCGCATTGAGTGAAGAACAGCTTGCGAAAATTAGCGCTGCGATGGAAAAACGTCTGTCACGCAAAGTTAAGCTGAATTGCAAAATCGATAAGTCTGTAATGGCAGGCGTTATCATCCGAGCGGGTGATATGGTCATTGATGGCAGCGTACGCGGCCGTCTTGAACGCCTTGCAGACGTCTTGCAGTCTTAAGGGGACTGGAGCATGCAACTGAATTCCACCGAAATCAGCGAACTGATCAAGCAGCGCATTGCTCAGTTCAATGTTGTGAGTGAAGCTCACAACGAAGGTACTATTGTTTCTGTAAGTGACGGTGTTATCCGCATTCACGGCCTGGCCGATTGTATGCAGGGTGAAATGATCTCCCTGCCGGGTAACCGTTACGCTATCGCACTGAACCTGGAGCGCGACTCTGTAGGTGCGGTTGTGATGGGTCCGTACGCTGACCTTGCCGAAGGCATGAAGGTTAAATGTACTGGCCGTATCCTGGAAGTTCCGGTTGGCCGTGGCCTGCTGGGCCGTGTGGTTAACACCCTGGGCGCGCCAATCGACGGTAAAGGTCCGGTTGAGCACGACGGCTTCTCTGCTGTTGAAGCTATCGCGCCGGGCGTAATCGAACGTCAGTCCGTTGATCAGCCTGTTCAGACGGGTTATAAAGCCGTTGACTCCATGATCCCAATCGGTCGTGGTCAGCGTGAATTGATCATCGGTGACCGTCAGACCGGTAAAACCGCTCTGGCAATCGACGCCATCATCAACCAGCGTGATTCCGGCATCAAGTGCGTCTACGTGGCTATTGGCCAGAAAGCGTCCACCATCTCTAACGTGGTTCGTAAGCTGGAAGAACACGGCGCGCTGCAAAATACCATCGTTGTGGTTGCAACCGCATCTGAATCTGCCGCACTGCAATACCTGGCGCCGTATGCCGGTTGCGCAATGGGCGAATACTTCCGCGACCGCGGCGAAGATGCGCTGATCATCTACGATGACCTGTCCAAACAGGCTGTTGCTTATCGTCAGATCTCCCTGCTGCTCCGTCGTCCGCCAGGACGTGAAGCATTCCCGGGCGACGTATTCTACCTCCACTCTCGTCTGCTGGAGCGTGCTGCGCGTGTTAACGTTGAATACGTTGAAGCCTTCACTAAAGGTGAAGTGAAAGGGAAAACCGGTTCTCTGACTGCGCTGCCGATTATCGAAACCCAGGCGGGTGACGTTTCTGCGTTCGTTCCGACCAACGTAATTTCTATTACCGATGGTCAGATCTTCCTGGAAACCAACCTGTTTAACTCTGGTATTCGTCCTGCGGTTAACCCGGGTATCTCCGTATCCCGTGTTGGTGGTGCAGCGCAGACCAAGATCATGAAGAAACTGTCCGGTGGTATCCGTACCGCGCTGGCGCAGTATCGTGAACTGGCGGCGTTCTCCCAGTTTGCATCTGACCTTGACGATGCAACCCGTAAACAGCTTGACCACGGTCAGAAAGTGACTGAGCTGCTGAAACAGAAACAGTATGCGCCGATGTCCGTTGCGCAGCAGTCTCTGGTTCTGTTCGCGGCAGAACGTGGTTATCTGGCGGATGTAGAACTGGCGAAAATCGGTAGCTTCGAAGCCGCTCTGCTGGCTTACGTCGACCGTGATCACGCTCCGTTGATGCAAGAGATCAACCAGTCCGGTGGCTATAACGACGAAATCGAAGGCAAGCTGAAAGGCATCCTCGATTCCTTCAAAGCAACCCAGTCCTGGTAACGTCTGGTGGCCTGCCTTAAGGCAGGCCGCAAGGCATTGAGGAGAAGCTCATGGCCGGCGCAAAAGAGATACGTAGTAAGATCGCAAGCGTCCAGAACACGCAAAAGATCACTAAAGCGATGGAGATGGTCGCCGCTTCCAAAATGCGTAAATCGCAGGATCGCATGGCGGCCAGCCGTCCTTATGCAGATACCATGCGCAAAGTGATTGGTCACCTTGCGAACGGTAATCTGGAATATAAGCACCCCTATCTGGAAGAACGCGACGTTAAGCGCGTGGGCTACCTGGTGGTGTCGACCGACCGTGGTCTGTGCGGTGGCTTGAATATTAACCTGTTCAAGAAACTGCTGGCGGATATGAAAGCATGGTCCGATAAAGGCGTTCAGTGCGACCTCGCAATGATCGGCTCTAAAGGCGTGTCTTTCTTTAGTTCCGTAGGTGGCAATGTTGTCGCCCAGGTGACGGGTATGGGGGATAACCCATCCCTGTCCGAACTGATCGGCCCGGTTAAAGTGATGTTGCAGGCCTATGATGAAGGCCGTCTGGACAAGCTTTACATTGTCAGCAACAAATTTATTAACACCATGTCTCAGGTTCCGACTATCACTCAGCTGCTGCCGTTACCGGCTTCAGAAGATGATGAACTGAAACGTAAAACCTGGGATTACCTGTACGAACCCGATCCGAAAGCGCTGCTGGATACCCTCCTGCGTCGCTATGTGGAATCTCAGGTTTATCAGGGCGTGGTAGAAAACCTGGCCAGCGAGCAGGCCGCACGTATGGTGGCGATGAAAGCCGCGACCGACAATGGCGGCAGCCTGATTAAAGAGTTGCAGTTGGTATACAACAAAGCTCGTCAGGCCAGCATTACTCAGGAACTCACCGAAATCGTCGGTGGTGCATCCGCGGTATAACCAGGTTAATTCGTAGAGGATTCAAGATGGCTACTGGAAAAATTGTCCAGGTAATCGGCGCCGTAGTTGACGTCGAGTTCCCTCAGGATGCCGTACCGCGCGTGTACGACGCCCTTGAGGTGCAGAATGGTAATGAACATCTGGTGCTGGAAGTTCAGCAGCAGCTCGGTGGCGGTATCGTACGTACCATCGCCATGGGTTCTTCCGACGGCCTGCGTCGTGGTCTGGATGTGAAAGACCTTGAGCACCCGATCGAAGTCCCGGTAGGTAAAGCAACGCTGGGTCGTATCATGAACGTACTGGGCGAACCAGTAGACATGAAAGGCGAGATCGGTGAAGAAGAGCGTTGGGCTATCCACCGTGCGGCACCGTCCTACGAAGAGTTGTCAAACTCTCAGGAACTGCTGGAAACCGGTATCAAAGTTATCGACCTGATGTGTCCGTTCGCGAAGGGCGGTAAAGTGGGTCTGTTCGGTGGTGCGGGTGTAGGTAAAACCGTAAACATGATGGAGCTGATCCGTAACATCGCGATCGAACATTCCGGTTACTCCGTGTTTGCGGGCGTAGGTGAACGTACTCGTGAGGGTAACGACTTCTACCACGAAATGACCGACTCCAACGTTATCGACAAAGTATCCCTGGTTTACGGCCAGATGAACGAGCCGCCGGGAAACCGTCTGCGCGTTGCGCTGACCGGCCTGACCATGGCGGAGAAATTCCGTGACGAAGGTCGTGACGTTCTGCTGTTCGTCGACAACATCTACCGTTACACCCTGGCCGGTACGGAAGTATCCGCACTGCTGGGTCGTATGCCTTCAGCGGTAGGTTACCAGCCGACCCTGGCGGAAGAGATGGGTGTTTTGCAGGAACGTATCACCTCCACCAAAACCGGTTCTATCACCTCCGTACAGGCGGTATACGTACCTGCGGATGACTTGACTGACCCGTCTCCAGCCACCACCTTTGCGCACCTTGACGCAACCGTGGTACTGAGCCGTCAGATCGCGTCTCTGGGTATCTACCCGGCCGTTGACCCGCTGGATTCCACCAGCCGTCAGCTGGACCCGCTGGTTGTTGGTCAGGAGCACTACGACACCGCGCGTGGCGTACAGTCTATCCTGCAACGTTACCAGGAACTGAAAGACATCATCGCCATCCTGGGTATGGATGAACTGTCTGAAGAAGACAAACTGGTGGTAGCTCGCGCACGTAAGATCCAGCGCTTCCTGTCCCAGCCGTTCTTCGTGGCAGAAGTATTTACCGGTTCTCCGGGTAAATACGTCTCCCTGAAAGACACCATCCGTGGCTTTAAAGGCATCATGGAAGGCGAATACGATCACCTGCCGGAGCAGGCGTTCTACATGGTCGGTTCCATCGACGAAGCCGTGGAAAAAGCCAAAAAACTTTAACGCCTTAATCGGAGGGTGATATGGCAATGACTTACCACCTGGACGTCGTCAGCGCAGAGCAACAAATGTTCTCTGGTCTGGTCGAAAAAATCCAGGTAACGGGTAGTGAAGGTGAACTGGGTATTTACCCGGGCCACGCGCCGCTGCTCACCGCCATTAAGCCTGGTATGATCCGCATCGTTAAACAGTTCGGTCATGAAGAGTTTATCTACCTGTCTGGCGGCATTCTTGAAGTGCAGCCTGGCAGCGTGACCGTACTGGCTGATACCGCGATTCGCGGCCAGGATCTCGACGAAGCGCGAGCTCTGGAAGCGAAACGTAAGGCTGAAGAGCGCATTAAGAGCTCTCATGGTGACGTGGATTACGCTCAGGCATCTGCGGAACTGGCCAAAGCGATCGCCAAACTGCGCGTTATCGAGTTGACCAAAAAAGCGATGTAACACCGGCTTGAAAGCATAAAAACCAGTCTGAAATCAGGCTGGTTTTTTTTTTGCCTGAATGTTATTCCGTGCTGTTTCATCTTTATTCATGGGTCAAAAAAATAGCAAAAACATTAACCTAAGCCTTTAATGAAAGGTAAGTCTGACTTTTCTGAAGACAAAAGGCAGGGCGATGAACGAAAATATCCCATTAACAAGCGGTGAAAACCCCGCGTTGAGCGTTTTCTCTTCTACCCATTTCACGATGAAAAAAATGTAGTATTTTCAATGTGAAACGGTATAAATTCGTTCTCAAATTACAGTCAGGACGCGTATGTTGAATAGTGCTATGAGCGTAGTGATCCTTGCCGCAGGCAAAGGCACGCGTATGTATTCCGATCTTCCTAAAGTGCTGCATACCCTTGCGGGAAAAGCGATGGTTCAGCATGTCATTGATGCCGCTAATGAATTAGGCGCATCTCAGGTGCATCTGGTCTATGGTCACGGCGGCGATCTGCTTAAAAACACCCTTAAAAATGACAACCTGAACTGGGTTTTGCAGGCAGAGCAACTGGGGACGGGTCATGCGATGCAGCAGGCGGCGCCGTTCTTTAGCGATGACGAAGACATTTTAATGCTCTATGGCGATGTGCCGCTGATCTCTGTGGAAACCTTACAGCGTCTGCGTGACGCCAAACCGCAGGGCGGCATTGGTTTGTTAACCGTGAAGCTGGACGATCCGAGCGGTTACGGTCGTATTACGCGTGAGAACGGTAAAGTGACCGGCATCGTTGAGCATAAAGATGCCACCGACGAACAGCGTCAGATCCAGGAAATCAATACCGGTATCCTGATCGCTAATGGTGCGGACATGAAGCGCTGGCTGGCGAAACTGACCAACAATAATGCTCAGGGTGAATATTACATTACCGACATCATTGCGCTGGCGTATCAGGAAGGCCGCGAAATCGCTGCTGTACACCCGGATCGTTTAAGCGAAGTGGAAGGCGTAAACAACCGTCTGCAACTCTCTCGTCTGGAACGCGTTTATCAGTCCGAGCAGGCCGAAAAGCTGCTGCTGGCCGGTGTGATGCTGCGCGATCCCGCGCGTTTTGACCTGCGCGGCGCTCTCACCCACGGGCGCGATGTTGAAATTGATACTAACGTTATCATCGAAGGCAACGTCACGCTGGGTCACCGCGTGAAGATTGGCGCGGGTTGCGTTATTAAAAACAGCGTGATTGGCGATGACTGTGACATCAGCCCGTACAGCGTGGTGGAAGATGCGCACCTGGAAGCGGCCTGTACTATTGGTCCGTTTGCCCGTCTGCGCCCTGGCGCGGAACTGCGGGAAGGCGCTCATGTCGGCAACTTCGTTGAAATGAAAAAAGCGCGTCTGGGGAAAGGTTCGAAAGCGGGCCACCTGAGCTATCTGGGTGATGCGGAAATTGGCGACAACGTGAATATCGGCGCGGGCACCATTACCTGCAACTACGATGGCGCAAATAAATTCAAAACGATTATTGGCGATGATGTGTTTGTCGGTTCTGATACTCAGCTGGTGGCGCCGGTCACTGTGGGGAAAGGTGCGACCATCGCCGCCGGCACAACCGTTACCCGCGACGTTGCGGATAACGAACTGGTGTTAAGCCGTGTGCCGCAGGTGCATAAGCAGGGCTGGCAGCGTCCGGTGAAGAAGAAGTAAGTCTTTTTGCCGGATGGTGGCTTTGCCTTATCCGACCTACGTTCGATGACGTTCTGTAGGCCGGATAAGCATAAGCGCCATCCGGCAGATGAGGGATGAGGCGATAAAGATATATCGCTCGCCCAAAAGCAGTACCTATAAAAATAACCCCACTCTCTACAAGGCTCGGGGCGCCCGGAATACGGGTATTAACAGGTCGGCGACAACGACAGGCTTAATGCCAAAATCGGAATTAAATACTATGTGTGGAATTGTTGGCGCTATCGCGCAACGTGATGTAGCTGAAATCCTTCTCGAAGGTTTACGTCGTCTGGAATACCGTGGTTATGACTCTGCCGGTCTGGCCGTGGTTGATGCGGAAGGTCACATGACCCGTCTGCGTCGCCTTGGTAAAGTACAGATGCTGGCCCAGGCAGCAGAAGACCATCCTCTGTCTGGCGGCACCGGTATTGCTCACACCCGCTGGGCGACCCACGGCGAACCTTCGGAAGCAAACGCGCATCCGCATGTTTCTGACCACATTGTGGTGGTGCATAACGGCATCATCGAAAACCATGAACCACTGCGTGAAGAACTGAAAGCGCGTGGTTATACCTTCGTTTCTGAGACCGACACCGAAGTGATTGCTCACTTAGTGCACTGGGAGCTGGAACAGGGCGGGACGCTGCGTGAAGCGGTTATGCGTGCGATTCCGCAACTGCGCGGCGCGTACGGCACGGTAATCATGGATACCCGTCACCCGGATACGCTGCTGGCGGCGCGCTCTGGCAGCCCGCTGGTTATCGGTCTGGGTATGGGCGAAAACTTTATCGCTTCCGACCAGTTGGCGCTGCTGCCGGTAACCCGTCGCTTCATCTTCCTGGAAGAAGGCGATATTGCGGAAGTGACCCGTCGTTCGGTCTCCATTTTCGATAAATTCGGCGCGGAAGTGAAACGTCAGGATATCGAATCCAGTCTGCAATATGATGCGGGCGATAAAGGTATCTACCGCCACTACATGCAGAAAGAGATCTACGAACAGCCGAATGCGATTAAAAATACGCTGACCGGGCGTATCAGCCACGGTGAAGTGGATTTAAGCGAGCTGGGGCCAAAAGCGAACGAACTGCTGTCTCAGGTTGAACATATTCAGATTATCGCCTGCGGCACGTCGTATAACTCCGGTATGGTCTCTCGCTACTGGTTTGAATCGCTGGCCGGTATTCCGTGCGACGTCGAAATCGCCTCTGAATTCCGCTACCGCAAATCCGCCGTGCGTCGTAACAGCCTGATGATCACCCTGTCTCAGTCTGGCGAAACGGCAGATACCCTGGCCGGTCTGCGCCTGTCGAAAGAGCTGGGCTATCTGGGTTCTCTCGCCATCTGTAACGTTCCGGGCTCTTCCCTGGTGCGTGAATCCGATCTGGCGATGATGACCAACGCCGGGACGGAAATCGGCGTGGCCTCCACCAAAGCGTTTACCACTCAGCTGACCGTTCTGCTGATGCTGGTGGCGAAGCTGGCGCGTCTGAAAGGTCTGGATGCGTCTATCGAGCACGATATTGTTCACGGTTTGCAGGCGCTGCCGAGCCGTATCGAACAGATGCTGTCTCAGGACAAGCGTATCGAAGCGCTGGCGGAAGATTTCTCTGACAAACACCATGCCCTGTTCCTGGGCCGTGGCGATCAGTATCCGATCGCGCTGGAAGGCGCGCTGAAGCTGAAAGAGATCTCTTATATTCACGCAGAAGCGTATGCGGCAGGTGAGCTGAAACACGGCCCGCTGGCGCTGATCGACGCAGATATGCCGGTTATCGTGGTGGCGCCGAACAACGAATTGCTGGAAAAACTGAAATCCAACATCGAAGAAGTCCGCGCCCGTGGCGGCCAGTTGTACGTCTTCGCCGACCAGGATGCCGGTTTTGTCAGCAGCGACAACATGCACATCATTGAGATGCCGCATGTGGAAGAGGTGATTGCACCCATCTTCTACACCGTTCCGCTGCAACTGCTGGCGTATCACGTTGCGCTGATCAAAGGCACCGATGTGGACCAGCCGCGTAACCTGGCGAAATCAGTTACCGTTGAGTAATCGTGACGATGCCCTGCGAAAGCGGGGCATTTTTTTCTGCGCTGTTCTGTTTTTAATCAATTCTCCCGTCGTTTTAATGTGACAAACCGTCATCTTCAGCTACTGTTTTCAGTGTCATAAAAAGAAAATTTTCATGAAATCGCATTGTCATGAAGTGAATTAACTGATTGTTTATAAATTATTTTTTCTGTGATTTATTTCATCAGTTTTCGTTGTCATAAAACTGTCATATTTCGTACATTTAACTGTCACCTGTTTGTCCTATTTTGCTCATCGTAGCCACTTAACAATGATTTACGAAAATCTTGCAGGAGACATTATGAAAGTCATGCGTACCACTGTCGCAACTGTTGTCGCCGCGACCTTATCCATGAGCGCGTTCTCTGCTTTCGCAGCAGCGAGCCTGACAGGTGCAGGTGCAACTTTCCCTGCGCCGGTGTATGCCAAATGGGCTGATACCTATCAGAAAGAGACCGGTAGCAAAGTAAACTACCAGGGTATCGGCTCCTCCGGTGGTGTAAAACAAATTACGGCTAACACCGTTGATTTCGGTGCATCCGACGCTCCGCTGTCTGACGAAAAACTGGAGCAGGAAGGTCTGTTCCAGTTCCCGACCGTCATTGGCGGCGTAGTGCTGGCGGTGAATATCCCGGGTCTGAAGTCTGGCGAACTGGTGCTGGATGGAAAAACCCTGGGTGACATCTATCTGGGTAAAATTAAGAAGTGGGATGATGAAGCCATCACCAAACTGAACCCGGGTTTGAAACTGCCTTCTCAGAACATCGCCGTTGTGCGTCGTGCAGATGGTTCCGGCACTTCTTTCGTTTTCACCAGCTACCTGGCGAAAGTGAACGAAGAGTGGAAATCTAAAGTCGGCGCTGGCTCTACCGTTAACTGGCCGACCGGTCTGGGCGGTAAAGGTAACGACGGTATCGCCGCATTCGTACAGCGTCTGCCGGGCTCTATCGGCTATGTTGAATACGCTTATGCGAAGCAGAACAACCTGGCTTACACCAAACTGATTTCAGCGGATGGTAAACCCGTAAGCCCGACCGAAGAGAGCTTTGCTAACGCCGCGAAAGGCGCTGACTGGAGCACCTCTTTCGCTCAGGATCTGACGAACCAGCAAGGTGACGATGCGTGGCCAATCACTTCCACCACCTTCATCCTGGTCCATAAAGAGCAGAAGAAACCTGAGCAGGGCGCTGAAGTGCTGAAGTTCTTCGACTGGGCATACAAAAATGGCGGCAAACAGGCGAATGACCTGGATTACGCCAGCCTGCCGGACAGCGTTGTTGAGCAGGTTCGTGCAGCATGGAAGACCAATGTGAAGGACAGCAGCGGTAAAGCGCTGTACTAATAGAATATCTTTAACGAACTGGCGGATGGCGCTACGCTTATCCGCCCTACAGTTCCGACTGTAGGCCCGATTTGTAGGCCGGATAAGCGTAGCGCCATCCGGCATGGGCAACTTCGTAAACGCGTTTAATGGAAAGAGTAATTTATGGCTGCAACCAAGCCTGCTTTTAACCCGCCGGGTAAAAAGGGTGACATGATATTCAGCGCGCTGGTAAAACTGGCTGCGCTGATTGTGCTATTGATGTTGGGTGGCATTATTGTCTCGCTGATTATCTCCTCCTGGCCAAGCATTGAGAAGTTTGGCTTCTCGTTCCTGTGGACTAAAGAGTGGGACGCGCCAAACGATATCTACGGCGCGCTGGTTCCCATTTATGGCACGCTGGTTACCTCGTTTATCGCTCTGCTGATCGCTGTTCCGGTGAGCTTCGGTATTGCCCTGTTTCTGACGGAACTGGCGCCGGGCTGGCTGCGTCGCCCGCTGGGCATCGCCATCGAACTGCTGGCGGCTATCCCCAGTATCGTCTACGGCATGTGGGGCCTGTTTATCTTCGCGCCGCTGTTTGCCACCTGGTTCCAGGAACCGGTCGGGAATATTCTTTCCAACATTCCGTTTGTTGGCGCACTGTTCTCTGGCCCGGCATTTGGTATCGGTATTCTGGCGGCGGGCGTTATTCTCGCCATTATGATCATTCCTTACATCGCGGCCGTTATGCGCGATGTCTTCGAACAAACCCCGGTGATGATGAAAGAGTCGGCCTATGGCATCGGCTGCACCACCTGGGAAGTTATCTGGCGTATTGTCCTTCCGTTCACCAAAAATGGGGTGATTGGCGGCGTTATGCTGGGACTGGGTCGTGCGCTGGGAGAAACCATGGCGGTGACCTTTATCATCGGTAACACCTACCAGCTCGACAGCGTTTCGCTGTACATGCCGGGCAACAGTATCACCTCTGCGCTGGCGAACGAATTTGCCGAAGCGGAGTCTGGTCTGCACGTTGCCGCGTTGATGGAACTGGGTCTGATTCTGTTTGTGATTACCTTCATTGTGCTGGCGATTTCTAAGCTGATGATTATGCGTCTGGCGAAGAATGAGGGGGCACGCTAATGGCTACGCTTGAAATGCAAACGACCGCAGAACTGGCGGAATCCCGCCGTAAAATGCAGGCTAAGCGCCGCACGAGAAACCGCATCGCATTGACGCTCTCAATGGCGACGATGGCGTTTGGGCTGTTCTGGCTCATCTGGATCCTGATGTCCACCATTACGCGTGGTTTCGACGGCATGTCGCTGGCGCTGTTTACCGAAATGACGCCGCCGCCGAATACCGCTGGCGGTGGTCTGGCGAACGCCCTGGCGGGGAGCGGACTGTTAATTTTGTGGGCGACGGTATTTGGTACGCCGCTTGGCATCATGGCGGGGATCTACCTGGCGGAATATGGTCGTAAATCCTGGCTTGCGGAAGTGATACGTTTCATTAACGACATCCTGCTTTCCGCGCCGTCTATCGTGGTCGGTCTGTTTGTTTACACCATCGTGGTGGCGCAAATGGAGCACTTCTCCGGTTGGGCGGGCGTGATTGCGCTGGCGCTGCTACAGGTGCCTATCGTCATTCGTACCACAGAGAACATGCTGAAACTGGTGCCGGATAGCCTGCGTGAAGCGGCCTATGCGCTGGGGACGCCGAAATGGAAAATGATCTCGGCGATTACCCTGAAAGCCTCGATTTCCGGGATCATCACCGGCGTACTGCTGGCGGTTGCCCGTATTGCGGGTGAAACCGCGCCGCTGCTCTTTACTGCGCTTTCCAACCAGTTCTGGAGCACCGACATGATGCAGCCTATCGCTAACCTGCCGGTCACTATCTTTAAATTTGCGATGAGTCCGTTCGCGGAGTGGCAGCAACTGGCCTGGGCTGGGGTGTTGATCATTACCCTGTGCGTATTGTTGCTGAATATTCTGGCGCGCATCATTTTTGCGAAGAGTAAACACGGTTAATTTCAGGTGCCGGATGGCGGCGTAAACGCCTTATCCGGCCTACAGATGTGAACAGCGGTTAATTTTTTACGGCGCGGCCAACGGCGACGCCGAATGAGGAAGAGATTGAAATGAGTATGGTTGATACTGCTCCGGGTAAGATTCAGGTTCGTGATTTGAACTTCTACTACGGCAAATTCCATGCCCTGAAGGATATCAACCTGGATATCGCGAAGAACCAGGTCACGGCGTTTATTGGGCCGTCTGGCTGTGGTAAATCCACACTGCTGCGTACCTTTAACAAAATGTATTCGTTGTATCCAGAGCAGCGCGCGGAAGGCGAGATCCTGTTGGATGGCGATAATATCCTTACCAACACCCAGGATATCGCTCTGCTGCGTGCCAAAGTGGGGATGGTGTTCCAGAAGCCGACGCCGTTCCCGATGTCTATCTATGACAACATCGCTTTTGGCGTGCGCCTGTTTGAGAAACTGTCTCGCGCCGATATGGACGAACGCGTTCAGTGGGCGTTGACCAAAGCCGCATTATGGAACGAAACCAAAGATAAATTGCACCAGAGCGGGTACTCTCTCTCGGGTGGTCAGCAGCAGCGTCTGTGCATTGCGCGTGGTATCGCCATTCGCCCGGAAGTTCTGCTGCTGGATGAGCCGTGTTCAGCGCTGGACCCGATTTCCACCGGGCGTATTGAAGAGCTGATCACTGAGCTGAAGCAGGACTACACCGTGGTGATCGTGACGCACAACATGCAGCAGGCTGCGCGTTGTTCCGACCACACGGCGTTTATGTATCTGGGCGAGTTGATTGAGTTCAGCAACACGGACGATCTGTTCACTAAGCCCGCTAAAAAGCAAACCGAAGATTATATTACTGGCCGCTACGGTTGATTTGGAGCTAACCATGGACAACCTAAACCTTAACAAACACATTTCCGGCCAGTTCAACGCAGAACTGGAAAGCATCCGCACCCAGGTGATGACTATGGGCGGTATGGTGGAGCAACAGCTTTCTGATGCGATCACCGCGATGCATAATCAGGATAGCGAACTGGCGAAGCGCGTTATTGACGGCGATAAGCACGTCAACATGATGGAAGTGGCGATCGATGAAGCGTGCGTGCGCATCATTGCCAAACGCCAGCCGACAGCGAGCGACCTGCGCCTGGTGATGGCGATCATCAAAACCATCGCTGAACTGGAGCGCATTGGCGACGTGGCGGACAAAATTTGTCGCACCGCGCTGGAGAAATTCTCCCACCAGCACCAGCCGTTGCTGGTGAGCCTGGAGTCGCTGGGGCGTCACACCGTACAGATGCTGCATGACGTGCTGGACGCGTTCGCGCGAATGGATATTGACGAAGCGGTGCGTATCTACCGTGAAGATAAGAAAGTTGACCAGGAATACGAAGGTATCGTGCGTCAGCTGATGACCTACATGATGGAAGATTCGCGCACCATTCCAAGCGTGCTGACTGCGCTGTTCTGTGCACGCTCCATTGAGCGCATTGGCGACCGTTGCCAGAATATCTGCGAGTACATCTTCTACTTCGTGAAAGGACAGGATTTCCGCCACGTCGGCGGTGACGAGCTGGATAAACTGCTGGCGGGCAAAGATCCGAAGGAATAAGCGGCTTGTTGCGTTCGCCGGGATCCCCCGGCGTCGCTATTGTAGGCCGGATAAGGCGTTACGCCGCATCCGGCATTCTGCGCCATTCGCCTGATGGCGCTTTGCTTATCAGGCCTACGGTTTAATCGACGATATTCCAACCCCGCGCCTTCCACAATCCCGGCAACTGCGCCAGATCGGTAAACGTCGTCACTTTCGGATGATCGATCGGTTTGTTGTGCGGATCGGCGCAGAAGTAGAACACCTCCATTCCCGCATCAATTCCCGACCGGGCGCCGGCACTGGAATCATCCACCAGAATGCAATTCTCCACGTTAACGTTCATGGCTTTTGCCGCGTGGAACATCAGAGCCGGATCGGGCTTCCAGCGTTGAATGTCATAGCCGCTGAACAATTTTTCTGGAAAATGATGCAACATGCCCAGCTTGCCCAGTGAATGCTGCATTTTGCTGACCGGGCCGTTAGAGACGACGCACATCGGCACCGTCATGCTGTCCAGCAGCGCATTTGCCCCTGCGATCACCTCCAGTTCTGAGTCGAACAGGCGTGCGACCTCGGCGCGGTAAACGGGTTCTAAATCCGCTTTTGCTAACGACACACCCTGCTCCTCGTTAATGATATCGATGATTTCGTAGAGTTTTACGCCTTTAAAGCGTTTGAACACCTCTTCGAGATCGAGCGTGATGCCGAATTCCTGGAACATCGCGACATACGCGCGGGAGCAAATGACTTCACTGTCGACCAGCGTACCGTCGCAGTCGAAAAATACCGCTTGAATCTGGGACATGCTTTCTTTTCTCGCTAGTTTAACGTTTTCGTAATGCCTTATTGTGCGACGCAATCGTTGCCGTATAAGCAAATTCAATGAAAAAAGTGTCTCACAACTGCCCTTATTGTCGCATTTTGGTATAGGATAGCGACGAATTTTCCCTCCTTGTTCGGAAATAGATAATGAGTCAACAACACACCACCCAGACTTCTGGTCAGGGTATGCTGGAACGCGTGTTTAAACTGCGCGAACATGGCACGACGGCACGAACCGAAGTGATCGCCGGTTTTACCACCTTCCTGACGATGGTTTACATCGTTTTTGTTAACCCGCAGATTCTTGGCGTTGCTGGCATGGACACCAGCGCCGTCTTCGTTACCACCTGTCTTATCGCGGCGTTCGGCAGCATTCTGATGGGGCTGTTTGCTAATTTACCGGTCGCGCTGGCGCCGGCTATGGGTCTGAACGCGTTTTTCGCCTTCGTGGTCGTTGGCGCGATGGGGCTGTCCTGGCAGGTTGGTATGGGCGCAATCTTCTGGGGAGCGATCGGCCTGCTGCTGCTGACCATCTTCCGCGTGCGTTACTGGATGATTGCTAACATTCCGGTCAGTCTGCGCGTGGGCATCACCAGCGGTATCGGCCTGTTTATCGGCATGATGGGGCTGAAAAACGCAGGCGTTATCGTCGCGAACCCGGAAACCCTGGTGAGCATCGGTAATCTGACCTCTCACAGCGTACTGCTCGGCGTGCTGGGCTTCTTCATCATCGCTATTCTGGCATCACGTAACATTCATGCCGCCGTGCTGGTCTCTATTATTGTAACGACGCTGCTCGGCTGGATGATGGGTGATGTGCATTACAACGGCATTGTCTCTGCGCCGCCAAGCGTTAGCTCTGTGATCGGGCATGTGGATCTGGCGGGCTCGTTTAACATTGGTCTGGCTGGCGTGATTTTCTCCTTCATGCTGGTGAACCTGTTCGACTCCTCCGGCACGCTGATTGGCGTTACCGACAAAGCCGGTCTGGCTGATGAAAAAGGTAAATTCCCGCGGATGAAGCAGGCGCTGTTCGTCGATAGCGTCTCTTCTGTGACCGGGGCGTTTATTGGAACCTCGTCGGTTACCGCCTATATCGAGTCTTCATCCGGCGTATCCGTCGGCGGGCGCACGGGCCTGACCGCCGTTGTTGTCGGTCTGCTGTTCCTGCTGGTTATCTTCCTGTCGCCGCTGGCGGGAATGGTGCCGGGTTATGCCGCTGCCGGGGCGCTGATCTATGTTGGCGTACTGATGACTTCCAGTCTGGCGCGCGTGAAATGGCAGGACCTTACCGAGTCTGTTCCGGCGTTTATTACTGCCGTGATGATGCCGTTCAGCTTCTCGATTACCGAAGGTATCGCGCTGGGCTTTATCTCTTACTGTGTGATGAAAATCGGCACCGGACGTCTGCGTGAGCTGAGCCCTTGCGTGGTGGTTGTGGCGTTGTTGTTTGTGCTGAAGATTGTGTTTATCGACGCGCACTAATTGCCGCTGATACGGCGCTGCGCGAGGTGTCCAGGCCTGACAAGCGTAGCGCCATCAGGCAAATTTGATAGCCGGATGGCGGCCAAACGCCTTATCCGGCCTGCGGTCCTACGCGCGCGCTGTTATCACGCTTTAACGCGCTGAATGTAATCGCCAAACGCGGTTAGCTGGCCGGTAAGATGATCAATCGTGCTTTGATCAACCACTTCCCCGGTTTGCGGGTCAACTTTGTTCTGAATCACGCCGCCCATAAACTCCGGTTTGTTCATTACCATCGCATCAAGGAATACCAGAATCTGGCGCAGATGATACTGACAGCGAGCGCCGCCGATTGCCCCCATTGAGCTGGTCTGGATCAGCACCGGTTTCCCGGCTAACGGCTGTTCTGGCAGGCGGGACAGCCAGTCGATCGCGTTCTTCAGTCCGCCTGGCACCGAGTAGTTGTATTCCGGTGTGACGATGACGACGCCGTCCGCTTTACGGATTTGCTCCGCCAGCGCTTCAACGCTCGCCGGGAACCCCTCTTCCTGCTGCACATCAGCGTCATACAGCGGAATATCGCCAATCGAAGGTAATGCGCTGACCTCCATGCCTGCCGGGGCAATTTTCGGCAGCGTGCGGGCGACCATACCGTTAAATGAACCTTTGCGCAGGCTCCCCAGTAACGTAACAACATTCAACGTTTCGGACATGATTACTCCTTTTCATCATGGCGGCCGGGACAGGGCCGAATCAGCTAAGTGTATAAGATGACTTTGCTGTGGATAATTGAGCGAATCGCATCAGGCGACCGGTAGGTTCATTCGCCCGGGTCTGGATATCGGCCAGGCTTTTCCATCCTTGCTTACTATCAAACTCCCAAACATTCAGTTTTTCAATGGCTGGCGTAACCGCCACCGACCAGACCAGAATATCTTCCGCGTCGCATATTGCCTCCACCTGCGTAACGTGGGCGCATTTCAGGCGGCCTGCGCCGGGAAGGAGCTGGAGCTCACGCGGATCGTCATTCAGTACGTCACCGGTTAGCTTTAGCACGCTCTGGCGTAAGGTGATCAGTTGCGCACGCGCTTCGTTGGGATCGCTCTGATTGTTGATCCACAGATTTTCGTTGCTGGAGAACGCCGGACTCTCGGCTGAGAGTGGACTATGGAAGCCTCGTATGGCTCGCTGTAATTCCATATCCAGACCGCATTCCCCCTCCGTTGTCAGCGCCACTCCCACCATATTCCCGGCATATGAGATGGAGAACGCGGGCAGATTTTTATCGCGAAAGACAGGCTTCCCTTTGGCCTGAATAGCAATTTCCGGCAGCTCGCTGGTTCCGTAGAGCATAAACATCAGTTCAGCGAGTAAGCCGCGTGAAGCCAAAAAACGTGTCCGGCGGTGAGCGGGAAGGTTTCTGGCTTCGATGTGGCATGGAGAAGGCAGACGGACTGAAATCAGGTGTCCCTCCGTAAGAATCCCTCTGGCAAAATGTGTCGCCATTTTTCGCTCCGTGATTAATGGTCCGTGATTATTACGAGAGTAACATTTACGTAGATTATGGACAGGTTTTACTGGTCAAAAGTTCGACAGAAACAGCGGCGCTTACGCGACTTTTACATTTCTGACGCGGTCGTGGTTAATTTACCGTCAGGAGAGGTGGCTATAGAGCGTTTTGATGGTCTCTTTTAACCAGATAATTTTAGGGTTATGGCTGTTACGCTTATGCCAAAGGAGGGTAAAAGGCACCATCAGCTTTTCTCGCTGGGCGGCGTCAAAAGGGAGAGGACGCGCGACCAACGGGAGCTGGTGGAGCTGGTTATAACGCTGGCAGTAGAGAGGCGCGGTCGCCAGCAGCGAGTGGTTCGGCTGGGCGGCCATAAACAGCGATTGTTCAAACCCCGGTAAACTTAAGGCGATGTTGCGTTTGCGGCCCATCTCCTGCAATACATCATCCAGCGCCCAGGTGTCGCTTTGCTCCCAGCAAATGCTGATATGCGGATAGCGTAAAAATGTTTCCAGATTCCACTCTTCTTGTAGCGCCGGGTGATCTTCCCGCAGCCAGACCCAGGGGAGGTCGCTGAACAGGACTTCAAAATCGATAGACAGCGGCAGCAGGCTGAGAAGCTCCCGCGAACGGGGATGGCTCTCCCTTCCGGTAAAGCCGAGATCCACCTCGCCGCGTGTGATGGCATCCAGCGAGTCGTAATCCCAGTTACGCACCTTGATTGTGGCCTGCGGATAGCGCTGATAAATCTGCTGCGACAGAGAATTGAACATGATCATTACCAGCGGCGACTCTGCCGCCAGTTCAAATTTCAGGCCGCGTGGCGATTCGTGATGCGGTTTATCAAGCAGCTGATTGCTCATCTGCATCCAGTCCGCCAGGCTTTGCTCCATATTGACCATCAGCGGCGTCGGCGTCAGCCCCAGCGGCGTGTTCACAAACAGCGGGTCATCAAACCATGTTCGCAGCTTTGACAGCGACTTACTCACCGCCGAGGGCGTGACGTTCATCCGCTTCGCCGCTTTGGTGACGCTGCGCTCCTGCATCAGAAGCTGCAAACATAACAACAGATTAAGATCGAGACTGGTGATGGATTTTTTCATAGTGCGCTGCGGGCTGTATGGTCATCAGTAACAGGATACAGACCATGCTACAGCCAATCAGAATCCCGATCAGCATATTCAGGGCGTTAAAGCCAATGACTGCCGCCAGCCATATCCACAGCGATGACCCGCAGACCTGTGCAATGCCGAGTACAGAGCTTGCGACGCCAGCACGCAGTGAGAATGGGCCTAATGCCTGGCTCATCGCCACGCCAAAGCCAACTGAAAAACCCGCGCAGATGAGCGTCAGGCCAAAGAGCGTGACGGCGTGAGAGGATGAGAGGCTGAGTACGATGCCCGCAGCCAGAAACAGCCCTTGCGACGTGAGCATCAGCGTGCGCGGTTTAAATACGCTCAGCGCAAAGGGCGTTGAGAACGACACTGCCATGCTGATGCCTGCCGTCAGCGCCATTGTGGTGGCGTATTCACCGCGATCAAAGCCCATCATTTCCATGAGCAACACCGGCGAGGTGTTTACAAATGTGAGGATCACCGACACGCTCAACGTGGTGATCGCCAGACGGCTGAGGAAAAAGCGGTTGAGCAGCGACTCTGCATTTTGCTGAGGGCGCGAGGTCGATGAGCATGTTGCCGGGCGCGTTTCTTTCAGGATAAACACCGAGAGCAGGCATACCGCAATACCCATCGCTATCATCGTGTAAAACAGACTTTGCCACGGGAATTTAAGCATAATCAAATGCCCTAGCACTGGCGCTAATACCGGTACAATGCAGGTAATTCCGTTTAATAGCGATAACACTTTCGCCCGGCGGTGATCGTCCAGCGTGTCGCGCAAAATCGCAAACGCCACCACATAACAGCACCCTGCCCCGATGCCCTGAATAAAGCGCCCGGTCAGGAACAGCGACCCGTCCGTTGCTCGTGAGCAAAGCATAGAGGCGATGATGAATATCACCGCGCCCGCTATCGCCACCGGTTTGCGCCCTGACTGGTCTGCAACTTTACCCGCAAACAGCATTGCGGTGGCCATCCCGGCCAGGTATACCGAAAACGCGATGTGCAGCTGCGCCTCGCTGGCGTTCAGATCGGCGGCAATACGGGGTAAACCGACCAGATACATGTCGATACCGGCTGGGTAGAGTAAAACAAGGGCAAAACTACAGATTAGAAAGCGGGTCATAGCGTCCTCACAATAAGCGTGGCGCTAAGAATACGGGGAGGTTTTCAGTGACGCGAGTTGCCATTTGGACAACGGTGATTTCCTGTGAGGAAATTTATTATTGCCGGATGGCGGCTTTGCCTTATCCGGCCTACAGATTTAGTCGGCCCGGTAAGCGTAGCGCCACCGGGCAAAACAACATCACTTGCCAATACAGAAGCTGGAGAAAATACGGCCCAGCAGATCGTCGGAGGTAAACTCGCCGGTGATCTCACTCAGCGCCTGCTGCGCCAGACGCAGCTCCTCCGCCAGCAGTTCGCCAGCCCAGGCGCCAAGCAGCTGTGATTTGCCCTGCTGGAGATGTTCTGCGGCTTCTGCCAGCGCCTGAAGATGGCGACGGCGGGCAAGGAAGCCGCCTTCCATATTGGTGTCAAAGCCCATGCTTTGTTTGAGATGGTTACGCAATACGTCCACGCCTTCGCCGGTACGGGCGGAAAGACGGACAAGTGAGTGACCATTCACCTCGCTGATACCCAGCGTCTCGCCAGTGATGTCAGCTTTGTTGCGCACAACGGTGATCGGCAGTTTTGTCGGTAAACGGGCGATAAAGTCCGGCCAGATTTCCGCCGGATCAACGGCATTGGTGGTTGTGCCATCCACCATAAACAGCACGCGGTCGGCCTGTTCTATCTCCTGCCAGGCGCGCTCAATCCCAATACGTTCCACTTCATCGCTGGCATCGCGCAGACCGGCGGTATCGATGATGTGCAGCGGCATTCCGTCGATGTGAATATGCTCGCGCAGCACGTCGCGGGTGGTGCCAGCGATATCGGTGACAATGGCGGCCTCACGGCCCGCCAGGGCGTTCAGCAGGCTCGATTTCCCGGCGTTAGGGCGTCCGGCAATGACCACCTTCATCCCTTCACGCAGCAGGCTGCCCTGACGCGCTTCGGCGCGTACCGCATCGAGATCGGCGATCACGCCGTTGAGCTGGGCTTCAATTTTGCCGTCGGAGAGAAAGTCGATCTCCTCGTCCGGGAAGTCAATGGCCGCTTCCACATAGATGCGCAGGTGAGTAAGTGCTTCCACAAGATGATTTACACGCGCGGAAAATGCCCCCTGTAGCGAGTTCAGCGCCGAGCGTGCCGCCTGCTCGGAACTGGCGTCGATCAGGTCGGCAATCGCTTCTGCCTGGGCTAAGTCGAGCTTGTCATTGAGGAACGCGCGCTCGGAGAACTCGCCCGGTCTGGCAATGCGCAGGCCGGGGAGCGTCAGAATACGTTTTAACAGCAGGTCGAGAATGACCGGGCCGCCATGCCCTTGCAGTTCCAGTACGTCTTCACCAGTAAACGAGTTCGGGCCAGGAAACCACAGCGCGATCCCCTGATCCAGCGCCGTGCCATCGGCATCTTTAAACGGCAGGTAATCGGCGTAACGCGGTTTTGGTAGCTTGCCCAATACGGCTTCGGCCACCTCGCGCGCCTTGAGGCCGGAAATGCGCAGGATACCGACGCCACCGCGTCCCGGTGGGGTAGCCTGGGCGACGATAGTGTCGTTATGGCTCATGATCTTCTCTTTTTTGCTAATAAAAAAGGCGGTCAATTGACCGCCCTGTCATCGCTGTTCTGATTGCCGGGTGGCGCTATGCTTACCCGGCTTACATGGAATCAGGAGCTTTTCTTCTCGCGGCTATGCAGGCCACGTTTCTCCAGACCACGGTAAATCAGCTGCTGCTGGATGATGGTTACCAGGTTGCTGACGATATAGTACAGCACTAGACCTGACGGGAACCACAGGAAGAATACCGTGAAGATGACCGGCATAAAGGTCATGATCTTCTGCTGCATCGGGTCGGTCACGGTGGTCGGAGACATCTTCTGGATGAAGAACATCGTCACGCCCATCAGGATCGGCAGGATGTAGTACGGGTCCTGTGCGGACAAGTCATGGATCCACAGTGCGAACGGCGCATGACGCAGTTCAATGGAGCCCATCAGCATGTAGTACAACGCCAGGAAGATAGGCATCTGGATGATCAGCGGGAAGCAGCCGCCCAGCGGGTTAACCTTCTCAGCTTTGTACAGGGCCATCATTTCCTGGCTCTGACGCTGTTTGTCATCGCCCAGACGCTCGCGCATAGCCTGAATCTTCGGCTGTAGCATACGCATCTTCGCCATGGAGGTGTACTGCGCTTTCGTCAGCGGGTACATGATGCCACGAACGATAAAGGTGATAACGATGATGGAGAAGCCCCAGTTACCCAGGAAGCTATGAATCCATTTCAGCAGTTTGAACAGCGGCTGAGAGATGAACCACAGCCAACCGTAATCAACGGTCAGATCCAGGTGCGGTGCAACGGCCGCCATTTTATCCTGAATTTCCGGGCCAACCCACAGGGTGCTGGTCATTGCGCCAGTCTGACCCGGCTGTACCAGAACCGGCTGAGATTTATAGCCGATAGCGGCAATGCCGTTACCCAGATTAGCGGTATAGAAGTTATTGGTGCCGTCGTTACGCGGAATCCATGCCGTTGCGAAGTACTGCTGCAACATGGCGACCCAACCGCCGTTGGAGCTGACGTTCAGGTTTTCGTTATCGGCAATAGTGTCGAATTTGTATTTTTCGTACTTCTCATCCGGCGTGGAGTACGCCGCGCCACGGAAGGTATGCAGTGCAAAGTTGCTGCTACCGGTGTCGCGATGAGACGGCAGATTGATGGATTGCTTCAACTGACCAAAGGTGGAGATCTCCAGCGGTTTCTCACCGGCGTTCTGCACGCTGTAGTTGACGTTGACCGCATATTCACCGCGTTTGAGGACAAACGTTTTGGTGAAGGTGTTGCCAGCGGCGTCAGTCCAGGTCATCGGAACATGCAGTTCGTTCTGGCCATCCGCGAGGACAAACGTGTCGTTATCGACGCTGTACAGCGGACGCGGGCCGTTAGCCGGGTTATCCGGGCCGTCACGACCGGTCAGGCCGCTCTGCGCCTGGTAGATAAACTGCGGAGTCGTTTCCAGCAACTGGAACGGTTCTTTAGAACCCAACTCTTTCGGGTAAGTTGGCAGCAAGGCCTGCTCAACATCACCGCCACGGGTGTTGATGGTCAGATCAAGCACGTCGGTCTTAACCGTAATCAGTTTCCCCTGGCCACTGGCCGGTACGCCCTGGTCGGCGGCGCTACCCGCTGCGGTGGTCGTTGTCTGCGTGGTCTGTTGGGTCTGAGGCTGCGGATTTTTATCCTGCTCCCAGGCTTGCCAGATCATGAAAGACACGAACAGCAAAGCGATGACTAAAAGATTGCGTTGCGAATCCATCGTTAGTGTTCTCTGGTATCAAATGGTCCGGGCGGGACGGGATCGTCACCACCAGGGTGTAAAGGGTGGCATTTTAATACGCGTTTCACCGTCAACCAACTGCCTTTTATCACTCCAAACCTGCGCAATGCCTCAATTCCGTAGCTTGAGCAGGTTGGCGTGAAACGGCAATGCGGCCCAAGCAGCGGACTGATCAGGCGTTGATAGACCCGTATAAGGGCTATCAGGACCCGCGAGCCAGGCGACAGTGGCGGCGCCATAATTTTTCCAACGCTTCCGAGAGAGCACGGTTATCGAGGTCGGCAACCCCTTTTTTCGCCACCACCACGAAATCCATTGCAGGGAGTTCATGTTGACGCAGACGGAAGCTTTCACGCGTCAGACGTTTAATCCGATTGCGTTCATGCGCGCGTCGAACGTTTTTCTTGGCGACGGTTAGACCGATGCGGGGATGCCCCAGCGAATTCAGGCGGCCGAGAATGGTGATTTGCGGCGTGCCAGCCCGTTGTGGCTGCTGGAAGACAAATGTGAAATGACTGGGAGTTAACAAACGTAACTCCCTGGGAAATGCGAGCTTAACCACTCAGGGGTTAGCTTTTATTACTTGGAAACGGTCAGACGAGCGCGGCCTTTAGCACGACGACGTGCCAGAACCTGACGACCATTTTTAGTAGCCATACGAGCACGGAAGCCGTGAGAACGGTTGCGCTTCAGTACAGACGGTTGAAAAGTGCGTTTCATGGCGATTTCTACCTAAACTTGAATAAATTCACTGACTTTTGCGTATACCCGAACGATTATCGAACGACTTACGCCTCAGCGTGGGTGATTAAAGAGGCCGGATTGTAATAATTGTACACTCCAGAGTCAATTCTCTTTCCTTAAAACCCTGCGTTTTTCCGCACCTTTTCGCGCGAAAAACAAGCAGCGCTAACGCCGTACGATGGGCATTGTACAACGGGTGGAGGATTATACGGACTGCCGAACAAAGCGCAAGGATCGCACGGGATCTTTATTAGATCGTTTATGCAGTATAGCGTCTTTACTCATTAATTTTTTCAATATGCGCGCGAAATCGTGCAGCACTTCGCCTGGATCGTTTACACTTACCCGGTTCTGGATCATCCTGTGGATAAATCGGGAAGAATCTGTGAGAAACAGAA
The DNA here is from genome assembly GCF_030333565.1 of Citrobacter sp. CK185. NCBI lineage: Bacteria > Pseudomonadati > Pseudomonadota > Gammaproteobacteria > Enterobacterales > Enterobacteriaceae > Citrobacter > Citrobacter sp. CK185. Next base: position 182,383 of record NZ_JAOWFR010000010.1, on the reverse strand, counting down.
GATCTCTTGCTCAGTTTAGGCTATGATCCGCGGTCCTGATCGTTTCAACGGATCCTGATCGGGTAAAATTGCAGATAGCAATTCGCACGTCACCCTTTTATGCACAGGGTCTTTTCGACGTGCGTCAACAATCATGAATGTTTCAGCCTTTGTCATTTATCGACTTTTGTTCGAGTGGAGTCCGCCGTGTCACTTTCGCTTTGGCAGCAGTGTCTTGCCCGATTGCAGGATGAGTTACCAGCCACAGAATTCAGTATGTGGATACGCCCGTTGCAGGCGGAACTGAGCGATAACACGCTGGCTTTGTATGCGCCAAACCGTTTTGTGCTCGATTGGGTAAGAGACAAGTACCTCAATAATATCAATGGACTGCTGAATAATTTCTGCGGAGCGGATGCCCCACAACTGCGTTTTGAGGTCGGGACGAAACCCGTCACTCAAACGCTCAAAACGCCGGTCAACAATGTTGTTGCACCTGCGCAGGTCGCTCAGGCGCAGCCACAGCGTGCGGTGCCAGCCGCGGCGCGCCCGGGCTGGGATAACGTGCCGGCTCCGGCAGAACCGACCTACCGCTCTAACGTCAACGTGAAACACACGTTTGATAACTTCGTCGAAGGTAAATCCAACCAACTGGCGCGCGCGGCGGCGCGTCAGGTGGCGGACAACCCCGGCGGCGCCTACAATCCCTTGTTCCTCTACGGCGGCACCGGTCTGGGTAAAACTCACCTGTTGCATGCGGTGGGCAACGGTATTATGGCGCGCAAACCGAATGCGAAAGTGGTGTATATGCACTCCGAGCGCTTTGTGCAGGACATGGTTAAAGCCTTGCAAAACAACGCGATCGAAGAGTTTAAACGCTACTATCGTTCCGTTGATGCACTGCTTATCGATGACATTCAATTCTTCGCCAATAAAGAACGATCCCAGGAAGAGTTTTTCCACACCTTTAACGCCCTGTTAGAAGGTAATCAGCAGATCATTTTGACGTCGGATCGTTATCCAAAAGAGATCAATGGCGTTGAAGATCGTCTGAAATCCCGCTTCGGCTGGGGGCTGACGGTGGCGATCGAACCGCCTGAGCTGGAAACTCGCGTGGCGATCCTGATGAAAAAAGCGGACGAAAATGATATTCGTCTGCCTGGCGAGGTGGCGTTCTTTATTGCCAAGCGACTACGCTCTAACGTGCGTGAGCTGGAAGGGGCGCTGAACCGCGTGATCGCTAACGCTAACTTTACCGGACGCGCTATCACTATCGACTTTGTGCGTGAAGCGCTGCGCGATCTGCTGGCGTTGCAGGAAAAGCTGGTCACCATCGACAATATCCAGAAAACGGTGGCGGAGTATTACAAAATTAAAATTGCGGATCTGCTTTCCAAGCGTCGATCTCGCTCGGTAGCGCGCCCGCGTCAGATGGCTATGGCGCTGGCAAAGGAGCTCACCAACCACAGTCTGCCGGAAATTGGCGACGCGTTTGGTGGACGTGACCACACTACCGTACTTCATGCCTGCCGTAAGATTGAGCAGTTGCGTGAAGAAAGCCATGATATTAAAGAAGATTTCTCAAACTTAATCAGAACATTATCTTCGTGACGCTATGAAATTTACCGTTGAACGTGAACATTTATTAAAACCGCTTCAGCAGGTCAGTGGCCCGCTGGGCGGTCGTCCTACGCTGCCCATTCTCGGTAACCTGCTGTTGCAGGTGGCTGACGGTACGCTGTCGCTGACGGGCACCGATCTTGAAATGGAAATGGTGGCGCGCGTTGCGTTGATTCAGCCTCATGAACCAGGCGCAACTACCGTCCCGGCGCGGAAATTCTTTGATATCTGCCGTGGCTTGCCGGAAGGGGCTGAAATTGCCGTCCAGCTGGAAGGCGATCGGATGCTGGTGCGCTCCGGGCGTAGCCGTTTCTCGCTTTCCACGCTGCCTGCCGCCGATTTCCCTAATCTGGATGACTGGCAGAGCGAAGTCGAATTCACCCTGCCGCAGGCAACGATGAAGCGCCTGATTGAAGCCACCCAGTTCTCAATGGCGCATCAGGACGTGCGTTACTACTTAAACGGCATGCTGTTTGAGACTGAAGGTGAAGAGTTGCGTACCGTCGCGACCGACGGTCACCGTCTGGCGGTCTGCTCTATGCCGGTCGGGCAATCTCTGCCTAACCATTCGGTGATTGTGCCGCGTAAAGGCGTGATTGAGCTGATGCGTATGCTCGACGGCGGCGAAACCCCGCTGCGCGTACAGATCGGCAGTAACAACATCCGCGCCCACGTCGGTGATTTTATCTTTACGTCCAAGCTGGTTGATGGTCGTTTCCCGGATTATCGCCGCGTATTGCCGAAGAACCCGGACAAAACGCTGGAAGCGGGTTGCGATATTCTCAAGCAGGCGTTTGCCCGCGCGGCGATTCTCTCCAACGAGAAATTCCGTGGCGTACGCCTGTATGTGAGCGAAAACCAACTCAAAATCACCGCCAACAACCCGGAACAGGAAGAAGCGGAAGAAATTCTGGACGTCACCTACGGCGGTACTGAGATGGAGATCGGTTTTAACGTCAGCTACGTGCTCGATGTGCTGAACGCGCTGAAATGTGAAACCGTGCGTATTCTGCTGACAGACTCCGTTTCCAGCGTACAGATTGAAGATGCGGCGTCTCAAAGTGCTGCGTATGTTGTGATGCCAATGAGACTGTAATGTCGCTCACCCGCCTGTTGATCCGCGACTTTCGCAATATTGAAAATGCGGATCTCGCTTTATCCCCCGGCTTTAACTTCCTGGTTGGCGCAAACGGTAGCGGCAAAACCAGCGTGCTGGAGGCTATCTATACGCTCGGCCACGGCCGGGCGTTTCGCAGTTTGCAGATTGGCCGCGTCATTCGTCACGAGCAGGAGTCGTTTGTCCTCCACGGACGTTTGCAAGGGGAAGAGCGCGAAACCGCCATCGGCCTGACGAAAGACAAGCTGGGCGACAGCAAAGTGCGCATCGACGGCACCGACGGTCACAAAGTGGCGGAGCTGGCGCACCTGATGCCGATGCAGTTGATTACCCCTGAGGGGTTTACTTTACTCAACGGCGGCCCCAAATACAGAAGAGCGTTCCTTGACTGGGGATGCTTTCACAACGAAGTCGGTTTTTTTACCGCCTGGAGCAACCTGAAGCGGTTGCTCAAGCAGCGCAACGCGGCGCTGCGCCAGGTAAGCCGTTATGAACAATTGCGTCCGTGGGATAAGGAGTTGATTCCTCTCGCGGAACAAATCAGTACCTGGCGTGCTGAGTACAGTGCTGGTATTGCGCAGGATATGGCGGATACCTGCCAGCAATTTCTACCGGAGTTCTCCCTCACCTTCTCTTTTCAGCGCGGTTGGGAAAAAGAGACGGATTATGCCGAGGTGCTGGAGCGGAGCTTCGAACGCGATCGCATGTTGACCTACACCGCGCATGGCCCGCACAAAGCGGATTTCCGCATTCGTGCTGACGGTGCGCCGGTGGAAGATACCTTATCGCGTGGGCAGCTTAAACTGCTGATGTGCGCTTTACGACTGGCGCAAGGGGAGTTCCTCACCCGTGAAAGCGGGCGGCGGTGTCTCTACCTGATAGATGATTTTGCCTCTGAACTTGATGATGCGCGTCGCGGGCTGCTGGCCAGCCGCTTGAAAGCGACGCAATCACAGGTCTTTGTCAGCGCAATCAGCGCTGAACACGTTCTGGACATGTCGGACAAAAATTCGAAGATGTTCACCGTGGAAAAGGGTAAAATAACGGATTAACCCAAGATAAATTGAGCGAGAAACGTTGATGTCGAATTCTTATGACTCCTCCAGTATCAAAGTCCTGAAAGGGCTGGATGCGGTGCGTAAGCGCCCGGGTATGTATATCGGCGACACGGATGACGGCACCGGTCTGCACCACATGGTATTCGAGGTGGTAGATAACGCTATCGACGAAGCGCTCGCGGGTCACTGTAAAGACATTATCGTCACCATTCATGCCGATAACTCCGTATCCGTGCAGGATGACGGGCGTGGCATCCCGACCGGTATTCACCCGGAAGAGGGCGTTTCTGCTGCGGAAGTGATCATGACCGTGCTGCACGCGGGCGGTAAATTCGACGATAACTCCTATAAAGTGTCCGGCGGTCTGCACGGCGTGGGTGTTTCCGTGGTTAACGCCCTGTCCCAGAAACTGGAACTGGTTATCCAGCGCGATAACAAAATCCACCGTCAGATCTATGAGCATGGCGTACCGCAGGCGCCGCTGGCGGTGACTGGCGAAACTGACAAAACCGGTACGATGGTGCGTTTCTGGCCGAGCCTGGAAACCTTCACCAACGTCACCGAATTTGAATACGAAATTCTGGCTAAGCGTCTGCGTGAGCTGTCCTTCCTGAACTCCGGCGTCTCTATTCGTCTGAAAGACAAGCGCGACGGCAAAGAAGACCATTTCCACTACGAAGGCGGCATCAAAGCGTTTGTTGAGTACCTCAACAAGAACAAAACGCCGATCCACCCGAATATCTTCTACTTCTCCACCGAAAAAGACGGTATCGGCGTGGAAGTGGCATTGCAGTGGAACGACGGTTTCCAGGAAAACATCTACTGCTTTACCAACAACATTCCGCAGCGTGACGGCGGTACGCACCTTGCAGGCTTCCGTGCGGCGATGACCCGTACCCTGAACGCCTATATGGATAAAGAAGGCTACAGCAAGAAAGCCAAAGTCAGCGCCACCGGCGACGATGCGCGTGAAGGCCTGATTGCCGTGGTTTCCGTGAAGGTGCCGGACCCTAAATTCTCCTCCCAGACCAAAGATAAACTGGTCTCTTCCGAGGTGAAATCGGCGGTGGAACAGCAGATGAACGAGCTGCTGAGCGAATACCTGCTGGAAAACCCGTCCGACGCCAAAATCGTGGTCGGCAAAATTATCGATGCGGCGCGTGCGCGTGAAGCCGCGCGTCGTGCGCGTGAAATGACGCGTCGTAAAGGCGCGCTGGATCTGGCGGGTCTGCCGGGTAAACTGGCGGATTGTCAGGAACGCGACCCGGCGCTGTCTGAACTGTACCTTGTGGAAGGGGACTCCGCGGGCGGCTCTGCTAAACAGGGTCGTAACCGCAAGAACCAGGCGATTCTGCCGCTGAAGGGTAAAATCCTCAACGTGGAGAAAGCGCGCTTTGACAAGATGCTCTCTTCCCAGGAAGTGGCGACGCTGATCACTGCACTGGGCTGCGGCATCGGTCGTGACGAGTACAACCCGGATAAACTGCGCTATCACAGCATTATCATCATGACCGATGCGGACGTCGATGGCTCGCACATCCGTACGCTGCTGTTGACCTTCTTCTATCGTCAGATGCCGGAAATCGTCGAGCGCGGTCACGTCTACATTGCGCAGCCGCCGCTGTACAAAGTGAAGAAAGGCAAGCAGGAACAGTACATTAAAGACGATGAAGCGATGGATCAGTACCAGATCTCCATCGCTCTGGATGGCGCAACGCTGCACACCAATGCCAGCGCACCGGCACTGGCGGGCGAAGCGTTAGAAAAACTGGTTTCTGATTACAACGCGACGCAGAAAATGATTGGCCGTATGGAGCGTCGCTTCCCGAAAGCGCTGCTGAAAGAGCTGGTTTATCAGCCGACGCTGACGGAAGCCGATCTTAGCAACGAACAGGCTGTCACCCGTTGGGTGAACGCGCTGATTACCGAGCTGAACGAGAAAGAGCAGCACGGCAGCCAGTGGAAGTTTGACGTTCGCGAGAACGCCGAACAGCAGCAGTTCGAACCGATTGTTCGCGTGCGTACTCACGGCGTGGATACCGACTATCCGCTGGATCACGAGTTTGTTACCGGCGGCGAATACCGTCGCATCTGCACGCTCGGCGAGAAGCTGCGCGGTCTGATCGAAGACGATGCGTTCATTGAACGTGGCGAGCGCCGTCAGCCGGTTGCGAGCTTCGAGCAGGCGCTGGAGTGGCTGGTGAAAGAGTCCCGTCGTGGCCTGGCGATTCAGCGCTATAAAGGTCTGGGCGAGATGAACCCGGATCAGCTGTGGGAAACCACGATGGACCCGGAAAGCCGTCGTATGCTGCGCGTCACCGTGAAAGATGCGATTGCCGCCGACCAGCTGTTCACTACGCTGATGGGCGATGCTGTTGAACCGCGTCGCGCCTTTATCGAAGAGAACGCCCTGAAAGCGGCAAACATCGATATCTAATCAGCTTGTAGGCCTCTCCTGTAGGCCTGATAAGCGAAGCGCCATCAGGCAGTTCGTCAGCCTTTGCCGGATGGCGGCTTAGGCCTTATCCGGCCTACAACCGATCTGCAAAAGGGGAATCCCGGTTCCCCTTTCCATCCCCCTTTTCGTTGCTGTTTTTTGAGCGGAATCGCGTTAGCATGAGGACGCGACTCATTTAATCCGGGGAACTCATGGCTATCAAACTCATTGCTATCGATATGGATGGCACCCTTTTGCTGCCCGATCACACCATTTCACCTGCGGTAAAAACGGCGATTGCCGCCGCACGCGCCCGTGGCGTTAACGTGGTGCTGACCACTGGCCGTCCGTATGCGGGTGTCCATAGCTATCTGAAAGAGCTTCACATGGAACAACCCGGCGACTACTGCATCACCTACAATGGCGCGCTGGTGCAGAAAGCGGGCGATGGCAGTACCGTTGCGCAAACGGCGCTGAGCTATGACGATTACCGCTTTCTGGAGAAGTTGTCCCGCGAAGTCGGCTCACACTTCCACGCGCTGGATCGCAACACGCTGTACACCGCAAACCGTGATATCAGCTACTACACCGTACATGAATCCTATGTCGCCACCATTCCGCTGGTGTTCTGTGAAGCGGAGAAAATGGACCCGGCAACGCAGTTCCTGAAAGTGATGATGATTGATGAACCCGTCATCCTTGATCAGGCCATTGCGCGTATTCCGGCGGAAGTAAAAGAGAAATATACCGTGTTAAAAAGTGCGCCGTACTTCCTCGAAATCCTGGATAAACGCGTCAATAAAGGCACTGGCGTGAAGTCGCTGGCTGATGCGCTGGGGATCAAGCCGGAAGAAATCATGGCGATTGGCGATCAGGAAAACGACATCGCGATGATCGAATATGCAGGCATGGGGGTGGCGATGGACAACGCGATTCCGTCGGTGAAAGAGGTGGCTAATTTTGTCACTAAATCCAACCTGGAAGACGGTGTGGCATACGCAATTGAGAAATTTGTGCTGAATTAAGTGGCTGGCCTGGATTAAGAGAAGCCGCCATCCGAGAACCCGCTGACGCGGCGGACTACAGTACTTCGCTGGTTTGCCGTTCCCCCGGCCAGTTTGACGGGGGAACGGTCCGATCACGACTTATTCAAATCAATGCTCAGAATGCGTTCTTTAGCCCCTTCTACAAACACATCTGGATCCCAGTCGCGGTTAAAGCCTTCTTTGATGCCAATGTAAAGGGTATCCATGTCGTCCGATAACACCATCTGGTTTGGGTAGACCGGCATGTTAAATTCACGGGTGATGCTGTATTTGGTGGCATCCACTACGCTGATGGTGCCGCTGGTGAAGTTGGTGATATACAGTTCGTTATATTTCGGATTGTATTTCACCGCGTTAGCTCCGGCTCCTGTGTGCACATAGCCAAGCTGTTTACCGTCGCGTAAGTCAAAAATATAGAGTCCATCTTTTGTACCGGAGCGATCGTCATGGTCGAATACCACCACAAAGGCACGGTCAGAAGCGGAGTCCACCGCCAGATTCTGCACACTTGTGATTTGTGGTCTCGGATCTTTCAACGGGATGGTACGCAGCAGCGTCTGATTTTTCGCATCAATTTCGTTGATGTAATCTCTTCCGCCAACGTAGATTTTCTGTGTTTTTTCATCCATCGTCAGACCATACGCTGTACCTTTGTAAGCATCCTTAACCTCGCCTTTTAAGGCAAGCGTCGTCCCGTCGAGCATTAACAGCTTATGCAGAGGCTTCATGCCCTCGGCCGTTTTCAGCATATTGCTATAACTCACAAACAGGGTATCGGAATCCTGGCTGTAAACCATATGGCGCAAATGCTCAAAACGCGAATCTGCAGCGTTTGCCGCTTTAAAACTTAACCTGTCGCTGGTTCTTACCAGTTTGCCGGTTGAGGTGTCAAACATACTGATACGCAGGGACGCTGACTGGGTGTGTCCGATATAGAGCTGATGTTTATCCTGATTTATCGCCAGCGAAAATGCCCGGTATGGCATCGTGTATTTATTTTCGACTTTCAGCGAATCTGAATTAAACGAATACAGATAGCCTTTATTGGCTTCACGATTTACACGATCGGTGACTGCTGCAAACACCTTTTTACTGGCATTATCAAACGCCAGTTCATAGACGCCTTCATCAGGGGACTGAAGGTAATTCGTTTTCAGGGCAAATCGCGAAAGTTCGCGTTCAGGTGGATCGATAGCCATGGCCATCGTGGGTAAAAATAGTGAAATTAACAGGTATAGCGGTGCTTTGGATAAAGTGAAAATATTCATTTTTCGTTCCTGCAATAAAATTGACATAAGAGAGAAAACGTATTGTCTGAACCTGGCGGAAATTGTCATCAGAAACGAATGTCCCCGCCAAATATCCATGTTCTGCCACGCGCGGAATTGGCTGGGTGGGTCTCGTCACCAAGACCTGGCATCATGTTGAGCTTATTCAGCGCCTCCGAATAATCTCTGTTCATCAGGTTTTGTACCGAAAGTTTCAGTGTCAGATTGCGGTTGTACTCGTAAGTACCATAGAGATCGATAATCGTTGGAATCTGCGGCAAATCCTGTTTGATTATTGCGCCGGTATGTTCGTCCTGCTCAAAATCAGGCGACAGGCGACGAGCTTTGCCTGTGTATTTTATGATAGTGCCCAGGGTCAACGCGTTATCGAAGAAGCGAACACCGGTATCCAGCGTCATGTATTTTCTGGGCAGTTCGGTCATATCCCCTGCGCCAAAGTAGGTGCTGGCGATGGAGGTTGGCTGGTCTGTTTGCTGCTGGCTGAAAGAGAGTCGGCCAAAGGCAAAACCTGCATCATAATCCATCTCCAGTTCGAAGCCCTTTGCGATAACGTCGCTTGCCGAGTTAACGTAGATGTACATATTGTCGCTGTATTCATCGCTCATGCCCTCCCAGTCATTGCCAATCACCTCAGCCATACTGCATTTACGACCTCCAGAACAAACCAGATAAGACTCGCTGTAGATGTAGTTCTGGATCCTGCTGCGGTACGCCAGAGCCTTAAAGCGCAGGGCATCCTGTTCGACCAGTAAATCTCTGGTATCAATGTTAAAACCCGCCTGCCAGGTTTCTGCACGTTCAGGCTTCAGGAATGGGTTCATGGATGCGCCTCCTGAATTAGAGAAGAACATTTCCTGGATGTTCGGGGCGCGCATGGATTTGCTGTAACCAATGAACGGCTGAAGCCATGGTGTTACCTGAGCAGAAAGCTGAACTGAAGGGTTGAAGCCACCCTCCTTATCGTCAATATCGTAGCTACCCTGTGGCACGCAGATAACGCGTGAATCGCAGGCGGGCTTGTACCCTGTGATCCTGTTACGTGTGTAGTTGAGATTGAAATCTGCCTCCCAGATGCCGCGCGTAACCTTCAGCCCGGTATACAGCGCTGAAATATCCTGCTGGCCGGAGGGTGCGAACGGATTGTTCTCGATCGCTTCCTGATTCGCTTTCGGGTCGCCCGCCGCTGAGTGAATGGTCCGGTCATAGCGGGTACGCATCAGTTTGCTGCCCAGCATAAACTCCAGGTCATTGTCCGCGACAGTGAACCGGCTGGTATTGTTGATATCCAGCGCGTCAGAACGATTTTGCGCTGAGGTTTTGTAGAAAGTATACAGCGAGCCATCACGATACTTTTGATTACCGCGGCTGGTACTGGCCGTTACGTTAAAGTCAATTAATTCAGAAAAAGGGGTGTAATGATATTTAATGTAATAGTCGTCACTGGTTATATCGCGACGTGTAAATTTATTTTCATAGGTTCGAGCGGAAAGTTCGAAGCTGTTAAATTCGTCTGGTCTGATATCCATTTTATACAGTTGGGATTTGGGGTTCTGCTTCATATATTTATCATAACCAAACTCTTTGCTGTTAATTCCAGAGCCATTTGAGAAATTAGAGTAAACAGAACTGCCGCTCACAGCGGCCATAACGCCAACGCTGCCAGTATCCGTAAAAGCGTCGGTTTTTCCACCGGCGGCGATCATTCCGCTGCGCCCAAGCCCATTGCTGCCGACTGAGAAACGTGAACGAAGGCCATATGTATTGCCGTTAAATATCACATCGTCAACGCCAATAGTACGCATGTTTGCACTACCGGCCAGGGCGTTGACTCCTGCCGGGCCACTGCTGTCGCCGCGCGTAACATCAACTGCTACCAGAAAATTAGGGTCGATAAGTACGCCAGCCATATTGTTGGTTGAGCCATGTGCAGTGGTACCGGAGGTTGAGGAGCCGTAAAAACTTTGGGTGATACCGTCCACCATAGTGTTTACGCGGCCAAATCCGCTCATGCCGCGAATATTCACACTTACTGCTCCTTGGCCTGGATCGATTTGGGTATAAGTACCGGGCATGCTGCGCAGCGTTGCGTCGAGTGATTGCAGGTTTTTGTCCGTTGTCCGGGAACTGGTCGCGCCTGTTTTCTCAAGAGCCTCCTGCTCACTGGTCGTCTTCCCGATAGAAACGTTGAGCGGGCTGAATTCTGCCGCTCCTTTTTTATCGGTACCTGTTTTTTCACTGATGGATTGTGCGTAAGCACCGCAGCTGAGCAATAATATGCCTGAGCCGATGGCCAGTTTAATAACGTTCATACATATCCTTAGAAGTATCGTAATAAATAAAAGATCCAGATCTTTGTTTATTTTTTTAATAAAACTTCTCTGACGTTTTCTTGATTTTTTCGACAGCAGTGAAGTCTGATAAAATGTTCAGCATAAAAATGAATATCAAATTTCAGTTAAACGAACCAGAGTCGCTAATTTTCCCTTAACTCCGTCAGATCAAAGGTAATCGGCATTTTTACTTTAAAGAAGCCTCCCTCTAATATTTCAGCTGGTGGTCTGGGAAGTGGTTGAGCGCGTTCTAAAACGGCAACAGCTTCGCGATCGAGAGAGAGGGTTCCCGAAGACGTTGCCAGAGAATTACTGACAACGGTGCCTTGTGCGTTAACGGTAAAAGTCACTATGGCTGTGCCGGTTCGTGCGCGTTTTCTGGCATCGCCTGGGTAACGTTTATAACGGTTAAGGTGGCCTTTCACTCTGCTTTCCCAGGATGTACCGGAATTGTCTCGCTTCGCTGAGTCGCTGTTGAAAGGCGCAGCAATACGGGATGATTCGACCGGGGCCTGAGGCGCGGCATTACTGGAAACTGCTGCGTGGCTGCTGTCGCTGGTTTGATCCTTTATCTTACGTGGCGGACGTGGCTTTTTCTTTTCCCCGTCGGATGCCTTTTTCTTCCTGGTTATTTCAATGGTCGCATCCCTGTCTTCAGTGACAGGATGCTGCTGCCTGTCCTCAGCCTGCTGCTTTTCTTCTGCCGCTGCGGATTCCTGCTGAGCGATTCCCACCGGAAGCGGAAGAGGAGAAGAAGGAGCCTCGATATTATCGGCCCATTGCAGCATTATCGCCGGGGCAGGAGGCGTGGCGGGCTGTACGTCGGAAAACCGCCAGACAAACGCAAGGAAAAGCAGTCCATGAAGCAGCAGTGAACAGATAAACCAGCCGCTCCATTTTGCCGGTCGTGGAAGGTAGAGAATATTCATCATCCATGGTTTACCGTTTTGCAGTGTCTGGCGTCACGAACCACACGTAGTCAGCATGATCTATGGTGATGTTCATCCCTTTTTCTGCGAGCATCAGCACCACAGGCTGGGTGCCGGGGGCGAGATCTTCTATGTGTAACGGTACGCCGATACTTTTTGACGCGTGATAACCTCCTGCAATCAACAACGACGGAGCCGGGGCATCCAGAAGCTGGCGGGCCATGTAGCGATCCCGCTGTTGCTGAACAGAGAGCATTGACGCCAGTTGCTGGCCTTCAATGCTGCCTTCATGCATGGCTATGATGGTTTCGCGCAGAGCTTCTTGTACCGCAGGAGCTGTAGATTTTTTCCCTTCAGGAAATTCGTTTTTTTTGTACAGCGCCATTACCCGATCCCGGTCAATGTTGGCATTGAGCAGAGGGTAAGGCGCACGTAATGCCTGCATGACTATGTCGCCATACATCTCCCAGGGCCACCCTTTTTGCCAGTTAAGCAGTTCCTGAATACGGCCATCCCGGACCACGGGATCATCTTTCAGCCAGCGTTTAACCTGGTTAACGCGGGGCTGCTGGTCTGCCGTCAGCATCTCAAGCAGCACACTCCCCTGTGGTCGCCGGGTGGGCAGGTTTTGAATAAGCCAGAGCTCAATCTGATGATGTCCGGCATTATCGTGTTTTTCGCCAATAATAAGCTGCCGGGCAACGGCAAGCTCAGCCAAAAGCTCTTGTTTGGTAATGGTTTTATTGCTTTTTAAATCAACTATTTGCCCGTCAGAAACACAGGCTGTTTGTAATGGTTTATTCTGGTTTATTGATGCAGGCTGGCTACAGGAGCTCAGGCTCAGACTGGCTAACGCTATCAAAGAAGTCAGGATTATTTTTTTTCGCATATTTCTGCCTGGAAGAGGCCTTCACTGGCCATTTTATTGATGCAGACTGGTTTATAACAGGCAGGTATGTTAACAAACCATAATCGCGAATGAAACTCATTATCACCTACATTATCATTAGCAGCATCCTGAATTCACTTTTTGTTGCCAACATTTTAGTTAAATATCGCAATAACATGACTGTTAGTAAGTTAATATTCTGAGTTTTTAAAAGCGGTAGCTACCCTCCCCAAATGGAGCTCTCTTATATCCTGCTGGTCGGCGACGTTAAACGGGTAGGCTAATTTCTTCCAATGCTATACCCTGATGCGAAAACCGCGCATCAGGGTATCTCCATGAAACAAATCACTTTCGCTTCGCGTCATCATCAGCTTACGAATACCAACACCTGGACGGCGGACAGCCAGTGGCTGGTTTTTGATGTGCGTCCGTCAGGCGCCTCGTTTACCGGTGAGACGATTGAGCGCGTCAACGTACGGACTGGCGAGGTTGAGGTCATTTATCGCGCTACGCAGGGCGCGCACGTTGGCGTGGTGACCGTTCATCCACAAGACGATCGCTATGTGTTCATTCATGGCCCGGAGAACCCGGACGAGACGTGGCGTTATGATTTCCACCATCGTCGCGGCGTGATAGCGGCGCAAAACCGCGTGACGAATCTGGATGCAATGGACATCACCGTGCCGTATACGCCCGGCGCGCTGCGCGGCGGCAGCCATGTGCATGTGTTCAGTCCGAACGGCGAGCGTGTCAGCTTCACCTATAACGACCATGTACTGCGTGAGCGCGATCCGGCGCTGGACTTGCGTAACGTCGGCGTTGCGGTGCCGTATGGCCCGGTTACGGTGGCGGTTCAGCATCCTCGGGAGTACAGCGGCAGCCACTGGTGCGTGTTAGTGAGCCAGACCACGCCGGCGCCACGGCCGGGCAGCGATGACATTAACCGCGCCTACGAAGAGGGTTGGGTGGGCGATTATGCGCTGGCGTTTATTGGCGATACCTTGTCGGCGAAGGGTGAAAAAGTGCCGGAGCTGTTTCTGGTGGCGTTGCCGCAGGATGAAAAAGGCTGGAAACAGGCAGGCGATATGCCGCTGACCGGAACAGAATCAACGCTGCCTGCGCCGCCTGCGGGCGTTGTTCAGCGCCGTCTGACCTTTACGCACGATCGCGCTTTCCCTGGGCTGGTAAACGTTCCGCGCCATTGGGTGCGGAGTAACCCGCAAGCCACGGACATTGCGTTTTTGATGCGCGATGATCGCGGTATTGTCCAGCTCTGGCTGATCCCGGCGCAGGGGGGAGAGCCGCGCCAGCTTACGCATAACGCGACCGATATTCAGTCAGCGTTCAACTGGCACCCGTCAGGCCAGTGGTTGGGGTTTGTGCTGGAAAATCGCATTGCCTGCTGCGACGCGCAGAGCGGGGCAATCGCCTTTTTAACGGAGAGTCATGACAGCCCGCCTTCCGCGGACGCCGTTGTTTTTTCGCCGGATGGGGCGTTAATCGCGTGGATGGAAGAGGTTGACGGTTTCCGCCAGCTTTGGGTGACGGAAACCGAACGATAAATCAGTGAGCGGGCATTCTTGCCGGGGGGATAACGGCGTTGGTCATCTTTGTTTTCTCCTCGCTCTTTTCCACTCGCGACTTCACTGAGCTGTCTGTGCGGAAGAAGTCCCACGGCAAGAGTATCGTATCCATGACGGCGGTAAAGGGCATATCCAGGATTGCCAGCGATTTGGTGCCCCAGTTTGTATCACTGCTGCCGATCATTTCGGCGCTGGCGCGTGTGCCGGGGTAGGTCCCCTCTTTGCCGCCGGTATGTGACATTACGCTGGAGCAGCCACCCAGTAAAACCAATCCACTGCACATCATCAGCGTTAACAACACATTTTTTATCATGATTTATTCATCTGTTGATTATCGATGTTTGCATGATGAGTTATAGCGATCCGTCGCGAAAAATAACATCACCATCACGTCGCACTGTGGCGCTTATCGCACTTTAACAATGTGTGCTGTTCACCCAGTCTATGCGATAGACAACAAACTGCAAAAAAAGTCCCCTGCAAGCGCTTGAAAAGTTCATTTCCAGACCCATTTTTAGGGTGTAGGCAAATAAAGAGCACGCCTGATGGGTGTTCTGGCTACCTGACCTGTCCATGATGGAAGGTCAACTATTCTCGCTGATTTCAGGAGCTATTCATTATGCGTAACTTTGACTTATCCCCGCTGTACCGTTCTGCCATTGGTTTTGATCGTCTGTTTAACCTCTTAGAAAACAACCAGAGCCAGAGTAATGGCGGTTATCCTCCGTATAACGTCGAACTGGTTGATGAAAACCATTACCGCATTGCGATTGCCGTTGCAGGCTTTGCGGAAAGCGAACTGGAAATTACTGCTCAGGATAATCTGCTGGTGGTAAAAGGCGCTCATGCGGATGAGCAAAAAGAACGTACCTATCTCTACCAGGGCATCGCAGAGCGTAACTTTGAACGCAAATTCCAGTTAGCAGAGAACATTCATGTTCGCGGCGCTAACCTGGTGAACGGTCTGCTGTATATCGACCTGGAGCGCGTGATTCCAGAAGCGAACAAACCGCGCCGTATCGAAATTAACTGATTCAGTCAGGTCGCCGTTGGCGGCCTGTTATCCCCATGCTCGCCGTCAGGGAGCATATGCGAATCTGAGGATTCGCTGGGTATTTACTCGCTTCTTAGAAGGAGATTATTATTATGCGTAATTACGATTTATCCCCACTGCTGCGTCAATGGATCGGTTTTGACAAACTGGCCAACGCCCTGCAAAACACCGGCGAAAGCCAGAGCTTCCCGCCCTATAACATTGAAAAAAGCGATGACAACCACTACCGCATTACCCTCGCGTTAGCCGGTTTCCGTCAGGAAGATCTGGATATTCAGCTGGAAGGCACGCGCCTGACCGTAAAAGGCACGCCAGCGCAGCCGGAAAAAGAAACCAAATGGTTGCATCAGGGGCTGGTGACACAGCCATTCAGTCTGAGTTTTACTCTGGCAGAAAATATGGAGGTCAGCGGCGCGACCTTCACCAATGGGTTATTGCACATTGATTTAACCCGCAACGAGCCGGAAACCATCGCTCCGCAGCGTATCGCTATTAGCGAACGTCCCGCGTTAAATAGCTAGTCCAGGACTACCTGTAGGCCGGATAAGGCGTAGCCGCCATCCGGCAAATCGCCCGGTGCGCTATGCTTACCGGGCCTACAAAGCGACGCAGAACCTATAGGTCCGGCATCATGCTTTTCAACAAACCGCCCCGCCAGCAATGACGGGGCATTTTTGTGCTTTACCACCCATACATACCGCTTGTACTCTGCGAGAATCCATTTAATTAATAATGTTATTCACAGGGAAAAGAAGATGAGTGATATAGCATTGACGGTCAGCGTTCTGGCGTTGGTGGCGGTTGTCGGGTTGTGGATCGGCAATATCAAGGTGCGGGGTGTCGGTTTTGGCATTGGCGGCGTACTGTTCGGCGGGATTATCGTCGGCCACTTTGTCGATCAGGCCGGGATGACGCTGAGCAGTGACATGCTGCACTTTATCCAGGAATTCGGCCTGATACTCTTCGTTTACACCATTGGTATCCAGGTGGGGCCGGGGTTCTTTGCCTCTCTGCGCGTCTCAGGGTTGCGCCTTAATCTCTTTGCCATCCTGATTGTCATTATCGGTGGGCTGGTTACCGCTATTCTGCATAAAATCTTCGCTATCCCGCTACCGGTGGTGCTGGGGATTTTCTCCGGCGCGGTCACCAATACGCCAGCGCTGGGGGCAGGGCAGCAAATTCTGCGCGATCTGGGAACGCCAATGGAAGCGGTAGATCAGATGGGGATGAGCTATGCGATGGCCTATCCTTTCGGGATTTGCGGTATTTTGCTCACCATGTGGCTGATGCGGATGATTTTTCGCGTCAACGTGGAGGCGGAAGCGAAGCAGCATGAAGACACGCTTAGCAATGGACACTCGTTAATTCAGACCATGAATATCCGTGTTGAGAACCCGAATCTCAACAATATGGCGATCCAGGATGTGCCTATCCTGAACAGCGATAAAATCATCTGTTCGCGTCTGAAACGCGACGAGACGCTGATGGTGCCTTCACCGGGAACGATCATCCAGTCGGGCGACCTGCTGCATCTGGTGGGACAGCCCGTCGATCTGCATAACGCGCAGCTGGTCATTGGTCAGGAGGTGGACACTTCGCTCTCAACGCGAGGGACGGATTTGCGCGTTGAACGCGTCGTGGTCACTAACGAAAAGGTGCTCGGAAAACGCATTCGCGACCTCCATTTTAAAGAGCGCTATGACGTGGTGATCTCCCGTCTGAACCGTGCGGGCGTAGAGCTGGTGGCCAGTAGCGACGCCAGCCTGCAATTCGGTGACATCCTCAATCTGGTTGGCCGTCCCTCTTCAATTGATGCGGTGGCCAATGTTGTGGGTAACGCCCAGCAAAAACTGCAACAGGTGCAGATGTTACCGGTGTTTATCGGTATTGGTCTGGGCGTGCTGTTGGGGTCGATTCCGTTGTTTGTCCCTGGATTCCCGGTAGCGTTAAAGCTGGGACTGGCGGGCGGGCCGCTGATCATGGCGCTGATTCTGGGACGTATCGGCAGCATCGGCAAGCTGTACTGGTTTATGCCGCCAAGCGCCAACCTGGCGCTGCGTGAGCTGGGGATCGTGCTGTTTCTCGCGGTGGTCGGGCTGAAATCTGGCGGTGACTTTATTGATACGTTGACTCAGGGTGATGGTCTGAGCTGGATTGGTTACGGCATCTTTATTACTGCCATTCCGCTGATTACCGTCGGTCTTCTGGCGCGTATCTTTGCCAAAATGAACTACCTGACGCTATGCGGGATGCTGGCGGGGTCAATGACCGATCCGCCTGCACTGGCGTTTGCTAACAACCTGCATGCCACCAGCGGTGCGGCGGCGCTCTCCTACGCCACCGTTTATCCACTGGTAATGTTCCTGCGGATTATCACCCCGCAACTGCTGGCGGTGCTTTTCTGGGGGTTAGGCTAGGTCAGGTTTGCATCCGGGTGGACGCGCCGTAAATGGTAGTCCACCTGGTATTCGCTGGCATTTCTGAACATGACCGAATAATTCAAAAATTCCCCGCTGTCGCTGTAAGAAAGCGATGTGATTCGCAGTAGCGGCGTTTGCTCGGGGACGTTCATTTGCGCGGAGAGCTGTTTATCGGCCAGTACAGGCGTCAGGCTTTCATAGTTGCCACTGATGGTGATGCCGCACTCTTTCTCAATATAATCAAATTTCGACCCTTCCAGGTGGATCAGCGAGAGGTTACGGAACAGCCTGACGGGCATATAGCTGTCCTCCAGCATCAGCGGTTTGCCATCCACATAGCGCACGCGGCGGGAAAAGTAGATACGTTCGTTGATCTGAATCCGCAACTGGCTGGCAATGGCGGGGGGCGCAGGCATCACTTCAAATACCAGCACCTGGCTGGTGACCTCTTTTCCCTGACGCCGCAGCACTTCCGCCAGTCCGGTCAGGTTGGTGGTTTCATGATGAACGTCTTTACGCGCCACGTATGTGCCGCTCCCGTGCCGCCGCACCACCAGTCCCCATCCCACCAGCATATCGACGGCTTTGCGGATGGTCATTCGTGACACAGCAAACTCTTCCGCCAGCTTTTTTTCACCAGGCAACGGGCTACCGATGTTGTAATCAGATGAGTTGAGCCGGATTCTTAGTCGTTCCGCTATCGATTTGTAGATCACTACCAGACCTCTTTTTCCCTTTAATTTCCGCGCTACGAACCTTTTGATGTCTAACTTTTATGTAAAAAGTAGACATCATTGACTGAATTAAAACCATGAATGCGATCACGAATCGAAGCGGCGCGTCATGTTCTCAGAATCGCAACTACCTATTCTCGTATCAGGCCAGCAATCACTACAAAAAAGGCCTCTCCCTACTGGTTGTTATATGAGGATGTAAAAATGCTCAGTCAAATACAACGCTTTGGCGGCGCTATGTTTACCCCGGTACTGCTGTTCCCGTTCGCCGGTATCGTCGTGGGTATCGCCATCATGCTGCGCAACCCGCTTTTTGTTGGCGAAGCGCTGACCGATCCCAACAGTTTATTCGCGCAAATCGTTCATATTATTGAAGAGGGCGGCTGGACGGTTTTCCGTAATATGCCGCTGATTTTCGCCGTCGGCTTGCCGATTGGCCTGGCTAAACAGGCGCAAGGCCGAGCTTGTCTGGCGGTGCTGGTCAGCTTCCTGGCATGGAACTATTTCATTAATGCCATGGGCATGACCTGGGGTCATTTTTTCGGCGTGGACTTCAGCGTAGATCCGACGGCAGGCAGCGGTCTGACGATGATGGCTGGAATAAAAACGCTCGATACCAGCATTATCGGCGCCATTATGATTTCGGGCATCGTCACCGCGCTGCACAACCGCTATTTCGATAAGCCGTTGCCCGTGTTCCTCGGTATTTTTCAGGGCACGTCGTTTGTGGTGATTATCGCGTTCCTGGTGATGATTCCCTGCGCCTGGCTGACGCTGCTCGGCTGGCCAAAAGTGCAGATGGGCATTGAATCCCTACAGGCTTTCCTGCGTTCAGCGGGCGCGCTGGGCGTGTGGGTCTACACCTTCCTCGAACGTATTCTGATCCCGACAGGGCTGCACCACTTCGTCTATGGCCCCTTCATTTTTGGCCCGGCGGCGGTAGAAGGTGGCATTCAGGTTTACTGGGCGCAACATATGCAGGCGTTCAGCCAGAGCACGGAATCGCTGAAGACGTTATTCCCGGAAGGCGGTTTTGCCCTACACGGTAACTCAAAAATCTTTGGCTCCGTCGGGATTGCGCTGGCGCTCTATTACACCGCATCGCCAGAAAACCGGGTGAAGGTCGCCGGTTTGCTGATCCCCGCCACGTTAACCGCTGTACTGGTGGGCATTACGGAACCGCTGGAATTCACTTTCCTGTTTATTTCTCCACTGCTGTTTGCCGTACACGCGGTGCTGGCGGCCTCAATGGCGACGGTGATGTATATCTGCGGCGTGGTAGGAAATATGGGCGGCGGACTGCTGGATCAGTTCTTACCGCAAAACTGGATCCCGATGTTCCACAACCATGCCGGAATGATGTTTACCCAGATAGGCATCGGGCTGGCATTCACCGCCCTCTATTTTGTGGTTTTCCGCACCCTGATCCTGCGCTTCAACCTGAAAACGCCGGGTCGTGAAGAGAGTGAAATCAGACTCTACAGCAAAGCGGATTACAAGGTCGCGCGTGGACAGACAACGGCGCCCGCGCCGGACGCAAAACTTGGGCAGGCAGCCGGGTTCCTCCAGGCGCTGGGCGGCGCGGGCAATATCGAAAGCATTAATAACTGCGCCACGCGCTTACGTATCGCGCTCCACGATATGGCGCAGACCCAGAGTGATGACGTCTTTAAAGCATTGGGCGCGCACGGCGTGGTTCGCCGTGGCAATGGCATCCAGGTGATTGTCGGCCTGCATGTGCCCCAGGTGCGTGACCAGCTTGAAACGCTAATGAAATCCCCCTTATCGACCGAACAAATCCCCATGACGGAGGCAGTATCATGAAAAAATTCTCAGTGGTTATCGCAGGCGGCGGCAGCACATTTACGCCGGGCATCGTATTGATGTTGCTGGCAAACCAGGACCGTTTTCCGCTTCGCGCGCTGAAATTCTATGACAACGACGGCGCTCGCCAGGAAGTGATTGCCGAAGCGTGCAAAATCATCCTTAAAGAGCAGGCGCCGGAGATTGAGTTTAGTTACACCACCGATCCCGAAGCAGCGTTTACCGATGTTGATTTCGTGATGGCGCATATCCGCGTGGGCAAATACCCGATGCGGGAAAAAGACGAAAAAATCCCGCTGCGCCACGGCGTGTTAGGCCAGGAAACCTGTGGCCCGGGCGGGATTGCGTATGGGATGCGTTCTATTGGCGGCGTGCTGGAGCTGGTGGATTACATGGAGAAATACTCCCCGAACGCGTGGATGCTGAACTACTCCAACCCGGCGGCGATAGTGGCCGAGGCGACGCGCCGTCTGCGCCCGAACGCTAAAATCCTCAATATCTGTGATATGCCGATCGGCATTGAAGGGCGGATGGCGCAGATTGTCGGCCTGCAAGATCGTAAGCAAATGCGCGTGCGTTATTACGGGCTGAACCACTTTGGCTGGTGGACGTCGATTGAGGACTTGCAGGGTAACGACCTGATGCCGAAACTGCGGGAATACGTCGCGAAACACGGTTATGTTCCGCCATCTAACGATCCGCATACTGAAGCGAGCTGGAATGATACGTTCGCCAAAGCGAAGGATGTGCAGGCGCTGGACCCGGACACCATGCCGAATACCTATCTGAAATACTATCTGTTCCCGGACTATGTGGTGCAGCACTCGAACCCGGCGCGCACGCGTGCTAATGAGGTGATGGATCACCGTGAAAAACAGGTATTTGGCTCCTGCCGCGCCATTATTGAAGCGGGCCACTCCTCCGCTGGCGAGCTGGAAATTGATGAACACGCGTCTTATATCGTCGATCTGGCAACGGCAATCGCCTTTAATACGCAGGAACGGATGCTGCTGATTGTGCCAAACAACGGGGCGATTCATAACTTTGATGATGAAGCGATGGTGGAGATCCCTTGCCTGGTGGGGCATAACGGGCCGGAACCTCTGACGGTTGGCGATATTCCGCAGTTCCAGAAAGGGCTGATGAGCCAGCAGGTGGCCGTCGAGAAACTGGTGGTCGATGCCTGGGAGCATCGCTCCTATCAGCGTCTGTGGCAGGCGATTACGCTCTCCAAAACCGTGCCGAGCGCGTCTGTCGCCAAAGCGATTCTTGATGATCTGATTGAAGCCAACAAAGAATACTGGCCTGAACTGCACTAATCTTGTTGACCGGCATCCAGCGGGTGCCGGTCAGGATGTTTCAACACCGCCGACGGCGCGTAGCCAAATTTATGCTTAAATGCTTTGCTGAAATGAAATGAGTCAAAGAAGTTGAGCATATCCGCTACCTGACCCACCGAATTCCCTTCCTGTTTTAACAGCGATAATGCCAGTTCCAGCCGGGCGTCCAGATAATATTCTTTCGGTGTTTTCCCGGTATAGCGTAAAAACAGACGACGCAGCCAGGCTTCGCTACAGGGGATCGTGGCTGCCATATCCGCTACGCTCCAGCGGCGTTGCAGGCTGGCATGTAACGCTGCAATTAACTTTTCAACCTGTATGCGTTGTGGGTCTTTTTTCCCGTTTGAGTCAATAAGACAAATCCACTGATAAATAATTTTCGTGAGAAACGCGACGGCGAGATTATTTTTAATCGGTTCCGGGCGGGTAATTAATTGTGAAACTTCGGCCAGTTCCTGATTATAAACGTCACCGTTATAAATAACGCTTTGTTGTCGGATAGGAATATCCATAATACTGGTTGGGGTAAACTCCATCCAGTATTGCTCCCACAATAAACCTTCGCAATGGTAAGACTGTATATCAGTGGGTTTTAAAAAGATAATGCAGTTGCCGTTTAATGTAATTTGCTCACCGTCTTTCAGCAGGATTTTCCCGCACCCCTGTACGGTATAGACCGCGACCCATGAATTGGCGATTAGCGGTTTTTTCTTATCTCGCGGCCATATAACACGGTAATTTTCGTCAGCGTAGGTATGCCACAGCGAGATCAATGAAATTCCGCTGGAGATCACATTTTCATTAATCAGCAGGGGAATATTGTACGTAGTTTCGTTTTTTACATGCGAACTTAGCAAGTTTCCATTCATTTTATTTTCTCGCCGGAGAATGATGCCCACAACCTGAACATAACAGAAAGTGAATGCTTCAGGGAGGCGATGTTTGTAATTAAGAAATCTGACTGCCTGACCCGGCACGCTTTACCTCGTGTTGACCCTACCGCTGCCGGGACATAATGAAAAACAAGGGCTATGAGATGAATACGCTACAAATTTTGAGCTTTGTTGGTTTTACGCTACTGGTGGCGGTTATCACCTGGTGGAAGTTACGAAAAGCGGATACCGGTTCGCAGCAGGGATATTTTCTGGCGGGACGTTCGTTAAAAGCGCCGGTTATTGCCGCCTCGCTGATGTTAACTAACCTCTCAACGGAACAACTGGTGGGATTAACCGGCCAGGCTTATCGCAGCGGTATGTCGGTAATGGCATGGGAAGTCATCTCCGCAATTCCGCTTATTTTTCTGGCGCTGATCTTTCTGCCACGCTATCTGCAACGCGGCATTGCAACGATCCCGGATTTTATTGAAGAGCGCTATGACAAAACCACCCGCATCATTATTGATTGCTGTTTTTTGATTGCGACGGGAATCTGTTTTTTACCCATCATTCTGTATTCCGGCGCGCTTGCCTTTAACAGCATGTTTCATGTCACTGAAACCTTTGGTATTTCACAACATACGGCGATCTGGCTGATGGCTGTCGTGCTGGGGATTAGCGGCATCCTGTATGCTGTCGTCGGCGGGATGCGGGCGATTGCTATTGCCGATGTGATTAACGGTATCGGTCTGGTGATTGGCGGCCTGATGGTGCCGCTGTTTGGTCTGATGGCGATGGGGAAAGGCAGTCTGAGCGAAGGTATTACGCGCTTAACCCAGGATCACAGCCAGATGCTGAACTCGATTGGCGGCAGCAACGACCCGGTGCCGATTGGCGCGGCGTTGACCGGGCTTATCCTGGTCAATACGTTCTACTGGTGCACCAACCAGGGGATCGTTCAGCGTACGCTGGCATCAAAAAGTTTATCGGAAGGGCAAAAAGGGGCGCTGCTTACGGCGGTGTTGAAGATGCTGGACCCGCTGATTCTGGTGCTGCCGGGCGTTATCGCTTTTCATCTCTTTCAGGATCTACCGAAAGCAGACATGGCCTACCCGGCGCTGGTGAACAAAGTGATGCCGCTGCCGCTGATTGGCTTTTTTAGCGCGGTACTGTTTGGCGCGATTATCAGCGCATTCTGCGGTTTTTTGAACAGTGCTTCGACCCTGTTTAGCCTCGGTATCTATCGCCGACTGATTAATGAACAGGCCAGCCCCGATAAACTGGTCACTGTTGGTCGTCGCTTTGGCTTTATTGTGGCCGTGATCTCCGTGCTGGTGGCGCCGTGGATCGCCTATGCGCCGCAAGGGCTCTACAGTTGGATGAAACAGCTCAACGGGATTTATAACGTGCCGTTGGTGACCATTGTTATTATGGGCTTCTTCTTCCCACGTATTCCGGCGCTGGCCGCGAAGGTCGCAATGGGACTCGGTATTGTCAGTTACATCACCATCAACTACCTGGTGAAATTTGATTTTCATTTCCTCTATGTGCTGGCCTGCACCTTCTGTATCAACGTCGTGGTGATGCTGCTCATTGGCGTGATTAAGCCGCGTGCAACGCCGTTTAAATTTCATGATGCGTTTGCGGTTGACATGAAACCGTGGAAAAACGTGAAGATCGCCGCTGTTGGCGTCCTGTTCGCGATGATTGGCGTCTATTCTGGTCTGGCGCAGTTCGGTGGCTATCAGACCCGGTGGCTGACCATTCTCAGCTACGCCATCACCGCTGCGGTGGTTGTTTACCTGATTTACAGCTCATGGCAGACGCGCCATTCCGCGCCTGTGGTTTATGTTTCTGACGCTAAGGATAAAGCATGACCCGTCCGAATTTTCTGTTCATTATGACCGATACACAGGCGACCAATATGGTGGGCTGCTATAGCGGTAAGCCGCTGAACACGCAGCATATTGACAGCCTGGCCGCGGAAGGGATTCGCTTTAACTCCGCGTATACCTGCTCGCCGGTGTGTACGCCAGCCCGCGCGGGGCTTTTTACCGGTATTTATGCCAATCAGTCCGGCCCGTGGACGAACAACGTCGCGCCGGGGAAGAACATCTCCACGATGGGGCGTTATTTTAAGGATGCAGGCTATCACACCTGTTATATCGGCAAATGGCACCTCGACGGGCACGATTACTTTGGCACCGGCGAGTGCCCGCCTGAGTGGGATGCCGACTACTGGTATGACGGCGCGAACTACCTTTCTGAACTGACGGAGAATGAAATCAGCCTGTGGCGTAACGGACTGAACAGTATTGAGGATTTGCAGACCAATAATATTGATGAGACCTTTACCTGGGCGTATCGCATCAGCAACCGGGCGGTTGATTTTCTCCATCAGCCAGCGAGAGATGACGAACCGTTCCTGATGGTGGTCTCTTATGATGAGCCGCATCATCCGTTTACCTGTCCGGTTGAGTATCTGGAGAAGTATCAGGATTTTTATTATGACCTGGGCGCGAAGGCGCAGGATTCGCTGAGCAATAAACCTGAGCACCATCGGCTATGGGCGCAGGCGATGCCGTCTCCGGTGGGCGATGATGGCTGTTATCATCATCCGCTCTACTTTGCTTGCAATGACTTTGTTGACGATCAGATTGGGCGGGTGATCAATGCGTTAACCCCGGAACAACGTGAGAATACCTGGGTGATTTATACCTCCGATCACGGTGAAATGATGGGGGCGCACAAACTCATCAGCAAAGGGGCGGCAATGTATGATGACATTACCCGCATCCCGCTGATTATGCGCCCGCCGCAGGGAGCGCCGCAGCAGATCGATACGCCGGTCAGCCATATTGACCTGCTGCCTACGATGATGGCGCTGGCGGGGATTGATAAGCCCGATATTCTTACGGGTGAAAACATCCTGGCCGTTGAAGCGCCGCGCGGGGTGATGGTGGAGTTCAACCGCTATGAGATCGAGCATGACAGCTTTGGCGGCTTTATTCCGGTGCGCTGCTGGGTGACGGATAACTGGAAGCTGGTGCTGAACCTGTTTACCAGCGATGAGCTGTACGACAGGCGTAATGACCCGGATGAACTGCATAATCTGATTGCTGCGCCGGAATTTGCCGGTGTTCGCAGTCAGATGCACGACGCGCTGCTGGATTACATGGATAAAATCCGCGACCCGTTCCGCACGTACCAGTGGAGCCTGCGTCCGTGGCGTAAAGATGCCCGGCCGCGCTGGATGGGGGCATTCCGCCCACGCCCGCAAGACGGTTATTCTCCGGTGGTACGTGATTACGATACCGGTTTGCCCACGCAAGGCGTGAAAGTAGAAGAGAAAAAGCAGAAGTTTTGATGCGTTATGCCCGGTGGCGCTACAAAAGTGCAATACCGTAGGCCGGATAAGGCGCTTACGCCGCCATCCGGCAATAATAATGCCCGGTGGCGCTGCGCTTACCGGGCCTACAAAAGCGCAATACCGTAGGCCGGATAAGGCGCTTACTCCGCCATCCGGCAATAATGATGCCCGGTGGCGCTGCGCTTACCGGGCCTACAAAAGCGCAACACCGTAGGCCGGATAAGGCGCTTACGCCGCCATCCGGCAATAATAATGCCCGGTGGCGCTGCGCTTACCGGGTCTACAAAAGCGCAACACCGTAGGCCGGATAAGGCGTTTACGCCGCCATCCGGCAATAATTTAAAGGAGCCGTCATGAAGATTTCCCGCCTCGGAGAAGCGCCGGATTACCGCTTCTCGCTGGCAAATGAGCGTACCTTTCTGGCGTGGATTCGCACCGCGCTGGGGTTTCTGGCGGCGGGCGTCGGGCTTGACCAACTCGCGCCGGACTTCGCCACGCCGGTGATTCGCGAACTGCTGGCGCTGCTGCTGTGTCTCTTTGCGGGCGGCCTGGCGATTTATGGCTATCTGCGCTGGCTACGCAACGAAAAAGCGATGCGTCTGAAAGAAGACCTGCCGTACACCCATAGCCTGATGATAATCAGCCTGATGCTGATGATTGTTGCGGTGATTGTCATGGCGCTGGTGTTGTATGCCGGATAGCCGCAAAGCCCGCCGTCAGGTTGATCCCGGTCTACAGCCGGAGCGCACGTCGCTGGCCTGGTTTCGTACCCTGTTAGGCTATGGCGCATTGATGGCGCTGGCGCTGAAACATAACTGGCATCAGGCGGGGTTTCTGTTCTGGGTTTCTATTGGCGTGCTGGCGATTGTCGCGCTCATCCTCTGGCGCTATACCCGCAGCCGTAACCTGATGGATGTGGCGCACAGTGATTTTTCCGAATCTCGCGCCGTGCGTGACAAATTTTTGATCTCTCTCGCGGTGTTGTCCCTCGCAATACTGTTTGCTGTAACGCATATTCGTCAACTTATCGTCTTTATTAGGGATGTTGCATGACAGGATGTCAGGTCATGGCTAAACCGGCCAGCTCACGTTGTAACCTTGATTGCCATTACTGTTTTTATATCGATAAACCCTCTCAACCCGTTATGGATAACGCGACCTTAGAGGCTTTTATTTGCCAGCATATTGCCGCGCAGCCGGTTGATGATGTGCTGTTTGCCTGGCAGGGCGGAGAGCCGACGCTGTGTGGACTCGATTTTTTTCACCGCGTGGTCGCGTTGCAAAAACGCTATGGAGAGGGGAAACGCATCCAGAATACCTTCCAGACCAACGGCATTTTACTCAGTGACGAGTGGTGCCGATTCTTACGCGATAACGGCTGGCTGGTCGGTATCTCACTGGATGGCCCCGCCGATTTACATGATGCTTATCGCGTTAGCCGTAGTGGAAAACCAACGCATCATAAGGTGGTGGAAGCGATAGCAAGGCTGGTTGCCCATCGCGTGGACTTCAACCTGCTGGTGGTGGTGAATCGGCTGAACAGCCAGCAGCCTGCGCGTATGTATCGCTATCTTCGCCAGCTTGGCACGCCTTTTCTTCAGTTCATTCCGTTGGTTGAACGTGACGATAGCGGCAAACTGACCGCTGATTCCGTGACGTCGGAAGACTGGGGGCATTTTCTCAATGATGTGTTTGATCTCTGGATTCGGGAAGATATTGGGCGCGTTTTTGTACAACTGTTTGATTCGATGCTGGGCGTGTGGAGTGGGCATCCGGCACAAATGTGCGCGCTTAGCGAAACCTGCGGTCACGCGTTCGCCCTGGAAGCAAACGGCGATCTCTATCAGTGCGATCACTATGTCTACCCGGCGTTCCGGCTGGGTAATATCCATCAAACGCCACTACATATGCTGAATGCCAGCCCGCAGGCGAGTGAATTTGGACAGCAGAAAAAATTAACGCTGGGGGCGGATTGCCTGGACTGCGCCTTATTGCGATTCTGCAACGGTGATTGTCCAAAGCATCGGAATTTAAGCGGGAAAAGCGTGCTGTGCGGCGGGTATAAAGCGTTTATTAACCACACGTCGCCGCATATGCGCGTCATGCGGGATCTGATTAAACAGCATCGCTCACCGATGGAGCTGATGGCGATGCTGCGTTAAGGTCAGTGACGTTTAGCGCCCTTTCGCCAGGTACTGCGCCATCTCTTCTTCCGGCACCATACCGCCGCCGGTCGCCCACACCAGATGCGTGGCGTGATTAAGCTGCTCAGCGCTGAAGGCGTGCATCTGCTGGTAATCCGTCGAACGGCAAACACGCTGCGGCCCGGCCATTCCCGCCAGTGCGGACGGCTCCAGGCGAATACCTTCTTCCTGCGCCAGCCAACCCAGCATGTCGTACATCGTCCGATCGTCGAGGGTGTACAGCCCGTCCAGCAGACGTTCCATTGCCCGCCCTACAAACCCGGATGCGCGCCCCACCGCCAGACCGTCTGCCGCCGTCAGGTTATCGACGCCAATCTCCTGGACGGAAATGGCATCATGCAGACCGGTATATACGCCCAGTAACATGCACGGAGAGTGGGTTGGTTCGGCGAAGAAGCAGTGGACGTTGTCGCCAAATGCCAGTTTCAGACCAAAAGCCACGCCGCCAGGACCGCCGCCAACGCCGCACGGCAGGTAGACAAACAGCGGATGGTCGGCATCCACCACGCGCCCCTGCTGCGCAAACTGAGCCTTCAGGCGTTGCCCGGCCACCGCATAGCCCAAAAACAGCGTGCGGGAGTTTTCATCGTCAATGAAGAAACAGTTTGGATCGGACTGTGCCGCTTTGCGTCCTTGCTCAACCGCTACGCCGTAATCCTCTTCGTATTCCACTACCGTTACGCCGTGGCTGCGCAGTTTGGCTTTCTTCCAGGCGCGGGCGTCGGCGGACATATGCACCGTCACCTTAAAGCCGATACAGGCGCTCATAATGCCAATCGACAGCCCCAGATTACCGGTTGAACCCACGGCAATGCTGTACTGGCTGAAGAACTGCCTGAACTCCGGTGAAAGCATTACGCTGTAGTCATCTTCGGTCGTCAGCAGACCCGCCTCCAGCGCCAGTTTTTCCGCGTGGGCCAGCACTTCATAAATCCCGCCACGGGCTTTTATCGAACCGGAAATCGGTAAGTGACTGTCTTTTTTCAGCAGAAGTTCGCCGCTGATTTTCTGTCCGTACTCTTTTTCCAGCCGCTGCTGCATTGCGGGGATGATCGCCAGTTCAGACTCAATAATCCCGCCGGTTGCGGCGGTTTCCGGGAAGGCTTTTGCCAGATACGGCGCGAAACGGGCCAGGCGGGCATGCGCATCCTGTACATCCTGCGCTGTCAGACCAACATAGGGTAAACCTTCCGCAAGAGAGGTGGTGCCTGGGTTAAACCAGGTCGTTTCTTTGAGGGCGATCAGATCCTCTACCAGAGGATACTGAGCGATGAGTGAAGTCATTTTAGCGTTTTCCATAATACGTCTCTTTGCGCTTAGATGATAAAGGAAAGCAGGAATGTGCCCGCCAGAGCAACAACCGACGCGATAAATGTCGCGGTTGTATAGTACTTAAATGTTTCATTCAGGGTGGCGCCGCAGTATTGCTTCACCAGCCAGAAGAGGGAATCGGTCACGATCGTGCAGCCAATCGCGCCGGAACCGATGGCAATGGCGATGATCTCCGGGCTGACGTTGGGGTAGAGCGGCAGCATCGGCGCGACAATCGCCGTCGCACCCATCATCGCGACCGTTGCGGAACCCACTGCGGCGTGCAGAATCAGCGCCACCAGCCAGGCCAGCAGAATCGGGTGCATGTGCATATTGGAGAGGATCACCGCCAGCGTATCCGCCAGACCGCTGCTTTTGAGGATAGCGTTGAACGCGCCGCCTGCACCGATAATCAGCAGGATGTTAGCAATCGAGCCAAAGCCGTTTTCGGTATGGGTCAGCAACGTACCCATACCGATATGCTGACGCAGGCCGAGAATGTAATAGGCCACGAAAACGGCGATAAACATTGCGGTGATCGGGTTGCCGATAAACTCCAGCAGCGTATACAGCGTGCCGCCCTGCGTCATATTCAGTTCGGCAACGGTTTTTACCAGCATCAGGCCAATCGGCAGCAGGACGGTAAACAGCGTCGCGCGTAAAGAAGGCAGCGTATTTTCATCGCGCACTTCGAGATCCGCAAACTCCGTCGGCACCGGCTTAAACGGCAGGCGGTTGCCGAGGAACTTCAGGAATAGCGGCCCGCCGACCAGCGACGCCACCAGCCCAACCAGCAAACCGTAGACGATAACGGAACCGATATCCGCGCCCAGCTTATTCGCCACAAACAGCGCAGCCGGATGCGGCGGCACCACGCAATGCACCGCCATTAGCGCGGTACACAGCGGAATAGCCAGCTTCAGCAGCGACGTGTTGGTTTTCTTCGCTATCGAAAATGCCAGTGGGATGAGCAGCACCACACCCACTTCCACAAACAGCGTGATGCCGCAAATCAGCCCCACCAGCACCATGATCACGTCAGCGGAAAGCCAGCGGCAACGCTGGAGCGTCAGGCCGATCCGTTCTGCCGCGCCGGACACTTCCATCATTTTGCCGAGAATGGTTCCGAGACCGATGACGGCGGCGAGGAAGCCTAACGTGCCGCCAATACCGCTTTCAATCGCATTGACCATCTCCAGCGGCCCCATGCCCATCATCGCGCCCACAAAGAAACTGGCCAGCAGCAGTGCCAGAAACGGGTGGAATCTGAATTTCACGATGGTCAGCACGATTAGCACGATGCTTACCAGCAGCGTGCTCACAACCCAAATTTGAGAGTGCATATCTCACCTTACCCTGTGATTAACATAGGCGTATTGGACGAAAAAACGGCACTTGCTGACAAACGATATAAATTACCCTTCGCATGAACCAAATTGAATCAAAAGGGTGATTTGCATCCAATAATGGTCTGTTTATGCGATATGGTTCACTTTGATTCATCTTTACGCTGATTTTCCAGGCGCATTTTTTTACACTGCAAAGCCAAAAAGAGGTCACAGAGGTGGCGATGGAACCCTTACGCGACGGCAGAAACCGTTTACTCAACGGCTGGCAATTATCAAAGCTGTATACCTTTGAAGTGGCGGCCAGGCATCAGTCTTTTGCGCTGGCGGCGGATGAGCTGTCGCTAAGTCCCAGCGCGGTCAGCCATCGAATCAATCAACTGGAAGAGGAGCTGGGGATTCAGCTCTTTGTCCGTTCGCACCGCAAAGTGGAACTCACCCATGAGGGCAAGCGGGTATTCTGGGCGTTGAAATCGTCGCTGGATACGCTGAATCAGGAAATCCTCGATATTAAAAATCAGGAGTTGTCAGGGACGCTGACCGTCTATTCGCGGCCTTCGATTGCTCAGTGCTGGCTGGTGCCTGCGCTGGGAGACTTTACTCGCCGCTATCCGTCCATCTCGCTGACCATGTTGACCGGTAATGACAACGTGAATCTCCAGCGGGCAGGGATTGATTTAGCGATCTATTTTGATGATGCGCCCTCGGCGCAGCTGACGCATCACTTCCTGATGGATGAGGCCATTCTGCCGGTGTGCAGCCCCGAATATGCCCGTCATCATGACTTAACGAATGCGCGGGTTAACCTGCGCCACTGTACGCTCCTGCATGACCGACAGGCATGGAGCAACGACTCCGGCACCGATGAATGGCACAGTTGGGCGCAGCATTTTGGCGTGAATCTGCCGACATCGTCGGGTATTGGCTTCGATCGTTCCGATTTAGCCGTTATTGCGGCAATGAACCATATCGGCGTGGCGATGGGGCGTAAACGGCTGGTGCAAAAGCGTCTTGATAGCGGCGAACTGATTGCGCCTTTCGGCGAGATGACGCTGAAATGCCACCAGCACTATTATGTAACCACGCTGCCTGGCAGACAGTGGCCGAAAATCGAGGCGTTTATCGGCTGGTTGCAGGAGCAGGCGACGTAGCGTTTGCCACGCGAAGATTTATTGCATGTAAAGCCAGAAAGCGTGCTAAATACGTGATATGACTCCTGATGATTTGCTTAAGGACAATCGTGTTAAAGCCGCTTGCTTCTCTCTTCCTGCTCGTCAGCGCCACGGTGTGCGCGGCTCAGCCGCCGTTGACCGCTTCGCGCTATGCGCAGCAGCTTGGTGTGGGGATGGACGTTGACTGGGCGCGCACCGAACGGGGTATCCGGGAGTTTGATCCTCTGGTGGTGCGTGATTTTCAGGCGAAGGGATTTAAGCATGTGCGCATACGCGTCGCGGGAGAGCCGACGGAAGCGCGACTCATCCACCTGCGAAAACTGGTGGAGGCGTGTGAGCAGTATGGCGTGATTCCGATCATTGCTTATCAGGCCGATGAGTATAAAAACGACCCCAGCCCCGGCAATGAACAAGAGGTGATCAACTGGTGGGTGGCCGTCGCGCGCTATTTTGCGCAACGTTCGCCGCTGTTGGGGTTTGACCTGATTTATGAACCGGCGGAGAAACTCAACCACAGCCAGGCTTCCCTGAACCGGGTATATGACAAAACCATCCGCACCCTTCACGCGATTGACCCCCAACGCATGATTTTTGTCGCGCCTCGTTTGCGCGCCGCGCCGGAAGCGTTGTCGGCCCTAAAACTGCCCCCGCAAAGCCAGAATTACGTGCTGGCGGAGTGGCATATCTTTCCGTGGGGGCCGTTGAAAAATAACGGTAAATACCCGTGGACGTCGGGCACGGCGGCGGAGAAAGCGGCGATTCGCGCGCGAATTAACGCCGCCGCGCGCTGGCAGCAAAAAACCGGCCATGTCAGTTGGGTTGGCGGCTGGGCGCCGGGCGAATCAATCAAAAATAGCCCTTCCGCTTCGCAGCTCGCGTTTGCCCGGTTTATGGCGTGCGAGTTGCAAAGGGTGAATATTCCGTATGCGATTAACGCGGATACGCAGTTTTATGACGGAGAAGAAGGGGCGTGGCGTCCGGCGCTGGAGCCGCTCCTGACCACGATGATCTCGCCGGTATGTAGAAAGCCCGGCGGGAAACCGGGCCATCATTCGATTAAATCGTCTGCCCCTGATGCGGCACACGCGACGCCAGCGGCAGCCAGCACAGTAAAATCAGCAGCCCCATAAGCGTCATCAAAAAACCGAGGCTACCCTGCCCGGTTTGCGGCAGCATTGCGGAGAGCCACGCCAGCACGCCGGAGCCGATGTTTTGCAGGCCGCCCACCAGCGCGCCAGCCGTTCCGGCGAGGAACGGGAAAGGTTCCATCGCGCCGCTGGTCGCCAGTGGGAACAGCATTCCGGCGCCGAAGAAGAACAGCGCGGCGGGGATCAGCAGTGTCCAGACGTTCATCACGCCAAACAGACCTGGGACCCACATCATGACGCCCGCCAACAGGCAACTGAATACCGACTGCCACATCAGCGTTGCGAAGCGCTTATTCGGGCGACCCGCAAACCACGCGCCGAAAAACGCCGCCGGAATTGGCAAAATAAACAGGATGCTCACCACCATGCTGCTCAGACCCAGCACCGCTCCCATCAGCACGCCGGAGCAGGCTTCAAAGACGGCGATTCCCGCCAGTCCGCCAATCAGCATCAGCAGATAACAGGTAAATGCGCCGTTGCCGAATAATGTTTTATAGCTGGCGATCAGGCGGGTACGTGGTGCGCCTGTGGGGCGCGTCTCCGGCATCCAGCGTGCCATACTGAAGGTGACGCCTGCGCAGAGAACCAGCAGGAAAACGTAACAGGCGCGCCAGTTCCAGACGGTATCCAGCAGTCCGCCAATCAGCGGCGCCAGCAACGGACTCACCAGAATCCCCATATTCAGCAGGCTGTTAGCGTGGCGTAACTGCGTACCTTCATACAGATCGCGCGGCAGCGTACGCGCCATCACGCCGCCGACGCCGGTGCCCATGCCCTGCAACGCGCTGGCGGCAATCAATACCGTCAGGCTGTGGGTGGTAATCGCGACCAGCGTAGCCAGCATAAAAATGGACATCCCGACGAGGATTACCGGGCGGCGCCCTACCCGATCGGAAAGCGGGCCGTAAAACAGTTGTGATACGCCGTAGGTGAGCAGGTAAGCGGCCATGACGCTCTGTACTGCCCCTTCACGAACGTTCAGTTCACGCGCCATATCGGCAATGGCGGGGATATAAATGGTTTGCGCCATCTGCCCGACGGCCACCAGTAATACCAACATCAACAACAAATTGACGCTTCTCTGCCTTTTCATTTCGCTGATTACTTTTAAAAAAAGAAAAAAATAAGAATAAGGTGCTGCGCACTCCCATAAATGCGAGTGGAATCTACCACACTAAAAAAAGAAGGCCATATTCACGGCGGGAATAGCGCGGGGGCCGAACGGCAGGATATGTAAACAAAAAGCGGCAACAATTGTTGCCGAGAGATTATTTTATCGCAATTTGATGGCCGCCCGGCGGCTCCCGTAGGCCGGATAAGGCGTAGCCACCATCCGGCAATCAGGATAAACGCAGTAATATCGCCCCGGCGGCAATCCCGCCAGCCGCGACCAACCGTAGCCCGGCGACTTTCTCATTGAGCAGCAGCCAGGCAATTAGCGCGCCGAACAGAATGGATGTTTCACGCAGTGCGGCCACCACGGCCAGCGGCGCCTGAGTCATCGCCCACAGCGCCAGCCCATAGGAACCCATCGTGCCGATACCGCCAAAAATGCCTTTCTTCCAGTGCTGCGCCAGATAGCGCGAGGCTTCCCGCCGCCGGGCAATCATCGCCCAGCCAAGCAGACAGGTGCCGTTCAACAAGAAGGTCCACAGCGTATAACCCAGCGCGGTTTCCGACACCCGCACGCCCGTGCCGTCCACCAGCGTATAGCCAGCGATAAAGCAGGCGTTGATCAGCGCCAGCGTGATACCCCGCCGGGAGCGGGCACGACCGTTACAGGCCATGCCGAGAATCGCCAGGCAAATTACCGCGATACCGAGCCAGGCCATTGTGGAAAGGCTATCGCCAAGAAACAGGACGCTAATTATCGCCACCAGCAGCGGTGCGGTGCCGCGCATCAGGGGGTAAGTCTGGCTCATATCCGAAACCTGATAGGTTTTGGCGACCAGCACGGTATAAACCACCTGTAAGGCGGTGGAGGCGGCTAAAAAAGGGATGCTGGCGGCGGGAAGGGGCGGGGCGAAGGGCAGACACGCCAGCGCCATCAACGCTGCGGAACCACTGACGCTGATTGCGGAGTAAAGTTTGTCATTTCCCGCCTTCACGATGGCGTTCCAGCTGGCATGCAGCAGCGCGGCGAACAGCAAAATGCAGAAAATGGAAAGGGTCATGGTTTGGGTATCGTCAGTGGTTGTCATAAAAACGTAACATATCGACGATGGACAAGCACCAGGCAGATGATGAAAGGGGAGCGGTTGCCCGCTCCCCTTCGGTGCGGCTTGAATCTGAATTACCGGAGGTATTTCAGAACGGCATCAAGCAGTTGCAGTGCAGCAACAATGAGTTTCAGGATAAGAATAGCGATATCCACGAGGCTCATACGCTCTCCTTCTGGTAAAAGGAGCACGGTGCTGACGTACCTCTCCGCCGCCTGTTGTCAGCACCTTTTGTTGACATAACACAGTGTGCTCACACGGGGGTTAAGGCGCTGACGGCACCACCCGTTTCAGCCAGGACTTTGTTGCGCCGGTTACGATGCGGCCCCCTATAACACATTGCGTACAGTGATATTATAGATAAATACTGTATGAATGAACAGTATTTTGTGGACGGATCGCGACTTCTGATCCATACTCAAATGCGTCAAAATTCGTGCCGAAATTGCGTGTTCTTCGCGGAACGCGTATACTTCTGATGTTGATATAACACAGTGTGCTTTGCGGCAACCAACCGCATAACGCTGATAAAAACCTCGCTCCGGCGGGGTTTTTTGTTTTGCAGGCCTGCGTCGGCATCTGGCAAAGCGTGATCGTCGACGCATTTTTGTGCAGATGAAAAATTTTCCGTTGTCATGCCTGAAAAGCTGTGCTTGTATAAAACCTGTTAATCCATAAACAGACAAGGTCCCTAATGAACCCTTCCATGCTGACTGCGACCCTACTAAAAACTGCGCAACCTGCCGCAGTGGTCGTCGTGCGTGTGGTGGTGGTCGTCGGCAATGCGCCGTAGGGACTGGAACAACACACGATTCCAAAACCCCGCCGGCGCAAACCGGGCGGGGTTTTTCGTTTAAGACACCTTCCCGGCAAGTCGGCCCAGAATAAAAGGACTGGAGCATGGCAAGTTCGGGCACAACATCAACATCCCCGCGTACGCGCTTTACGGGCGCAGAGTTTATCGTTCATTTTCTGGAACGTCAGGGCATTAACATCGTCACTGGCATTCCGGGCGGTTCGATTCTCCCCGTTTACGACGCCTTAAGCCAAAGTACGCAAATTCGCCACATCCTGGCGCGCCATGAACAGGGGGCGGGGTTTATCGCTCAGGGGATGGCGCGAACCGACGGTAAACCCGCGGTATGTATGGCCTGTAGCGGGCCGGGCGCGACTAACCTGGTCACCGCCATTGCCGACGCGCGTCTCGACTCCATTCCGTTGGTATGCATCACCGGTCAGGTTCCGGCCTCGATGATCGGCACTGATGCGTTTCAGGAAGTTGACACCTACGGCATCTCTATCCCCATCACAAAACATAACTATCTGGTCAGAGATATCAATGAGTTGCCACAGGTAATGTGCGATGCGTTTCGTCTTGCCCAGTCCGGGCGCCCTG
Source organism: Citrobacter sp. CK185 (assembly GCF_030333565.1). NCBI lineage: Bacteria > Pseudomonadati > Pseudomonadota > Gammaproteobacteria > Enterobacterales > Enterobacteriaceae > Citrobacter > Citrobacter sp. CK185. Next base: position 145,693 of record NZ_JAOWFR010000010.1, on the reverse strand, counting down.
GGCCGGTGTGGATAGACATTCCTAAGGATATACAGACGGCGGTGTTTGACATTGAAGCGTTGCCTGCTCCGGCTGAAAAAATGGCGGCGCCGGAATTCAGCGCTGAGAGCATTCGTGATGCGGCGGCGATGATCAACGCCGCGAAGCGCCCGGTGCTGTATCTTGGCGGCGGCGTGATTAACGCGCCTGCGCGTGTGCGTGAACTGGCGGAAAAAGCCAGACTGCCCACCACTATGACTCTGATGGCGCTGGGCATACTGCCGAAGGCGCATCCGCTTTCTCTGGGAATGCTGGGCATGCATGGCGCGCGCAGCACAAACTATATTCTGCAAGAGGCGGATCTGCTGGTGGTTCTGGGGGCTCGTTTTGATGACCGGGCGATTGGCAAAACCGAGCAGTTCTGCCCGAATGCCAAAATCATCCATGTGGATATCGATCGCGCGGAGCTGGGTAAAATTAAACAACCGCACGTTGCCATTCAGGCTGATGTTGATGACGTTCTGGCGCAGTTGATTCCGCACATTGAGGCTCAGCCACGCGAAGAGTGGCATCAACTGGTGGCGGATTTGCAGCGCGAGTTCCCGTGCGCGATCCCTGAAGCCAGCGATCCGCTCAGCCATTACGGGCTGATTAATGCCGTTGCCGCCTGCGTGGATGACAGCGCGATTATCACGACCGACGTAGGCCAGCACCAGATGTGGGCCGCACAGGCTTATCCGCTCAACCGTCCACGTCAGTGGCTGACTTCCGGCGGGCTGGGGACGATGGGTTTTGGCTTGCCTGCGGCGATTGGCGCGGCGCTGGCGAACCCGGACAAGAAAGTGTTGTGCTTCTCCGGCGACGGCAGCCTGATGATGAATATTCAGGAGATGGCGACCGCCAGCGAAAACCAACTGGATGTAAAAATTATCCTGATGAATAACGAAGCGTTGGGGCTGGTGCATCAGCAACAAAGCCTGTTCTACAAGCAGGGCGTGTTTGCTGCTACCTATCCGGGGATGATCAACTTTATGCAGATTGCCGCAGGTTTTGGTCTGGAAACCTGTGATTTAAATAATGAAGCCGATCCGCAAGCGGCGCTGCGGGAAATCATCAGCCGCCCAGGACCGGCGCTGATCCATGTACGTATTGATGCAGACGAAAAAGTTTATCCGATGGTGCCGCCGGGTGCGGCCAATACTGAGATGGTGGGGGAATAAACCATGCAGAAACAATCACATGAGAACGTTATCCTGGAACTCACCGTCCGTAACCACCCCGGCGTCATGACGCACGTTTGCGGGCTGTTCGCCCGTCGCGCTTTCAACGTGGAAGGGATTCTGTGTCTACCCATCCAGAGCAGCGACCAGAGCCGCATCTGGCTACTGGTCAACGACGATCAGCGTCTGGAGCAGATGATTAGTCAGATCGATAAACTGGAAGATGTGGTGAAAGTGGCGCGCAATCAGTCCGATCCGTCAATGTTTAATAAAATCTCGGTTTTCTTTGAGTAATAATGGCTATCTGAACAAGGGGAAACCCTTGTTCAGGTTAATTATTCGAGAGTGTTATATAACTATAAGTAATATTTTCGGACGTGACGTGTCTTTATTATCCGGTTTATGAACTGTCTTATTTGCAGTATAGAAAGTATCTTTTCGGACAAAGTGACCAATACTCGCCTGAGCGTCTGGGGCGCTTCTTTACGATGTCATATTGCAATGATATTATGCGCCGGGTTGCTGTGATTCAGAGCGAATAACTAATGGAAATCGTTGAGCATCTTTTTATTGTTTGCTCCCCGCTTCAGCTCAGAATTGTTTCTAAGATTAAAGCGAGGTATAAACACGCACGTTTTCATATCATCTACCTTAAAACAAAGGTAGAGTTAAAGTCCTATATATATGAAACGGTTAATAATGAATTCTCTTCTGGCTTAGTCGCCAGTATGGATTATGGCTTTATTAACATGCTGAAAATCAATCGCTTTCTTTCTCATAAAACAATCCATTATGTCTATATGGCGAATATCAGCCATCTTTCAGTGCAATACATTCTAAAAATGTTGTCTGATGACGTTAAGATTAGAACGTTTGATGATGGCATTCTGAGTATCAACTCCGCAGGCTATCTTGATAAACAAATAAAACTACGAAAAGGCCCCGGTCGTAAGTTGACGCGGATGTGGCTTGGTCAGCATTATAATATCAGGGATATCGCGAAAAGAAGTGAACTGCATTTCTCTATCGTAAAGCATAAAAGCAAAAGTAGAAATGTAGACTGCGATATTGTTTATATTGATGTTCTCTCAGAGGAGAAACAGCGCTTGCATACTGAGCGCAGTGCGCCTGTCTATGCCGGGGAGATCAATGTTTTTGTGGGCTCGAAATTTAAAGATATCCTTGATGTGAAAAATGATTCCAACCTTATTGCGTTGATTCATAAGATAGAGACGCTCGCAGCGCACTATCCTTCACTCCAGTACCTCAGGCACCCAAGAGAGTACAGCCAGCAGGTGTTTGGCATGACGGAAATTACGCTGAACGCCATTTCTGAAGATTATATTTGCCAGTTATCCTCGGCTTACCAGCGAGTGAATGTCTTTGGTTTTGCAAGCACTTGCCAGCTTAATGTGATGAAATTAGAGAATGTCTACATCACACTGCTAAAAACCACCCTGATCCGGCCCGATATTCGGGATTCCTTTGCGCTTTTTTCTGATAGCGACAAAGTGCGTATCTGCGACCTGGACAGTATGGAACCGTAACGGAGTCGTACGCCCGCCAGACGCATTGAATGCTGCTCACGGCTTGAACAGCCATGCGCTTATCGTTAAGGTAAGCGCTTTGTTGGATGGCCGGCCTACAACGGCTCCCGCCCGTAGGCCTGATAAGCGCAGCGCCATCAGGCACTTTCAAGTACCAGGACAGAACCATGATCACCATCGCCCTTATTGACGATCACCTTATCGTCCGCTCCGGCTTTGCGCAGCTGCTGGGGCTGGAACCTGATTTACAGGTTGTGGCCGAGTTTGGCTCGGGGCAGGAGGCGCTGGCGGGATTACCGGGGCGCGGCGTGCAGGTCTGCATCTGCGATATCTCCATGCCGGATATCTCCGGGCTGGAGTTATTAAGTCAGCTTCCTAAAGGGATGGCGACGATAATGCTGTCGGTACATGACAGTCCGGCGCTGGTGGAACAGGCGCTGAACGCCGGTGCGCGCGGCTTCCTTTCCAAGCGCTGTAGCCCTGACGAGCTGATTGCCGCGGTACACACGGTGGTGACGGGCGGCTGTTACCTGACGCCGGATATCGCCGTTAAACTGGCGGCCGGACGGCAGGACCCGCTGACCAGACGTGAACGCCAGGTGGCGGAAAAGCTGGCGCAGGGAATGGCGGTAAAAGAGATCGCCGCCGAGCTGGGGCTGTCGCCAAAAACGGTACACGTACATCGCGCCAATCTTCTGGAAAAACTGGGCGTCAGCAACGACGTTGAACTGGCGCGCCGCATGTTTGATGGCTGGTGATGAAAACCATCCTTTCCCGGTTAATTACCGTTATCGCCTGCTTTTTTATCTTCTCCGCCGCGTGGTTTTGCCTGTGGAGCATCAGCCTGCACCTGGTTGAGCGCCCGGAGCTGGCGGTACTGCTGTTCCCGTTCGGTTTACGCCTGGGGCTGATGTTGCAGTGTCCGCGCAGCTACTGGCCGGTATTGCTGGGCGCGGAATGGCTGCTGGTCTGGTGGCTGGCGCAGGAAGTGGCGCTGGCGCATCTACCGCTTTTGATGATCGGAAGCCTGTTGACGCTGCTGCCTGTGGCATTAATCTCCCGCTATCGCCATCAGCGCGACTGGCGCACCCTGCTGTTACAGGGCGCGGCCTTGACGGCGGCGGCATTGTTACAGTCTCTGCCCTGGTTAGGCCAGGGGGAAGAAACGTTAAACGCGCTGCTGCTGACGCTTACCGGCGGGTTGACGCTGGCGCCCATCTGTCTGGTGTTCTGGCATTACCTGACCAGCACCACCTGGTTACCGCTCGGCCCGGCGCTGGTCTCGCAGCCGGTGAACTGGCGCGGGCGGCATCTGGTCTGGTATCTGCTGCTGTTCACTGTCAGCCTGTGGCTACAACTGGGTCTACCGGCTGAGCTGTCACGCTTTACGCCGTTCTGCCTTGCGCTGCCGATTATTGCGCTCGCCTGGCATTACGGCTGGCAAGGGGCGCTGATCGCGACGTTGATGAATGCCATCGCGCTGATTGCCAGCCAGACCTGGCACGATCATCCCGTTGATTTACTGCTTTCTCTGTTGGCGCAAAGCCTGACCGGGCTGCTGCTTGGCGCGGGGATTCAGCGCCTGCGCGAACTCAACCAGTCGCTGCAAAATGAGCTGGCGCGTAACCATCGTCTGGCGGAACGCCTGCTGGAAACGGAAGAGAGCGTGCGGCGCGACGTAGCGCGGGAACTGCACGACGACATCGGTCAGACCATCACCGCCATTCGCACTCAGGCGGGAATTGTACAGCGGCTGGCGGCGGATAATGGCGGCGTAAAACAGAGCGGGGCGCACATTGAGCAACTGTCGCTGGGCGTGTATGACGCGGTGCGTCGCCTGCTGGGGCGCTTGCGTCCACGCCAGTTGGATGATCTGACGCTGGAACAGGCTATCCGTTCGCTGATGCGGGAAATGGAGCTGGAAAGTCGCGGCATCATCAGCCATATCGACTGGCGAATAGACGAGTCTGCGCTCAGCGAAAGCCAGCGGGTAACGCTGTTTCGCGTTTGTCAGGAAGGGCTGAACAACATTGTGAAACACGCTAATGCCAGCGCGGTTACGCTACAGGGCTGGCAGCAGGATGAGCGGCTGATGCTGGTGATTGAAGACGATGGCAGCGGCCTGCCGCCGGATTCCGGCCAGCAAGGCTTTGGTCTGACCGGGATGCGCGAGCGCGTGACGGCGCTTGGCGGCGTGCTGGCCATCTCCTGTACGCACGGCACGCGCGTTAGCGTGTCGTTGCCTCTGCGTTACGTTTAAGGAGCGGCGATGCTGACGTTTCTGAAAGCTCCGGCAAATGCGCCGTTGATAACCGATAAACACGAAGTTGATGCGCGTTACCGCTACTGGCGGCGACAGATCTTACTTACCATCTGGCTTGGCTACGCGCTGTTCTATTTCACCCGTAAAAGTTTTAATGCCGCCGTGCCGGAGATCCTCGTCAGCGGCGTACTGACCCGCAGTGATATCGGCCTGCTGGCGACGCTGTTTTACATCACCTATGGCCTGTCGAAGTTTGTCTCCGGCATCGTCAGCGACCGTTCCAACGCCCGTTATTTTATGGGCATTGGGCTGATCGCCACCGGCGTGGTGAATATCCTGTTCGGTTTCTCCACGTCGCTGTGGGCCTTTGCATTACTGTGGGCGTTGAATGCCTTCTTCCAGGGCTGGGGAGCGCCGGTGTGCGCCCGTCTGCTGACGTCTTGGTACTCGCGTAATGAGCGTGGCGGGTGGTGGGCCATCTGGAATACCGCGCATAACGTCGGTGGGGCGCTGATTCCGATCGTCATGGCTGCTGCCGCTCTGCATTACGGCTGGCGCGCCGGGATGATGATTGCCGGAACGCTGGCGATTATCGTCGGCATTTTTCTCTGCTGGCGGCTGCGCGACAGGCCACAGGCTATCGGTTTGCCAGCGGTCGGGGACTGGCGGCATGATGAGCTGGAAATCGCTCAGCAGCAGGAGGGTGCTGGGCTGACCCGCAAAGAGATCCTGACCAAATACGTGCTGTTGAATCCCTATATCTGGCTGCTCTCGCTGTGCTATGTGTTGGTGTACGTGGTACGCGCGGCGATCAACGACTGGGGCAACCTGTATATGTCGGAGACGCTGGGTGTCGATCTGGTCACCGCCAACACGGCGGTCACGATGTTCGAGCTGGGCGGGTTTATCGGCGCGCTGGTGGCGGGCTGGGGCTCAGATAAACTGTTCAACGGCAACCGTGGGCCAATGAACCTGATTTTCGCTGCCGGAATACTGCTCTCTGTCGGTTCGTTATGGCTGATGCCGTTCGCCAGTTACGTGATGCAGGCGGCGTGCTTCTTCACCACCGGCTTTTTTGTCTTTGGCCCACAGATGCTGATCGGCATGGCGGCTGCGGAATGTTCGCACAAAGAGGCGGCGGGGGCGGCAACCGGTTTTGTCGGTCTGTTTGCCTATCTTGGCGCATCGCTCTCCGGCTGGCCGCTGGCACAGGTGATGGAAACCTGGCACTGGACTGGGTTCTTTGTGGTGATTGCCATTGCAGCGGGCATTTCCGCCCTGCTGCTGCTGCCGTTTTTGAATGCGCAGGCGCCGCGCGAGGCCAGCATTACGTGACGGACTTCACCTTTTTACCCCGAGTGGGGCAAAACTAAGAAATTTTCCCGGTTTCGCCTGGACGCTGTCTCAGGCTGGTTGGGCGGCTGATTTTTACAATGCCTGCAATAAAGCAGGCTTAAAAAATCAGGAGATACCCGTCCCATGCTGAACTTCTTAAACCAGGTGCGTAAGCCGACCCTGGATCTGCCGCTCGATGTACGGCGCAAAATGTGGTTCAAACCGTTCATGCAGTCCTATCTGGTGGTCTTTATCGGCTACCTGACCATGTACCTGATCCGCAAAAACTTCAACATCGCCCAGAACGACATGATCTCCACCTACGGGCTGAGCATGACGCAACTGGGGATGATTGGTCTGGGCTTCTCGATCACCTATGGCGTAGGCAAAACGCTGGTTTCCTACTATGCCGACGGCAAAAACACCAAGCAGTTCCTGCCGTTTATGCTGATTCTTTCCGCTATCTGTATGCTGGGCTTCAGCGCCAGCATGGGGAGTGGTTCCGTTAGCTTGTTCCTGATGATCGCCTTCTACGCGCTGAGCGGTTTCTTCCAGAGTACCGGCGGGTCGTGCAGTTACTCCACCATCACCAAATGGACGCCCCGTCGTAAGCGCGGCACCTTCCTCGGCTTCTGGAATATCTCCCACAACCTCGGCGGCGCTGGCGCGGCAGGCGTGGCGCTGTTCGGCGCGAACTACCTGTTCGACGGCCATGTGATCGGCATGTTTATCTTCCCGTCGATCATCGCGCTGATTGTGGGCTTTATCGGTCTGCGCTTTGGCAGCGACTCCCCGGAATCTTATGGTCTTGGTAAGGCGGAAGAGTTGTTCGGCGAAGAGATCAGCGAAGAGGACAAAGAGACCGAAGAAAATGAGATGACCAAGTGGCAGATCTTTGTGGAATACGTCCTGAAAAACAAAGTGATCTGGCTGCTGTGCTTCTCCAACATCTTCCTGTACGTGGTGCGTATTGGTATCGACCAGTGGTCTACCGTTTACGCATTCCAGGAACTGAAACTCTCAAAAGAAGTGGCGATTCAGGGCTTTACCCTGTTTGAAGTGGGCGCGCTGGTCGGCACGCTGCTGTGGGGCTGGCTGTCGGATCTGGCGAACGGTCGTCGCGCGCTGGTGGCCTGCGTTGCGCTGGCGCTGATTATCGCCACCCTCGGCGTTTACCAGCATGCCAGCAACCAGTACGTCTACCTGGCGTCCCTGTTCGCGCTCGGTTTCCTGGTGTTTGGCCCGCAGTTGCTGATCGGCGTGGCGGCAGTCGGCTTCGTTCCGAAAAAAGCGATCGGCGCGGCGGACGGCATTAAAGGCACCTTCGCTTACCTGATCGGCGACAGCTTCGCCAAGCTGGGGCTGGGGATGATTGCCGACGGTACGCCAGTCTTTGGTCTGACCGGCTGGGCGGGCACCTTCGCCGCGCTGGATGCCGCTGCCATTAGCTGCATCTGCCTGATGGCGATGGTCGCGGTGCTGGAAGAACGTAAAATTCGCCGCGAGAAAAAAATACAGCAACTGAAAGTCGCTTAAGTGTGTATTGGTAACGTTTTGCCCGGCCTGGCGCCGGGCTTTTTTATTGCTGCTTACAGGCGTTCCACGCCTCGATAAAGGCTTGGGCATTTTTTGCCGTCTGGTTTACGGTTTGTCCGGCGCGGTACAGATCGCTGCCTAATCCTGCGCCAATGCATCCTGCATTCAGATAGTCAGCCAGATTGTCGGGACGGATGCCACCGACGGCATAGAGTGGAATATGCGTCGGTAGAACGGCTTTTAATGCGCGGATGTATCCTGGCCCCAGTTCGCCTGCCGGGAAAATTTTTAATGCGCTGGCGCCGTGATGGATCGCGACAAACGCTTCGCTGGCGGTATGACAGCCGATACAGGTCGTCATTCCGGCATCTCGTGCCGCGTCAATAACTGACGGGTCGGTATTCGGCGTCAAAATAAACGAGCACTTGAATGCGGATAACAGGTTAACTTCGCTAACGGCGGTCACGGTTCCTGCGCCGATATGTATCGTCTGACCATAGTGTGCAACGGCTATGGCGATACTGGTTTGCCAGTCGGGGGAATTCAGCGGAATTTCTACGGTGGTAAAACCTGCTGTTGCGAGTACATCAATATGCGCCAGAACTTCATCGGGCGTTATACCTCGTAGTATTGCGACCAAAGGATTACGGATGTTCATGTAAAACACTCCTGATGCCGTTAATGAATGCTGTTTCACCGTTGAGGAGGCGACAGCGCTGGCCAAAAAGCTGGAATACGGTCTGGTAGCGGACGAGCAGCTCGTCGCTGCCTACCAGTACAATTTCTTCGTGTGCAGGGATTGCGTAATGTTGCAGCATTTGTGCGATTTCATGGCCGATCAGCAGACCGGATAAGGCATCAAAAAGCGCGTCCTGAGGAAGGATATGACTTAGTGTTCGTGCTCTGAGATCAAAGACGCCGCGAGAAAGGCAGTTTTCATGTTGACCACGTTTTGCGCCCGCTAAAAAAGCATCGACATTGTGCTGTTGTACCGTTGCGTGTTTTCCCACGATGGAGTGTCGGGTCAGCAGGTGGAAAAATTCGCCGGTCATGATGGTTTGAAAATCACGGACCGTATCGTTCTCCATGCGTACCCATTTACTGTGGGTGCCAGGGAAGGCATACCAGCTATTTTCTGATAACGCGCCAAGAAGCTGTGTTTCTTCACCGCGCATCACGTTACAGGTTTCAGATCCCGCTAACTGCAAACCAGGAATGATGAATACAGGGAGATGGCCCGCGTCATGAACTTGAGTGAGATGCTGCGACAGGGTTTGCAGGGAAACCGGACAGAGTAAATAGTGACTGTCTACCCAGCCAATATTGCTGCCAATCATGCCGCTCATGATAACCGTCGTATTATCTGCCAGAGTGTGTGGGCACTGTTCGAGCAATGTCAGCCAAATATCTTTGAACTGCCCTGCATGGTGATTGATCACCCCATCATGACTGGCGTGACGCCAGACACAGCTCCCCTTCTGGTAAACCCACAGGCGTAGGTTGCTGGAGCCCCAGTCGACGGCAATAAAGTTCTCTGAATTGAACATACTTCGTTCCTGATGCCATAAAAAATGGCCCGCGAGCGGGCCGGAGACGGGTAATTACTTTTCAGCAATATCCATTTTTTTATCGAAGTTAATGAGCAGCGAGCAGATGAGGTAACCCACTGCGGCCAGCGCAAAGAACATCATCGCGGCATAGTAATTACCGGTAGATTGCACCAGGAAGCCGATAAAAATAGGCAAAATGGCAGCGAACAGGTTACTGGTAAAGTTCATGGTGCCACAGATAGTCCCTGCTACCGATTGTGCTCCCAGCAGACCCGGTATTGACCAGTAGACACTGGCCCAACGTAACGGGAAGAGCGCGATTGTCAGCAATGTAATCGCAATGGCTGGTGTTGAACTTTGGGCGCACAGAAAAATCCCTACCCCTGCGGTAGTGGCGGAAATTGCCAACATGGTATGCATAACGCGGCTGGTTTTTGCGCCTTTACTGCGCCATTTATCCATGATGTAACCGCCTGTGAGCTGACCAATAAAGCACAGCAGGAAGATCAGCGCCATCGCGCCACCCATCGACTTAATATCAAAGCCATAAGTGGCCTGGAAATAGAGCGGCAGCCAGGTCATCAGGCCATAGAACACAAAGCTGTAGCATACCCATCCGCCGATCAACGCAAGCACATTGCGCTGCTTGAGGTAAGGTTTGATATCAGCGAGACGGTATTTTTTACTGTTGGTGGCTGGGCCGTTTGCCGCGGTGATATGGTCCAGTTCCGCCTGGTTAATACGTGGGTGTTCTGACGGATAAGTACGGATATACCACCATGCCAGTAAACCGACGAGCATCGTGCCAACCCCCGCGACAACAAACGCCATACGCCACGAGTCGAAAAAGGCAATCAACCCGGCGATGATGACCGCACCCAGCGCGGTTCCTAATGGCGCGCCGCCATCGAGCAACATTGAGCCGCGCCCACGCTCAGTTGGCGTTAACCATGTCCCCATTAATTTTGCGCCTGCGGGCATGATAGGGGATTCTGTGACGCCCAGACCAAGACGGGAAAGTGAAAGCGTGAAAATGGAGTGACATAAGGCGGCAACGGCCTGGAATGCTCCCCATAAGATGGTAGCCAGTGCGATAATATTTCTGGCTTTGAACTTATCTGCAATCACGCCGCTGGGAATTTGCATCAGTGCATAAGCCCAGAAGAAAGCGCTATGGATAACACCGACAACCCGGGTATCAGTAATGCCAAATTCATCGGTAATATAGGGCATGGCAATAGAAAGCGATGTGCGATCAATATAATTAATCGCACCCAACAAAAGCATAATAATAAATATTCGCCATCTTACTGTTGTAGCCTTTAATTTTTCTTCTTCAGTATTTACGTTAACAATAGACATAGGAACTCCTTGCCATGCTCATAGTGAGCATGGCGGTACGAGGTATTGTTATATTGTGGAGCGTTACATTATGGAGCCAATTGTCCAGGGGACAAATTCCTGACTACCATAGCCAAATTCTTCACTTTTTGTTTTTTTGCCGGATGCCATATCAAGGATCATTTGATAAATACGTTCACCGACTTCTGCGATCGTCTCTTCACCTTCGACAATGGTGCCGCAGTTAATGTCCATATCTTCCTGTTGGCGCAGCCAGAGCGCGTTGTTGGTAGCCAGTTTCAGGCTGGGCGTTGGTTTGGATCCAAATGCCGAACCCCGGCCAGTGGTGAAGCAAAGCAGATTCGCGCCGCCTGCGATTTGCCCGGTAACGGCAATAGGGTCATAGCCGGGGGTATCCATAAAGACGAACCCTTTTGCTGTAACTGGTTCTGCGTATTCATAAACCTCTGTCAGATTAGTGGTTCCGGCTTTGGCAATACCGCCGAGGGATTTCTCCAGAATCGTGGTAAGTCCGCCAACCTTATTACCTGCTGAAGGGTTGTTATTCATTTCGCTTCCGCTGCGACGACAGTAGTCTTCCCACCAGTGAATCCGCGCAATCAGTTTTTCGCCAACCTCGCGCGAGACAGCGCGGCGGGTCAATAAATGTTCTGCGCCATAAATTTCTGATGTTTCAGACAGAATGGCCGTGCCACCCTGCTGTACCAGCTTATCCACCGCATAGCCGAGCGCTGGATTGGCGGAAATACCGGAATAGCTGTCAGAGCCACCGCATTCCAGCGCCAGAATAATTTCCGAGGCGGGAATGGGTTCGCGGATGACCCGGTTCGCGAGGGGAAGCATTTGATTTACCAGATCAATCCCTTTCTGAATGGCATGCCGTGTTCCGCCAACGTCCTGGATAGTATAGCTGTGCATCATTGGACCATCTTCCAACCCATGGGCATTCATCATGTCTTTGATTTGGCTGGACTCACAACCCAGCCCAATAATAATGACGCCAGCAAAGTTGGCGTGTGTGGCGTAACCTGCCATCGTGCGCCGCATGACCGCCATGGACTCACTTTTAGAGCCAATCGCGCAACCAAAACTTTGTGGAAGCGACACCACGCCATCGACATTTGGGTAATCGGCCAGACCGTGTAGACGAAAATGATCCTCAATCGCTCTGACGACCGTCGCGCTACAGTTAACCGAACTTAAAATGCCAATATAGTTACGCGTGGCGGCACGCCCGTCAGCGCGACGAATTCCCTGAAATATATCCTGATGTTCGGCGGGTGTGGGGGAATGCCGATCCACGCCCCAGGCGTAATCACGCTCAAAATCGCCCATGCCCAGGTTGTGCATATGTATATGCTCGCCGGCTTGAATAGGTTGGGTAGCGAAACCGATAATCTGCCCATACCGTTTCACTGCCTCCCCGATGTTTAGTGAGCGTAGGGCAATTTTATGTCCTGCGGGAATGTCGCTGATAACTGTAATTTGTTCTTCTTCAAGCCAGGTGCCAGCGGGAACACACTGTCTTGCGATAACCACATCATCTTTTGGATTGAGTTTTAGTACAGGGTTGATGTTCATTATCATTGCTCTCATGCTGATTTACAGAGTAATACGGGCCAGAATATTTCGAACAAGGGCTGTTTTTTCCTCATTGAGTGGTAAGGCTGGTGGAACTACGGCAGTTGAAATATCCACTCCAGTTAATTTGATAGCTGTCTTGATGACGCCAAAAAAAGGCTGTTCTAATGCATACAGAGGAGAAAGCGTTGCCAGTTGCTGCTGTAGTGCTTTAGCCGTAGTGAGGTCTTCACGAATAAATGCCTGATATATGCCTCTGGTAATGTGTGGGGCAAAGTTAAATGTTGCAGGGATTCCACCGTGACCGCCCAACAATAGCGTATCAAGCAAATATTCGTCATAACCGCTAAAGACAATAAACTCCGGGCGGAATGGGTGGACGCGATTAATAATTTCCCGGGTGTGGCTGATGTTATCAATGGTGTCTTTAATTCCTACAATATTAGGCACTTCACGGGCGAGTCGGGTGATCACGTCCAGACCGATATCCTGGCCAGTTAACTCAGGGAAGTTATACAAAAAGACAGGTATACTGAGTGCTTCGGCAATGCGTTTGTAATGCGTAAAACGCGCGTCATCACTGAGTTTCGCATAGTAAGGATTCACCACCAGTACGCCCGTAGCGCCTGCGTTTTGTGCGTGTTCACCTAACTGGATGGTTTCTGCGGTGCTGGCGCAGGCAATACCAATTAACACCGGTACTCTTCCTGCAACATATTGCAGACTGAATTCGGCGATCTGTTTTCTCTGCTCAGTGGAAAAATGTGAAAACTCGCCGCCGCTGCCCAGAATCAGCATTCCGTCAGCCCTGTTGTTAATGACATGGTCAATCATGGTGGCCATTCCGGCGCGATCTAATTCGCCATGATTGTCAACAATGGTTGGGACTGGCGGAAAGATACCTTTAAATACGTTCGACATTGCTACCTCTTGTTCAGTATATGGAACTAATGTTCTGTATATTGAAATTAGTACAGCAAATATCCAAATCATTCGTCAATGATTTTTGCAGAACAAATGAACAATTGTGATAGCGATCTGATTTAGGTGGTTAACATTTCAGGAATTGCCTGTGCTTCCTCTATGCGCAAAAAAGCCGCATTCCTGAGGAAAGTGATTGCGGTATACTGAGAGGAGTCTATGAATAGAAAAGATTAATTTCGTATGAGCCAGGATATTACGACCTCTGTTCCCGCACTGGATAAGACGGTAAAAATCTGTAATTACCTCTTCAATACACCAGGGGCGACGTTCAGCCAGATCCAACAAGATTTAGCATTACCTAAAAGCAGCACGTCATCATTGTTAAACGCATTGGTCGAACATCACCTTTTGCGTCTGGAAAAGGGGCGCTTTTTCCTGGGCCTGAAATTGTACGAATGGGGTAATCGTTCGCTGGAGCAATTTGATATCCGCAACGTTGCTCTGCCTGTTCTGGAGAAATTGCGTGAGCAAACCGATCTGACCTGCCATCTGGGTATCCTGGATGAAGTCGCGCCCATTTACCTGATGAAGCTTGAGAACACTCAGCCAATCGGTATTCGTACCTGGGTCGGTAAAAAGCTGCCGATGCACAGTTCCGGCGTGGGGAAAGCGCTTTGTGCCTGGTTACCGCAGGACAAAATGGACGAACTTTTGCCGGATGAGCAGTTACCGCAATACACTGAGACCACCATCACCAGTAAGAAAGCCTTGCTAAAGGAGTTTGCCAGAATCCGTGAGCAAGGATGGGTTTTTGATAACGCGGAAGATTCCCCAGGTATTTATTGTATCGCTGCGCCGGTGTTTAATCGTAATCATGAGGTGATTGCTGCGATCAGTATCAGCGGTGTTGAATTGCAAATGCCAAAAGAGTGCATTCCACAATATTCGCAGTGGGTTCGTGAAGCCTGTCAGGCGCTTTCTGCAAAGTTGGTTTAACAGGGCAGGTTATGATTTGGATCATGCTGGCCACGCTGGTCGTGGTGTTTATTGTTGGCTTCAGGGTGCTCACCTCGGGGGCCCGGCGTGCGATTCGTCGGTTAAGCGAGCGTCTGGGCATCAGCGTGGTGCCGGTGGAGTCAATGATCGACCAGATGGGTAAAGCGCCTGGAGAGGCGTTTTTACAGTACCTGCATCGTCCTGATGAATCACATCTGCAAAATGCCGCCCAGATATTGCTAATCTGGCAGATCGTGATTGTGGATGGCAGCGATCAGAACCTGCAACAGTGGTATCGTCAGCTGCAAAAAACGCGTCTGGCCGCGCCAATTACTGACGCGCAGGTACGCCTGGCGCTGGGATTTCTGCGCGAAATAGAACCGGATATGCAAGAGATTAACGCCTTCCAGATACGCTACAACGCCCTTTTTCAACCTGAAGATGGCGTGCACTGGTTGCATTGAGGTCGTCCATTCCCGCAGGCACGATGAATCTGTAGGCCGGATAAGCGTCAGCGCCATCCGGCTATTAATATAGTTGCTAAAACGTTAAATACGTCACACTTTAGATGTTACACTGCACGGCTTTTCTGGCAGAGAAAGACGCAGGTAACGAAATGAGTGCAAGAATCGAAGAACAATCCCATGCTGAGACGATTATCCGGCCAAACTGGTCGGCTGTTTTCGCTGTGGCGTTCTGTGTTGCCTGCCTGATCACCGTTGAGTTTTTGCCCGTCAGCCTGCTGACGCCGATGGCGCAGGACCTCGGAATCTCTGAAGGCGTCGCCGGGCAGTCGGTAACGGTAACGGCGTTTGTCGCCATGTTTGCCAGCCTGTTTATCACCCAAATTATTCAGGCGACCGATCGTCGCTATGTGGTGATCCTGTTTGCCGTTTTATTAACGCTTTCCTGTCTGCTGGTATCGTTTGCAACTTCCTTCACGCTGCTGTTGGCCGGGCGTGCCTGCCTGGGGCTGGCGTTGGGGGGATTCTGGGCGATGTCGGCTTCGTTGACGATGCGTCTGGTACCGCCGCGTACCGTGCCTAAAGCGTTGTCGGTTATTTTTGGCGCGGTCTCCATCGCGCTGGTGATCGCCGCGCCGCTGGGCAGTTTTTTAGGTGGGATTATTGGCTGGCGTCATGTTTTTAACGCGGCGGCGGTGATGGGCGTACTGTGTGTTATTTGGGTAGTGAAATCGTTACCTTCGCTGCCTGGCGAACCGTCTCACCAAAAGCAAAATATCTTCAGTCTGTTGCAACGTCCCGGCGTAATGGCGGGGATGATCGCCATCTTTATGTCCTTTGCCGGACAGTTCGCGTTCTTTACCTACATCCGCCCGGTGTATATGAATCTGGCGGGCTTTGATGTCGATGGCCTGACGCTGGTGCTGCTGAGCTTTGGCATCGCCAGTTTTGTGGGAACGTCGCTCTCCTCTTTTATTCTTAAACGCTCGGTCAAACTGGCGCTGGCAGGCGCGCCGTTGGTTCTGGCCGTCAGCGCGCTGGTGCTGACGTTGTGGGGAAGCGAAAAAGTGGTGGCGGCAGGGATCGCGATTGTCTGGGGGCTGTCGTTTGCGCTGGTGCCGGTAGGGTGGTCAACGTGGATCACCCGTACGCTTGCCGATCAGGCGGAAAAAGCCGGGTCCGTTCAGGTTGCGGTGATCCAGCTTGCCAATACCTGCGGTGCGGCTGTTGGCGGCTATGCGCTTGATAACCTTGGTCTGCTGTCGCCGCTGGCGCTCTCCGGCAGCCTGATGTTGCTGACGGCGCTGCTGGTGACGGTAAAAGTTCGCATACAAACGACGCGATAATACGTCAAAAGGGGTGACGATTCGGTCACCCATGACGTTTTACATATCCGGGCATTCGACTTTGCCGAGCGCTTCCCAGTAGTTATTCTGGTTGTTCCGTTCTATCGCCACGATGGCTTCGCGGATGTGCTGTTGATTATTCTCATTCGACATGATCATTTTCTCCCATGCCTCATCCGACAGCGATGCCTGCGGTGTACACATTTTGCGTAGCTCTTTCAGGACGGTGCTTTTTTCGTTAGCGGTCTGAAGCGAGCTATAAGGCGAGTTAGCCAACGCAATGCCTGGCAGCGCGAGAAGGGCGGTAAAGAGCAGCAGAGCGGTTTGTTTCATCGTCATCATCCAGTATTCAAAGTTTAAGCATAAGTATAGACAGAACACGACTCTCTCAGCGGCCCGCATTACTTCGCAAAACCGTCTCGTCTGTAAGTTGTAGGCGGATTCTCCCCGCTCTCTCACTTTCTTGCGTAGCAGAATAGTGTATGTTCTGAACAATCATTTATTTCTTAAGCGGTAAAGAGATGAGACGGATTGAGGTAATACTGGGGGAACTCGAACGGCTGACGCGCGGGCTGAATCTTGCCGATCTGGCGCAGGAGACGGCATTTACGGCGGAAGCCATTGGCTTTAACCTCGGGCTGGCGCGTAACTCGGTCAGTAAAGATCTCAATCAACTCTGCAATGATGGTCTGGCGATCAAAAGCCAGGGCCGCCCGGTGTTTTTCCTGCACCGTCAGGCGCTGGAAACGCTGCTGGGGCGTAAGCTGGATGACGCCGAACGTGAAGTACGTACGATTGCCGATCTGTTGCCGCGTCAGGAAGGGCACACAATCGACGATCCCTTTACCGGTCTGATTGGCTACGATCGCAGCCTGCGCGATGCAGTAGAAAAAGGCCGCGCCGCAGTGCTTTACCCCCACGGGCTGCATGTGTTGCTGACCGGACCTTCCGGCGTTGGCAAAACCTTCTTTGCTGAACTGATGCACCGCTTTGCCTGCGAGCACGCCGCAGGCTCCCTGCCGCCGCTGGTCTATTTTAACTGTGCGGAATATGCCCATAACCCGGAACTGCTCTCTTCGCACCTGTTTGGTCATCGACAGGGGGCGTTTACCGGAGCGAGCGAGAATAAACCCGGCCTGGTGGAGCAGGCGGACGGCGGCTATCTGCTGCTGGATGAGGTACACCGTCTGCCGTATGAAGGGCAGGAAAAGCTGTTCTCCATTCTCGATAAAGGTGAATACCGTCCGCTGGGGGCAAGCAGCAAGGCGCGTTCGATATCGGTACGCCTGATTTGCGCGACGACAGAACCGGTAAGTTCGGCGTTGTTGCGTACTTTTCAGCGGCGTATTCAGGTCTGTATCGATCTGCCGGGCATTCGCCAGCGTTCAATCGAAGAACAGGTGGAGCTGATTGTCGGCTTTCTGCAACGTGAAAGTCGCAAAATTGAGCGCACGGTGAGTATCGACAAGACGCTGTTGCTCTGGCTGCTGAATAAGCCGCTGGAAGGCAACATCGGCCAGCTCAAGAGTGATATCCAGTTCCTCTGCGCTCAGGCGTGGGCGTCGGGGATGACGGAGCATAACGATACGCTGCAACTGGATAAACGGCTGGCGGAAATGCCGTTTAACGCCACGCCGGAGCAACGTCTGCTGGTGGACACGCTGTTTGATGGCAAAGAGCGCTTGAACGTTGACGCGCGCACGTTGCCCGCCTTGAAAACGTCGCTGGCGACGGGTGCCGAGATTGAAGAGAGCGATCTCTTTTACAGCTTCCTGACCCGCGAATACGTCAATCTGCGCAACAGTAACGTGCCTCCGGCGGAAACGCTGGCGATCCTGAAAAATAAGCTCAGCTCGATTTTTGAATATGGCCTCTACAGTCGCGACAATATTGCGCATCCGCCGCGTTATGGCGACCAGATTGAGGAACGCGTGACGCTGCTTATTGGCTGCGTGGAGCAGGTGCTTACGTTTACGCTGCCGGAGAACCTGGTAAATCCGCTGCGTAAACATTTTCTGGCGCTGATTGGCTACGTTCAGCGCGGCCTGATCCCGCAGCTTTATTCTTCCAGCCTGATCCTCGATCGTTGCAAAGATGAGTACGACAACGCCACATTGTTGTGCCGAAAAATCAATGAATTGCTGCATATTCAGTGTCCGGCGACGGAAGTGGTCTGGCTGTGTCTGTTCCTCAAAGAGTGTCGTCATTATCGTCAGCGTATCGACGCCAGCCCGGACTGCGGGGTGATCCTGATTGCTCACGGCGCAACAACGGCCACAAGCATGGCGCAGTATGTGAATCGGGTGCTGGAGCGCGAGTTGTTCAGTGCTATCGATATGCCGTTTGAGCAGTCGGTGCATGACACGCTGGAAACCCTGACCCAGATGATTCAGACCCGACGTTATCAGCGGCTGATCCTGATGGTGGACATCGGCTCGCTGGTACATTTTGGCAGTACGATCAGCAAATTATTCCAGATTGACGTTCTGCTGATGCCAAATATAACCCTGACCAGCCTGCTGGAGGTGGGGCTGGATTTAAGCTATGAAACCAGCGACCTGCCGCAACTGGCGGCGTTAATGCAGGGTAAAAACATCCCCTGTCAGCTTTGTACGCCACAGCAGGAAAACGGCGGCAAAGTGCTGGTTATCTCCTGTATTACCGGCATGGGCACGGCGGAAAAAATCAAAAAGGTGCTGGAGGAGAGTTTTGGCGAGCTGATGTCGCAGGACACGCGGATGGTGATCCTCGATTACAACGATGTTCGCAGCCTGGAGCGCGTCCAGCAGTCGCTGCATGCCAGTGAACGACTGGCGGGTATTGTTGGCACCTTCCAGCCGGGGCTGCCGGATATTCCATTCATTTCGCTGGAGGAATTGTTCTCTGAGCAGGGGCCGGAACTGGTGTTGAGCCTGTTAACGCCGGACCTCACCAGCGCTGAACGCCGCCTGGAAATGGAACGCAGCGCAATGCGCTTTATCAGCGCGCTGACGATGGAGAGCATCATCAACCATATTTCAGTGCTTAACCCGCAGCGCATTCTGAAAGAAATGGAAGGGGTGCTTAACCATCTGACCACCACGCTTTCGCTGAAACCAAGCCGCCAGGTGACACTGCGCTTCCTGATCCACTGCTGCTGCATGGTCGAGCGTATCGTGATTAACCGAAAACCGTTACAGATGGCGCTGGAAAACAAACCGGATCTGGATGCCCGCGCGTTTAGTGTCATCAAATCGGCTTTCCTGCCGATTGAAGAGGCTTATGCCATCCGTTTATCGGACGCGGAATATTTTTATATCTACGAATTACTCTATAGCTGATCCCTTATCTGGCGTGGCGCTGCGCCTCGCCAGACCTCTCTTCTCCCCCGTGTGACACAAATCCTGGCACAGCCTTTGCTCTTACTCTGATGAGTTTTGCCGGATGGCGTTTGCTATTCGTAGGCCCGGTTCGTAGGCCCGGTAAGCGTAGCGCCACCGGGCAATGTGTGCCGGATGGCGGCGTAAACGCCTTATCCGGCCTACGGCGGTGACGCTATCGGGCATTGCCAGTCTCATGTAATCGAGCCAGGAGGCCATTTTGACTACCACTGAATCCTTGCCCCAGATCCTGCTGCTGACGCATGGCGGCTGGGGACAACAGCTCTGCAACAGCCTTCGCATGGTGATGGGGGAAATTAAAGGCGTAACAGAAATTGCGCTCATGCCCGTGGATACGCTGGGCGAGTTTTATCAACGTGTCGAAGCCGTGGTGAAAACCATGCCGGAAGGCTCACTTATTCTGACCGATTTTGTTGGCGGCACGACCTCCAACGTGGCGGCACGACTGAGTGCGGATTATCCGGTGGCGGTGGTTTCCGGGCTGAACGCCTCGCTGCTGCTGGAGGCGCTGGATCGGCGCGAACACGGCCCGCTTACCGCCTGCGTGAGCGGTCTGGTGGAAGCCGGGCGCAGCAGTTGTCTGGATGTCGTCGCCCATGTTCGTCAATTACAACAATCACAATAAGGAAAATCATTATGGCAAACATCGTGTTATGTCGCATCGACAGCCGTCTGATTCATGGGCAGGTCGTGACGAAGTGGGTCGGACAATCCCAGGCAAACCGGATTGCCGTGGTCAGTGACGAACTGGACGCCGATCCGTTTATGAAAAATATCTACCTGATGGCCGCGCCGCCAAACATCAAAGTGGATTGCTACAGCAACCAGAGCTTTGCGGCATCGTGGAAAGAAAACCAACTCGGCGACGGCAATGTGCTGGTGTTGTTCCCGTCTCTGGCGGCTATTCAACAGGCCGTGCAGCAGGGATTTGATGTCACCACCATTCAGGTTGGGGGCTTAGGCGGTGGGCCAAACCGCAAAGCGGTTTTCCAGAACATTACGCTCGATGAAAAAGACGTTGGCATTCTTAACGACCTGAAAAGTCGTGGGATTCAGGTGTTCTTCCAGACTATCCCGGAAGATAAACCACAGTCGCTGGACGATATCCTGAAAAAATTCTAACCCTCTGATAATGGGATAACACTATGGATACTTTAGTCTTTGCAAGCCTGATGGGGTTGTATTACTGGTTTGCCCGATTACGCCTTGGCTACACCTTCTCCGCCATGCTGCTTCAGCCGGTGGTTGTCGCGGTCTTTGTGGGGCTGCTGCTCGGGAATATGCAGACGGCGATGATCATCGGGGCGGGTATGCAGCTCGTCTATCTGGGCGTGACCTCGACGCCGGGCGGCAACGTGCCGTCAGATCCGGCGCTGGCGGCCTGTATCTCGATCCCCATTGCGGTTAAAGCCGGAATGGACCCCAACCTGGCGATTGCGCTGGCGATTCCGTTTGGCGTGATCGGCGTATTCCTCGACCAGCTACGCCGTACGCTGAACGCCGCCTGGGTACATATGGCCGACAAACACGCGGAAACGGCAAACATGGCAGGCATTATGCGCTGCGCTTTCCTTTACCCGGCGTTACTCGGTCTGGCGCTGCGTTTCCCGGTGGTGTTCGCCGCCAACTATTTCGGCCAGAACGTAGTGGAAAGCTTCCTCAAGCTGATGCCGCACTGGCTGACCCACTCCTTTGAAATCATGGGCGGGATCCTCCCGGCGCTGGGCTTCGCCATCACCATTATGGTGATCGGCAAAAAGAGTCTGCTGCCGTGGTTTATCGGTGGATTCTTCGCGGTGCTGTACCTCAAGGTTGACATCATGGCGATGGCAATCTTCGGCACCTGTGTGGCCTTCCTGATTAAAGGCCTGGCGAAAAATGAAGGAGCAGCATGATGAGCAGCGACGTAATGCAACATGAACTGGTTGAGCGTGCGCGGGAAACCGGAGCGCTGACCAAAGCGGACATCACCAGGGCGTGGTTTATCTACTGGCTGGGCGCGGAGGTTTCTAACTCCTATGAACGTTTACAGAGCCTGATTTTCTGCGCCTCGATGACGCCGATCATCAAAAAACTCTACCCGCAAAAAGAGGAACAGGTGGAAGCGCTGAAGCGCCATCTGAACTTCTTTAACTCAGAACAGACCTTTGGCGCGGTGATCCAGGGCATCTCCATCGCTATGGAAGAGCAGAAAACGCGTGGCGAACCGATCAGCGACGCCTCCATCACCGGGATTAAAACCGGCCTGATGGGGCCGCTGGCCGGGATGGGTGATTCCATCGTCTGGGCGGCGGTGATGCCGCTGTTGATTGCGATTTTTATTCCGTTCGCCGCCAATGGCAGCGCATTCGGGGGTATTGCGCCGCTGATTCTCTATCCGGCCATTACGCTGGCGATCAGCTACGGCCTGATTCACAAAGGCTATACGCTGGGGCGTGATTCCATCGTCGGGCTGTTGCAAGGGGGGCGAATCAAGGAACTGATCTACGGCGCTAACGTGCTGGGGCTGATCATGATGGGGGCGCTGTCGGCGAGCTACGTCAAGATCACTACCCCGCTGAAAATCAGCGCCCTGAAAGGTTCTGAAGTGGTGGTTCAGCAGATCCTCGATTCGATTGCGCCTGGCCTGCTGCCGCTGGCGGCAGTATTTGCCATCTACATCTTTCTGGTGAAGAAAGGGCCGCGTTATACCACCATTCTGCTGTCGATTGTGGCGCTTAGCGTGGTCTGCTCGCTGCTGGGAGTGTTGTAAGCCATGACACAGAATATCTATCAACAGCTGGGGCTGAAGCAGGTGATTAACGCCTGCGGCAAGATGACGATTCTTGGCGTCTCCAGCGTCACGCCGGAGGTGATGCACGCCACGGCGCGTGCGGCCTCCGCTTTTGTCGAGATCGACAAGCTGGTGGAAAAAACCGGTGAGCGGGTCTCCCGCTATACCGGCGCTGAAGACAGTTATGTTACCTCATGCGCCTCGGCGGGAATTGCGATTGCCGTTGCCGCCGCCATTACCCGTGGCGATCGGGCCCGGGTCACGCAGATGCCGGACAGTACCGGTATGGCCAATGAAGTGGTGATGCTGCGTGGGCATAATGTAGATTACGGCGCGCCGATCACCAGCGCGATCCGTCTGGGAGGCGGGCGCGTAGTGGAAGTGGGGTCGAGCAACCTGGCCGCGCGCTGGCAACTGGAGAGTGCGATTACCGATGACACCGCCGCCCTGCTGTATGTGAAATCACATCACTGCGTGCAGAAGGGGATGTTGGGCATTGAAGACTTCGTCCAGGTGGCGCAGATTCACAACCTGCCGTTAATTGTTGATGCTGCTGCCGAGGAGGATTTGCACGTCTGGGTGGCGAGCGGCGCGGATATGGTTGTCTACAGCGGCGCGAAAGCCTTCAATGCGCCAACCTCTGGATTTATCACCGGCAAGAGAACGTGGATCGCCGCCTGCAAAGCGCAGCATCACGGCATCGCCAGAGCGATGAAGATCGGTAAGGAGAATATGGTTGGGCTGGTATATGCGCTGGAGAATTATCACCAGGGGCAGACGGTAGTCACCGCCGAACAGCTTCAGCCGGTAGCCGACGCCATTTCAGCGATTCGTGGGTTGAGTGCGGATATCGAGCAGGATGAGGCCGGGCGCGCGATCTGGCGTATTCGTATTCGGGTGAATGCCCGTGAACTGGGGCTGGATGCCCGCGAAGTCGAAGCTCAGCTGCGCGGCGGCGATATCGCCATTTATGCCCGTCGCTATAACCTCCACCAGGGCGTTTTCAGCCTCGACCCGCGAACGGTCGCAGAAGGGGAAATGGCGTTAATCGTGGCGCGACTGAAGGAGATTGCCGACCATGCAGCAGATTAATTTTTATCGTAATCGTGTGGCGATTAACGTACTGGCGAAAGATATCGCCAATGCCAGGGAAATCTATGATGCTGCCGAAGGCCATGCGGCGATCGGCGTCCTCTCCGCACAGTTTGCCTCAGTGGAGGACGGTGTTCAGGAGGTAAAACGCTGGATGGCGGAGGTGCCGTGCATCTCCGTGGGGCTGGGAGCGGGCGATCCGGCGCAATACTATAAGGCGGCGATGATTGCTGCAAAGGTACACCCGGCGCACGTCAACCAGACCTTTACCGGATGTGGTTTTGCCGCTGGCGCGCTGGCGGCAACGGGCGGCGAAAAAACGCATATCAACGCGCTGGTCAGCCCGACAGGCACGCCGGGCGAGGTGCTTATCTCCACTGGCGTTTGCAGCAGCCAGGGGACGCCGGCCCGCGTTTCCTGCGATGCAGCGGTACGCATGATGCAGGATATGGGGGCGCACGCGGCGAAGTTTTTCCCGATGGGCGGCGAGACGTCGTTACCGGAGCTGTATGTGCTGGCAACCAGCGCAGCCCGCAACGGGATGACGCTGATCGAACCGACCGGCGGCATTTCCCTGGAAAATTTCGGCGTTATTTTGCAAACCTGTCTGGAGGCGGGCGTGCCGCGCGTGATGCCGCATGTTTACAGCTCGATTATCGATCCGCAAACCGGAAACACCCGGCCTGAAGATATCGTCAGGTTAATAGAGATCGTGAAAGCGCTGGTTTGATGGCGTAGTTTACGTAGGCCCGGCAAGCGTTCGCGCCACCGGGCTTTTTGTATATGCCTTTTTCTTCTTGCTGATGCCTTTTCGTTTTTTAAACCGCAGCGGCCTTCCCGCTATAGTCATTTCATTACCCATCAGATGGTTATTTAATAAGGATAAAAACGTGAAATTGACGATACCTCATTTACGGGCAGGGGCGGCGGTACTGTTGGCGGGCATATTGCTGGCGGGGTGCGATCAGCAAAGCAGCGACGCGAAACATATCAAAGTCGGCGTGATTAACGGCGCCGAGCAGGATGTGGCGGAAGTCGCGAAGAAAGTTGCCAAAGAGAAGTACGGTCTTGATGTGGAACTGGTAGGATTCAGCGGTTCATTGCTGCCTAACGATGCGACCAATCACGGCGAACTGGACGCCAACGTGTTCCAGCATCGACCGTTCCTCGAACAAGATAACAAAGCCCATAACTACACGCTGGTAGCGGTAGGCAACACCTTTGTTTTCCCGATGGCGGGCTACTCGAAAAAAATTAAAACGGTTGATCAACTGAAAGACGGGGCGACGATCGCCATTCCTAACGATCCGACCAACCTCGGGCGTGCGCTCCTGCTGCTGCAAAAAGAGAAGTTGATTACCCTGAAAGAGGGGAAAGGTCTGTTACCAACGGCGCTGGATATCACCGACAACCCACGTCATCTGAATATTATGGAACTGGAAGGCGCGCAGCTGCCGCGCGTACTGGACGATGCGAAAGTGGATGTGGCGATCATTAGCACCACCTACATCCAGCAAACCGGACTTTCGCCGGTACATGACAGCGTCTTTATCGAAGATAAAAACTCGCCGTATGTGAACATACTGGTGGCGCGGGAAGACAACAAAGATGCTGAAAATGTGAAAGCGTTTTTGCAGTCTTATCAATCGTCGGAAGTTGCGAAAGCCGCAGAGACTATCTTTAACGGTGGCGCGGTGCCGGGGTGGTGATCGGTAACGCTTTAAGTTAAATGAACTTTATCGCCAGAGACTCTTTTCTGGCGATACCATGCAGCATGGTATTTCCCGCTTAACGACAATAGCGAAATTTCTCTTCTTTTTTCCCCGTTCGGAGTTTTCAACAAACTTTCCCCTTCCATTCTTTTTTGTGCTCAAAAAAGCCGATTCTAATAGTGGATTGTCCTTTTTTGTAAGGTTGTGGTAAGCAATCTTTAGATTTTTATACTGAGAAATAGTAGGTGATTAAAAGAAAAGATCGTTCCGGTAAAATTCCTGGAAATGGTATGTATTGTAACCTTGGCTTAACAATAGTTACGTTTAGAATCTAAATAGGATTATTCTTGCAAAAAATTAAAAAAATGATTTGTTTGTAATAATCCATTAATTATTAATAAATTATATAAAATACTTTAGTCGTATTGTCAGGATTATTCTCGTAATTCTAAAAGTGGTGTTTTCTGGCTAATAATGCAGCAATAAATGTGATCGTTTTGTTCCTGTTTGTTTGATATTTGGTTTTTATTGTGTTTTTTATATGTTTAAATTTCGACTATTTTGGGTCGTGCAGTGATCTGGATCAATTTATTTGATTTATAAAATTTTATCTTTTTTTAACTGATACTGTCTTATAAAAACCTGGTTATCGATATATTTTGCATGGTGAATAGCGCAGATATTATGCGGTACTTTATTTTCCTGTAAGCATTTGGATTTGATTTCTTTTGGTTGAAAAATCCTAATATTGCGGATGAAAGTTTTGCGTATATTATGTCAATGGAACCGGAAGGTGTTATTCAGTACTCATTTTTGATAATGGGGTGAGGTTTGTTTTGCCTTAATAACACATTCAATACGTCGTTCATTTATATCAACAACACCAGGGGAATTTATTATGCGTAAATATAATTATGCGTTATCCGCGTTAGCAATGGTTATCACTTCCGCATTTACTGCTTCAGCATTTGCGGTGGATGGAACTATTACAATTAACGGACAAATTACTGATACAACTTGTACTATTTCTGTCGACGGTGGCAGTAATGATGCAACGGTAACGCTGCCGACCGTTTCGGCTACTACGCTCGGCGCAGCAGGCGCAACGGCAGGTGCTACGCCGTTCACTATCTCGCTGAGTAACTGCTCAGGAACATCTTTAAATACCGCCAGCACCTACTTCGAACCTGGCGCTTATGTTGATAGCACAACCGGTCGTCTGAACATTGATTCAGCAGCGGCAGATGCAGCGACTAACGTGCAGGTTCAATTATTAAACGCCGATCGTGACGCCATTGTTGCAGGGGCTTCAGTAGCGAATGGCCAGAATGATATCCCTGTCGATATCTCTTCTGGAAACGGTACGCTGAATTACTTTGCGCAATATTATGCTACTGGCGCATCTACTGCGGGTTCTGTAACGACTCAGGTCGATTACACCATGGTTTACGAGTAATAAAGACAGGAGTAAAGGCGGCGTCCTTTACTCCTGATTATGAGGTGATGAGATGTTAAAGATATTATCTTCCGGGCTGGTATTGTTATTTTCGGCGTTCTCACTGAACGCTATGGCTGACGTTGTGATTAACGGAACACGCATTGTATTTAATGCAAAAGACAAGGAATCAACGGTACAGTTAAAAAACCGGGGGAATAATCCTTATCTTTTACAAATATGGATGGATGATGGTAACCCAAATGCAAAGCCTGGGGAGATCACGGTTCCGTTCCTCATTGCTCCTCCCGTTGTTCGTATTGATCCGGCGAAGGGGCAAGCTGTGCGAATCATGGCGACGAACCCGTCATTGCCGCAGGACAGGGAGTCCTTGTTTTGGTTCAACATGCTGGAAATTCCGCCAAAAGCACAGGATTCAACGTCGGGCAAAACACATATGCAGTTGGCATTTCGTACCCGAATAAAATTATTCTACCGCCCGGATAATCTGCAACCAACACCATTACAGTCTTATAAAGAATTAAAAATATTCCAACAAGGGAACAACATAAAAGTAGTAAACGACTCTCCCTATTACATCACTTTCAGCAAGGTTGAGATTCGTCGAACAACAGGGTCAGCTGTATTAGCTGCTGTAGAAAACTTCCCCCAGCGTATGGTGAAGCCAAAAAGCGAAATAGTATTTCCGCTCGCTAATAAAAAATCGACGCAATTGAGCGGTGCTTCAGTTTTTTACAGTGTAATAAATGATTATGGTGGAGAAACAACAAATGAGCAAAAATTACAAAGTAGCCCATAACGTTATTTCTTGTCCTCTGAGATTAACCCGCATTGCTCAATTCGTTGTTTTATCTTTTATTTCTGTTCAGGTTGCCTTCGCTGAAAATGATGAAGTGCAATTTAATAGTGATTTTTTACGCTCAGCGATTGATGTTAGCAACTATTCTCAGGGAAACCCGGTTCCGCAGGGACAATATAATGTCGATCTGTATGTGAACGACAAATGGCGAGGGCGTGGTGAAGTTAAGTTCGAAAATGATAAAAGCAATGCCGTGGTAGCCAAACCGTGTTTTACGCTGAAGCTGATATCAACGCTGGGAATCGATATTGATAAAATTGATCCAATGCTGCGCCAGTCGTTAAAGAATAATGAAAGTTGTGTGCGTATTGGTGATATATCTTCTGATTTAACAGCTTATTACGATGTGACGACACAGCGCATCAATGTGCAGGCGCCTCAGATATGGCTGCTTCGCCAGGTTCGCGGCTATGTTAATCCTGAATTATGGGATAACGGTATTCCTGCTGCGACGTTGCAATATGATTACAACGCATGGCATGCAGAGATGTCTGGAACGGACTCTATGTCATCTCAGTATCTGAGCCTGATGGGAGGGCTCAATTGGGATGCTTGGCGCTTACGCTATCGCGGTGTTTTCAACTGGAACAACGATCAGGGTTGGCATTATGACTCAACCAGCACTTATCTTGAGCGCGGCATTATTCCGCTGCGCAGCAAACTGGTGATGGGTGATTCCACCACGGATGGCCAGGTCTTCGACAGCGTTGGTTTTCGGGGCGTAATGCTGACTTCTGACGATCGTATGTATGAGGATTCCCAGCGAGGCTATGCGCCAGTCATTACTGGTGTTGCAAACACCAACGCACTCGTCAGCGTGAGTCAGCGCGGCGCGCGTATCTATCAAACGACGGTTCCGCCTGGCGCGTTCCGTATTGATGACCTGTATCCCAATGGCACCGGCGGCGATCTGCTGGTAACGATTAAAGAGGCAGATGGGAGTGAGCACAGTTTTACCGTGACCTATGCTTCCATCGCTGAACTGCTCCGCCCGGGAACCAGTCGCTATTCGCTGATGGCGGGGCGCTATCGGAATACCTCCGTGAATGAGAAACCACAGATTGCGATGGGGACATTCCGTCATGGTTTTACTAACTTACTGACCACTTACACCGGTGCGATGGGCGGGGAGGATTATCAATCGGTCGCAGGTGGCGTCGCGCTCAATACGCTCATTGGCGCGCTTTCTGCTGACATAACGCATGCGCGAACGACGCTTGCGGATAACAGTAAACGTGAAGGCCAGAGCATCCGTTTTTCATTTGCCAGGATTCTGCCCGTCGTTGATACCAATATCACTCTGGCGAGCTATCGCTATTCCAGCTCCGGTTATTACGATATTGACGATGCGATGTTGATGCGTGATTTAGAGCGGACAAATAAAGGGGCTTATTCCAGCAGCATTAACCGCAAGAATCGTCTGCAACTCAGCGCAACGCAAACTATTTCCGAGACGCTTGGGAGCATTAATCTCAGTGCCAGCACTCAGGATTACTGGAACAAAAGCGGGCGTGATACCGAGTATCAGTTGGGTTACACCAATGCGTTCAAGTGGTTCAATTTTAACCTCAACGCCAGCCGTACCCGCGATTTAGTGAAAGACAAATGGGATAACAAAATCGCGATAGGGATTTCCCTGCCGTTAGGGAACAGCGCGCGCTCGGCTTATCTCAGTACCACCTATGTTCAGGAAAGCGGGCATCGGGGGCTGCAAAACTCAATCGCCGGCACCTCCGGGGAGAACCGTCAGTATAACTGGGGCGCGTTCGTCAATCAGGATGACTACGACCATAGCAGCAATAAAACCACGGGCGGCGTCAGTGGTAACTGGACTTCGCCGTGGACCAGCATGGGCGGCAGTTTCTCAGCAGGCCAGGGCTACCAGCAATACGGCATGAACCTCTCTGGCGGTGTTGTCGCCTGGCAAAATGGCGTTGTGCTGACGCCGATCATGGGGGACACCATGGCGGTCATTGAAGCGGAACATGCGGGAGGCGCAAAGGTGGCAAACAACAGCAGCCTTAGCCTTAACCGCAATGGCAATGCCGCAGTGCCTTACCTCTCACCCTATCGCCAGAACACGATTGAGCTCGACCCTCGGGGGCTATCGAATGACATCTCCCTGGACGTCACCAGCCAGAACAGCGTCCCTACCGCAGGTGCCGTGGTGTTGATGAAATACGCCACGGATACAGGGTATTCCGTGCTTTTCACTCTCCGCCATGCCGGTGATGTGCTGCCTTTTGGCGCCGATGTGGTCGATGAGAGCGGCAATACTGTCGGTTACATCGCCCAGGGTGGGCAAAGTTTTGCGCGCGTTAAGAATCTGGCGGGCAAATTGCGCGTGAAATGGGGAAGTGGATCGGGTCAGGAGTGCCAGTTCAGTTACCGCTTATCAGAGCAGAAAAGCGCAGATGTTGCTGACTTACGTCGGGCTGATGCGGTATGCCAGTAATTAAGGAGTGAAAGATGAAAACTATCGTAACGGGCGTTGCCCTCTCTTTTCTGGCACTGGCGGCGATGTGCGGCGTGGCGCGAGCGGACGGGACGTGGGTGAACTGTGAGCGTACCAATGGCTACTACCAGTACTTTGACTCTACGACCGTACAGGTGGGTAAAGATGCTGCCGTAGGCGATTTATTAGGTACATGGGCGACCTCTTACAACCCGACGGCATGGACCTGCTCTCATCGTACCAATTATCAAAGCTACGCCATCCCGATGGCGGTACAGGGGTATCCCCCCTACACCGTTTGGGGAACTACCCAGGTCGATGGGCAAACGTATACTGTCTATAACACGACGGTAAAAACCGGGTTGGGGTATATCGCTCGCTGGCGCTATACGGTAAAAGGGCAAACCAGCGACTGGTATCCTCTTACTATTGCGACCGGAGGGCAGCAGACGCCTTCGCAGTTATTTACGGTGACAGGCGATGGAAGTTCATGGAATCTCGGCGTGGATGTCCAAATCCGTTTTGTAAAAACCTCGACATCGTTAACCGCAGGCAGCACTTCCGTCTTTGACCCGATGTATATGCGACACTACCAGACATACGGGGGCAGTACGTCTGTTGGCAGCGGCACCTAT
This sequence comes from Citrobacter sp. CK185, assembly GCF_030333565.1. Taxonomy (NCBI): domain Bacteria; kingdom Pseudomonadati; phylum Pseudomonadota; class Gammaproteobacteria; order Enterobacterales; family Enterobacteriaceae; genus Citrobacter; species Citrobacter sp. CK185. The sequence continues at coordinate 115,228 of NZ_JAOWFR010000010.1, read as the reverse complement.
ATGATCGCTGATTTTCTGGCGGGAGGGCTGATCATATCCACCACCGGGGGAACCTGTACGACGTCGGATGTCACGGTTAATTTACCGGCTGTTAGCCGAACTGATTTTAGTGGCATAGGTTATACCGCTGCGCGTACTGATTTTAATCTGAACTTTACAAAATGCCCGGCAGGGTTATCGAGCATCAGCTATTTGTTTACGCCGACCACGGCCATTATTGATAACGCCAACGGTGTTTTTGCGCTGGCGAGCACCTCAACGGCGAGTGGCGTGGGTATCCAGTTGTTGGACGATCAGAATATCCCTCTGTCGTTTAATACGGCATATCTCCTGACGGATTATGATCCGGCTCAGGACAATGCGAATTATACCGTGCCACTGCGTGCCGGTTTATATCAGACTGCGGCAAATGTCTCTTCTGGCGATGTCAGAGGTGCAGTGACATTCACCCTTGTCTATAAATAGAGGAGGGGGCATGGCGAAACGGCTAAAATATGTTCTGAACCACTTCCTGATTTTACTTTTATTGCCGTCATCGGCTATGTCGGCAACGTATATTAATTACACGCGAGTGATAATTAATGAAAAGGCGCGCGAAACATCATTTACTATTTACAATGAAGGGCTGAAACCCGTTTTATTGCAGTTGTGGACTGAAAAAGACAATATTTTTGATCGTCCCGAGGAGATTAAAACACCGTTTATCATTTTACCTCCGATTTTTCGGCTTGAAGGAAAAACATCCCGGGCGGTGCGGGTACAGTTTACTGGCGACCAGCATACATTACCTGCTGACAGAGAATCTTTATTCTGGCTGAACACGCTGGAAGTCCCTCCTGTGGCTGATGGTAAAGCGGAGAAGGGCGCGCTACAGGTCGCTTTTCGTACTCGGGTGAAGTTATTCTGGCGGCCCACTGCACTGGCAGCAATCACCCTTGAGGAAAGTATAAAAGAATTACACATCTCTTTATCTGATTGTGGAGGAAAACGCTGCCTGTTAGTAAAGAATAACTCACCTTTGTACGTAACATTAATGGATCTTACGTTGAATGACGGTACAGAAATAAAGCAATTACCTGATGATGGTCTTTGGGCACCATTGTCAACTAAAACGGTTGTTTTACCCAAAAACACAAAAGGGGAGGGCACAGTCAAAACACTCTCATGGATTGATGATTATGGCGTGGTCAATACCTATAACTACTAATGCGAAGGATAACGTTATGCTTAATTTTAACCCTTCATCCTTACGTTTTAAATTTATTTACCTGACGAAAAATATTTATGATGGTATTGCCATTCATACACTTTTTGAAGATGCCCTGCATGAATCAGGATTGAAAATGGGGCTTAATGAAGATATACCCTTTCACCTGATCGATAAGTACAGTAATTTTATTCCGTTTTCATTGCGGTTTGATGCGACGTATAAACAACGCAGTCGCACGCTCGAACACGATATTACCCTCTCGGCAAAAGGGGAAGAGATAAAGCGAATGCGTTTTAATCATATACTCTTTTTTGTCGATATGTATAACCCTGACCATACCTCTTTTCTTTCGGTCGCCGGACTGCATGGCCTTACGGCGGTCAGGGAGCGCATGGATGCTTTCATGGTGCATTGTAATGCGGTGATTAATGGTAATAGAAAATGCCGTTCAAGTAGTTTCTTGTTCACGCTGCGTGAGCAGCAAATTGTGTTTCATCTCTTACAAGGCATGTCGGTTAAAGAAATCGCACTGGAATTAAATGTGAGCGATAAACTGGTTTATCGGGAGCGCTGGGCGCTGACGCGTAAGCTTATCGACCAGAAAAATTGCAGATTATACAAAAGGCTAATAAACATTAACGCGACATTATAAGCGATAAAAGAGTGGACCAGATTATTGGAGTCCACTCTTTTGCCTTATGCCGCCCGGGCGCGACGGCGGGAATCCATTGAAATCAGCACCACCGACGAGAGGATCAGCAACGTACCAAGCCAGTCCGGCAGGGTGAAGCTGATGCCCAGCAACAGCAGCGATAACAACGCGCTGCTTAGCGGTTCCGCGCAGCTCAGAATGCTCGCTTTCGGTCCGCCAATCATTTGCGCCCCTTTCAGATACAGGCTGAAAGTCAGCGATGTGCCGATGACCACCAGATAGAAAAACGCCAGAATCAGGCTGCCGCTGACCACAAAATCCGTTCCCTGCCCGGCATAGAAGGGCAGCAATATCACGCCGCCGATCAACATGCTCCAGCCAACGACTGGAAGCGTGCCGTAACGCGCGATCAGCGTAGAGGGCCAGGTTGTATAAAACGCTGCGGCAAACGCGGAGGCAATCCCCCAGAACAGCGCGGCAGGCGAGATAGACAGCGATGTCGGATTACCGTGCGTTACCAGCAAAAAGGTGCCAATAAGGGAGGTGAGAATGGCCGTCAGCACCAGAATGCCGGGGCGCGCTTTCCGTACCAGCGAGAACCACGCCACGATAATCGTCGGCGATAAAAATTGCAGCACCGTTGCGGTGGCGGCATTAGATTTCTCAATGGTGAGCAGGAAGGTGAGCTGTACGGTAAGCGCTCCCATGATGGAAAAGAACAGCAGGCTTAGGGCGTCCTGGCGGTTTTTGAAAATGGAAAATACTTTGTCGCCGTGAACAAACGAGAGCATCAGCAGAATCAACCCGGCGAATATCAGACGCGTCATGGTCAGAAACTGCGACGACATCTGGCTTTGTTCCATAATGTACTGCGCGCAAACCCCTGAACTTCCCCATAATACGGCGGCAATCAGGACGTTCAGCATCCCTCTTCTGGTGGACCCCATTTTTTCCTCAACATAGTGTTTTGTCTTTTTTATGTGCAGGCATCATAGCAGAGATGGCGGCACAAACGAGACGGGCGTTAGCATCGCCCACTTTTACGACAGTCGGGTAAGCTGTGTTTCACCGTCCTCCATCGCCAGTTGATACAGCGAAAACGCGGCATGTTTCTCGATCAGATTGGCCAGTTCAGGCGAATGACTGGTGAGCCAGATTTGCGAATGGCGGCTGGCTTCGGCGATCAGTTGGGCGAGGGCGGGCAACATCTGCGGATGCAGGCTGTTTTCCGGTTCGTTGAGCGCGATAAAAGCTGGCGGTCGCGGGCTTAACAGCGCTACGGCCAGGCACAGGAAACGTAGCGTGCCATCCGAGAACTCCGCAGGTTCCAGCGGACGGGTCAACCCTTCGCGTTTCATCATCAGGCGAAAGCGACCGCCGCTGTTATCGCTGTAGAACACGCAACCGGGAAATGCCCGATCGAGAATCCGCATCAGCAGCAGTTCATCGCCAATCTCGACGATTGTCTGGAACGCTGCCGCCAGGTTTGCTCCGTCGCTGGCCAGAACCGGTGAGCGGAATCCCACCTGCGGAACACGAATCGCAGAACCAGACGAGACTGAAAACTCATGATAAAAGCGCCAGTTGCGCAGCATTTCTCGCATCTGCGACACCTCCGGGTAGAGGTGTGGCTCTCCCAACTGGCCGAATACCGACTCGTTCTCATACAGCGTGCCGCTGTGGGTGACTTTCTCGTGATGGATATTATTGAGGAATACGACCTGGTTTTTACGTTTCATCAACTGTGAGGAGGGGCGGCGAGCGTGCCCGCTCAACCAGACAGACTCCTCTTTGATGACCGGGTCGAGATCGAACTGCGACGGGTAGGGGAGCTTCTCGACAAACCCTACCTGTAACTCGTATTCATAGGTTTCTGTTTCTACCGCCAGAGTCATGCGCCGCAACTGGTCGCTGCGCGTTTTCCCGGCCCAGAATACCTTCAGAATACCGCCTTCGTTCGCCAGCGCCTGTGAGAACTGCCCCTGCGCCGCACTGTGCATCAGGTGAATCGCCTTATAGATATTCGACTTTCCGGTGCCGTTAGGGCCGAAGACGATATTGAGCTGTTCCAGTTCCAGAGACTGATGGCGAATCGAGCGGTAGTTTTCGATGTGCAGCGTTTTGATCATGGGCGTTAGCGGTAGAGGGGCGATGCGGCAAGCATAGCGATTTCGTCCCGGAAGAGACAACCCGTTCATATAGTTTTACGCGGCGCATAAAAAAAGCAGGGGCGACTTTCTCGCCCCTGGGGGGCTTATCAGAAGCCTTCCAACACAATCTTGCCGACGGAGCGGCCCGTTTCAAGCTGTGCGTGCGCTTTCTGAATATTCGCCGCGTTGATGGCTCCGTAATGCTCGCCCAGCGTGGTGTGAATCACCTTAGCATCAATGAGCAGCGCCACGCGGGTCAGTAGCTGATGCTGGGCGATCATGTCGTCGGTTTCAAACATTGAGCGGGTAAACATAAACTCCCAGTGCAGCGAAATACTCTTTGTTTTCAGCGGTCGTGCGTCGAGCGTTGCTGGATCGTCTATCAGCGCCAGCTTACCCTGCGGCGCCAGGGCTTCGATGAGCTGCGGGTAATGCTTATCAGTGTGGGTCAGGCTGGCGACGTGCGTCACTGCGTTGATGCCGATCCGCGCCAGCTCTTCCGTTAGCGGTTTGCTATGGTCGATGACATGATGCGCACCGGCTTCGCGTACCCATTTCTGGCTTTCCGGGCGCGACGCGGTGCCGATCACCGTCAGTCGGGTGAGTTTGCGGGCCAGCTGCGTCAGGATAGAGCCCACGCCGCCTGCGGCGCCGACAATCAGCAACGTATCCCCTTCGTTGCCGCCTTCTTCAACGCCGAGGCGGTCAAACAACATTTCCCATGCGGTGATCGAGGTCAGCGGCAGCGCTGCGGCGGCGGCATTATCCAGCGTTTTGGGTTTCAACGCGACGATGCGCTCATCAACAAGCTGGAACTCGCTGTTGCTTCCCGGACGGCCCAACGCGCCGGCATACCAGACTTCATCCCCCGGTGCGAACAATGTCACCGCCTCGCCGACTGATTTCACTACGCCTGTGGCATCCCAGCCCAGCACGCGCGGGGTCTCTGCGTTAAAACCCGCGCGTACTTTGGTATCGACCGGGTTAACAGAGATGGCTTTCACCTCAACCAGCAGGTCATGTCCGGCGGCGACCGGAACAGGGAGGTCAATGTCCTGTAAAAACTCAATATTGCTGCCTTCTGGCGCGGCGCGGGTAATTGCGATGGCTTTCATAACGTCTCCGGTGTGGGAACAGGTTTATCGTTTGTATAATTCGATGGTAAACCGCCAGCAGAACGGGAAAAATAGCCTCACGACGACAGGACTTATATTCGGGGAGTGAAAATGTTCCGGCTTGAAGATCTCACGTTGTTTGTTCGCGCGGCGGCGCTAAACAGTTTTAGCGATGCGGCGCGGGAAGCCGGGGTACAGCCTGCCCAGGTCAGTTCCGCCATCAAACGGCTGGAGTCTACGTTAAACATTCGCCTGTTCGCACGCTCGACCCGCAGCTTACGGCTGACGCCGGAAGGCGAGGTCTGGTTGCCCTACGCCAGACAGATGCTTGAGGTGATGCACGCCGGGCTGCAAAAAATTCAGACGCCGGAAGATGAGATCTCCGGTACGCTGCAAATCGCCGTGCCCTCCGATCTTGGGCGCAATTTACTGCTCCCGGTATTCCAGTCGTTTTGCCGTCGCCACCCTGCGTTGCGCCTGCGGGTGTTTTTCTCCGATCAGGTCGCCGATGTATTTAAAGATCCGGTTGATGTCGCGTTCCGTTACGGCAATACGGAAGATGCTTCTTACATCGCGCTGCCCGTTTCCCCCGATAACCGGCGTGTGCTGGTGGCTTCGCCGGACTGGGTCGCGCAACACGGCGATCCGCGTCATCCCGATGATTTAGCGCATCTGAATGCGTTAACGTTCGTGTTGCGCGGACGCCTGCATGACCGCTGGTCGTTCATCCGCAACGGTGACGTCAGCAGCGTACAGGTCAACGGCACCATGATGAGCGACGATGCTGAAGTTATCCGGCGGCTGGCTATCGCCGGAGAGGGGATGGCGTATAAATCCTGGCTTGATGTCTCTGAAGATGTGCGTGACGGGCGATTGCAGCGCCTGATGCCAGATTATCAGGGAGAGAAAGTCCCACTGAACATGATCTGCCCGCACCGCAAACAGCTTTCGACGGCAGTCCGCCTGCTGCACGAAGCGGTAAAAGCGCGCTGCGAAAGACTGGAACTCCCCCCGATGTGAAGGCGATACGCGTTGCCGTTTGTAGGCCGGATAAGCGTAAGCGCCATCCGGCGCACAATATAACGAGGGGAATCAGCGCGTCTTTAATTTCTTTCAGCTTCTGTCGTGCTACGGGCTTATCTACAGACTATGCAGCGTTACTTTTTGGTCTCTTTTTTCCACTGTAGCAAACTGGCAATGTCCCTTTCTCCTTCAGTTTCTTTTAAGCGCCGTCGCTGTTCTGCAAACTGGATATATTCCGCCTGTGCTTTTTCCTCTGCCGTTTTCTTACTGATCTTTCCTGCGCCTTGCAGAACCTCCCGGTCATTAAATTGCAGGAACTGATCCAGCTTATCCTGCCAGTCACGCAGAAACACCTGTTGACGGCGCCGGGCCTGATCTTCGGCAAAATCCAGCCACATGTTGACCACACGGTTGAGTTCGCTGACTTCATCCTGGTTGAGGTAATTTTTTGCCACTGTTACATCGCATTTACGCACCTCTTCGCCTTTATAGCTGGTTAGCCCCATATGGGGTTTCCTGGCGTCAGCACGTTCACAAATAAGTTCAGCTGCCGTATGGCCGGTACAGGCGAAATGCAATTTGTTCTGGATGGTTTGGAAAAACTGCGTTGTCTCTTTAAGCGAGGGCTGATAGTCGGCGGCCAACGCAAAGATCTCTCTAACTCGCAAATAAACCCGACGTTCGCTGGCGCGAATATCGCGGATGCGTTCGAGCATCTCATCGAAATAATCAGGAACGGCCGATGTTCCTACGGGCGGGTTTTTCAGCCGCTCATCGTCCATCACAAAACCTTTGATCAGGTATTCCTGAAGCGTCTGGGTTGCCCACTGGCGAAATTGCGTACCTCGGGGGGAGCGGACACGAAAGCCGATGGCAAGAATGACGGGTAGGCTGTAATGAAGCATATTGCGGCTTACCTGACGATTCCCTTCCTGTTTAACTTGTAAGTAAGACTTACAGGTTGCGTTTTGTTCAAGTTCGCCTTCTTCGTAGATTGCTTTGATGTGCTGCGTTATAGCCTGGGGAGTGATTTGATAAAGGTTTGCAATGGTTGCCTGAGGTAGCCACAGTGTCTCTTGCTCAAAGCGGCATTCAACACGCACTTCACCGTCATCACTGGCAAACATAATAAATTCGCCTGCCGGGGATTGGGTCAAGTGTTTATCCGTCATGCCGCCTCCGCTTTAATCTGACTCACCGTGCCGTAATCCGCTTAGTATGCCAGAGATCCATATTGAAGCTCATTACGTCCAGGTCGTTTATTTTGCGAGTCATATTCCGGGATAACGATTTTCTCCCTTCGGGAAAGTGTGTAGGCCGGATAAGCGTAATATAACGAGGGGAATCAGTGAGCCGCTGCCAGCGCGCCCTTAATCCCTTTTAACTGCGGTTGTGCTTCTTTTAGCTCACCGAGCAATCTTTTCTCCCGTTCGCTCCAGGCCGTCAGGACGATACAGCCATAATCGATTTCTTAATAATGGGTGAGGGCGTTTAAAGATCAGGTCGCAATGAAGGAATGAGTTTGGGGAATTGGCTTAAGACCCAGGGGAGAGTGAGGAACTTTGGCGGAAGATCACAGGAGTCGAACCTGCCCGGGACCGCTGGCGGCCCCAACTGGATTTGAAGTCCAGCCGCCTCACCGGAGACGACGATCTTCCGCGCCCACATTGCTACATGGAGGCGGGGCGCATTATAGCTACTTTCTCAAGGTTTCCACATCCCCCCACTCACTTTTTTCATCAGCCTTTCGCCTTACCATGATCGGTTTCATATAAACCTTCACAAAATCCATGAGTTACCTGTTTTCATATCTTTTGGGAATTATGAGTACACATAACGTTCATGCGACGTTTCGTGAGAAAACCTGTCACAGGCCCGGTAAGCGTAGCGCCACCGGGCAAAACACACTATTGCGCAGGCTGTGGTTGCGTGACTTCCGCTCCTGACACAACGCCTGCCCGCATTGTTTGCGTCACCTGCTGTTTATCGGCGTTTACCGCGTGCAACTGGCCGTTTACCGTTGGCTTCAGTGGGGCGTCCGCCTGGATATTACCGCTGGCGGTAAGCTGGATGTTGCCGTCGCCGGAAATGGGCAGCGCAGGCCATCCCCATTGCTGCAAGACGTTCATTGGCACGCCGCGTCCGTTCAGGCTGACTTTTGTCTGGCGCTGGGGGAGTTGCGAAACGCTGGCCGTAGCTTCTAACAGCCCCTTCTCCGTAAATGCGCTCAGTTCGTTGATATTAACTGTGCTGCTGTTTGCCGCCAGCGCCAGGGAGGGGCGACGCACGTCTACTCGGTTAAACGTCGCGGCTGCCGCGTTAAGCGTTGCGTTCCCACTCCATACGCCCCATTGATGGTTCTGCACCAGTCCCAGATTTGCGCCATAACCATCCAGCGCGGTGAGCTGCCACGGGAAAGCCGGGTCGATATCAATCACCAGGTTGCGACTGGCGCTGAATTTTTTCAGCGTCAGGCTGTTTAACCAGCCAGGCAGAGGTTTCATCCACTGCTGCTTCCAGTTTTCCGGCAGCGTGTATTCCAGCCCGGCAATGGCGGCATCGTCGAGGATTAGCGCTTTGCCATTACGCAGCCAGTTGCCGGATGTTCTGACCATACCGCCTTCCCAGCGGGTCGTGAACTGGCGTAGCGCAATGCCCTGCGGTGAGAATTCGGCATTCAGAATGGGATCGAAGAAATGCAGAGAACCGTAGATGAACTCGCTGGCATTCATCGATAGTTTGCCTTCTTGCGTCTGCCAGTCATCTTTGCTGAACGTCAGGTTGCGCAAACTGAGATCGAGGTCGGTTACTGCCCAGTCCGGGCCTTGCAGGCGGGCATCGGTCACTTCAAGACGGCCAATTTGCAGAGACGGGATAGCGGTAAGCGGGGCAAAAAAGTCGGTCAGCGATTTATCGCTTTGCAGCCGGATGTCGTTCAGACGCAGATTTTCCACCACCCAACTGCCGTCCGCGTTGCGTCGCGCCACGCCGGTTAAGGCGCCGCGCGCAATGTCTGCGCCAATGTTGCTTAAGATTACCTGTTCCTTATCAATGCTGCCTTCAATCAGCACGTTGGTCGCGGGAACATCATTCAGCGTGAGTGAACCGGCGCTGAGCTGGATCTGCGCCTTATTCCCCAATACCTTGCCCGCTTCGGGACGCCAGGGAACCACGCCGCCGTTAACGCGCTGAGCGCTCAGGTTCCACTCACCGCCCGGGCTGTTAAGCGCCATGTTCTGTAATTGCAGGCGGTCAGCCTGAACAGGAAGCGGTGCGGTCTGCGGGGAGATATTGAGCGTGCCGTCCTGCAACAGGATGGCATCGACGTGCAGGGGATCGGTTATCTGGCGACTGCTCAGGCCGATATCCACCGTTTTCGCGACTAACGTGGCGGGCTGGCCATCCCGGCCAAACGTGACGTTCTCAAGCAAAACGTGGGACGGTGCGGAAAAGCGGTGATCCATGACATCAAATGTCAGGCTGTACCCGCTGTTCTCTGATATCCAGGCGCTTACATGCTCCGCGCCCCAGCGGGTTTGCAGCAGAAAATAGAGGCCGAGGATCACCACCAAAAGGGCAATCAATATGTAGAGAATCAGCTTTCCAATAAATTTCATGGTCTTCCATCCCGCGAAGTGCACACATCTGAGTTATGCACGATTTACGCGCAATCCTCAAGGCGGGAATGGTGAAAGAGCGTTACAGCGGCGATGATTGTCGATCATCGCCGCATTTCGCTTACGGCTTCTCTGGCGGGAAAATCAGGTTCAGAACGATAGCGGTGATGCCCCCAGCGGCAATGCCGGAGGAGAGCAGGTTTTTCACCCAGTCTGGCGCAAATTGCAGGATCAGCGGCTGCTGAGAAACGCCCAGGCCGACAGCCAGCGACAGCGCGATAATCAGGATAGCGCGGCGGTTCAGCGGCTCACGGGAGACGATACGCACGCCGGAAGCGGCGATGGTGCCGAACATCACCAGCGTGGCGCCGCCGAGCACCGGTTCAGGAATGTGCTGCACAAAGCCGCTTACCGCCGGGAACAGGCCGAGCAGGATCAGCATCAGCGCTACCACAAAGCCGACATAACGGCTGGCCACGCCGGTCAACTGAATCACGCCGTTATTCTGCCCGAAACAGGAGTTGGGGAAGGTATTGAACACGGCGGAAACAAAGGAGTTCAGGCCGTTAGCCAGCACGCCGCCTTTCAGGCGCTTCATATACAGCGGCCCGGAGACCGGCTGCTCGGAGACATCGGAGGTGGCGGTGATATCGCCGATGGTCTCCAGTGAGGTGATCATAAAGACCAGCATCAGCGGCAGCAGCAGGTTCCAGTCAATGCCCAGACCGTAGTACAGCGGCGTGGGCACCATGATTAAGTCTTGTGTTGCCGGTGTGGTGTTTTCCGGCAGCATCCCCATAAACCAGGCCAGCAGATAGCCTGCCGCCATCGCGATCACCAGCGAGGCCACACGCAGGTAGGGGTTGCGCTGGCGGTTAAGCAGGATGATCAGCGCCAGTACGACGCCTGCCAGCATCAGGTTTTTGGGCGCGCCAAAGGTGTTGTCGCTCATTGCGGCATAGCCGCCGCCAATGGATGTTAAACCCACCTGGATCAGCGACAGACCGATAATCATCACCACCACGCCGGAGACCAGCGGTGTGATAATGCGGCGCGCCAGATGCAGTATGCGGGAGAGAACCATCTCAGTGCAGCTTGCCAGCATCAGCGTGCCGAATAGCGCTGCCATCATGGTGGGGACGTCCGCTCCGCCGGTTTTCAGCGCGGTGCCGCCCATAATCAGCGGGGCGACAAAGTTAAAACTGGTGCCCTGAATAGATAACAACCCTGAACCGACCGGCCCCCATGCTTTGATTTGAATAATTGAGGCCACACCGGAGGCGAACAGCGACATACTGATAATGTGTTGAGTATCTTGTGCCGGTAAACCGAGCGCCTGGCAGATTAACAGCGCTGGCGTGATGACCGCGACGAACATTGCCAGCAGGTGCTGACAGGCGGCAAACAGGGTTTGAGGGAGCGGCGGGCGATCTTCAAGACGGTAAATCAGTTCGCTGTTTTGCGTCTGCGCAACCGGTTGCGCATTTGCCGACTCGACGGTGTTAACAGACATCAGAGGCAATCCCATGGTGGAAAAGCGGTGATTTTATCTGACCAGATGGTAAAAGCAAACGATTGCATTTATAAATTTTACAAACGGTCTCGGGCAAGGGGTTATCAGGCGTTGGAATAACGCTCGGTTTCGGGCATCCAGCGTTCAATCAGGGCGGTTGCCTGTTGCGGATAATGTTCGTGAATGTGACGGGCGATGCGTTGAACATCCGGGATAATGGCCTGATCGCGCAGCAAATCCGCCACTTTGAACTCGGCGTTACCCGTCTGACGCGTGCCCAGCAGTTCACCGGGGCCGCGAATCTCTAAATCCTTTTGCGCAATCACAAAGCCGTCGTTGCTGTCCCGTAAGACCTGAAGGCGCTTCTGTGCGGTTTTCGAGAGCGGTGATTTGTAGAGTAGTACGCAATGGGAGGCCACCGCGCCACGGCCCACGCGTCCACGCAACTGGTGTAATTGTGCCAGACCTAACCGTTCCGGGTTTTCGATAATCATCAGGCTGGCGTTGGGGACATCCACCCCGACTTCAATCACCGTTGTCGCGACCAGCAGGTGCAGCTCACCTTGCTTAAAGGCCGCCATCACCGCCTGCTTCTCTGCGGGTTTCATCCGCCCATGAACCAGACCAATCTTCAACTCCGGTAAGGCGAGCCTGAGCTCTTCCCATGTCGCTTCCGCAGCCTGGGCTTCTAACAAATCTGACTCTTCAATCAACGTACAGACCCAGTATGCCTGGCGGCCTTCCTGGGTACAGGCATTGCGGACGCGATCGATAATATCGCTACGACGGGTGTCCGGGATGGCAACGGTAGTGACAGGTGTGCGACCCGGCGGTAGCTCATCAATCACGGAGGTATCGAGATCGGCATAGGCGGTCATTGCCAGGGTGCGGGGGATCGGCGTTGCGGTCATGATTAACTGATGCGGGTGGAACCCCTGCTGCTGACCTTTTTCCCACAGCGCCAGGCGTTGATGGACGCCGAAGCGGTGCTGTTCATCGATAATCACCAGCGCCAGCCCGTTAAATTGCACCTGCTCCTGGAAAATCGCGTGGGTGCCGACCACCATCTGTACCTGCCCGCTGGCGATGGCTTCCTGCTGCGCCAGGCGCGCTTTCCCCTTCTGTTTACCTGCCAGCCAACCCACTTCAATACCAAGCGGTGCAAACCAGTTGCGGAAGTTACTGGCATGCTGCTCGGCCAGCAGTTCTGTCGGCGCCATCAACGCCACCTGTTTGCCGTGCGCAATGGCGCGTAGCGCAGCCAGTGCGGCGACCAGCGTTTTACCGGAACCGACGTCGCCCTGCACCAGACGCATCATTGGCACATCGAGCGCCATGTCACGTTCGATCTCCGCCACTACGCGCGCCTGCGCACCCGTTGGTTTGAACGGCAATGCGGTCAGCAGCTGATTCTTCAGTGAATCGTTCGCGCTAAGCGGCTGGGCGTGAAAACGCTGCGCGCCGGCACGCAGCGCCAGCATGCTCAGGTTATGCGCCAGTAGTTCTTCCAGAATCAGGCGTCGCTGCGCCGGATGCTGCCCGGTTTTCAGATCGCTAAGCTGTAACGACGGTGGCGGGCGATGCAGCGTGCGCAAGGCTTCCGGCAGGCTCGTCATTCCTTGCGCAAGTTCAGGCGGCAGAAGCTCGGCAATGGCGCAGGTATCAAGCAGGTCCAGCGCCTGGTCGGTGAGCTTACGCAGCGTGGCTTGCTTAATGCCTTCGGTGGTCGGATAAACGGGCGTGAGCGTTTCCTGAAGCTCTGGCGTGCTGAGATCGCCCTGCACGCGGTATTCAGGGTGAATCATCTCCGCGCCGTACTTCCCGCGTTTGGCTTCACCATAGGCCAGTACGCGCCGTCCGGTCGCCAGGCTGTTTTTCATTGCCGCGCTGAAGTTGAAAAAGCGCATGGTGAGAATGCCGGAGCCATCGCTAATCTGGCAGGTCATCATCCTGCGACCGCCGAAGGTGATATTGCAGTTCAGCACTTCGCCTTCAACAGTGGCGTAAATGCCCGGCAGCAGTTCGCCAATCGGGTAAAGATGGGTGCGATCTTCATAACGCAGGGGAAGGTGCAACAGGAGGTCCTGCACGGTGTGCAGGCCAATTTTCGCCAGTTTGCTGCTTTGTGCCGCGCCAACGCCGGTTAAGGAATTGAGCGGGATGGCATCCAGCAAACGGCCTTTCATGTGATTACCCTGCCGCCTGCATCGTGGACCACCAGGCGGCGTCGGCCTCGATCTCACCCTGCATGTTTACGTGAGGGTAGGGCAGGCCCTTGCGCTTAGCGACTTTCGCCAGCACCGGATAGCCACCCTCAAACAGCAGGCGCTGCTGTTCGTCTTCCGGCAGCATGCTGTTTTCACGCAGGTACATGCCTGCGTTCTGCCGCTGGCGCTGCGCTTCGTAGAGAATCAGAGCGGAAGCGACGGAAACGTTAAGTGACTGTACCATGCCGATCATCGGGATGATGATGTCCTGATCCGCCAGGTCTAAGGCTTCCTGGGTGATGCCGGTTTTCTCCTGCCCCATCAGGATGCAGGTTGGGCGCGTGTAATCGATTTCGCGGAAATCAACCGCTTTATCAGAGAGATGAGTCGCCAGAACCTGCATGCCCCGGCCCTTCAAATGGCTGACTGCATCGCCGATGGTACGGTGGGTTTTCACCTGTACCCAGCTATTGCTGCCCGCTGCCGCCGACGCCATGGTGCGCATACGGCTGCCCGGCCAGACGGCGTGAACTTCGTGTACGCCTACTGCGTCGGCGGTGCGAATGATCGCCGAGACATTATGAGGTTTGTGGACCTGCTCCATGCAGACCGTCAGATCAGGCTGACGCCTGGCGAGCATCTCGCAGATACGCGCATAACGCTGTAAGTTCATAAAACTAGTTTCGGTTACGGGTGACTTTTATCACGTCCGGCATCACGCGGATTTTGCGCATGATATTCGCCAGATGAACACGGTCACGCGCGGTGAGGCGAATAAAGGCGCTATAGACGCGACCATCCTTTTCTTCCGTATTCAGACTCTGAATATTGGAGGTCGTCGTGTTGATTGCCGCCGTCAGGTTGGCCAGCGCCCCCTGGTGATTAAACATATCCACCTTAATTTCGGTGATGAACTCCTGCTCTGTCTCTTTGTCCCATTCCACAGCCATAAACTTCTCTGGCTCTTTCTGGTAACCACGGATGTTGCGGCAGGATTCATGGTGGATCACTAACCCTTTACCTGGGCTGACGTGCGCAATGATCGGGTCGCCTGGAATCGGGCGGCAGCACTTCGCAAAGGTGATCAGCACGCCATCCGCGCCTTTAATCGGCAAATGCCCATGATTGGACTGCGTTGTGGCAGGTGCGGCGGCTTCGCCTTGCTGAAGATTTTTCGCCACCACCACGCTCATCGCATTGCCCAGACCAATTTCCGCCAGCAGATCGTCCAGCGTTGCGAGCTTCATACGCTCCAGTTCGCGCTGGATGTTCTCCTGCGGGATTTCAGCCAGTTTACGGCTGCCGCCGAGGGCATGGTTGAGCAGACGGCGCCCCAGGCTGACGGAATCATCACGCTTGAGGTTCTTCAGCAACTGGCGAATTTTGGCGCGAGCTTTTGAGCTGACGACAAAGTTAAGCCATGCCGCATTCGGGCGTGCGCCAGGGGCGGTAATAATTTCGACGGTCTGACCGCTGGTGAGCGGCTGTGACAGCGGGTATGGCTGCCTGTCGACGCGCGCGCCTACGCAGGCATGACCGATATCGGTATGTACGGCATAGGCGAAGTCGACCGGCGTGGCACCGGCAGGCAGCTCAACAATGCGCCCTTCCGGTGTGAAAACGTAAATCTCATCCGGGAAGAGATCGGATTTAACGCTCTCGATAAATTCAAACGAGCTACCGGCGCTCTGTTGCAGCTCCAGCAGGCTTTGCATCCAGCGCTGGGCGCGGATTTGTGCGGTGGTGCTGGTTTCACCGTGCTCTTTATAAGCCCAGTGCGCCGCAACCCCCATTTCCGCCATCTGGTCCATGTCTTCGGTACGGATCTGTACCTCAACCGGAACGCCGTGCGGGCCGATCATCGAAGTGTGTAAAGACTGATAGCCGTTCGCTTTTGGAATGGCGATATAGTCTTTTACGCGCCCCGGACGCGGCTTATACAGGCTGTGCATCTGGCCGAGTACGCGATAGCAGGTATCGGCATCATGTACGATCACGCGAAAGGCGTAGATGTCCATGATGGAGTGAAAACGCTGCTCTTTGAGCACCATTTTGCAGTAGATAGAGTACAAATGCTTTTCACGCCCGCTCACGCGACATGGAATGCCTGCTTCCTGCAAACGCCCTTCGATCTCAGAGAGGATTTTTTGAATCATCTCTTTGCGGTTGCCGCGAGCGGCTTTTACCACTTCTTTAATCACGCGATAGCGGTTTGGGTACAGCGCTTCAAAACCCAGCTCTTCCAGCTCGGTTTTAATGTGATGAATACCTAAACGGTGCGCCAGCGGACTGTAGATCTCAAGGGTTTCACGGGCGATGCGGCGACGTTTATCCGGGCGTAATGAGCCCAGCGTGCGCATGTTGTGAGTGCGGTCGGCAAGTTTGATGAGAATGACGCGGATATCCTGCACCATCGCCATAATCATCTTGCGAAAGTTTTCAGCCTGCGCTTCTTTCTTATCGCGGAACTTAAGCTTATCAAGCTTGGATACCCCTTCTACCAGCTCTGCAACGCTTTTACCAAAAAGCTGTTCCATGTCCTGGTAGGTCGCAGGAGTATCTTCAATCACGTCATGCAGCAGCGCAGCCATCAGCGTTTCATAGTCGAGTTTCATCTCGGCCAGAATACAGGCTACCGCAACCGGGTGCGTGATATAGGGTTCACCGCTTGAACGTGTCTGACCCTCGTGAGCGTCACGTGCAACGAGATACGCCTGCTGAAGACGTTTTATCTGGTCTTCAGGCAGGTAGTTTTGAATCAGTTGATTCAGGCTTTCAAACAGATACAAGGGCGACCCGCTTTGTGATTAACGACGGCCTTCAGCAATAGCGGTAACGGCTTGTAATTCAGCGGCTTCCTGCTCTTGCTGTTCCTGGCGCTCACGGACGTCGAGGATCTGGTTGTTGATCAGACCTTCTTCGATTTCGCGCAGCGCGATTACGGTAGTTTTATCGTTTTCTTCCGGTACAAGCGGGTCCTTGCCGCCTACCTGCATCTGACGAGCGCGACGCGCGGCGACCAGTACCAGGTCAAAACGGTTACCAATTTTCTCTACAGCGTCCTGAACAGTTACGCGTGCCATATTTAAAATGCTCCACAGGTGAAGAAATGACTGGGCATGATACTGAAAGTGGGTTCAGTCTGCCAACAGTTTGCTGATTAAAGCGTCATGACGCTGCTTTTGGCGGCTCATGCGCAGACGTTCGGCGCGAATAATGGTTTTCAGATCGCCCAGGGCGGTGTCGAAATCATCATTCACAATAAGGTAATCATATTCGGCGTAATGGCTCATTTCTGCAACAGCTTGCGCCATACGTTTTGCGATTACTTCTTCGCTATCCTGACCGCGCCCGCGAAGGCGGCGGTCCAGCTCAATTTTGGACGGCGGTAAAATAAAGATACTGCGTGCTTGCGGCATCTTCTCACGAATTTGCTGCGCGCCCTGCCAGTCGATATCCAGAAAAACATCCACACCCGTTGCCAGCACTTGCTCAATGGTTTCACGCGATGTGCCGTAATAGTTACCAAACACTTCAGCGTGCTCCAGAAACGCATCTCTGCCAATCATGGTTTTGAACTCATGATGATCGACAAAGAAATAATGCTCGCCATGCACTTCACCCGGACGCGGTGCGCGCGTGGTGTGTGAAACAGAAACCTGGGTGTCATACAACGGTTGGGTTTTTAACAACGCCTGAATCAGGCTGGATTTACCCGCGCCACTGGGGGCAGAAACAATATAAAGCGTGCCTTGAGCCATGAGTATCTTATGTATGTGATTATCGAAAGAGAGCCTACATACGAGCTTATTATACACGTCGCCGCTATGTGACGTAGCCTTTGTCACACTTTTTGCGTCAGTTTATTGCGTTTTGTGTACCTGTTTCCTGATTTACCGTGTAGTTACTGCAATCAATGAAAATGTCTGGAAGCGTGTTCGCACGATCGCTTTTTGCCTCTCGGTTTTGATGACGCCCCGCGTTATACCTGGCCCGCAATCTACAGCGGAGGTACGGATGAGAAGAGGGAAAAGCATCGTGCTGAGTCTGTTGCTGTGGCATTTCCCGGTATGGGCGGCTTGCCCTGACTGGTCGCCAGCCAGAGCGAATGATGAAATCGCCCGGCTACAGCAGCAGCTCGCCCAGTGGAACGACAGTTACTGGCAGCAGGGGGTTAGTGCGGTAGACGATAGTGTTTACGATCAGCTCAGCGCGCAATTGGTGCAATGGCAACGCTGCTTTGGCGGTGATACCGGGGCAGAACTGGCGCCGCCAGTGAGCGGCTCATTGCCCCATCCTGTTCCGCATACGGGTGTGCGAAAGCTTGCGGACAAACAGGCGGTGCAGCAGTGGATGCGTAAGCGCAGCGATTTGTGGGTGCAACCGAAAGTGGATGGAGTGGCGGTTACTCTCGTATACCGGGATGGGCGCCTGGTCAGCGCGATTAGCCGGGGAAGCGGGCTTAAAGGCGAGGACTGGACGCAGAAGGTGCGTTTAATACCCGCAGTACCGCAAAGCACAAAAGGCGCGCTTGCCAATAGCACGTTGCAGGGTGAGATTTTTTTGCTGCGCGACAACCATATTCAGCGACAAATGGGAGGAATGAATGCCCGCTCGAAGGTCGCCGGAATGATGATGCGCCAGAATAACACCTCGTCGCTCCAGTCGCTGTCTGTTTTCATCTGGGCATGGCCTGATGGCCCGGCAACGATGCCTGAACGCTTGCGTCAACTGTCCGGGGCAGGATTTGGCTTTGCACAACAATATTCTCAACCGGTGAAAAGCGCTGATGATGTTGAACGCGTGCGTACAGCATGGTGGACAACAGGATTACCGTTCGTTACCGATGGAGTCGTGGTAAGAACGGGTAAAGAACCCGAGGCCAGACACTGGATGCCTGGGCAGGGTGACTGGCTGGCTGCCTGGAAGTATCCTCCGGTCGCGAAAGTGGCTGAAGTCACCGGGGTTCAGTTCGCTGTCGGCAAGAGCGGGAAAATCTCGGTTGTGGCGTCGCTTGCGCCAGTGATGCTGGATGATAAACGGGTGAAGCGCGTAAATGTAGGGTCTGTCAGGCGCTGGGCGGAGTGGGACATTGCGCCAGGTGACCACATTCTTGTCAGCCTTGCCGGACAGGGGATTCCGCGTATTGATAAGGTTGTCTGGCGTAGCACTCAACGGGATAAGCCCGCTCCGCCGGGGAATCGCTATAACGCATTAACCTGTTTTTATGCGACCGAGGTATGCCAGGAGCAGTTCATCGCCAGGCTGGTCTGGCTGGGGTCGAAGGAGGCGCTGGAGGTTGACGGGATGGGGGAAGCAGGATGGCGTGTGCTTCACCAGGCGCATCGTTTCAAGCATATTTTCTCCTGGCTCGCGTTAACGCAGGAACAACTACAGGCGACACCTGGGTTTAGTAAAGAAAAAAGCAAGCAATTGTGGCATCAGTTTAACCTGGTGCGGCATCGGCCATTTATCCGCTGGGTGATGGCGATGGGCATACCGTTAACGCAGGCGGCGCTTAAGGCCAGCGGCGATCGTTCATTGGGGCAGCTACTGGCACGCACGGCAGAATACTGGCAACAGCTTCCGACAACAGGGGAGGGGCGCGCCAGGCGGGTCATCCAGTGGCGGGATAACCCGGAAATACGGGCGCTGGGCAACTGGCTGTCTGCCCGGCATATTAATGGCTTTAGCCCTTAGTGACCTTCGTGGCGATAGTAAAACACCGGCAGGCCAAGCTTGAGACGCAGCGCCAGCAAGCGAGCGGTAAAGCCAAAAACCAGCGTGGAGATAACCACGACGTCTTGGTTGGATACGTAGTGTTGTAGCGCGATGTACAACACGGCAGACGCAAAGGAAACACCAGCATACAGCTCTTTCTGGAAGACCAGCGGAATACGTTTGCAGAACATGTCACGCAATACGCCGCCAAATACGCCGGTAATGACAGCCGCCACAATAGCGATGACCGGGCTATGCCCCATATCCAGCGCAACCTGAGCGCCGATAATAGAAAAGACCACTAAGCCCAGCGCATCAAGTACAAGGAACAGTTTGCGTAGGTAAGGCATTACAGGGGCGACGATCGTCGTCAGAACCGCAGCAGAAGCGACAATAATCACGTACTCAGGGTGCTGTACCCAACCGAGCGGATAGTGACCGAGCAGAATATCGCGTACGGAACCGCCGCCAATTGCTGTCGCGGTGGCAATGATAATAACGCCAAATGTATCCATGCGGCGTCGACCCGCAGCGAGCGCCCCGGTCATGGCTTCGGCAGTAATGCCAATTAAGTAGAGAACGTGTAACAGCATGTCTTCCCCCTGGTTTACTGAGGGCAGAGACTAACGATTTGTGCGTAATATCACGATTGAGATTTTCTAAGGTGAAGCAGTTTTGATAACTATAGTTTATGCGGATATTGCGATTCATCCGCTATTTATTTGCTATTCATTTTTAATGGATTAGAAAATGAATAAGAAAAAGTAATCCGAAAGTGGCGAGGGCAGTACGGAGTGTAAAGGAAGCACGTAGCGCCATCGCATCGCGACGGGCTACGTGGGAATGAGGTTTACTCGATATTCTGTATTTGCTCGCGCATTTGCTCGATCAATACTTTCAGCTCAATTGCAGAATTGGTGACATCAGCATTGATGGATTTGGAGGCCAGCGTGTTCGACTCGCGGTTGAACTCCTGCATCATAAAGTCCAGACGACGGCCAACCGCCTCTTTTTTCTTCAGGATGTTGTAGGTTTCTTTGACGTGCGCGTCCAGACGATCCAGCTCTTCCGACACGTCAATGCGCTGTGCCATCAGCACCAGCTCTTGCTCCAGACGGTTATTTTCCAGTTGTACCTGTGCGTCTTCCAGTTTTGCTACCAGACGTTCGCGCTGCCATTGCAGGATTTCCGGCATATGGGCGCGGACTTTCACTACCTCAGCGCTGACGCCCTCCAGACGCTGCTCAATTAGCGCTTTCAAAGCCTGACCTTCGGTTTCCCGGGCGACAATGAAGTCATCCAGCGTCCCGTCCAGCGCGGCGAGGATCTCTGCGGCAATCGCGTCCAGATCCTGTTCCTGGGCGGCCATGACGCCCGGCCAACGCAGGATATCTACCGGGTTGATTTCCCCTTCATCGCTCTGCATTTTGACCCAGTTCGCGGAGGCAACGAGCTGCTTTGCCAGCTTCTCATTCAGAATGAGTTCGCCTTGCGCGCTGGCATCGGGTTCAAAGCGTAAAGTACATTCGATTTTTCCGCGCGTCAGGCGTGTACGAATGCGTTCGCGTACAACAGGTTCAAGGCTACGGAACTGTTCCGGCAGACGAAAATACGTTTCCAGATAACGCTGGTTTACCGAGCGCATTTCCCAGGTAGCGCTACCCCATTCACCCTTGATTTCACGCCGGGCGTAGGCGGTCATACTGCGGATCATAGACGTTCCTGTTTTTAAAGGAGAGATGGAAGGATTATAGCCATCCATGCCTTGTCAGGATAGGAATAACCGCCGGAAGTCCGTATAATGCGCAGCCACATTCGTTTCAAGCCGGAGATCTCAATATGCGTCCAGCAGGCCGTAGCGCTAATCAGGTGCGTCCCGTAACCCTGACCCGTAACTATACAAAACACGCTGAAGGCTCGGTGCTGGTCGAATTTGGAGATACCAAAGTGCTGTGCACGGCATCCATCGAAGAAGGCGTACCGCGCTTTTTGAAAGGGCAGGGCCAGGGGTGGATCACCGCAGAATATGGCATGTTGCCACGCGCTACGCATACTCGTAACGCGCGTGAAGCGGCGAAAGGCAAGCAGGGCGGCCGCACGATGGAAATCCAGCGTTTGATCGCCCGCGCGCTGCGCGCTGCTGTCGATCTTAAAACGCTTGGCGAGTTTACTATCACTCTGGATTGCGATGTGATCCAGGCGGACGGCGGTACGCGTACTGCATCTATCTCCGGGGCTTGTGTTGCGCTGGCCGATGCGCTGAACAAGCTGGTTGCGAACGGTAAGCTGAAAACCAACCCGATGAAAGGGATGGTGGCTGCGGTTTCCGTCGGCATCGTGAATGGTGAAGCGCTCTGCGATCTGGAGTACGTTGAAGACTCCGCGGCTGAAACCGATATGAACGTGGTAATGACCGAAGACGGTCGAATTATTGAAGTGCAGGGAACGGCAGAAGGCGAGCCGTTCAGTCACGAAGAACTCCTTACCTTGTTGGCATTAGCCCGAGGGGGAATCGAATCCATTGTAGCGACGCAGAAAGCGGCGTTAGAAAATTGATTTTAAGGCGACCAGCGAGTCGCCTTTTTTTTGTCTGTAATAAAGTGAAATGAGGAGCGAATCCATGAAACCGTATCAGCGCCAGTTTATTGAGTTTGCGCTTAACAAGCAGGTACTAAAGTTTGGCGAATTTACGCTGAAATCCGGGCGCAAAAGCCCCTATTTCTTCAACGCCGGGCTGTTTAATACCGGGCGCGATCTGGCTCTGCTGGGACGTTTTTATGCCGAAGCGTTGGTGGATTCGGGTATCGATTTCGATCTGCTGTTTGGTCCGGCCTATAAAGGTATTCCGATTGCGACGACCACCGCTGTTGCACTGGCGGAACACCATGACAAAGACCTGCCGTACTGCTTTAACCGTAAGGAAGCCAAAGACCACGGTGAAGGCGGAAGTCTGGTCGGGAGCCCATTACAGGGACGCGTGATGCTGGTGGATGATGTGATCACTGCGGGTACTGCGATTCGTGAATCAATGGAGATTATCCAGGCGAATGGCGCAAGTCTGGCGGGGGTGCTGATTTCTTTGGATCGTCAGGAGCGTGGCCGTGGCGAGATTTCCGCAATTCAGGAAGTGGAACGCGATTACGGGTGTCAGGTGATCTCGATTATCACGCTGAAAGACCTGATTGCGTATCTGGAAGAGAAACCAGAGATGGCGGAGCATCTGGCGGCAGTGCGTGCGTATCGGGAAGCGTACGGGGTTTAAGTGAATTGCCCGGCGGCGTAGCGCTTACCGGGCCTGTAAGGCCGGATAAGGCATCGCCGCCATCCGGCTACGCTGTTACTGCAATTGCGCGGCAACCAACGGCCAGCGGGCGTCGAAATCGTCCGTTGGGCGGTATTTGAACTCGCTGCGTACAAAGCGGGACAACATCCCTTCACAAAACGCCAGCAACTGACTTGCCAGCAGGGTTTCATCCGTGGCGTACCCTTCGCCTTCGCGCATTCTTTTTTCCCGCAGAACCTGACGCAGCTGCGCTTCAATGCGCTCAAACAGCTGGTTAATCCGTCCTTGCAGGCGATCTTGTTCAAACATTAACGCATGACCGGTGAGAATACGCGTCAGGCCTGGGTTGCGTTCGCCGAAGCCCAGAATCAACAACACAATTAAACGCAGACGCGCGCTGGTGTCTTTCTCATCTTTTAAGATCAGATTGATACGGGTAATCAGACTGTCTTCGATAAACTCAATCAGACTATCGAACATGCGAGTCTTACTGGGAAAATGGCGATACAGCGCCGCTTCAGAAACGCCGACGGAGGCTGCCAGTTTCGCTGTTGTGATGCGTTGGCTTCCATCGCTGGATTCCAGCATCAGCGCCAGAGACTGAAGTATTTCTTCGCGACGATTCCTTTTCGCAGTTTGTTTTTCTGCCATGTTACAAAATACCCCTGAAAATAAGCACTTGCCAGGCGAGCATCCACACTATGACCGCAAACTCAGCGTTTGCGGCGATGTTATGTCGTTATCAGGATGCGTAAATGTCTTACTTGCGACCAGAATGGCCGAAGCCGCCTTCACCACGGTCGGTGGCTTCAAACTCTTCCACCAGATTAAATTCGGCCTGTACAACCGGTACGAAAACCATCTGAGCAATACGTTCGCCTGGCTCAATGGTAAAGCTGTCCTGGCCACGGTTCCAGATGGAAACCATCAACTGACCCTGATAGTCAGAGTCGATCAGGCCGACCAGATTGCCGAGCACAATACCATGCTTATGGCCCAGGCCGGAACGTGGCAGCATTACCGCCGCCAGAGACGGATCGGCAATATGAATCGCCAGACCGGTCGGCACCAGCGTTGTTGCGCCAGGCGCCAGTTCTACGGCGTCATCGAGACAGGCGCGCAGGTCAAGTCCGGCGGAGCCGGAGGTGGCATAAGTTGGAAGCGGAAATTGCTGCCCAACGCGCGGGTCCAGAATCTTAACGTCGATTTTTTTCATCATAACGGGTCACGATCTCGTCGAGTAATAATTGGCCCAGGAGCGCTTTCCGTTCGAGCGGTAAGGCTTTATCTCCATCCTGCCAGAAAAGGTGTAATGCGTTGCTGTCGCTATTAAATCCTTGAGTTGAAAGCGAAACATCGTTCGCGCAGATCAGATCAAGGTTTTTACGGATACGTTTTTGCCGGGCGTATTCTTCCACATTATTTGTTTCCGCGGCAAACCCAACGACATAAGGTCGCTTGTCTTTGAGTGCGGCGACCCCGGCGACAATATCAGGGTTCTTGACCATTTTTACTGTTAATTCATCGCCCTGCGTCGCTTGTTTTTTAATTTTTTCGCTGGCGACGGCGGCTGCACGGTAGTCAGCAACCGCAGCACAGCCGATGAAAATATGCTGCTTCTGAACCGCTGCCTGGACCGCCGCTTCCATTTCCAGCGCGGTCATCACATCAATGCGCTGAACAAAAGGTGGCGTGGGCAGCGCAACGGGGCCAGAAACCAGCGTAACGTTGGCGCCGCGTCGTGCGGCGGCGGCGGCAATGGCAAATCCCATCTTACCGGAGCTGTGGTTAGAGATATAACGCACCGGATCGAGCGGCTCGCGCGTCGGGCCCGCCGTAATCATGATGTTGAGATGTTGCAGATCGTTGACAGGGGAGAAATGCGCTGCCGCCATATCCACAATGGTCAACGGGTCGAGCATGCGTCCTGGCCCCACGTCTCCACACGCCTGGCTGCCGCTGTCCGGCCCCCAGATGAGCATTCCGCGTGACGCGAGTACATCCAGATTATGTTGCGTGGCGGCGGCGCGATACATTTGCTGGTTCATGGCCGGAAGTACGGCAATCGGGGCGGGTGTCGCCAGACAAATCGTTGAAACCAGATCGTTGGCCATACCGGCAGCGACGCGAGCGATCAGATCTGCCGTGGCTGGCGCAAGGATAACTAAATCCGCCCATTTCCCCAGCTCAATATGGCCCATCGCGGCTTCTGCGGCAGGGTCAAGCAGACTGTCAGAAACGGGATAACCCGACACCGCCTGTAGGCTCAGGGGCGTGATAAAGGCTTTTGCCGCTTCGGTCATCGCCACGCGGACGTCGGCGCCGCGTTCGCGTAAACGACGCACCAGTTCAGGGGCTTTATAGGCAGCAATGCCGCCGCTCACGCCGAGAACGATTTTTTTGCCAGCCAGGCTCATCATGATCTTTCCTGTTGGATTGCACCAGAAGGCGGACATTTTATCACAATCCTGAATCCCGTCGTGCAGTTGCCCGTAATTCACTTTGCGAGGCGCTACGCAGGAGTGAAATACGGGCGTCGATTCACCTCAGGAGCTATGCCACCATGAGGCGTGCTTAAGGAGGTGAACGTATGGATGCGCCGGAACGTTTAATGCCCCGGGAAAAAATGTTGAAGTCAGGAATTGGTTCGCTGACGGATGTTGAACTGCTGGCGCTCTTTTTACGTACAGGAGTGCCAGGAAAAGATGTGATGGCTCTGGCGCATGAAACGCTGCAACGCAGTGGGTCGCTCTATGGGTTGCTGTCTGCGGATTTCGCGCAATTTCGCGGTACAGGTATCGGTATCGCTAAGTATGCGCAGCTTAAGGGGATTGCCGAACTGGCAAGGCGCTATTACAAGGCGCGCATGATGAAGGAAAACGCGTTGTTGAGCCCGGAAATGACGCGTGAGTTTCTGCAAAGCCAGTTGGCGGGGGAAGAGCGGGAGATCTTCCTTGTGATCTTTCTGGATGCCCGGCACCGGGTGATTAAACACAGCCGTCTTTTTTCCGGCACGCTGAATCATGTCGAGGTGCATCCGCGCGAGATTATCCGCGAGGCGATAAAATTAAATGCTTCTGCGGTGATCCTTGCGCATAATCACCCCTCGGGGTGTGCAGAACCGAGCAAAGCGGATAAACTCATCACCGAACGTGTCGTAAAATGTTGTCAGTTCATGGATATACGAGTACTGGATCACCTTGTGATTGGGCGCGGAGAGTACGTTTCTTTTGCCGAACGTGGTTGGATTTAGAACACTTCGCGCGATCCATCGGGATCTTTGTCTGTTCGGGACTTGAGCACATCGCTTACACAGCGTATACTACGCCACCTTTGAGAATCTCGGGTTTGGCATTTGGGCCTGGCAATCGAGAGTTCACAATGAACTGCGATAACCAGGCTGAGAAGCCTGACGAGGCGCCAATACCCCATACGAAGCTCGAGCTAATTTGATTTTTGGAGAATAGACATGTCCCGAGTCTGCCAAGTTACTGGCAAGCGTCCGGTGACCGGTAACAACCGTTCCCACGCACTGAACGCGACTAAACGCCGTTTCCTGCCTAACCTGCACTCTCACCGTTTCTGGGTTGAGAGCGAGAAGCGTTTTGTCACCCTGCGTGTATCTGCTAAAGGTATGCGTGTAATTGATAAGAAAGGCATCGAAACAGTTCTGTCCGAACTGCGTGCCCGTGGCGAAAAGTACTAAGTACTTAGAGGAAATAAATCATGGCTAAAGGTATTCGTGAGAAAATCAAGCTGGTTTCTTCTGCTGGTACTGGTCACTTCTATACCACCACGAAGAACAAACGTACTAAGCCGGAAAAACTGGAACTGAAAAAGTTCGATCCAGTTGTCCGTCAGCACGTTATCTACAAAGAAGCGAAAATCAAATAATTCTCGCTTTGATGTAGTGAAAAACCTCGCTTCGGCGGGGTTTTTTGTTTTCTGGCCGTCCCCATATTAATGAGACCTGAAACAGAGCCGGAGACGTTATGCCTGAATTACCTGAAGTTGAAACCAGCCGCCGCGGCATTGAACCGCATCTGGTTGGGGCAACTATTCTGCATGCCAATGTGCGCAATGGACGTCTGCGCTGGCCGGTATCGGAAGAGATCTACCGCCTGAGCGATAAACCCGTACTCAGCGTTCAACGCCGCGCGAAATATTTGCTGCTGGAGTTACCGGATGGCTGGATAATCATTCATCTGGGAATGTCGGGCAGTTTGCGTATCCTTCCTGAAGAACTTCCCGCTGAAAAACATGACCACGTTGATCTGGTGATGAGCAATGGCAAAGTCCTGCGCTACACCGATCCTCGCCGCTTTGGCGCCTGGCTGTGGACGAAAGAGCTGGAAGGGCATAACGTGCTGGCGCATCTCGGCCCGGAGCCGCTGAGCGACGATTTTAACGGGGCCTATTTGCAGCAGAAATGTGCGAAGAAGAAAACGGCAATTAAACCCTGGCTGATGGATAACAAACTGGTGGTGGGCGTGGGAAATATCTACGCCAGCGAGTCGTTGTTTGCGGCTGGCATCCATCCTGACCGTCTGGCGTCGTCATTATCGCAGGCTGAGTGTGAGCTGCTGGCCCGCGTGATTAAGGCCGTTTTACTGCGTTCCATCGAGCAGGGTGGTACAACGTTGAAAGATTTTCTGCAAAGCGACGGTAAGCCGGGCTATTTTGCTCAGGAGTTGCAGGTTTACGGACGTAAAGGGGAACCGTGCCGGGTTTGCGGTACGCCGATCGTTGCGGCTAAACACGCGCAACGGGCGACGTTCTACTGCCGTCAGTGTCAGAAATAAGATGGATTGCAGGCCGGATAACGCGCTGACGCGCCATCCGGCAAAAGCGTTTTACTTCAGCTTATCCATCAGGGCCTGATGAACGTTCTCCGGTAAGAAGTGGGTAACGTCGCCCTGATGGCGCGCCACTTCTTTTACCAGCGAAGAAGAGATAAAAGACCACTCTTTTGAAGGCATCAGGAAGACGCTCTCAAGCTGCGGCATTAAATGGCGATTCATGTGCGCCAGTTGCATTTCATATTCAAAATCAGCCACGGCGCGCAAGCCGCGAATCAAAATATTGGCCTGCTGAATGCGCGCGAAGTTGGCCATTAAGTCGCTGAATCCCATGACTTCCACGTTGCCGAGGTGCGCCGTCGCCTGTTGCGCCAGCGCTACACGCTCTTCAAGGGTAAACATCGGTTTTTTGCTGGGGCTGGCGGCAATGGCGAGGATAACGTGATCGAACATCTGCGTCGCGCGCGTCACGATATCAATATGGCCGTTGGTGATCGGATCGAAGGTTCCTGGATAAATCGCCCGTTTTTGCATGACAGCCCTCAATGCGTTTTCGGTGGCAGGTAAGGTTCCAGCAGTTGTAACAGACGCTGTAGCGCACCCTGGTTTTGGTACAGCACTTCAACGGCGTGTCGACCGTAGAAATTACGATAATCCGCGTCGGTCAGTAAAGACGAAACCTCTTTTACCAGCGTTGTGGCATCGGTTACGGTAATCAGCCCGCTTGCTTGCTCCAGTCGGGCGCAAATATCTTTGAAGTTAAAGGTATGAGGGCCCATCAATACCGGTATTGCGTGTGCGGCAGCTTCCAGCGGGTTATGTCCTCCGCGTTCA
Source organism: Citrobacter sp. CK185 (assembly GCF_030333565.1). Classification (NCBI taxonomy): domain Bacteria; kingdom Pseudomonadati; phylum Pseudomonadota; class Gammaproteobacteria; order Enterobacterales; family Enterobacteriaceae; genus Citrobacter; species Citrobacter sp. CK185. Next base: position 87,104 of record NZ_JAOWFR010000010.1, on the reverse strand, counting down.
ATCAACGAACCGCCGACAAATGCGAGGTCCGCAATACCATACAGTAGCATTAATTCGCCCATTGTATCGCCAATAACAACCTGGGTACTGGCGGACGGCACCTCTCCTGAGGAACGCGTGGTATAGCTGAGCCCTGCCTGGCGCACGAGGTTAATCGCATCCGGGAACCGCTCTGGATGGCGAGGAACCAGAATCAGCAGCAGGTTAGGGAATTGATGCAGCAATGCCTGATGGGCGGCGATAACAATACTCTCTTCGCCGTCATGCGTACTGGTGGCGATCCACACCGGGCGGTGCGGCGCCCACTGGCGACGCAGCGTAACTGCTTTTGCTGCAAGCTGCGGCGTCACGGAAATATCAAATTTCAGACTGCCGGTGACGGTGAGCTGGTTATTTTTCGCACCCAACGCGATAAAACGCGCGCCATCTTCTTCATTTTGCGCCGCGATTAGCGTAATGCGGCGCAGCAGTCTGCGAACAAATTTCCCCAGCTTTGTATATCCAGCAGCCGACCGGGCGGAAAGGCGCGCGTTGGCGATAACCAACGGAATATGACGTTTATGCAGCGCGGCAATCAGGTTCGGCCAGAGCTCGGTTTCCATAATCAACACCAGTTTAGGGTCAACTTTATTCAGGAAACGGTTGAGCGCATCGGGCAAATCATAAGGAAGATAGACGTGCTGAACATCGCTGCCGAATGCGGACTGTACGCGCTCTGAGCCGGTAGGCGTCATGGTGGTGACGGTAATCGGCAAATCAGGATAACGGTGTCGCAGGGCGCGAACTAAAGGAATTGCCGCCAGTGTTTCACCCACAGAGACGGAATGCAGCATGATCCCGCCAGGTTTAAGCGGATGACGGTAAAAACCGTAACGTTCGCCCCAGCGTTTACGGTAGGCTGGCGCTTTACGTCCACGCACCCAAAGCCGTATCCAGATCAAGGGCTGAATAAGGTAGAGAAGGGCGGTGTAAAGCAATTCGAGCATAGTAAATAGCTGACTGATGGATGTGCTGGGGATTCTATGTATTTAGCCTGGGCTTTACCATCATTTTTATCCTTGTTGCACTAAAACACCTGAATTGACAATACATTATTTGCGGTAGGTGTTTTTCTCCAGATACATCAAAACAGGCTGTTAACGCCGAATAACGCGTGAAATTGTGCTCTGTCCTTCAGTAGTAATGGTTTACATCTTATTGTTTTGAAATTAAAAATTAACTTTTTGCTTAAAAAACATTCATTTCGGTTCGGGAGCTAATCAATGGTATACTACTGCGCAAATTCAGGCAGCCATCAGCCTTCAGGGCGCCGGGAATATGGAGGGTAGTCTTTGTTTGCAGACAAGGATTACGGCGCTTTTACCTGCCTGGCCTGGGATGTTTGGCGACGTAACGCGGATATTATTGCATGACCATTGCTTTTTGTTTGTACAAATATTTTCCCTATGGCGGGTTGCAGCGTGATTTCCTGCGAATAGCGCATACGGTTGCGGCGCGTGGCCATCATGTTCAGGTATTGACTCAACAGTGGCAGGGCGAACGTCCCTCCGACCTTGAAATTATCCTTGTTCCGGTGACTGCCAGAACTAATCATGGAAAAAATGAGCAGTATTATCAGTGGGTTCAGAGTTACCTGAGCCAACATCCCGTCGATCGCGTCGTTGGGTTTAATAAAATGCCCGGGCTTGATGTCTATTATGCGGCAGATGTGTGCTACGCGGAAAAAGTCGCCCGTGAAAAGGGGTTCTTTTATAAGCTGACCAGTCGTTATAAGCACTATGCAGCTTTTGAAAAAGCGACCTTCCAGCAAGGTGCTCATACCGAGCTTTTGATGTTAACAAATAAGCAAATCGGTGACTTTAAGCATCATTATCATACTGAGGATCGCCGTTTTCATATTTTGCCGCCAGGGATATACCCGGACAGGAAATACAGCCAGCAACCTGAAAACAGCAGACAGATTGTCAGAGAAAAAAATGGCATTGGGTTAGATCAGTTCCTGCTTTTACAGGTAGGTTCGGATTTTAAACGCAAAGGGGTACCAAGAACGTTACTGGCGGTAGCTTCTTTACCTGAAGCAATACGTCAACGTACGCGATTGATGGTTGTCGGGCAAGACAAGGCCGACCGGTATCAGGCCCAGGCGCGTCAATTAGGGATTGAGAAGCAGGTGCAGTTTTTTTCAGGGCGCGATGATATTTCAGCGCTGATGTCTGCTGCTGATTTACTGCTTCATCCTGCCGTTCAGGAAGCGGCCGGAATCGTATTATTAGAGGCGATTGTCGCCGGGCTACCCGTGTTGACCACCGAAGTTTGTGGATATGCGCACTATATCAATGCTGCGCAGTGTGGCGTTGTTATACCGGAGCCTTTTGCACAGGAAATCCTGAATGCTTCCCTCTGCGATGCGCTGGAGAAAGGTGAGCAGCGAAGTGAATGGGCAAGTCATGCAAGACACTTTGCCGATACAGAAGATCTCTACAGTCTGGCTGATAAAGCGGCTGATATCATTTTAGGTTTTGAGAATGATTGAATTAAAAGAGCCATTCGCTACGCAGTGGCAGGGTAAAGATCCGTTTGTCGAAGTAACGAAACTGGACGGAGAGGTTTTCCGCGCTCTGGAGACCCGGAGGACGCTGCGTTTTGAGATGATGGGTAAAGGGTATTTCCTGAAATACCATCACGGAACCACGCTGAAAGAAGTGCTAAAAAACCTCATTTCCTTGCGTATGCCCGTTCTTGGCGCGGATCGCGAGTGGCTGGCTATTCACCGTCTGCAATCACTGAATGTTGATACCATGACCGGCGTCGCGTTTGGGCAAAAAGGGTTTAATCCGTTGCAGCGGACATCGTTTATCATCACGGAAGATCTCTCGCCGGCAATAAGCCTTGAAGACTTTTGCGCCAGGTGGAGTGAAGAACGTCCTGACCTCACCTTAAAACGAACCATTATCACCCGACTGGCGGAGATGGTGGGGAAAATGCATCGTGGTGGGGTGAATCATCGGGATTGTTATATTTGCCATTTTTTACTACAGCAACCATTACCGGCTGATGTGGCTGATATAAAACTTTCCGTGATTGATCTGCATCGCGCGCAAATTCGTCGCCGGGTGCCGCGTCGCTGGCGTGATAAGGATCTGATTGGACTCTATTTCTCCTCACTCGAAATTGGCCTGACCTCGAGAGATATTTATCGTTTTTTACGCGTTTATTTCTCGATGCCACTGCGTGAAATTCTTCGCAAGGAAGCCAGTTTGCTTGAGCAAGCGGCGGCGAAAGCACAAAAAATCAAACAAAGAACGATAAGAAAAGCGTTATAAAATCACATACAGGGTTTGAGGTGATCTCATCATGAACATTGATTTTGAAAACGTAATAATTCAAAAAAAGGTTATCGACAACGCTACACACCAGAAAAGCAAAAAGCTGAATATTGCATATGGTGTAGATCGAAATTTTTTATTTGGCTCTGGAATTTCAATGACATCAGTGTTGGTGAACAACCCTGATATTGATATCCATTTCTATGTTGTGACGGACTATGTTGATGATGAGTACCTGGAAAGCGTGGAACGACTCACGCAAATGTATGGTACAACGGTAACGGTCTTAGTTTTCGATAATGAGGCGTTTCGCAAGTTGCCGAGTACTAAAGCATGGACCTATGCGATGTACTATCGCTATTTTGCGTTCGAGTATTTAAGTCGTGAACTGGATTCTGTGCTGTATCTGGATGCCGATATCGTTTGTAAAAATTCGCTGCGGGAACTGACGGATATTCATTTTGCCGGAGAATATGCGGCTGTTGTTAATGATATTGATCGAGTACGTTTAAAATCCGGGCAGAGACTGGGTATTCCTGAGTTAGCTCGTGACTATTTTAATTCAGGGGTGGTATTCGCTAATCTCCATGTCTGGAGAGAAAAAAAACTGTTATCCAAAGCCTTTGAAGTTTTGCATGAGCGTCAGAAAGAACTGCTTTATTTTGACCAGGATATCCTGAATATCTTATTTGTTGGGCATGTGATCCTGCTGAGGCGTGATTTTAATTGTATTTATGGCGTAGACCAGGAACTGAAGAATAAAAATGAATATCGTTATCAGGACTTTATCACTGAGAGTACGGTATTAATTCATTATGTCGGCGTGACAAAACCGTGGCATACGTGGGCTAACTATCCGGTTTCTAAGTACTTTATTGAGGCTTATAAAAAATCGGCATGGGCCGAAAAATCGTTACTCAATGCAAATACGGCAAAATTATATAAGCGTAAGTCACGCCATGAAAGGATACAGCGAAAATATATTCGTTCTATATTTAGCCATATAATGTATATTAAAAATAAGCTACACGGCGCTAAAGTGCATTGAGTGGCTTGTTGAAAATAAATTTAAATAGGTGTAGTGAATGATTTTTGATTGCCATCAGTCTATAAAAAAGATACTTGATTTTAATCAAGCACCAGCCGGGGAGAGTCCACAGCTCAATATCGCCTGGGGTGTTGATAAAAACTTCATGTTTGGCGCCGCGATTTCGATGACATCAGTGTTGATACATAATAAAGACATCAATATCCATTTCCATCTTTTTACTGATTATGTGGATGATGATTATCAACAGAAAATAAGTATGCTGGCGCAGCAATTCTCTACTAACATCTCAATATATGTTATGGATGCCGAGGGGCTAAAGGTATTGCCCAGCGGTAATGCCTGGTCTCATGCGATGTATTTCCGTTTTATCGCATTTGAATATTTAGGTGAAAAAGTTGATTCACTCCTGTACATTGATGCCGACGTAATATGCAAAGGCTCACTTGTTGAATTGAGTCATCTCAACCTTGATGAGCATGTTGCTGCGGTAGTAAGGGACGTCGATGATAGTCCTGCCAGAGATATTGAGAAAAATAGTGATTATTTTAACTCTGGTGTGATCTATGCGAATCTCAAAAAGTGGAAAGAGCAGAACTTTATTGGTGCTGCATTTGATATCCTCCTGGATAAAAATCAGAAACTCTCTTTCCCCGATCAGGATGTTTTAAATATTCTTTTCTTAAATAAAGTGATCTTTTTACCGCGTATCTACAATGCGATATATGGTATAAAACAAGAGTTAAAAAGCAAAGATATATCACACTATAAAGAATATATAACGGCGGATACAATTCTTATTCACTATATTGGGGTAACTAAACCCTGGAATTCTTGGGCAAATTATCCGTCTGCACAGTATTTTGTGGAGGCATGGAAGGCTTCACCATGGGCGAATGTGCCGTTGTTGCCTGCCAGAACGCCAAAGCAGTATAAGAAGAAGTCACGTCATGAAAGGCTACAGGGTAAATATATTGCTTCAATTATCAGCTACATAGGCTATCTGGCTGAAAAAGTAAAAGGTAAGTAAAAAAGCTCCCCTCGGGGAGCTTTTTTTAATGAATCTTGGTTTTGAGGTACTTTGCGTACCATTTTATGGCGGTAAAATAATTACCTTTTTTTGCCGCCTGACGGGAGTACACCCGATAATCGGTAGGCCTCATACGAGGGGCATAAGAGCGTAACTCTGCATTCCGCCAGGGCGTGAAATGGTGGTAGAAAATATAAAGCTGTTGCGACAGTCCCGTATGTTCTTTATACCACGGCTTTCTTCCGCCTGTAAAATGAATGATTCTTGGCAGCGTGTCACTGTGATAGAAGAAATTTTCTTTCTGTTCGTCAGTAAACCAGTTAAACAGGAAATTCCAGCGGTTATCAATAAACGTAATATTGCCGTTCATTGCAATGTTGAGTGCATCCTGATCAAAGTAAGGCAATGATTTTCCTTGCTCAAATAATACGGTATTTGCTTTATGTTCAATGTCATGCTTAATCCAGTTCGCGACATTAATATAGAGGAAGCCAGCGTTAAAATAGTGATCGATGCTCAGCCCTAATCGCCGGGCGTGTTTATTATCATGAATGTTGAGAGAGTCATGGCTGACGGCGCAAACAACATCATCAATATCAACGCTGTTAATCTCACTGAGTGAGTCAAAGCATAGCGTATCGGCATCAAGATAGATAAAACGCTCTACTTTGTCTTTAAGTAAACGGGGCACAGCCAGACGCATATAAGTTGAGCGATTGAGATGTTTTATCGCAAAATCATTGTTATATTTTTCAATATCAGCCTTATCGATCGTGATAACCTGAATTTTATTACTGGTCGACTGTAGCTTCGCAATATCTTCATCGCTGACATCATAGACAAAGACAAAAAATGCGAGAGATTGCTCAGGGTTATTCATTATGACAGACATAATGGATACGGCAACATACTCCAGATAATTAGCATCTGTGCAGTAGGCAATATTAATTACGTTAGTTTTGTTATCCATTTACGCTGTCTCATTTCCTTCAACCGGGTTGCTATCATGGAGCACAGTGTCGATAGCGTCAATAACTGCGTGTTCTGGTATCCAGGTCAGGTATTTCCGGGATCTGTCCAGTTCTGCCCGGGTCGGCATTGGATGATAATCGCCTGCCCAGATCAGCGCAGCTTTATCTGACCAGGGTTTCCACTGTTGATAATTTGTGGCGCCAAACAAACATACCTGCGGCGTACCTAATGCGGCAGCCATATGCATGGGGGCGGAGTCCACGCCGATATACAGTACTGCATGATCGATTAACGCTGCCAGTTGCAGGAAGGTCGTTTTACCTGCCACCGTCAGGTCTGGTGGTGATTGACACAGTCCAGCGATACGCGCTACCTGCTGCTGTTCTTGTTCTGCGGGTCCACAGGTCAGGTAAACATGCAGACCGCGTTGCTGCAAATAATCTATGACATGCGCAAATTTCTCGTCATCCCAGCACTTAAAAGACTGTCTTGCAGTGGGTTGAATCACAACGTATTTTTGCGTGGGAAGCGCGGGAAGCTGAGTCAGTAAATATTGATAGTCACTCTCGCGATAGCAGAGCAACATCTCTTTTTTGAGCTCGCTTTCACTAAAGTCGAGGCCTTTTAGAATGGATAAGTTTTGCTCAACAATATGAGTTCCGGTTGTTGGTGTGACTTTTGTAAAAAGGCAATTCCACTGCTTCTTGTCCCTTTTAAAGGCAATAGAGGGGCGGCGTAGGGAAGCGATAAGTGCGGCAATAGGCCATTGCTCGGTTAAGTTGACAATAAGGTCATAGTGGTTTTTTTTCAGCTGGCGGCGTACTGATATATAATTTTTAATGGTTTCCAGCAGACCTTTCTTTTTTTCAATAAGGTAAAAGTTGTTGATTCTCTCATCAGCAGCCAAAATTGCCCTGGTGTCTTTATAAAGAAGAAGATCAATTTTTGCGTGCGGATAACGTGCCTGGAGACTGGCAATAACAGGGGTAATGAGCAGAACATCGCCATAAAACTTAAGCTTGCAAATAAGAATTCTTTCTACTTTATCAAACATATTAACTTTCCTTGCTAACAAATAACATTTTGCAAGCGTTTATGGCTTTAAATCGTATTTTTGAAATAAAACGATCAATGTGTGGGTACTTCATTTTATAAATAACTTTTCTTTTAACGATGCTTGTATCACAGCATGTCAGTGCATCTTGAATGTCACTGATCATATCTTCTTCGTAGCGATAATAACCTTTCTTCTTGCGCAGCAACTTGCGTCCTTCAAGGAAGCAGTTAATGATCATTAATGTGGCTACAGTTCGTTTTTCATCATTTTCTTTTATATAGTCACACATTTTACGCATGGCGAAGAAAATATATTGTGCATCATTTTCAAGAATATTCTCGGTAATGCTCCGATCGTTTATTCGATAATAATATAGCTTGTTATCTATTTTTAAGATCTTATGGCATTTAAAGTATTGAAATGGACAAAAAATAATGTCCTCATAACGATGATGTTCTTCAAAGCGGTCTTGCCCAATAATGTCACGGCGAAAGAATTTTGTTACAAGGTGCCATTGACCCGCACGGAAAGTGGGTAATAACTGCGTTAAATTTTCATCCGTTAACGTGATTTCACTCTGTTTTACTGCATCCGGCTTATCTTTTTGGCATTGATAGAGATTATTAATGTCACGGGTTAAGTTGAATTCAACGATATCATATTTCTCTTCTCTTAATTTAGGGAGAAGAACCGAAAAATAATCCGGGCTAATAATGTCATCGCTGTCAACAAAGCCAATATACTTCCCTGTCGCATGTGAAAGCCCGACGTTGCGGGTAATCGCAACACCATGATTTTCCTGGTAGATGTATTTCACGTTGTTGCAATGATGTTCGCGATAAAACGCATTTATGCGTTCTTCAGTCAAATCCGTTGAGCCATCATTAATAATGATTACTTCTACCTCATTAGTGATGCCCTGATGTAAAGACGCCAGCGTATCCGTAATGAATTCGGCATTGTTGTATGCCGGTATAATAATGCTCAGCAAATAATCTGAAGCGTTAATCATGGCATAACTCTCTCATCGTGCCTGGTGTCAGCATCATCGCCGCGCATAATGCCAGCATACTGCTCAGAGTTTCACCTTTGGCGTATAATAATAAGTCGCTTAAACCATAGATAACTATAGCACTGGAAATGATGAATAACAGAGGGCTACGTTGTGTATAAGCTTTTAAAAACATCGCCAGATACAAAAAGAGCAGAGCGATGACGCCAGAAATCCCTTTAAGAGAAAAAGTATCAATGAATTCGTTATGCAAATGGATGTCGACGAACCCAAGTGCTCCTCTTAACGAGGTATCCTGTCGGGCAAAATCCCGCATTCCAGCATCGCGTTGTTCAAGTGATTGGCCCCAGTAGTGGTTTTTTCCAGCATCAATACCCGCCCGTTGCATCGCGAGTCGGGCGCCAATCGAGGTATTACTGTTCTTCTTACTGTAAGAATGCATATCGGTTACGAAGCTGTTATAGCGCTTTTCAATCACCGATTTTAAAGGGATTGCCGCCAGCCCCGCGAGAACAATAAAGGCCAGTAACGTACGCAGCAAAACGGTACGGTTATGCCGATAGTGTAAGAAAAATAGCCCTATGCTCAGAACCGGATAGACCAGAATGGCGGCGCGGGTTTGCGTTATAGTGATAACCGCCAGTGATACCAAAAAGTGTAATAAATAGAGCAGGATTGTATGCTTCAGCCGCAAGTTGATGATGGCCTGGGACGCAAGCAATGCGACAAACGTCAACGCATAAGCCGCTCCTGTCGGATGTTCAAAACCCAGTTCGACACGGTAGTTAAGCGGATCTGGTGAGGTGAGGAGTTGATAACCCGCAAAAAGATACAAACCAACAGCCGTCGCAATCACCCAGTAGCGGGTTATACGATCTTTCATCGCACATGCGATTGGCGATTGCAGGGCTGTGACAATCAGTGCGGCAAAGATCATCACTTTACCGCCGTTCTGGTATGAGCGATAAGCGCCAGTAAAGGATGAGCCCGGTTCTTTAAAGATCTCAACCCAAATAATTTGTACTAAACCGAAGAGCAGCAGCATCACGGGTAACAGCAGGTTTTTCTTATCACTCAGAAGTGACTTGCTGTGTTTACCGATAATCGGTAGCGACAGAACCGCACATGCAATAAAAACTTTTAAAGCTTCGTCTGGATTGATCAGCAGCATCGCCAGGGTCGTCAGGCACCCGGCATAAAATAAAAAATAGATAACGTTAAACGGATTATTTTGCGTGCTGCGGATAAAGCGAGAAAACGTGTGTCCACGAAGCATGATTAATCTCTTTAAAAGTTATAGCAAATTAAAATCAAGCAATGATACTTTGACGGCATCCGCACCCAGAGTTGACATCTTCCCTGAATGACTCTTTTGCGCGCACTGATTCTTCCCATATCCCCCAATCAGTCCCGGATCGGTCGGGCCATACAGCGTGATATTAGGTCGATCAAGGGCGGCGGTTAAATGGCTAAGCCCGGTATCAACGGACACTACAAATTTTGCCCCCGCCAACTCGCGTGCGACCTCTTCCAGACTCATTCGTGGTAAAACATCCACATAATCAAATCCTTCCGCTAATCTTTTTGCCCGTGCTTCTTCATGGGGCGCACCCCAGGGCAGCTTAATGCGTACACCCGCATCACGCAGTTGGCCGATCAGATCTCGCCAGTTTGCTTCCGGCCAGTGCTTATCGTCTCGGGTGGTCGCGTGTAAAAATACCGCATATTGCCCTGCGTCTGCATTCAGATTGCTCAGGAAATGTTGCGCAATCGCATAATCGCCCTGAGACTGTGGCTTGCTGTACCCCAGGCTTTTGGCGAACAGCTCGCGGGTGCGTTCAACGGCATGCTGCGCTTTAGCGATGTGATGCTTTCGGTTGTAAAACAGGCTGGCCAGGGGCTCCCGGGCCGTACTCCAGTCCATGCCGTGCTTTACGCCGCGTCCCAGTCTTGTGACCAGCGCCGCGCTTTTTACCAGCCCCTGGGCATCAATAATCGCATCGTATTGCTGTGCCTGTACGGCATCGCGAAAGGCTTTACGTTCAGCTTTGATGGGCGCGGAAAACCAGGCCTTACGCCAACGGCGAATAGCGACGGGAATCACGCGATCGACAGCATCGTGCCAGGATGGAATTTGCGCGAATCCTTCTTCTACCACCCAATCAAACTGAATACCCGGGATGACTTGCTGTGCGTCAGTCAGTGCGGGCAATGTGTGTAACACATCCCCCATTGATGATGTTTTGACTATCAGAACCCGCATCCGTCAGGCTTCCTCTTGTAATAACAGACTATTGAGTTCTTCCAGGACACGCGTCGGCGTGATGTCAATCAGGCTCTGATGATACCCCTCCGCAGCATCCCCTTTGCGCACCTTGTGATAACCCGTAATCAGACGGATAACCCGCGCTTTATGCGAAAGTGGGGGAGTAAAGTCCGGGCTGCTGGGGCCGTACAGCGCGACCAGCGGACGGTTCAGCGCAGCGGCGACATGCATTAAACCAGAGTCATTCGTAACAACGGCTTTGCAGGCGGATAGAAGGATAACAGCTTGTTCCAGCTGCGTTTCTCCCGCCAGGTTGCGGCACCAGACCTGCTGCTCAGTATTCAGTGTAGCCAGAATTTCATTTCCGGCGTCATGATCTTTTGCTGAGCCAAACAAGACGATCTGGTGGCCTTCATCGATGAGCTGCTTTGCCAGTTCCGCATAGTGATAATGCGGCCAGCGTTTCGCCGGGCCAAATTCCGCGCCGGGGCAAAAACCGATCATCGGACGTTCAGCGGAAAGAGAAAATTCGTTGCAGATGAGGGACTTTTCGCCCTCGCTCACCTGTAGCTGCGGCCATAACAGAGGCTGCGGCAGATCCTGGGCAGTACGCATAACGCCTTTGTCGTAGGCCAGCGCCACATAGCGTTCCACCATTAATGGCCAGGCCTCTTTATCTAACACGCGCGCGTCGTTGAGCAGGCCGTAGCGCATCTCGCCGCGCCAGCCGGTGCGATGCGGAATGCCGGCAAAGAAAGGAACGAGTGCGGATTTAAACGAATTCGGCAGAACATAGGCGCGGTCATAGCGCTTTTCACGCAGACGATGACCGAGCTTGCGCCGCTCGCCAATTTCCAGCGCCCCGTGGCCAAGCGGCATGGGGATCGCGTCGTTGACCTCCGGCATACGCGACAATAACGGGCGGCACCACGCGGGCGCCATCACGTCGATTATCGCCTGGGGATAGCGCGCCTTGAGCGTGCGATAAAGACTTTGCGACATCATCATGTCGCCTACCCAGGACGGACCAATCACCAGTATTTTCATGTTTCTTCTTACGCGTCGCGATTCAGCCAGGCCATATACTCCGTTACGCCTTCGGCAACGGTCTTGAACGGTTTGTCATAGCCTGCGGCGCGCAGATTGGTCAGATCCGCCTGCGTGAACGCCTGGTAACGGCCTTTCAGTTTTTCCGGGAACGGAATGTACTCAAGGTCGCTTTTCTTGTGATAAGCCAGCGCGGCATCCGCCACGGCCTGGAAGGATTCCGCGCGCCCGGTGCCCAGGTTAAAGATGCCGGACACGCCGTTTTCCCAGAACCACAGGTTTACATCAGCCACGTCGCCGACGTAGACAAAATCGCGTTTGAAGTTTTCGCTGCCTTCAAACAGTTTTGGCGTTTCACCGTTGTTGAGCTGAGTATTCAGATGGAAAGCGACGCTCGCCATGCTGCCTTTATGGCCTTCACGCGGTCCGTAAACGTTGAAATAGCGGAAACCCACAATCTGCGAGCTGGCTTCAGGCAGGATCTGGCGTACATACTCGTCGAACAGGAATTTAGAGTAGCCGTAAACGTTTAGCGGTTTCTCATATTCACGAGACTCAATGAAATCAGAGGTGCGACCGCCGTAAGTTGCCGCAGAAGAGGCATACAGGAACGGAATGTCACGTTCCAGGCAGTAGTGCAGCAGCTCTTTGGAGTATTGATAGTTGTTGTCCATCATATACTTGCCGTCCCACTCGGTGGTGGAAGAGCAGGCGCCTTCGTGGAAAACCGCTTCGATATCGCCGAACTCTTCTCCGGCCATAATCTGGATCAGGAAGTCTTCCTTATCCATATAGTCAGCAATATTCAGGTCCACCAGGTTGACGAACTTGGTGCCGTCTTTCAGGTTGTCTACCACCAGAATATCGGTGATGCCTTTATCATTCAGGGACTTAACGATGTTGCTGCCGATAAAGCCCGCGCCGCCGGTAACGATGATCATAACTGTAACCTTCGAATTATGGAGTCAGAGACAATCTCAGACACGAATACTTCTTATCATATCACTACACGGCCCAGGCTTCAGCCATTCACCGATAAGCTGTGCGGGTACGCGTGATTTATGCTGCATTTTCAAGAAGTGATGATGCGTCATCTCGTATCAATGTATAGCTTTGGGTAATATGTGCTGAAATTTGCCCAGTCTGGAGAATCGCAATGCGTGGGGATTTTTATAAGCAGTTAACCAACGATCTGGAAACCGCCCGTGCGGAAGGATTGTTTAAAGAAGAGCGCATTATCACGTCTGCGCAGCAGGCGGACATCACCGTGGCAGACGGAAGCCACGTCATCAACTTTTGCGCCAACAACTATCTGGGGCTGGCTAACCATCCCGAACTGATTGCGGCAGCAAAAGCGGGAATGGATTCTCACGGGTTTGGCATGGCTTCAGTGCGCTTTATCTGCGGCACTCAGGACAGCCATAAACAGCTGGAGCAAAAACTGGCGGACTTCCTCGGTATGGAGGACGCTATTCTGTACTCTTCCTGCTTCGACGCCAACGGCGGCTTGTTCGAAACTCTGCTGGGCGCAGAAGATGCGATTATCTCGGATGCGTTAAACCACGCCTCGATTATTGATGGCGTTCGCCTGTGTAAAGCGAAGCGTTTTCGCTATGCCAACAACGATATGCAAGAGCTGGAAGCGCGTCTGAAAGAGGCCCGTGAAGCTGGCGCTCGTCATGTGCTGATCGCCACCGACGGCGTGTTCTCGATGGACGGCGTTATCGCCAACCTGAAAGGCGTTTGTGACCTGGCAGACATTTACGGCGCGCTGGTGATGGTTGATGACTCCCATGCTGTCGGTTTTGCCGGGGAGAACGGTCGCGGTTCTCACGAATACTGTGACGTAATGGGACGCGTGGACATCATTACCGGTACGTTAGGCAAAGCGCTGGGTGGGGCATCTGGCGGTTATACGGCGGCGCGTAAAGAGGTGGTGGAGTGGCTGCGTCAGCGTTCCCGTCCGTATCTGTTCTCGAACTCCCTGGCGCCTGCCATTGTGGCGGCCTCCCTTAAAGTGCTGGAGATGGTTGAGGCGGGGAGCGAACTGCGCGATCGCCTGTGGGCGAATGCGCGCCAGTTCCGTGAGCAAATGTCCGCTGCGGGCTTCACGCTGGCTGGCGCCGATCACGCTATTATTCCAGTGATGCTGGGTGATGCGGTGGTTGCGCAGCAATTTGCCCGCGAGCTGCAAAAAGAGGGGATTTACGTGACCGGATTCTTCTATCCGGTTGTACCGAAAGGTCAGGCGCGTATTCGTACCCAGATGTCTGCGGCGCATACCCCTGAGCAAATCACGCGTGCGGTTGAGGCGTTCACACGTATTGGTAAACAACTGGGCGTTATTGCCTGAGGATGTGAGATGAAAGCGTTATCCAAACTGAAAGCGGAAGAGGGCATCTGGATGACTGACGTTCCGGTACCGGAAGTCGGGCATAACGATCTGCTGATTAAAATCCGTAAAACAGCCATCTGCGGCACTGACGTTCACATCTATAACTGGGATGAATGGTCGCAAAAAACCATCCCGGTTCCGATGGTGGTAGGGCATGAATATGTCGGCGAGGTGGTCGGTATCGGTCAGGAAGTTAAAGGCTTCAGGATTGGCGATCGCGTTTCCGGCGAAGGCCATATTACCTGCGGCCATTGTCGTAACTGTCGCGGTGGCCGTACGCATTTGTGCCGCAATACTCTGGGTGTCGGTGTTAACCGTCCCGGTTGTTTTGCGGAATATCTGGTACTTCCGGCGTTTAACGCCTTTAAGATCCCGGATAACATCTCCGATGATTTAGCCTCTATCTTCGACCCCTTCGGCAATGCCGTACACACGGTGCTGTCGTTCGATCTGGTCGGTGAAGATGTGCTGGTTTCCGGTGCCGGCCCGATCGGCATCATGGCGGCGGCGGTAGCGAAACATGTGGGCGCGCGTCATGTCGTGATCACGGATGTGAATGAGTACCGTCTGGAACTGGCGCGTAAAATGGGCATCATCCACACGGTGAACGTTGCGAAAGAGAACCTGACCGACGTGATGGCTAATCTGGGCATGACTGAAGGGTTTGATGTCGGCCTGGAGATGTCCGGTGCGCCGCCTGCGTTTCGCGCCATGCTGGATACCATGAACCACGGCGGTCGTATCGCGATGCTGGGGATTCCGCCTTCGGATATGTCTATCGACTGGACGAAGGTGATCTTCAAGGGGCTGTTTATTAAAGGTATTTACGGTCGTGAGATGTTTGAAACCTGGTATAAGATGGCGGCGCTGATTCAGTCTGTCTTGGATCTGTCTCCGATCATCACCCACCGTTTCTCCATCGATGAGTTCCAGAAAGGCTTTGATGCGATGCGTTCAGGCCAGTCAGGAAAAGTGATTCTGAGCTGGGACTGATAGCATCCTGCTGGCGGCCAGGTTTTCCCGAACCTGGCCGTAAAATGGCGTTTTTATTTTCCGCGCATCTTGCGGGATAAGCGTCTGAATTTCTCTTTAAGCTGAATAAGTTTATAAACCAGACCCTGACCTTCAATATTCATATGGTATTTATTTTGTAATACTAAAATATCATTTGCCTGGCAAATTTTTAGACTTCCTTTGCAGGATAAGTCGATGATGCGCAATTCCCCGGAAGGTGTGCGGATAAAGTTTCCGGCATGAATATCATTGGAGGCCAGACCTGCCCGGTGCAGTTGCTGAATACACGCCTTAATATCTTCTTTATTGCTTTCATTAATATCATTTAATGGCTCCCCTTCAATATATTCATGAAGGGTATACACATCATAGCACTGGCGAAAACGTGTTTTCTCGGCCACACAGTAGAGATCAGCGGTACAGGCACGCACTTGTGGCGCCAGGCTGTCCAGTTTTTGGATCAGCTGCGAATAAAAAGGCCCGGAGAGAAAATTCTGAATCTTTTTCTCAAATCGTGGGTCTATTTCGCGATCGTTTTTGATGATGAACTTCCGTGACTGGTATTCAACAAGTTCTACGCTGCGGAATTCGTTGCCGCTGTTCAGCGGTTTGCCACTGATTTCGTTATTCATATACTTATCCATCAGGGACTTAAGGTCTTTATTTTCCTCTTTGTAATAGACCGTATAGCCCTTTTCATGTGTCTTACTGATGGTCATCACTTCCCTCAAGATAAGTATTCTAAATACGTATAATACGAAGGCGTAGTATACATGGTGAGGCTTCTCATCTGTAGGGTGTTTTGTGCGCCTTAACCATTATCTCCACTGGACTTAATAATTTCTTAATGAAAGCACGGTAGAAAAGGCCAATGTATTAAAGACTGACGGGCCATTCTATGAAAAGCAGCACAAGTACACTGAGTGTTATTATTCCGTTATACAATGCGGGTAATAGCTTCCAGGCATGCATGGAATCTTTGATTGCACAAACATGGAATGCGCTGGAGATCATCATTGTTAACGACGGGTCTACCGACAACTCCGTTGATATCGCAAGGCATTTTGCCGATACCCATTCACATGTTCACCTGTTGCATCAGGATAATGCAGGCGCGTCCGTGGCCCGCAACCGGGGGTTGGCTGCGGCGACCGGCGACTACGTTGCTTTTGTCGATGCCGATGATTTGGTGTATCCGAACATGTATGAAACGCTGATGACCATGGCGCTACAGGATGACCTGGATGTGGCGCAGTGTAATGCAGACTGGTGCATTCTTGAGACGGGGCATACCTGGCCATCCATCCCCACGGATCGCATTCGGTCGACAGGGGTATTAACCGGCCCGGACTGGCTGCGTATGGGGCTGGCTTCACGCCGCTGGACGCATGTTGTCTGGATGGGCGTTTATCGGCGCGCCCTTATTGAAAAACACGCGATTAGCTTTGTTCCCGGATTACATCATCAGGATATCCTGTGGACCACGGAAGTGATGTTCAATGCCACGCGCGTACGCTATACCGAACAGGCGTTGTATAAATATTTTCTTCACGATCAGTCTGTTAGCCGCCTGAAACGACAAGGTGAGCGTAATCTGCATTACCAGCGACACTACATTAAAATCACGCGTTTATTAGAAAAGTTGAATAGTGATTATGCGGATTGCATTCCCGTCTATCCTGAATTTAAGCAACAAATTACCTGGGAAGCGCTGCGGGTGTGTCATGCGGTGCGTAAGGAGCAGGACACGCTTATTCGCCAGCGGATGATCGCCGAAATATTTGCCTCCGGCATGTATAAGCGCATGATGCTTAACATACGAAGCGCGAAGGCGGCTTATCAGGCGCTGTTGTGGTCGGGTCGGTTATACCGGTGGCGTGATAAAACGGCTTCGCAC
Organism: Citrobacter sp. CK185; assembly: GCF_030333565.1. NCBI lineage: Bacteria > Pseudomonadati > Pseudomonadota > Gammaproteobacteria > Enterobacterales > Enterobacteriaceae > Citrobacter > Citrobacter sp. CK185. The sequence goes on along the minus strand of NZ_JAOWFR010000010.1, from coordinate 70,040 downwards.
CACCGCGTTGCCCGTAAAGCGATTAATCCGCGTTAGCGTTCTGGGGGGCAGCGATCTTGCCCCAGCCTTGCCACTGATGCCGGAAGTAGTTCACCATCGTGCTCTGCGTAATGCTTTCGCTTAACACGCTAAAGAACCGGCTGGCGTAGACAGGTTCTAACGGTTTCTTCGATTTACACACCTTCACGCCGCGGAACGGATTTCGCGGCGCATCCGGCGTACCGTTTTTCGGCGGCGTCAGATTTGGCGTAGAGGTATCTGTCTGCGGCTCGTTGAGCAGGCTGCTCGGACGCACCAGCGTAATATCCGCAGGCAGGTTATAGACCATCTGCTGAAGGACTCGCACCGTTGATGGATGCGGGTGCCCAATCGCGATAGCGGACCCGTTGCGACGGGCTAACTCAATGGCGCGATTAAACTGGCGACGAATATCCGCTTCGTTCTGCGTATCATCAAGGAACACTTTGCGCTTAATCACCTTCACGCCCGTCCCGGAGGCGGCACGCATCGCCTGGCTGTTGCCAATGGTCATGCTGTCGAGGAAGTAAAGGTTATAACGCTCCAGCGCCTGCATCACTTTTTGCATGCCGAACAGGCTGGAGGTCATCGCGCTGCCCATGTGGTTGTTGAGACCCACGGCATACGGCACCTTATTCACCGCATCGCGAATAATGCGTTCAATTTCGTCGCTGCTCATCTCCGGGCGCAGCGTATCTTTCTCCAGCGGCTGCTTGCTCAGCGGCGCCATCGGCAGATGGATCAGCACCTCATGCCCGCTGTTGTGCGCTTTGGTTGCCATTTCACGGGCATGTGGGGCATTGGGCAGGACGGCAACGGAGAGGGCGGACGGCATCGCCAGCACCTGATTTTCATTGTGCGGACGATAACCAAAATCGTCGATTACGATGGCGAGTTTGCCAGCAAAAACAGGGGAGGCGAATGCCAGCAGGCTGGCGAGTGAGAGTATTGTGCGACGAAAGTGAGGCAAAACTTATCTTCCCAACCACGGCTGTGGATTGACGGCCTGACCCTGGCGACGAATTTCGAAATAGAGTGACGGTCGGCCCTGACCGCCGCTGCTGCCTACAAGCGCAATAGGCTGGCCTGCGCGAACCTGTGTGCCAACGCTGACCAGTGCGCTCTGGTTATACCCGTAAAGGCTCATATCGCCTTTACCGTGCTCCACGACGACGACCAGACCGTAGCCCTGCAACCAGTCCGCCAGAATCACCCTGCCGTCCGCAATTGCTTTGACTTCAGTACCTTCAGACGCACCGATAACCATTCCTTTCCAACGTAGCTCACCTTGCAGCTGTTCGCCATAACGATGCAACGTTGGGCCGCGAACGGGCCAGAATGCCTGACCGCGCGGTGAACCCAGACCGCCGGTACGGGACATCAACGATTTTTCGCTTTCGGTTGGTTTGTAGGTTGTGCCTTTGCGAGTGGCTTCCTGCTGACGATTGCGCACCGCCTGCGCTTCGCGGGCTTCTCGCTCCGCCCGGGCTTTGGCGGCCGCCTCTGCACGCGCGATGCTGTTGCGCAGGCGGGATTCGTTCGCCCGCAATTCACTTAACTGCTGTTGCCCCTGCTGGATTGACGACTCAAGACTGGCGATCGTTTTCTGACGCTCATTACGCGCCTGCTCCAGCTTCGCCTGTTGGGCGCGTTGTTCATACAGCAGCGTCTGTTGCTGGCTCTGTTTCTCTTCCAGCGCCGCTTTCTGAGACGCCACCTCTTCACGCGTCTGTTTCAGTTCGGCAATGGTGTCCTGGCGCGCCTGGTTCAGATAACCGAAATAGGCCTGCAAACGCTGCCCGCGCTGGCTCTCTTCACCGCTAAGAATGAGCTGAATCCCCGTATGCTCGCCCTGGCGAAAAGCCGCATCCAGCTGCGCGGCAAGGCTGCGTTCCTGAATGGCTTTTTGTTGTTCCAGCTTCGCGATAGACGCGTTCATCGCGTCGATCTGCTTATTCAACTGGGCAAGGGTATTCTGGGTTTCACGCAGTTTACGCGCGGCGGCGGAGATGGCCTCTTCCTGCGTTTTGAGCTGTGCGAGCAAACTGGAACGTTGCTGCTGTTGCTGGCGTACGGCACGCTCTTTGGCGGCGATATCCGCCTGGATAGATTTGAGCTGATCGCGGTCATCCGCATGGGCGGAAAAGGCGCACAACAATACGCCAGCGCTCAACACGCTGGCGTAAATCATGGGTCTGACTGAAAACCTGCGTGGTTTCACGGCCCGTGTAATGGAATTAAACGCCTTTCCCCTCATGGGGAAGGATTATTCCACGATGAACAGCGGCTTACCAGTCATCTCTTTCGGGATTTCCATACCCATCAGCGTCAACATCGTCGGTGCGATATCAGAAAGTTTGCCGCCTTCGACCGCTTTTACGCTTTTCGCGCCGACATAAATCAGCGGAACCGGCAGGTTGGTATGCGCAGTGTGCGCCTGGCCGGTGGATGGATCGCGCATCTGCTCGGCGTTGCCGTGGTCTGCGGTGATCAGCAGTTGGCCGCCAACGGACTCAACCGCTTTAGCAACCTGCTCAACGCAGTGATCCAGCGCTTCAACCGCTTTAACCGCCGCTTCCATCACGCCAGTGTGACCGACCATATCACCGTTCGGGTAGTTACAGATGATGGTGTCATACTTGCCGCTCCCGATAGCCGCAACCAGTTTTTCGGTCAGTTCTGCGGAACTCATTTCCGGCTGTAGATCGTAGGTCGCCACTTTAGGCGAGTTGATCAGGATGCGTTCTTCGCCTGCAAACGGTTCTTCTACGCCGCCGTTGAAGAAGAAGGTGACGTGGGCGTATTTTTCCGTTTCGGAAATGCGCAGCTGGGTTCTGTCGTTCTTCGCCATCCACTCGCCGAAGGTGTTTGCCAGCGATGCCGGTGGGTAAGCCACGGCGGTTTTGATATCAGCGGCGTACTCGGTCAGCATGACGAAGTTCAGATTAACCACTTTCTTACGGGCGAAGCCGTCGAAATCAGCATTAACGAACGCGCGGGTAATTTCGCGGGCACGGTCAGCACGGAAGTTCATGAAAATCAGCGTGTCGCCGTCTTCCATCGCGGCATCGGCCTGACCTTCCGCGCGAATGACGGTCGCTTTCACAAATTCGTCGTTTTCGTCGCGCGCGTAAGCGGCCTGCAGGCCAGCAACGGCGGTATCGGCCTGGAATTCACCCTGCGCCAGCGTCATCAGGTCATAGGCCTGCTCAACGCGATCCCAGCGGTTGTCACGGTCCATTGCATAGTAACGACCAATAATGGACGCTACGCGGCCTTTGCCCAGCGCGGCAAACTTGTCTTCGAATTTTTTCAGCGAGGATTCCGCGCTGCGTGGCGGGGTATCGCGGCCATCAAGGAAGGCGTGCAGATAAATTTTCTCTGCGCCGCGTTCTGCGGCCAGTTCGACCATCGCCATGATGTGGTCTTCGTGGCTGTGCACGCCGCCCGCAGACAGCAGGCCCATAATGTGCACGGCTTTACCGGTATTTTTCGCCTGATCGACCGCCGCCGTCAGTTCCGGGTTAGCGAAGAAGGTACGTTCTTTAATTTCAACATCCAGGCGCGTCAGATCCTGATACACGATACGGCCCGCGCCCAGGTTAACGTGACCCACTTCGGAGTTGCCCATCTGACGGTCCGGCAGACCCACTTCCAGACCGGAAGCGTCGATCAGGGTATGCGGACGTTTTGCCCACAGAGCATCCATTACCGGGGTTTTGGCATTCAAAATGGCGTTATCCTGGCTGTCTTCACGGTAGCCATAGCCATCCAGAATCACCAGTACCATAGGTTTTTTAGAAACCGACATTGCGACAACCTCACACTCAATAGACAAAATAATTGCGTAATTTTACTACAGCTGAATCGATAAAATAGCCTCAGAAGATCAAAGAATGGGGCAGAGAGCGAGCCGGGGACGGCGCGGATCGACGTTTTTTTTCCGTAGCGCCCCGCAAAAATGCAATCCATTGCACGCTCTGGCTGTATTTGCGCCAACGCGCAGGTATACTCCTTTCCTGGTTTTTTAATCACTGAGTCGGGAGTTGTTACCCCCCATGCAAGAAATTATGCAATTTGTTGGCCGCCATCCCATACTGAGTATCGCCTGGATTGCGTTACTGGTGGCGGTGTTGTTCACCACTTTCAAAGGCCTGATGTCTAAAGTTAAGGTTATTACTCGCGGCGAAGCGACGCGTCTTATCAACAAAGAAGACGCCGTTGTGGTGGATTTACGTCAGCGTGACGACTTCCGCAAAGGCCATATCGCGGGCGCGACTAACCTGCTGCCGAGCGAAATCAAGGCCAACAACGTTGGCGAGCTTGAAAAGCACAAAGATAAGCCTCTGATCGTGGTTGATGGTTCCGGTATGCAGTGTCAGGAATCCGCAAACGCACTGATCAAAGCGGGCTTTGAGAAAGTTTTTGTGCTGAAAGAAGGCGTTGCGGGCTGGAGCGGTGAGAACCTGCCATTAGTGCGCGGGAAATAACGCGTTACTCAACACGGGAGATAAGTCATGGCCAACATCGAGATCTACACCAAAGCAACCTGCCCGTTTTGCCATCGTGCAAAAGCGCTGTTGAGCAGTAAGGGTGTGAGTTTCCAGGAACTTCCGATTGACGGCGATGCCGTAAAACGTGAAGAGATGATCAAGCGTAGTGGCCGCACGACGGTTCCGCAGATTTTTATTGATGCACAGCACATTGGCGGCTGTGACGACTTGTATGCGTTGGATGCACGTGGTGGACTGGATCCCCTGCTGCGTTAAAACATGCCGCAAGTATTTTAAGGACAACACTAAAGGGTTTTCTACACATGTCAGAACAAAATAACACCGAAATGGCTTTCCAGATCCAACGTATCTACACCAAGGATGTGTCTTTCGAAGCGCCAAATGCGCCGCATGTTTTCCAGAAAGATTGGCAGCCAGAGGTTAAACTTGATCTTGATACGGCGTCTACTCAACTGGCAGATGACGTATACGAAGTGGTACTGCGTGTTACCGTAACGGCTTCCCTGGGCGAAGAAACCGCTTTCCTGTGCGAAGTTCAGCAGGGCGGCATTTTCTCCATCAGTGGTATTGAAGGAACTCAGATGGCGCATTGCCTGGGTGCATACTGCCCGAACATTCTGTTCCCGTATGCCCGCGAATGCATCACCAGCCTGGTTTCACGCGGCACGTTCCCGCAACTGAATCTTGCGCCGGTTAACTTCGATGCGCTGTTCATGAACTATTTACAGCAGCAAGCTGGCGAAGGTACTGAAGAACATCAGGATGCCTGATGAACCAAAGTAATGCTTCAATGACTGTGATCGGTGCTGGCTCGTACGGCACCGCTCTTGCCATCACCCTGGCGAGAAACGGCCACCAGGTTGTCCTGTGGGGCCACGATCCTAAACATGTCGCGACCCTTGAGCGAGACCGCTGCAACGTCGCGTTCCTCCCTGATGTGCCTTTTCCCGATACGCTACGCCTTGAAAGCGACTTAGCCACCGCGCTGGCGGCCAGCCGTAACATTCTGGTGGTGGTGCCAAGCCATGTCTTTGGCGAGGTGCTGCGACAGATTAAACCGCTGATGCGTCCTGATGCGCGCCTGGTCTGGGCGACCAAAGGTCTGGAAGCGGAAACGGGGCGCCTGTTGCAGGATGTCGCCCGTGAAGCGCTGGGCGATGACATCCCGCTGGCGGTGATATCCGGCCCGACGTTCGCTAAAGAACTGGCGGCGGGTTTGCCGACGGCAATTTCTCTGGCGTCGACGGACGAAACCTTCGCGGATGATTTGCAGGAACTTTTGCACTGCGGTAAGAGTTTTCGCGTCTACAGCAACCCCGATTTCATCGGCGTGCAGTTGGGCGGTGCGGTGAAAAACGTGATTGCGATTGGCGCAGGCATGTCTGACGGCATCGGTTTTGGCGCAAACGCACGTACCGCGCTGATCACGCGTGGGCTGACGGAAATGTCGCGTCTTGGCGCGGCGCTGGGGGCCGATCCGACCACCTTTATGGGAATGGCGGGTTTGGGCGACCTGGTTCTGACCTGTACTGACAACCAGTCGCGTAACCGCCGTTTTGGCATGATGCTCGGTCAGGGCATGGATGTTCAGAGCGCGCAGGACAAAATTGGTCAGGTGGTTGAAGGCTACCGTAATACAAAAGAAGTTCGTGAGTTGGCGCACCGTTTTGGTGTCGAAATGCCAATAACCGAGGAAATTTATCAAGTATTGTATTGCGGAAAAAACGCGCGCGAGGCAGCATTGACGTTATTAGGTCGTGCACGCAAGGACGAGCGTAGTCGCCACTAGCCGTAAGGATCTGTTTTATTAAATGACCCGGCCCGCGAAGAACGGGCCGGTCGTTAGCCTGATACCTGGAGTCAGCAATGTCATGTGAAGAACTGGATATCGTCTGGAACAATATTAAAGCCGAAGCCCGGGCTCTGGCGGACTGTGAGCCGATGTTGGCCAGTTTCTACCACGCGACGCTACTCAAGCATGAAAACCTGGGCAGTGCGCTGAGCTATATGCTGGCGAACAAACTCGCATCTCCGATTATGCCTGCCATCGCCATCCGTGAAGTGGTGGAAGAGGCCTACGCCGCCGACCCGGAAATGATCGCCTCTGCTGCCTGTGATATTCAGGCGGTACGCACCCGCGACCCGGCGGTAGACAAATACTCGACGCCGCTTCTGTATCTGAAAGGCTTCCATGCTCTCCAGGCCTACCGTATCGGCCACTGGTTATGGAATGAAGGCCGCCGCGCGCTGGCGATATTCCTGCAAAATCAGGTTTCTGTCACCTTCCAGGTCGATATTCACCCGGCGGCGAAAATTGGACGCGGCATTATGCTCGATCACGCGACGGGGATTGTGGTCGGTGAAACGGCGGTAATCGAAAACGATGTCTCGATCCTGCAATCGGTCACGCTTGGCGGGACCGGGAAAACCAGCGGCGATCGTCATCCCAAAATTCGTGAAGGCGTGATGATTGGCGCCGGGGCGAAGATCCTTGGCAATATCGAAGTGGGGCGCGGCGCGAAGATTGGCGCGGGCTCCGTGGTCTTGCAGCCCGTACCGCCACACACTACCGCAGCGGGCGTTCCGGCGCGGATTGTCGGCAAGCCCGACAGCGATAAGCCGTCAATGGATATGGATCAGCATTTTAACGGGATTCACCATACGTTCGAATACGGCGACGGCATCTGACTTTATGCCCGGTGGCGCTACCGCTTACCGGGCCTACCAGATCCGTAGGTCGGATAAGGCGTCAGCCGCCATCCGACAGAAATCAACTACGCAATACCGCGCCAGGATACCCCAACTGGCGCCATGCCTCATATACCACGACCGACACCGCGTTCGACAGGTTCATGCTGCGGCTGTCCGGCATCATTGGAATACGAATTTTTTGTTCTGCGGGCAGCGCGTCGAGAATGGTCGCCGGTAAACCGCGCGTTTCCGGGCCAAACATCAGGTAGTCCCCATCCTGATAGCTCACCGCGCTATGGGCAGGGGTGCCTTTGGTGGTCAGAGCAAACAGACGCTGTGGGTTTTCGGCGGCGACAAAGGCAGCGTAATCGTGATGGCGCTGTACGGCGGCAAACTCGTGATAGTCCAGCCCCGCGCGGCGCAGACGTTTATCATCCCATGTGAAGCCCATCGGCTCGATAATATGCAGACGAAAACCGGTATTGGCGCAAAGACGAATAATATTGCCGGTGTTTGGTGGGATTTCTGGTTCGAATAATACGATATTCAACATGCTTAACTGCCCCCTTAAGTGCGGGGGGCAGAATAGCAGAAAATACGTTCACCCTCACCCTGTAGGCCTGATAAGCGTAGCGCCATCAGGCTCCCCGATGCACATTACATTGCCGGATGGCGGCTGACGCCTTATCCAGCCTACGCCGCATCACCCTGCGATAGTGGCGCCAGCGCAGCCGGAACAGACTTACCGAGTTCCTGCACCAGTGAATCACGGCTGATCTCGCTGATTGATTTTGCGCCGGTCAGCGTCATGGCGACTTTCATCTCTTTTTCGATCAGATCCAGCAGGTTCGCCACGCCAGCCTGACCCGCCGTCGCCAGCGCGTACAGATACGCACGGCCAAGCAGTACGCTATCGGCCCCAAGCGCAATCATGCGTACCACGTCCAGACCATTACGAATTCCGCTGTCCGCCAGAATGGTGATATCGCCTTTCACCGCATCGGCAATGGCGGGCAGGGCGCGGGCTGAGGAGAGCACGCCGTCGAGCTGGCGGCCGCCGTGGTTAGAGACCACGATGCCGTCAGCGCCAAAGCGTACCGCGTCGCGGGCGTCTTCGGGATCGAGGATCCCTTTGATCACCATTGGGCCGTCCCAGAATTCACGGATCCACTCCAGGTCTTTCCAGGAAATCGACGGATCGAAGTTGTTCGCCAGCCAGCCGATGTAATCTTCCAGCCCGGTCGGTTTGCCAAGGTAGGCGGAGATATTGCCAAGATCGTGCGGACGACCGTTCAGGCCGACATCCCAGGCCCATTGTGGATGGGTCGCAGCCTGCCAGTAGCGGCGCAGGGCGGCATTCGGGCCGCTCATCCCGGAGTGGGCGTCACGGTAACGCGCGCCAGGCGTTGGCATATCGACGGTAAAGACCAGCGTGGAGCAGCCCGCCGCTTTGGCGCGCTCCAGCGCGTTACGCATAAAACCGCGATCGCGCAGGACGTACAGCTGGAACCACATCGGGCGTTTAATCGTCGGCGCGACTTCCTCGATGGGGCAGACAGAAACGGTGGAGAGGGTAAACGGAATCCCTTTCGCATCGGCGGCGGCGGCGGCCTGAACTTCACCGCGACGCGCATACATTCCGCACAGGCCAACCGGAGCCAGTGCAACCGGCATCGACAGCTTTTCGTTAAACAGGGTGGTTTCCAGGCTCAGGTCGGACATATTCTTCAGCACGCGCTGGCGGAGCGCCACCTCTGACAAGTCTTCCACGTTACGACGCAGGGTGTATTCCGCATAGGCGCCGCCGTCGATGTAGTGGAACAAGAAAGGGGGCAGAATGCGTTGGGCTGCGGCGCGATAATCGCTGGCTGCTGAAATGATCATGCTTTGTTCTCCCTGGAAATCTCATTATGGTCACCGGGCAGGCGGGTAATACGCGCCTGGCGGGCCTGGTCTTCATCAAATCGTTTAATGGTGGTGTGGACGAAACTGAGGTGCGCCATCATGGCTTTACGTGCGCCGTCGGCATCACCGGCCAGAATGGCGTCCATCACCGCCTGATGTTGTTCCGTCAGTTTTGAAAACACCGGCGGAACGAGATACATACGCTGGCGGCTCTGCTTCACGGATGATTGCAGGACATCAAAGAAGCCGCGCATGGTCTGCAACAGCACGACGTTGTGCGAGGCCTCCGCAATCGCGAGATGGAAGCGAACATCCGCCTGAGAGGCGAGGTCCGGGTCCTCACTGAGCGTGGCGTCAAAGCAGAGCTTAATTTTCTCTTTATCAGCGGGTGTGGCGCGCATTGCAGCGTGCCACGCGGTGCTGGCTTCAATGGCGTGGCGGGCTTCCAGAATGTCGAAGCTGTAGTCCGGGTCGTCCGCCATCAGCGTTTTCAACGGCTGAACGATATTCTGTTCGGACCAGGTTTCATGCTGCCAGCGAACGAACGTTCCGCCGCCCCGGCGGCTGATCAGCACGCCTTCACTGACCAGTTTCGCCAGCGCCTCGCGCAGAGAATTGCGCGACACACCCAGTTGTACGGCCAGCTGGCGCTCGGCGGGCAACTTCATGCCCGCCTCCAGCTGTTGTTCTTCAATCAGCGCCCGCACACGAGAAGCAACCTCGTCTGACAGGCGTTTTGGCATCACAATCACGGAATCATCCAGGTTAAGACATAGGCCTGAAGTGTGGTAATCACACCCACCATGCAGGTGAAAATCAGGCTGTGTTTAACGGTAAAGCGGAACAGGTCGGACTCTTTCCCTACCAGACCCACTGCCGCACAGGCAATGGCGATAGACTGCGGAGAGATCATCTTACCGGTTACGCCGCCGGTGGTATTCGCCGCCACCATCAGCACGTCAGAGACGCCGATTTGCTGGGCGGCCGTCGCCTGCAGGGCGGCAAACAGCGCGTTTGATGAGGTATCAGACCCTGTCAGGAATACGCCCAGCCAGCCAAGGAACGGCGAGAAGAAGGTAAAGGCGCTGCCCGTATGCGCCAGCGCTAACGCCAGCGTAGAGGAGAGCCCGGAGTAGTTAGAGATAAACGCGAATGCCAGCACCATCCCGATGGAGTAAATCGGCAGCGCTAACTCTTTCAGCGTGCTGCCGAATGTCTGGATTGCGGCAGATGGTTTCATTTTCAGCCAGACGACGGACAGCAGCGCAGCGAACAGAATGGCCGTACCGGTAGCGGAGAACCAGTCGAACTTATAGACCGCAGCGTAGGCGGTTGCCTCATGCACCACTGGCGGCATACGGGCAACCAGCTTATCGAGATGCGGAACCGGAATATTAATCACCCAGTCGTACAGCGCGCCGCCTGGGGCAAACATCGCTTTAAACGGCGGAACGCTCCAGAGGGTAACGGTCGCTGTCAGGAACAGGAACGGCGACCATGCGCGAACGACTTGACCAACCGTGTAATGGGTGCGGTCCAGCGTCTGATCGACCTGTGAAGCGCCCATATCGCCAAAGCGGAAAATACGTACCGGCTGCCAGCGTTTCAGGAACAGCGTCAGACAGACCAGCGAGACCAGCGACGAGATGATGTCCGGCAGTTCCGGGCCGATAAAGTTAGAGCTGAGGTACTGGGCGATAGCAAATGAACCACCCGCCACCATCACCGCAGGCCAGGTCTCTTTCACGCCGCGCCAGCCGTCCATAATCGCCATGATCCAGAACAGCACGATAATGGTCAGGAACGGCAACTGACGGCCGACCATCTGGCCGATCTCAAAGCTGTCCAGCCCGGTGACCTGACCGGCCACCAGAATCGGAATCCCCATCGCGCCAAACGCGACCGGCGCGGTGTTGACGATCAGGCACAAACCCGCCGCATACAGCGGATTAAAGCCCAGGCCGACTAGCAGAGCCGCAGTAATCGCCACTGGCGCGCCAAAGCCCGCTGCCCCTTCAAGGAATGCCCCGAAGGAAAAGCCGACGATCAGCATTTGCAGACGCTGGTCAGGGGTAATCGACAATATTGATGACCGGATGATGTCGAATTGCCCGGTTCTGACAGAGATTTTATAGACAAAGACGGCGGCGATAATGATCCAGGCAATCGGCCACAGACCATAGAAGAAGCCATACACCACAGCAGCCAGAGCGTTATCCACCGGCATTTTGTAAAACAGCAGCGCGACAGCCAGCGCGATTGCGACCGTCCAGGAGGCGGCGATGTAGCCTTTCATCTTGAGCTTAATCAGCGCGAAGAAAAAGAACAGGATCGGAAGCGATGCGATCAGGCTGGAAATCCAGATGTTACCGGCCGGATCGTAGTTTTGTTGCCAGAGATTCATTGCAGGTCTCCTGAGGGTCACACGCATAATGCAATGAGTCTTTTGCTCATCTCTTTGTCACATTATGTGTAAAAGTGGCCCTGCCAATATTGGGATGTAGGGGTAATGACAATGAATGGTTAATCAAATGTTGCTTATTGGCAACGCTAGTGTAGGTGAATTTTAATGAACTGTGAACCAGTGATCGGATTAAGGGATAATTGGTTGGGCCAATTGAGGGAGGGGAGGGAAAAGGCGAGCCGGGCAAGCGTGTGCGTACCCGGCAGAAGGTTAAAACTCGGTTTTTGCGAAACCGGTCATCTCTTTCAGACCCATTTCACGGCCTAATGCCGTCATTGGGTGGACGACAACCAGACCGCGCACGCTTTTCTTCAGCTTGCCCATATCGGCCTGTTCTTTTTTAGTAATCGCGCGGCGAAACGGCAGGTTCATCAGCTTTTGCGCTTCTTTACTCAGCTTCTGGCTGTGAACGTCACGCAGGCGCACGATCTCGGCTTCCAGCGTGGCTTTCTCTTTTTCCAGCTCGGCATATTTGTCAGCGGCATCGACAAGGGATAGCGAGGCCTGCTGGTGGCGGATGGCGTCCAGGCGATCGCTCAGACGTTTAATTTCGTTTTTTTCGACTTCTTTCATGGGATAGCTTCTGATGGAACCAGGATGAATTTTCTATAGTATGCGCGCAGAGCGGGATTATTCACAACTAATGGGATAAAAATAATCAAATAAGGCAAGTATTATAATGCTAATTGATTGTGTAACGTCTTGATTTAATACTTATTTAATAAACAAAACGTGATGTTAACGGTTTCTGCATGGCGGTTTGCGATTAAGCACGTTTTCCCCAATAGAAAACCCTGTCTGAGCCTAAACTAAAATTAGCGGCCGCGCATTCCCCGACGCGGAGAATACATGGAGATATCATCATGGTCAAAATAGGTGACAACGTTCCGCTTCTTATTGATAAGGCTGTAGATTTTATGGCTTCGAGTCAGGCATTTCGGGAGTATCTGAATAAAACGCCGCCGCGCGATATGGTTCCTGATGAGGTGCCGAAGGCAAATGCGCAGATGTACCTGCAACGTCTGGAATATTATCGCCAGCTCTATCAGCCGCAGCCGGAAGAAAAACAGTAAGTGGTTGACGGTCTATTTTTGAAAGGCTTTTTTTAAGCTGATTTTAGAAATCAGCTCGGTCAGGGAAAGCACCATCGTTGAGCGTACCGCTTGCTGGTAGCGCTGAATTTGCATGGCGTATAAACCCGGGTCAGAGGTCTCAAAATGCGGCGGCGGCGGTAACGCCGTCACGCAGTGCAGTTCGCCAAACGGCCCGAGAATTTCGTCGTCGGTGAACGCATATTCATTACCGTCGTGATTCAGTTCTTCACGCAGCGCCATCAGCAGTTCCGCATCTTCGTATTCAGGGCGACTGAGTACCCCCAGACCGTAGATCAGTTTCAGACGTACCGAGAGATCGCCCAGCGGTCCATCGCCGTCGAGCAACGGTTCCACTGCGTATTTCACCGCATAATCGTCTTTGCGAAACACCTGAAGTACCAGAATATTCACCGCCTCGGTGAGTAACTCTACGGCGGTGATGAGGAAACTTCGTACGGTTTTGCCAGCATTCAGACGCTCAAGCACGCGGTTTTCAAAGGCCTGGGTTTGTTCCATTATTGCCTGCATATCTGACAATCTGTCATTCGGGCGCAGGATGACCTGCGCCGTATTTTGCCTCATTTGGTCGCGTTGTATGCGTTAACCGCCTCCGCTACCACTTCGCTGTTTACATCCAGCCCGGAAATTTGCGCCAGCGCTTCCTGCGGCCCTTTCTTTGCGATCAGCGCAGCCAGTTCCTGGGCCTGCGGATCGTCTTCGCTGGTAAAGTGCATCGCGGCAGCGATGCCGTTGACCAGGTTAACGTGCGGCAGGCCGTATTCCAGCGTGCCCAGCAGCGGTTTGATCAGACGGTCGCCCGCACTCAGTTTACGCAGCGGCTGGCGGCCAACGCGCTCAACGTCATCTTTCAGATACGGGTTTTCAAAACGACCGAGGATTTTCTGAATGTATGCCGCATGTTTGTCGGCATCAAAACCGTAGCGTTTGATCAGCACCGCGCCGCTCTCTTCCATCGCCCCTTTTACCACAGCGCGGATTTTCTCATCGAGAATCGCGTCACGGATGGTCTGATGACCGGTTAATTTTCCGAGGTACGCGGTTATAGCATGCCCGGTGTTCAGCGTGAAGAGTTTACGTTCGACAAATGCCATCAGGTTATCGGTTAATTCCATACCTGGAATATCTGGCAGCGCGCCTTTGAACTGCGTTTTATCGACAATCCACTCGCTGAAGGTTTCCACGGTGACTTCCAGCGGGTCGTTCGTGGCGGAGGCGGAAGGCGGCACGATACGGTCGACGGCGGAATCGACAAAACCGACATGCTGTTCAACCCAGGCTTTGTCTTCATCCGCCAGGGCGTTCATCACATGACCTTTCAATTGCGTGGTGCCGCGCACCATGTTTTCGCAGGCAATGATGTTAAGCGGCGTTTCAATCCCCTGCGTTTTACGTTTAACCAGGCCTTTGGCGATGGCCGGAGCAATGCGTTCCAGTACCACCGGCCCAACGGCGGTGGTGACCAAATCGACCTGCGCAATCAGCTCAACCACGTCATCGCTGATGCTGCTCACGGCATTAACGCCGGAAACCGTATCAACCTGCTCATTTTCACCCACCACATGAACCTGATAGCTATGACGGGCATTCAGGGCGTCGAGCACGACCTGGTTTACATCCGCGAACGTCAGTTGTATCCCCGCGTCAGCCAGCAGTTTGCCGATAAATCCACGACCGATATTACCTGCGCCAAAATGTAATGCTTTCATAGTGTTAACCTTCATTAATGTTTTTACCCGAGAGGGCTGGGGTGAGGGACCGCATGGCTTCCCCCCTCACCCAAACCCTCTCCCTTGCGGGAGAGGAAACCGTACACCGCATGCCCGGTAGCAGCGCCACCGGACATGATGCCGGATGGCGGCGTAAACGCCTTATCCGGCCTACGGGAACTGCACATCGTAGGCCCGGTAAGCGCGAGCGCCACCGGGCAACGGACTTACTTACGACCGGCCAGCAGTTCCAGCACTTCATCCACGCTGGTGGTATGCGCCAGACGCTCGATCACGGACTCATCATCCAGCGCGTTAGTCAGGCTGGTGATGACCTGGATGTGCTCGTTGTTACGCGCCGCGATACCAATGACCAGGCGGGCGATATCGTCTTCTTCTTCACCGAAGCGTACGCCTTCCGGGTACTGGCAGAACACCACACCGGTTTTCAGCACGCGGTCTTTGGCTTCCACGGTGCCGTGCGGTACGGCGATAGACTCACCCAGATAAGTCGGGGTCAGTTTTTCACGTTCCAGCATGGCGTCGATGTATTCTGGCTCAACATAACCGCCTTTCACCAGTTGCTCGCCCGCAAAGCGAATGGCTTCTTCTTTAGTGGCGGCTTTACGACCCAGGAAGATGTTTTCTGCGCCCAGCTTGAACAGGTTGTTATCCCCTTCATCAAAGCTGTCTTTCAGATGATCGCGTACTTTCTCTTCGTTGGTGTTGTGGCGCTGCGCGGCAACCAGACGTTCGGTCAGGCTGGTGTACAGTCCGCTATCCAGGAAGTTGGTCAGCGAAATGTGCTGCGCTTGCGGAACCTGGCGCATGGCGCGCTCGGTCAGGTCACGGTGAGTGATGACCAGGTCGACATCCGGCGGCAGGTTGTTGATCGCGCTGTTGGTGACGGAAATCTGGCTCAGACCCGCATCCTGAACTTTTTTGCGCAGTACGCCCGCACCCATTGCGCTGGAACCCATACCGGCATCACAGGCAACGATGATTTTACGTACATGGCTCAGGTCGTTGGTCACATCGCCAGCGGACAGCGCGGATGCGCCTTTAGATTCCGCTTTCATGTCCTGCACGCGACGGGTTGCCGCGTCGATATCATCATCTTCTTTCACTTTGCTGGTTTTCAGCAGAATGGAGGCAATGATGAAGGAGACCGCCATAGCAGCGATAATCGCCGTGATGTTAGCGAAGTAGGCGCCTTTTGGCGTCATCGCCAGTACCGCCAGGATAGAACCCGGAGACGCCGGAGAAACCAGACCGCCGTTCAGGATGGTCAGCGTAAACACGCCAGTCATACCGCCGAGGATAACGGCCAGGATCAGACGCGGGTTCATCAGCACGTACGGGAAGTAAATTTCGTGGATACCGCCCAGGAAGTGGATGATTGCCGCACCGCCAGCAGACTGTTTTGCGCTGCCGCGACCGAAGAACATGTACGCCATCAGGATGCCCATACCCGGGCCTGGGTTAGCTTCGATCAGGAAGAAGATGGATTTACCCAGCTCATGGGACTGCTGAATACCCAGCGGCGAGAAGATACCGTGGTTGATCGCGTTGTTAAGGAACAGGATTTTCGCCGGTTCAACGAAGATAGACGCCAGCGGCAGCATGTCATGGACAACCATGAAGTTAACGCCGGCTGCCAGCAGTTTGGACAGGACTTCAACCGCCGGGCCAATGCCGAGAAACGCCAGAATCGCGAGGATCATCCCGATGATGCCAGCGGAGAAGTTATTCACCAGCATTTCGAAACCGGATTTGATCTTACCGTCTACCCAGCTATCGAATTTCTTGATGCAGTAGCCGCCCAGCGGGCCTGCGATCATTGAGCCGAGGAACATCGGCATGTCCGCACCGACGATAACGCCCATCGTGGTGATAGCACCGACCACGCCGCCGCGCTCGCCGCCTACCAGCTTACCACCGGTATAACCGATCAGCAGCGGCAGGAGGTAGGTGATCATCGGACCAACGAGCTTTGCCAGCGTTTCGTTAGGCAACCACCCTGTTGGAATAAATAATGCGGTGATAATACCCCACGCGATAAACGCGCCGATATTTGGCATCACCATATTGCTGAGGAAACGACCAAAGCTTTGCACTTTGATCTTAATATCGGATGACATAAAAACACCCCTTCTTATGTTTGCTGTCGCGCAGGCTCGAAGCCCGAGGTTTGTTAATGTAGCGGCAGAGGTAGCCGGACCCTGTAGATAGTGCGAAATCTGGCACTGAATCGTTCAACTGTCCAGTTGCTGGCTTGTTGTGTGATTTAGATCACATGAATATAGGGTGGATGGTAGTTATTGATGTGATATTGATCACAAAACAGCTGTGTAAAAAAACAACAAACCCGGAATCACTGGTAGAAATAGCATTTAAATGTGAACTGTTTCACATTTTTGATTTGAGGGTTTGTTAGGTTTTTGTGATCTGAATCACAAGATATTTTCATCCGAAACCTGTGTGGTGTGATCTTAAGCAGATTCCGCCTCATGCTTCATTCTGATGTGTAATTGAGCAACCTCTCGCCGTGCAAAATTATCTTTTGGTTTGATGGCGAAAATGGCGGACTCGAATTATGTTCAAAATATCGGTGGAATCGTAATACGCCGCCTGTCATTTAACACTCTTATTAGCGTGAAGCCGGAGCAGGTATGTTTCTAAATTATTTCGCGTTAGGAGTATTGATCTTTGTTTTTTTGGTGATTTTTTATGGAATCATCATGATTCATGACATCCCTTATCTGATCGCTAAAAAACGAAACCACCCCCATGCTGATGCTATTCATACTGCTGGTTGGGTCAGTCTGTTTACGCTGCATGTTATTTGGCCGTTTCTGTGGATTTGGGCCACGCTTTATCAGCCCGAACGGGGCTGGGGCATGCAAGCGCATGTTTCACCGCAGGAAAAGGAACCTGAGCCGGGGCCAGAACCGGAGCCTGACCCGGAACTTATCGCCTTGTCGAAACGTGTGGAAGCGCTGGAGCGAAAGCTGGCTGAGGTACAGTCCCCTGATATTCCCCCGTCGGAGAGCTAATCATGGATCTGTTGATTGTTTTGACCTACGTAGCATTAGCCTGGGCGGTATTTAAAATATTCAGGATTCCGGTGAATCAATGGACACTTTCCACGGCGGCATTAGGCGGGGTATTTTTAGTTAGCGGACTTATATTATTAATGAACTATAACCACCCCTATACTTTTACGGCGCAGAAAGCGGTTATTTCTATTCCCATTACGCCGCAGGTAACAGGTATTGTGAGTGAGGTAACGGATAAAAATAATCAGCTGATTAAAAAAGGCGATGTTTTATTCAAAATCGATCCTGTGCGGTATCAGGCGCGGGTCGACAGGTTACAGGCTGACCTGGTCACGGCCACGCATAATATACATACCCTGAAGGCGCAATTAGCGGAGGCTCAGGCCAATACCACGCGGGTGTCCGCAGAACGCGACCGCCTCTATAAGGATTATCAGCGCTATCTGAAAGGCAGTCAGGCGAGGGTGAATCCGTTTTCTGAAAGCGATATCGATAACGCGCGGCAAAACTATTTAGCGCAGGATGCGATGGTAAAAGGTTCTGTTGCTGAGCAAACGCAGATCCAGAGCCAACTGGACAGCATGGTCGATGGCGAGCAGTCGCAAATCGTCAGCCTGCGGGCGCAGCTGGCCGAGGCGAAATACAATCTTGAACAGACGGTTATTCGCGCGCCGAGCAATGGCTATGTGACCCAGGTGCTTATCCGGCCCGGTAGCTATGCCGCCGCGCTGCCGCTGCGCCCGGTAATGGTTTTTATTCCCGAACAAAAACGGCAAATTGTCGCCCAGTTCCGGCAGAACTCATTATTACGTCTTGAGGCGGGAGATGAGGCAGAAGTGGTGTTCAATGCGCTGCCCGGCCAGGTATTCCAGGGCAAATTGTTGAGTATTTTACCGGTTGTGCCCGGCGGTTCTTACCAGGCGCAGGGAACATTACAGTCCTTAAGCGTAACGCCGGGGATGGACGGCGTGCTTGCGTTGATTGAGCTGGAGCCGAATAGTGATGTGGATGCCCTGCCTGACGGCATTTACGCCCAGGTTGCGGTTTACTCCGATCACTTCGCCCATGTCTCCGTGATGCGTAAGGTGCTACTGCGCATGACCAGCTGGATGCACTATCTTTATTTGGATCATTAAGCGGGTCGCCACCTGCTTTTTAGTAAAAATGCCTGATGGCGCTATGCTTATCAGACCGACAGGAACAATGCCTGCAATGTGTAGACCGGATAAGGCGCTTGCGCCGCCATCCGGTAAAACTAAGGCAAGATTTATTGATACCACTTTATTTTTTGTTGGCAAAAAGGACACGGCATGAAACTCATCGGCAGCTATACCAGCCCTTTTGTGCGAAAGATTTCGGTTTTATTGCTGGAAAAGGGCATCACTTTCGAATTTGTGAATGAACTTCCCTACAACGCGGAAAACGGCGTGGCGCAGTACAACCCGCTTGGCAAAGTCCCCGCGCTGGTGACGGATAAGGGAGAGTGCTGGTTCGATTCCCCGATAATCGCCGAATATATTGAGTTACTGGATATTGCTCCGGTGATGATTCCGCGTGAACCGCTGGCCTCACTGAAAGTACGGCAGATTGAAGCGCTGGCGGACGGCATTATGGATGCCGGTCTGGTTTCCGTGCGTGAACAGGCGCGCCCGGCGGCGCAGCAGTCTGAAACGGAACTGTTGCGCCAGCGCGAGAAAATCAACCGTAGTCTGGACGCGCTGGAAGGTTATCTGGTGGACGGGACGATTAAGACCGATACCGTGAATCTGGCAACCATCGCCATTGCCTGCGCCGTGGGCTACCTCAATTTCCGCCGCGTGGCGCCGGGCTGGTGTGTGGACAGACCGCACTTAGTCAAACTGGTGGAAACGCTCTTTCAACGCGAAAGCTTTGCCCGCACGGAACCGCCAAAGGCTTGATGCGCATTATGTCCGCCTGAGCAAACTCACGGTACAATCCCCCTCATGTCGATATCCCTCTCCGCACCGGAGGGGGCCACCAACAGCCAGGCCTTTTTCATGACAACCGAAACGCGTTCACTCTACAGCCAGCTTCCTGCTATCGATCGCTTACTGCGTGACAGCACTTTTCTCTCTTTACGTGACACCCACGGGCATACCAGGGTGGTGGATCTGCTTCGCCAGATGTTGGATGAAGCAAGGGAAGCGATTCGCGATACGCAGGCGCTGCCCGCGTGGTGCGAGAACTGGGCGCAAGAGGTGAATATCCGGCTGGCGAAAGAGGCGCAAAGCGCGCTGCGTCCGGTGATTAACCTGACGGGAACGGTGCTGCACACCAATCTGGGGCGAGCGCAGCAGGCGGAAGAGGCGATTGACGCAGTGGCGCAGGCAATGCGCGCTCCGGTCACACTGGAATATGATCTGGATGGCGCCGGGCGCGGGCACCGCGATCGGGCGCTGGCGGATCTGTTGTGTCGCATTACCGGGGCGGAAGACGCCTGTATTGTGAACAACAACGCGGCGGCCGTGTTGCTGATGCTGGCGGCGACGGCGAACGGTAAAGAGGTGGTGGTATCGCGTGGCGAACTGGTGGAGATTGGCGGCGCGTTTCGTATTCCTGATGTGATGCGTCAGGCGGGTTGTACGCTGCATGAGGTGGGCACCACCAACCGGACTCACGCGAAAGATTATCGTCAGGCGGTGAATGAAAACACCGGCCTGTTGATGAAAGTGCATACCAGTAATTACAGTATTGAAGGCTTCACCAAAGCGGTGGATGAGGCAGAGCTGGCCGCTATTGGGCTGGAGCTGGATATCCCGGTGGTGGCGGATCTGGGCAGCGGTTCGCTGGTGGATCTCAGTCAGTACGGCTTGCCGAAAGAACCGATGCCGCAGCAGCTGATTGCCGCAGGCGTCAGCCTGGTCAGCTTCTCTGGCGACAAGCTGCTGGGCGGGCCGCAGGCCGGGATCATTGTCGGCAAGAAAGAGATGATTGCGCAACTGCAAAGCCACCCGCTGAAGCGGGCCCTGCGTGCCGACAAAATGACGCTGGCGGCGCTGGAGGCAACCCTGCGACTTTATCTGCACCCGGAAGCGCTGGCGGAGAAACTGCCGACGCTGCGGCTGTTAACCCGCAGTGAAGCGGCGATTCAGGCGCAGGCGCAGCGGCTACAGGCGGCGCTTGCCGTACGCTTTAGCGCGGAGTTCGCGGTAAACGTGATGCCTTGCCTGTCGCAGATCGGCAGCGGTTCGCTGCCGGTTGATCGGCTGCCCAGCGCGGCACTGACCTTTACGCCGCATGACGGGCGCGGAAGCCGTCTTGAGGCGCTGGCGGCCCGCTGGCGCGCGCTGCCGGTCCCGATCATTGGCCGAATTTACGATGGTCGCCTGTGGCTGGATATCCGTTGCCTTGAAGACGAGACCCGGTTTATGGAGATGATGTTGAAATGATTATTGCAACAGCCGGACACGTTGACCACGGAAAAACAACGCTATTACAGGCGATTACCGGCGTGAATGCCGATCGCCTGCCGGAAGAAAAAAAACGCGGCATGACTATCGATCTGGGGTATGCCTACTGGCCGCAGCCGGATGGCCGCGTGCTGGGATTTATCGACGTTCCCGGTCATGAAAAGTTTCTCTCCAACATGCTGGCGGGCGTGGGCGGTATCGATCATGCGCTGTTGGTTGTCGCCTGTGATGACGGCGTGATGGCGCAGACCCGCGAGCATCTGCAAATTTTACAACTGACGGGCAATCCGCAGCTTACGGTTGCGCTGACCAAAGCCGACCGGGTGGACGACGCGCGAATAGAAGAGGTGCGGGAAGAGATTCTGGCGACGCTGGGCCATTACGGGTTTGCCGACGCGACGCTGTTTGTCACTGCCGCTAATGAAGGGCGCGGTATTGAGGCATTGCGCGAGTATTTACGGCAGTTGACGGGCCGCGCGCATCCCGGCCATCAGAGCTTCCGCCTGGCGATCGATCGCGCGTTTACGGTGAAAGGCGCAGGGCTGGTGGTGACCGGTACGGCGCTCAGCGGCGAAGTGAACGTTGGCGATACGCTGTGGCTGACCGGTGTGAATAAGCCAATGCGTGTGCGCAGCCTGCATGCGCAGAATCAGGCGACTGAACACGCTCATGCCGGACAGCGTATTGCGCTGAATATCGCGGGCGATGCGGAAAAAGAGCAGCTTAATCGTGGCGACTGGCTTCTCTCTGACGTACCGCCGGATGCCTTTTCACGCGTCATCGTTTCGTTAGAACATGCTGCGCCGCTCGTGCAATGGCAACCGCTGCATATTCACCACGCCGCCAGCCATGTCACCGGACGTATTTCCCTGCTGGAGGGCACGCTGGCGGAACTGGTGTTCGATACGCCGCTATGGCTTGCCGATAACGACCGGCTGGTATTACGCGATATTTCTGCCCGAACCACGCTTGCTGGCGCACGTGTGGTGACGCTCAACTCGCCGCGTCGCGGTAAACGTAAACCGGAATATCTGCAATGGCTGTCGGCGCTGGAAAACGCCAGGGATGACAGCGCCGCGCTGGCGACGCATCTCGAACGCGGCGCGGTGAATATTCCTGATTTCGTGTGGGCGCGGCAGCTCAACGGCGACGGTATGCGCCAGCTTATTGAACAGCATGGTTTTATTCAGGCGGGTTACAGCCTGTTGAACGCCCCTGTCGCCGCGCGCTGGCAGCGTAAGATTCTGGATACGCTCGCGATGTACCACGAACACCATCGCGATGAGCCCGGCCCGGGGCGCGAGCGTTTGCGGCGCATGGCGCTCCCGATGGAAGACGAAGCGCTGGTGCTGCTGCTCATCGACCGTATGCGTGAAAGCGGCGTGATTCACAGCCACCACGGCTGGTTGCATTTACCGGATCACAAAGCCGGTTTCAGCGACGAGCAGCAGGCCGTCTGGCAAAACATTGAGCCGCTGTTTGGCGACGACCCCTGGTGGGTGCGCGATCTGGCGAAAGAAAAGGGCGTGGACGAGCAGGTTATGCGGCAGGTGCTGCGACAGGCGGCACAGCAGGGCATGATTACCGCGATCGTGAAAGATCGTTATTACCGTAACGATCGGATTGTCGCTTTTGCGAACCTGATCCGCGAACTGGATCAGGAGAGAGGCTCGACCTGCGCCGCTGATTTTCGCGATCGGTTGAATGTTGGACGAAAACTCGCCATTCAAATTCTGGAGTATTTTGACCGGACAGGATTCACGCGCCGTCGCGGAAACGATCATTTATTACGCGATGCGTTATTATTTCCGGCAAAAGAATGATACGAATTATTAAAATAGAAAATGAATTAATACAATTATTTTCTTGAATTATATAAAGCACAGCAGGCGATGAACCTAATGTGCTTTTTTATATTTTATAATGGGAAAATAACAACAGCGATCATATTTTCACGACAGGTTCATCCGTATGCTGCCAGCCTTATTTCAGTAATTAAGGATGGTACAATGGCTGCTTCAACATTTTTTATTCCTTCCGTGAATGTAATCGGCGCTGGTGCATTAAAAGAAGCAATGAATACTATGGCGGAATATGGTTTTCGCCGTACATTAATTGTCACGGATAGCATGTTGACAACATTAGGCATGGCTGGAGATATTCAGAAAGCGTTGCAGGAACGCGATATTTTCAGCGTTATTTATGATGGCACGCAGCCGAACCCGACCACCGAAAACGTGGCTGCCGGGCTGAAACTCCTGAAAGAACACGGGTGCGATAGCGTAATTTCGCTGGGCGGCGGCTCCCCGCACGACTGCGCGAAAGGCATCGCGCTGGTGGCGGCGAACGGCGGCGACATCCGCGACTATGAAGGCGTGGATCGCTCCGCGAAACCTCAACTACCGATGATTGCCATCAACACGACGGCGGGAACGGCATCAGAAATGACCCGCTTCTGCATCATTACCGATGAAGCGCGCCATATTAAGATGGCGATTGTGGATAAACACGTTACGCCGCTGCTCTCCGTGAATGACTCTTCGTTGATGATGGGGATGCCAAAATCGCTGACCGCCGCGACCGGCATGGATGCGTTAACCCACGCCATTGAAGCCTATGTTTCTATTGCCGCAACGCCGATTACTGATGCATGTGCGCTGAAAGCCATCTCTATGATTGCGGAAAACCTGGCGATTGCCGTGGAAGAGGGCAGCAACGCGCAGGCGCGCGAAGCGATGGCCTATGCGCAATTCCTGGCTGGTATGGCGTTTAACAATGCTTCTCTGGGCTATGTCCACGCGATGGCGCACCAGCTCGGCGGCTTCTACAATCTGCCGCACGGCGTATGTAATGCGGTGCTGTTGCCGCACGTTCAGGTATTTAACAGCCAGGTCGCGGCAGGCCGTCTGCGTGACTGTGCGGCTGCGATGGGCGTTAATGTAACCGGGATGAGTGAAGCCGACGGCGCGAAAGCGTGCATTGACGCTATCCGTCAGCTGGCGCAGCAGGTCAACATTCCGGCGGGTCTGCGCGACCTGAATGTGAAAGAAGAAGATATTTCCGTGCTGGCGACCAATGCGCTGAAAGACGCCTGTGGCCTGACCAACCCTATTCAGGCGACCCACGACGAGATCATGGCGATTTACCACGCGGCGATGTAATTGAGTGATTGCCGGATATACGATACGCATCGTGTCATTCCGGCGTCATGCCCGATGGCGCTGTGCTTATCGGGCCTACACTGTGCGGTAAGGTGAAACGGCTTAAACATCCGCTTGTCTATATCGTGACCGCAGTCGTAAAGCAGTAAAAGGCTGGCGAAGATTTCGCCAGTCCCGTCTAACCTTTGTAGTACCCCTACAGTAAGGAGACGGTCATGACCAATAATCCCCCTTCAACGCGTATTCAGCCCGGCGAGTATGGTTTTCCTCTGAAATTAAAAGCCCGCTACGACAACTTTATCGGCGGAGACTGGGTCGCACCGGTAGACGGCGAGTATTACCAGAATCTGACGCCGGTGACCGGGCAACTGCTGTGTGAAGTCGCCTCTTCCGGCAAAAAAGATATCGATCTGGCGCTGGATGCCGCGCATAACGTGAAAGAACAGTGGGCGCATACGTCCGTGCAGGATCGCGCCGCGATTCTGTTTAAGATTGCCGATCGCATGGAGCAAAACCTGGAACTGCTGGCAACGGCGGAAACCTGGGATAACGGCAAACCCATCCGTGAAACCAGCGCCGCCGACGTGCCGCTGGCGATCGACCATTTCCGCTATTTTGCGTCCTGTATCCGCGCACAAGAGGGCGGTATCAGCGAAGTTGACAGCGAAACGGTGGCCTATCACTTCCATGAACCTCTGGGCGTGGTGGGGCAGATCATCCCGTGGAACTTCCCGCTGCTGATGGCGAGCTGGAAAATGGCCCCGGCGCTGGCGGCGGGGAACTGCGTGGTGCTCAAACCTGCGCGTCTGACGCCGCTTTCGGTTCTGTTGCTGATGGAAATCGTTGGCGACCTGCTCCCGCCGGGCGTGGTCAACGTCGTGAACGGCGCGGGCGGAGAGATCGGCGAATATCTGGCGACGTCGAAGCGGATCGCGAAGGTGGCGTTTACCGGTTCGACGGAAGTCGGGCAACAGATCATGCAGTACGCGACACAAAACATTATCCCGGTAACGCTGGAGCTGGGCGGTAAGTCCCCCAATATTTTCTTCGCCGATGTGATGGATGAAGAGGATGCGTTTTTCGACAAGGCGCTGGAGGGCTTTGCGCTGTTTGCCTTTAACCAGGGCGAAGTTTGTACCTGCCCGAGCCGCGCGCTGGTACAGGAGTCTATTTATGAGCGCTTTATGGAGCGGGCCATTCGTCGCGTCGAAAGCATTCGCAGCGGTAACCCACTCGACAGCGTTACGCAGATGGGCGCACAGGTCTCCCAGGGTCAACTGGAAACCATCCTCAACTACATTGATATCGGTAAGAAAGAAGGCGCGGATGTGTTAACCGGCG
Organism: Citrobacter sp. CK185; assembly: GCF_030333565.1. NCBI lineage: Bacteria > Pseudomonadati > Pseudomonadota > Gammaproteobacteria > Enterobacterales > Enterobacteriaceae > Citrobacter > Citrobacter sp. CK185. The sequence goes on along the minus strand of NZ_JAOWFR010000010.1, from coordinate 44,635 downwards.
GGCGGCGCAAGCAGCTGGAAGGAGAGCTGAAAGAGGGCTATTACCTCGAACCGACCATCCTGTTTGGTAAGAACAATATGCGCGTCTTCCAGGAGGAGATTTTTGGCCCGGTGCTGGCGGTGACGACCTTCAGGACGATGGAGGAAGCGCTGGAACTGGCTAATGACACCCAGTACGGGCTTGGCGCCGGAGTCTGGAGTCGTAACGGCAACCTGGCGTACAAAATGGGGCGCGGTATTCAGGCGGGACGCGTATGGACCAACTGCTATCATGCTTACCCGGCGCATGCTGCGTTCGGCGGCTATAAGCAGTCGGGGATTGGCCGCGAAACCCACAAAATGATGCTGGAGCATTATCAGCAAACCAAATGTCTGCTGGTGAGCTATTCCGATAAACCGCTGGGGCTGTTTTAAGCGCCGTATAACCACGTTGCCGGATGGCGGCTTCGCCTTATCCGGCCTACGGGAAACCGCATATGTAGGCCGATAAGCGTAGCGCCATCGGGCATGGCGCCGGGGAGAGTGAGGCCGCTGTTCGGTCGTTGGGAACCCGTCGCAGGATTATTAACTGTAATTTGAGATAAATATATAATATTTAATTGTCACATGCGCCGGCCCTGTCTATTTAGCTTATACTGCTAATCGTTTGTCTTTAGTAATTACATTAATTTATACAAATATTTTTTTCAGCTATTAAACCTATACCCCATCAGAAAGGTGTGGGAAAAGAGTTGTGTCGGTTAACTATTGAAAATAAATTGCTTTTTTTTACACTTGAGGCTTACACAATAATCAAGGAGGAGGTGAACATGAGCAGGTATCTCTGGTTTAGCTCAACGTGAGTATCTAAAGTATGGAATATCAGTTACATGGATTTATGATTGGCAGGGAAATATTCCTTGATATTAACGAAGCTCGAATTTTCCGGCTGCCGGTTAATAAAATGGATAGCGTCATCTCTTTCTGTGGAGTGTTTTTTAATCGGACAATGCTCCATCTGTTTGTTTACCTTTTGGTCAATGCACGTTCTCAATATGTCTCAAAGGATGAATTACTCATCAACGTTTGGGAAAAAAATGAATTATGTGCTTCCACGCAGCGTTTATCTAAAGTCGTCAAAAATCTAAATAATAAATTAAGTCTGCTGGGGCTACCGAAGAATTCAATTGTCTGCGTGAAAGGAAGTGGATACATACTGGCACTGGATGATATTCAACCGCTTTATAGTGTGGTGGACAATGTAGATTATCAATACCGATATCGCTGAGGTCAGTAACCGTTTATTCCGTAGCGTGATGTCGCCTTCGGATTCTTACCCTGGACGTTTTACGCCCAGGGATTTTTTTATTGTCTTACTGCCCGTAATAGGCGTTCGCGCCGTGTTTACGCAGATAATGTTTGTCGAGCAATTCTGGCTGCATATCCGGTAGCTGCGGCGTGAGCTGGCGGGAAAACAGCCCCATATAGGCGCACTCTTCAAGCACCACGGCGTTATGCACGGCGTCAGCGGCGTCTTTCCCCCAGGCGAATGGCCCGTGTGAATGGACTAACACCGCCGGGATCTGCATTGGGTTCAGACCGCGTTCTTCAAAGGTTTTGATGATTACCTCGCCCGTCTGGTATTCGTATTCCCCTTTAATTTCCTCCACGGTCATCAGCCGGGTACAGGGGATTGCGCCATAGAAATAGTCGGCATGCGTGGTGCCCCAGGCGGGCAGGTCAAGACCCGCCTGTGACCAGATCGTTGCATGGCGGGAATGGGTATGCACAATTCCGCCGATCTGCGGATAACGACGATAGAGCGCCAGATGCGTCGGCGTATCGGATGAGGGCTTTTTGCTGCCTTCAACGACCTTGCCGCTGGCGATCTCCACCACCACCATATCGTCAGCGGTCATGACGTCATATTCAACGCCGGAAGGTTTAATGACCATCAGTTTTCGCGTTTCATCGACGGCGCTGACGTTACCCCAGGTGAATGTCACCAGATGGTGTGCCGGAAGCGCCAGATTGGCTGCCAGCACCTCGGCTTTTAACTGCTCTAACATGTGAATCCTCCTTCCTGCATACGCGCTTCTATCCAGCGCCTCGCCTGGATAATTTCCAGCACCGGCTCTTTGGCCTTTTCCGTCCACATCTCAATCAAAAACGCGCCACGATAGTTCAGCTCATGCAGCGTTTTGAAGATGCCTACAAAATCCACGCATCCTTCGCCGAACGGCACGTCGCGGAACTGACCGGGGCTGTTCTCTGTCACCGGCTGCGTGTCTTTCAGGTGGATGGCGGCGATGCGGTCAATACCGAGCTTCAGCTCAGCGGCGACGTCGTTGCCCCAGGCGCTGAGATTGCCGACATCCGGGTAAACGCTAAACCACGGCGAGGCGAGCAGCGCGTCCCATTTTTTCCATTTGCTGATGGAGTTCATAAAGGCGGTATCCATGATCTCCACCGCCAGCATCACCTGCGCTGCTGCGGCTTGCTCCACTGCCCACGCCAGCCCTTCGGCAAAGCGTTGTTGCGTACCTTCGTCATGTTCTTCGTAATAGACGTCATAACCCGCCAGTTGAATGGTGCGGATACCCAGATCGCGCGCCAGGTGAATCGCTTTGGTCATGATGTCGCGCGCTCGCTGGCGTACGGCCTCATCGCGACTGCCGAAGGGAAAGCGACGATGCGCGGACAGGCACATTGACGGGATGGCCACGCCGGTTTCCAGCATGGCGGTCACCAGCGACGCCCGCTGCGTGGGGCTCCAGTCCAGGCGCGACAGGCGTTCGTCGGTCTCATCCACCGACATTTCGACAAAGTCAAAGCCGCAGCTTTTCGCCAGCACCAGGCGCTCCGGCCAACTGAGGTCTTTTGCCAGCGCTTTTTCATAGATACCTAACGGATGATTACGCATGCTGCTCTCCCCAGATGGCGTTAATTTGCGCGTGGAACCCGGCAGCAACCTGTGCCGGATGCGCCGCCCCTGCCAGCGCGCGTCCAGCGATAAATGCTTTGACGCGAATATCTTTAAACAACGGCAGATCGGCAGGCGTAATGCCGCCGGTAATCGACAGCTCCAGGCCAATGTCAGAAAGCGCCTTCATCCGCGCCAGATCCGCGTCTCCCCACTGCTGTCCGCTGGCCTGCGCGTCGCGCCCACGGTGGTAAATCGCCTGGCGCACACCGGTGCGATACCAGGCGCGGGCATCGTCCAGCGTCCAGTTGCCGAACAGCTCCATCTGAATTTCACCGCCGCAGGATTGCGCGACGGCATGGCCTTTTTCCACCGTGGCGAGCGGCGCCGCACAGATAATCGTCATCCAGTTGGCGCCGGCGGCAAAAGCCTGCTGCGCGAGCGTTTCACCCGCATCGGCCACCTTCCAGTCGGCAACGATGATTTTATCCGGGCACTGGGCGCGCAGCGCTTTCACCGCGCCCAGCCCCTCGGTTAAACAGAGGATGGTGCCAGCCTCAACGATATCGACGTGGTCCTGTAACAGGGCGACATCGTGAAGCGCCGCCTGAAGGTTGGTGTGGTCGAGCGCCAGTTGCAGTAATGGTCGGCTCATAATGCGTGCTCCTTAATGCGGGCGTGGTAGCCCTGTAATGCCTGAATCAAATCCTGGTATTGGTGGTATTTGCGCTGATAAAGACGGTGCGCGGCCATGTCGGGCATCAGCGTGCGTACCGGGTGCCGTAAGGCGTGCTGAGCCTCGCTGAAACTGCGGTATACGCCGGTGCCGACGCGGGCGGCGAGCGCGGCGCCAAAGCAGCCGGTCTCTTCAACCTGCGGCAGTTCGATGCGCAGGCCGCTGACATCCGCCAGCATCTGCATCCAGACGTTGGAGTGCGCCGGGCCGCCGGTCACGCGCAGGGTGTGCGCCTCAGTAAAGCGTTCGCGCATACGGTTGAGATGGGTCATGTGGCTGAACACCACCCCTTCGTAAATGGCCTGTAGCAGATGCGCTCGGGTATGCAGCGCCTGCATGCCGTAAAAGCCGCAGGTCATCTCCAGCCCGGCATTGCTGCCGTACAGAAACGGTAGGAAAAAGAGTTCGCCGCTCGCTTTCGGCAGACTGGCGACGGCCTGGTTGATCTCGTCAAAAGAGAGTTCGCCCCACTGGGCGGTAAACCATTCAAGATTGCCGGATGAGGTAGGGCTGGCTTCGTGAACGATGTACTGCCCGTCGTTGACGTAGCGGCCATAGACATAAGGGTGCGCTTCGTGGTCGCGCAACCCCTCGGTGATCCCGCTGGTCACCGCCCAGGTACCCATCACCGCGTTGAGGGTGAATTCATCTTCAATACCGGCGCAGAGCGCGGTGGAAACCACGTCAAACAGACCGCCGACGACGGGCGTGCCCGCCTTCAGACCGGTGATGGCGGCTGCCTGAGCAGTGATCTCCCCGCATATTTCGGCTGACCCCATAATGGGGGGCAGCGCATCGTCGATTTCACTGATGCCCAACCATTGGGTCAGGCGCGGGTCATACTGCCCGCTGCTCATGTTGTAGAGGTTGGACTCAGAAATGTTGCTCTCTTCGCACCCTTTTATGCCGGTTAAGCGCCAGCGCAGATAGTCATGCCCCATCATCACGCAGCCAATTTGTGCGTAACGTTGAGGGTCGTTCTCTTTAATCCAGCGCAGCAGAGAGGCGGGATGCCCGGTCCACAGCGTCTGGCGGGTAACGGGGTAAAGCTGTTCAGGAATGCCGTCCTGCTGCCAGCGCTGGACAATCTTCAGCGCCCGGCGGTCGGAAGAGAGAATGGCGCTGCCCAGCGGCTGATCCTGCCTGTCGAGCAGAAACAGTCCTTTACCCTGAGCGGAGATACCGACCCCTTTAATTTGCTCGCCGGAGATGCCTGTACGCTGCAAAAGCCCGGTAATGGTGGCTGCACACTGTTGCCAGAGCTGGTGCATGTCGCGTTCGGCGTAACCCGGCAGTGGCGTTGCCGTCTGTAACGACTGCCGGTTGATCCCATGCTCATGACCTTTGGCGTCATACAAACCGGCTTTCAGATAAGTACCGCCACAATCGATGCCCAGCCAGAAGGCCTCTTTCTCTCTCATCTTTCATGTCTCATTTTTGCCGGATGGCGCCACGCTTATCCGGCCTACGGGTTTTGTAGGCCCGGTAAGCGCTGCGCCCCGGGCATGGTGTTACGCGGCGTGTTTACGCGGACTCATTGTCTTTGCCGGTGTCGAACCCGCATCGCATTTCGCGGGCAACAACAACGCCAGCAGCGCGGCCAGCGCCAGGGAGATCGCCAGGCAATAGACGCCCGCATCTTTGCTGTACAACGTGATCAGTACGCCAACCGCGTAGGGGCCGCAGAAGCCGCCGAGGTTGCCAAGCGCGTTGATAACGCCGCGTGCGCCGCCCGCCATCTCGGCGCTGAACAGACGTGCCGGAATCGTCCAGAAGACGCCCGCCGCCGATTGCAGGAAGAAGCCGCAGCCGACCAGCGCGGCATAGGCCAGCCAGATTTGGTTTTTCAGCGCCACCGACAGGAACATGCACAGGGCGAAGCCAATCAGCGGCAGGCAGACAAACAGTTTGCGTTTACCCGTGCGGTCGGAAAGGAAAGAGAACAGGAACATCCCGGCGATCGCGCCGACGTATGGCAAAATGGCGAGCATACCGACTTGCCCCATGCTGCTGTGGGTCAGCTCTTTGAGAATGGTCGGCAGCCAGAGGGTGTAACCGTAAATCCCGGTCTGATAGAAGAAGTTCAGGGCGATAAGTTGCCACATGGTTTTGTCGGAAAGGACCGCGCTGAGAGAGGCGTTTTTGACTTCGCTTCCGGCAATGGCTTTCTGTTCTGCGGCGAGGGTTTCCACCAGATAGTTTTTTTCCGCCCCGGAGATCCAGCGGGCTTCCTGCGGCCGGTCATAAATGGTGTACGCCCACAGCACCAGCACGACGAGAGAGAGCAGACCTTCAATAATGAACAGCCAGCGCCAGTCGAGTACGGTGATTATCCAGCCGGAGAGCGGGGCGGTGATAATCCCGGCAATCGGCACAAACATAATCACAATGGCGTTCGCACGACCGCGTTCAGCGTCCGGGAACCAGTTGCTGATCATCGTCAGTACGACGGGCAGCATGCCGCCTTCCGCCACACCCAGTAAGAAACGCAGGGCAAGCAATTGATACTGGTTGGTGATTAAGCCTGTGAGGACGGAAATGACCGCCCAGGCAACCAGCGACCAGCCGATAAATTTCTTGCCGCTGCCGTGAACGGCGATTTTGCCGCCGGGAACCTGTAAGAACAGATAGCCGATGAAGAAAATCCCGCCAGCCAGACCGGCCATAGTGGCGGAAATACCTAATTCGGCATCCATTCCGCCAGGCATCGCGAAAGCAATATTCACGCGGTCCATATAAGAAATAATACAGGTAATCAGAATGGGCGGAATAATTCGCAGCCAACGCTGACGAGGTATATCTTTTTCTGTAGGGCGAGAGGTCATATTCATCTTCGTATTCTCGTAAAGTAAGTATTCTGGCGATGAAAAGTAAATTATTTAATGCCTGATGACGTTTTGCTTATCAGACCTACGGCGCTATCCGGTAACGTCTTATTATTTGGCGTTATTTAATGCCGTAATGCCGTCGCGTAATATCGCTACGCGGTGACTGACGTCGGCATTAGCGTTAATTTCCAGTAACTTAATACCCATGAATTGCAGAACGTCTGTTCCTGCGCAGGTCAGTAATTCACGGGCATGTTCTTGCGTCATCATGCTGTCAGGGCAGAAAGGTGCGAAAGGCGCATGTAAATCCTGCCATTCGCCGTATTCACCGCTTTGCGTTGTACCGGAGAACATCAGCGCGCCGAGTTTACCAGCCTGTTTCATCTGCTGCGTATGGGTCAGTGGCAGGGTGGTGTTGCGTCCTTCAATGGCGGAACGCGCCCAGTTAATGCAAACGCTGATGTCGTAGTCGGCAATCACCTCCAGCACGTTGTCCAGAGGCAGGAATCCTTTGCGCGGCGCGGCGCTGGTCATCGCGTCGCAGTGTTCCAGCACCAGGTCGCACGGCCAGTCCCAGCCAGCGATCTCTTTCACTGAACGGGCAAATGCGTCCGTTGCCTGTGCGACGTTTGGGTTATCGGCCTGCGGTGCGGCGTGCAGCTCAAGCGCGATCACTTTCCCGGCGCTTGCCGCGTTGATTGTCGTGATCTTCTGGTAAAGGTGGCGATAGTACGCCACACAGGCCTGACGCTGATCTTCATTGCTGGAGGCCAGCCCAAAGCCGCGGTTTTCACCGCGACGGCGCATGGTTTCCATAATCGCCGTCACGACGATTTGCCAGTTGCCTGGCGTATGGCGCAATAACCACGCGTCGCCGAGTGGGTGAAGATGTTCAAGGCAGGGTTGCTCCAGCCCACGAATATCAGGAGTATCGGAGAGTTGCCGCCAGAATTCCTTCTCTTCCTCTTCACTCTTTTGGTGAAATGAGGGTGCACAGGGATACGCACCGATAATATAACCGGTATTGTTCGTTTTCATGTTGTGCTCCAAAGATAACGTTTTATAAAGCGGATATTGCCACTTTAACGACGATTTTCCGTATGGGTGTCGCGACCGTTTTATTGCAGCCAGGGCGATGAACATCCTGCGGGAAAAAAATAGCGTAGCTTCCCGGAACCATTTCAAAGAAAGATTCATGTTCACTGTCGTGATAGAAAATAATATCGCGCTGTTCTAATAACGATTCGCTGATTTGGTTATTACCGGTGTCGATGGCAACCCCTATTTTTTCTTCACCCCAGGCGAGAAACTGAATATCCAGATAACGGCGATGAACTTCTGGACGGTTTTCAGCCGCAGTGCGGGTGGTTAAATCAATTATCTGGGCAAAAATATTTTTGCCGTCGATTTCCACCACCCCAGGGTCCAGCGTGCGAAAGTCGGTGGTGCGTAAGAAATCGAGCGCCTTTTCAATCGCGTCTGGCAGACGACACGGATTGGGCTGTGCGATATGTCCAAATATCATGCTATGCCTCCTTACAGCGCCTGGATTTTGGCCCATACGCTGTCATCGACGGTGATGCCGTTGCGGCGATTCTCATCCCGCAGCCGGGTAAATTCGTGGCCTGGCAGACGGATTGCCACGTTCTCATCGGCGCGCTCAGCGGTGGTGACGAAATCCATAATGCGCTGGAGTTTGGCATCGCGCGTGGCGCCATCAATCAACTTATCGACCTCAATAGCGATGAAGATCTGCGAAACGCCGTATTCGTCGCTGTTTTCCTGGGTAACTTCGGCAACGGAAGCGCCGTCGGAAAGCAGGGTGGCGATCATATCCAGCACAATCGACAGACCTGACCCTTTCCAGTAGCCCATCGGCAAAATGCGGCGATTTTTTTCGATCACGCCAGGTTCTTTGGTCAAATTGCCTTCATCGTCGAACCCGCCGTCTACCGGCAGCTCACGTCCCGCCAGCCGGTTCACCTCTAACATGCCGTAGGAGAACATCGACATCGACATATCGATCATGGTGATTGGCGATGAAGGGATGGCGACGATCAGCGGGTTCGTGCCAATGCGGCACTCTTTTGACCCCCACGGCGGCATCACGGCGATAGAGTTGGTCCAGCAGATGCCGATGTAGCCTTTTTCCGCCGCCTGCCAGCCGTAGCTGCCGCCGCGCATCCAGTGGTTGGCATTGCGTAACGCCACCAGGCCGATGCCGTGGTCGGAAGCCAGTTCAATGGCGCGATCCATCATTTTTTTCGCCGTCAGATTGCCGATGGATCGCTGAGCATCCCACTGCTCGATGGCGCCAAGGCTGGTGATACGCTGCGGTCTGGCATCAGGAATGATGTCGCCATTATCCAGTTGCTGAATGAAACGGGGAAAGCGATTCACGCCATGCGAATAGACGCCGGATTCTGTGGTACGGGCAAACATCTCTGCACAGGCGTCAGCCGTTTCCGCCGCAACGCCGCGCGCCAGCAGCACCCGATTGAACGCCTCTTTTAACTGCTCAAAAGTCACTTTCATTCCTGCTTCTCCCGTTTATTTTTGACCGCTTTTTTATCTTTAAATTTCACTATGCGAAATCTGATTTCAAATATAGCGATCAAATTTTGACAGATCAACGGGGTGGTCTATTTTTTAAAATCATCAAAATCAAATAGTTGTGTTTTTTCGGTTCAGATCGTGAACTGAAACACACTTTGCGCTACCATCAGAGCGCGACGAAAAGGGGAGCGGAAGCGATGGGCATAAAAGAGAGCGAAATGACGCAAGAAAAAGAGAGGCCAGCCGGTAGTCAGAGCCTGTTCCGTGGTTTGATGCTGATTGAGATCCTCAGTAACTACCCGAACGGATGCCCGCTGGCGCACTTGTCTGAACTGGCAGGGCTGAACAAAAGTACCGTGCATCGACTGCTACAGGGATTGCAGTCCTGCGGGTATGTCACCCCCGCGCCTGCCGCCGGAAGCTATCGTCTGACCACTAAATTTATCGCTGTCGGGCAGAAAGCCCTGTCATCGCTGAATATCATTCATGTGGCTGCGCCGCATCTTGAGACGCTGAATATCGCCACTGGCGAGACCGTCAACTTCTCCAGCCGTGAAGACGATCATGCCATCCTGATCTATAAGCTGGAGCCGACCACCGGCATGCTGCGCACCCGCGCCTATATCGGTCAGCATATGCCGCTGTATTGCTCTGCGATGGGGAAGATTTACATGGCGTTCGGCCATCCTGACTATGTGGAAACCTATTGGGAAAGCCACAGGGATCAGATCCAGCCGTTGACCCGTAACACCATTACCGGGTTGCCGGCGATGTATGACGAGCTGGCGCAAATTCGTGAAAGCGGTATGGCGATGGATCGCGAAGAGAATGAGCTGGGCGTTTCCTGCATTGCCGTGCCGGTGTTTGATATTCACCATCGGGTGCCATACGCCATCTCTATTTCGCTTTCGACGTCCCGGCTTAAGCAAATTGGCGAGAAAAATCTGCTCAAACCCCTGCGTGACACCGCGCAGGCGATCTCGAATGAGTTGGGTTTTACCGTGCGCGATTAAGGCAGGCGCCCGGAAGATGATGGACATCTGACAAAATTTAATCGTTTCCCTCGTCGGATCAAAGCAGCGATCGCGCCCTCTCTGGCACTCTGGGGTTTTACGCAGGTGGAGAGGGCAATGAACCGATTTATCATGGCGGATGCGGCGAAATGTATCGGCTGTCGTACCTGTGAGGTTGCCTGCGTAGTGGCGCATCAGGAGAACCAGGACTGTGCGGCGGTGTCGTCCGGGGAATTTGTCTCCCGCATCCGGGTCATTAAAGACGATGCGTTTACCACGGCGGCGGCATGTCGTCAGTGTGAAGATGCCCCCTGCGCGAACGTGTGCCCAACGCAGGCCATCCGTCGCGATCATGGGCACATCTTCGTGGAACAAGCGCGCTGTATCGGGTGTAAAAGCTGTATGCTGGCGTGCCCGTTCGGCGCGATGAACGTTGTGTCGCGAACCTCACGCGTACAGGCGATTAAATGCGATCTTTGCTGGCACCGTGAAACGGGCCCGGCATGCGTGGAGGCCTGCCCGACTGACGCGTTGCAGTGCCTTGATGTGGAAAACGTGCAGCGACAACGACTGCACGCGCAACCCGTCTGAGTGTCACCCCGGTCAGGCGATGACCGGGGGGGCTGTCAGCCTTCGCGCCAGGCGCGCTCAACCTCTTCAGCAAGAATTTTCACCCCTGCCTCAATTTTTTGCGGATCGGGAACGTAGTTCATCCGCATGCACTGATGCGTATGTGGCCAGGGTTTGTCCAGCCCCGGGAAGAAGTAGTCGCCGGGAACCATCAATACGCCGCGCGCTTTCAGACGCTGGTACAGCAATTCAGTCGAAATCGGCAAATCTTTGAACCACAGCCAGAGGAAAATAGCGCCTTCCGGTTTATGGATCAGGCAGCGATTTTCCGGTAAATACCGGCGAATGGTCGCGATTGTCTCCAGTACGCGCTGGTAGTAGAACGGTTTTATTACCGTTTCCGACAGGCGCAGCAGGTCGTTACGCTTGATCATTTCGCACATCATTGCCGGGCCAATACCGCCAGGCGACAGGCTGATAATGCCGTTCATATTGGTGATGGCGGTGATGATTTTTTCATTGGCGATAATGATGCCGCAGCGGCTGCCGGGCAGCCCCAGTTTAGAGAGGCTCATGCACAGGATGATATTCGGATTCCACAGCGGGCGTGCTTCGCTGAAAATAATGCCCGGGAAGGGAACGCCGTAGGCGTTATCGATCACCAGCGGGATGCCGTGCTGATTGGCAAGAGTATCCAGCTTCATCAGCTCTTCGTCGGTAATCACATTGCCTGTTGGGTTAGTCGGGCGCGACACGCAGATCATGCCAGTCTCTTCCCCGATGCGCAGATGTTCAAAATCAACGTGGTATTTGAACTGACCTTCCGGCAATAGCTCGATATTCGGGCGAGCAGAAACGAAAAGATCCTCTTCCAGCCCGGAATCGGCATAACCAATGTATTCCGGCGCCAGCGGGAACAGCACTTTTTTAGTCGTCCCGTCGGCGCGGCGTCCGGCGAAGAGATTAAACAAGTAGAAAAACGCGCTCTGACTGCCGTTTGTTAGTGCAATATTCTGTGGTTCGATATCCCAACCCAGATTCTCACGCAGCAGCGACGCGAGCGCTGTCAGTAGCTCCGTTTTTCCCTGCGGACCGTCATAATTACAAAGCGCATCAGTGGCTTTGCCGTTTTCCAGCATTTCGCCCAGTAGCGAATGGAAGTAATTCTGCATTTCCGGGATTTGCGCTGGATTACCCCCGCCGAGCATGATTGCGCCGGGCGTGCGTAAGCCGTCATTGAGGTCTTCCATCAGGCGGGTAATGCCTGAATGGCGGGTAAATTTGTCGCCAAAAAGTGAGAATGTCATAGCAGGTGGTCTGTCGAACTCATTATCAAAGTGGCTAACCATAGCGCTACCTATGGCAGGGTGCAAATCAGGCGTTAACGCCGTGGTTGATGTTTTATGCTGAAGATTTTTATCTGGCTGGTGTTTTGTTTTGATAAGACGTCCGGCGGATGGGCACGCCGGACGTCAGGCAGGATTAAGGGCGACCCGCCCAGATGATCATGACCTTATCGTCGTCGTGCTCGCGCACAAAACCGTATCCCTGCTTCAGCGAGAGCGTGGTTTGCTTACCGGCGCCGATGGCGGGGTGTCTGGCGCGGAACTGGCTGATTCGCTGCCAGTGGGCGACGGTGGCGGCAGATTTACCGTTGATATCCTGCCAGTTCATGTCAGAACGGGTGCCTTGCAGCGGATCGGAACCCGTCGGGCCAAAGGGGCGTGCGGATTCGTCGCCATAAAAGATCTGCACGGCGCCGGGCGCCAGCAGCAGAAGCTCTGCGGCCTTATCGCCGCCTTCCCGAAATAGGCGCGTGTCGTGCGAGGAGAGATAACTCAGCACGTTGAAATCCTGTAATTTCTCTGCCATTTGCTGCCAGGTGGCGTTCATATCCGCCAGGCAATCGACCGCTTTTGCCGCCTGCTCCTGGTAGTCAAAGTTGATCATCGCATCAAAGCCGTGGCGGTAATAATCACTCTGCATGACGCCGTGGCCCCAGGCTTCACCAGTCATCCAGAAAGGCGTGTCGTCCAGCGTCTTGTCCGGGTTGGCCTGTTTCCACTCGGTCAACGCCGCGCTGGCCTGGGTTTTCAACTGCTGCCAGGCAGGAAGTTCGACGTGTTTGGCGGTATCTACGCGGAACCCGTCGATGCCGTAATCACGCACCCACTGACTGAGCCAGTGGGTCAGATAATCCCGCGGCGTGTAGCCCTCAATGGCTTTTGCACGGGTATCCGGTTTGTTTTTATAGAACACCGGCAGGCCGGAAGGGGTTGTGGATTCCGTTTTAATATCGGGCAGGAAGGCCAGCGACATGGTCAAATCGTCAAAGCCTGGATTGTCATAATCGCCAATATCCGTGCGAATCCATTCTTTCCCCCACCATGCTTCCCATGCCGCTTTGTCGCTGAAGTTGATGTAGTCATTAAAGCTGTGCCAGCTTTGCCCGGCGGCGGGCTTCCAGTCGGTCCAGCGTTCGCTCAGCGTCTTTTTCAGCTCATCGCCTTGCAGATACAGCGCGCCAAACCGGAATGTCTGCATGTCCGCCAGCGTGGCGTAGCCCGTGTGGTTCATCACCACATCAAACAGAATACGGATGCCGCGCTGGTGTGCGCCATCGACTAACGCGCGAAGGTCGTCCACGCTGCCCATATTGGCGTCCAGCGTGGTCCAGTCCTGGGTGTAATAGCCGTGGTAGGCATAATGCGGGAAATCCCCTTTCGTACCGCCGCCGACCCAGCCGTGGATTTGCTCGAACGGCGCGCTGATCCACAGGGCATTCACCCCCAGGTGTTGCAGATAGTCCAGCTTGTCTGCCAGCCCGCGTAAATCGCCTCCATGAAAGGTGCCAATCTCCTCCATGCCGTCTTTGTGGCGGCCATAGCTTTGGTCATTCGTCGGATCGCCGTTCTGGAAACGGTCTGTCAGCACAAAGTAGACCGTCGCGTTATGCCAGTTGAATGCGGCGGGCGCGTTGGTTTCCGCGCGTTCAAGCAACAAAAGCCCGTTGCTGGTCGCGCCGGGTTGTAACGTAATCTGACCGTTCTTAACGGTAGCGGTTTGCTGGCTGTAGTAATCGCGCACGACCGCGCCTTCCGGGAAGGTGTGACTCACCTCCAGGGTCAGCGGCGAGCCGTTCCACGTCGGGCACTGGCGCACCGTGCTGGCGACGGGATCGGCGGTGCTTTTTATCGACAGCGTCAGCGTTGGCGTACCGGAGCGGGTATCAATCTCCAGCGAATAGTCGCCGTCTTTAAACAGTCGCCACTGCGGCGGCGTGCCTTCACACGGTTTGAGCGACAGCATCTGATTGAGTTTTATGGCATCAGCAGGTTGCCAGCACTGTTGGTCAATATGCAGCGTCAAAGGGCGCGTACCTTTCGTCAACGCGGCATGGCTGACAAACTTACCCGTACCTTCCGCCGTAAAGGGCGGGAATCCCTGAGATGTCCATGATGAGGCGAATACGATGCCGGGCATAAGCGCCAGCGCAAAAGCGGTAAGTTTCATTACGCTTTCCTTATTGCTGCGATTTTAGCCAGTATGCCGTTGAAAGATAGCGGATAACTCATCCCTCTGGCGTATTCCGCCAGGCTGAGGCGCGAGGGTGAGCGATCGTGCGCAGAAAATAGCCATGTTTTGCGATAACCACCACATTTTCTTCGTATTAATAGCGTTCTTCGCCATTATTGCGTGACAGGGTTTCGGAATTGGACTATTCCTTGGGGTGCTCTTGACGGTTATTTTTGATATGATTTGAGATTCATCTCTCATTTTTTTGAAAAATATAAGGCGTTGGAATGTATAAATCCGACCAGGAGACCTAATGATATTGACGCCCATACGACGATATGGGGCAATGATTCTTATGTTACTCACCGTAGTATTTTCGGGTGAGGTGCTGGCGAAGGCGCACACGACAACAACGAGTCAAAAGTCCCACGTAACCAAGACAGGTCATAAACAGGTAAGCAGTAAACAAGAGTATTCTCGCAATAGTGCAAAGAGTAGTTCACTTCCTGATTTGCGAAAATACCCTTCCGGAACACCAAGGAAAAAAGCGTTTCTCCGGACGGTTATGCCTTTTATCACCAGTCAAAATGCTGCGATTACTGCGGATCGTAACTGGCTGATTTCAAAACAGTACCAGAACCGCTGGTCGCCTTCTGAGCGTACGCGTATGAAAGATATCGCAGCGCGCTACAAGGTAAAGTGGTCTGGCAACACGCGTAACATTCCGTGGAATACCTTGCTGGAACGCGTAGACATCATCCCGACCAGTATGGTGGCGACGATGGCGGCGGCGGAAAGCGGCTGGGGAACCTCTAAACTGGCGCGCAACAACAATAACCTGTTCGGCATGAAATGCGGAAAAGGGCGTTGTACCAATGCGCCGGGTAAAGTGAAAGGTTACTCGCAGTTCGGCTCGGTTAAAGAGTCGGTTAACGCGTACGTGATTAACCTGAACACGCATCCTGCTTACTCGTCTTTCCGTAAGTCTCGCGCCCAGTTGCGTAAGGCGGATCAGGAAGTTACCGCAAGCGCGATGATTCATAAGCTGAAGGGTTATTCGACGAAAGGGCAGAGCTACAACAACTATCTGTTCGCGATGTATCAGGATAACCAGCGTTTAATCGCCGCGCATATGTAATGACCCGATTTTGTAGGCCGGATAAGGCGCTTGCGCCGCCATCCGGCACAAACGCCCGGTGACGCTTTGCTTACCGGGCTTACAAAAGACCCCGCTACAACAACACCTCACTGTACCGATCGCGGTACTCTTTTGGCGTCGTGTCATACTCCTTTTTGAAAACAGAATAGAAATATTGCAGGGATGGGTAGCCGCACATCTGTGATATTTCGTTAATCGGCAGCGTGGTTGAAATTAACAGGCTGCGCGCTTTTTCCAGTTTTTCAGCATGAATAACGGCGTGAATGGTCTCCCCGACGTCTTCTTTAAACCGTTTCTCCAGGTTCGAGCGGGAGATACCGACCGCGTCCAGCACCTGATCGACTTTAATACCTTTGCAGGCATGGTTACGGATGAAATGCATCGCCTGTATGACGGCCGGGTCGGTCAATGAGCGGTAGTCCGTCGAGCGACGCTCAACGACGCGCACAGGCGGAACCAGAATACGTTGCAGCGGCAGCACTTCCTTATCCAGCAGGCGGTGTAGCAGTTTTGCCGCCTGATAGCCCATCTGCCTGGCTCCCTGAGCGACCGATGACAGCGCGACTCGCGACAGATAACGGGTCAGTTCTTCGTTATCAATACCGATGACGCACAGCTTTTCGGGAACCGGGATATGCAGATGCTCGCAAACTTGCAGCACATGTCTTGCCCGGGCGTCGGTAACGGCGATAATCCCGGTTTGCGGCGGCAGGGTTTGCAGCCAGTCCGCCAGCCGGTTTTGCGCGTGCTGCCAGTTTTCCGGTGCGGTTTCCAGCCCCTGATAGACCACGCCACGGTATTTTTCTTGTGCAACCAGTTGGCAAAACGCGTATTCACGCTCAGCCGCCCAGCGCTTGCCGCTGGAGGCGGGCAGGCCATAAAAGGCGAAGCGATTGATCCCTTTTTCTTTCAGGTGCAGAAAGGCGCTTTCCACCAGAGCGTAGTTATCGGTGGCGATATAATGGACGGATGGATAGTGTGCAGCAAGGTGGTAAGAACCGCCGACGCCGATAATGGGCACATCCACATCGGCAAGCGCCTGAGCAATGTCATCGTCATCGTAGTCGGCAATGACGCCATCGCCCAACCACTCTTTGATGTTATCAATTCGCGCGCGGAAGTCTTCTTCAATGAAGATATCCCATTCCGATTGCGATGCCTGTAAATATTCACCCACGCCTTCCACTACCTGACGGTCGTAGGCTTTATTTGCATTAAATAACAGTGTGATACGGTGGCGTTTCTCAAACATAGTTCTTTCCCTGCTGAATCAGTCATAAAGGACAATGCCGGTACGTGTTGACCGGCATTGAGCATGACCCCTTTTCTGGAATTCAGGAACGACGTTTAGTTGCTGAGTCCATCCATACTGCCAGTAACAAGATCGCACCTTTCACGATGTACTGCCAGAATGTGGGCACGTCCATCATACTCATTCCGTTATCAAGAGAGGCCATAATAAACGCCCCCATGACGGCGCCCGCGACGCTACCCACGCCACCCGCCAGACTGGTTCCGCCGATCACGCAGGCGGCAATCGCGTCCAGCTCGGCAATGTTCCCGGCGGAAGGCGATCCGGCGCCGAGGCGCGAACTGAGTATCAGCCCTGCAATCGCCACCATCAGGCCGTTGATGGCGAAGACCGCCAGTTTGGTTCGCTCAACGTTAATGCCGGAGAGACGAGCGGCTTCCAGATTGCCGCCAATCGCATAAATTCTCCGGCCAAACGCCGTTCGCGTCGCCATAAACATACCGCCAAGCAGCAGGAATACCAGCAGCAGTACGGGCGTTGGAACGCCGCGATAATCGTTCAGCAGCCAGATTGCGCCCAGGACAATGACGGCGGTCAGCGCCTGGCGACCGACTACCGCAGTAGAAGCCGGGGTGCTAAGCGCCAGAGCCTGCCGGCGCATACGCCCGCGCCATTGCCAGCCGATAAACGCCATTAAGCTGATGGCGCCTATTGTGAAGCCCAGACCGTTGGATAAGTAGCTCTGACCAATCTGCGACATCGCCGAGCTGGTGGGCGAGACGGTTGTACCATTCGTGATGCCAATGAGAATGCCACGGAAAGCCAGCATCCCGGCCAGGGTGACGATAAACGAAGGGACTTTCCGGTAGGCGACCCACCACCCGTTCCAGGCGCCGAGCAGTAAACCCAGCGCCAGCGTGACAACAATCGTAAGCGGCAATGGCCAGCCCAGCCAGACGTCGCAGATTGCCGCGACGCCGCCTAATAGCCCCATCATTGAGCCAACGGAGAGGTCGATTTCCGCAGAGATAATCACGAAAACCATCCCCACGGCCAGAATACCGGTGATCGCCGTCTGACGAAGCAGGTTGGAGACGTTGCGCGCGCTCAGGTATGCGCCTTCCGTGGTCCAGGTAAAGAACAGCATGATCACAATAATCGCCGCGATCATGACGAACACCTGTAGGTTCAGTGATTTTAACCCAGGAAAACCGCCCGTCAGAGGGGCTGAGAGTTTCACTTCAGACGGATTGTTTTTCGACATGATATTCGCTCCTCAATGCGGCTTCCATCACCTGTTCTTGAGTCAGGTTATGATTCACCAGGTTGGCTTTCAGTTTTCCTTCGTGCATCACCAGGATGCGATCGCTTAATCCAAGAACCTCGGGGAGTTCCGACGAGATGACGATGACAGCAATACCTTGCTGAACAAGCTGGTTAATGAGTTTGTAGATTTCATATTTCGCGCCGATATCGATTCCTCGGGTGGGTTCATCGAGGATGAGAATACGCGGGTTCAGCAGGAGACAGCGCGCCAGTATGGCCTTTTGTTGGTTCCCGCCGCTAAGGCGCCCAATCGCTAAATCAGGCGAGGATGTTTTCACTTTCAGGCGTTGCAGTGATTCCAGAATGCATTTTTGCTCTGCGGCATCGTCAAGATGGCTTATCTTCCCGGTGAACCGATCGAGCGCCGCCAGCGTGATATTTTTCCCGACGGCCATAACCGGCACAATGCCGTCGCGTTTCCTGTCTTCAGGCACCATTGCAATGCCATGAGCGATCGCTTGCTGGCAATGACGAATATCCACGGCCTGATTATCGATCATGACCTTTCCTTCCCAGCGCCCGGGCCAGACGCCGAACAGGCATTGCACTAACTCCGTGCGGCCCGCGCCGACCAGCCCTGCAATGCCGAGAATCTCGCCCCGTTTCAGCGAAAAGGAGACATCATTGACGCGTTTGATGTGACGGTTGACGGGATGCCAGGCGGTAAGGCGCTCAACGCGCAAAATCTCCTCCCCGGTGGCATGCGGCTCATTAGGATAGAGCGCCGTCAGCTCGCGACCGACCATCATGGTGATGATATCGTCTTCTTCCATTCCGGCGGCTGCGCGGGTGCCAATATGTTGGCCGTCGCGGATCACGCAGATTGTGTCCGAGATAGCTTTAACTTCATTGAGCTTGTGTGAGATATAAATACACGCAATATCATGCTGTTGCAGATCGCGAATAATTTCCAGCAGCACGGTGGTTTCTTGTTCCGTGAGGGAGGCCGTCGGCTCATCGAGAATCAGCAGCCGAACTTGTTTATTAAGCGCTTTGGCAATTTCTACCAGCTGTTGTTGCCCCAGGCCCAGGTCGCCCACGCGGGTATCCGGTGAGATAGACAAGCTGACTTGGTCTAACAGCTTCTGGCAGCGTAGCGTCATCATGTCGTAATCAAGAATGCCGTTACGGGTGATTTCGCTGCCCAGGAAGATATTTTCCAGCACGGTTAAGTGTTTAACCAGCGCTAACTCCTGGTGAATAATAGCAATGCCCTTACGTTCGGTATCACGAATATGACTGGCTTGCAGTGTTTCTCCCGCAAACAGAATTTCACCTTCATAAGAGCCATGAGGGTAAATACCGCACAGCACTTTCATTAACGTTGATTTACCCGAACCATTTTCACCGCACAATGAAACGATTTCCCCGGCATTAAGCCTGAGGCTGACGTTATCAACTGCCTTCACTGCGCCGAAGGTCTTGGTAATGTTTTTCATTTCAAGTAGATAGGGCATAACTACTCCACATAAGCCAATGCGAGAACCCGGCATGGAGGGTTTGACGCCCTCCGCTGTTGTAGAGGGCGCAACGTTTACAGATCACTCTTTTTGTGGAACCCGTCTTTAATCACGGTTTCGTCAATATTGGTTTTATTAACATCAATTGGAGTAAGCAGGCGGGAAGGGACATCTTTCAGACCGTTATTCAGCGTGGCGTCGGCCTTAGGTTGTTGCCCGTTACCCAGCTCGACGGCGATCTCGGCGGCGGTATTCGCCAGTAGCGTGATGGGTTTATAAACCGTCATGGTCTGCGTGCCTGCGACAATACGTTTAATGCCCGCAAGGTCGGCATCCTGACCGGAAATAGCGACTTTTCCCGATAATCCCTGAGCGCTGAGCGCCTGAATCGCACCGCCTGCGGTCGCGTCATTGGAAGCGACAACCGCGTCAATTTTGTTATTGTTTGCGGTCAGCGCATTTTCCATAATTTTCAGCGCATTTTCAGGCAACCATCCGTCCACCCATTGATCGCCGACGACGTTAATTTTTCCTGAGTCGATATAAGGTTTTAATACTTTCATTTGTCCGGCGCGGAACAATTTTGCATTATTATCTACCGGCGAACCGCCCATCAGGAAATAATTCCCTTCAGGCACTTTATCGACCAACGCCTGAGCCTGTAATTCACCGACTTTTTCGTTATCAAAAGAAATATAAAAATCGATGTCGGCATCATTTATCATGCGGTCGTACGCTAATACTTTTATTCCTTCTTGTTTCGCTTCTTTTACGACATTGCTTAATACTTGCCCGTTATAAGGAATAATGACCAGAACATCAACGCCACGGTTGATCATGTTTTCAATCTGCGACATTTGGGTTTCTTCATTACCATTGGCAGATTGTACAAATACTTTTGCGCCGAGGGACTCGGCCTTGCTCACGAAAATATCGCGATCTTTTTGCCAACGTTCCAGACGTAAGTCATCGATAGCCATACCAATTTTAACTTCTTTGGCATGTCCCGTTATGCTGGCGAGCAGGAGTGAAGTGCAGACGGTGAGTAAGATGTTTTTTATCTTCATAATCGTGATGCCTTTTGTTAGAGGGAACAGCGGTAAAAGTAACAATCACAGCGTGAGACGTAGCAGATTTTTAGCAGTTAATACGCGGAAGGCAATTATAGATTTTTATCTTGCAGTTACGATTTTTGGTTTATTTCGTGAATTATGACCGAGATCGTACTTTTAATGACGCATTACGCCCGTTACATTTCGTTGTTGATGAATAACCATTTTTTGCAGACGGTTACTTTTATTTTGCGAGGCAGCGCACACTTACGAATTATCTAAATAGCAGAGTGAAATAACATAATTGAGCAATGTGAATCGAGTAACCAATATTACGCCATTACCCATCCCTCGCCGTATTACCTGATTATGGAGTTCATTATGCAGGCTTATTTTGACCAACTCGATCGTGTTCGTTATGAAGGCCCTAAAAGCACTAATCCGTTAGCTTTCCGCCATTATAATCCAGATGAAATCGTACTGGGTAAACGCATGGAAGAGCATCTGCGTTTTGCGGCCTGCTACTGGCATACCTTCTGCTGGAACGGCGCGGATATGTTTGGCGTAGGCGCGTTCAACCGTCCGTGGCAACAGCCCGGCGATGCGCTGGAGCTGGCGAAGCGCAAGGCGGATGTGGCGTTTGAATTTTTCCATAAGCTGAACGTGCCTTACTACTGCTTCCACGATGTGGATGTTTCGCCGGAAGGCGCCTCGCTGAAAGAGTATAAAAACAACTTTGCGCAGATGGTCGATGTGCTGGAGTCGAAGCAAGAACAGAGCGGCGTGAAGCTGTTATGGGGCACCGCGAACTGCTTTACCAACCCGCGTTACGGCGCCGGGGCGGCGACGAACCCGGACCCGGAAGTCTTCAGTTGGGCGGCGACGCAGGTGGTGAACGCGATGAACGCCACGCACAAACTGGGCGGCGAAAACTACGTTCTGTGGGGGGGCCGTGAAGGGTATGAAACCCTGCTGAATACCGATCTGCGCCAGGAACGCGAGCAGATTGGCCGCTTTATGCAGATGGTGGTGGAGCATAAACATAAAACAGGTTTCCAGGGCACGCTGCTGATCGAGCCAAAACCGCAGGAGCCGACAAAACACCAGTATGACTACGATGTGGCAACGGTTTACGGCTTCCTCAAGCAGTTCGGCCTGGAAAAAGAGATCAAGGTGAACATTGAAGCCAACCACGCTACGCTGGCGGGCCACTCTTTCCATCATGAGATTGCGTCCGCCATTGCGCTGGGCATTTTTGGTTCTGTGGATGCCAACCGTGGCGATGCGCAGCTGGGCTGGGATACCGACCAGTTCCCGGTAAGCGTCGAAGAGAACGCGCTGGTGATGTATGAAATCCTGAAAGCGGGCGGTTTCACGACCGGCGGGCTGAACTTTGACGCGAAGGTTCGTCGCCAGAGCACCGACAAATACGATCTGTTCTATGGTCATATTGGCGCGATGGACACGATGGCGCTGTCATTAAAAGTGGCAGCGCGCATGATTGAAGATGGCGAACTGGATAAACGCGTGGCGAAACGTTATTCCGGCTGGAATAGCGAACTGGGCCAGCAAATTTTGAAAGGCCAGTTATCCCTGAGCGACGTCGCGCACTATGCTGAACAGCGTAATCTGGCGCCGGTGCATCAAAGCGGTCATCAGGAACTGCTGGAAAATCTGGTGAATCGTTATCTGTTCGACAAGTAATCGCCATTGTGCCGCGTTTAGCCAACGCGGCGCATCGATAAAGGAGTGGTCACGATGTATATCGGGATAGATCTGGGCACGTCCGGTGTGAAAGCTATCCTGCTGAATGAGCAGGGAGACGTGCTGGCCTCGCAGACGGAGAAACTGTCTGTCTCTCGCCCGCATCCATTATGGTCGGAGCAGGATCCCGAACAGTGGTGGCTGGCGACGGATCGCGCCGTAAAAGCGCTGGGGCGAGAGCATTCATTGCGTGATGTAAAGGCGCTGGGGATTGCCGGGCAGATGCACGGCGCCACGTTGCTTGATAAACACCAGAAGGTGCTACGCCCGGCGATTTTATGGAATGACGGACGCTGTGGTGAAGAGTGCGCGCTGCTT
The DNA here is from genome assembly GCF_030333565.1 of Citrobacter sp. CK185. NCBI lineage: Bacteria > Pseudomonadati > Pseudomonadota > Gammaproteobacteria > Enterobacterales > Enterobacteriaceae > Citrobacter > Citrobacter sp. CK185. Next base: position 22,184 of record NZ_JAOWFR010000010.1, on the reverse strand, counting down.
GAGCAGCAGGTTCCGCAGTCTCGCGCCATTACCGGCAATCTGATGATGCCCGGCTTTACCGCGCCAAAACTGCTGTGGGTTCAGCGCCATGAGCCGGATATCTTCCGCCAGGTTGCAAAGGTGCTGCTACCTAAAGATTACCTGCGTCTGCGTATGACGGGGGATTTTGCCAGCGATATGTCGGACGCGGCGGGAACGATGTGGCTGGATGTCGCAGCGCGTGACTGGAGCGACACCATGCTCAACGCTTGTCAGCTAACCCGTGAGCACATGCCTGCTCTGTACGAAGGCAGCGACATCACCGGTACGGTGTTGCCTGAGGTGGCGCACTCCTGGGGGATGCCTGCGGTGCCTGTTGTTGCAGGGGGCGGAGATAACGCGGCGGGCGCGGTGGGCGTGGGGATGATCAATGCGGGTCAGGCCATGCTGTCGCTGGGAACATCAGGCGTCTATTTTGCGGTGAGTGACGGTTTTCTCAGTAAACCAGAAAGTGCGGTACACAGTTTTTGCCACGCATTGCCCGAACGCTGGCATTTGATGTCCGTCATGCTGAGCGCGGCATCCTGCCTGGACTGGGCGGCAAAATTGACCGGTCAGGCGTCTGTTCCCGCGCTGATTGACGCGGCACGCCAGGCGGATGATAACGCGGATGCCGTCTGGTTCCTGCCTTATCTTTCCGGCGAACGCACGCCGCATAATAATCCGCAGGCGAAGGGCGTATTCTTTGGCCTTACGCATCAGCATGGCCCCGCAGAGCTGGCGCGGGCGGTGCTGGAAGGCGTCGGTTATGCGTTGGCGGATGGCATGGATGTTGTGCATGCCTGTGGCGTGAAACCCGGCAGCGTGACGCTGATCGGCGGCGGGGCGCGCAGTGAATACTGGCGACAAATGCTGGCGGATATCAGCGGGCTACAGCTTGACTACCGTACCGGCGGCGATGTAGGCCCGGCATTGGGCGCCGCGCGTCTGGCGCAAATTGCGATGAATAAAGAGCAATCATTATCTGATTTATTACCGCAGCTTCCGCTGGAGCAGGCGCATTTCCCTGATGCTGAACGCCATGCGCGTTACCTTGAACGTCGCGAAACGTTCCGCCGCATTTACCAGCAGTTATTACCGCTCATGTCTTAATCCGCTATTCCTTCCGGCAGTGGCCGGAAGGAATTCTTATTTCATATTGATTGCCTCGATATATATCGAAATCAATATGTGTGTTTTCTGATTTTCACGTTATTGTCCGGTTATCGTCTTTTCCATTCTTATTTCTTGTCTTAATGTGAATCGGCAAAGCATAAGGAGAGTGATATGGACGATAAGGTTGCGCGCAGGAAGCGTCTGGTCGGTTTAATCATGCTGGCGGGCGGTGCGCTGGTCTATCTGACAGGGCTGTGGCCTGCTTGCCACTCGTTGAGCGATAAGGGCTATTTTTTGGCGATAATGGTGATGAGTGGCTTTCCCCTGTTAATACGCCAGGAGCCGACGGGAAATGAGCGTCTGCTCACCCGGTGCAAATATCTGTTACTTCTCGCCGCAGGTATGCTTTTTGTCGGTCTATGGAATATTGATTTACCGGTCGCCGTCAAAGTGATGTGCCTTCTGGGGCTGGGCGTGAGTCTGTTGGGTACGGATATGTACGCCACGTATTCTGATGACGAATAAGGGCCGGTCAACTGACCAGCCTGCGCGTATCAATCTTCTGTAGCAATATCGACAGCAGCAAACTTCCGGCCAGGGTGAGGGTAAAAATCCATACGATATCCAGCGGCGGCCAGCGTTTAAACTCCACGCCATTCGTCCGTAGCGCATGGATTATCAGCGCGTGAAACCCGTAAATACCGAGTGAGTGGCGGGAAATCAGCGCCAGCCCGGGAACAGTGCGCGTATTCAGGGTATTTTTGACCAGCGTGAGCAGCGAAACGGCGCAAATAAACACCATTGGGCCGCAATAGACGTACCAGGTATCGGCAAAATTTCCGCGCCAGTTGAGTTCATGTAGCGTTCCGCGCGAAATAATCAATACCGCCGTAATGAAAAGCGCGGCGCTTATCCAGGTCAGCGAACGTTTTTGTGTCTCCATCATGCCAATCGCCCGGCCCAGCATGCCATAGAGGATGTAGTAAAACGTGTCGCCGGTGATATACAGGTTAACGGGGAGCCACTCAAATCCGCCGATTTTTTGCGACACGGTATTGGGGTTGGCGACAACGCCAATGACGATCATCAGCACCAGCAGCATTTTGCCGCTGACGTTTTTAACCTGTATTAACGGCGATACCAGGTAGATCACCGCGATCGCAAAGAAAAACCACAGGTGGTAGAACACCGGTTTTTGCAGCAGGTTTTTCAGCGATAGCTCTGCGTTAATCGACGTAAAAAGGGTGATATATACCAGCGCGACGGCGCTATAGAACAGCAGGCAGAGCGCAATGCGCAGGAAATGTCGCGGCTGGGCGCTACGTTCGCCAAAAAAGAGATAGCCCGAGATCATAAAAAACAGCGGTACGCTGACGCGTGAGGCAGAGTTCAGAACATTGGCAAAATCCCAGCTAAACGGATTGATGCTTTGCGCATTGGTGACGTACCAGGTGGTGGCGTGGATCATCACGACCATTAAACAGGCGATCCCTCGCAAATTATCAATCCAGTATATTTTGGGTTGCATCAGTGCCTCTGCTTCCGTTTTAAATAGGGTCTGACTTGTTTATTGGCGCGGTATCTCACTGGAATATTCTGAGTTTTTACGCTAAAGCTTGTGATGGCCCAGCGAGATTCGCAAAATGCGCCTGTCTTTTGGGCTAAACCCTAACCTTAATAATAATAAGAGCGACCGGCAAATAAGGCGGTAATAAAAATGATGATGAAGTCTGTTTTTCCGGCGCTGTTAACCCTCCTGCTGGTGGGATGCGCGACGACGGCGCAGCCGGTTCAGAAGGCGCAGAAGGTCAACGTGAACCCGGAACGTTCACTGGATATGGAAGCATTGTGCAAAGCGCAGGCGGCGCGGCGGTATAACACCGGCACGCAGAAAATTGATGTGACCGGTTTTGAGCAATACCAGGGTAGCTATGAGATGCGCGGCAATACTTTCCGCAAAGAGAGTTTTGTTTGCTCTTTTGACGCAGAAGGGCAGTTTTTACATCTTTCCATGCGCTAAGTTCCCCCTTTTTCCCGTTTCGTACTGTATATCTTGCGGTCAGCGGGTATACTGATCCCTTCCTTTAAATCCACACGTATCCAGCACGAAATAATATGCAAAAGTTTGATACCAGGACCTTCCAGGGCTTGATCCTGACCTTACAGGATTACTGGGCTCGCCAGGGCTGCACCATTGTTCAACCATTGGACATGGAAGTCGGCGCGGGGACTTCTCACCCAATGACCTGTCTGCGCGCGCTGGGGCCAGAGCCGATGGCGGCTGCCTATGTGCAGCCTTCTCGTCGTCCGACCGATGGTCGCTATGGCGAAAACCCGAACCGTTTACAGCACTACTATCAGTTCCAGGTGGTGATTAAGCCATCGCCGGATAACATCCAGGAGCTGTATCTCGGTTCTCTGAAAGAGCTGGGGATGGACCCGACTATCCACGATATCCGTTTCGTGGAAGATAACTGGGAAAACCCGACGCTGGGCGCCTGGGGGCTGGGTTGGGAAGTGTGGCTGAACGGCATGGAAGTGACTCAGTTCACCTACTTCCAGCAGGTTGGCGGTCTGGAGTGTAAGCCGGTTACCGGTGAGATCACCTACGGCCTGGAACGTCTGGCTATGTACATTCAGGGCGTAGACAGCGTTTACGACCTGGTCTGGAGCGACGGCCCGCTGGGTAAAACCACCTATGGCGACGTGTTCCATCAGAACGAAGTGGAGCAATCCACCTACAACTTCGAATACGCCGATGTGGATTTCCTGTTCACCTGTTTCGAACAGTATGAGAAAGAAGCACAGCAACTGCTGGCGCTGGAAAACCCGCTGCCGCTGCCTGCTTACGAGCGTATTCTGAAAGCCGCCCATAGCTTTAACCTGCTGGATGCGCGTAAAGCCATCTCCGTTACCGAGCGTCAGCGCTACATCCTGCGCATTCGCACCCTGACCAAAGCAGTGGCAGAAGCTTACTACGCTTCCCGTGAAGCCCTTGGCTTCCCGATGTGCAACAAAGACAAATAAGAGGCGGCCATGTCTGAGAAAACTTTTCTGGTGGAAATCGGCACTGAAGAGCTGCCACCAAAAGCCCTGCGCAGCCTGGCGGAGTCCTTTGCTGCGAACGTTACTGCGGAGCTGGATAACGCTGGCCTCGCACACAGCAACGTAGAGTGGTTCGCCGCACCGCGCCGTCTGGCGCTGAAAGTGGCGAATCTTGCTGCTTCTCAACCCGATCGCGAAGTTGAAAAACGCGGCCCGGCGATTGCCCAGGCGTTTGACGCGGAAGGCAAACCGAGCAAAGCGGCGGAAGGCTGGGCGCGTGGTTGCGGCATTACCGTGGACCAGGCTGAACGTCTGACCACTGACAAAGGCGAATGGCTGCTGTATCGCGCGCATGTGAAAGGCGAAAGCGCAGAAGCGCTGCTGCCGAACATGATTGCCACCTCTCTGGCGAAACTGCCGATTCCGAAACTGATGCGCTGGGGCGCGTCTGACGTTCACTTCGTGCGTCCGGTACACACCGTAACGCTGCTGCTGGGCGACAAGCTCATTCCGGCAACGATTCTGGGTATCCAGTCCGATCGCGTCATTCGCGGCCATCGTTTTATGGGCGAGCCGGAAATCACCATCGACACTGCTGACCAGTATCCGCAAATCCTGCTGGAGCGCGGTAAAGTTGTTGCTGATTACGAAGCGCGTAAAGCGAAAATCAAAGCCGATGCAGAAGAAGCGGCGCGTCAGATTGGCGGTAACGCTGACCTGAGCGAGAGCCTGCTGGAAGAGGTCACTTCGCTGGTGGAATGGCCGGTGGTGCTGACGGCGAAATTCGAAGAGAAATTCCTCGCGGTGCCGTCTGAAGCGCTGGTTTACACCATGAAGGGCGACCAGAAATACTTCCCGGTTTACGCCGCAGACGGCAAACTGCTGCCGAACTTTATCTTCGTGGCGAACATCGAATCTAAAGATCCGCAGCAAATCATCTCCGGTAACGAGAAGGTGGTGCGTCCGCGTCTGGCAGATGCCGAGTTCTTCTTCAATACCGACCGTAAAAAACGTCTGGAAGATAACCTGCCGCGTCTGCAAACCGTGCTGTTCCAGCAACAGTTGGGTACGCTGCGCGACAAGACCGACCGTATTCAGGCGCTGGCGGGCTGGATTGCTGAACAAATTGGCGCGGATGTTAACCACGCCACCCGTGCGGGCCTGCTGTCGAAATGTGACCTGATGACCAACATGGTCTTTGAGTTCACCGACACGCAGGGCGTCATGGGGATGCACTACGCGCGCCATGACGGCGAAGCGGAAGATGTGGCTGTCGCGCTGAACGAGCAGTATCAGCCGCGCTTTGCCGGTGACGACCTGCCATCTAACCCGGTTGCCTGCGCGCTGGCGATTGCCGACAAGATGGACACGCTGGCGGGGATCTTCGGTATCGGTCAGCATCCGAAAGGCGATAAAGACCCGTTCGCGCTGCGTCGTGCTGCGCTGGGCGTGCTGCGTATCATCGTTGAGAAGAACCTGAATCTGGATCTGCAAACGCTGACCGAAGAAGCGGCGCGTCTGTACGGCGACAAGCTGACCAACGCGAATGTGGTTGATGACGTTATCGACTTTATGCTCGGTCGTTTCCGCGCCTGGTATCAGGATGAAGGTTACACCGTGGACACCATTCAGGCGGTTCTGGCGCGTCGTCCGACCCGTCCGGCGGATTTCGATGCCCGTATGAAGGCCGTGTCGCACTTCCGCACGCTGGAAGAAGCCTCCGCGCTGGCGGCGGCGAACAAACGTGTGTCCAACATTCTGGCGAAGTCCGACGAAGTGCTGAACGATCGTGTCAATGCGGCAACGTTGAAGGAACCAGAGGAAATTGCTTTGGCTCTGCAAGTTGTGGTTCTGCGTGACAAACTTGAACCCGTGTTTGCTGAAGGTCGTTACCAGGAAGCGCTAGTCGAACTGGCTGAGCTGCGTGAACCGGTCGATACGTTCTTTGAAAAAGTGATGGTGATGGTTGATGACAAAGATCTGCGCATCAACCGCCTCTCTATGCTGGCGAAACTGCGTGAGCTGTTCCTGCAAGTAGCGGATATTTCCCTGTTGCAGTAAGTTCGTCGCAATAAAAAAACCTGCCATCTGGCAGGTTTTTTTATGGGGAAAAAGGTAAAAAAAAATCCCCGCCGATTGGCAGGGATCTTCAATTCTGAGCTTATAAAGCTAAGATTACAGGCTGGTTACGTTACCAGCTGCCGGGCCTTTAGCGCCGCTTTCGATGGTGAAGGAAACTTTCTGACCTTCATCCAGGGATTTGTAACCGTCGTTCTGGATAGCAGAGAAGTGTACGAACACGTCTTTGGAGCCATCGTCAGGAGTGATGAAGCCGAAGCCTTTATCAGCGTTGAACCATTTTACGATACCAGTCATTTTACCGGACATAGTGTATTACCTTTTAAAAAATAAGTGTGCCTTTCGGCGATATGGCGTGCTTTACAGATTTTTTAAGCGTTAAGGAAATGCGCACTACGAGGGGTATCAACGGATAACTCTTGAAGGGGACTGCCTTACTAAACTGCTTTAATGGTCTGTACGTCAAACCGTTGGACGCATTAACTCATGTAACGCTTGTGGATGCAACTTTTATTTTACTTCTTTCGGGTAAGTCTGTCGGGAAACGGCCCCTTAACAGGACCGTTAAACGAAAAAATCAGGCAATAATCTATTTCATCAACTGCTTACTTAAACCTGGGTTGGCCTGGATCAGGCGCATCAGATTTAACTCGGTACTCGACGGTTTTACCCGTCTGGATTCCCATTCCTGCACCGTGGCAACGGTTACGCCCATCGCCCGGGCAAAATCATCTGTTTTTAGCCCGGTTCCTCTTCGTAACTGTTCAAACTCTGTAAAAGGGTTGGGCTTGTTTGTCAGGATAATCGTCTGCGATACATCTTTAAAAACAATTTGTTCCAGACTGCTCAGCAGTTCAAACATAGGATCTTTGTATTCCATTGAGAACTCCTATAAATCACACAGCGGGATCGTGAATTTCATCGAAGCTCATTAAGAATAGTCGGGAAACGTGAAGCCGGTTGGAAGCGGCAAAGAAGTGGATTCGTTTCAGCGCATTCCGGTCAGGATCGCGCGTTGGCTAAGGATCTGAAAAAGGCCGACATATCGGATCGACGGCGCGCAATTGTAAAGATAACAAAAATTTTATCACGTAAAAAAGCTGGCCGTTTCTTCGTATAATATTCCACGGCAAGATTACGCAGAAAGGGTATCTTGCGAGGCTGTCCTGGACTATCCTTGTCAGCGTCAGGCACGCGGCATCGTTGTGCGCATTTTTGGGTGAAAGGAGTATTAAAATGGCGACAGGTAAGTCCTGCTCTCGCTGGTTTGCGCCTGTTATGGCGTTATTAATGGTAGTTAGCCTGAGCGGGTGTTTTGATAAAGAAGGTGATCAGCGTAAAGCGTTTATTGATTTCCTGCAGAATACTGCGATGCGTAGCGGGGAGCGTCTGCCGACGTTGACCGCCGATCAGAAAAAACAATTTGGTCCGTTCGTGTCTGATTATGCGATCCTGTATGGCTATTCGCAGCAGGTGAATCAGGCGATGGATTCCGGTCTGCGTCCGGTTGTGGATAGCGTCAATGCGATCCGCGTTCCTCAGGACTATGTCACCCAGCGCGAGCCGCTGCGTCAGGCAAATGGTTCTCTGGGCGTGCTGGGCCAGCAGTTGCAGAATGCGAAATTGCAGGCAGATGCCGCGCACAGCGCGCTGAAACAGTCCGACGACCTGAAACCGGTCTTTGATCAGGTTTACAGTAAAGTGGTGACGGCGCCTTCGGAGGCGTTACAGCCGCTGATTCCGGCTGCGCAAATTTTCACGCAGCAACTGGTGCAGGTCGGCGACTTTGTGGCGCAGCAGGACACGCAGGTGAGCTTTGTCGCGAACGGCATTCAGTTCCCGACGTCACAGCAGGCCAGCCAGTACAACACGCTGATTGGGCCGCTGGCGTCTCAGCACCAGGCATTTAATCAGGCCTGGACCACTGCGGTAAACGCGATCCAGTAACGCTGTTTATGCCCGATGGCGCTGGCGTCGATCGGGCATACGGTTAAGCAACGTTGTAGGCCGGGCAGGGCAACGCCGCCGCCCGGCCATTTATTATCCTGCGACCTGCGGGTTCACGCAGTTCTTCTCCACCTTGCCTTGTAACGCATCAATTAAGTTATCCACCGCGCAGGCGGCCATGTTGTAGCGCGTCTCATGAGTGGCAGACCCGATGTGCGGCAGCGCCACAACGTTCGGCAGCGACAGCAGCGGCGAATCGACCGGCAGCGGTTCTTGTTCAAACACATCCAGACCCGCCGCATGAATTTCACCGCTTTGCAGGGCGGCAATCAGCGCGTTTTCATCCACGACCGGGCCGCGCCCTGCGTTAATGAAAATGGCGGAGGACTTCATTTTGGCAAACTGCGCCGCGCCAAACAGGTGATGCGTCTCTTCCGTCAGCGGCAGGATCAGGCAGACAAAATCCGCCGTCTGCAACAGGGTGTCCAGATCGCAGTACCGGGCGTTGAAGCGTTCTTCCGCCTCAGGATGATGGCGGCGGGCGTTATAGAGAATAGGCATGTTAAAGCCGAAGTGGGCGCGTTGCGCCAGCGCAAGACCAATGCGCCCCATCCCGACAATCCCCAGCGTTTTGTGGTGTACATCAGTGCCAAACCAGTCTGGCCCGATGCTTTTTGTCCATTCCCCCACTTTGACGCGTTCGGCCACTTCCACCACGCGGCGGGCGGTGCTTAGCACCAGCGCCATGACCGTATCCGCAACGGTTTCCGTCAGCACGGTCGGCGTGTGCATCAGCAATACGCTGCGCGCGTTGAGGGCAGCCACATCAAAATTGTCATAACCCACGGAGACGGTCGATGCCGCGCGTAGTTTCGGCATCTTCTCCAGCAGTGCGCTATTGACGGTTTCGCTGGAGCCCAACAAACCTTCCGCGCTGGCGAAAGCCTGGGCGTGTTGTTCTACCGTTTCCGGGCGAAGATTTGGCACCTGCGTGACGGTGAAATGCTCTTCCAGGCGATGCAGTAAATCGTCAGGTAACGCTTTGTAGAGAATAATGGACGGCTTCATGCGGATCTCCGTGAGTTAAGGTTTAAGCGTGGCGTGCGCCAATCGGTAATTGCTGATTGTTAGCAGGCTTAACAATTAAAGTTAGCCATACTGAGGCGAAAAGCGCCACCCCCATAAAAATGTACGAGGCGGCCGGGCTGCCGGTTGCGCCGTTGAGATAGCCGACGAACCATGAACCAAAGAAAGAGCCCAGCGCGCCCATACTGTTGATCAGCGCCATTGCGCCGCCCGCGACGTTACGCGGCAGCATTTCAGGAATAATGGCGAAGAACGGGCCATAAGGGGCATACATCGCCGCACCGGCGATAACCAGCAGGGTATAAGAGAGCCAGAAGTTGTTCGCGCCAACGGCCCATGAGCCGATAAAGGCAAAGGCGGCAATCAACAGCAGCGGCCAGACGAACAGTTTACGGTTTTGCAGTTTATCGGATGCCCAGGAGACAACGATCATCGCGATTGTCGCCGCCAGGTACGGCACTGAAGAGAGCCAGCCGACTTCCACCATGCCCATATTCGCGCTGCCGCTGCGGATGATGGACGGCAGCCACAGAACAAACCCGTACACCCCGATACTCCAGGTGAAATACTGCATGCACAGCAGGATGACGTTGCGTGAGCGGAATGCCTCGCTGTAATTGCGTACCGCTTTGATGCCCTGCTGCTCTTTTTCCAGTTGCGCCTGAAGCGCAGCTTTTTCTGACTCCGTCAGCCAACCGGCCTGTGACGGTTTGTCTTTCACCAGCACCCACCAGAAGAACGCCCAGATGATGGCGGGGAAACCTTCAATAATGAACATTTCACGCCAGCCGAGCGCCTGAATCAGGTAGCCTGAAACTACGGACATCCACAGCACCGTCACCGGGTTGCCGAGAATCAGGAACGTATTGGCGCGCGAACGCTCTGACTTTGTGAACCAGTTGCTGATGTAAATCAGCATGGCGGGCATAACGGCCGCTTCCACGACGCCGAGAATAAAGCGGATGGCGGCAAGCATTGGGATATTACTCACCATCCCGGTCAGCGATGCGCATGCCCCCCATAAAATCAGGCAGATAAAAATTAGCTTACGTACGCTGCGACGCTCGGCGTACACCGCGCCTGGGATCTGGAAGAAGAAATAACCGAGGAAGAACAGGGCGCCCAGCAGGGAGGAGATCCCTTTCGTGATGCCGAGGTCTTCGTTAATCCCCGCTGCGGAAGCGAAGCTGAAGTTTGCGCGATCCAGGTACGCCAGGCTGTACGTGATGAACACGATAGGCATGATGTACCACCAGCGTTTTGCTGCATTTGTTGAGCTTGTCATAGGCCTGCCTCTGTCACTATGCCGCCGCTGTATGTAGGGTACAGGGGGCTGTTATCATTGCGTGAAGTTTATTCGCCTAACGCTTCACGAGTGGGTAATCCTTCACTGTCGCCCTGAACCTGAATCGCCAGCGCGCCAATTTTATTGCCTCGCGTCACTGCCTGATGCAGCGTGCGGCCTTCCAGCAGGGCGCTGATCACGCCCACGGCAAAGCCATCGCCCGCACCAACCGTATCGACCACGTTGTCCACTTTCACCGGTGTGACGCAGCCTTGCTCGCCCTCAGCGGTTTTGTACCAGGCGCCATCCGCGCCGGTTTTCAGCACCACCGCTTTCACGCCGTGGCGCAGATAAAAATCGGCAATGCCCTCAGGCGTTTGCTGTCCGGTTAATATCATTCCCTCTTTCAGACCGGGCAGCACCCAGTCAGCCTGGAAGGCGAGGCGGTTAAGTTTTTCCACCATTTCGGCTTCGCTTTTCCACAGCACCGGGCGCAGATTCGGATCGAATGAAATCGTTTTGCCCTGCGCTTTCATGGTGCGGGCGGTATGCGCCAGCAGTTCATAAGAGCTGGCGGAAAGCGCCGCCGCAACGCCGCTTAAGTGCAGATGACGCGCGCCGGAGAAGTACGCATCGTGGTAATCGTCCACGGAAAGGTGGCTTGCAGCGGAACCTTTACGGAAATATTCCACAATGGGATCGGTTCCATTTTCGACTTTAGATTTAAGCTGAAAGCCGGTGGCGTAACGTCCGTCCAGCGTGACGCCCTGCGCATCAATCCCTTCTTTTTCAAGCGACTTAAGGACAAAACGGCCAAAGCTGTCATCACCGACGCGGCTTACCCAGCCGACGTTTAACCCCAGGCGCGCCAGGCCGGTCGCTACGTTAAGTTCGGCCCCGGCGACGCGTTTGATAAACGCGTCTACGTCCGCGAGATCGCCCGTTTGCGTGGCGACGAACATCGCCATCGCTTCACCAATCGTGATGACATCCAGAGAATTTTTCATGCGTTACTCCTCACGTAACAAATCGACGTAGCGACGAGTCACCGCCGTCAAATCTTGCCCTTCCAGTGGGAACTCAATACCGCGCGGTACATCAACAGGCAGCGCGTTCAGCAGCGCCAGCCAGCGGGGATCGGCGTCATCCGGCGCAACGGCGCGGAAACTGTCGTGATGGGGCGTGGCGGCTTTAACGTGGATATAGCCGACGGCGGGCGCCAGGTAGCGTGCGGCGTCTTCCGGCGAGTCGCCTACCCACAGCCAGTTCCCCATATCAAACGTCAGTCTGATGGGTAAGTTCTGTACCTGACAGGCGGCATTGAAGCGTTGCATCGGGCGCAATTTCCCGCAGGCGGTTTGATCATTTTCCACCACCAGCGCCATGCCGCTGCTCTCCAGCCAGTCACGCAGGGTGTCGAGCTGATCCTGGCGTTCAAAATGACCCAGCGACACTTTCAGCCACCGCGCTTGCAGCGTGCGGGCTTCCTGTAACAGGTCGGGAAGGTGGGGGTTGAGGCTGCCATCCTCCAGGAACAGCGGTTCCGGCGCGGAGTAGCAGGCCAGCAGGCCGAAAATGTCAATGGCGGCCGCCAGCAGCGGGAGCGCGTTAAGCTCGGCGTCAGTGAACATTTCACGGCGAATCTCGACGCCATCCGCCCCCGCTCCGGCAATGATGGGCAGCATCGCGGTTTGTCCGCCTGCGGCACGCACCTGGTCGTAGCCATAGGCGGCGGTGACCACCATAATTTTTCTTTGCATGGGAACTCCAAATCTATCGCTCTTGCTATTACGCTAGATGGAACCGGTTCCAAAGAAAAGTGCAGTGTGTCGAAATTATGATCACCATCACGAAGGAAAATTAGCGGGCGGTGGAGCCGCGAACGATCAGCTCGCCGGAGAAAACCTGCTCGTGAATCGCGTCGCTGCCCCCTTCAATACGGCGTACAACCTGCTCGACAGCGGCAAAACCAATTTGCCAGGTCGGCTGTTTCAGCGTGGTGATGCCGACGCCTGCCAGCTCTGCCCATTCCAGTTCGTCAAAACCGAGCAGGCCGATGTCGCTGCCCCAGTTAAGACCAATGCGTTTGAGCGAACGGGCGACCTGCAATGTGAGCGCGCCGTTAGCGGAGATCACGGCTTTGCGCATCCCCCGGTGCTGCTGGTGAAACTGGCGCAGGGTGTTATCCAGTTGCGTATTTTCCGCCAGCGGCACCTCGGCGTTTTCCGCCACCACGCCAGGATAACGCGCCAGCGTCGCACGAAATGCGTTCAGGCGCTCGCGGCGGGTATTGACCATACCGAGCGGTTCGCTGAGAAACAGGATCGCCTCGAACCCTTGCTCAATGAGATGTTCGGTGGCGGTTGTTGCCGCCTGGGTGTTATCCAGACCCACGACATCGCAGGCGAAATCAGGGATTTTACGGTCAATCAGAACCATCGGCAGCGCCGACTGTTGCAGGCGGTTCAGCCCCTCCTCGCGCATCCCGACGGCGTTCACCACGATGCCTTCCACCTGGTAGCTGCGCAGCAGATCCAGATAGTGCAGTTCCTGATCCACCTCATTGTTGGTGTTACAGACCAGAGGAGTGAACCCTTTCTCGCGGCAGGCGGCTTCAATGCCGCTCAACACGTTAACGGAATAGGGGTTGGTAATATCGGCGATGATCAGGCCAATCAGGCGGGTACGACCGCGTTTCAGGCCTCTGGCCATCAGGCTTGGGCGATAGTCGAGTTCGGCAATGGCTTTTTCAATGCGCGCCAGCAGGGCATCGGACAGCAAATGCTTCTCACCGTTGAGATAGCGTGAAATGCTGGTTTTTCCGGTTTTAGCGGCTTTCGCCACATCGCTGATGGTTGCCCGTGTTGATTTGCTCATCGCTGATTTCCCTGAATTTGGTGACAACACCTTAACGCGAAAATCAACGATGGCAAGCGCTTCATGCCGGATAAGAATGTAGGCCGGATAAGGCGAAGCCACCATCCGGCGATGTGCCCGGTGGCGCTGTCGCCACCCGGCACAACGATTACTGCAACGGACTTAAGGTGATTTCCACGCGGCGGTTTTGCGCTTTACCTTCGGCGGTGCTGTTGCTGGCGATCGGGTTCGCCGGGCCCATGCCGCTGGTGCGGATGCGGTTGGCGGCAACGCCCTGGGTGATCAGCGCGCTGGCCACGGAGTCCGCGCGCTGCTGCGACAGACGCATGTTCAGATCCTGCCCGCCGGTACTGTCGGTGTAGCCCACTACGTTAACGGCGGTTTTGTTGTACTCTTTCAGCACCATCGCCACGCCGGTCAGCGTGTTGGCGCCCGCCGGTTTCAGGGTTGCGCTGCTGCTGTCGAAGGTGACGTTATTCGGCATATTCAGGATGATGTTATCGCCACTTCGCGTCACGCTCACGCCTGTTCCCTGCATTTTGTCACGCAGTTTCGCTTCCTGTACGTCCATGTAATAGCCAACGCCGCCGCCCAGTGCCGCGCCTGCCGCTGCGCCAATCAGCGCGCCTTTACCGCGATCTTTCTTGGAGGAGGAGAGTGCGCCGACGCCTGCGCCGACCAGAGAACCAATGCCCGCGCCAATGCCGGATTTACCCGCTTCGCGCTCGCCGGTGTAAGGGTTTGTTGTGCAGCCAGATACTGCCAGGGCGCCGCTCACGATAGCAGCAATGACCAAAACACGTTTTTTCATCTTAGTTCCTTAATGACTTTTTTATTTTTTCGCCACAGCGACGGTGGCGGTTGATTATGACGTGCGAACATGAAGAAAATTCCAGGGAAGACTCTTAAATTTGTAAGTAACATTGAGCGGCATAATAAATAAGCCGTCACACCTGCATCGCATTCAGGAGCGCATTTTGATCAACGCACCATCGCACTATTCGGTATTAACCGCCGCCCACTGGGGACCTGTCCGGGTCGACACTGACGGCGAGACGATTCTCGCGTCTCGCGGGGCGCTGCCCACTTCGCATCTCAATTCCCTGCAAACCGTCGTGCGCGACCAGGTTCACAGCCCTACCCGGGTGCGTTTCCCGATGGTGCGTAAAGGCTTTCTCGCCTCGCCAGAGAAGCCACAGGGCGTGCGCGGTCAGGATGAATTTGTGCGGGTGAGTTGGGATGAGGCGCTGGATCTGATCCATACCCAGCACAAACGTATTCGTGAAACATATGGGCCGTCCTCGATTTTTGCCGGTTCTTATGGCTGGCGCTCGAATGGCGTACTGCATAAAGCTTCCACCCTGTTGCAGCGTTATATGGCGCTGGCGGGCGGGTATACCGGGCATCTGGGGGATTACTCTACGGGGGCGGCGCAGGCCATCATGCCGTATGTGGTGGGCGGAAACGAAGTTTACCAGCAGCAGACCAGCTGGCCGGTTGTGCTGGAACACAGTGACGTGGTGGTGCTATGGAGCGCCAACCCGTTGAATACGCTAAAAATTGCCTGGAATGCGTCGGATGAGCAGGGCATTGCTTACTTTGCCGCGCTGCGCAACAGCGGGAAACGACTGATCTGCATCGATCCAATGCGATCGGAAAGCGCGGCGTTCTTTGGCGATAAGATGGAGTGGATCGCCCCGCATATGGGGACTGACGTGGCGCTGATGCTGGGGATTGCGCATACGCTGGTGAAAAACGGCTGGCATGATGACGCGTTTCTGGCGCGCTGCACGACCGGTTACGAGACATTCGCCGACTATCTGCTGGGCGTGAGCGACGGCGTGGCGAAAACGGCGGAATGGGCCGCAGATATTTGCGGCGTATCCGCCGCTAAAATTCACGAACTGGCGGAACTCTTCCATAAAAACACCACTATGTTGATGTCTGGCTGGGGGATGCAGCGTCAGCAGTTCGGCGAGCAAAAACACTGGATGCTGGTAACGCTTGCCGCCATGTTAGGGCAAATTGGCACGTCCGGCGGCGGTTTTGGCCTCTCGTACCATTTCGCCAACGGGGGAAACCCGACGCGCCGCGCCGCCGTACTGGCTTCAATGCAGGGCAGTCTGCCAGGCGGCACCGATGCGGTAGATAAAATTCCGGTGGCGCGCATTGTCGAGGCGCTGGAGAATCCCGGCGCGCCCTATCAGCACAACGGTATGAACCGCCATTTCCCGGATATCCGCTTCGTCTGGTGGGCCGGCGGCGCGAACTTTACGCATCATCAGGATACCAACCGTCTGATTCGCGCCTGGCAAAAGCCGGAACTGGTGGTGATCTCCGAATGTTTCTGGACCGCTGCGGCGAAACATGCCGATATCGTGTTACCTGCCACGACCTCTTATGAACGTAACGATTTAACCATGACCGGCGACTACAGCAACCAGCATCTGGTGCCGATGAAGCAGGTTGTGCCGCCGCGTGATGAGGCCCGTAATGACTTTGACGTGTTTGCCGAACTGAGCGAGCGCTGGGAAACGGGCGGTCATGCGCGCTTCACCGAAGGGAAAAGCGAGCTTGAGTGGCTGGAAACCTTCTACAACATCGCCGGGCAACGCGGCGCCAGCCAGCAGGTGACGCTGCCGCCGTTTGCACAGTTCTGGGAAGCCAACGATCTGATTGAAATGCCGGAGAATGCGGCCAACGCGCAGTTTATCCGCTTTGCGGATTTCCGCCGCGACCCCGACGCGCATCCACTGAAAACGGACAGCGGCAAGATAGAGATCTACTCCCGGCGAATTGCGGACTACGGCTATGCGGACTGCCCAGGACACCCAATGTGGCTGGAGCCGGACGAATGGCACGGCAATGCCGAACCCGGTCAGCTACAGGTGCTGTCCGCCCATCCGGCGCATCGTCTGCACAGCCAGCTTAACTACAGCCAGCTTCGTGAACAGTATGCGGTGGCGGGGCGCGAACCGGTTACTCTGCATCCGCAGGATGCGCAGACGCGGGGCATTGCCGACGGCGACACGGTGCGGGTCTGGAATCACCGAGGACAAATTCTGGCGGGCGCGGTGGTGACGGAGGGCATTAGACCCGGCGTTATCTGCATTCATGAAGGGGCATGGCCGGATTTAGAGGTGTCGGCTGGCGGCATTTGTAAAAATGGCGCGGTAAACGTGTTGACCAAAGATCTCCCCAGTTCGCGACTGGGGAACGGCTGTGCGGGCAACACCGCGCTGGCGTGGATTGAAAAGTATACCGGCCCCTCGCTGACGCTTACGGCGTTTAATCCGCCTGCCAGCCCATAATCCATGTCGGATGCTGTGTATCTTCCTGCCATGCGCTGTCTTCGATACGAAAACCCAGCGCATGGTAGAAATTCACCGCCGACTGATTTTTCTGGTAAACCTCCAGGCTGAGCGCGGTAAAGCGCTGCTGAACATGCTGCACCAGCGCCTTGCCAATCCCGCTGCGGATCGCGTCTGGCGTGACAAACAGCGCGCCCAAAAAGCGCGCTTCCATCACGCTGGCAAAGCCTTTCAGTGAACCTGCTTCTTCCCACACCCAGGTCTGCGCGGCGGGCAGGTACACGTCACGCACTATCGGTTCGCTTTCGCGCCAGTAGCGCGCTTCGATAAACGGGTGGGCATAGATCGTGCTTTCCATCCAGAGCGTCAAAATTGACGCCATATCGTCAGTCCGGGATTCGCGAATCATGCTGACCTCCAGGATGGCAGAAACAGCCCGTGATATGGTCGTTGACCAGCCCGCACGCCTGCATAAAGGAGTAGCAAATGGTGGTGCCGACGAACTTGAAGCCGCGTTTTTTCAGCGCTTTTGCCAGCGCATCCGACGCGGGGGTTGAGGTGGGGATCTCGCTCAGGCTGGCGGCGCGCGTTACCTGCGGCTGGTTTTCGACAAAAGACCAGACGAATTCAGCAAACGGTTCGCCATTTTGCTCCATTGCGAGATATGCCCTGGCATTGCCGATGATGGCCTGAATTTTCCCCCGATGGCGAATAATGCCCGCATCCTGCAACAGACGCTCAACGTCGTCTTCCTGCATCGCCGCGACGCGAACGGGATCAAAGTGGTGGAAGTTTGCGCGATAGTTTTCCCGTTTCTTCAGCACGGTGATCCAGGAAAGCCCCGCCTGCTGGCCTTCAAGGCAGATCATCTCGAACAGCTTTTTGCCGTCGGTTTCGGGAATGCCCCACTCCTTGTCGTGATAGGCGATGTATAGTGGGTCCTGACTGACCCATCCGCAACGCTGCATACTCTTCCTCGCTGTTTTGACTACCGCAAAAATTTCATTCGGCCCGCCTTGACGCGCCAGCTAAAAAGACAATATTTAATACAGGGCTAATAAGCCCTGGAACCGCCAAACAATGACAATAATATCGCCGAATTCGGCTCTTCTCTGGAGTCGCGTTGATGATTATAAAAAAATGCAGTGGTCGCCAGGTGTGGTGCTGCCTGGCGAGCGTTATCGTCTGTGCAATTTTCACTAACACAGCATATGCCTGGCAACAAGAATATATCGCTGATGCCGTATCGGGTCATACGACAGAACGCTATACATGGGACAGCGATCACCAACCAAGTTACAACGATATTCTGGCTGAGCGGATTCGGTCCAGCCAGAATGCGCCTGGCCCTGTGCTGAGCCTGGCCGATCAAACGCCACTGGATGCGACCAGCGGCATGAGCATGGGCTGGAATTTTCCGCTTGCCGGGCGCGTGACGACCGGGCCGGTCGCCAGCCTGCATTACGACGGCTCAACCACCTCGATGTTTAATGAATTTGGCGACAGCGTGACGGCGCAGGCGCTGACCGACCCTCTGTGGCATGCCAGCGTCAGTACGTTGGGCTGGCGGGTGAATTCGCAGTTTGGTGATATCCGTCCCTGGGCGCAAATCAGCTATAACCAGCAATACGGAGAGAACATCTGGAAAGCGCAGTCGGGGCTGAGTCGAATGACGGCGGCGGATCAGAATGGCAACTGGCTGGATGTGACGGTGGGGGCGGATATGCTACTGAACCCGCATATCGCGGCGTATGCGGCGCTCTCTCAGGCAGATAACAGCGCAAGCAATAGCGACTACTTGTACACCCTGGGCGTTAGCGCCAGATTTTAACGAGAATACGCACGTAATAAAAACAAGTTTTTTACAATTAAGTCTCTTTAATAACAAGACGTACAGCGATAGTAGGTACTAACTGACATTAAAAAAATCACGCCACGCAGTCTTTGTCTCGTCATTCATTCCGCAATCCAGGCATTTCATTCCGCTCTGATGGCATTTCATGCCGTTTTTCCCCTGCATAAAAAGCACTTCGTTATTGTTGTCGGCAGTGAATTTCTCCTTTGTTTATGCAGGAAGACTGCCATGAAAACTTCTGATTATCAGCGTACCCGTTGGCTGACGCTTATCGGCACCATCATCACACAATTTGCGTTAGGTTCTGTTTACACCTGGAGCCTGTTTAATGGCGCGCTCTCTGCGAAACTGGATGAACCCGTCAGCCAGGTGGCCTTTTCATTTGGCTTGTTGAGCCTGGGACTGGCGATCTCCTCTTCCGTGGCGGGTAAATTACAGGAACGTTTCGGCGTAAAACGCGTCACGATGGCGTCAGGTGTTTTACTGGGCATCGGCTTCTTTTTAACGGCGCATTCCAACAACCTTATGATGCTGTGGCTGAGCGCCGGGGTGCTGGTTGGCCTGGCGGACGGGGCGGGATACCTGTTAACGCTGTCTAACTGCGTAAAATGGTTCCCGGAACGTAAAGGGCTGATTTCCGCCTTCGCGATTGGTTCTTATGGCCTCGGTAGCCTCGGCTTCAAATTCATCGACAGCCAGCTGCTGGCGACGGTCGGTCTGGAAAAGACATTTATGATCTGGGGCGCGATTGTGCTGGTGATGATTGTCTTTGGTTCAACGCTGATGAAAGACGCGCCGAATCAGGATGTTAAAGCGGTAAACGGGGTGGTGGAAAACGACTTCACCCTGGCGCAGTCCATGCGTAAACCGCAGTACTGGATGCTGGCGGTGATGTTCCTGACGGCCTGCATGAGCGGTCTGTATGTCATCGGTGTGGCGAAAGACATTGCTCAGGGGCTGGCGCATATGGATGTTGCTTCGGCGGCCAACGCGGTCACGGTGATTTCCATCGCTAACCTGTCAGGCCGCCTGGTGCTGGGCATTCTGTCTGACAAAATCGCCCGTATCCGCGTGATTACTATCGGTCAGGTTGTCTCGCTGGTCGGGATGGCAGCATTACTGTTCGCGCCGCTGAGTGATGTGACGTTCTTCGCCGCGATTGCCTGCGTCGCCTTTAACTTCGGCGGTACGATCACGGTGTTCCCGTCGCTGGTGAGCGAGTTCTTCGGCCTGAATAACCTGGCGAAAAACTACGGCGTGATTTACCTGGGCTTTGGGATTGGCAGTATTTGCGGGTCGATTATCGCCTCGCTGTTCGGTGGGTTCTACGTCACCTTCTGCGTTATTTTCGCTCTGCTGATCCTCTCTCTGGCGCTCTCGACCACGATTCGCCAGCCTCAGCGCCGCGTCTTTAAAGAGGCTCACGCCTGATTTTATTCATCATTTAACCACTTCCCGGCCCGGATATTTTTGTAAATATCCGGGCCGCTTGCTTATTCTTCCGACACTTTTACGCTTCCCTGTGGTCTACATACCCGCGCGTGTAGACTGTCTGACATCTGCTGTTACCGCATTTATCCACCTGCCCGGTCTGGAATGGCCTTTTGCGGGTGGTTTTTATCCCGATTTCCAGGGTTTGCTTGCATGAAATACATTAAATCGATGACGCAGCAGAAGCTGAGCTTCTTGCTTGCGCTCTATATCGGCCTGTTTATGAATTGCGCAGTGTTTTACCGCCGGTTCGGTAGCTATGCGCAGGAATTTACCGTCTGGAAAGGCCTCTCGGCAGTGGTTGAACTTGGGGCCACGGTTCTCGCCACGTTCTTCTTACTCCGTCTGCTTTCCCTGTTTGGTCGCCGCGTCTGGCGGGTTCTGGCTACGCTGGTGGTGCTGTTCTCCGCGAGCGCCAGCTATTACATGACTCTCCTGAACGTGGTGATCGGCTACGGCATTATTGCCTCCGTGATGACCACGGATATCGATTTATCGAAAGAGGTCGTCGGCTGGCACTTCATTTTGTGGCTGGTGGCGGTGAGCATTCTGCCGCTGGTCTTTATCTGGAGTAACCGCTGTCGTTACACCCTGCTGCGGCAGTTACGCACGCCGGGCCAGCGCGTTCGCAGCGTGGCGGCGGTGGTTCTGGCTGGGGTGATGGTGTGGGCGCCGATTCGCCTGCTCGACGTTCAGCAAAAGAATGTTGAACGAACAACGGGTATCGATTTGCCGAGCTATGGCGGCGTGGTGGCGAACTCTTATTTACCGTCGAACTGGCTATCGGCTTTAGGGCTGTACGCCTGGGCGCAGGTGGATGAGTCGTCGGATAATAACTCGCTGATGAACCCGGCGAAGAAGTTTTCCTATGTTGCGCCAGAAGGCATTGATGATACGTATGTTGTGTTTATCATCGGCGAAACCACGCGTTGGGATCATATGGGCATCTTCGGCTACGAGCGGAATACGACGCCGAAGCTGGCGCAGGAAAAAAATCTCGCGGCGTTCCGGGGTGAGTCGTGTGATACCGCGACCAAACTTTCGCTGCGCTGTATGTTTGTGCGCGAGGGTGGCGCGTCGGAGAATCCGCAGCGTACGCTGAAAGAGCAAAACATTTTTGCGGTGCTGAAGCAGCTAGGGTTTAGCGCCGATCTGTATGCGATGCAGAGCGAGATGTGGTTCTACAGCAATACGATGGCGGATAACATTGCCTACCGCGAGCAAATCGGCGCAGAGCCGCGCAACCGGGGTAAGACGGTTGATGATATGTTGCTGGTGGATGAAATGCAGCGTTCGTTAGCGCAAACCCCTGACGGGAAACACCTGATCGTAATGCATACCAAAGGGTCGCATTATAACTATACGCAGCGGTACCCCCGCAGTTTTGCGCAGTGGACGCCGGAGTGTGTCGGCGTTGACGATGGCTGCACAAAAGCGGAGATGATCAACTCTTACGATAACTCGGTGAGCTATGTTGATCACTTTATTACCCGCGTGTTCGATCAGCTGCGCGATAAGAAAGCCATTGTGTTTTACGCCGCCGATCACGGCGAGTCGATCAATGAGCGCGAGCATTTGCACGGCACGCCGCGCAAGATGGCGCCGCCAGAACAGTTCCGGGTGCCAATGCTGGTGTGGATGTCGGATAAGTATCTGGAGAACCCGCAGCATGCGCAGATGCTTGCGCGCCTGCAACAGGCGGCGGCGATGAAAACGCCGCGCCGTCATGTGGAGCTGTATGACACGGTGATGGGATGTCTCGGCTACACCTCGCCAGATGGCGGAATTAACAAAAACAACGACTGGTGCCATATTCCGGCTGAACAGAATGCAGCGGTGCAGTAAGCTGTCTGCTGACTTTCTCGCCGATTGAATGGCATTTTCAAACTAAGGGATTGACGGGCGCGCACCTGAGCAGTAAGATGCGCCCCGCATTCGGTGATTGGCGCAGCCTGGTAGCGCACTTCGTTCGGGACGAAGGGGTCGGAGGTTCGAATCCTCTATCACCGACCAATTCAGAAAAGCCAGCCTACGGGCTGGCTTTTTGCTGCCCGGAATTTAACGAGGATGAGAA
>NZ_JAOWFR010000009.1:0-260 GCF_030333565.1 Citrobacter sp. CK185 | reverse complement strand
CAGTGTCCCCTTCGTCTAGAGGCCCAGGACACCGCCCTTTCACGGCGGTAACAGGGGTTCGAATCCCCTAGGGGACGCCAGCGTTCAACTGATGAGGTCAGACCTCCCAGGGGACGCCACTTGCTGGTTCGTGAGTGAAAGTCACCTGCCTTAATATCTCAAAACTCATCTTCGGGTGACGTTTGAGATATTTGCTCTTTAAAAATCTGGATCAAGCTGAAAATTGAAACGACACACGTAAAGTGTGTATGAGTCTCTCA
>NZ_JAOWFR010000008.1:0-355 GCF_030333565.1 Citrobacter sp. CK185 | reverse complement strand
GCCTACGGTACTACGGTGTGGTGCGGGTAATGCCGGATGGCGGCTTTGCCTTATCCGGCCTACGGTACTACGGTGTGGTGCGGGTAATGCCGGATGGCGGCTTCGCCTTATCCGGCCTACGGTATTACGGTGTGGTGTGGGTAATGCCGGATGACGGCTTTGCCTTATCCGGCCTACGGTATTACGGCGTGGTGCGGGTAATGCCGGATGGCGGCTTCGCCTTATCCGGCCTACGGTATTACGGTGTGGTGCGGGTAATGCCGGATGGCGGCTTCGCCTTATCCGGCCTACGGTACTACGGTGTGGTGCGGGTAATGCCGGATGGCGGCTTTGCCTTATCCGGCCTACGGTACTA
>NZ_JAOWFR010000007.1:0-304 GCF_030333565.1 Citrobacter sp. CK185 | reverse complement strand
GGGGGGGGACTTGAACCCCCACGTCCGTAAGGACACTAACACCTGAAGCTAGCGCGTCTACCAATTCCGCCACCTTCGCACAGTCATCTTACTTTTTTGATATCGCCTCGTTGGTGCGAGGGGGGGGACTTGAACCCCCACGTCCGTAAGAACACTAACACCTGAAGCTAGCGCGTCTACCAATTCCGCCACCTTCGCCCAGTGCGAGCAATATCAACGTGGTTTTGGTGCGAGGGGGGGGACTTGAACCCCCACGTCCGTAAGGACACTAACACCTGAAGCTAGCGCGTCTACCAATTCCGCC
>NZ_JAOWFR010000006.1:0-223 GCF_030333565.1 Citrobacter sp. CK185 | reverse complement strand
CAGCAAAAAGCCAGCCCGTAGGCTGGCTTTTCTGAATTGGTCGGTGATAGAGGATTACTCGCCACTGCGTGGCTCGCCCTTCGGGCCGTTGCTCGCGCAACGTTCTCTCGCTACGCTCGAGTCGAACCTCTTGCCCCCGGAGGTTCTCATCCTCGTTAAATTCCGGGCAGCAAAAAGCCAGCCCGTAGGCTGGCTTTTCTGAATTGGTCGGTGATAGAGGATT
>NZ_JAOWFR010000001.1:0-260815 GCF_030333565.1 Citrobacter sp. CK185 | reverse complement strand
GGGGGGGACTTGAACCCCCACGTCCGTAAGGACACTAACACCTGAAGCTAGCGCGTCTACCAATTCCGCCACCTTCGCATACCATCGATTCTTAAAAAGAATCGCTACCACGGAGGCGCATTCTAGTGGTTTTCAGCTTTTCGTCAATAGTTAATTACGCAGGATGGATTGATTGCTGCAAAAATGGGCGCTAACCGCAGGCCGGATAAGCGAAGTGCCATCTGGCATCCGCAAACCATGCCGGATGGCGGTGCAGGCACCTTATCCGGCCTACGATGACCACTCTACTTCTTCGCCTGGCGCGTCATCACCGTGCGGTAAACTTTAAAGCGCCCGGTTTGCGCAATCACTTCGTGGAAGCCAAACGTTTCATCCAGCACTTTCGGGTAAGGCAGGAAAGCGTTAGCCACGATACGTAACTCACCGCCGCTGTTGAGGTGGCGAACCGCGCCGCGAATCAGCGTTTGCGCGGCATCCAGGCTGGTTTGTATTCCATCGTGGAACGGCGGGTTAGAGATGATCATATCAAAACGCCCTTTTACGTCAGAAAAGACGTTACTGGCGAACACCTCACCCTCAACGCCGTTTGCCGCAAGCGTTGCGCGACTGGCCTCAACGGCAGGCGCGGAAACATCACACAGGGTTAAACGCACTTTTGGCGAGTGGCTGGCTAAGGCCGCAGAGAGCACGCCTGCGCCGCAACCGACATCCAGCACTTTGCCTTTGGTATGTGGCGTCAGCGTGGAAAGCAGCAACTGGCTGCCGACATCCAGACCGTCGCGGCTGAAAACGCCGGGCAGCGTTTTGATGGTCAGATCGTTAATGCGGTACTCGCCCCAGTATTTTTCCGCATCAAAGACAGGCTGTTTTTCCAGACGGCCATGATACAGCCCGCAACGGCGCGCGCTGTCGATTTTGTTCAGCGGCGCGTAGTCGGCCAGCATTTGCTCTGCGCTGCGAACGCCGCTACGGTTTTCGCCCACCACGAAGATGTCGGTGCCGAGCGGCAGCAGCGACAGGATATTCATCAACTGGAACTGGGCTTCAGGTTTATTTTTCGGCCAGTAGTAGATCAGCGTGTCGCAGTCCGCGACGTCGTCAGCGTGGGCGACCAGGCTAAAGCGCGCCTTCTCGCCCATCAGCTGGCTTAACAGCTGCCAGTGGTGGAATTGTTGCGTATGCACGCGGCTGGCGGCGCTTTCGAAGCGGGCTGGCAGGTCATCCTGCAAATCTCCGGCAAACAGAATACGGCTTTGTTCGAAATCATCACTGTGGCGCAGCAAGACTTCACTTGCCGGGGTAAAAGCAGACATGAAAGGTTCCTCTATTGTTCCTGGCGGCGATTATAGTTGTTTGTTGGCGCAGTTTCGACGAATTTGCTATATTTGCGCCCCTGACAGACAGGAGCGTTTCGCTATGACATCCCGACGAGACTGGCAATTACAGCAACTGGGCATTACCCAGTGGTCGCTGCGTCGCCCTGGCGCGCTACAGGGGGAAATCGCGATTTCCCTTCCGGCGCACGTTCGTCTGGTGGTCGTGGCGGAAGAATTACCGGCGCTGACCGAACCCCTGATGAGCGATATTTTGCGCGCATTGACCGTCAGTCCCGACCAGGTATTACCGTTGACGCTTGACCGCGTCGCCATGCTGCCGGAAGGCAGCCGGTGCAACAGCTGGCGGCTGGGTACTGAAGAGCCTTTGCTGCTGGAAGGCGCTCAGGTGACAAGTCCTGCGTTTAATGAATTACGGGCAAACCCAACGGCACGCGCCGCACTATGGCAACAAATTTGCGCATATGAACACGATTTCTTCCCTCAATCCGACTGATTTACCTGCTGCGTTTCTGATTGAAAAACGCGCCCATGCGTTTCCGTGGAGTGAAAAAACCTTTGCCAGCAATCAGGGCGAACGTTACCTCAACTATCAACTGACGGTCGGCGGAAAGATGGCGGCGTTCGCGATTACGCAGGTGGTGCTGGATGAGGCGACGCTGTTCAATATTGCGGTCGACCCGGATTTTCAGCGTCGGGGGCTGGGGCGAGAACTGCTGGAACATCTGATTGATGAACTGGAAAAACGCGGCGTCCTGACGTTATGGCTGGAGGTGCGCGCCTCAAATGCCGCCGCCATCGCACTCTATGAAAGTTTAGGTTTTAATGAGGCAACGGTGCGCCGTAATTACTACCCGACGGCTGACGGGCGTGAGGACGCGATAATCATGGCATTGCCAATCAGTATGTAAGACAAGGTGGAATAATGAAGTGGGACTGGATTTTCTTTGATGCCGACGAAACGCTGTTTACATTTGACTCGTTTACCGGCTTACAGCGGATGTTTCTCGACTATAGCGTCACCTTTACCGCTGAAGATTTTCAGGACTACCAGGCCGTCAATAAACCGCTGTGGGTGGATTATCAGAACGGCGCTATCACTTCGCTTCAGCTTCAGCGCCAGCGCTTTGTCGGCTGGGGCGAGCAGCTGAACGTCCCGCCTGAAGAGTTAAATGATGCGTTTATGAACGCCATGGCGGAGATTTGCGCACCGCTGCCGGGCGCGGTTTCGCTGGTTAACGCCCTGCACGGTAAGGTGAAGATGGGCATCATCACCAACGGATTCACCTCATTGCAGCAAATTCGCCTTGAACGAACAGGGCTTCGCGATCGTTTTGATCTGCTGGTTATTTCTGAAGAAGTGGGCGTGGCAAAGCCCGATCCGCGCATCTTTGATTACGCGCTGGAGCAGGCGGGCAGCCCTGACCGCTCTCGCGTGTTAATGGTCGGCGATACCGCAGAGTCTGATATTCTCGGCGGCATTAACGCCGGGCTTTCCACCTGCTGGCTGAATGCGCACCATCGCGAGCAGCCTGCGGGCATTGAACCGACCTGGACCGTGGCGTCATTAAGCGAACTGGAGCAACTCCTGTGTAAACACTGATTGCCTCCCCCCCGTTGATGGGTAAAATAGCCGCAATTTTTCGTATTCAACATGCGTGGTCAGACGCCGCGCTTACTCAAGAAGATTGAACTATGACGTTGTCTCCTTATTTGCAAGAGGTGGCTAAGCGCCGCACTTTTGCCATTATTTCTCACCCGGATGCCGGTAAAACCACTATCACTGAGAAGGTATTGCTGTTCGGACAGGCTATCCAGACTGCCGGGACGGTAAAAGGCCGTGGCTCCAGCCAGCATGCAAAATCTGACTGGATGGAAATGGAAAAGCAGCGTGGTATTTCTATTACCACGTCGGTAATGCAGTTCCCTTATCATGATTGCCTGGTCAACCTGCTGGACACCCCCGGGCACGAAGACTTCTCGGAAGATACCTACCGCACGCTGACGGCGGTGGACTGCTGTCTGATGGTGATTGACGCGGCAAAAGGCGTCGAAGATCGTACCCGTAAGCTGATGGAAGTAACCCGCCTGCGCGATACGCCGATCCTCACCTTTATGAACAAACTCGACCGTGACATCCGCGACCCGATGGAGCTGCTGGATGAAGTTGAGAACGAACTGAAAATCGGCTGTGCGCCGATCACCTGGCCGATTGGCTGCGGGAAGTTGTTCAAAGGCGTCTATCACCTTTATAAAGACGAAACTTACCTGTACCAGACCGGTAAAGGCCACACTATCCAGGAAGTGCGCATTGTAAAAGGTCTGGATAACCCGGAACTTGACGCTGCCGTAGGGGAAGACCTGGCGCAGCAGTTGCGCGACGAGCTGGAACTGGTGCAGGGCGCGTCCAACGAGTTCGACCATGAGCTGTTCCTGGCAGGTGAAATCACCCCGGTCTTTTTTGGTACAGCGCTGGGTAACTTCGGCGTTGACCATATGCTGGATGGTCTGGTGGAGTGGGCGCCTGCGCCGATGCCGCGCCAGACCGATACCCGTACGGTAGAAGCGAAAGAAGAGAAGTTCACCGGTTTCGTGTTTAAGATTCAGGCCAATATGGACCCAAAACACCGCGACCGCGTGGCGTTTATGCGTGTGGTCTCCGGTAAGTACGAGAAAGGCATGAAAATGCGCCAGGTACGTATCGGCAAAGACGTGGTGATTTCTGATGCGCTGACCTTTATGGCGGGCGATCGTTCCCACGTTGAAGAGGCGTATCCGGGCGATATTCTGGGCCTGCACAACCACGGCACCATTCAGATCGGCGACACCTTCACTCAGGGCGAAATGATGAAGTTCACCGGTATTCCGAACTTCGCGCCGGAGCTGTTCCGTCGTATCCGCCTGAAAGATCCGCTGAAGCAAAAACAGCTGCTGAAAGGGCTGGTTCAGCTGTCTGAAGAAGGCGCGGTACAGGTGTTCCGTCCGATCGCCAACAACGATCTGATCGTGGGCGCCGTCGGCGTGTTGCAGTTTGACGTGGTGGTTGCCCGTCTGAAGAGCGAATACAACGTTGAGGCTATCTATGAGTCCGTCAACGTCGCCACCGCACGCTGGGTTGAATGTACTGACGCGAAGAAATTCGAAGAGTTCAAGCGTAAGAACGAAGTACAACTGGCGCTGGATGGTGGTGATAACCTCACCTATATCGCACCAACAATGGTTAACCTGAACCTGACGCAGGAACGCTATCCTGACGTTCAGTTCCGCAAAACGCGCGAGCACTAATTGTCCCTCCAGGGCGCGTCATCCGGCGCGCCCTGTTACTTTCCCTGCCTTTTTAACCGCTTGCGGAATGTTCTTAAATCCCTCAGTTTTTCTTATGGTTGCTTGTTTTTTAAGCGTATCAGCAAGCGATTTTGCGATTGTGATCTATATTTAACAAAGTGATGACATAAATGACGACTTTTAACACTGTTCAATGCGTGAATACTGGTTGTTAAATCCGTCATTTATCTTGTCTGCGATATTAATAACTGAATAAAGATGGGATTAGCGCCGCGATTCTGCATAAGTATGTTGATTGTGACGGCTGCCATCCATACAGGAATGAATCGATGACGACGACAAGACTGAAGATTTCTAAAACTCTCCTGGCCGTAATGTTGACCTCCGCTGTCGCGACCGGTTCTGCATTTGCGGAAACCTCTACGCTGGATAAGGCACAGTCCAGCGCAGAAAGCGCGGGACAGAAAGTCGATAGCTCTATGAATAAAGTCGGTAACTTCATGGATGACAGCGCCATCACCGCAAAAGTGAAAGCGGCGTTGGTGGATCATGAAAGTATTAAGAGCACCGATATCTCGGTCAAAACCGATAACAAAGTGGTGACATTAAGCGGCTTTGTTGAAAGCCAGGCTCAGGCTGAAGAAGCCGTGAAAGTAGCGGAAGGCGTTGAGGGTGTGACCTCCGTCAGCGACAAACTGCATGTTCGCGACAGCAAGTCCGGCACGATGAAAGGCTATGCCGGGGATACGGCCACCACCAGCGAGATCAAAGCGAAACTGTTGGCGGATGACATCGTGCCTTCCCGCAAAGTGAAAGTCGAAACCACCGACGGCGTGGTGCAGCTCTCAGGAACCGTAGATTCTCAGGCGCAAATCGACCGTGCTGAAAGTATCGCAAAAGCGGTTGATGGTGTGAAAAGCGTCAAAAATGACCTGAAAACTCAGTAATTCGTCTTAATTCGCCCTCCCGACGTTTGTCGGGAGGCGCAATGTACACCACACTAAAAATATCGCGAATGAGCAACCTGAACGCTCATATCAAGCGGTCGACATTAACTATGGTAAAGGAGAAGCTTATGTTTCGTTGGGGCATTATATTTCTGGTTATCGCGTTAATTGCCGCCGCTCTGGGTTTTGGTGGACTGGCAGGCACCGCGGCTAGCGCAGCGAAAATTGTCTTCGTCGTCGGGATTGTCCTGTTCCTGATCAGCCTGTTTATGGGCCGTAAACGACCCTAGCACGTCACCCGTAGTACCCATGATTCATGCTAAGCCAGTCCATCGGACTGGCTTTTACGGTTTTAGCTATCGCGAATTTGCGTTACTTTGTCATTCTATAAAATAAAACACAGGAAGGCAGAGGTGGGGCAGCGAATACCCGTGACGCTCGGCAATATTGCGCCATTATCATTAAACGCGTTCCGACCAGGCCGAATGGCTCTGGTGTGCGAGGGCGGAGGGCAGCGGGGAATCTTTACCGCTGGCGTGCTGGATGAGTTTATGCGCGCGAAGTTCAATCCATTCGACCTCTACCTCGGCACCTCTGCCGGGGCGCAAAACCTTTCTGCCTATCTCTGTAACCAGCCCGGCTATGGGCGCAAAGTTATTATGCGTTACACCACGAAGCGGGAGTTCTTCGACCCGGTGCGTTTTGTTCGCGGGGGGAACCTGATCGATCTCGACTGGCTGGTGGACGCGACATCCGGGCAGATGCCGCTGGCGATGGACACCGCCGCGCGTCTGTTCGATAGCGGAAAATCCTTCTATATGTGCGCCTGTCGTGGGGATGACTACACGGCGAACTATTTCTCGCCAACGAAGCAAAACTGGCTCGATATTATTCGTGCGACCAGCGCGATTCCGGGGTTCTACCGTACAGGCGTGGCGCTGGATGGCATCAATTATCTGGACGGCGGGATCAGCGATGCGATCCCGGTACAGGAGGCGGCAAAGCGTGGCGCGAAAACGATCGTGGTGATCCGCACGGTGCCTTCGCAAATGTACTATACGCCGCAGTGGTTTAAGCGCATGGAGCGCTGGCTGGGGGAGAGCAGTTTGCAGCCGCTGGTGAATCTGGTACAGCACCACGAAACCAGCTATAGCGCCATTCAGCGTTTTATTGAGAAGCCGCCGGGTAAGCTGCGTATCATTGAAATCTACCCGCCGAAACCGCTGCAAAGCATGGCGTTGGGCAGTCGTCTTCCTGCGCTGCGCGAAGATTACAAAATTGGACGCCTGTGCGGGCGCTATTTTCTGGCGACGGTGGGGAAACTGCTGACGGAGAAACCGCCGCTCTCCCGCCACACGCCGAAGATTGTCATTCCTGGCCCGGTGGTGGTGCCTCCGGCGGCGGTGGTCAACGATATGCACGTAGCAACGGTCAGCGGCGCAGCGCAGGCCAACGACACTACCTTCAATAATGAGGATCTGGCGTGAGTTGCCGATTTATCGACACGCATTGTCATTTTGATTTTCCGCCTTTCACCGGTGATGAAGCGGCCAGCATTCAGCGTGCCGCTGACGCGGGAGTTGGCAAAATCATTGTTCCGGCGACGGCTGCGGCCTGTTTTTCACGCGTGCTGGCGCTGGCGGAACGCTTCCCGCCGTTGTTCGCGGCGCTGGGGCTGCACCCTGTGTTTATTGAGCAGCACGCAGATGACAGTCTGGATCGCCTGCAACAGGCGCTGGATCAACGCCCGCAGAAAGTCGTGGCGGTAGGGGAGATCGGGCTGGATCTTTACCGCGATAATCCTCAGTTTGATGAGCAAGAACGGCTCCTGGAGGCGCAGCTTAAACTGGCGAAACGCTACGATCTGCCGGTGATCCTTCACTCGCGTCGCACCCATGACAAGCTGGCAATGCATCTCAAACGCCACGCCCTGGCGCGAACCGGGGTGGTACATGGTTTTTCCGGCAGTCTGCAACAGGCGGAACGCTTTGTTCAGTTAGGCTACAAAATTGGCGTTGGCGGCACGATTACTTATCCGCGCGCCAGTAAAACGCGTGATGTGATGGCACAACTGCCGCTGGATGCATTGCTGCTGGAGACCGACGCGCCGGATATGCCGCTAAATGGTTTTCAGGGACAGCCAAACCGCCCGGAGCAGGCGGCACGGGTATTCAGCGAGCTGTGCGCGCTACGCGATGAACCCTCTGAGGTGATAGCCGAAACGCTGTATCGCAATACGACGGCGTTATTTCGTCTCTGATTGCCGGATGCGACGCAAAAGCGTCTTATCCGGCCTACGGGCCGACATCATTTGTGGGCCGGATAAGGCGGCCTACGGGTCGACATCATTTGTAGGCCGGATAAGGCGCAGCCGCCATCCGGCGATTCATAAATATAAAGCTGGGAAAATCAGGTTATGCACCCCGTGCGCCCATAATGCGTTTGCCAGTTGTTGCACGTCGTCAGGCGTTGCGCCCGGCCACGCTTTTGCTTCGCCATACACCCCATGTGCATGGAAAGCGTTTAACCGGACGGGAATATCGCCCAGACGGGAGATAAACGCGGCCAGCGGCGCTATCTGTTGCAGGTAATCCACCTGACCAGGAATCACCAGCAGCCGTAGCTCGGCCAGCTTGCCATGCTCCGCCAATATCCTGATGCTGTGCTTGATCTGCGCGTTATCCCGCCCGGTAAGACGCTGATGGCAGGTGCTACCCCAGGCTTTTAGATCGAGCATCGCGCCATCACAAACGGGCAGCAGTTTCTGCCAGCCAGTTTCGCTCAACAGGCCGTTGCTGTCGACCAGACACGTCAGCGTACACAGCTGCGGATCGGCCTTGATCGCGGCAAACAGCGCGCAAATAAACGGTAACTGGGTGGTGGCTTCGCCCCCGCTGACGGTAATGCCTTCAATAAATGTCGATGCCTTACGGATATGGCCCAGCACCTCATCGACGCTCATCGTCTGCGCCATCGGCGTGGCCTGCTGCGGGCACATCCGCAAACAGGTATCGCACTGCTCGCAGACGTCAGCCTGCCACACCACTTTCCCCGCGCTGAAGCCCAGCGCCTGATGAGGGCACTGGGGAACGCACTCACCGCAGTCGTTGCAGCGCCCGATCGTCCACGGATTATGGCAATTCTTACAGCGCAGATTGCACCCTTGTAAGAACAGAGCCAGACGACTGCCGGGGCCGTCCACGCAGGAGAACGGTATGATTTTACTGACTAAACACTTCATCCTTCGAACTGCCTCTTTGTTGGCTGCACTTATTCACCCCAGTCACGTACTACGTGTACGCTCCTGGGGATTCATTCGCTTGCCGCCTCGATGCCTCTCGAATGATTTTGCGTTAGGAAGCGCATCTGCTGTTCATGACTTATTACGCGTGCTTGTCGTTCCAGAATGCGCGTATTGCGCGCGGCTTCTTCCCCCAGCCAGGTGGTGTTTGTTCGCGATCCTTCGGCGCGATATTTTTCCAGATCCGACAGGCGCACCATATACCCGGTAACGCGCACCAGATCGTTGCCGCTGACGTTGGCGGTAAACTCCCGCATGCCGGCCTTGAACGCGCCCAGACAAAGCTGCACCAGCGCCTGAGGATTCCGCTTGATGGTTTCGTCCAGCGTCAGGATGTCGCTGATCCCGGCATGGTAGTGCGCATGATGGGGGGCGACGGTTTGCAGGTGGGTAATGGGGTCAGGTTCATCGCCGTACGGTAAACGCGCGCCCGGCGTCGTACCGATATCGGAGCTGATGCCTGACTGGGCATGCAGCATCGCCCGCTGTTTCCAGCCATGCTTAACGGGCGTGTTTGCGACGAAATCGGCCAACTGCTCGCTGATGCGATAGCCCAGCGCATTGGCCGCGTCGTCTTTCCCGTAGCGCGCGTTCATCCCCGCGTTTTCACACAGCAGGTTTACCGCTTCGGCCAGGCCATACATCCCAAACATCGGTACAAAACGTCCGGGATCAAGCAACCCTTCCTGCACCAGGAAGCTATTCTCAAAGAAATGTGATTGTTCATAGAGGAAGTCACATCGGGCATCAATGATGGCGATTTGCTGCTGGCAGTAGTGCGGTAGCGTGCGCGTAAAGAAGTCATCGACAGAGGTGCTGCGCTCTGCAACGGCTTTCAGATTGATCCTGACCAGCGTGCTGCCGCCGCCCGCAAGCGGCAGAGAGTTGTAACAACTGACGACGCCATATTGACCTTTTGTGAAAATTTTATCATTTACCGGGCCATTAGAAATATGCGGTTTGCTGCATTCACAAATGTTTTTAGCGACATCAAGCAGTAAATCATCCGGTGTGATATCGGGATCGTAGATAAACGTCAGGTTAGGTGAAACCTGCTTTAACTCAGCGTCGGCACGTAAAATAGCGCGGGTGACAGGCGTGTCGGCCGGGCCAATATTGGCATGCATAAAGGCGTCCGGCAGCGTTCTGTCGAGATAGCGCCAGAAACGTTTTATTCGAATATCGATCTCGTCTTGTGTTAGAATTTTAACATACGGCTGCAACAGCGCATCCAGTTGCCCCAGATAGACCGGCATCGATGTTACGGAAGGAACGTGATGGTAGAGGATGGTCAGCAAAGATAGTGCGTCATCCAGATCTTTTGCGCCTTCCAGCTCCAGCCACTGTGAGCCATTAGCCAGAAAACGGGCGTAATCGGGCAAAACATAACGAGGTTTGAACGGGGCATGACCTTCGAACATATCGCAGATAACCCCGTCGTCCAGCGCCTGGCGAGCCTCTGCGGGCAAGGCCGGATAAGGCAAAGCGTTCTCAGCTTCCAGCGCCAGAAAATGACGTTTTTGTTCGGGGCTGAGCACCGGACTGGTCACAATTTGCTGGCAACGATGTTGCAGCGCGGTTTCGCATGAAGTGGGCATCTTCGTTTCCTTTTTGTGCCGAAGGTTAAGCGCCATTGTAGGAAGTTGCGTGATGATGGCTTTTGATCAGGATGCGCCTGTTGCCCACTCGCGAGGCCGGGAAAGGTCATTTATTTGAAGTAGATCTCGTTACAGTAATGCAAATTTGTACGTAGTTTTCATTAACTGTGATGTATATCGAAGTGTAATGGCGAGCGGATGTTAGAATACTAACAAACTCGCAAGGTGAAATTTTATACCGGCGATGAGCCAGGAGAATGTAATGACTGATTTAACCGCAAGCAGCCTGCGTGCGCTGAAACTGATGGACCTGACCACCCTGAATGACGACGACACCAATGAAAAAGTGATCGCGCTGTGTCATCAGGCGAAAACCCCGGTTGGGAATACTGCCGCTATCTGTATCTACCCGCGTTTTATTCCGATTGCGCGTAAAACTCTGAAAGAGCAGGGCACGCCGGATATCCGCATTGCGACCGTCACCAACTTCCCGCACGGTAATGACGACATTGACATCGCGCTGGCAGAAACCCGCGCAGCCATCGCGTACGGCGCGGACGAAGTTGACGTGGTATTCCCGTACCGCGCGCTGATTGCCGGTAACGAGCAGGTGGGCTTCGATCTGGTGAAAGCCTGTAAAGACGCCTGTGCGGCGGCAAACGTGCTGCTGAAAGTGATCATTGAAACCGGTGAGCTGAAAGAAGAAGCGTTAATCCGTAAAGCGTCTGAAATTTCCATCAAAGCCGGTGCGGATTTTATCAAAACCTCTACCGGTAAGGTTCCGGTTAACGCAACGCCGGAAAGCGCACGCATCATGATGGAAGTGATCCGCGATATGGGTGTTTCCAAAACCGTTGGTTTCAAACCGGCTGGCGGCGTGCGTACCGCTGAAGATGCACAGCAGTTCCTGGCCATTGCTGACGAACTGTTTGGCGCTGACTGGGCGGATTCCCGTCACTACCGTTTCGGCGCATCCAGCCTGCTGGCAAGCCTGCTGAAAGCGCTGGGTCACGGGGACGGCAAGAGCGCAAGCAGCTACTAAGCCTTATATTGCCGGAGTTGTAGTGACGTAGGCCGGATAAGGCGCAGCCGCCATCCGGCATCAATACGACTGCCGGGTGGCGCGTTGCTTACCCGGCCTACAATGGCCTTCTACTCTTTTCCCCTGGGGGTTACCGTGTTTCTCGCACAAGAAATTATTCGTAAAAAACGTGATGGTCATCCGTTAAGCGACGAAGAGATCCGCTTCTTTATCAATGGTATTCGTGATAACACCATCTCTGAGGGGCAGATTGCCGCTCTGGCGATGACCATTTTCTTCCACGATATGTCGATGCCTGAGCGTGTGTCGCTGACCATGGCGATGCGAGATTCAGGAACCGTTCTGGACTGGAAGAGTCTCAACCTTAACGGCCCCATCGTTGACAAACACTCCACCGGCGGCGTGGGTGATGTGACTTCGCTGATGCTTGGCCCTATGGTGGCGGCCTGCGGCGGCTACATTCCAATGATCTCCGGGCGCGGCCTCGGTCATACCGGCGGTACGCTCGACAAACTGGAAGCAATCCCGGGATTTGATATTTTCCCGGACGACAACCGTTTCCGCGAAATCATTAAAGACGTGGGTGTGGCGATTATTGGGCAGACCAGTTCGCTCGCACCGGCGGATAAACGTTTTTACGCCACCCGCGACATTACCGCGACGGTGGACTCCATCCCGTTGATCACCGCTTCAATCCTCGCGAAAAAACTGGCGGAAGGGCTGGATGCGCTGGTGATGGACGTGAAAGTAGGCAGCGGCGCCTTTATGCCAACCTATGAACTTTCTGCGGCGCTGGCTGAAGCCATCGTTGGCGTTTCCAACGGTGCAGGCGTGCGCACAACTGCGCTGCTCACCGACATGAACCAGGTGCTGGCCTCCAGCGCCGGTAACGCCGTCGAAGTGCGCGAAGCGGTGCAGTTCCTGACAGGTGAATACCGCAACCCGCGTCTGTTCGACGTCACGATGGCGCTGTGCGTGGAGATGCTGATCTCCGGCAAGCTGGCGAAAGATGACGCTGATGCGCGAGTGAAACTACAGGCGGTGCTGGATAACGGCAAAGCGGCGGAAATCTTTGGTCGCATGGTAGCGGCACAGAAAGGGCCGAGCGATTTCGTGGAAAACTACGCGAAATACCTGCCGACGGCGATGCTCAGCAAAGCTGTCTATGCCGATACTGAAGGTTTTGTATCCGCGATGGACACTCGCGCGTTGGGCATGGCGGTGGTCTCAATGGGCGGCGGTCGTCGCCAGGCGTCGGACACCATTGATTACAGCGTCGGCTTTACCGACATGGCGCGTCTGGGCGACAGCGTTGACGGGCAGCGTCCGTTGGCTGTTATCCACGCCAAAGACGAAGCCAGCTGGCAGGAAGCGGCGAAAGCCGTCAAAGCGGCAATCAGCCTTGACGACAAAGCGCCTGAAATTACATCGACAGTCTATCGTCGTATTACCGAATAGCTGTATACTGATCTGATCGCTTTTTTGCAGCGCAAGATGTATGGAGAACAAGATGAAACGTGCATTTATTATGGTGCTGGACTCCTTTGGTATTGGTGCAACTGAAGATGCGGATCGCTTTGGCGACGTAGGTTCAGATACCCTGGGCCATATTGCAGAAGCCTGCGCCAGGGGCGAGGCCGACAATGGCCGTAAAGGCCCACTGAATTTGCCTAACCTGACCCGCCTGGGTCTGGTGAAAGCGCATGAAGGTTCTACCGGTAAAATTGCTGCGGGTATGGACGGCAATGCGGAAGTGATTGGCGCGTACGCGTGGGCGCACGAGCTCTCTTCCGGTAAAGATACCCCGTCTGGCCACTGGGAAATCGCGGGTGTTCCGGTTCTGTTTGACTGGGGCTACTTCAGCGACCACGAAAACAGCTTCCCGCAGGAACTGCTGGATAAGCTGGTAAAACGTGCCAACCTGCCGGGTTATCTCGGTAACTGTCACTCTTCCGGTACGGTCATTCTGGATCAATTGGGCGAAGAGCATATGAAAACCGGTAAACCGATTTTCTATACCTCCGCTGACTCCGTATTCCAGATCGCCTGCCATGAAGAGACCTTTGGGCTGGATAAACTGTACGAGCTGTGCGAAATCGCCCGTGAAGAGCTGACCGAAGGCGGCTACAACATTGGCCGCGTTATCGCGCGTCCGTTTATCGGCGATAAGGCCGGTAACTTCCAGCGTACCGGCAACCGTCACGATCTGGCCGTTGAACCGCCAGCGCCGACCATCTTGCAGAAACTGGTCGACGAGAAAAAAGGGCATGTGGTTTCCGTCGGTAAGATTGCGGATATCTACGCCAACTGCGGCATCACCAAAAAAGTGAAAGCCACCGGCCTGGACGCGCTGTTCGACGCCACCCTTAAAGAGATGAAAGAAGCGGGCGACGAGACGATCGTCTTTACCAACTTTGTTGATTTCGACTCATCCTGGGGGCATCGCCGCGACGTAGCGGGCTATGCTGCGGGTCTGGAGCTGTTTGACCGTCGTCTGCCGGAACTGATGGAACTGGTCGGTGAAGATGACATTCTGATCCTGACCGCCGACCACGGTTGCGACCCGACCTGGACCGGTACGGACCATACTCGCGAGCACATTCCGGTGCTGATTTATGGCCCGAAAGTGAAAGCGGGCTCGCTCGGTCACCGTGAAACCTTCGCGGATATCGGTCAGACGCTGGCAACGTACTTCGGTACGTCGCCGATGGACTACGGCAAAAACATGCTGTGATGCAATTGCCCGGTGGCGCAAGCTTACCGGGCCTACGGTTTTGTAGGCCTGATAAGGCGTAGCCGCCATCAGGCAATAACAACGAGATAAGGATAAAAGATGGCAACTCCACATATTAACGCAGAAATGGGTGATTTCGCTGACGTCGTTTTGATGCCGGGCGACCCGCTGCGTGCGAAGCACATTGCTGAAACTTTCCTTGAAGACGTGCGTGAAGTGAACAACGTTCGCGGCATGTTAGGTTTCACCGGGACGTACAAAGGCCGTAAGATCTCAGTCATGGGTCACGGTATGGGTATCCCGTCCTGCTCCATCTATACCAAAGAGCTGATCACCGATTTCGGCGTGAAGAAAATCATTCGTGTCGGTTCCTGCGGTGCGGTACGCAACGATGTGAAACTGCGCGATGTGGTGATTGGTATGGGTGCCTGCACCGATTCCAAAGTTAACCGTATCCGCTTCAAGGATCATGATTTTGCGGCGATCGCTGACTTTGACATGGTGCGCAACGCGGTAGACGCGGCGAAAGCGCTGGGAGTTGACGCACGCGTGGGCAACCTGTTCTCCGCCGATCTGTTCTATTCTCCTGACGGCGAAATGTTCGACGTGATGGAAAAATACGGCATCCTGGGCGTGGAAATGGAAGCGGCGGGTATCTACGGCGTAGCGGCTGAGTTTGGTGCGAAAGCGCTGACCATCTGCACCGTGTCTGACCATATCCGTACTCACGAGCAGACCACTGCCGCTGAACGTCAGACGACCTTCAACGACATGATCAAAATCGCGCTGGAATCTGTTCTGCTGGGCGATAAAGCGTAAAAAAGAAGGGGGCAGTTTGCCCCTTACGCCTGATGGCGCTTCGCTTATCAGGCCTACAAAATATTTTACGTGATTTGTAGGTCGGGTAAGGCCTGACCGCCACCCGACATAAATGCTGCACAATCCTTTGTCAGCACTCTGAAGGGGCAGTTTGCCCCTTTTCCCTGCCTGTTTATTTACCGCCCTTTGGCGATTAATGCGTTAGCAACTCCCAGCTTAAATTACTCTCCATCTCAGTATTGTCGCTGACGTTACGGAACTGCTTTTCGTTCAGCACTGGCGTTAGCGTTAACGTAAAGTTCAACTGCTGCCCGCGCGCGGCTTCATTGTTCTCGATAGCGATAATGGCTTCGTTATTGTGCAGCAGCTGTGTATCGGCATGGCCGTCTGCGGGAATGAACTCATTGCGATCGGTTGTTTTCCCGATCATATAGCTGCGACCATCCAGTATCATTTGGCTGGCTTTCAACGCCAGCCCCCCGCCGTTACCGAAAAGAAATCGCCCTTGTGGGCCTGCGGCGCCATGTACAAATAGCGCCATCACCTGTGGTTGCGGGCAATAGATGCTGACATTGATATCGCGCGAGGGCATTTTAAACCAGTTTTGCTGTGAGCCGACGTTGTCATTTCGCTGCATCGGGGGAAAGGCCACGGTAGCGCGAGAGAGCGATACCTGGCAGTTCTCGTCTGCCCATGCCATGCGTGATCCCAGCGCTGCTAACGTACATAATGCAATGATCCACTTTCCGTATGACTTCATTGGCAAATACCCTCCGCCGTTTCGTAAAACGCCTCTTTATTCTGCACATTGCTTAATGTGTAAGTGATTTTGCAGATACGGTTCATATTGTCATCAACGCTATAGAGCGTTGGCGTTTCGTCAATATTGCTAATAAAGACGCGGCCGCTGTCCACTGCGCTGACCAGGTAGTTTCCTTTTTCATCAACAACAGACGTGCCTTTAGGAAGCCAGGAGCCATCCTGCTGCTTTATCTTTAGCATGACGCGACGGGTGTTTAGCACGTTAAAATCCAGGTCGCTGACGGTGGCATGAGCGGGCACCAGTAGCTTTGTTCCGTTAGCCAGATCCATATTTTTGGGCAGCGTATTTGCGTTCACCTCAATACGTGACTTACGCCACTCCGTCAGTCCTGGCACCACGGCCTGCCCCCAGAAATCTGTCCAGACCGGGCCTTGCGGCGTTGCGATTTCGATGCCGCTTTCCGGTTCGCTCAGGTGGGCAATGCCAAAGGTATCTTTAATGGTATAGGGGGAGAAGGTTACCCCCTGGCGATGCAGTGCAATGCCGCCCGACAGCATTGCGCTGTAGGTACGCTGATCGTCATTGTTGGTTGTTGCGCCAACGCTCATCTGCGTGTAGTGCAGGTTGCTGTTGATGTTGCCGTTGAGGGTGTTGAGATCGTTTCCGATATCGCGATCCGCCGAAACGGAATAGCTGGTATTGTCGCTGAGAGGGCCACTGCTGCGTAAGCCATATGTCGTTCGGTCGCCCTGATTGCGCATATATGCGTTAATCGACTGCGACTGGAAAGGAATGTTGAGGTTGATGTAAAACACATCATCGTCATAGTTGTCATTGTTGATGTCGTCATTATCGTTGCTAACAGAGTGCTGCCAGTTCACGTTTATTGACGCGTATTTAAATGTTTTTCCCCATGAAAGACTCACGTAACTGGAGTCTTCATAATCATCCGTGGCCTGATTATAGCTATAGGCTAACGAGAAGGTTCCTGCTGTTCTGCCGCTCCAGTTCACATTGGCGCTATAGCTGCTTTGATAGCTTGCGCTGTCGTCGTCCATCGCCTCGGACAACTCACGATAGTCGTCAGAATAACGCGCGGTGCTGACCCCAACAGAGACATGGCCGGGAAGTGTCAGCTGGTTTTGAATTTCCGCCTTTATACCGCTGCGCGTATCGCCGAAGGATTCACGGCTGCCCAGCAGACTGGCAAATACTTGCCATTTCTCGTTTGAACTCCACTCCAGCATTGCACCGCTTGCCTGATAATCCTCGGCAAGAACCCCCGCCGCCAGCAAACTTGTTTGTGGGGTAAGGCGCCAGCCGTCTGAAATGTTATATACCCAGGGGTCGCTGTAATCGCTGTCGACGTTGCGCACCTGGCCTACTGACATCATAAGCCCTTGTGGTCGCGGAAGACCGTTCAGGTTGATTGAGGAGGCAGGTACGATGAAACTGGTTGTGACGTTGTCGGTTTCGACGATGCTGACCTGAAGATCGGCGTTATTTAACAGGATGGGGACATTGTCCAGCCTGAATGCCCCCGCGTTTACCAGCGTGGAATAAACAAGCTGCCCCGCCTGGCGGACTTCTACTCGTGCCTGGTTCGTGCGGGCAATCCCCGTCACGGTGACGCCTGAATTATCAGAGGTCATACTGGACTCGGGGAGTAACTGAATGCCGCTGAGGGATGTTCCAGAAAACAGCGCCGATCTGGAGCTGATCTGCCCAACCTGGACACGCATCTGTTGCGCTT
This sequence comes from Citrobacter sp. CK185, assembly GCF_030333565.1. Taxonomy (NCBI): domain Bacteria; kingdom Pseudomonadati; phylum Pseudomonadota; class Gammaproteobacteria; order Enterobacterales; family Enterobacteriaceae; genus Citrobacter; species Citrobacter sp. CK185. The sequence goes on along the minus strand of NZ_JAOWFR010000001.1, from coordinate 243,239 downwards.
CAAAAACGTGTTCGCCATAAGTGAATAAATTTTTAGCGCTGCGATCGCCGTCAGAGTCCAGCAGAAAATAGCGGCTGCGCAATGCCCAGTTGGCCAGATTGGCGCCCGCTTCGAGATCGCCCTGCGTGTAGTTATGGCTGTCGCCGCCGTTGTATTCATTTCGCGTGGAAAACAGGCTGTAGTTGAGCAGCCCGGCGCTGCCGCCGTGGCTATAGTTTTTCTCCCGGGACGCGCTATTTTCCAGTGCGTCGGGCGGGACAGTTAACTCCAGCATCTCCTTACCGGGAAGGGACTTTATGACGGCGGAGGGATAATCTTTTTGCAGGTCATGACAGTGTTCTTGCAGGGAGATCCCCAGAGGACGTAGCCCGATCGCTGTCAGAAAATCGTCATCTACGCAGAGTTGCCCTTGTTCGTCAAATTTGGCGCCCAGCGAACCTTTTTCTGACCCGTTTACGTTGATTAGAACGCTATGTACACCGGGCAAAAAACGCGGCTCTTCTGCGAAGTAATTTGCGATATTTTTACTGATGCCGCGCGTATTGAGTATATCGGTACTGAACGTTACTTCACGGGCTAACGCCGTTGAGGTTAATAACGTACATGAATATAACGCGATCTGAATATGGCGAGACAGCAGGTTGATTCCTTTCATATACACTTACTTTGTCCCCGTTTTTTATTGATTATGGTGTTAACGGCGCAGTGAAATTGGGTATGTCGATGCCGTAGCGGCTGGCCGGGAAGAAGCGTACAGATTGATCGGAAATGATGGATTTCTTGACGGTTACATCCAGAACTTCTCCGGGTAAAATATAGGTTTTTGCGATTTCCCCGGCCGTTTGCGAAGGTAAAAAAATCACCTGTTGCGCCAGGCGCACCACATAGGCGGAAGGGTTGCTGACTTTAATATGCTGCCCGGAGCCGGACCATTTCAGCAGTTTCCACGCATCGGTGACGACCGGTAAATTTTTGGGGCGAATTAATACCGGCAGATCCTGACGCAGATTGAAGTTAACTTTCATTGCGCCTTTAGACACGCCTGATGGCGGGATGCCTTCAAAGGTGACGCGTTTATAGTGCTCTTTGGTTAGCGGGGCGCTGCTTTCCATAATAAAGCGGACCTGCTGTTCCTGACCGGGTTCCACGCGTACGACGGGCTGGGTGACGTTGACGGTGATGCCACTGTCATCTTTTACATCTTCTATTGTGGTGTACAGCAACATCGGAACCGTATCGCTGTTTTTGACATTTATCGTTCCGCCATTATGGCTTTCTTCAATAACCAGTAGCGTGGAGGCGGGAACCATTCCTGCCGCATAAGCCTGAGATAAAGGTAAACAGAGAAGCGTGGCGGCAAATATATACGCTTTAACGGTACAAGATTTGTCAGACATTATTGTAATTCCTTCTATTGGAAAAACTCCCCACCTATCCATGTAGGGAGTTGTTGTACAGATATGATTAATAACGATGTGATTAGATATATCTCAGGGTAATGGTGGCGGAACCTGAAATATCGGTATCATCGCTAATGGCCAGTTTGGTGGTATTATCTACAGCCAGAGAAACCTTAAGCGGATAAGTTGCATTGTTATAGGCTGCTGGTTCCAGCGTGCCTTTGGCGCCGACGGTGATGATATCCTGCGTCCCTTCCTGGTTCCGAAAAGAAGTTTCCGTTGTCGCCTTAGCCCACAAACCCGTACTTGCGGCGGCGCTTACAATATAGTCAGCGTCAAAAGTGTCTTCGCCATTGACGGCTTTCGCGCTTGCAGCCTTGACAGAATCGATGGATACGGCATAGGCGCCAATGTTGACATTGCCTGCTGTTTTACCTACGCCGAATGAGACTCCTTTACCTTTAATGATGCCGGTTATCCAGATCTCTGCGTTGCTATCCGCTTTGTTATCGGTCAGCGTCCAGCCTACTTTCGTGGCGCTGGGGCACTCGATGACCAGATCGGTGTCTTTCGTGGCGATATCGTTGACGGCCGTTGAACTAAGGTCGCTGATCAGATGCGAGCCGAAGTCAAGTGCGTTGCCGCCATTGACAGTCGCGGTACAGCCACCGACCAGCAGTTTCCCCGTTACGCGCAGTTCAGTGGTGGCGCCGTCGGCCGCCCATGCGTTAGACATGGTCAGTGCCGCGATTGCGGTGGCAAGAAGTGCTTTTTTCATTTGTTGATCCTTAACTTGAATTGTGTGATGGTACGAAAAGGCATGTTACTTGCCTTCTGAATACGTTTTATATCAACCAGATAGCTATGGAATATGGTTGGGATAGAGTTATATTCCAGAAGTAATATATTATCTGGACACAGCAGACAGTGGTTTTAGTTTTATTTAAAACTGATTTCTGGTGATCTTTGTTATTTTTTGTTTTAGAGTTGCTGCTATTTTGTATGCGGTTGGAATATGGCGAGATTGTATGTTTATATATTCATGCGGTGAATATTATTGATAAATAATATGCCAGCCTGAGCGTTAATCGGCAGGCTTTTAATGTATTGCTGATGGTTATTGAGAAAATAACGTGCCGCCCTTGTTAAGGGGAAACGGGCACGTCCTGGAGAGGGTTAACGCACCGCCCGCGCAATCCACGCCGACAATTCCCGTAGCTCTTTTTCCTGCTCTGGAAAATCGACTAACAGCGCATCACACTCCTGTTGCAGCATATCCGCACGGTACAGACACCCCTGTAAACGGCCTGCCAGCGCTTCCAGCGGCGCAGGGTTAAGGCTGTCGGTAAAAACCTGAGTGCGCGTGATGTGCCCTTTTTCAACGTCGAAGTGCAGTTCAACGCCGCCCCAGATAAAGCGTTCGTCCAGAAGATGCGTAAAGGCTGGCGCCTGGCCGAAGTTCCATTCCCAACTGCTCTGGCGAGCGAATGTTTCGGCAAAATTGGGCAGATCCGGCGTTTTATCTGGAGAGATTATTTCGGCTTCCACGCGTTCGCCGTAGTGGCTGAAGAACGCCTCGGTAATGGCGTCGCAGATGTGTTCATGGGTAATGCCAGGCAGCAGTTCGACCAGATTGGCGACGCGCCCGCGTACGGAGGCGATCCCTTTGGCCTGTAATTTTTTCTTATCAGGATTGAGGTAGTTCGCCAGACGGCTGAGATCGGCATTCAACAGCAATGTGCCGTGGTGGAAGCCGCGATCTTTGGTTTCCCGATAGGCGGAGCCGGAAACCTTGCGGTCGCCTTCCGGCGTTTTCACCACCAGATCGTTACGACCGGAAGCCTCTGCGCTAACGCCCAGCGCGTTCAGCGCATTGAGCACTATCGCGGTGGAGATCGTTTTGTCGTACTCCGGCTTCCCGGCCATAAATGTAAAACAGGTATTGCCGAGATCGTGGAACACCGCGCCGCCGCCGCTGCTGCGACGCGCCAGCCGGACATTGTCTTCTTCCATGCGCCGGGTGTTGCACTCTTTCCACGGGTTTTGCGCCCGCCCGATGACGACCGTATCAGCGTTGCGCCACAGGAACAAAACGCGCTGTGTCGCGGGCATCTGGCGAAAAATACATTCTTCAACCGCCAGGTTGAACCAGGGATCGTAAGAGTCAGAGATAAGCAGACGTAATGTCGTCATGGCAGCATTCCTTTTCGTGGTCTCAACTATATTAACGACAAAGCGGCGGCTATCCTATGGTTCTTTCTTCTCGCTTTCTTCCTCTTCCGGTACGGATTTACTGGCGGTGAGCAGGAAAGGCGATTGCTGCCAGCGCGTGCGTTTGCCCTGTAGCAAGGTGCGCGTGAGCACCACGCCAATTGCCAGTGACAGGAGCAGCATCAGGCGTAAAATGTTGGTGGTGTTATCGACCTGTTTCGCTTCGGTCGCCAGCGTATGCGTATCCAGCGTTAGGCGCAGATAGCCCAGCGGGCCATTTTTACCCTGAATAGGTTCGACAATCTGCTGATTAAAATAGCCGCCCGCTTTTTTACCGTCCAGCGCCAGCCTGTCGCGCACATTGACGCTTTCGCCTGCGCGCGTAATGAGATCGCCTTGCTCGTCGTAGACGCCGGCATCCAGAATGCGGCTCTCTTCCGTTAGCTGGCGGAGTACGACGGCGATCCGCTTCTCATCCGGCGTTTCGGTGCGCATCAGCGGCGCGATATTTAAGGTCACCTGGCGCGCCAGCGTGCGGGCCAGTTCTTCGAGCTGCGGATTGCGCTGCCGTTGATGGTTTTGACTGAACCAGGACGCCCCCTGCATCAGCCCGACGAGCAGTGCGAGACAGAACAATACAATCACTGCACGATGAAGCCGGAATTTCAGTTTTGCGCGAGCCATATTCCACCTGCTGAAAATTTGAGGCTTAATGTTGCCAGAAGCGATGGTTACAGGGTAGCCTCATGCGTTATTTTCCCCAGGATGATTCCCGACCCGAACGATTTTACAGGAGCTTTAATGCCTAACATTACCTGGTGCGATCTGCCTGAAGATGTTTCTTTGTGGCCTGGTTTACCCCTTTCATTAAGTGGTGACGAGGTGATGCCACTGGATTACCACGCAGGCCGTAGCGGCTGGCTGCTGTACGGTCGCGGGTTGGATAAGCAGCGCTTAACGCAGTACCAGAGCAAGCTGGGCGCGGCGATGGTGATCGTGGCGGCCTGGTGCGTCGAAGATTATCAGGTGATTCGTCTGGCGGGTTCCTTAACGCCGCGCGCGACGAAGCTGGCGCACGGTGCCGGGCTGGACGTCGCGCCGCTGGGCAAAATTCCGCATCTGCGTACGCCAGGCCTGCTGGTTATGGATATGGATTCGACGGCGATTCAGATTGAATGCATCGATGAAATCGCGAAGCTGGCCGGGACGGGCGAAATGGTTGCGGAAGTCACGGAACGCGCGATGCGCGGCGAACTGGATTTTACCGCCAGTTTACGCAGCCGTGTGGCGACGCTGAAAGGCGCGGATGCCGATATTCTGCGCCAGGTGCGCGAGAATTTGCCGTTGATGCCGGGTCTGACGCAACTGGTGCTGAAGCTGGAAACGCTCGGCTGGAAAGTGGCGATCGCCTCCGGCGGGTTTACCTTTTTTGCGGAATACCTGCGTGAAAAGCTGCGTTTAACCACGGTGGTGGCGAACGAGCTGGAGATCATCGACGGGAAATTTACCGGCAATGTCATTGGCGATATCGTCGATGCCCAGTACAAAGCTAACACGCTGACCCGCCTGGCGCAGGAGTATGAAATTCCCGTGGCGCAGACGGTGGCGATTGGCGATGGCGCTAACGATCTGCCGATGATTAAAGCGGCCGGGCTGGGGATTGCGTACCACGCCAAACCGAAAGTGAATGAAAAGACGGAAATCACGATTCGTCACGCTGACCTGATGGGGGTGTTCTGCATTCTCTCCGGCAGTATGAATCAAAAATGATTGAATTGCCCGATGGCGCAGGGCCTACGGGAAAGTGACTGTAGGCCGGATAAGCGCCAGCGCCATCCGGCAACTGCATGAAATAAAGAGGTAAACCGTGGCAAAAGCTCCAAAACGCGCCTTTGTTTGTAATGAATGCGGGGCCGATTATCCGCGCTGGCAGGGGCAATGCAGCGCCTGTCATGCCTGGAACACCATCACCGAGGTGCGTCTTGCCGCGTCGCCAACGGTGGCGCGTAATGAGCGACTCAGCGGCTATGCCGGTAACGCAGGCGTGGCAAAGGTGCAGAAATTGTCTGACATCAGCCTTGAGGAGCTGCCGCGTTTTTCCACCGGGTTTAAAGAGTTCGACCGTGTGCTGGGCGGCGGTGTCGTGCCCGGCAGCGCCATCCTGATTGGCGGCAACCCCGGTGCGGGGAAATCCACGCTGCTGCTGCAAACGCTTTGCAAACTGGCCGAGCAGATGAAAACCCTGTACGTCACGGGCGAAGAATCCCTGCAACAGGTAGCGATGCGCGCGCATCGGCTGGGATTGCCGACGGCTAACATGAATATGCTGTCAGAAACCAGTATTGAACAGATCTGCCTGATTGCGGAAGAAGAACAACCGAAGCTGATGGTGATCGACTCCATCCAGGTGATGCATATGGCGGATATCCAGTCCTCGCCGGGCAGCGTGGCCCAGGTGCGTGAGACGGCCGCTTACCTGACGCGCTTTGCCAAAACGCGCGGCGTGGCTATCGTGATGGTTGGTCATGTAACCAAAGACGGCTCGCTGGCTGGCCCGAAGGTGCTGGAGCACTGCATTGACTGCTCGGTGCTATTGGATGGCGACGCTGACTCCCGCTTTCGCACGCTGCGTAGCCATAAAAACCGTTTTGGCGCGGTAAACGAGCTGGGCGTTTTTGCGATGACGGAACAGGGGCTGCGTGAAGTCAGCAACCCGTCCGCAATTTTCTTAAGCCGTGGCGATGAGGTGACTTCCGGCAGTTCGGTCATGGTGGTGTGGGAAGGGACGCGCCCGCTGCTGGTAGAAATTCAGGCGCTGGTCGATCACTCGATGATGGCGAATCCGCGTCGCGTGGCGGTCGGTCTGGAACAAAACCGTCTGGCGATCCTGCTGGCGGTGCTGCACCGTCATGGCGGATTGCAGATGGCCGATCAGGATGTATTCGTCAATGTCGTGGGCGGCGTGAAGGTCACGGAGACCAGCGCGGATCTCGCGCTATTGCTGGCGATGGTCTCCAGCCTGCGCGACAGGCCGCTGCCGCAGGATCTGGTGGTGTTTGGCGAAGTGGGGCTGGCAGGGGAAATTCGCCCGGTGCCCAGCGGTCAGGAACGTATTTCTGAAGCGGCTAAACACGGTTTCCGCCGCGCTATCGTACCAGCTGCCAACGTGCCGAAAAAGCCGCCGGAAGGGATGCAGGTTTTTGGCGTTAAAAAGCTTGCGGATGCGTTAAGTGTGTTTGACGACTTATAATCATCTGTATGTACTGATGTTGTATAATTTGCCGGATAGCGACGCAGTGCGTCTTATCCGGCCTACGGATTGATGTTGTAGGCCTGATAAGCGAAGCGCCATCAGGCATTGTTACGCGTTTTTTAGCAGGAGGCTCTTGTGTCATCGTTCGACTATCTCAAAACCGCGATCAAGCAAAAGGGGTGTACCCTGCAACAGGTGGCGGATGCCAGCGGCATGACCAAAGGGTATTTGAGCCAACTTCTGAACGCGAAGATTAAAAGCCCCAGTGCGCAAAAGCTGGAGGCGCTGCATCGTTTTTTGGGGCTGGAGTTTCCCCGGCAGCGGAAAAACATCGGCGTGGTGTTTGGCAAGTTCTACCCCCTGCATACCGGGCATATCTATTTGATTCAGCGCGCCTGTAGCCAGGTGGATGAACTGCATATCATTATGGGTTATGACGATACCCGTGACCGCGAACTGTTTGAAGACAGCGCCATGTCGCAACAGCCTACCGTGTCGGATCGTCTGCGTTGGCTACTACAGACCTTTAAATATCAGAAGAATATTCGTATTCATGCCTTCAATGAGGAAGGGATGGAGCCGTACCCGCACGGCTGGGATGTGTGGAGCAACGGCATCAAAGCCTTTATGGAAGAGAAGGGGATTCAGCCCAACTGGATCTACACGTCCGAGGAAGCCGATGCGCCGCAGTATCTCGAACACCTGGCTATTGAAACGGTGCTGGTCGATCCGAAACGAACCTTTATGAGTATCAGCGGGGCGCAGATCCGTGAAAACCCGTTCCGCTACTGGGAATACATTCCGACGGAAGTGAAGCCCTTTTTCGTGCGCACCGTGGCGATATTAGGCGGAGAGTCGAGCGGGAAATCCACGCTGGTGAACAAGCTCGCCAATATTTTTAATACCACCAGCGCGTGGGAGTACGGGCGCGACTATGTCTTCTCGCATCTGGGCGGTGACGAGATGGCGTTACAGTATTCCGATTACGATAAGATCGCGCTGGGCCATGCACAATATATTGATTTTGCGGTGAAATACGCCAATAAAGTGGCCTTTATCGATACCGATTTCGTTACCACGCAGGCCTTTTGTAAAAAATACGAAGGGCGCGAGCATCCGTTTGTACAGGCGTTGATCGATGAATACCGCTTTGATCTGGTGATCCTGCTGGAGAACAATACGCCCTGGGTCGCGGATGGGTTACGGAGTCTGGGCAGTTCGGTGGATCGTAAAGAGTTCCAGAATCTGCTGGTGGATATGCTGCGGGAGAACAACATCAATTTCGTCCACGTAGAAGAGGCCGATTACGATGGTCGATTTTTGCGCTGCGTGGAGTTAGTGAAAGAGATGATGGGCGAGCAGGGTTAAGCCTGAAGCGCCGGATGGCGGCCTACAAGGTGTAGGCCGGATAAGTCTGTAGGCCGGATAAGCGTAGCGCCATCCGGCATCTGATACATTACTTAGCGATACGCTTGTACTTGATACGCTTCGGCTCCAGCGCGTCGGCGCCCAGCGTGCGTTTCTTGTACTCTTCGTACTCGGTGAAGTTACCTTCGAAGAACTCCACTTTGCCTTCATCCTGGTAATCCAGAATGTGCGTGGCGATACGGTCGAGGAACCAACGGTCGTGCGAGATAACCATTGCACAGCCCGGGAACTCCAGCAGGGCGTTTTCCAGCGCGCGCAGGGTTTCGATATCCAGGTCGTTGGTCGGTTCATCGAGCAGCAGCATATTGCCGCCAACCTGCAACAGCTTCGCCAGATGCAGACGACCGCGCTCACCGCCGGACAGTTCGCCCACGCGTTTACCTTGATCGACGCCTTTGAAGTTAAAGCGGCCCACATAGGCGCGGCTTGGCATTTCGGTGTTGCCGATCTTCATGATATCCAGCCCGCCGGAAACTTCTTCCCACACGGTTTTGCTGTTATCCATCGCGTCACGGAACTGGTCAACGGAAGCCAGTTTTACGGTTTCCCCCAGCGTGATGGTGCCGCTATCCGGCTGTTCCTGACCGGACATCATGCGGAACAGGGTGGATTTACCCGCGCCGTTCGGACCGATGATGCCGACAATCGCGCCTTTCGGTACTGAGAAGCTGAGATCGTCGATCAGCAGGCGATCGCCGTAGGATTTACGCAGGTTGCTGACTTCAACGACCTTGTCGCCCAGACGTGGTCCAGGTGGAATAAACAGTTCGTTGGTTTCGTTACGTTTCTGGTATTCGGTGCTGTTCAGCTCTTCAAAGCGCGCCAGACGGGCTTTGCCTTTAGACTGACGGCCTTTAGTACCCTGACGCACCCACTCCAGCTCTTTCTCAATGGATTTACGGCGGGCCGCTTCCTGAGAGGCTTCCTGCGCCAGACGCTGATCTTTCTGTTCCAGCCAGGAGGAGTAGTTGCCTTCCCACGGGATCCCTTCGCCACGGTCAAGTTCGAGGATCCAGCCCGCCACGTTGTCGAGGAAGTAACGGTCGTGGGTAATCGCCACAACGGTGCCTTCGAAGTCGTGCAGGAAGCGTTCCAGCCACGCGACGGATTCCGCATCCAGGTGGTTGGTCGGTTCGTCGAGCAGCAGCATGTCCGGTTTTTCCAGCAGCAGACGGCACAGCGCGACGCGGCGGCGCTCACCACCGGAAAGATTCGCGATTTTGGCATCCCAGTCCGGCAGACGCAGGGCGTCAGCGGCGCGCTCCAGCTGTACGTTCAGGTTGTGGCCGTCATGCGCCTGGATGATCTCTTCCAGCTTGCCCTGTTCGGCGGCCAGCTTGTCAAAGTCCGCATCTGGATCGGCGTACAGCGCGTACACTTCATCCAGACGTTTCAGGGCGCCGACCACTTCGGCCACCGCCTCTTCGATCGATTCGCGAACGGTGTGTTCAGGGGTGAGCTGAGGTTCCTGCGGCAGGTAGCCAATTTTGATGCCTGGCTGTGGGCGAGCTTCGCCCTCAATATCTGTATCGATGCCAGCCATAATGCGCAGCAGGGTAGACTTACCGGCGCCGTTCAGACCCAGTACGCCGATTTTCGCCCCAGGGAAGAAGCTCAGCGAGATGTTTTTCAAAATATGACGTTTCGGCGGAACCACTTTGCCGACACGATGCATGGTATAAACGAATTGAGCCACGTTGGACTTCGCCTCTATAGGTTTATCGTGATGAAGAATAATTTTCAAAGGCGAAGTGTAGCCTTTTTCCCGGGCTAATCCCAGCCAGCAACTCTCACTCGCAATAAAAGTAAAAAAGTGTCCGTAACGTGGCGCATTTAGCAATGTCTGGTTAGCATAAATTCATTACGCGGCATGATGCTGCATTGATGTATTACGACAAGAGGAAGAGCTTGTGGACAAAGCCAAACCATTTACCTGGCGTCTTATCGCCGCCAGCGTATGCCTGCTGACGGTAAGTCAGGCGGCGCGAGCGGATTCTCTGGATGAGCAGCGCAATCGCTATGCGCAAATCAAACAGGCCTGGGATAACCGACAGATGGATGTCGTTGAGCAGATGATGCCTGGCCTGAAGAATTACCCGCTGTATCCCTATCTTGAGTATCGCCAGATCACCGACGATCTGATGAACCAGCCTGCGGTCACCGTTACCCAGTTTGTGCGCGCCAACCCTACGCTTCCTCCTGCGCGTACGCTGCAATCGCGTTTCGTTAATGAGCTGGCGCGTCGTGAAGACTGGCGTGGACTGCTAGCGTTCAGCCCCGAGAAGCCGGGCACCACCGAAGCGCAATGTAATTACTACTACGCGAAATGGAATACCGGGCAGACGGAAGAGGCCTGGCAGGGGGCGAAAGCGCTTTGGCTGACCGGGAAAAGCCAGCCGAACGCCTGTGACAAACTGTTCAGCGTCTGGCGTGCTTCTGGCACCCAGGACCCGCTGGCCTGGCTGGAGCGCATCCGCCTGGCGATGAAAGCAGGCAACACGGGGCTGGTAACGGTGCTGGCCGGACAGATGCCTGCGCAGTACCAGACCATTGCTTCGGCGATCATCGCGCTGGCGAACGATCCCAATAGCGTGATGACTTTTGCACGTACGACCGGCGCGACCGATTTTACCCGTCAGATGGCGGCAGTGGCCTTTGCCAGCGTCGCGCGTCAGGACGCAGAGAATGCGCGTTTGATGATCCCGTCACTGGTGCAGGCCCAACAGCTTAATGAGGAGCAAACTCAGGAACTGCGCGATATCGTCGCCTGGCGGCTGATGGGGAACGATGTGACCGATGCGCAGGCGAAGTGGCGCGATGATGCGATTATGCGCTCGCAATCCACCACGCTGGTGGAACGCCGCGTGCGGATGGCGCTGGGCACCGGCGATCGGCGTGGGCTGAATACCTGGCTTGCCCGACTGCCGATGGAAGCGAAGGAGAAGGATGAATGGCGCTACTGGCAGGCGGATTTGTTGCTTGAGCGCGGGCGTGAGGCAGAGGCAAAAGAGATCCTCCATGCGCTGATGCAACAGCGTGGTTTCTACCCGATGGTCGCCGCGCAAAAGCTGGGTGAAGCGTATGTGCTGAAGATCGACAAAGCGCCGACGACAGTGGACGCTTCGCTTACGCAGGGCGCGGAAATGGCGCGAGTCCGCGAACTGATGTACTGGAACCTGGATAATACGGCGCGTAGCGAGTGGGCGAATCTGGTCTCCAGCAGGACGAAGTCGGAGCAGGCGCAGCTGGCGCGTTATGCCTTCAATAACCACTGGTGGGATCTGAGCGTGCAGGCGACGATCGCAGGGAAACTGTGGGATCATCTGGAAGAGCGTTTCCCGCTGGCGTACAAGGATCTTTTCGCCCGTTACACTGGCGGCAAAGCGATCTCGCAAAGTTACGCTATGGCGATTGCGCGTCAGGAGAGCGCCTGGAATCCGAAAGTGAAATCCCCGGTAGGGGCCAGCGGTCTGATGCAAGTTATGCCGGGCACGGCGACGCATACGGTGAAAATGTTCTCGATACCGGGCTACAGCAGCCCCAGCCAGCTGCTTGACCCGGAGACGAACATCAACATTGGCACCAGTTATCTGCAATACGTTTATCAACAGTTTGGTAATAACCGTATTTTCTCTTCAGCGGCTTACAATGCCGGGCCGGGGCGCGTTCGTACCTGGCTTGGCAATAGCGCAGGGCGCATCGACGCCGTCGCGTTTGTTGAAAGTATTCCGTTCTCAGAAACGCGGGGCTACGTGAAGAACGTGCTGGCTTATGATGCCTACTATCGCTACTTCATGGGCGATAAACCAACGTTGATGAATGACGCAGAATGGCAGCGCCGTTACTGATCGCATCGGTTATGTTATGCTATCGTACTCGTTAAAGAGTACAATCGGGGGAGGCAGATACGTTTCCCCCTGCAACGATGGCGACATTCTATGACTCAGCAATCACCCTATTCAGCAGCGATGGCAGAACAGCGTCACCAGGAGTGGTTACGCTTTGTTGAGCTGCTCAAGCACGCTTGTGCGGAAGACCTGCATCTTCCCTTACTCAATTTGATGCTGACGCCGGATGAGCGTGAGGCGCTGGGAACGCGCGTGCGTATCATTGAAGAGTTGTTACGCGGTGAAATGAGCCAGCGCGAGCTTAAAAATGAGCTGGGGGCGGGCATAGCCACCATTACGCGCGGTTCCAACAGCCTGAAGTCCGCACCGGTAGAGTTACGCCAGTGGCTGGAGCAGGTGTTGCTCAAGAGCGAAAGGTAATTTCGCCTGATGGCGCTACGCTTATCAGGCCTACAGGAATGATGAACGTAGGCCGGATAAGGCGAAGCCGTCATCCGGCGTGGATCGCGGCCCTACCGATACACCGCATTATGAAACGGACTGAGCGCCAGAATCACCGCCTGGTGATAAACGCTGGAGCGGGTCAGTTTTCCGGCGGTAAACACCCCGATAGCCCCCTCTTTACGGCCAATCTCATCAATACCGGTATACTGCGACATCACCGGGCCGAGCGCTTCGCCCTGACGAACTTTTTCAAGGATAACCGCAGGAAGCGGCAGCGTTGCCGATCGCGCCTCGCCTCGCTGGGCGGCATTCTCTATTACCACCCAACTGAACGTACTGTCATCATCAATCCCCGCTTCGATAGCCACCCAAAAATCGGCCTGAGGACGCAGACAGCGCGCATTTTCTACCCGATTCCGTGCGCCAGCGCGCGTTTCCTGACTTCCAAAAGGTTGTTCCGGCACGCCGCTCTCGACGGAGACGGACTCAATATGGCAGGATCCCTCACCGAAAATCTCGTTAAATGCTTGCAGAATTGCCTGAATTTTAGCGGGATTGGTGGTTGCTGAGACAACATGGTGCATAATCAGAATTACTCAGAAATGAATGTCATCGCAGTATAACGGATAAAAAGCATGTTACAGGTATACCTTGTTCGCCACGGTGAAACGCAGTGGAACGCCGAGCGACGTATTCAAGGCCAGTCTGACAGTCCGCTGACCGCTAAAGGTGAGCAACAAGCTATGCAAGTGGGAGAACGCGCCAGAACGCTCGGCATCACCCATATCGTCAGTAGCGATCTCGGTCGCACCCGCCGCACGGCTGAAATCATCGCCCAGGCATGCGGTTGCGATATCACTTTCGACGCCCGTCTGCGTGAGCTGGACATGGGCGTGCTGGAAAAACGGCACATCGACACCCTCACCGAAGAAGAAGAGAACTGGCGTCGCCAGTTAGTGAACGGCACGGTTGACGGGCGCATTCCTGATGGCGAATCCATGCAGGAACTGAGCGATCGCGTCAATGCCGCTCTCGCTTCCTGTCTGGAACTGCCGCAGGGCAGCCGCCCGCTGCTGGTCAGTCACGGTATCGCGCTGGGTTGCCTGGTCAGCACCATTCTGGGATTACCGGCCTGGGCGGAGCGTCGGTTACGTCTGCGTAATTGCTCTATTTCCCGCGTCGATTATCAGGAAAGTTTGTGGCTGGCGCCTGGTTGGGTCGTTGAAACGGCAGGGGACGTCTCGCATCTCGATGCCCCTGCGTTAGATGAGCTACAGCGTTAACGGCGAACGGGGATCAGGAATTCGCAACGCAGGTTAATAGGGCGACCGCCTGTTTTGGCATCTTCTGCCGGGTAGTATCGCTCTATATCCTGCCCTTTACGGCGGGTCAGGTTCAGCATCGGCATACAGGTGCCGTATACCGTCAGGATAAACTCCTGTACCCCGGTTCCTAAACCTTCGTAGGTGAACATCACATATTCGCCGCCCTGTAGGGTAACAGGCTGCGCTGACGGCACATACCCGTTGGCATGTTCTTGCGGTAGCGCGGTGGTGTAGAACACCTCCTGTTCGTCATCTTTCTCCAGGCTGGGGCGCGTTTCGTTAAGGCCGTAGAGCAGCGGAGGAATCGTTGGCGCCTGGCTGAGAAAGTCTTGCCAGAACTGTACGCGCATTTCGTGTCGAAAATCGGAGATTTGCTCCAGCGAACAGGAATAGCTCTGGGTGGTGCCGAGCAGTTGCGTATCTTCCAGGGTGACAAACTGATGCTCAGGCATGGCGAACTCACCCAGACGCATCGGCGGACGAATGCCAAAGGCGCTCCATTCTGGAGAACGGCGATATAACGCCGGCGTCTGAGAGAACTGCTTTTTAAACGCGCGGGTAAAGGTTTGCTGAGAATCGAAGCGGTACTGCAACGCGATATCCAGAATCGGACGTGCCGTCAGGCGCAGGGCCACGGCGGATTTAGATAAGCGGCGAGCGCGGATGTAAGCGCCAATAGCATGGCCCGTCACGTCCTTAAACATTCTTTGCAGGTGCCACTTGGAATAACCTGCTTTTGCCGCCACATTGTCAAGCGACAGAGGCTGATCCAGATGGCCTTCCAGCCAGGTTAAGAGGTCGCGAATAATGCCAGCCTGATCCATAAAATATCCTCATCCTTTCCACAACGAGCACCTGACATCAGGTAAGTGGATAATAGCATTTTTTGCTGTTTTAGCATTCGGTGTTTTTTTTGCTCATCTGTGCTTTTTTGGGGCACACTAAAGCATGATTATTCTAATCCTGTGATCTGTAAACAGTTTATCCAGACGTGTCGAATAATTGCGCAGTGTAACTTTTATGAATGGTAACAATATGAAATACAAGAGCTTAATACTTTCCTCAATTCTGTTGATGCTGGGGCAGTTTGCGCATGCAGAACAGGTAGGTTCCGTCGATACCGTATTTAAAATGTTTGGGCCTGACCATAAAATCGTCGTCGAAGCGTTTGACGATCCCGACGTCAAAAATGTGACGTGCTATGTAAGTCGGGCGAAAACGGGGGGGATTAAAGGCGGCCTGGGACTGGCCGAAGATACCTCCGACGCGGCGATCTCCTGTCAGCAGGTAGGGCCGATTGAGCTGAGCGATAAAATTAAGAACGGGAAAGCGCAAGGGGATGTCGTTTTCCAGAAACGCACGTCGCTGGTGTTTAAAAAATTACAGGTCGTGCGTTTTTATGATGCCAAACGCAATACGCTGGCGTATCTGGCCTATTCTGACAAGGTCGTTGAAGGGTCGCCAAAAAATGCCATAAGCGCGGTGCCCGTTATGCCGTGGCGGTAACGTTCCTGACGCGTCATCTGGAAGTGATTCCCGTTATGGTCGGATAAGTCATTGACAGACAATAAAAAACGGCGCGTTTTGCGCCGTTTTTGCTGCCGGTGGTAACCGATTAGTCCTGTAGATCACCGCAGAAACGGTAACCTTCACCGTGAATGGTCGCGATGATTTCCGGGGTATCCGGCGTGGATTCGAAATGCTTACGAATACGACGGATAGTCACGTCAACAGTACGGTCATGCGGCTTCAGCTCGCGACCGGTCATTTTCTTCAGCAGTTCTGCACGAGACTGGATCTTGCCCGGGTTCTCGCAGAAGTGAAGCATGGCGCGGAATTCGCTGCGTGGCAGTTTGTACTGCTCACCATCTGGGCCGATCAAAGAACGGCTGTTGATGTCGAGTTCCCAACCGTTGAACTTGTAGCTTTCGACGCTACGGCGCTCTTCACTGACCGTACCCAGATTCATAGTACGGGACAGCAGGTTGCGCGCACGGATAGTCAGTTCGCGTGGGTTAAACGGCTTGGTGATGTAATCGTCTGCGCCGATTTCGAGGCCGAGGATTTTATCGACTTCGTTATCGCGGCCAGTCAGGAACATCAACGCAACGTTAGCCTGTTCGCGCAGTTCACGCGCTAACAGAAGACCGTTTTTCCCTGGCAGGTTGATATCCATGATCACCAGGTTGATGTCATATTCAGAGAGGATCTGATGCATTTCCGCGCCATCTGTCGCTTCGAATACATCATAGCCTTCCGCTTCGAAAATACTTTTCAACGTGTTGCGTGTTACCAACTCGTCTTCAACGATAAGAATGTGCGGGGTCTGCATGTTTGCTACCTAAATTGCCAACTAAATCGAAACAGGAAGTACAAAAGTCCCTGACCTGCCTGATGCATGTCGCAAATTAACATGATCGGCGTAACATGACTAAAGTACGTAATTGCGTTCTTGATGCACTTTCCATCAACGTCAACAACATCATTAGCTTGGTCGTGGGTACTTTCCCTTTGGACCCGACAGTGTCAAAAACGGCTGTCATCCTAACCATTTTAACAGCAACATAACAGGCTAAGACGTACCGGACACCCAATAAAACTACGCTTCGTTGACATATATCAAGTTCAATTGTAGCACGTTAACAGTTTGATGAAATCATCGTATCCAAATGCTAGCGTTCATCACAAATTTGCAATAATCCAACTAGTTGCGCATGCCAACTAATAAATGTAATGAATCCAATAGGTGTGATTCATTCTAAATTAAATTATCCTAAATAAACAGAAGGATATGTAGTATTTCTTAACATAAAACGCAATAGTAAAGATAAGAAATAGTTTAGTGCCTTTTACTGAATGTGAAATGGTTTTTCAACGATTTTCGTTAAAAAATTGTAAATTCGTGCTGCGTAATATGTTGACATTGGTCACATTATTGCCAGCGGCTGGTCAAAAAGAGAATCGAAATGCGTGTAACAATTATTCTGGTCGCGCCGGCCAGAGCGGAAAATATTGGCGCGGCGGCACGGGCAATGAAGACGATGGGGTTTGGCGATATGCGTATTGTCGACAGCCAGGCGCACCTGGAGCCAGCGACCCGTTGGGTCGCACATGGTTCCGCTGATGTTATTGATAATATTAGTGTTTATCCAACGCTGGCGGAAGCGCTGCACGATGTTGATTTCACTGTCGCCACCACGGCCCGCAGTCGCGCGAAGTTCCACTACTACGCAACGCCCGTAGAACTGCTGCCGCTGTTGCAGGAAAAATCGCAGTGGATGAACCATGCGGCGCTGGTTTTTGGCCGGGAAGATTCGGGCCTGACGAATGAAGAACTGGCGCTGGCGGATGTTTTAACCGGCGTGCCAATGGTTGCTGATTATCCTTCACTCAATTTAGGGCAGGCAGTAATGGTGTATTGCTATCAATTAGCAGGCTTAATGCAACAACCGGCGAAACAAACAGAGGCGACTGACGCGCCTCAATTGCAGGCGTTACGCACACGCGTTTCACAGTTACTGGCGACGCTGGATGTCGCTGATGACATCAAACTGGCGGACTGGCTGCAACAACGACTGGGGTTGTCAGGGCAGCGCGACACGGCCATGCTGCACCGTTTATTGCATGATATTGAGAAAAATATAACAAAATAAAATCTTGTTGAATTGCTTGATGTGAGATTTTAAATCTGGTTTCAAGAGGTTGCTTCATTCCGTATTGGTTGAAAATAAATGCGCAAGCAGCAGCTCGTGAACATGTTGCGGAATGTGATCAAATTAAAAATTTATTGAATTAGGTCACGAGATACTTTAACCCTTTAAAGATACAAGACAGACAGATAATAATTACAGAGTACACAACATCCATGAATCGCATCAGCACCACCATTACCACAACCATCACCATTACCACAGGTAACGGTGCGGGCTGACGCGTACAGGAAACACAGAAAAAAGCCCGCACCTGAACAGTGCGGGCTTTTTTTTCGACCAAAGGTAACGAGGTAACAACCATGCGAGTGTTGAAGTTCGGCGGTACATCAGTGGCAAATGCAGAGCGCTTTCTGCGTGTTGCCGATATTCTGGAAAGCAATGCCAGGCAGGGGCAGGTAGCGACTGTTCTCTCTGCCCCCGCCAAAATTACTAACCATCTGGTGGCGATGATTGAAAAGACCATCAGCGGTCAGGATGCTTTACCGAATATCAGCGATGCCGAACGTATTTTTTCCGAACTTCTTACGGGTCTTGCAGCCGCTCAGCCGGGGTTCCCGCTGGCGCAGTTGAAAGTTTTCGTTGAGCAAGAATTTGCGCAAATCAAACATATCCTGCACGGAATCAGCCTGCTGGGCCAGTGCCCGGATAGCATCAATGCTGCGCTGATCTGCCGTGGCGAGAAGATGTCGATCGCGATCATGGCTGGCCTGCTGGAAGCGCGCGGTCATGGCGTGACGGTTATCGATCCGGTCGAAAAATTGTTGGCGGTCGGGCATTACCTCGAATCGACCGTTGATATCGCCGAATCTACGCGCCGTATCGCGGCGGGCCGCATTCCGGCTGACCACATGGTGCTGATGGCAGGTTTCACCGCCGGTAACGAAAAAGGCGAGCTGGTCGTGCTGGGCCGCAACGGTTCTGATTATTCCGCTGCGGTGTTGGCTGCCTGCTTACGCGCCGACTGTTGTGAGATCTGGACTGACGTCGACGGCGTGTATACCTGCGATCCGCGCCAGGTGCCGGACGCCAGGTTGCTGAAGTCGATGTCCTATCAGGAGGCGATGGAGCTTTCTTACTTCGGCGCCAAAGTCCTTCATCCTCGTACCATCACCCCCATTGCCCAGTTCCAAATCCCATGCCTGATTAAAAACACCGGAAACCCGCAAGCTCCTGGTACGCTGATCGGCGCCAGCGTGGATGAAGACGAACTGCCGGTGAAAGGGATCTCGAACCTGAACAATATGGCGATGTTCAGCGTTTCCGGCCCTGGAATGAAAGGGATGATCGGGATGGCGGCGCGCGTCTTCGCGGCAATGTCCCGCGCGGGGATCTCCGTGGTGCTGATCACGCAATCCTCTTCTGAATACAGCATCAGTTTTTGCGTACCGCAGGGCGACTGCGCGCGGGCCCAGCGTGCAATGCAGGATGAGTTCTACCTGGAACTGAAAGAAGGGTTGCTGGAGCCGCTGGCGGTGACTGAACGTCTGGCGATCATCTCGGTGGTTGGCGACGGTATGCGCACGCTGCGCGGCATCTCGGCGAAGTTCTTTGCGGCGCTGGCGCGCGCGAATATCAATATTGTCGCGATTGCGCAGGGCTCGTCCGAACGATCGATTTCGGTGGTCGTGAATAACGATGATGTCACAACGGGCGTGCGTGTTACCCACCAGATGCTGTTCAATACCGATCAGGTGATTGAAGTGTTCGTTATCGGCGTTGGCGGCGTTGGCGGCGCGTTACTTGAGCAGCTTAAACGCCAGCAGTCCTGGCTGAAAAACAAGCATATCGACCTGCGCGTCTGCGGCGTGGCGAATTCGAAAGCGCTGTTGACCAATGTGCATGGCCTGAACCTGGATAACTGGCAGGCGGAACTGGCGGAAGCGAAAGAACCGTTTAATTTAGGGCGCTTAATTCGCCTGGTGAAAGAGTATCACCTGCTTAACCCGGTCATTGTTGACTGTACCTCCAGCCAGGCGGTGGCGGATCAATACGCCGACTTCCTGCGTGAAGGCTTCCATGTGGTAACGCCGAACAAAAAAGCCAACACGTCGTCGATGGATTACTACCATCAACTGCGTTTTGCCGCGGCGAAATCCCGACGTAAGTTCCTGTACGACACCAACGTAGGTGCGGGCTTGCCGGTTATCGAGAACCTGCAAAACCTGCTGAACGCAGGTGACGAACTGCAACACTTCTCCGGCATCCTGTCTGGATCGCTCTCTTTTATTTTCGGCAAGCTGGATGAAGGCATGAGCCTTTCGGCCGCGACCACGATGGCGCGCGAGTTGGGCTATACCGAACCCGATCCGCGTGACGATCTTTCCGGGATGGATGTGGCGCGCAAATTGCTGATCCTCGCTCGTGAAACGGGACGTGAGCTGGAACTGTCCGATATCGTGATTGAGCCGGTGCTACCGGAAGGTTTCGACGATTCCGGCGATGTCGCCACGTTTATGACCAATCTGTCGCAGCTTGACGACGCGTTTGCCGCCCGCGTGGCGAAAGCCCGTGATGAAGGCAAAGTATTGCGCTATGTTGGCAACATTGAAGACGACGGCGTGTGTCGCGTGAAGATCGCCGAGGTTGACGGCAACGATCCGCTGTTTAAAGTGAAAAACGGGGAGAACGCGCTGGCGTTTTACAGTCACTATTATCAACCGCTGCCGCTGGTTCTGCGCGGTTACGGTGCGGGGAACGATGTGACGGCGGCGGGGGTTTTTGCCGATCTGCTGCGCACCCTTTCATGGAAGTTAGGAGTCTAAAATGGTGAAAGTCTATGCTCCGGCTTCCAGTGCCAATATGAGCGTCGGATTTGATGTGCTTGGGGCGGCCGTCACGCCGGTTGATGGCTCACTGCTGGGCGATGTGGTCTCGGTGGATGCGGCAGAAAGCTTCACGCTGAATAATTTAGGGCGTTTTGCCGACAAGCTGCCGTCAGCGCCGCGTGAAAATATCGTTTATCAGTGCTGGGAGCGTTTTTGCCAGGAGTTGGGTAAACAGATTCCGGTGGCGATGACGCTGGAAAAGAACATGCCGATTGGTTCCGGGTTAGGGTCCAGCGCCTGTTCCGTGGTCGCCGCGCTGATGGCGATGAATGAGTTCTGTGGCAAACCGCTGAACGACATGCGTCTGCTGGCGATCATGGGGGAACTGGAAGGGCGTATCTCTGGCAGCATTCATTACGATAACGTCGCGCCGTGCTTTCTCGGCGGCATGCAGTTGATGATCGAAGAAAACGGCATTATCAGCCAGCAGGTGCCAGGATTTGATGAGTGGCTGTGGGTACTGGCCTATCCGGGGATTAACGTTTCGACGGCTGAAGCGCGGGCGATTTTACCCGCGCAGTATCGCCGTCAGGACTGTATCGCCCACGGGCGGCATCTGGCCGGGTTTATTCATGCCTGCTATTCCCGTCAGCCGCAGCTTGCTGCAAAGCTGATGAAGGATGTGATTGCCGAACCGTACCGCGCTCGTCTGCTGCCGGGCTTCAGCCAGGCGCGTCAGGCGGTGGCGGAAATTGGCGCGCTGGCCAGCGGTATTTCCGGGTCCGGGCCGACGCTTTTCGCGCTCTGTGATAAGCCGGATACGGCGCAGCGTGTAGCAGACTGGCTGGGTAAAAATTACCTGCAAAATCAGGAAGGCTTTGTTCATATTTGTCAGCTGGATACGGCGGGCGCACGAGTACTGGGATAAACAATGAAACTCTACAATCTGAAAGATCATAATGAGCAGGTCAGCTTTGCGCAGGCCGTTACGCAAGGGCTTGGCAAGAATCAGGGGCTCTTTTTCCCGCACGACCTGCCGGAATTTAGCCTGACTGAAGTTGATGAGATGCTGAATCAGGACTTTGTGAGTCGTAGCGCAAAGATCCTTTCCGCGTTTATCGGGGATGAGATCCCGCAGGAAATCTTAGAAGAGCGCGTTCGCAAGGCATTCGCTTTTCCGGCGCCGGTGCGTCAGGTGGAAGGCGATGTCGGGTGCCTGGAGTTGTTCCACGGCCCGACGCTGGCCTTTAAGGATTTTGGCGGTCGCTTTATGGCGCAAATGCTGACGCACATCAGCGGCGACAAACCGGTGACTATCCTGACGGCGACCTCTGGCGATACCGGCGCGGCAGTTGCTCACGCATTCTATGGCCTGAAAAATGTACGCGTCGTGATCCTCTACCCACGTGGCAAGATCAGCCCGTTGCAGGAAAAACTGTTCTGTACGCTGGGCGGCAACATCGAAACGGTTGCGATTGACGGTGATTTCGATGCCTGCCAGGCGCTGGTAAAACAGGCGTTTGATGATGAAGAACTGAAGGCGGTGCTGGGGCTGAATTCGGCGAACTCCATCAACATCAGCCGTCTGCTGGCGCAGATTTGCTATTACTTTGAAGCGGTCGCTCAACTGCCGCAGGACGCGCGTAATCAGTTAGTGATTTCCGTGCCCAGCGGTAACTTTGGCGACCTGACGGCGGGGCTGCTGGCGAAGTCGCTCGGCCTGCCGGTGAAACGCTTTATCGCCGCCACTAACGTCAACGATACGGTGCCGCGCTTCCTGAAAGAGGGGCAGTGGTCGCCGAAAGCGACGCAGGCTACCTTGTCGAACGCGATGGATGTCAGCCAGCCCAATAACTGGCCGCGCGTGGAAGAGCTGTTCCGCCGTAAAATCTGGCGTCTGACGGAGCTGGGCTACGCTGCGGTTGACGATGAGACGACGCAGGAGACCATGCGCGAACTGAAAGCGGCAGGTTATACCTCTGAACCGCACGCTGCCGTGGCGTACCGCGCGCTGCGTGATCAGCTGCATCCGGGGGAGTATGGCTTGTTCCTCGGGACTGCGCATCCGGCGAAATTCAAAGAGAGTGTGGAGGCGATTCTTGGTGAAACATTGGATCTGCCAAAAGAGCTGGCGGATCGTGCCGATCTGCCGCTGCTCTCGCATAATCTGCCTGCCGATTTTGCCGAATTGCGTAAGCTGATGATGACACGCGGCTAACGGTTGTGCCCGGTGGCGCTTCGGGGCTATTGTAGCTATTGTAGGCCGGATAAGGCGTTAGCCGCCATCCGGCTTTTTTATGGAGAAAATAAGGAGAAATTTAGCAGGTAAAAAGGAGTAATTCTCAATAAATGCGGTAACTTAGAGATTAGGATTGCAGAGAATAACAACCCGCGTTCTCATCAAGTAATCTCCTTTCATCGACCCAAATCGGGCAATGGTAAAAAGGAGTACCTCATGAACAAGTTGAAACCCGTGCTTCTTGCACTTTCCATGATGCTGGTGGCTCCCCTCGCAGCACAGGCTGCCGAAATTACTCTCGTACCGGCAGTTAAACTTCAGATTGGCGATCGCGATAACCACGGTAATTACTGGGATGGCGGTCACTGGCGCGACCACGGCTGGTGGCAGAAGCATTATGAGTGGCGAGAAAACCGCTGGCAGCCGCATGGACCACGTCCGCAACCGCATCATAATAAGCATGACGAGCATCGTCATGATGATCGCCGCGACGACCACCGCCATTAAGTACGCAAGCCTGATAAGCATAGCGCTATCAGGCAATTATGCGGTTTTAGCGCCGGATAGCGACAAAAGGCGTCTTATCCGGCCTGCGCTTCAGGGCATCAGTTTTGCTCGTGGCGTTTAAACACCAGCTCGCCTTTTCCTGACGCTTGCTCATCATAGAAATAGCCTTCGCTGTTAAATGCGGTGAGCTGTTCCGGCTTCGTCAGCCGGTTTTCAATGATGTAACGGCTCATCAGGCCGCGCGCTTTTTTGGCGTAGAAGCTGATAACTTTGAATTTGCCGTTTTTCTCGTCAAGGAACACGGGCTTGATAACCTCCGCATTCAGCTGCTTCGGCTTCACGGATTTATAATATTCATCCGAGGCCAGGTTGATGACGATTTTATCGCCTTGCGCAGCCAGCGCTTCGTTCAGCTTATCGGTAATCACATCGCCCCAGAACTGATAAAGGTCTTTCCCTTTGGCGTTCTCAAGGCGAATGCCCATCTCCAGACGGTAAGGCTGCATCAGATCCAGCGGACGCAGGACGCCGTACAACCCGGAAAGCATACGCAAATGCTGCTGCGCGAAATCAAAATCGGCTTCGCTGAACGTTTCCGCCTGTAGTCCGGTATAGACGTCGCCTTTAAACGCCAGAATCGCCTGGCGGGCGTTTTCAGGGGAGAAGTCAGGCTGCCAGTCATGAAAACGGGTGGCATTCAGATCGGCCAGTTTGTCGCTAATGCCCATTAGCTTGCCAATCTGCGGCGCCGAGAGCTTGCGCGCCTCGCGGATCAACTGCTGGGAGTAATCCAGCAGTTCAGGCCGCGTATAGCGCGTCGTGGCCAGCGGGCTTTGGTAATCGAGCGTTTTTGCAGGTGAAATCAGAATCAGCATATCCAGTCCTTGCAGGAAATTTACTGCGACTTTAGCAAAAAAACCGACCGATTTGATCGATGGTTGTGATTGCCGCGCTAGTGACGCGGCAACTCATCCCATGTATCCGGCGCCAGTTGCTGCTCAATTTCAGGGTAGCGGAACGGGTCGAACACGGGTTGTACGCCGAGCTTACGCTGTCGCAGATAGTCGCTGGCGATCGTATGTACCACCGGCGAGAGCAGCAGAATCGCCGTCAGGTTGGTGATGGCCATACAGGCCATAATAATGTCGGCCAACTGCCAGACGAGCGGAAAGCTGAGTAACGTGCCCGCCACGACCATCCCGACGGTGATAATACGCAGCGCCCAGCGCATTCGCAGACTGTCCAGACGCAGAAAAATCAGGTTATTTTCGGCGTAAACGTAGTTGGCGACAATCGAGCTGAAGGCGAACAACACCACAATAAACGCGACAAGGCTTGCGCCCCATTCGCCGGTTAGTGAAATCATTGCCTGTTGCACCAGCTGGATGCCTTCCGTTGGCATATGCGAGGCGCCATTGCCTGCCAGCAGAATAATCATTGCGCTGGCGGTGCAGATAATAATGGTATCGGTAAAGACGCCGATCATCTGCACAATTCCCTGCGCGGCAGGGTGCGGCGGCCAGGATGAGGCGGCGGCCGCAATGTTAGGCGCAGAACCCATTCCCGCTTCGTTGGAGAACATGCCGCGCTGGAAACCGCTGGTAATCGCCTGGCTGAGCGTATATCCGGCCGCCCCGGCAGTGGCTTCCTGCCAGCCGAATGCGCTTTTCACAATCGATGCGATAATGTCGGGCAACTGTTCAATGTGCCAGAGGCAAATCACTAAACCGGTGAGCGTCCACAGAAGGGCCATTGCAGGGACGAACCATTGCATGAGTTTTGCGACATCTTTAATGCCGCGAACGATGACAAAAAAGGCCGCCAGCGCCAGCACGATACCGGAGATAATAGGCGGTATGTCAAAGGCAAAAGCGAGCGCCCGCGAGACGGAGTTCGCCTGTACGCTATTAAAAATCAGACCATACGCAATGAGTAAGAAAATCGCGAAGAGAACGCCCATCCAGCGCATACCCAGACCACGCGCCATATACCATGCCGGGCCGCCGCGATACTGTCCTGTGCTGTCGCGCTCTTTGTAGAGCTGGGCCAGAGAACATTCGGCAAACGAGGTCGCCATGCCGATAAGCGCAGATACCCACATCCAGAATACGGCGCCGGGCCCGCCAGCGGCGATAGCCAACGCAACGCCTGCCAGGTTGCCGCTGCCAATACGCGCGGCAAGGCTGGTACACAGCGCCTGAAATGATGTAAGCCCGCCCGGCTGGGGATGTATGCTGTTTTTAAGACTTTTGCCAAACTGGCGGATATAGCGAAACTGAACGAATCCGGTACGGTAAGTAAACCAAAAACCTGCGCCAAGCAGGAGGTAGATCATTACCGATCCCCAGAGTATTTCATTAATAAAGGCGAAGAAATCAGGCATTAACATCCCTCTTGTTGATGCCGGTACGCTTTTGGGTTCCAGTGTAAGCGTTACCAATTCACGAACAGTATAGACCCTGTCAGGCTATTGAATGGGGGGAGTCTACCATACTATATGGCAATATCCTTTAATTGCGCGCAGCCCTGGCGAGGGGCTGAAAAGGGGGCAAACAAAGAGGGGTATGGGATAACCGCATTGTCTGCGGTTGCGCTGTGAGTGCGTCGTGTTATCATCAAGGCAGACCGGTTACATCCCCCTAACAAGCTGTTTAAAGAGAAACACTATCATGACGGACAAATTGACCTCCCTTCGTCAGTTCACCACCGTGGTGGCCGACACCGGAGACATCGCGGCAATGAAGCTGTACCAGCCGCAGGATGCCACAACCAACCCTTCTCTCATTCTTAACGCAGCACAGATCCCGGAATACCGTAAGCTGATTGACGATGCCGTTGCCTGGGCGAAACAGCAGAGCAGCGATCGCGCGCAGCAGATTGTTGACGCGGCCGACAAGCTGGCGGTGAACATTGGTCTGGAGATCCTGAAACTGGTTCCGGGCCGTATTTCCACCGAAGTTGACGCTCGTCTGTCTTACGACACCGACGCGTCTATCGCTAAAGCAAAACGCATCATCAAGCTCTACAACGACGCGGGCATCAGCAACGATCGCATCCTGATCAAACTGGCGTCTACCTGGCAGGGGATTCGTGCTGCTGAACAACTGGAAAAGGAAGGTATCAACTGTAACCTGACTCTGCTGTTCTCCTTCGCGCAGGCGCGTGCTTGTGCGGAAGCGGGCGTATACCTGATCTCTCCGTTCGTGGGCCGTATTCTTGACTGGTACAAAGCCAATACCGACAAGAAAGAGTACGCTCCGGCAGAAGATCCGGGCGTGGTTTCCGTTACGGAAATCTACGAATACTACAAACAGCACGGTTATGAGACAGTGGTGATGGGCGCGAGCTTCCGCAACGTCGGCGAAATTCTGGAGCTGGCGGGTTGCGATCGTCTGACCATCGCTCCGGCGCTGCTGAAAGAGCTGGCAGAAAGCGAAGGCGCTATCGAACGTAAACTGTCCTTCTCTGGCGAAGTGAAAGCGCGTCCAGAACGCATCACCGAGTCTGAGTTCCTGTGGCAGCACAACCAGGACCCGATGGCGGTAGACAAACTGGCGGACGGTATCCGTAAGTTTGCTATTGACCAGGAAAAACTGGAAAAAATGATCGGCGATCTGCTGTAATCATTCGGCGTGACCAGACAGGTTTCTGGTCACGCTACCTCTTCTGAAACCTGTCTGTCCTTCCCTTTGCAGTGTATCATTCTGTTTAACGAGACTGTTTAGACGGAATAATCATGAACACCTTACGTATTGGTTTAGTTTCCATTTCTGACCGCGCGTCCAGCGGCGTATACCAGGATAAAGGCATTCCTGCTCTTGAAGAGTGGCTGGCCTCCGCGCTGACCACCCCTTTTGACGTGCAAACCCGACTGATCCCGGATGAGCAGGCGATCATTGAGCAAACGCTGTGTGAGCTGGTGGATGAAATGAGCTGTCACCTGGTACTGACGACGGGAGGTACGGGGCCAGCGCGTCGTGATGTCACGCCTGACGCGACTCTGGCCGTCGCCGACAGAGAAATGCCCGGCTTTGGCGAGCAGATGCGCCAGATCAGCCTGCACTTTGTTCCTACGGCGATCCTTTCCCGCCAGGTTGGCGTGATCCGTAAGCAGGCGCTGATCCTGAACTTACCGGGGCAGCCAAAATCCATCAAAGAGACCCTGGAAGGGGTGAAAGATGCCGAGGGTAAGGTTGTCGTGCCGGGAATTTTCGCAAGCGTACCGTATTGTGTACAGTTGCTTGAAGGGCCTTATGTGGAAACCGCAGCGGAAGTGGTAGCATCTTTCCGCCCGAAAAATGCCAGACGCGACATAAACGCCTGAAGTTGGCCTTTCTGTGACATAAATTACGCAGGTGGTGGAGTATTGAATTGTTTACGATATAGTAATTTTTGATTTACACATATCGATAAGCGCCCTCAATAACTCCACTGACTCATGGTTTGCTATGTCACGACACACACGACCTCTGAATCGCCAGGATTATAAGACTCTTTCACTTGCCGCTCTCGGCGGCGCGCTCGAGTTTTACGACTTCATCATCTTTGTTTTCTTCGCAGCGGTTGTGGGCGAACTATTTTTCCCCGCCGATATTCCTGAATGGCTTCGTCAGGTTCAGACGTTTGGGATCTTCGCCGCCGGTTATCTGGCGCGCCCGCTGGGCGGCATTATCATGGCGCACTTTGGCGATCTGGTAGGGCGCAAGAAGATGTTCACCTTGAGTATTCTATTGATGGCTGTTCCAACGCTGGCGATTGGCCTGCTGCCGACTTACGCCTCAATGGGCATCCTTGCGCCGTTGTTATTGCTGCTGATGCGTATTTTGCAAGGCGCAGCGATTGGCGGCGAAGTGCCGGGAGCGTGGGTGTTTGTGGCTGAACATGTGCCGGAGCGCCGTATCGGCATCGCCTGCGGCACGCTGACTGCGGGACTGACGGTCGGTATCCTGCTTGGCTCTGTCGTGGCGACGCTGGTGAATACCAGTATGACCCAGCAGGCGGTGCATGATTATGGCTGGCGTATTCCCTTCCTGCTCGGCGGCGTATTTGGTCTGATTGCGATGTATTTACGTCGTTGGTTGCAGGAAACGCCCATCTTCCTTGAAATGCAGCAGCGCAAAACGCTCGCGCAGGAATTGCCCGTCAAAGCGGTAGTGGTGAAACATAAAAAAGCGGTGGCGATTTCGATGCTGCTGACCTGGTTGTTATCGGCCGGCATTGTCGTCGTGATTTTGATGTCGCCGGTCTGGTTGCAAAAGCAGTACGGGTTTGCGCCCGCGTTAACTTTACAGGCAAATAGCGTGGCGACCATTATGCTGTGCGTGGG
This sequence comes from Citrobacter sp. CK185, assembly GCF_030333565.1. Classification (NCBI taxonomy): domain Bacteria; kingdom Pseudomonadati; phylum Pseudomonadota; class Gammaproteobacteria; order Enterobacterales; family Enterobacteriaceae; genus Citrobacter; species Citrobacter sp. CK185. Next base: position 214,780 of record NZ_JAOWFR010000001.1, on the reverse strand, counting down.
ATGCCTGCTGGCAGGGTTCATTGTCGATCGGGTTGGCGCCAGCAAAACCTTTATTGTAGGCAGTTTTCTGCTGGCCTGCTCAAGCTGGATCTTCTATCACCTGTCTGGCGCGCATCCCGAGCAGTTGTTTTTATTATACGGGCTGGTGGGGCTGTGTGTTGGTGTTGTTGGCGCGGTGCCGTACGTAATGGTGCGAGCCTTCCCGGCGGAAGTGCGTTTCACCGGCATCTCTTTTTCTTACAACGTCTCGTATGCCATTTTTGGCGGCCTGACGCCAATTGCGGTCACCATGTTGATGGGCGTGTCGCCAATGGCGCCGGCCTGGTATGTGCTGGCGTTGTCACTGGTGGGGCTGGGGTTGGGCATCTGGTTGCGACAGGATATTTATTATCGCGATGCGGATGTGCAGGCAGAATTACAACAGCTGTAAAAATTATCCCCCCGGTCGGGGGGATAACGGAAGATTAGTGCGCTTCACCGATTGGCAGGATGGTGCGGCCAAACTGTTCGTTCAGCACTTCGCCCATCGCCAGGTAAATGGCGCTGGCGCCACACACTAAGCCAATCCAACCCGCAACGTGGATTACCGCTTCGTTACCCGCGATGTTGCCGAAGGCCAGCAGGGCGAACAGTACGGTCAGGCTCAGGAAGACAAACTGTAGCGCGCGAGCGGCTTTCAGCGTGCCAAAGAACATGAACAGTGTGAACACGCCCCACAGCCCCAGGTAGGCGCCCAGGAACTGCGCGTTCGGCGCTTCTGTCAGACCCATTTTCGGCATTAACAGGATCGCGACCAGCGTCAGCCAGAAAGAACCGTAAGAGGTAAATGCGGTTAAGCCGAAGGTGTTGCCTTTTTTATATTCCAGCAGGCCAGCAAAAATTTGCGCGATACCGCCGTAGAAAATGCCCATCGCCAGAATAATGCCGTCTAAAGCGAAGAAACCCGCGTTGTGCAGGTTAAGCAGAATGGTGGTCATGCCGAAGCCCATCAGGCCCAGCGGAGCCGGGTTAGCCAACTTAGTGTTGCCCATAATTCCTCAAAATCATCATTAATCGAATGGTGAAATAGTTTCCCCGAACAACCGATACCGTATTCGGGGCGCAGCATGATAATCAGGGGAATAGAGGCTGTCTATGATCTAATAGGGGGAAAATGAAATATTTCCCCTTGTGATGACGATCACGGAAGAAAAAGGCTTAACCGTCGCGCTGGCAGAGGTGTTTTCCATATGCCCGGTGAAGAAAATTATCGTTTTTCGCAAAAAAAATTTTTCATGCCCCCCTTGATGACGTGGGTTACGACCCCATCTTGTAGTCAACCGCAGTGAGTGAGTCTGAAAAAAAACGATTCAGGGTAGTTGAAACCGCACGTTTCGCCCTTATTACAGATTCACAACCACATGATGACCGAATTTTTAGTGGAGACGTTTAGATGGGTAAAATTATTGGTATCGACCTGGGTACTACCAACTCTTGTGTAGCGATTATGGATGGCACAACTGCACGTGTGCTGGAGAACGCCGAGGGCGATCGCACCACGCCTTCTATCATTGCTTATACCCAGGATGGTGAAACTCTGGTTGGTCAGCCGGCTAAACGTCAGGCAGTGACAAACCCGCAAAACACCCTGTTTGCGATTAAACGCCTGATTGGCCGCCGCTTCCAGGACGAAGAAGTTCAGCGTGACGTTTCCATCATGCCGTACAAAATCATCGGCGCCGATAACGGCGACGCATGGCTTGATGTGAAAGGTCAGAAAATGGCACCGCCGCAGATCTCTGCTGAAGTGCTGAAAAAAATGAAGAAAACCGCAGAAGATTACCTGGGCGAACCGGTAACTGAAGCTGTTATCACCGTACCTGCTTACTTCAACGATGCTCAGCGTCAGGCAACGAAAGATGCCGGTCGTATCGCAGGTCTGGAAGTAAAACGTATCATCAACGAACCGACCGCCGCCGCGCTGGCTTATGGTCTGGATAAAGAAGTCGGCAACCGTACTATCGCGGTTTACGACCTCGGTGGTGGTACTTTCGATATCTCTATTATCGAAATCGATGAAGTTGACGGCGAAAAAACCTTCGAAGTTCTGGCAACCAACGGTGATACTCACCTGGGTGGTGAAGACTTCGACAGCCGTATGATCAACTACCTGGTTGAAGAATTTAAGAAAGATCAGGGCATTGACCTGCGTAACGACCCGCTGGCGATGCAGCGTCTGAAAGAAGCGGCAGAAAAAGCGAAAATCGAGCTTTCTTCCGCACAGCAGACCGACGTGAACCTGCCGTACATCACCGCAGATGCTACCGGTCCGAAACACATGAACATCAAAGTGACTCGCGCGAAACTGGAAAGCCTGGTCGAAGACCTTGTGAACCGTTCCATCGAGCCGCTGAAAGTCGCGTTGCAGGATGCTGGCCTGTCCGTATCTGATATCAACGACGTTATCCTCGTTGGTGGTCAGACGCGTATGCCGATGGTGCAGAAAAAAGTGGCGGAGTTCTTTGGTAAAGAACCGCGTAAAGACGTTAACCCGGACGAAGCTGTTGCTATCGGCGCAGCGGTGCAGGGCGGCGTACTGACCGGTGATGTGAAAGACGTTCTGCTGCTGGACGTTACCCCGCTGTCTCTGGGTATCGAAACCATGGGCGGCGTAATGACGGCGCTGATCAGCAAAAACACCACTATCCCGACCAAGCACAGCCAGGTGTTCTCTACCGCTGAAGACAACCAGTCTGCGGTAACCATCCATGTGTTGCAGGGTGAGCGTAAACGCGCGTCTGATAACAAATCTCTGGGTCAGTTCAACCTGGATGGCATCAACCCGGCGCCGCGCGGTATGCCGCAGATCGAAGTCACCTTTGATATCGATGCTGACGGTATCCTGCACGTTTCCGCGAAAGACAAAAACAGCGGTAAAGAGCAGAAGATCACCATCAAGGCTTCTTCTGGTCTGAACGAGGACGAAATTCAGAAAATGGTTCGCGATGCTGAAGCGAACGCAGAATCTGACCGTAAGTTCGAAGAGCTGGTTCAGACGCGCAACCAGGGCGACCATCTGCTGCACAGCACGCGTAAGCAGGTTGAAGAAGCGGGCGATCAGCTGCCAGCAGACGACAAAACGGCTATCGAGTCTGCACTGAGCGCGCTGGAAACGGCGCTGAAAGGCGAAGACAAAGCGGCTATCGAAGCGAAAATGCAGGAACTGGCGCAGGCTTCCCAGAAACTGATGGAAATCGCTCAGCAGCAGCATGCACAGCAGCAGGCTGGCGGCGCTGACGCTTCTGCAAACAACGCGAAAGATGACGATGTTGTCGACGCTGAGTTTGAAGAAGTGAAAGACAAAAAATAATCGCCCTTTGAACGGGTAAAATACTGGCACGGGCGAAGAGGGTTCCTCTCCGCCCGTGCACGCATGTTAGGGGCAGATAAAAACAAGATGGCTAAGCAAGACTATTACGAGATTTTAGGCGTTTCCAAAACAGCGGAAGAGCGTGAAATCAAAAAGGCGTACAAGCGCCTGGCCATGAAATATCACCCGGACCGTAACCAGGGTGATAAAGAGGCCGAGGCCAAGTTCAAAGAGATCAAGGAAGCCTACGAAGTTCTGACCGATGCGCAAAAACGTGCGGCATACGATCAGTACGGGCACGCCGCGTTTGAACAGGGCGGTGGTGGATTTGGCGGCGGCTTCGGCGGCGGCGCTGACTTCAGCGATATCTTTGGTGACGTTTTCGGCGATATCTTTGGCGGCGGACGTGGTCGTCAGCGCGCAGCGCGTGGTGCTGATTTACGTTACAACATGGATCTCACCCTGGAAGAAGCCGTACGTGGCGTGACCAAAGAGATCCGTATTCCGACTCTGGAAGAGTGCGACGTTTGCCACGGCAGCGGTGCGAAAGCAGGCACTCAGCCGCAGACCTGTCCAACCTGTCATGGTTCCGGCCAGGTGCAGATGCGTCAGGGCTTCTTCGCCGTGCAGCAAACCTGCCCGCACTGTCAGGGGCGCGGTACGCTGATTAAAGATCCGTGCAACAAATGCCACGGTCATGGCCGCGTAGAGAAAACCAAAACCCTGTCGGTTAAAATCCCGGCGGGTGTGGACACAGGCGATCGTATTCGTCTCTCCGGCGAAGGTGAAGCGGGCGAGCATGGCGCGCCAGCGGGCGATCTGTACGTTCAGGTGCAGGTGAAGCAGCACCCGATCTTCGAGCGTGAAGGCAACAACCTGTATTGCGAAGTGCCGATTAACTTTGCAATGGCAGCGCTGGGTGGTGAGATTGAAGTCCCGACGCTGGATGGCCGTGTGAAGTTGAAAGTGCCGCACGAAACGCAAACCGGCAAGCTGTTCCGTATGCGCGGAAGAGGCGTGAAATCCGTACGCGGCGGCGCGCAGGGCGATCTGCTGTGCCGTGTTGTGGTCGAAACGCCGGTAGGTCTGAACGAGAAGCAGAAGCAGTTGCTGAAAGATCTGCAAGAAAGCTTCGGCGGCCCGACAGGCGAGAAAAACAGCCCGCGTTCGAAGAGTTTCTTCGATGGCGTGAAGAAGTTCTTTGACGATTTGACGCGTTAATCACTGTTGTCACATTGCATAAAAAGCCCGGGATTGCACAATCCCGGGCTTTTTTTGTTTGTCGGCGGCGATTATTTTATTTCGTAAAAACCGAATGTTTCACCATAAATAATCTAATTTTAACGATAGATCATGCGAGGTAAGATAGACGCCACGAGGTTTGATTATATTGAGAGAATAAAAAGTGAAACACCTGCATCGTTTTTTTAGCAGTGATGCCTCCGGGGGCATCATTCTCATTATCGCTGCCGTGCTGGCTATGCTGATGGCGAACAGCGGATTCACCAGCGGGTGGTATCACGCCTTTCTGGAGACGCCCGTTCAGCTGCGGGTTGGGGCGCTTGAGATCAACAAAAATATGCTGCTGTGGATCAACGACGCGCTAATGGCGGTATTTTTCCTGCTGATTGGTCTGGAGGTCAAGCGCGAGCTTATGCAGGGCTCGCTTGCCAGTTTACGTCAGGCGGCGTTTCCGGTGATTGCCGCCATTGGCGGCATGATTGTTCCGGCGCTGCTCTATCTGGCTTTTAACTATTCCGACCCGATTACGCGCGAAGGCTGGGCGATCCCGGCGGCAACGGATATTGCTTTTGCGCTGGGCGTATTGGCCTTGCTGGGCAGCAGGGTGCCACTGGCGTTGAAGATATTCCTGATGGCGCTGGCTATTATTGACGACCTGGGCGCGATTGTGATCATTGCGCTGTTCTATACCAGCGATCTTTCGATGGTCTCGCTGGGGGTGGCGGCATTTGCGATTGTGCTTCTGGCCGTGCTGAACCTGTGTGATGTCAGACGAACAGGGGTTTATATCCTGGTCGGCGTGGTGCTGTGGACTGCCGTATTGAAATCTGGCGTCCATGCCACTCTTGCCGGGGTGATCGTCGGTTTCTTTATCCCATTGAAGGAGAAGCATGGTCGTTCTCCGGCGAAGCGTCTGGAACATGTGCTGCACCCGTGGGTGGCGTATCTGATTCTGCCGCTGTTCGCCTTCGCCAATGCGGGTGTCTCGCTACAGGGGGTAACGCTTGACGGGCTGACCTCAATACTCCCGCTGGGAATCATTGCCGGGTTGCTGATCGGTAAACCGCTGGGGATTAGCCTGTTTTGCTGGCTGGCGCTGCGTCTCAAACTGGCGAAGCTGCCGGAAGGAACACGTTTTCAGCAAATAATGGCGGTCGGTATTCTGTGCGGGATCGGTTTTACAATGTCGATTTTTATCGCCAGTCTGGCGTTCGGTAGTGTAGATCCGGCACTGATTAACTGGGCGAAGCTGGGGATTTTGATTGGTTCTCTGCTTTCGGCAGTGATCGGCTATAGCTGGTTACGTACACGTTTAAGCCCGGTGGTCTGAGTGGGGACAGAGGGTTGGGGGGGCTGATGTGGCCCCCCCTTGCGACACAGATCAGGGAGAGGAGTGAGCATGTCTCATATTAACTACAACCATCTTTATTATTTTTGGCATGTGTATAAAGAAGGTTCCGTTGTCGGGGCGGCAGAAGCGCTTTACCTGACGCCGCAAACCATCACCGGTCAGATCAAAGCCCTTGAGGAGCGCTTGCAGGGAAAATTATTCAAGCGTAAAGGGCGTGGGCTGGAGCCCAGTGAATTAGGGGAACTGGTGTTTCGCTATGCGGACAAAATGTTTACCTTAAGCCAGGAAATGCTGGATATCGTTAACTACCGCAAAGAGTCTAACCTGCTGTTTGATGTCGGCGTGGCGGATGCGTTGTCAAAACGTCTGGTCAGCAATGTGCTGGACGCGGCCGTGGTTGACGACGAACAAATTCATTTGCGCTGTTTTGAATCCACCCATGAGATGCTGCTTGAGCAGCTTAGCCAGCATAAGCTGGATATGATTATCTCGGATTGCCCAATCGACTCTACCCAGCAGGAAGGGCTGTTTTCGGTGAAGATAGGTGAATGCAGCGTGAGCTTCTGGTGTACGAAACCGCTGCCTGCAAAACCCTTCCCGGCGTGTCTGGAAGAGCGTCGGCTGCTGATCCCTGGCCGTCGCTCTATGCTCGGTCGCAAATTATTAAACTGGTTTAATTCGCAGGGCTTAAACGTCGAAATCCTCGGCGAGTTTGATGATGCGGCGCTGATGAAAGCGTTTGGCGCTACCCACAATGCGATTTTCGTCGCGCCGACGCTCTATGCGCATGACTTTTACGCCGATGAGTCGATCGTTGAGATTGGCCGTGTGGAAAACGTCATGGAAGAGTACCACGCCATTTTTGCCGAGAGGATGATTCAGCACCCGGCCGTACAGCGTATTTGTCACGCGGATTACTCGGCGCTATTTAGCCACAAAGGGTAAGTGCTACAGGCCGGATAAGGCGTTTGCCCGCCATCCGGCAGACATAAAAAAACCCGCTTGCGCGGGCTTTTTTACAAAGCTGATAACAAGCGGACGATTAAGCCAGTTTGTTGATCTGTGCAGTCAGGTTTGCTTTATGACGTGCAGCTTTGTTTTTGTGGATCAGACCTTTAGCAGCCTGACGGTCCACGATCGGTTGCATTTCGTTAAATGCTTTCAGTGCAGCAGCTTTGTCGCCAGCTTCGATAGCTGCGTATACTTTCTTGATGAAAGTACGCATCATAGAGCGACGGCTTGCGTTGTGCTTACGAGCCTTTTCAGACTGAACGGCGCGCTTCTTAGCTGATTTGATATTAGCCAAGGTCCAACTCCCAAATGTGTTCTATATGGACAATTCAAAGGCCGAGGAATATGCCCTTTTAGCCTTCTTTTGTCAATGGATTTGTGCAAATAAGCGCCGTTAATATGGCGGCACTCGTTACGTAGTGATGGCGCAGGATTCTACCAGCTTGCGGGTCGTGAATACAGCTTTTCCACGATAAAAATTACATTGAATGGGCAGTTTCTTGTTCTGATTTGCCCCATAACAATGAAAACAATCTTCTTTATGTTTCACAGGGGCAATCGTCGGTTAACCTTGACCGCTGTACAAGGTATACTCTGACGATTTTCACTGTTTTGAGCCAGACATGAAGCTGATACGCGGCATACATAATCTCAGTCAGGCCCCGCATGGGTGTGTGCTGACTATTGGTAATTTCGACGGTGTGCATCGTGGCCATCGTGCATTGCTGCAGGGCTTGCGGGAAGAAGGGCGCAAGCGGGGTTTACCGGTGATGGTAATGATTTTCGAACCGCAGCCGCTGGAACTCTTCGCTACGGAAAAGGCCCCTGCGCGCCTGACCCGCCTGCGGGAAAAACTGCGTTACCTGGCGGAATGCGGCGTGGACTACGTGCTGTGCGTACGCTTCGATCGCCGCTTTGCCGCCCTGACCGCACAAAACTTTATCAGCGATCTGCTGGTGAAGCGTCTCGGCGTGCGGTTCCTCGCTGTCGGTGATGATTTCCGTTTTGGCGCTGGTCGCGAAGGCGATTTCTTGTTATTACAGAAAGCCGGAGCGGAGTACGGTTTTGACATCACCAACACGCAGACCTTTTGCGAAGGTGGCGTACGCATCAGCAGTACGGCCGTGCGTCAGGCGCTGGCGGAGGACAACCTGCCGCTGGCTGAAAGTTTGCTGGGGCATCCGTTTACCATCTCCGGGCGTGTCGTCCACGGCGATGAGTTAGGGCGCACCATTGGTTTCCCGACGGCGAATTTACCGCTGCGTCGTCAGGTCTCCCCGGTAAAAGGGGTTTATGCGGTGGAAGTGATGGGGCTGGGTGATAAACCCATGCCTGGCGTTGCCAATATCGGCACGCGTCCGACAGTGGCAGGCGTACGCCAACAGTTAGAAGTGCATCTGCTGGACGTTGTAATGGACCTCTATGGTCGCCATATAGATGTAATACTGCGTAAAAAAATACGCAACGAACAGCGATTCGCATCGCTGGATGAACTAAAAGCGCAGATTGCGCGTGATGAGTTAACTGCCCGCGATTTTTTTGGGCTATCAAAACCGGCTTAATGCCTATACGAGTTTTAAATACGGAACCGAGAATCTGATGAGTGACTATAAATCAACCCTGAATTTGCCGGAAACAGGGTTCCCGATGCGCGGCGATCTCGCCAAGCGTGAACCGGGAATGCTGGCGCGTTGGACCGATGATGACCTGTACGGCATCATTCGTGCGGCCAAAAAAGGCAAAAAAACCTTCATTCTGCATGATGGCCCTCCTTATGCGAATGGCAGCATTCATATTGGTCACTCGGTTAACAAGATTCTGAAAGACATTATCGTGAAGTCCAAAGGACTCGCGGGATTTGACTCGCCTTACGTTCCGGGCTGGGACTGCCACGGCCTGCCGATCGAGCTGAAAGTCGAGCAGGAATACGGTAAGCCGGGCGAAAAATTCACGGCTGCGGAATTCCGTGCGAAGTGTCGCGAATACGCCGCCACCCAGGTTGACGGCCAGCGTAAAGACTTCATCCGTCTGGGCGTGCTGGGCGACTGGTCGCATCCGTATTTGACGATGGACTTCAAAACTGAAGCCAACATCATTCGCGCGCTGGGTAAAATCATCGGCAACGGCCATCTGCATAAAGGCGCGAAGCCGGTGCACTGGTGCGTGGACTGCCGTTCCGCGCTGGCGGAAGCGGAAGTTGAATATTATGACAAAACATCTCCGTCTATCGACGTGGCGTTCCACGCCGCTGACCAGGATGCGGTGAAAGCGACGTTTGGCGTTTCCAGCGTCAATGGCCCGATCTCGCTGGTTATCTGGACCACCACCCCGTGGACGTTACCTGCGAACCGCGCGATCTCTCTGGCGCCGGATTTTGATTATGCGCTGGTACAAATTGATGGCCAGGCGCTGATTCTGGCGAAAGACCTGGTGGAAAGCGTGATGCAGCGCCTTGGCGCGGCTGACTATACCATCCTCGGCACCGTAAAAGGCGCGGAGCTGGAGCTGTTGCGCTTTACCCATCCGTTTATGGACTTCGACGTTCCGGCTATCCTCGGCGATCACGTCACGCTGGATGCCGGTACGGGGGCGGTGCATACCGCGCCTGGTCATGGCCCGGACGACTATGTCATCGGTCAAAAATACGGTCTGGAAACCGCTAACCCGGTCGGACCGGACGGCGCTTACCTGCCAGGCACGTATCCGACGCTCGATGGCGTGAACGTTTTCAAAGCGAACGACATCGTCGTTGCGCTGCTGCGTGAAAAAGGCGCGCTGCTGCACGTTGAGAAGCTGCAACACAGCTATCCGTGCTGCTGGCGTCACAAAACGCCGATCATCTTCCGTGCGACGCCGCAGTGGTTCGTCAGCATGGATCAGAAAGGCCTGCGCGAGCAGTCGCTGAAAGAGATCAAAGGCGTACAGTGGATCCCGGACTGGGGTCAGGCACGTATTGAATCAATGGTTGCGAACCGTCCTGACTGGTGTATTTCTCGTCAGCGTACCTGGGGCGTGCCGATGTCTCTGTTCGTACATAAAGACACCGAAGAGCTGCACCCGCGCGCCATCGAACTGATGGAAGAAGTGGCGAAGCGCGTTGAAGTGGACGGCATTCAGGCATGGTGGGATCTCGATCCGAAAGAGATCCTCGGCGACGACGCTGACCAGTACGTAAAAGTGCCGGATACGCTGGACGTCTGGTTTGACTCCGGTTCGACACACGCTTCTGTGGTCGATGTGCGTCCTGAGTTTGCCGGTCATGCGGCGGATATGTATCTGGAAGGTTCCGACCAGCATCGCGGCTGGTTCATGTCCTCCCTGATGATCTCCACTGCGATGAAGGGCAAAGCGCCGTACCGTCAGGTACTGACCCACGGCTTCACCGTGGATGGTCAGGGCCGCAAAATGTCCAAATCCATCGGTAACACCGTTTCTCCGCAGGATGTGATGAACAAACTGGGCGCGGATATTCTGCGTCTGTGGGTGGCGTCTACCGACTACACCGGCGAAATGGCCGTTTCCGACGAGATCCTGAAACGCGCTGCCGACAGCTATCGTCGTATCCGTAACACCGCGCGCTTCCTGCTGGCGAACCTGAACGGGTTTGATCCGGTAAAAGATATGGTGAAACCGGAAGAGATGGTGGTGCTGGATCGCTGGGCGGTGGGCTGCGCGAAAGCGGCGCAGGACGATATCCTGAAAGCCTACGAAGCCTATGATTTCCACGAAGTGGTACAGCGTCTGATGCGCTTCTGCTCCGTTGAGATGGGCTCGTTCTATCTCGACATCATCAAAGACCGCCAGTACACCGCGAAAGCCGACAGCGTGGCGCGTCGTAGTTGCCAGAGCGCGCTGTACCATATCGCAGAAGCGCTGGTGCGCTGGATGGCGCCGATCATGTCCTTCACCGCAGATGAAATCTGGGGTTATCTGCCCGGCGATCGTGAGAAGTACGTCTTTACCGGTGAGTGGTATGAAGGTCTGTTTGGCTTAGGCGAAACCGAAGCGATGAATGACGCTTACTGGGACGAGCTGCTGAAAGTGCGTGGCGAAGTGAACAAGGTTATCGAGCAGGCGCGTGCGGATAAGAAAGTCGGTGGTTCTCTCGAAGCGGCTGTCACCCTGTACGCTGAACCGGAACTGGCGGCGAAGCTGACTGCACTGGGCGATGAATTACGATTTGTCCTGTTGACCTCTGGCGCGAAAGTCGCTGACTATGCGGAGGCTTCTGCTGATGCGCAGCAGAGCGAACTGCTCAAAGGGCTGAAAGTCGCGTTGAGTAAAGCCGAAGGTGAGAAGTGCCCACGCTGCTGGCACTACACCACGGATGTCGGCAAGGTAGCGGAACACGCAGAGATCTGCGGCCGCTGTGTCAGCAACATCGCCGGTGATGGCGAAAAACGTAAGTTTGCCTGATGAGTAAGCCTCTTTGTTCAACAGGACTGCGCTGGCTGTGGCTGGTGGTAGTCGTGCTGATTATCGATTTAGGCAGCAAGTACCTGATCCTCCAGAACTTTGCTCTGGGGGATACGGTGTCGCTGTTCCCGTCGCTTAATCTGCATTATGCGCGTAACTATGGCGCGGCGTTTAGCTTCTTAGCCGACAGCGGCGGCTGGCAGCGCTGGTTCTTTGCCGGTATCGCCATCGGTATTTGCGTTATCCTGATGGTGATGATGTATCGCTCGAAGGCGACGCAAAAGCTGAACAACATCGCTTATGCGTTAATCATTGGCGGTGCGCTGGGCAACCTGTTCGACCGTCTGTGGCATGGCTTTGTTGTCGATATGATCGACTTCTATGTCGGCGACTGGCATTTCGCCACCTTTAACCTGGCCGATAGCGCGATTTGTATCGGTGCGGCGTTGATTGTGCTGGAGGGTTTCCTGCCGAAAAAGCAGGCGTAATAAAATGCCGGATGGCGGCGTAAGCGCCTTATCCGGCCTACAAAATAGCGCGATTCTTGTAGGCCCGGTAAGCGTAAGCGCCACCGGGCAAACAGGTGACCCAAAACAAGTGAGCAAACCTGCATGTCTAAATCAGTACAGAGTAACAGTGCGGTGCTGGTGCACTTCACCTTAAAGCTTGACGATGGCTCTACCGCTGAGTCAACGCGTAACAATGGTAAGCCAGCGCTATTCCGCCTGGGTGACGGCTCCCTGTCTGAAGGGCTGGAGCAGCATCTTCTGGGACTGAAAGACGGCGACAAAACCACGTTTTCTCTGGAGCCGGATGCCGCGTTTGGCGTACCGAGCCCGGACCTGGTTCAATACTTCTCTCGCCGCGAGTTTATGGACGCGGGCGAGCCTGAAGTGGGGGCAATTATGCTCTTTACCGCAATGGACGGCAGTGAGATGCCTGGCGTGATCCGCGAAATTAACGGTGACTCGATTACCGTCGATTTCAACCATCCGCTGGCCGGGCATACCGTTCATTTTGATATTGAAGTGCTGGAAATCGATCCGGCACTGGAGGCGTAAAATGCAGATCCTGTTGGCCAACCCGCGCGGCTTTTGCGCAGGTGTAGACCGCGCTATCAGCATTGTAGAAAACGCGCTGGCTATTTACGGCGCGCCAATTTATGTCCGTCACGAAGTGGTGCACAACCGCTACGTGGTGGATAGCCTGCGTGAGCGCGGGGCGATTTTCATCGAGCAGATCAGTGAAGTGCCGGACGGCGCGATCCTGATTTTCTCCGCACACGGGGTTTCCCAGGCGGTACGTAACGAGGCGAAAAGCCGCGATCTCACCGTTTTTGACGCCACCTGTCCGCTGGTAACAAAAGTGCATATGGAAGTGGCGCGCGCCAGTCGTCGCGGCGAAGAGTCAATCCTGATCGGTCATGCCGGGCACCCGGAAGTGGAAGGGACGATGGGGCAGTACAGCAACCCGGAAGGGGGTATGTATCTGGTTGAGTCGCCGGACGACGTTCTGTCGCTTGATGTCAAAAACGAAGGCAAACTCTCCTTTATGACCCAGACGACGCTCTCCGTCGACGACACGTCTGATGTGATTGACGCGCTGCGTCAACGCTTCCCGAAAATTGTCGGGCCGCGTAAAGATGACATTTGCTACGCTACGACGAACCGCCAGGAAGCGGTGCGTGCGCTGGCGGAACAGGCCGATGTTGTGCTGGTGGTCGGTTCGAAAAACTCCTCCAACTCCAACCGTCTGGCTGAACTGGCGCAGCGTATGGGGAAAGCGGCGTTTCTGATCGACGATGCCACCGACATCCAGGAAGCCTGGGTGAAAGAGGCGAAGTGCGTTGGTGTGACCGCTGGCGCTTCCGCACCGGATATTCTGGTGCAGAACGTGATCGCTCGCCTGCAAGAGCTTGGCGGCGGCGAAGCCATTCCGCTGGAAGGCCGCGAAGAGAACATCGTTTTCGAAGTGCCGAAAGAACTGCGTGTGGATGTTCGTGAAGTAGAGTAATTACGCTTTGACGCCGGTCCGCTATCCGACCGGCATCTTTTATGCCATTACGTTTCGCTCAGGCGATACATCCTGCGCGGATGCCCTGGCTTGCCATACAGCATTTCGACGCGAAGAAAACCCGTCTCGACACCGTGTTCAACATAGCGGCGTGCCGTGGTTTTACTTAACCCCGTTCCGGCAACCACATCGTCAACGGAGAAGCTGCGCGTGCTGTTTTCTGTAAAAAGCTTCTGCACCAGCGCCAGCGTGATTTCTTCAATCCCCTTACTGCTATTCTCCTGACGGTAATTCTTCGCCTGTAACAGGTAGAGTGAATCGACGTTTTGCTGATCGACAATTTTCCATACCCGCTGCTGTTCGGCAAACTGGACAAAACGTTCCAGCGACTGGCTGAGCCGTTTCCACGAGATTGGCTTCAGAATATAGTCAAACGCGCCGTTGCGAATCGCCAGGCTACAGGTATCCATATCACTGGCGGCAGTAATAAAGATCACTGAGCAATTCGTGTTCATGACTAACGGATCGCTGATGAGCGTAATACCCTTACCATCCGGTAGATAGTTGTCCAGCAGCAGTAGCTGAGGCCGCAGCTGGTTGAGTTTTTGCCGGGCATCGGCAAGCGTGGAGGCAATGCCTGCCAGTCGGAGTCTCGGATGTTTGTCGATCAGTTCAGCGTGCAGCTGCGCCAGTTCGTTCTCGTCCTCAACGATCAGGACATCGATAAGTTCAGGTTGCATAATCGGTACCTTCCAGTTCCTGTACGGGACTGCGGGAAATTCCCGTAGCGGGAATAAACAACGTAAATATGGCGCCGCGCGGCGAATTATCAGCGACTTCTATCACCCCTCCCGCCTGAGTGACATAACTTTCAATCAGATACAATCCAATGCCATGATCGCCCCGGGTTTTCGTGGTGACGCCACGTTCGAAAATATGCTCGCGAATCTCCGGTTTAATACCGACTCCCTGATCGGCCACTTCGATAATCAACTCATGCTCGTTGAGTCTGATCAGCACGTCCACTGGCGCATGCGGTAATGGCGATCGCTGCGTTGCTTCGATCGCGTTATCGAGTAAATTGCCCAGGATCGAAATCAGTTCTGATTCCGCAAGTGGCGGAAAAGGCCTATCCATCCGGCAACTGGGATCGAAATTCAGTTCCACCCCTTTTTCACCCGCTCTTGCCGCTTTACCTAACAGCAGGCCGCACAACGTCGGTGAACTGAAGCGCGATGAGATAAAGTCCAGCAGCTCCTGGGCATGTTCCGACTGGGCCTGGATATAATCAATGGCTTCATTGTAACGACCCATATGCAGTAAACCAGAAAGGGTCGTCATGCAATTGAGCTGCTCGTGGCGCATGATGCGCAGATTATCTACGTAACGTTTTACCTGGCTTAGCTGAGCGCTCAAACTGTCTATTTCATTGCGATCGCGGAAGGTTATCACCCATCCCTGAAGCGAGTTCTCCAGCATGATGCGCACCCGGCTGGCGATAACCGTCAATTCATTGAAACGGCAGATTTCATCATGAGTGTCATTCTTCAGCATCACCTCTTTAAGGAAGAAGGGGGATGGCGTAATCACTTCGGTAATGTGTTGGCCGCGTATCGCCTGCGCAGGCTGGCCTAAACCCAGCAGCTCGCGGGCAGCCTGATTGATCACCTCAATGTGCAAATTATTATCAATGGCGATTACCCCTTCATAAATCGATTCCATCATTGCTTTTTGCTGACGAACCAGCAGGCCTATCTCTCGCGGCTCCAGTGAAAAAATCTGTTTTTTAATACTGCGGGTGAAGAACCAGGAAAAGACAAAAAGGGATATCAGCAGCAGGATGGCGGCAACCAGGATACTGACGGCTTTATTCACCGTAATGGTGTTGAGGTAACTGGTGAGGTATCCAACGGAGACGATACCAATAACCTCGCCCTGATCGTCAACAATGGGCGCTTTACTGCGCAGGGAGATGCCCAGGCCGCCACGGCGAATTGTCGTGGTGCTCTTTCCGTGAAGCACTTCAGTGTTATCGTCGCCAACCAGCTTTTTTCCTACTCTGTCGGCATAAACCGAATGAAACAGATGGATGCCTTCTTTATCTCCGATAACAATAAAACTGGCGTCGCTATGCGCGGCTATTTTTTGCATAAATTGATGAATCGCCGTGGTATCTCTTTCCACGACTTCTTTTCGCAAATTCGGAATAAGCGCAATTTCTTCCGCCTGTATTTTCGCCCTGGCTCCCATCTCTTGATAAAGCTGCTTTTCTACGTGCATATAATAGTATCCACCCAGTAAGGCAAATAATATGGAGAAAAAAGCAATCAGCGATATAAACAGTTTGATCTGAAATGAAACTTTCATAATGTTCAGGCATCGTCATCAGAGATACGTCACTGTATCATCTTTTGGCCTGAATGAAGCGATTTTGCCAGAAACCTGTGATCTTTTGCACAGCAGAATATATTGCGGTAGGCAGCGCGCAGGTGCAACGGTGTTACCAAACGTTGCTTTAAATACGCGCTGAAAAGAAACCATAAAAACCACGGCGTTAAATAAGAGATAAATCACATAAAATAATAGAAACCATTAAAACTATAGAGACCATTAAAACTTCTTTTTGAATTCGTCAGTACTCACACAAAGTAAATATTGAAGCCCATAAACTAACCCTGAAAAATAACCGAGGGCTTAATAATGAGCACGACTGATGATTCTTTCTCTGTTACTCATGAACCGTTAAACATTCAGCGTTTGTCACTTAAAGAACGCTGGTGGCACATTATGGATACATGGAAAATCGGTATTATTCCATTACCGATGTTTTTGTTGGCCGGCGCATTAATCGCGATTGATTGCCTGGGCGGGAAGCTGCCGAGCGATATTGTCGTGATGGTCGCCACGCTGGCTTTTTTTGGCTTTGCCTGCGGAGAGTTTGGAAAGCGTTTGCCCATCGTCGGCAAACTGGGGGCCGCCGCAATTTGCGCGACCTTTATTCCTTCCGCGTTAGTTTACTATGGTCTGCTGCCGGATGTGGTGGTGGAGTCGACGACCAAGTTCTATAAATCTACCAACATCCTGTATCTCTATATCTGCTGCATTATCGTCGGCAGTATTATGAGTATGAACCGCACCGTGCTGATTCAGGGGTTCCTGCGTATTTTCTTCCCAATGTTATGCGGTGAAATCGTCGGCATGGTTGTTGGTATGGGCGTCGGCCTGGCGCTTGGCCTCGAACCCTTTCAGATTTTCTTCTTTATTATTTTGCCCATCATGGCCGGCGGTGTTGGCGAAGGCGCCATTCCGCTTTCAATCGGCTATGCGACCCTGTTACACATGGATCAAGGGGTGGCGCTCGGTCGTATCTTACCGATGGTGATGCTGGGCAGTCTGACCGCCATTATCATCTCCGGCTGCCTGAACCAACTGGGCAAGCGCTTCCCGCATCTGACCGGCGAAGGTCAATTGATGCCAAACCGTGCGAATGCCGATGAACAATCGCCGTCACTGGCGGAAGGCGTCTCTGGCAAAACGGATGTGACCACGATTGCCGCAGGCGCGCTGTTGGCGATACTGCTCTATATGCTGGGGATGTTAGGGCACAAGCTGATTGGCTTGCCCGCACCGGTTGGCATGTTGTTTGTGGCAGTGCTGGTCAAGTTAGTTAACGGCGTATCGCCCCGCGTTCTTGAAGGCTCGCAGGTGGTGTACAAATTCTTCCAGACTTCAGTGACTTATCCCATTCTGTTCGCGGTTGGCGTCGCCATTACGCCGTGGGAGGAGCTGGTGAACGCCTTCACCCTGACCAATCTTCTGGTCATTATCAGTACCGTTGCTGCGCTGGTCGCGACAGGATTCTTTGTCGGTAAAAAAATCGGTATGCATCCTATTGATGTCGCCATTGTCTCCTGCTGTCAGAGTGGGCAAGGCGGTACTGGCGACGTAGCGATTTTAACCGCAGGCAACCGCATGAGCCTGATGCCGTTCGCACAAATTGCGACGCGTATCGGCGGGGCGATAAATGTTTCCATTTCGCTGCTGGTGCTGGGTAACTTTCTTATTTAATTGAAGTATGCAGGATTGATAATTATGAAACTCGCAAGCTTTCTTTATCAGGGCACTCGCAGCTATGGCATCGTTACTGCCGGAGGCGTTGTTGATTTGGGGAACCGTATCGGCGACCAGTATCGGGACCTGAAGGCGCTATTGCAGGGGGATGGCCTGGAGCAGGCGCGGCGCTTCGCGCAGGCGCCGGTCGATCTAAAAATGGATGCAATCACCTTTTTACCGGTAATAGAGCGACCGGAAAAAATACTCTGTGTCGGCATGAACTACGCCGAAAAGCGCCAGGAGTTCGATCAGCATGACCCCGCGCCGACGCTGTTTGTTCGTTTTGCGGATTCGCAAACCGGGCACAACATGCCGGTACTCAAGCCACGCCATTCGCATGAGTTTGATTACGAGGGGGAGCTGGCGGTGATCATCGGTAACGGTGGCGAGAATATCTCCCGTGACCATGCGCTTGACCATGTCGCCGGATACAGCTGCTATATGGATGGCTCCGCACGCGACTGGCAGCACAGCTGGTTTACTGCGGGGAAAAACTGGCGGCAGACCGGCGCTTTTGGCCCGTGGATGGTCACTGCCGATGAAATTCCCGACCCGCATCAGCTGGCGATCCGCACCTGGCTCAACGGCCGCATGGTACAGGAAGATAACACCAGCAGTATGATCCATAAAGTTGCTGAATTAATTGAGTATATAAGCACTTTCACCCGTCTTAATTCCGGTGACGTCATCATTACGGGCTCGCCGGGCGGCGTAGGGAAAAAGAGGAATCCGCCGTTATTCATGCAGGAAGGCGATCGTATTGAGGTGGAGATTGAGCACATTGGCCATCTGAGTAATGTCATCATGGAAGCCCCGCTACAGGCCTTTGCGGCGGCGCATTAATACGATGAGCCAACACGTTTTGGCGTATGGGATTAATGACAAATTTTGTTTCGTCTCCTTTTGTCGGTCGGTCGCTTGCCAACCGGCAAAAGGTTTGCCAATAATCGGATGCCAACCCTGGAGCTTGTCATCTTTTTATGGAGGAAACATGCGCCTGCCCATTATTCTGGATACCGATCCGGGTATCGACGATGCCGCCGCCATCGCCGCCGCCCTGTTTGCCCCGCAGCTTGACCTGCAACTGATGACCACCGTCGCGGGGAATGTCTCCGTAGAGAAAACCACCCGCAACGCGCTGCAACTGCTGCATTTCTGGAATGTGGATATCCCGCTGGCGCAGGGGGCCGCCACGCCGCTGCTGCGCCCGTTGCGCGATGCTGCTTACGTCCACGGCGAGTCGGGCATGGAAGGCTATGACTTTGTCGCCCATGATTGCCAGCCATTGGCAAAACCGGCCTTTATCGCCATTCGGGATGCCCTGATGAGTGCCCCGGAACCCGTCACGCTGGTCGCGATCGGCCCGTTGACCAATATTGCGCTGCTGCTGACTCACTACCCGGAATGCGCTTTTAACATTCGTCGTCTGGTGATCATGGGCGGCTCTGCGGGGCGGGGGAACTTTACGCCGAACGCCGAATTCAATATTGCCGTCGACCCGGAAGCCGCTTCCCGCGTTTTCCAGAGTGGGGTAGAGATTGTGATGTGCGGGCTGGATGTGACCAACCAGGCCCTGCTGGCGCCGGATTATCTGGCAAAACTGCCCGAACTTAACCGGACGGGAAAAATGCTGCATGCGTTGTTTAGCCACTACCGCAGCGGCAGCATGAACACCGGGCTGCGCATGCACGATCTCTGCGCCATCGCCTGGCTGGTTCGCCCGGATCTGTTCACCGTTAAACCCTGTTTTGTCGCGGTAGAGACGCAGGGGGAATACACCGCAGGCACAACGGTTGTTGATATTGAAGGCCGGCTGGGTAAAAGCCCTAACGTGCAGGTGGCGCTGGAGATTGATGTGGCTGGCTTCCAGCAGTGGGTCGCCGACGTGCTGGCGCTGGCGCCCTAGGCTAGGATTTTAGTTGTTGGCTAAGGTAATCAATCATGGCCCGTATTTTGAGAGGCATATGCTTGTTTCCAGCCCACAAAAGCCATAGCTCGCCGGAGTAGTTGCTGATAAACGTCCACTCCGGCAACACCTGCATGATTTCGCCGTCTTGTAACGCTTCTCTGGCCGTGAATGCAGGGAGACTGCCAATTCCCAGATGGCGCTTTACTGCGTCCAGTCTTACACCCGTATGATTAGCCGCATAGCGCCCCGTTGTTTGAACGACTTCTGTCTTGCCTTGTTTACGAAATTTCCAGCGTGAGTCCGTTGGCGTCTCTCCGAGGCTAATGCAACTGTGCTGACGTAAATCTTCCGGGTGCGTCGGTGTCCCCTGCTTTTGCAGATACTCTGGCGTGGCGCAGAGGATGTGGGTGATTGGCATTAACGGCTTGCCATGCAACCCGGGCGAGGGGGTATTGGTGATTTGCAGCGCCAGATCGACGCCATCATCAATGAGATCCATATAGCGGTCTTCGAGTCTCAGGCAAACATCAACCAGGGGAAAACGTTCAAGAAATTGCGGGATCAGTGGATGAATAACGAAGCGTCCGACGGCTTTGGGTACGCTGAGCGTAATCTTTCCCTGAGGAACGTGTTGTACGCTTCCCCCGGAATCAATGGCCTGTCGCGCCGCTTCCAGCATCATTTTTGCATGTTCATACACCATCTTTCCTGTTTCACTTAATGCCAGCTTACGTGTTGAACGATGCAACAACTGGCTGCCCGTTTCGCGTTCAAGGCGTGAAACGCTGCGGCTCATGGCTGATGGGGTCACACCTGCTGCGCGCGCTGCGGCAGAAAAGCTACCGTGATCAACAATCAACACAAAAGTGGCCAGATCGGGAAGGAGTGTCAAATTCATTTGTGTTTCTCAGGCAAAGATTCATTGCCGGGCAGGCGGATTATCTGCTCCGGGATAAATAATATACTGCCCTTCACGACAGGAGGACATATGACAGAACGTCTTTATTACAGCACCGATGATACAGAAGGCATGGCATGTGTGACGGGGTGCTCTCCACAAATGGATGGCCTGTATGCCGTTACGCTCGATAAAACATTATTCCACCCTCAGGGAGGTGGACAACCCGCAGACAAAGGCTGGATTGCGGATATTCCAGTTTGCGGAATCATGTTACGTGATAATCAAATTATACATATTCTGCCGCAACCCGTTGCAGCGGGAGTGGTGCAGCTAAAAGTCGATGTACAGACGCGTTTGCTCAACTCTCGTCTGCATTCAGCAGGCCATCTTATCGGGTGTGCGGGAGAAACATGGGGTTGGTCGCCAGTGAAAGCGCACCACTGGCCGGGTGAGGGGCGCATTACCTTTTCAGCAGGTGAACATGCTCGTCTTCCTGATGCTGAAAATCTGCTGGCGTGTATTGAGCAGTGGCAGGCGAAGGATTATGCCCGCCGAATTGAGTTTGACGGTGAGCGACGTAAAGTGGGGTTTGGCGAACTTCCGATGTACTTCTGTGGAGGAACACATGTCACTTCGCTCGGCCAACTTGGTCGTATAACGATCGGTGGGATCAAAATGAAGAAAGGGCAGCTCATCATTAACTATTCCATTGAATAGCGTCCATTTGCTCTTGATCGCAGGCAGAGTTGCCTGCGATGTCCCGCTTTTCCCGCATATAGCTTTTACTGATATCTCTCCCTGTTTATCATTAAATTCTAATTATCGACGTTTTTGGCTAGCGGCGCGGCGTGGCGCTGGTTAATCTGAAAACGATTTACGCAAAATTAACAAAAGAGAATAGCTATGCATGATGCACAAATCCGCGTTGCCATCGCGGGAGCCGGGGGACGCATGGGACGTCAGCTGATTCAGGCCGCCCTGGGGATGGACGGCGTTCAACTCGGCGCGGCGCTGGAGCGGGAAGGTTCTTCATTACTGGGCAGCGATGCCGGTGAATTAGCAGGCGCAGGGAAAACGGGCGTCACCGTGCAAAGTAGCCTCGAAGCGGTAAAAGATGATTTTGACATCTTTATCGATTTCACTCGCCCGGAAGGGACGCTGGCGCACCTGGCGTTTTGCCGTCAGCACGGTAAAGGCATCGTCATTGGCACGACGGGATTTGATGACGCAGGCAAGCAGGCCATTCGCGATGCCGCGCAGGATATCGGCATTGTGTTCGCCGCTAACTTTAGCGTCGGTGTTAACGTCATGCTGAAGCTACTTGAGAAAGCGGCGAAAGTGATGGGCGACTATACCGATATTGAAATTATCGAAGCGCACCATCGCCATAAAGTGGATGCGCCGTCAGGCACCGCGCTGGCGATGGGGGAAGCGATCGCCCACGCGCTGGACAAAGATCTGAAAGCGTGCGCGGTATACAGTCGTGAAGGTTATACCGGCGAACGCGTGCCGGGCACCATCGGTTTTGCGACGGTTCGTGCCGGCGACATTGTGGGTGAACATACCGCGATGTTTGCTGATATTGGTGAACGTATTGAAATCACGCATAAGGCCTCCAGCCGTATGACGTTTGCGAATGGCGCGGTCAGATCGGCTATCTGGCTAAAATCAAAGCCAAATGGTCTTTTTGATATGCGAGATGTGCTGGATTTAAACAATTTATAGCTTGTTTTTACCCTTCGTGATGTGGTTATGGTAATCATAATTTGTTGATTACATAGGGCAATAATTTATTGCCCTATTATTTTTAGCATTATCTTTTTGTTTTTTATTTAAACTCGTGAATTTATCTGTTTTCTTCTGTTTATTTGTTGCTTTTATGTAAATTTTGACCAAATGGTCCACTTTTTTCTTCTCACTGGTTTCATAATGCATTCTTTCAGCCACGCAAGCGTTTTCCAGGACAAGTTAGCTGATCTTTTTGCCTGTTAAATCAGAACATCCTTTCCTGAGTCGTAAAACAATACAAAAAATACCGCCTTTAAGTTGACTTTTACCCGCCTTATCTTCAGAATGCCGCCGTTTGCCAGAAATCCACGGGTAAGCAGATTTGCATTGATTCAGGTTATACAAATGAATTAATATGCAAATAAAGTGAGTGAATATTCTCTGGAGGGTGTTTTGATTAAGTCAGCGCTATTGGTTCTGGAAGACGGAACCCAGTTTCACGGTCGGGCCATAGGGGCAACAGGTTCGGCGGTTGGGGAAGTCGTTTTCAATACTTCAATGACCGGTTATCAAGAAATCCTCACTGATCCTTCCTATTCCCGCCAAATTGTCACTCTTACTTATCCTCATATCGGTAATGTCGGCACCAATGAAGCCGATGAAGAATCCTCTCAGGTTCATGCGCAAGGCCTGGTCATTCGCGATCTGCCGCTGATTGCCAGCAACTTCCGCAATACTGAAGACCTCTCTTCTTACCTGAAACGCCATAACATCGTGGCGATTGCCGATATTGATACCCGTAAGCTGACGCGCCTGCTGCGTGAGAAGGGCGCACAGAACGGCTGCATTATCGCGGGTGATAACCCGGATGCGGCACTGGCGCTGGAGAAAGCGAAAGCCTTCCCGGGCCTCAACGGAATGGATCTGGCGAAAGAAGTGACCACCGCTGAATCCTATAGCTGGACGCAGGGAAGCTGGACGCTTGCAGACGACCTGCCGGAAGCCAAATCAGAAACTGACCTGCCGTTCCACGTTGTGGCTTACGACTACGGCGCGAAACGCAACATCCTGCGTATGCTGGTGGACAGAGGCTGCCGCCTGACGGTGGTTCCGGCGAAGACCTCCGCCGAAGAGGTGCTGAAGATGAGCCCGGACGGTATCTTCCTCTCTAACGGCCCTGGCGATCCGGCGCCGTGCGATTACGCTATCGAGGCGATTCAGGCATTCCTCGAAACCGATATTCCGGTTTTCGGCATCTGCCTCGGCCATCAGCTGCTGGCGCTGGCGAGCGGCGCGAAAACCATCAAGATGAAGTTCGGCCACCACGGCGGTAACCATCCGGTAAAAGATATCGATAACAATACCGTGATGATTACGGCGCAGAACCACGGTTTTGCGGTGGATGAGGCTTCTATGCCTGCAAATCTGCGAGTGACGCACAAATCGCTGTTCGACGGCACTCTGCAAGGGATTCATCGTACCGATAAACCGGCGTTCAGCTTCCAGGGGCACCCTGAGGCGAGCCCTGGCCCGCATGATGCCGCGCCATTGTTCGACCACTTTATCGAGTTAATTGAGCAGTACCGTCAGTCCGCGAAATAATCAGGAGTAAACAGAGCCATGCCAAAACGTACAGACATAAAAAGTATCCTGATTCTGGGTGCGGGCCCGATTGTTATCGGCCAGGCGTGTGAGTTTGACTACTCTGGCGCCCAGGCGTGTAAAGCGCTGCGTGAAGAAGGTTATCGCGTCATCCTGGTGAACTCTAACCCCGCGACCATCATGACCGACCCGGAAATGGCCGATGCGACCTACATCGAGCCGATTCACTGGGAAGTGGTGCGTAAAATTATTGAGAAAGAGCGCCCGGATGCGGTGCTGCCGACGATGGGCGGCCAGACGGCGCTGAACTGCGCGCTGGAGCTGGAGCGTCAGGGCGTGCTGGCTGAGTTCGGCGTGACCATGATTGGCGCCACTGCCGATGCGATTGATAAAGCCGAAGACCGCCGCCGTTTCGACGTGGCGATGAAGAAAATCGGCCTCGACACTGCCCGCTCCGGTATTGCGCATACGATGGAAGAGGCGCTGGCGGTTGCCGCTGACGTCGGTTATCCGTGCATTATCCGTCCATCCTTTACGATGGGCGGCACCGGCGGCGGTATTGCCTACAACCGCGAAGAGTTCGAAGAAATTTGCGCGCGCGGTCTGGATCTCTCCCCAACCAACGAACTGCTGATTGATGAGTCGCTGATTGGCTGGAAAGAGTACGAAATGGAAGTGGTGCGTGATAAGAACGACAACTGCATTATCGTCTGCTCCATTGAGAACTTTGACGCGATGGGCATTCACACCGGTGACTCCATCACGGTGGCTCCGGCGCAAACGCTAACGGACAAAGAGTACCAAATCATGCGTAACGCCTCGATGGCGGTACTGCGTGAAATCGGCGTGGAAACCGGCGGTTCCAACGTTCAGTTTGCGGTGAACCCGAAAAACGGTCGTCTGATTGTTATCGAAATGAACCCGCGCGTCTCCCGCTCCTCGGCGCTGGCGTCAAAAGCCACCGGCTTCCCGATTGCCAAAGTGGCGGCGAAACTGGCGGTGGGTTACACCCTCGACGAACTGATGAACGACATCACCGGCGGCCGTACTCCGGCATCGTTCGAACCGTCCATCGACTACGTTGTCACCAAAATTCCTCGCTTCAACTTTGAAAAATTCGCGGGCAGCAACGACCGTCTCACCACCCAGATGAAATCCGTCGGCGAAGTGATGGCGATTGGCCGCACTCAGCAGGAATCCTTACAGAAAGCGCTGCGCGGCCTGGAAGTGGGCGCCGCCGGTTTTGACCCGAAAGTGAGCCTGGATGACCCGGAAGCGCTGACCAAAATTCGTCGCGAGCTGAAAGATGCGGGCGCCGAGCGTATCTGGTACATCGCTGATGCGTTCCGCGCGGGGCTGTCTGTCGATGGCGTCTTTAACCTGACCAACATCGACCGCTGGTTCCTGGTGCAGATTGAGGAACTGGTTCGTCTGGAAGAGAAAGTGGCAGAGCTTGGCATCACCGGTCTCGACGCTGACTTCCTGCGGATGCTGAAGCGCAAAGGCTTCGCCGATGCGCGTCTGGCTAAACTGGCGGGCGTGCGCGAAGCGGAAGTGCGCAAATTGCGCGACCAGTTCAACCTGCACCCGGTTTACAAGCGCGTGGACACCTGTGCGGCGGAATTTGCTACCGACACCGCCTACATGTACTCCACTTATGAAGATGAGTGCGAAGCGAATCCGAACCAGGACCGCGACAAAATCATGGTGCTCGGCGGCGGCCCGAACCGTATCGGCCAGGGGATTGAATTTGACTACTGCTGCGTACACGCCTCGCTGGCGCTGCGCGAAGACGGTTACGAGACCATTATGGTCAACTGTAACCCGGAAACAGTCTCCACCGACTACGACACCTCCGACCGCCTGTACTTCGAGCCGGTCACGCTGGAAGATGTGCTGGAAATCGTGCGCGTCGAGAAACCGAAAGGCGTCATCGTACAGTACGGCGGCCAGACTCCGCTGAAACTGGCGCGCGCGCTGGAAGCGGCAGGCGTGCCGGTTATCGGCACCAGCCCGGATGCGATTGACCGCGCGGAAGACCGTGAGCGCTTCCAGCAGGCAGTTGACCGTCTGAAACTGAAACAGCCTGCTAACGCCACCGTGACGGCGATTGAACAGGCCGTTGAGAAGGCAAAAGAGATTGGCTATCCGCTGGTGGTTCGCCCATCCTACGTACTGGGCGGCCGCGCGATGGAAATCGTTTACGACGAAGCTGACCTGCGTCGTTACTTCCAGACCGCAGTCAGCGTCTCTAACGATGCGCCGGTACTGCTGGACCGCTTCCTTGATGACGCGGTGGAAGTGGATGTGGATGCTATCTGCGACGGTGAAATGGTGCTGATTGGCGGCATCATGGAACACATCGAACAGGCGGGCGTGCACTCCGGTGACTCCGCATGTTCTCTGCCGGCCTACACGTTAAGCAAAGAGATTCAGGACGTGATGCGCCAGCAGGTGCAGAAGCTGGCCTTTGAGTTGCAGGTGCGTGGTCTGATGAACGTGCAGTTCGCGGTGAAAGACAACGAAGTCTACCTGATTGAAGTGAACCCGCGTGCGGCGCGTACCGTACCGTTCGTCTCCAAAGCGACCGGCTTACCGCTGGCGAAAGTGGCGGCGCGCGTGATGGCGGGCAAATCGCTGACCGAGCAGGGCGTGACGAAAGAAATCATCCCGCCGTACTACTCGGTGAAAGAAGTGGTGCTGCCGTTCAACAAATTCCCGGGCGTTGACCCGCTGTTAGGGCCAGAAATGCGCTCTACCGGGGAAGTGATGGGCGTCGGCCGCACCTTCGCTGAAGCGTTCGCCAAAGCGCAGCTTGGCAGCAGCTCGACGATGAAGAAATCGGGCCGTGCGCTGCTCTCCGTTCGTGAAGGCGACAAAGAACGCGTGGTGGACCTGGCGGCGAAGCTGCTGAAACAGGGCTTCGAACTGGATGCGACTCACGGTACGGCGATTGTGCTGGGTGAGGCGGGTATCAACCCGCGTCTGGTCAACAAGGTGCATGAAGGTCGTCCGCACATTCAGGACCGTATCAAGAATGGCGAATACACCTACATCATCAACACCACCGCAGGTCGTCAGGCGATTGAGGACTCTAAACTGATTCGCCGCAGCGCGTTGCAGTATAAAGTGCATTACGACACGACCCTGAACGGCGGCTTCGCCACGACGATGGCGCTGAACGCCGATGCGACTGAAAAGGTGATCTCCGTACAGGAAATGCACGCGCAAATTACGAAGTAAGCGGCAGACGCATTTATCTGGTGATATAAAAAGGTTCCTGCAAAGGAACCTTTTTTTACGCCATAAGGTCATTCCTGGTCACATACGCTTCCTGGATGTGGTTTTCAATGTAACAAGCACGATTTCGCTCACACTAATCAACAATTAAGTCGCATACTATCCCCTTATATCCACAATTTATTTATGGTTAATGGCGTTATTTATATTCAGGCCATAACGAACCGTAGCAAGATTTTTAATTTGTAAAATGGTGTGCTTATGAGTGAAAAATATGTTGAGAAACCACTTTATTTGTTAATTGCTGATTGGGTAATGGCAGAAAACCGGTGGGTGAGCGCCAAAGAGATCGCGAAGCAATTTAATATGGATTATTGCAAAGCGATTAATACGGTTTCGTATATTCTTTCTGAAGTGGGGGAAATAGAGTGCGAGACCAGGACGATCCCTAATCAGCTGGAAGGGCGAGGATGCCAGTGCCAGCGTCTGGTGCGTATTAAGCGTATTGACGCGCAGCTCTATGCGCGTTTGGGTCATAGCGCGCAGGAGAAGATGGTAAAAGCGGAGAGAACCCCGCGAATGCCGGTTCCGCCCGCAGAGCTAAACCGCGAGCAGAAATGGCAGATGATGCTATCAAAAAGTATGCGTCGGTAATGTCGGCGTAAATGCCTTATCCGGCCTGCAACGGTGTGTTGACTCGTAGGCCGGATAAGCGCCAGCGCCATCCGGCACAAAGCGCTACGCCGATTTTGGCTTCACCTCCGTCGTGCCTTTCAGGCGCGGCCGGTTCTTTTCGACCTGGGTTAAGGGTTGCGTTTCACATAGCGATGCCCGACAGCGTACCGCGAGATCCTGATATTCCTGCGTGTTGAGCCGTTTCCAGTGCAGCTCTTCATCCGTGACATCACGTTTGACGCGCGCAGGCGCGCCAACCAGCAGCTGCCTGGGCGCGCCGACAAAACCCGCTTTTACAAAACTCATGGCGGCGACGATACTTTCTTCGCCGATGATTGCGCCATCCATGATTACGCTGTTCATGCCCACCAACGCATCACGACCAATCACGCAGCCGTGAAGGATTGCGCCGTGCCCGATATGCCCGTTTTCATGCACGATGGTGTCGGTATCGCAATAACCGTGCATGATGCAGCCATCCTGAAGGTTAGCGCCCGCCTCAAGAATCAGACGCCCATAGTCGCCGCGCAGCGATGCAAGCGGGCCGATGTAGACGCCGGCGCCGACGATGACATCGCCAATCAACACGGCGCTGGGATGCACGTACGCCTCTGGATGTACTACCGGAATCAGGCCTTCAAAGGCGTAATAGCTCATGGTTATTCCTCCGTGATTGTTGTCGGATGGCGGATAAGCGTTAGCGCCATCCGGCAGCGCGGCGCTAGCGGCCTTTCCAGACCGGATCGCGTTTTTCGGCAAACGCCTGCGGGCCTTCGATCGCATCTTCAGAGTGCAGTACCGACGGGTAGTGCTTCAATGCGCCGCTGCGAATGTAGCGATAACCTTCTTCCACCGGCATTTCACTGGTTGCGCGGTAGATCTCTTTGAGGGCGGCGATCGCCAACGGCGCGCTGTTCACCAACTGTTGCGCCAGTTCACGGGCGCTGTCCATTAACGCTTGCTGGCTGACAACCCGGTTCACAATTCCCCAGCGCAAGGCTTCTTCTGCGTCCATTCGTCTGCCGGTCATCAGCATTTCGTTGACGACAGCAGGCGGCAACAGCTTAGGCAGGCGCAGCACGCCGCCGCTGTCAGGCACAATGCCGAGCTTTGCTTCAGGCAGCGCGAAACTGGCGTTATCGGCGCAGACGATAAAATCCGCCGCCAGCGCCAGTTCGAACCCGCCGCCGAAGGCATAGCCGTTAACGGCGGCAATCACTGGTTTATCCAGGTCAAAGATCTCGGTTAAACCGGCAAACCCGCCGGGGCCAAAATCGGCGTCCGGGGCTTCGCCTTCGGCTGCCGCTTTTAAATCCCAGCCTGCGGAGAAGAATTTTTCGCCGCCACCGGTGATGATCGCCACACGCAATTCGGGATCGTCACGGAAATTGAGAAAAACTTCGCCCATCTCAAAACTGGTTTTTGCGTCTATTGCATTCGCTTTCGGGCGATCCAGCGTAATTTCCAGAATTGGGCCGTGACGGGTCAAATGTAATGATTCACTCATATCTTCACTCCATTATTTAAAATCGGACGGGTAAGAATGCTTATTTCAGGTTCTTTTTAATTATTTTTCCTGAACAGTTTCGGGGCAGATCATTTCTTATCTCAAGAAAAGAGGGGACTTTGAATTTCGCCATATTCTGTTCACAGAAAGCGAAAAACTCCTCTTCCGTTAATGTTTCACCTTCATTAAGCACCACAAAGGCTTTAATGGCTTCATCGCGGATCGAATCGTGAATACCAATAACGACGATGTCCTGAATTTTGGGATGAGCCGAAATAATGTTTTCCAGTTCGATGCAGGAGACATTTTCGCCGCCGCGTTTAATCATGTTGCAACGCCTGTCAACGAAATAGAAAAATCCCTCCTCATCCCGATAGCCGGAATCACCGGTATGCAGCCAGCCGTTGGCTTCCAGCGCTTTGGCGGTGGCTTCCGGCCTGGCGTAATACTCTTTAAAGATGGTTTTTCCCGGCACGCCTTTAATACAGATTTCACCGATTTCTCCGGCGGGTAGTGAGCGGTTCTGCTCATCGCGGATGTCCGCCTCATAGCAAAATCCAGGGCGACCAATAGATGGCCAGCGCCGTTTATCGCCGGGACGATCGCCAATAATGCCGACAATGGTTTCCGTCATCCCGTAAGAGGTCAGCAGCCGGACGCCGAAACGTGCAATAAAAGCGTCTTTTTCCTGCACGGAAAGGTTGAGATAGAACATCACTTCGCGCAGACAATGCTGCCTCTCTTCCGGGGAGGCGGGCTGCACCATCAGCGTTCTGATCATCATCGGAATACATTCCGTGACGGTGGCGCGATACTTTCGTACCTGTCCCCAGAACGCGCGGGCGCTGTATTTTTCGATCAGCACAAAGGTGCTGCCTGCGGAGAATGCCGCCATTGCCGCAGTACACTGACAGTCAATAT
Organism: Citrobacter sp. CK185; assembly: GCF_030333565.1. Taxonomy (NCBI): domain Bacteria; kingdom Pseudomonadati; phylum Pseudomonadota; class Gammaproteobacteria; order Enterobacterales; family Enterobacteriaceae; genus Citrobacter; species Citrobacter sp. CK185. The sequence goes on along the minus strand of NZ_JAOWFR010000001.1, from coordinate 184,802 downwards.
GAAAGGCGGGCATCACCGTCAGATAGACGTCATCTTCACGCAGCGCACACTGCCAGGAGGAGTAGTAACCCGCAAAACGCAGGTTGTAATGGGTAATGACCACGCCTTTTGGCCGCGAGGTGGTGCCAGAAGTAAACAGAATCTCCGCCGTGTCGTCAGTGGATAACGGCGGCGCATAGCACAATGTGGCAGGCTGCTGGTCTTTCAGTTGAGAAAAATGGCTAACGTTATCTTCAACGGGCGCATTTTCGCCAATCAGACAGATATGATTGAGCAGGGTATCGTCCTCAAGCAGTATCTGGCGATACATCGGATAAAATTCAGCGCTGGTGACGATGAGCTGCGAGCGGCTGTTTTGTAAAATCCAGGCGCTCTCTTCGCGCAGGAGCCTGGCATTGATCGGCACCATGATGGCGCCAATTTTGGCCAGACCAAACCAGCAGAAAAAGAACTCCGGGCAGTTATCCAGATGCAGCGCGACGTTATCGCCTTTCTGAATGCCTGAGGCGAGGAAAAGGTTCGCCGTGCGGTTGATCTCTTCATTCAGCGACGCGTAGCTGAATTGCCGGACAACGCCTTCGCTGGATTCAAAAATAAGCGCCGTTTTATTTCCGTATACCTCGGCCAGGTCGTCCCACATCTGACGTAAGTTTTGTCCGCCAACGATATCCATTGCACTGTTATCCGTTCGAAAATAGGCATGCGCGCTAACCGGATAAACCGGTTAGCGCTTTGCGTTTAATCCTCAACTTTGGCCAGACCCTTGCTGACCAGTTCCTGTATATCTGCTTCGTTGTAACCGATGTTTTTTAGAATGGCGGCGGTGTCCATGCCATGCGACGGCATGCCACGCCAGATTTTCCCTGGGTTGTTTTTGAATTTCGGCATGATGTTTGGCCCTTTACAGGTGCGGCCATCCATCGTGTGCCACTCGGTAATGGATTCGCGGGCGACGTACTGCGGGTTGTTTTCCAGTTCTGGAATGGTCAGCACTTTCGCGCAGGCGATATTCAGCTCGGCGAAACGCGCCTGCACATCGGCGATGGAACGGGTCGCCAGCCACGCATCCAGTTTTTCCTCGACTAACGGCCCGTAAGGGCACTCAACGCGATGGATAAGCTGGGTGCCTTCCGGCACCTCTGGCGTACCCAGAATGTGCGCCAGGCCGATATCCTTAAAGCACTCGTTGATCTGCGTAATGCCGACCAGCTCCATCACGATGTAACCGTCTGCGCATTTATACAGCCCGCATCCGGCGTAGTAGGGGTCTTTGCCTTTGGTCATGCGCGGGCAAATTTCGCCGCCGTTGAAGTAATCCATCATGAAGTACTGACCCATGCGCAGCATCACTTCATACATCGCCACATCAATGCTTTCGCCTTTGCCGGTTTCACGCACTCTGTGCAAAGCCGCCAGCGCGGCGGTGGTGGCGGTCATCCCGGAAAAATAGTCCGCCGTATACGGGAATGCGGGCATGGGTTGATCGACATCGCCGTTCTGAATCAGGTAGCCGCTAAAGGCCTGGGCGATGGTGTTGTAAGCCGGGAGGTTGGTGTACTCCTCCGTGCCGTACTGGCCGAAACCGGAAAGGTGGGCGATCACCAGTTTGGGGTTGTGTTCCCACAGCACGTCATCGGTAATTCCGCGACGGGCAAACGCCGGGCCTTTGCTGGCTTCGATGAAGATGTCAGTGGTTTCCATGAGTTTCAGAAACGCTTCCCGACCTTCATCTTTGAAGATGTTTAGGGAGAGGGCATGCAAGTTTCGGCGTGAAAGCTGCGGATAGTTCGGCTGGACGCGAATGGTATCGGCCCAGGCGACGTTTTCAATCCAGATCACTTCCGCGCCCCACTCTGCGAACATTTGTCCGGCGAACGGCCCGGCGATTTCAATCCCGGAGAACACAACCCGCAATCCGGCGAGCGGCCCGAAAGTGGGCATCGGTAAACGGTTCATAAATAAATTCCTGCATTTTTTGTAGGCCCGGTAAGCGCAGCGCCACCGGGCAATGTTTAACGGTATTGCTTCAGCACGGCGCGGCCGAGCGTCAGGATCTGCATTTCGTCAGAGCCGCCGGAGACGCGGTCAACGCGCAGGTCACGCCAGAAACGCGTAATGCGGTGGTTGCCCGCAATCCCGACGCCGCCCAATACCTGCATGGCGCTGTCTACCACGTCAAACGCGGCGTTGGCGCAGAAGTATTTACACATCGCGGCATCGCCCGAGGTGATGGTGCCGTTATCCGCTTTCCACGCGGCTTCCAGCAGCATGTTTTTCATGGAGTTTAATTTGATCGCCATATGCGCGAACTTCTCCTGAATCAGCTGGAAGCGACCGATCGTCTCGCCAAACTGCACACGCTGATTGGCGTAACGCGCGGCGTCTTCGAACGCGCACATCGCCGTACCGTAGTTGGTTAAAGCCACCAGGAAACGTTCGTGGTCGAACTCTTCTTTTACGCGGTTAAAGCCATTACCTTCCCGGCCGAACATGTCTTTTTCGTCCAGCTCAACATCGTCAAAATTGATTTCACAGCAGCTGTCCATGCGCAGGCCGAGCTTCTCAAGTTTGTTAACCTTGATGCCGGGTTTGCTCATATCGACAAACCATTCGGTATAAATCGGTTTGTCCGGGGAGGCGCCGTCCCGTGCCATCACCACGATGTAGGGGGTGTAGGCGCTACTGGTGATGAAACACTTGCTGCCGTTAAGATAAACCTTACCATTTTTACGGGTATAGGTAGTTTTTAAACTGCCAACATCCGATCCCGCTCCCGGTTCGGTGATCGCCGAGTTCCACATCTGCTTGCCGGTTCCCTGGAACGCCATGATTTTATCAATTTGCTCCTGGGTCCCTTCACGCAGGAAAGTGTTAAAACCTCCCGGCAATTGGTACAACACGTAAGTTGGCGCGCCCAGACGCCCCAGTTCCATCCATACGGCGGCAACGGTGACGAAACCGGCTTCCAGCCCGCCGTGTTCTTCCGGGATCAACAGGCTGTCGATGCCCATATCCGCCAGCGCTTTCACAAAACGTTCCGGGTAGACGCTGTCGCGATCGCACTCGGCAAAGTAGGCTTCCCAGTTCTCACTGGCCATCAGTTCACGAATACCGGCGACAAACAGTTCCTGCTCGTCATTCAAATTAAAATCCATCTTCCAGCCTCATTTGTAAGGAGTTTATTGAGTTTATTTATCTTTCCAGTGCACTTTGGCGTCTTTGATAAAGGAGAGCGTTACCATGATGTTGACGAAGAACAGCGGGCATCCTCCGGCGATAATCGCGGTTTGAATGGGTTTTAACCCGCCGAGCGCTAACAGGACGATGCCGATAACGCCAACCAGCACCGACCAGCCGATACGTACCAGCAGCGGCGGCTCTTCACCGTCGCGCACTTCGCGGCAGGTGGACATGGCCAGCGTGTAGGAGCAGGCGTTAATCAGCGTGACGGTAGCGATAAAGCAGAGGATGAAGAATCCCCACATCGTAGCCGTGCTGAATGGCAGTGCGGCCCAGGTTTCGATGATGGCGCGCGCCACGCCGTGCTGTTCGATCAGTTGTGGAATATTGAGAATATTTTTATCCATCAGCAGCAGGGTGTTGCTGCCAAGAACGGTCCACAGAATCCAGGTGGAGGCGGTCAGGCCGAGCACCATCCCAAAGCACAGTTCGCGCACGGTACGGCCGCGGGAAATACGCGCGAGGAATATACTCATCTGGATGGCGTAAATGACCCACCATGCCCAGTAGAAAACGGTCCAGCCCTGCGGGAAGCCGCCTTTGCCGATCGCATCGGTGTAGAACAACATGCGTGGCAGATACATCAACAGCATACCGACGGAATCGGTGAAGTAGTTCATGATGAAACTGGCGCCGCTGACGATAAACACCCAGCCGAGCATCAGGAAGCTGAGATAGCTACGCACGTCACTGGCGATTTTCACCCCTTTTTGCAGGCCGCAGGCCACGCAAATGGCGTTCAGAACGATCCAGCAGGTAATGATGATGGCGTCCAGTTCCAGCGTATGAGGGATGCCGAACAGATACTGCATACACTCTGTCACCAGCGGCGTCGCCAGACCGAGGCTGGTGCCCATCGCGAAGATCAGCGCCACCAGATAGAAGTTATCGACAATAGTACCGAATAACCCTTTCGCGTGTTTCTCGCCCACTAAAGGCACCAGCGTGGAGCTGGGACGAATCACGTCCATTTTGCGAACAAAAAAGAAGTAGGCGAACGCGACGGAGAGGAAGCTGTAAGTCGCCCACGGTAACGGCCCCCAGTGAAACAGGCTGTAGGCGAGGCCGATCTCTTTGGCGCCGTTGGAGCCAGGTGCCAGAGCAAAGGGCGGCGTCGAGATGTAATAATAAATTTCGATTGAGCCCCAGAACAGCACGGCGGCGGAAGTGCAGGAGGCGAACATCATGAAAATCCAGCTGGCAGTGCTGAATTCCGGCGGTTCATCACCTAATCTTTTTTTAGCGTAAGGGCCGAAGACCAGCCAGAACCAGCCAAAAAGCATCACCACCATGTACCATTCAAATGCCCAACCCCAGATATTTGTGACATAACTGAAGACGGCATTAATAACAATATTCGCAGCGTCGAGATCTCTGACGGTTAGCCAACAAAGTATCCCTACAATTATTAACGGCGGGAAAAAAACCTTAGGTTCAATCCCGGACTTTCTCTTTTCATTTTTCATGAGTCAATTCCAGTGTCAAAACGAAATTTATGTTACGTTCCCGTTTGTTATATTTTGTTTATTTTTCTTAGTAATAATCTGATGACAGTTAGACCTCAGAGTCGCTTTGGCGAGTAACTCATAATGGGTATTCATTTTGCGGTAATCTGTTATGTTGATCACACTTTTTTGTCTGGTGTTTTTGACCCTGATTTTCAAATAAAATAAATATAAAACAATTGGATGCTTTGCATTTTGGTCGAATTTCGCGCATCTCTCATTCAATATTGGTGATCCATCAAACAATATTGAAAATTTTTATGTTCTACGGGTGCTTTTCAATATTAGTGAGGTGCTTAACAATATTGAAAGTTGTAAATATCAGCGTGTGACATTTTCAATATTGGTGATTAAAGTTTTATTTCCGAATTAAAGAGCGTGATATCTGTATTTAACACCGCCGATATGGATGACGTTTCCTTCATGATTTCTGGAGATGCAATGAAGATAATTACTTGTTACAAGTGCGTGCCTGATGAGCAGGATATTGCGATCAATAATGCCGATGGTTCATTAGATATCAGCAAAGCGGATGCCAAAATCAGTCAGTACGATCTGAATGCGATTGAAGCTGCCTGCCAGTTAAAGCAGCAGACAAGCGATGCCCAGGTGATTGCCATGAGCGTAGGCGGCAAGGCGCTGACCAACGCCAAAGGGCGTAAAGATGTGCTTTCCCGTGGGCCAGATGAACTGGTCGTGGTGATAGACGACCAGTTTGAACAGGCTTTGCCGCAACGCACCGCCGCAGCGCTTGCCGCCGCCGCGCAAAAATCGGGCTTTGATCTGATCGTCTGCGGCGACGGTTCCTCCGACCTTTATGCCCAGCAGGTCAGCCTGCTGGTGGGTGAAACGCTGAACATTCCGGCCATCAACGGCGTGAGCAAAATCCTCTCCCTGACGGAAAGTGCGCTTACCGTTGAGCGTGAACTGGAAGATGAAATTGAAACCCTGAGTATTCCCCTGCCTGCGGTGGTGGCGGTCTCCACAGACATTAACGCTCCGCAGATCCCGTCGATGAAAGCGATTCTGGGCGCGGCAAAAAAACCGGTGCAGGTCTGGTCTGCGGCGGATATTGGTTTCAGTGCGCCAGACGCGTACTCCGTCCAGAAGGTCGCCGCACCGAAACAACGCGAGCGTCAGCGCATCGTTATTGAAGGCGATGGTGAAGAGCAGATCGCCGCGTTCGCCGAACATCTGCGCAAAATCATTTAATTACCGGGGGATATTATGAACACGTTTTCTCATGTCTGGGTATTCAGCGATACCCCTTCTCGTCTGCCGGAACTGATGAGCGGCGCACTGGCTTCAGGCGAGCAGATTCATGCGTTTGTGCAGCACGACGCCGAGGGCGAGACGGCACGCCAGCTGGGGGCGAATCACATCTGGCATTTACGCGGTAAACCGGACGACCGCATGGTGGAAGATTACGCCGGGGTGATGGCGCAGACGATTCGCCAGCAGGGGGATTCGGGTCTGGTGCTGCTGCCTAATACCCGCCGTGGCAAACTGCTGGCGGCAAAGCTGGGATTTCGTCTCGCGGCGGCCGTCTCTAACGACGCCAGTGCGGTAACGCAGCAGGAGGGCCATGCGACCGTCCGGCATATGGTCTACGGCGGGCTGGCGATTGGCGAAGAGACCATTACATCACCGTATGCGGTGATCACCGTCGGCAGCGGCACGTTCGAGGCGCAACAGGCGGATGCGTCCCGCCACGGCGAGTCGCATGACGTGCAGTGGCAGTCGCCAGATGTCGTCGTAACGCGCACCGCAACGCAGGCGCGCCAGAGCAACACGGTCGATCTTGATAAAGCGCGACTGGTGGTTAGCGTCGGGCGCGGCATCGGCAGCAAAGAGAATATCTCGCTGGCCCAGGCGCTGTGTCAGGCCATTGGCGCGGAACTGGCGTGTTCTCGTCCGGTGGCGGAAAACGAAAAATGGATGGAGCACGAGCGTTATGTCGGCATCTCCAACCTGATGCTTAAACCAGAGCTTTACCTCGCGGTGGGCATTTCCGGGCAGATCCAGCACATGGTGGGCGCGAACGGTTCACAAACCATCTGCGCCATCAACAAAGATAAAAATGCGCCGATATTTCAATACGCTGATTACGGCATTGTCGGCGATGTGATGAAGATTCTGCCTGCGCTTACGAGCGCTTTAGCACGCTGATCCACTCGGGCAGGGCTTGTGGGTATCGGCCCTGCCGCTGACAGGTAAATCTGGAGTTCTTATGTCCGAAGATATCTTTGATGCCATCATCGTGGGGGCCGGACTGGCGGGTTCCGTCGCGGCGCTGGTGCTCGCCCGCGAAGGGGCGCAGGTGCTGGTTATTGAGCGCGGCAATTCCGCTGGCGCGAAGAATGTCACCGGCGGGCGCATCTACGCGCACAGTCTGGAGCGCATTATCCCCGGTTTTGCTGAACATGCCCCGGTTGAACGCGTGATCACCCATGAAAAACTCGCTTTTATGACCGAAAAAGGGGCGATGGCGGTGGATTACGTCAATGGCGAGGATGCCGCGCCTTCGCAGGTCTCTTATTCTGTCTTACGCAGCAAATTTGACGCTTGGCTGATGGAACAGGCTGAAGAGGCGGGCGCGCAGCTGATAACCGGCATCCGCGTGGATAATCTTGTTCAGCGCGACGGCAAAGTGGTGGGCGTTGAGGCGGATGGCGACGTTATTGAAGCGAAAACGGTCATTCTTGCTGATGGCGTGAACTCGCTGTTGGCGGAAAAGCTGGGAATGGCGAAACGTGTAGATGCCGCCCATGTCGCGGTAGGCGTAAAAGAGTTAATTGAGTTGCCTGAATCGGTCATTGTGGATCGCTTCGGATTACAGGGAAATGAAGGTGCAGCCTGTCTGTTTGCCGGTTCTCCGACCGACGGTCTGATGGGCGGCGGCTTCCTCTATACCAATAAAACGACCCTCTCTTTGGGGCTGGTTTGCGGTCTGCATCATCTGAAAGAGGCGAAAAAGTCGGTTCCACAAATGCTGGAAGATTTTAAACAGCATCCGGCGGTGGCGCCGCTGATTGCGGGTGGAAAACTGCTGGAGTACGCCGCGCACGTCGTCCCGGAAGCGGGAATGAATATGCAGCCGGAGCTGGTGGGCGACGGCGTGCTGATTGCCGGTGACGCCGCCGGTATGTGTATGAATCTCGGTTTTACGATTCGCGGTATGGATCTGGCCGTCGCGGCAGGGGAAGCGGCGGCGAAGACCGTACTTTCGGCCATGCAGAGCAACGATTTCAGCCGACAGGGGCTGGCGGAATATCGACAGCATCTCGACAACGGGCCGATGCGGGATATGCGTATGTACCAGCGCTTACCGGCGTTTCTGGACAACCCGCGTATGTTCACGCGCTACCCTGAAATGGCGGTGGGCATTGCCCGCGATCTGTTTACCGTCGATGGCAGCGCTCCCGTCCCTGTGCGTAAAAAAATCCTGCGCCACGCGAAGAAAGTGGGCTTCATCAACCTGATGAAGGATGGCATCAAAGGAGTGACCGTATTATGACTTCTCCCGTCAATGTGGACGTCAAACTGGGCGTCAATAAATTCAATGTGGATGAAGACAATCCGCACATCATCCTGAAAACCGAACCGGATAAGCAGGCGCTGGAGGTGCTGATCAAGGCGTGTCCGGCCGGGTTGTATAAAAAGCAGGACGACGGCAGCGTGCGCTTTGATTACGCCGGGTGCCTGGAGTGCGGCACCTGTCGAATTCTCGGGTTGGGGACGGCGCTGGAAAAATGGGAATACCCGCGCGGCACCTTTGGCGTGGAATTTCGCTACGGCTGAGGTTGATGCCGGATGGCGTCGCTGACGCGTCTTATCCGGCCTACAAAATACGTGATTCGTAGGCCTGATAAGCGTAGCGCCATCAGGCATCAAGTGAAAACAAAACAGGACGCGGCTATGCAGCAGCCCAGGAACTTTGACGACATTAAATTCTCCTCTATTCACCGCAGAATTATGCTGTGGGGAAGCGGCGGGCCGTTCCTGGACGGTTACGTACTGGTCATGATTGGCGTGGCGCTGGAGCAGCTCACGCCTGCGCTGAAGCTGGATGCGCAGTGGCTGGGATTGCTGGGGGCAGGCACGCTGGCCGGGCTGTTTGTCGGTACGTCGCTGTTCGGCTATATCTCAGACAAAGTGGGGCGACGTAAAATGTTCCTCATCGATATCATCGCCATTGGGGTGATATCGGTAGCGACAATGTTTGTCTCATCGCCGATGGAGTTGCTCGTCATGCGCGTGCTGATTGGGGTGGTGATTGGCGCGGATTATCCTATCGCCACCTCGATGATTACCGAGTTTTCCAACACCCGCCAGCGCGCCTTCTCGATCAGTTTTATTGCCGCGATGTGGTATGTCGGCGCCACCTGCGCCGATCTGGTCGGCTACTGGTTGTACGATGTGGCGGGCGGATGGCGCTGGATGCTGGGAAGCGCGGCAATTCCCTGCATTATGATCCTGATCGGGCGCTTCGATCTTCCCGAATCACCGCGCTGGCTGTTGCGTAAGGGGCGGGTGAAAGAGTGCGAGGAGATGATGATTAAACTGTTTGGCGAGCCGGTGGCGTTCGATGAAGAACCGCCCCAGGAGACGCGCTTCTTACAGCTGTTTAATCGCCGTCACTTCCCGTTTGTTTTGTTTGTCGCCGCCATCTGGACCTGCCAGGTCATCCCGATGTTCGCCATCTATACCTTTGGCCCGCAGATTGTCGGCCTGCTGGGGCTGGGCGTCGGGAAAAGCGCGGCGCTGGGCAATGTGGTGATCAGTTTGTTCTTTATGCTGGGCTGTATTCCGCCGATGTACTGGCTGAACAGCATAGGGCGACGGCCATTGCTGATCGGCAGCTTTGTTATGATGACGCTGGCGCTGGCTGTGCTGGGGTTGATCCCAGAAATGGGGATCTGGCTGGTGGTTGCGGCCTTTGCGGTGTACGCCTTTTTCTCCGGCGGCCCGGGGAACCTTCAGTGGCTCTACCCGAATGAGCTGTTCCCGACGGATATTCGCGCGTCTGCCGTGGGCGTCATTATGTCCCTGAGTCGAATTGGCACCATCCTTTCAACGTGGGCGCTGCCGATCTTCATCACCAGATATGGGATCAGCTACGTCATGCTGATGGGGGCGGGAATTTCACTTATCGGTCTGCTTATTTCCATCGCCTTTGCGCCGGAGACGCGTGGACTGACGCTTGCCCAGACGAGCAGTATGACGATTCGCAACAAGCCCCTGTGCTAGGGGATATCTTCAGAGTGTTCTGTATTTTCTTTTAAGGTCAGTCAGTTAGTCTATAGTTAATGGGTATGCCACTGAAAATGACTGAAAAGCAGGGAGAACACCATGCAAAAACAACTTCTTATTGCGTCTCTTTTTGCCGCTGCGACGGTATTTACCGTAGCGGGCTGTTCATCAAACCAGGCCATAAAAACCACCGACGGCAAGACGATCGTCACTGATGGTAAACCACAGGTCGATGATGATACCGGACTGGTGTCCTACAAAAACGCAGAAACCGGTAAAACGGAACAGATCAACCGCGATCAGGTGAAGAACATGAGCGAACTGGATAATTAATTCAGTTTTATCCATTTAGCTGCTCAATAATATTCACTATTAGCCTGTTAAATTACTGACTACACTCTGTGGTAAAACAGAGATGTAAAATAACAGGCTACTTCATGATCCTCATTATTTATGCCCATCCGTATCCGCAGCACTCGCATGCGAATAAACGGATGCTGGAACAGGCAAGGACGCTGGATGGCGTCGAAATTCGTTCGCTCTATCAACTTTACCCTGACTTCAATATTGATGTTGCCGCCGAGCAGCAGGCGCTGGCGCGCGCGCGTCTTATCATCTGGCAGCATCCAATGCAGTGGTACAGCGTTCCCCCTTTACTCAAACTCTGGATGGACAAAGTCCTCGCGCATGGCTGGGCCTACGGGCATGGCGGCACGGCGCTCCGGGGCAAAGATCTGATGTGGGCCGTGACGACTGGCGGAGGCGAAAGCCACTTCGCTATTGGCGCCTATCCGGGCTTTGACGTGCTCTCGCAGCCGTTACAGGCTACCGCGCTCTATTGTGGGCTCAACTGGCTGCCGCCTTTTGCGATGCACTGTACGTTTGTCTGTGATGACGAAACGCTCCAGGCGCAGGCGCGCCACTACAAGCAACGTTTGCTGGCGTGGCAGGAGGCAAATCATGGATAGCCATACGCTGATACAGGCGCTGATTTACCTGGGGTCGGCCGCGCTGATTGTGCCGATTGCCGTCCGGCTGGGCTTAGGGTCGGTGCTGGGCTACCTCATTGCCGGGTGTATTATCGGCCCGTGGGGGCTGCGTCTGGTGACGGACGCTGAAGCTATTCTCCATTTCGCCGAAATTGGCGTGGTGCTGATGCTGTTTGTGATTGGGCTGGAGCTGGACCCGCAGCGTTTGTGGAAACTGCGTGCGTCGGTTTTTGGCGGCGGCGCGTTGCAGATGGTGGTATGCGGTGGGTTGATTGGCCTGTTCTGTATGTTCCTCGGTCTGCGCTGGCAGGTGGCGGAGCTGATCGGCATGACGCTGGCGCTCTCTTCCACGGCGATTGCGATGCAGGCGATGGATGAGCGTAACCTGACCGTCTCGCAAATGGGCCGTAGCACATTCGCCGTGCTGCTGTTTCAGGATATTGCCGCTATTCCGCTGGTGGCGATGATCCCCTTGCTGGCCGCCAGCAGCGCCTCAACGACGCTGGGCGTCTTTGCACTGTCTGCGTTAAAAGTGGCAGGGGCGCTGGTGCTGGTGGTGCTGTTAGGGCGCTATGTCACGCGCCCGGCGTTGCGTTTTGTCGCGCGTTCCGGTTTGCGTGAAGTGTTCAGCGCCGTGGCTCTGTTTCTGGTCTTTGGCTTCGGCTTGCTGCTGGAAGAAGTGGGACTGTCGATGGCGATGGGGGCGTTTCTGGCGGGCGTGTTGCTGGCAAGCTCGGAATACCGGCATGCGCTGGAAAGCGACATAGAGCCATTTAAAGGGCTGCTGCTGGGGCTGTTCTTTATCGGCGTCGGCATGTCTATCGACTTTGGCACGCTGATTGATAATCCGTTACGCATTCTTATCCTGCTGGTCGGTTTCCTGGTAATTAAAACGGTAATGCTGTGGCTTGTCGCCAGGCCGCTACGGGTGCCGAATAAGCAACGTCTCTGGTTTGCCGTATTATTAGGACAGGGGAGTGAGTTTGCCTTTGTGGTATTCGGCGCGGCGCAAATGGCCAGTGTACTCGACCCGGAATGGGCTAAGGCGTTGACGCTCACCGTTGCGCTCTCAATGGCGGCGACGCCCATTTTTCTGGTGCTCCTGAGCCGTCTGGAAAAATCCGCAATCGGCGAAGCGCGTGAAGCGGATGAGATCGATGCGGAACAACCGCGCGTGATCATCGCCGGATTTGGCCGTTTTGGGCAGATTACGGGGCGTTTGCTGCTGTCGAGCGGGGTAAAAATGGTGGTTCTCGACCATGACCCGGATCATATTGAAACGCTGCGCAAATTTGGCATGAAGGTCTTTTACGGGGACGCGACGCGCATGGATCTGCTGGAGTCCGCCGGTGCGGCGAAAGCGGAAGTGCTGATCAACGCGATTGACGATCCGCAAACCAGTTTACAACTGACAGAAATGGTAAAAGCCCATTTTCCCGACCTGCAAATTATTGCCCGCGCTCGCGATGTCGATCACTACATTCGTTTGCGACAGGCCGGTGTTGAGATGCCGGAGCGTGAAACGTTTGAAGGCGCGTTAAAAACAGGGCGTCAGGCGCTGGAAAAATTAGGGCTGGGACGCTACGAGGCGCGCGAGCGTGCCGATCTGTTCCGTCGTTTTAATACGCAGATGGTGGAAGAGATGGCGAAAGGGGAAAACGATCCAACGTCCCGCGCGGCTGTCTATAAACGCACCAGCGCTATGTTGAGCGAGATTATTACTGAAGACCGTGAACATTTATCGTTAATTCAACGCCACGGCTGGCAAGGCACGGATGAAGGTAAACATACGGGTGATGCAGATGATGAGCCGGAAGTGAAACCGTCAACGTAGGCAGGATAAGGCATTTACGCCGCCATCCGGCAATTTGCCCGGTGGCGCTGCGCTTACCGGGCCTACAAACCATCGTAGGCCGGATGGCGCGTCTGATTGCCTGATGGCAGCCTGCGAGCTGACACCGCTTTAAATAAGTCGGGTTGCCAGCAGAACGGAAAATTTTCGTGCTATTCCTCTTTTCGTTAGTCGACGAAAGATTGCTCTTTCCGTATAGTGGCGACAATTTTTTGTATCCAGGAAATATTCAATGATCAGTCTGATTGCGGCGTTAGCGGTAGATCGCGTTATCGGCATGGAAAACGCCATGCCGTGGAACCTGCCTGCCGATCTCGCCTGGTTTAAACGTAACACCTTAAACAAGCCTGTGGTTATGGGGCGCCATACCTGGGAATCCATCGGGCGACCGCTGCCGGGGCGTAAAAACATCGTCATCAGCAGCCAGCCTGGCACTGACGATCGCGTGCAGTGGGTGAAATCGGTCGATGAAGCGATTGCCGCCTGCGGCGATGCGCCAGAGATTATGGTGATTGGCGGCGGACGCGTGTACGAACAGTTCTTGCCGAAAGCGCAGAAACTGTATCTGACGCATATTGATGCCGAAGTGGAAGGGGACACCCATTTCCCGGACTACGAACCGGATGACTGGGAATCGGTCTTCAGCGAGTTCCACGACGCCGATGAGCAGAATTCTCACAGCTACTGCTTCGAGATTCTGGAGCGTCGTTAATCCGGCATGTTGTAACGCGGATTTGTAGGCCTGATAAGCGAAGCGCCATCAGGCAATAATGTGGCGTGAATGCCGGATAGCGGCGTAAACGCCTTATCCGGCCTACAAAATAACGCTCAGGCGTTTACCGCCTCGCCTTTGCCTGAATCAAGATGACGATTCGACGGCTGCACGAAGTAGCGCTTATCTTCCCAACGCAGGCAGGTTAAATCCCCGCCCCAGCAGCAGCCGGTATCCAGACCATAAATGCCTTCCGGCGTCCCTTTACCTTCCAGCGACGCCCAGTGACCAAAGACAATGCTGTATGCTTCGCTAACCGGTCCCGGAATGGCGAACCAGGGTTTCAGCGGCGCAGGGGCGTTTTCCGGCGACTCTTTGCTGTACATATCCAGTTGGCCGTTCGGGAAACAGTAACGCATACGGGTGAAGGCATTCGTGATAAAACGCAGCCGCGCCAGACCCGTTAGCTCCGGCGTCCAGTTGTTCGGCATATCGCCGTACATCGCGTCGAGGAAGAAGGGATAGGAGTCGCTCGATAGCACGGCTTCAACATCGCGCGCGCAGTCTTTCGCTGTCTGTAAATCCCACTGCGGCGTAATGCCCGCATGCGCCATCACCAGCTTCTTCTCTTCGTCGACCTGCAACAGCGGCTGACGGCGCAGCCAGTTGAGCAGTTCGTCGGCGTCTGGCGCCTCCAGCAGCGGAGTCAGCCTGTCTTTCGGCTTATTGCGGCTAATGCCCGCAAAGACGGCCAACAGATGTAAATCGTGATTGCCAAGCACCAGACGCACGCAGTCGCCCAGTGATTTCACGTAGCGGAGCACTTCCAGAGAACCAGGGCCGCGAGCGACCAGATCGCCGGTAAGCCACAGGGTGTCTGAACCGGGGGTAAATTCCACCTGGTGTAACAATGCGATCAGTTCGTCGTAGCAACCGTGAACGTCGCCAATGAGGTATGTTGCCATTGCTTTAGTTTTAATGAATAAGTGTTGGAACGGCGAGTCGGAACACGGGAATATCGATAGTAAAGGCGACGCCTTTTTCATCGATCATTTCGTAGTGACCCTGCATGGTGCCCAGCGGCGTTTCAATAACGGCGCCGCTGGTGTACTGGTACTCTTCTCCGGGCGCGATGTGCGGCTGCACGCCAACCACACCTTCGCCCTGTACTTCGGTTTCGCGGCCATGACCATTGGTTATCAGCCAATAACGCCCCAACAACTGCACTGGCGCTCGCCCCAAATTGCGGATGGTTACCGTGTATGCGAATACGTAACGTTCATCATCAGGTGAAGATTGCGCTTCAATGTAGACGCTCTGAACCTGAATACACACTCGGGGCGAATTGATCATGCTTAACTCTCCTTCGAAGGCGCGTTTTCTGACAGATAGTTCGCCATCTGGCAATATTGCGCGACAGAGATATTTTCCGCTCGCAATGCCGGGTCAATGCCCAGTTCCGTCAGCACCTCGACGCTGAACAGATTGCCGAGGCTGTTGCGAATCGTTTTACGACGCTGGTTAAACGCCTCGGTGGTGATGCGGCTCAACACGCGTATGTCTTTCACCGGATACGGCATCGTCGTGTGAGGCACCAGACGCACAACGGCGGAATCGACTTTAGGCGGCGGCGTGAAGGCGGATGGTGGCACTTCCAGCACCGGGATCACCTGGCAATAATATTGCGCCATGACGCTTAATCGACCATACGCCTTACTGTTCGGCCCTGCAACCAGACGATTGACCACTTCTTTTTGCAACATAAAGTGCATGTCGGCAATGGCATCAGTATAGCTAAAGAGGTGGAACATCAACGGGGTGGAGATGTTGTAGGGCAAATTGCCGAATACGCGCAGCGGCTGACCTATCTTCTCAGACAGCTCACCGAAGTTCATGGTCATGGCATCTTGCTGATAAATCGTCAGTTTCGGCCCCAAAAACGGGTGCGTTTGCAGACGCGCGGCCAGATCGCGGTCAAGTTCGATCACCGTGAGCTGGTCCAGACGTTCGCCGACAGGCTCCGTCAGCGCCGCCAGACCGGGGCCGATTTCGACCATTGCCTGACCCTTTTGCGGGTTAATGGCGGAGACAATACTGTCGATCACAAACTGATCGTTGAGAAAGTTTTGCCCGAAACGTTTACGGGCTAAGTGGCCCTGATGGACTCGATTATTCATTGGGTATTAACAATCATTTTGATGGCGAGATTAAGCGCCGTAATAAAACTGCCGACATCCGCTTGCCCCCGACCCGCCAGTTCAAGCGCGGTGCCGTGGTCTACGGATGTTCGAATAAAAGGCAGGCCCAGCGTGATATTCACGCCGCGACCAAATCCCTGGTATTTTAGCACGGGGAGACCCTGATCGTGGTACATCGCTAGCACGGCATCGGCATGATCGAGATATTTAGGCTGGAAAAGCGTGTCGGCGGGCAAAGGGCCGCTTAAGCGCATCCCCTGAGCGCGCAGATCATCCAGTACCGGAACGATCGTGTCGATCTCTTCGGTTCCCATATGGCCGCCTTCACCCGCATGCGGATTTAGCCCGCACACCAGAATATGCGGATCGGCAAGGCCGAATTTCGTGCGTAAATCATGATGCAGAATGCCGATCACCTCATGCAGCAAAGTGGGGGTAATGGCGTCGGCAACCGCTCTTAACGGCAGGTGCGTTGTCGCCAGCGCGACCCGCAGCTCCTCGGTGGCCAGCATCATCACCACTTTCTTCGCCTGCGAACGCGCTTCAAAAAACTCCGTGTGTCCGGTAAACGGTACGCCAGCGTCATTGATGACGCCTTTGTGAACCGGCCCGGTGATCAGCGCCGCAAATTCCCCTTGCAGACAACCGTCGCAGGCGCGCGCCAGCGTATCCACCACATACTGCCCATTCTCAACGCTGAGTTGACCTGGGGTGACAGGAGCGCGAAGCGCTGTCGGCAACAGGGTCAGCGTGCCGGCGGATTGCGGTTTTGCAGGGTGATTTGGCGAGTAGGGAAGAAGCGAGAGGGGCAAACCGAGCAACGCGGCCCGGTCGGTTAACAGACGGGCATCTGCACAGACGACGAGTTCGACTGGCCACTCACGCTGTGCGAGCTGAACGACTAAGTCAGGACCAATCCCGGCGGGTTCGCCGGGAGTGATAACAACGCGTTGAACCGTAACCATTAATTGCTCAGGATTTTAACGTAAGCGCTGGCGCGTTGTTCCTGCATCCAGGTTGCCGCTTCTTCCGAGAACTTACGGTTCATCAGCATACGGTAAGCTCTGTCTTTCTGCGCCGCGTCGGTTTTATCAACGTTACGCGTATCCAGCAGTTCGATCAGGTGCCAGCCAAAGGAGGAGTGCACCGGGGCGCTCATCTGGCCTTTGTTGAGGCGGGTCAGCGCGTCGCGGAAGGCAGGATCGAAAATATCCGCTGCCGCCCAGCCCAGATCGCCGCCCTGGTTGGCAGAACCCGGGTCCTGTGAAAACTCTTTCGCTGCGGCAGCAAAGGTCGTTTTGCCGCTCTTAATGTCTGCTGCGATCTCTTCCAGTTTCAGGCGCGCCTGTTGATCGGTCATGATCGGCGAGGGTTTCAGCAGAATATGGCGGGCATGAACTTCAGTGACGGAGATGCTCTGGCTCTGGCCGCGCAGATCGTTCACTTTCAGAATGTGGAAGCCAACGCCGGAACGAATCGGGCCAACGATGTCGCCTTTTTTCGCCGTGCTCAGCGCCTGCGCGAAAATGCCCGGCAGCTCCTGAATACGTCCCCAGCCCATCTGGCCGCCTTTCAGCGCCTGCTGGTCGGCTGAGTAGGTGATCGCCAGTTTGCCGAAATCACTGCCGTTACGCGCTTCATCAACAATCGAACGCGCCTGGGCTTCCGCTTCGCTTACCTGATCCGACGTCGGGTTTTCCGGCAGCGGGATCAGAATGTGGCTCAGGTTCAGCTCTGTGCTGGCATCGTTCTGGTTACCGACCTGTTGGGCCAGCGCATCCACTTCCTGCGGCAGGATGGTGACGCGACGACGCACTTCGTTGTTACGCACTTCGGAGATGATCATCTCTTTGCGGATCTGGCTACGGTAGGTTGAGTAGCTCAGACCATCGTAAGCCAGACGGCTGCGCATCTGGTCCAGCGTCATGTTGTTCTGTTTAGCGATATTGGCGATAGCCTGATCCAGCTGTTCATCAGAGATTTTCACTCCCATCTTCTGACCCATCTGGAGAACGATTTGATCCATGATCAAACGTTCCAGGATCTGATGACGTAGCGTGGCATCATCAGGAAGCTGCTGACCAGCCTGACCCGCATTAAGTTTTACTGATTGCATTAAGCCATCAACGTCGCTTTCCAGCACGACGCCGTTATTGACGACGGCTGCGACTTTATCGACCACCTGCGGGGCAGCGAAACTGGTATTCGCGATCATGGCGATACCGAGAAGCAGCGTTTTCCAGTTCTTCATACTTTTTCCATTTCAATTAACCGCAATGCGGATTACGTGGTAAATCAATCAAATCACAGAGAGCTTTGATACGGCAAAATGTTCGAACGCAACATCTCTTTGGTGCCGAGACCGTAGTTGGAGCTCAGACCACGCAATTCAATGTTAAAGCCGATCACGTTGTCATAAACAGCGTGTTCTTTATCGTTATCCCAACCGTTCAGCTTACGCTCATAACCGAAGCGAATCGCATAGCAGCAGGAGTTGTACTGCACGCCGAGCATCTGGTCGGCAGGCTTATTCACATTGGTATCAAAGTAGTAAGCGCCTACGATAGACCAACGATCGGCAATCGGCCAACTGGCAACGCCCCCGACCTGGGAAATCCCGTTTTTATACTGCTCCGCAGTGGAATAAGACGGCAGCGTAGCCTGAATATATTCCGCGCTGGCATAACGGTAGTTCAACTGCAAGAGACGATTTTCATCGCGACGGTATTCGATCGTACTGCTGCTGGTCGCGACGCTGTCCAGACGCGTGTCGTACTGAATGCCGCTACGCAGTCCCCAGCGGTCGGAGATACGCCAGTAGGTGTCGCCCGCCCAAACCAGTGAGCCCGTTTTGTCGTCATTCTCCCAGGTTATGTTGTCATCGCCGGTGCGAGACTCCGTGAAATAGTAGATTTGACCCACGGAAACATTAAAACGTTCAATTGCGGCATCATCATAAATACGCGATGTGACGCCGGTCGTGACCTGGTTTGCGGAGGCGATACGGTCCAGACCGCCATATGTGCGGTCGCGGAACAGGCCGCTGTAGTCGGACTGCAATAATGAGGAGTCGTAGTTATTGATGCTGCTCTGGTTACGATAGGGAACGTACAGATACTGCGCGCGCGGCTCCAGCGTCTGGGTGTAACCCGGCGCCAACGTCGTCATATCGCGTTCAAACACCATCCTGCCGTCGACTTTGAACTGCGGCATTACGCGGTTAACCGACTCATCGAGTTTATTGACGTTTCGCGAATTGTTGTTGTACGAGTCCAGATTGGTTTGCTGGTAGTGCGTCGCCAGCAGCTTCGCTTCAGTATTGATGCTGCCCCACTGATTCGATAACGGCAGATTGATGGTTGGCTCTAGGTGAACGCGAGTCGCTTCCGGCATGTTGTCTCGGGTGTTTACAAACTTCACGGCCTGGCCGTAAATACGCGTATCGAATGGACCAACGTCATTCTGGTAGAAGTTAACGTCTAACTGCGGCTCAGCGGAGTAACTGCTGGTATTCTGATCGCTGAATACCTGGAACTGTTTGGTTGACACCGTGGCATCAAAGTTCTGCACGGCATAGCCGACGCTGAATTTCTGCGTGGCGTAACCGTCGGTACTGGAACCGTACTTATTGTCAAAGTCATTGAAGTAGCTGGAGTCGCTGACCTTGGTATAGTCGACATTAAAGCGCCATACCTGATCCATCACGCCGCCATGACGCCAGTAGAACAACCAGCGACGGGAGTTGCTGTCGTTCGGATGCTCATCGTCGTAAACGCGATCGGAATTCAGATAGTCGAACTCCATTAAACCCGCGCCCGCCTGGCTGAGGTAGCGGAACTCATTCTCCCACATGACACCGCCACGACGGTGCATATAATGCGGCGTAATGGTGGCGTCCATATTGGGCGCGATGTTCCAGTAATACGGCAGGTAGAACTCAAAATAGTTCTTGGTGGTGTACTTCGCGTTCGGGATCAGGAAACCGGAGCGGCGTTTGTCACCGACCGGCAGCTGTAAATAAGGGCTGTAAAAGACGGGAACCGGACCCAGTTTAAAACGGGCGTTCCAGATTTCCGCTACCTGCTCTTCACGATCGTGAATCACTTCGCTGCCCACAACGCTCCAGGTATCGGAGCCTGGCAGACAGGAGGTAAAGCTGCCATTTTCCAGAATGGTATAGCGGTTTTCGCCACGCTGCTTCATCAGGTCCGCTTTCCCGCGTCCCTGACGGCCGACCATCTGGTAGTCGCCTTCCCACACGTTTGTGTCTTTGGTGTTCAGGTTCGCCCAGCCTTTCGGCCCCTTCAGAATAACCTGATTGTCGTCATAATGGACGTTGCCGAGCGCATCGACGGTACGCACCGGTTCCGGCTGGCCTGGCGCCTCTTTTTGATGGAGTTGCACCTCGTCAGCTTGCAGGCGACTGTTACCCTGGTTGATATCGACATTACCGGTGAATACCGCGTCGTCCGGGTAGTTCCCTTTCGCGTGATCGGCGTTGATCGTCACGGGTAATTCGTTCGTCTCGCCTTTCACCAGAGGACGGTCGTAGCTTGGCACACCCAACATGCACTGCGAGGCAAGGTCGGCGGCCAGTCCCTGCTGACTATAAAGGGCGCTGGCGATCATGGTGGCCAGGAAAGTGGGAATACGTTTTTTCATACGTTGTATTTATTGTTCCATCATCAGTAGCGTTGCGCGTGACAAACGGTCAGAGACTAACGTACTCATCTTCACTACGCTAGTGTTAATCCTGTCCCTTTTCTACCCGTCGTCTTTCAGGTTGCGCTTTCGTGGACGTTATTCGCATGCCCCGGCGACTTGCCTGGATAAGCGTCTGGCGGCTGTGCGTCGGTCTTGCTGCAACGTGAAATCCAATGGGTATGTGTCTGTGGTGTTAGGCACGGCATTGAATGACAGGTATGATAATGCAAATTATAGGCGATGTCCCACAATTGACCGCAGCCTTCATTCCAGGAAAAGCACTCTATATTGTGGGACATAGCCTCACTGTCAGCGTAAAGATTTGGGGAGTCTATGCAGTACTGGGGAAAGATTGTAGGTGTCGCAGTGGCGCTGATGATGGGAGGCGGCTTCTGGGGCGTGGTATTAGGTCTGCTGATAGGCCACATGTTCGACAAAGCCCGCAGCCGCAAAATGGCATGGTTCGCCAATCAGCGTGAACGGCAGGCACTGTTTTTCGCCACCACTTTTGAGGTCATGGGGCATTTAACCAAATCGAAAGGGCGAGTGACGGAAGCGGATATCCATATTGCCAGCCAGTTGATGGACCGGATGAACTTACACGGCGAATCACGTACCGCCGCCCAACACGCGTTTCGCGTGGGAAAATCGGATAATTACCCGTTACGTGAAAAAATGCGCCAGTTTCGCAGCGTCTGCTTTGGGCGGTTTGATCTGATACGGATGTTTCTGGAAATTCAGATTCAGGCGGCGTTTGCGGATGGAACGCTCCACCCGAACGAGCGGGAAGTGCTGTACGTTATCGCCGAGGAGCTGGGGATTTCCCGCGCTCAGTTCGATCAGTTCTTACGCATGATGCAGGGCGGGGCGCAGTTTGGCGGCGGTTATCAGCAACAGCAGTCCGGCGGCTGGCAGCAGGCGCAGCGTGGCCCTACGCTGGAAGATGCCTGCAACGTGCTGGGGGTTAAGCCGACAGATGATTCGACAACCATTAAACGCGCGTACCGCAGACTGATGAGCGAGCACCACCCGGACAAACTGGTCGCAAAAGGGTTGCCGCCGGAGATGATGGAGATGGCGAAGCAAAAAGCGCAGGAAATTCAGAAAGCGTATGAAATGATTAAAGAGCAGAAAGGTTTTAAATAATGGTTTTGCCGGATGGCGACGTAAAGCGTCTTATCCGGCCTACGTTGAGAACGGTAGGCCGGGCAAGCGAAGCGCCCCCGGCACAAATGGGCACAGAATTTAAAAATCTACCGGGGCTTTAAAGGTCATACTGTTGCCATACGCGGGATGGGTGATGGTCAGCGTTTCGGCATGCAGCAACAGACGCGACGCCATCGCCAGCGCTTCTGGCGACGCGTAGAAGCGATCGCCGAGAATAGGGTGCCCCAACGCCAGCATATGCACACGCAGCTGATGAGAACGCCCGGTAATCGGTTTAAGCACCACCCGTGCGGTGTTATCCGCAGCGAAGTCCACCACCTCATACCCGGTTTGCGCAGGCTTACCCGTCTCATAACACACTTTCTGTTTCGGCCTGTTCGGCCAGTCGCAGATCAGCGGTAAATCAACCAGCCCTTCGGCAGGGGCTGGATGCCCCCACACGCGCGCAACGTACTGTTTTTTCGGTTCACGCTCGCGGAACTGGCGTTTCAGCTCCCGTTCCGCCGCTTTGGTCAGCGCCACTACAATCACGCCGCTGGTCGCCATATCCAGACGATGCACCGACTCCGCCTGCGGATAATCGCGTTGAATACGCGTCATCACGCTATCTTTGTGCTCCTCAAGGCGGCCCGGCACGGACAACAAGCCGCTGGGCTTGTTGACCACCATAATGTGCTCATCCTGATACAGGATAATCAGCCAGGGCTCCTGCGGCGGATTGTAGTTTTCCATCCCCATTTTTTGCTCCGTTACTGATGCGTGACGACGATAAGACGCAAGGCATCCAGACGCCAGTTGGCCTGATCAAGGCTTTCCATTACCTGCTGACGGTTGCTGTCGATCGCCGCAAGTTCATCATCACGGATGTTCGGGTTAACGGCGCGCAGCGCTTCCAGACGCGACAGTTCGGCAGACAGTTTTTCATCCGCTTCGCTACGCGCGGCGTCGATCAGCGCCCGGGCCGATTTCTCCGCCTGCGCTTCGCCCAGTTGCAGAATCGCGTGTACGTCCTGTTGCACCGCGTTGACCAGCTTGCTGCCGGTATGACGGTTAACGGCGCTCAGCTGGCGGTTGAAGGTTTCAAACTCCACCTGCGCGGCCAGGTTATTGCCGTTTTTATCCAGCAGCATACGCACTGGCGTCGGCGGCAGGAAACGGTTAAGCTGTAAATGTTTCGGCGCCTGCGCTTCAACGACATACACCAGTTCCACCAGCAGCGTTCCCACCGGCAACGCTTTGTTTTTCAACAGTGAAATCGTGCTGCTGCCGGTATCGCCAGACAGAATCAGATCCAGGCCGTTGCGAATCAGCGGATGTTCCCAGGTAACGAACTGCGCATCTTCACGCGACAGCGCCACATCACGCTCGAACGTAATGGTGCAGCCATCTTCCGGCAGGCCAGGGAAGTCCGGCACCAGCATATGATCGGAAGGCGTCAGCACAATCAGGTTCTCACCACGGTCATCCTGATTAATCCCGACGATATCAAACAGGTTCATGGCGAAGGCGATCAGGCTGGTGTCGTCATCCTGTTCTTCAATGCTCTCTGCCAGCGCCTGCGCTTTCTCGCCGCCGTTAGAGTTGATCTCCAGCAGACGGTCGCGCCCTTGCTCCAGCTGCGCCTTCAGCGCTTCGTGCTGCTCGCGGCAGGTTTTGATCAGCGCGTCAAAACCGTCGGTGTTTTCAGGCGTCGCCAGGTAAGCGATCAGATCGTGATACACCGTATCGTAGATGGCGCGACCGGTCGGGCAGGTGTGCTCAAAGGCATCCAGCCCTTCGTGATACCAGCGAACCAGCACGGACTGCGCGGTTTTTTCCAGATACGGAACGTGGATCTGAATATCGTGCGCCTGGCCGATACGGTCCAGACGGCCAATACGCTGCTCCAGCAAATCCGGGTTAAACGGCAGGTCAAACATCACCAGGTTGCTGGCGAACTGGAAGTTACGGCCTTCAGAACCAATTTCCGAGCACAGCAGAACCTGCGCGCCGCTGTCTTCTTCGCTAAACCACGCGGCGGCGCGGTCGCGTTCAATAATGGACATGCCTTCATGGAATACGGCGGCGCGAATGCCTTCGCGCTCGCGCAGCACCTGCTCCAGTTGCAGCGCGGTGGCGGCTTTCGCGCAGATCACCAGCACTTTCTGCGAGCGGTGGCTGGTCAGATGCCCCATCAGCCACTCCACGCGCGGGTCGAAGTTCCACCAGGTGCCGCTATCCCCTTCGAATTCCTGATAAATCTGCTCCGGGTAGAGCATATCGCGCGCTCTGTCCTCCGCGCTTTTACGCGCGCCCATAATGCCGGAGACTTTAATCGCCGTCTGATATTGCGTTGGCAGCGGCAGCTTGATGGTGTGCAGCTCGCGTTTCGGGAAGCCTTTGACGCCGTTACGGGTGTTGCGGAACAGTACGCGGCTGGTGCCGTGTCTGTCCATCAGCATGGAGACCAGTTCCTGGCGGGCATTCTGCGCGCCATCGCGGTCGCTGTTCGCCGTTTGCAGCAGCGGTTCGATGTCCTGCTCGCCAATCAGGTCGCCGAGCATGTTCAGCTCTTCGTTGCTCAGCTTGTTGCCTGCCAGCAGCATGGCGACGGCGTCGGCGACCGGGCGATAATTTTTTTGCTCTTCGACAAATTGTTCGAAGTCGTGGAAACGGCTCGGGTCGAGCAGACGCAGGCGGGCGAAGTGGCTTTCCATGCCCAGCTGTTCCGGCGTTGCGGTCAGCAGCAGGACGCCAGGCACGCGTTCCGCCAGTTGTTCAATCGCCATATATTCGCGGCTTGGCGCGTCTTCGCTCCACACCAGGTGGTGAGCTTCATCGACGACCAGCAGGTCCCATTGTGCGTCGCACAGATGTTCCAGACGCTGTTTGTTGCGACGCGCGAAGTCCAGCGAGCAGATAACCAGTTGCTCGGTTTCAAACGGGTTGTAGGCATCGTGCTGGGCTTCGGTGTAACGCTCGTCGTCGAACAGCGCGAAGCGCAGGTTGAAGCGGCGCAGCATTTCAACCAGCCACTGATGCTGCAAAGTTTCCGGGACGATGATCAGCACGCGTTCCGCCGCGCCAGACAGCAGCTGTTGGTGCAGGATCATCCCGGCTTCGATGGTTTTTCCTAAGCCCACTTCATCCGCCAGCAGGACGCGCGGCGCGTGGCGGCGACCGACATCATGGGCAATGTTGAGCTGGTGGGGAATCAGGCTGGTGCGCTGACCGCGCAGGCCGCTCCACGGCATGCGGTACTGCTCGCTCTGAAATTTACGTGCGCGGTAGCGCAGAGCGAATCGGTCCATCCGGTCGATTTGCCCGGCGAACAGGCGATCCTGCGGTTTACTGAAAACCAGCTTGCTGTCGAGCAGGACTTCACGCAGCGTGACGGCGGTTTCTTCGGTATCAAGGCGGGTGCCAGTATAGGCAAGCAGGCCGTTTTCTTCTTTTACTTCATCGATTTGTAGCTGCCAGCCTTCATGGCTTGTAATCGTATCACCAGGGTTAAACATCACGCGGGTCACGGGGGAGTCACTGCGCGCATACAGACGGTTTTCACCTGTCGCCGGGAAAAGTAAGGTGACAGTTCGCGCATCCATCGCGACGACGGTTCCAAGTCCCAATTCGCTTTCTGTATCGCTGATCCAGCGTTGACCAAGTGTAAAAGGCATATATGTTCGGCTCTATATCTTTAATTGCAGGCAATAATCACCCGCTACCAAAATAGAATGGCAGCAGTGTTAATTGGGTCCAGGAATGGAAAGGGCGCTATGGTAATGGATGGCGGCGCATTCGTCACGCGTCAAAATAACCCCAGTTGTCCTGTGAGTAGTGTAGCAAAATTATCATCGATGAAGGGAAGTATTCCCTCTGCGACCGGCTGTAGCTGGCGGGTTAAATAGTGCTCGTAATCCAGCGGTGAATGCCGGTAATCCAGCGGCTCAGGGCCGTTAGTCGTCCACACGTATTTGATCGTGCCGCGGTTCTGATACTGCGCCGGGCGCCCCAGCTTGATGTTTTGTTCATCGGCGAGCCGGGCGGCGCGAACGTGCGGCGGAACGTTACGCTGATATTCGCTCAACGGGCGGCGCAGTCGCTTGCGGTAAACCAGCTGTTCATCCAGCTTGCCCGTCATCAGGTTATCGATGGTTTCCCGGACATACTCCTGATAGGGTTCCTGGCGGAAGATACGCAGGTAAAGCTCCTGCTGGAATCGCTGCGCCAGCGGCGTCCAGTCGGTGCGCACGGTCTCCAGCCCTTTAAATACCATTCGCTGCTTCTCGCCTTCCTGAATCAGCCCGGCATAGCGCTTTTTGCTGCCGGTGTCCGCCCCGCGAATGGTCGGCATCAGAAAACGGCGGAAGTGGGTTTCAAACTCTAATTCCAGCGCGCTGGTCAGCTTTTGCTGTTGCAGGGATTGCGTCCACCAGTCATTCACATGACGCACCAGCTCGCGGCCAATCCTTGCCGCCTCGTCTTCAGAATGCGCGCCTTTCAGCCAGACGAAAGTGGAATCCGTATCGCCGTAGATCACGTCATAGCCCTGCGCCTCGATCAGCGCTTTGGTCTGACGCATGATCGCGTGGCCGCGCATGGTGATCGACGAGGCCAGTCGGGGATCGAAAAAGCGGCAGGCCGTCGTCCCGAGCACGCCGTAAAACGCATTCATGATGATCTTCAGCGCCTGGGACAGCGGTTTATTGCCGTGGCGTTTGGCCTCATCGCGCCCATGCCAGATCTGCGTGACGATCTCCGGGAGACAGTGCGTTTCTCGCGAGAACCAGGCGTCAAGAAAGCCTTCGGTGCTGTGTGTCGGGTCCGGTTGTGCCATCCCTTCCACCAGCCCAACCGGGTCGATCAGGAACGTGCGAATGATCGACGGGTACAGGCTCTTATAATCCAGCACCAGTACGGAGTCATACAGGCCAGGGCGCGAGTCCATCACGTAACCGCCAGGACTGGCATGCGGCGGGACTTCACCGAGATTCGGCGCAACGTAACCGGCGCGATGCATACGGGGAAAATAGAGATGACCGAAGGCGGCGACAGAACCGCCGTGGCGGTCAGCGGGCAGACCGTTAACGGTGGCGCGCTCCAGTAAAAACGGCATGATCTCCGTCTTATGAAAAATCTGCGTCACCAGCTCGCAGTCCTTGAGGTTATATGTGGCGAGCGCGGGCTTATCTTCGGCGAAACGGCGGTCAATTTCGTCCATTCTGTCCCAGGGATTATCGATCGATTTCCCTTCGCCAAGCAGCTCCTGGGCCACGGTTTCCAGTGAAAATGATGAGAAATTCCAGAACGCGGATTTGAGCGCTTCAATGCCGTCAATAATCAACCGCCCTTTGGCCTGGGCGAAAAACACGCCGTTCTTGAAACCGTGCTCGCGCCATTCCAGCTCGGTGTTGTCGCGCCCCAGACGTAAAGGGATACGATAGCGCTCGGCATGTTTTTGCAGGACGCGTAAATCAAACTGCACCACGTTCCAGCCGATGATCACATCGGGATCGTGCCGGGCAAACCAGTCGTTGAGTTTTTCCAGCAGCAGCGGGCGACTCGCCGCATACTCAAGCTGGAAATCCAGCGCCGAGGCATCGCCATTCGCCGGGCCGAGCATAAAAACGACGCGTTGCCCGCAGCCTTGCAGGCCAATGCAGTACAGCTCGCCGTGTCGGGTGGTTTCAATATCCAGCGATACCCATTTCAGCGGGGGACGGTAGTCTGGGTGCGGTTTCAGGCGGGCATTGACGATCGCGCCGTCTTTTGTGTCGCCCTCCAGCCAAACGGGAGCGGTGATAAACCGCTCCATCAGGTAACGTTCCGGCGGGCGCACATCGGCTTCATAGACCGTTACGCCCTGTTCTTTCAGCTGTTTTTCCAGACGCATCAGCTGTCGGTGCGAGCGGCAGTACAACCCCGAGACGGGCTGGCGATGAAAATCCTGCAAATTGAGCGGCGTCAGGCGATAGCCATTTTCTGTGCGCAGCAGCGAGGTGACGCGGGCGGCCTGATGCGTAGGGATAAACGCGACCGACTCCTGCGGCGCGAGCGTGACCTGCAAAGGACCGGTGTCCGTTGCCAGCCAGAATGAGACCTCTGTTCCTTGCGGGGTATCCCGCCAGTGCCGGGTTAAAATAAAACCTGCCTGCGCCACGCTGCGTACTCATTAAAAAACCAGGCATGATTATAGCCTGGTTCGGAACGTTTTGCTGTGGTTTTATACAGGTATGGTTGCGCCGTCGGGCTATCCATTACTGCCCGTAATAAGCCTTCGCCCCGTGTTTGCGCAGGTAGTGCTTATCCAGCAACGTTTGCTGCATATCCGGCAACTGTGGCGCAAGCTGGCGGCAGAAGATGCCCATACAGGCGACCTCCTCCAGCACAATGGCGTTATGCACCGCGTCTTCGGCGTTTTTGCCCCAGGTGAATGGACCGTGTGAATGCACCAGCACGCCCGGCATCTGCGCGGCATCGATACCCTGTTTTTCAAAGGTTTCGACGATGACGTTGCCCGTTTCCCATTCATATTCGCCGTTGATCTCCGCATCGGTCATTTTGCGCGTGCAGGGGATCGTGCCGTAAAAATAGTCCGCATGGGTCGTCCCCGTCGCCGGAATGGATTGCCCGGCCTGCGCCCAGATGGTCGCGTGGCGCGAATGGGTGTGGACGATGCCGCCAATCGACGGGAAAGACTGATACAACAGACGGTGGGTCGGCGTATCGGAGGAGGGCTTTTTCGTTCCTTCCACCACTTCACCCGTGGCAATGCTGACTACCACCATATCCTCTGCGCTCATCACGCTGTAGTCGACGCCGGAAGGTTTAATGATGAAGACGCCGCGATCGCGATCGACGGCGCTGACGTTCCCCCAGGTGAGAGTCACCAGATTGTGTTTTGGTAGCGCCAGATTGGCTTCCAGCACCTGACGTTTGAGATCTTCTAACATAGCTGTCTCCACGCCGGATGGCGCTGCGCTTATCCGGCCTACAAGGTTGGTGCGACCTGTAGGCCGGATAAGGCATTTACGCCGCTATCCGGCAACTGTTAACGTTTGAAACCGTAATAAACTTCGTTCCAGCGCAGCGCGTCTTTAAAGGCGGGCAGACGGGTATCGTTATCGATGACGGTGATTTCGATATCGTGCATCTCTGCGAACTGGCGCATATCGTTCAGATCCAGCGCATGGCTGAAGACGGTGTGGTGCGCGCCACCGGCGAGAATCCACGCTTCGGATGCGGTGGTCAGATCCGGCTGGGCTTTCCACAGCGCGTTGGCGACCGGCAGTTTCGGCAGGTCATGCGGCGTTTTTACGGTGTCGATGCAGTTGACCAGCAGACGATAGCGATCGCCGAGGTCGATCAGGCTGGCGACGATCGCCGGGCCGGTTTGGGTGTTGAAGATCAGACGTGCGGGCGCGTCTTTACCTCCGATGCCGAGGTGCTGCACGTCGAGGATCGGTTTTTCTTCCACCGCGATAGACGGGCATACTTCCAGCATGTGCGAGCCGAGCACCAGATCGTTGCCCTTCTCAAAGTGGTAGGTGTAATCCTCCATAAATGAGGTGCCGCCCGGCAAACCGCCAGACATCACTTTCATGATGCGAAGCAGCGCGGCGGTTTTCCAGTCGCCTTCGCCAGCGAAACCGTAGCCCTGTTGCATCAGACGCTGTACGGCCAGTCCTGGGAGCTGCTTCAGGCCATGCAAATCTTCAAACGTCGTGGTGAACGCGTGGAAGCCGCCCTGTTCCAGAAAGCGCTTCATGCCCAGTTCAATACGCGCGGCTTCCAGCACGTTCTGCCGCTTGTCGCCGTGAATTTGCGTCGCGGGCGTCAGGGTATAGCGGCTTTCGTATTCATCCACCAGCGCGTTAATGTCGCCGTCGCTAACCGCATTCACGACCTGCACCAGGTCGCCCACCGCCCAGGTATTCACCGAGAAGCCGAACTTGATCTGCGCCGCCACTTTATCGCCGTCGGTCACGGCCACTTCACGCATGTTGTCGCCAAAGCGGCACACTTTCAGGTGGCGGGTATCCTGTCTGGAGACCGCCTGGCGCATCCATGAGCCGATACGCGCGTGCGCGTGTTTATCCTGCCAGTGACCGGTCACTACCGCGTGCTGCTGGCGCATACGCGCGCCGATAAAACCAAACTCGCGTCCGCCATGTGCGGTCTGATTCAGGTTCATAAAGTCCATGTCGATGCTGTCCCACGGCAGGGCGGCATTGAACTGGGTGTGGAACTGCAACAGCGGCTTGTTGAGAATACTCAGCCCGTTAATCCACATTTTCGCGGGCGAGAAGGTGTGCAGCCAGACCACCAGGCCCGCACAGCGATCGTCATAACTGGCGTCACGACAAATCGCGGTGATCTCGTCAGGCGACGTCCCCAGCGGCTTCAGCACCAGTTTGCAGGGCAGTTTTGCTTCGGTATTCAGCGCCTTTACCACATGTTCGGCATGCTGAGTAACCTGGCGCAGCGTTTCAGAGCCATACAAATGCTGGCTGCCAATCACAAACCACACTTCATAGTTGTCAAAAATCGTCATTGTCGTGTCCTTAATGGGTCAGGGTTGCCTGGCTGACCGGGGTTTTTGGCGCCGGGGCGGCAGTCGGAAGATAGTGTTGTTCAGCGCTGACCGCCCACTGCCGGTAGCGCTGATAAAGCTGTTCGAAGCGTTGAGCCTGTTCCGGGCGCGGTTGCAGGGTGTTCTCTACGGCGCTGGCCATTTTTTGTTGTGCGGCAGGGATATCGACATGCGTTTTTGCGGCGACGGCGGCAAAAATGGCGGCGCCTAACGCGCAGCACTGGTCTGAGGCGACAATCTGTAGCGGGCGGTTGAGCACGTCGCAGCAGGCCTGCATGATCACCTGATTCTTACGGGCGATGCCGCCCAGCGCCATCACGTTGTTGACGGCAATGCCCTGTTCGGTAAAGCATTCCTGAATGGCGCGTGCGCCGAAGGCAGTGGCGGCGATCAGGCCGCCAAACAGCGCTGGCGCATCGGTGGCGAGATTCAGATCGCTAATCACCCCTTTCAGACGCTGATTAGCGTTCGGCGTGCGGCGACCGTTAAACCAGTCGAGCACCACGGGCAGATGATCCAGCGATGGATTCTTCGCCCACGCCTCGGTCAGCGTCGGGAGTAGCTGCTTTTGGCTGATGGCGATTTGGTCTTTCAGTTCAGGATGCTGCGCCGCAAGCTGCTCCAGCGGCCAGCCGAGAATGCGGCCAAACCAGGCATAGATATCGCCGAATGCCGACTGTCCCGCTTCCAGACCAATAAAATCAGGCACGACGCTGCCGTCTACCTGGCCGCAAATGCCTTTCACCGCGCGGTCGCCGACGCTCTGCTTGTCGGCAATCAGAATGTCGCAGGTCGATGTGCCGATCACTTTCACCAGCGCATTCGGCTGCGCGCCCGCGCCAACCGCGCCCATATGGCAGTCAAACGCGCCGCCAGAGATGACCACGCTTTCCGGCAGGCCGAGGCGTTGCGCCCACTCCGCGCACAGCGTGCCAACCGGCAGATCGGCAGTGAAGGTATCGGTAAACAGCGGCCAGGCGAGGTGGCGGTTGATGATGGGATCGAGGTCATCGAAGAAACTGGCGGGCGGCAAACCGCCCCAGCTCTCATGCCACAGCGATTTATGTCCGGCGCTACAGCGACCACGGCGAATATCCTGCGGGCGCGTGGTGCCGGAGAGCAGGGCTGGCACCCAGTCGCACAGCTCAATCCAGGAGGCGGCGGCCTGCGCGACGGCGCTGTCCTGACGCGTAACGTGCAGAATTTTCGCCCAAAACCATTCGCTGGAGTAAATACCGCCGATGTAGCGGGAATAATCGGTTTTGCCCGGCGTATGGCACAGGCGGGTGATGGCTTCCGCTTCTTCGACCGAGGTGTGATCTTTCCACAGGACGAACATCGCATTCGGGTTTTCGGCGAACTCAGGACGCAGCGCCAGTACGTGGCCGTCGGCATCAATGGGGGCGGGGGTGGAGCCGGTGCTGTCGACGCCGATGCCGACCACCTCGCCACGCTGTGACGCGCTCAGGGTCGCGAGAACGTTTTTCAACGCAGCTTCCATTGACTCTATGTAGTCGCGTGGATGATGGCGGAACTGGTTGTTCGGGGCGTCGCAATAGCGCCCTTCCTGCCAGCGGGGATACCACTCTACGCAGGTGGCGATCTCTTCCCCGGTGGCGCAATCCACCGCCAGAGCACGAACTGAATCACTGCCAAAATCGAGGCCAATTGCAATCGCCATCGTCTTACTCCATCGAAAAAAACAGGTATGGAGAAACAGTAGATAGCGGGGATAAAAACCGTCAGGCAGGATCCGCTAATCTTATGGATTAAAATGCTATGGCATTGCAAAGTGTGACGCCGTGCAAATATTCAATGTGGACATTTCTGTCGTAGTTATAGACACTTTTGTTACCCGTTTTTATCGCCTTCGCAATCGGCCTTTGTTACAAATCTCTTTTCGCAAGCGGGGTTGATGGTCCGTAACCGCAATGACGGCGGGGCGCAGAGGGGAAGGTGAAGATGTCTCACTCAATATGGACAATTGGTTTCTTCTCAGAACGCCGGGAGTATTGAATTTATGGCTGAAACGCAAAATGATCCCCTGCTGCCGGGTTATTCGTTTAATGCGCATCTGGTTGCCGGGCTGACGCCCATTGAGGCGAACGGCTATCTGGATTTTTTTATCGACCGCCCGCTGGGGATGAAGGGGTATATCCTTAATCTTACGATTCGCGGGGAAGGGGTGATCAATAACCACGGCAAACAGTTTGTCTGCCGTCCGGGGGATATTTTGCTGTTTCCGCCTGGCGAAGTACACCACTACGGTCGCCATCCCAACGCGAGCGAATGGTATCACCAGTGGGTGTACTTCCGACCGCGCGCCTACTGGCAGGAGTGGCTCACCTGGCCGACGATTTTTGCGCAGACCGGTTTTTTCCGCCCTGACGAAGCGCACCAGCCGCGCTTTAATGAGCTTTTTGGTCAAATCATCAATGCCGGGCAGGGGGAAGGGCGCTACTCTGAACTGCTGGCGATTAACCTGCTGGAGCAGCTTCTGCTGCGACGTATGGAGGCGATCAATGAATCGTTGCATCCGCCGATGGACAGCCGGGTGCGCGACGCCTGTCAGTACATCAGCGATCATCTGGCGGACAGCCAGTTTGATATTGCCAGCGTGGCGCAGCACGTCTGTCTGTCGCCGTCCCGCCTGTCGCACCTGTTCCGCCAACAGTTAGGCATTAGCGTACTGAGCTGGCGCGAGGATCAGCGCATCAGCCAGGCGAAGCTGCTGCTCAGCACGACGCGGATGCCGATAGCCACCGTCGGGCGCAATGTCGGGTTTGACGATCAGCTTTATTTCTCTCGCGTCTTTAAAAAATGTACCGGGGCCAGCCCGAGCGAGTTCCGCGCTGGTTGTGAATAAAAAGTGAATGATGTGTCTGCAAAGATGTCATAACGCGTAATCTATTCAGACAATTGGCGACTTGACGAAGCGGGTGAGGGTTAGCAGAATCGCTGCTTCGTAAATCTGACGGACACATTATGCAAGCATTGCTGGAACACTTTATTCTCCAATCCGCTCTGTACTCGCTAATTGCGGTGGCGCTGGTGGCCTTTCTGGAGTCGCTGGCGTTGGTCGGTCTGATTCTGCCCGGTACGGTGATGATGGCGGGGCTGGGGGCGCTTATCGGCAGCGGTGAGCTGAATTTCTGGCATGCGTGGCTGGCGGGCATTATCGGTTGCCTGCTGGGGGACTGGATCTCCTTCTGGTTGGGCTGGCGCTTCAAAAAGCCGCTGCACCGCTGGTCTTTTATGAAAAAGAACAAAGCGCTGCTGGATAAAACCGAACACGCGCTGCATCAACACAGCATGTTCACCATTCTGGTCGGGCGTTTTGTCGGCCCGACGCGGCCGCTGGTGCCGATGGTGGCGGGGATGCTGGATCTGCCCGTCGCGAAATTTATCGTGCCGAATATTATTGGCTGCGTGCTGTGGCCGCCGTTCTATTTCTTGCCGGGGATTCTGGCGGGCGCTGCGATCGACATTCCGGCCGATATGCAGAGCGGCTATTTCAAATGGCTGTTGTTGGCAACGGCGCTGCTGCTGTGGCTGGCGGCCTGGCTGTGCTGGCGGTTATGGCGTAGCGGTAAGGCCGCCGCCGATCGCTTAACGCCGTTTTTACCGCGAGGCCGCCTGTTATGGCTGGCGCCGGTGATGCTCGGCGCGGGCATTGTCGCGCTGGTGATGCTGCTTCGTCATCCGCTGATGCCGGTGTATATCGATATTCTGCGTAAAGTCGTGGGTTACTGAGGAATCTTTTGCCGGATGGCGCTGACGCTTATCCGGCCTACAACGGATGCCTGTCCGTAGGCCCGGTAAGCGCAGCGCCACCGGGCACCCCATTACGCTTTAATGCCCAGCAATGCTGAGGCGCTGGCCTGACCGCTTAATAACTCATCCGTTTTGCCCTGCCATGCGATACGCCCGTCGGCCACGACAATCGAGCGTGACGCAATGCGCGCGGCATCCTCCACGCTATGCGACACCATCAGCAGGGTTAATTGCTGGTCGCGGCAGACGTCGCTGACCAGCGTCAGCATCTCCTGACGCAGGGCGGGATCGAGAGCGGAAAACGGCTCGTCGAGCAGCAATACCGGCTGCTCGCGCACCAGGCAGCGCGCAAGCGCCACGCGTTGACGTTGCCCGCCGGAAAGCTCGCCCGGCAGGCGCTCCAGCAGATTTTCGATCCCCATCTGGCGTGCAATATGATGCAGCTTCTCCCGCTGAGCCGCGTTCAGCTTTAGCCCAGGGTTTAACCCCAGCCCGATGTTCTGCTGCACGTTCAGGTGGCTGAACAGATTATTTTCCTGAAACAGCATGGAAACGGGACGGCGGGAGGGCGGTGTCGTGGTGTGATCCTGACCTTCAATCATTATTGTGCCGCTGGCCGGTGTCAGAAACCCGGCGATTAAATTCAGCAACGTACTTTTCCCGGCGCCGCTTGGCCCGAGAACCGCCACCTGTTCACCGCGCGCCACCGACAGTGTGAAGCGCATGGGCAAATGGTGATAAAGCCAGGTGATATCAGTCAGTTTTAACATTTCGCCCCGGTAATTTTTCGATAACGGTAAACAGCATAAAGCAGAGCATCAGCAGTAATAATGCGGTAACCGCGCCGTCCTGGCTGCGATAGGAGCCAATTTGCTGATACAGATAAAACGGCAGCGTGCGGAAATCGTCGTTGCCAAACAGCGCCACCACGCCAAAATCACCGATGGAGAGCACGCAGGCAAAGGCCAGCGCCTGCGCCAGAGGGCGTTTCAGGGCGCGCAGTTCCACCACCTTCAGTCGCGACCATCCCTCAATGCCCAATGACTGACACAGCATACTGTAGCGTGCGGTCACGTCGCGCATGGGGTTTTCCAGCACTTTTAGCGCATAGGGAATCGCCATTAGCGCGTTGGTGAAAATCACAATACCGTCAGCCGACTCCGGTAGCCCAACGCTGTTGTTGAGCAGTAAGAAGAAGCCGGTCGCCAGCACGATGCCGGGCATGGCAAGGATCAACATTCCGCTCAGCTCCAGCGCCTGACCTGCCAGTACCTGCTGGCGGGCGCGCAGTTCGCGGCTGCTCCATAAAAGCATCATCGTCAGGATGACGCACAGCACTCCCGCCGCCAGCGCAATGCGCAGAGAGGTCCAGAGCGCCTGCCACAAAATGGGTTGCGCCAGCACGTCCAGCAGGCTGCGATTGACGCCATCAATAATAACCGCCAGCAGCGGCGGGAGAAGCAACAGCAGCGCCAGGGCGATCAGCAGGCTGTCCGTCAGGCGGCTGTGGAGCCGATCGTCAGGGTCGCGCCAGCCTTGTACCAGCGTGACGCCGGGGGCAATGGCTTTACTCAGCCGCTGGCTCAGCAGCACCAGCGCCAGACAACATATCATCTGGATCAGCGCCAGCATGGCCGCACGGGCAGGATCGTAGTCGTAGCTCAGCGCCTGATAGATGGCCAGCTCGATAGTGGTAGCCTGCGGGCCGCCGCCAAGTGACAACACGGTGGCGAAACTGGCGAAACAGAGCATAAAAATCAGCGCCGCCACCGGCGGGATTTGACGACGCAGCCACGGCCATTCAACAAAGCGGAAGAAGTGCCAGCCGCGCATACCTAGCTGCGCGGCGAGCTGTCGCTGTTCGCCGGGAATGTTTTCCAGCGCCTGAAGCAGCAGGCGGCTTGCCATCGGCAGGTTAAAAAAGACGTGCGCCAGTAAAATCCCCTGCAAGCCGTAGGGCGAGAAATGCCACTCCAGCCCCAGCGTATGCCACAGCGAGGCCAGCCAGCCCTGACGACCGTAGACGCTGAGGATACCGAAAACGGCGACCAGCACCGGTAAAATCAGCGTCATGGCGCACAGGCGCAATAACGCCAGACGTCCGGGAAAACGGCGACGATAGAGCGCTCTGGCGAGGAAAATCGCCGGGATGACGGAGAGCAGCGCCGACAGGAACGCCTGCCAGAACGAGAAACGCACGACGTGCCACAGGTAGCTGTCCTGCCACAGCGACGACCATTCACCCTGCGGCGCGTTAAGCCATAGCGCCAGAAATGCCGCCAGAGCCACTGCCACCATCAGCGCGGCGGCAGAAAGCCCGGGTATCAGCCAGCCGGGAATTAGCGGCTGACGGCGCGTTGCCATTCGCTAATCCATGCCTGACGCTGGGATGCCACTTCCGCAGGCGTAAATTCCAGCGTGGTGGATGGCTTCGTCAGTTGTTCAAATCCTGCGGGCAGGGCGACGTCAGCGACCGGATACATCCAGTTGCCGGTAGGAATGGCGTTCTGGAATGCCGGTGAAACCATAAATTTGAGGAATTTTTCTGCCAGTTCCGGCTGTTTGCTGGCGGCAGTGCGCGCAGCTACTTCCACCTGTAGGTAATGACCTTCGCTGAAGCTGGCGGCGGCGTAGTTATCTTTTTTCTCTTCGATGATGTGATACGCCGGAGAGGTGGTGTAGCTCAGCACCAGATCGCTTTCGCCTTTCAGGAACAGGCCGTAGGATTCGCTCCAGCCTTTGGTGACGGTGACCGTTTTGGCCGCCAGTTTTTGCCAGGCTTCCGGCGCGTTATCGCCGTAGACTTTCTGCATCCACAGCAACAGACCCAGCCCCGGTGTACTGGTGCGCGGGTCCTGATAAATCACGCGCCATTTCCGATCGCTCTCTACCAGTTCTTTCAGGCTTTTCGGCGGATTTTTCAGTTTGTTTTTGTCATAGATGAAGGCGAAGTAGCCATAATCAAACGGCACGAATGTGTCGTTATGCCAGCCGCCTGGCACGTTAACCGCATCAGGCGCAATGCCGCTTTTCGCGAACAGGCGGGTTTGCGTGGCGGCTTCCAGCAGGTTGTTGTCCAGGCCAAGCACCACGTCGGCTTTGCTGTTTTTCCCTTCCATTCGCAGGCGGTTAAGCAGCGAAACGCCATCTTCCAGCGCCACCAGCTTCAGTTCGCAATCACAGTCAGCTTCAAAGGCTTTTTTGATTGTCGGGCCAGGCCCCCAGTCGGCAGCGAAGGAGTCATAGGTATAGACGGTCAGAACAGGTTTGGCGAAGGCAGGCGCTGCGCACAGGAGTAGCAAGGGAAGACATTTTTTTAACACTTTGCACCTCATAAAGTGGGTGGCAAAGGACTTGAGAAGCAGTCTCAAATCCCTTCGCCGGCGTTATCCGGATCAGGTTCGACGGGTATTTTCTCAGCCCATACACTTCACGAATGGTTTTGCGTATGTTTATCAGCACCCCGTTGAGGACGGCGTTAGTGTAGTGATTTTGTTGCTAAGCGGCAATCATGGGTCGGGTGGCGCAAACCATGCCGATTTAAAGTCAAACCAGCCGAGGGTGTTCATACGTAGCCCGCGCATACTGCGCTGCCCCTGGATAATCAGCCAGTGGTGGATCAGCGGGACGATCGCTTTACTGGCGAGCAATTGCTGGCACCACACTGCCAGGTTCATCTCGCCGTTTCGCCACTGCGCGGCGTCGCCCTCCCAGTCCAGCGGGATGCAATGCTGCAACAGCGGGACTTCGCACAGGTGCGCAAACAGGGAAAAATCGAGCGGTAGCGTAAAGTTGGCGCTGTTGAGCCAGATGTCGCTTGTGACCTCCCCCGCATGCCATTGATCGTAGTCGATCTCATGGATATCCAGATGGACCTGATGTTCAGCCAGCAGCTGGCTCATGATCTGCGCGATCACCCGATGTTCGATGTGGTCGTGGTAGTAGGTCAGCGTGATCGTCTCCAGCCCGGCGGGTTTTTCGCCGTGTCCCGGGCGGGCATGGTGCCAGCGGGGCAGTAATCCGTAAGCCGGGAACCAGTGGCGCTGGTATTGCTCGTCGGCATAGAAGAGCAAATTGCTGGGGGAGAGCACGCGGCTTATCCACTCTCTGACTTCCTGATTCGCGCCGCGATTCGTCCGGGCGTCGAACAGCATATAGTAGCAGCCCTCTTCCAGTCGGCTTTCGATGGCTTTTTCATCTTCGGTCGGCCCTTTTAACGTCAGACCGCCGTTCGGTTCGTCGCCAATGTCCGGCAATACCCAGACGTTCACTTCATCAATCAGCGCCCGATAGCCGAAGAAATCATCAAAGGCGTGGATTTTTAACTGGTTGCGCGTATTACGCATCACCGCGTAAGGGCCGGTGCCGATCGGATGGCTGGAGAAGTTATTCAGCGTTTCCCACTCCCGCGGCAGGATCATCGCCGGAACCTGACCCAGCAGCCACGGCAGCCAGCGATCCGGCTGCGACAGGTGAATATCCAGCGTCCAGGCGGTGGGGGAGACTATCTCGGTAATGTGCGAGTAGAGCGGCAGGGCGTTGATGCGCGTCAGTGAGGCAATGACGTCCTCCATCTCCAGCTCGCGTCCGTGATGGAAGTGAATCCCCGGACGAAGAAAAAAACGCCACTGCAAAGGGGAAATCTGTTGCCAGTGGTGGGCAATATCGGCTTCCAGTTCCCCATTTTCCTCATTTACGCGCGTCAGTGCGCTGAAAATTTGCCGGGCGATATGGGTTTCTGAACGACGCAATGCGGTGCCAGGCAGCAGGTTGTGCATTGGACGATAGTAGAGCACGCGCAGAATATGCCGCCCCTGGCGAAAGCTGCGCCCCAGGTGGGACACCAGCATTTGCCGCACGGCGGTTTTGTCGCCCACCAGCTGTACCAGCTGGTCGATGCGATCTTGCTCCAGCAGGTCTTCCGCCCGCTGCTGCTGTAGCGCCAGCCCGGTATAGAGGAAGGTCAGACGGGAGCGTTTCCCGCGTCCGACCTCCGCCTCCCACGTCAACCAGCCACGTTCCTGCATGGTATTCAGCAGCGTACGCATATGGCGGCGGGAGCAGCTCAGCAGGTCCGCCAGCTCGTTGAGCGTAGTGTCTTGCGTTTTGCCGTCGCAGCATTGCCACAGACGGATGAACTGTTGTTGCAGACGACCTGAAGACATAAAAGGGGAACTCCTGCGCAAAACTCAGCAATTTTACTATCCCCATATTAGGTCAATAATGGATTCCGATGAAGCAATATGGAGAGGTCTTCGATGCGTCAGTTTTATTTGAAGTACTTTACCGCGACAGAAGGGTTGTCTTGGTTGGCTTGTCCGAGCGCGCCGCAGCGCTTAAAGATGCTTGAAGAACTGATGCAGTGGGAGGTGACTGCCTGACCTCGGATTTCCGAATTGCAGACATCATGTGTGACTGAGTATTGGTGTTTATCGCCGCGCCAGCAGATAATTCCTGCTGGCTTTTTTCGTTTCGGCTGCGTTTAGCCATAAAAAGGGAAAGTATGCTCTGGTTAATGACGATGGGACGGCGTCTCAACGGTGTTTATGCCGCTTTTATGCTGGTTGCCTTTATGATGGGCGTGGCGGGAGCGTTGCAGGCACCGACGCTGAGCCTGTTTTTGAGTCGTGAAGTCGGTGCGCAGCCGTTCTGGGTCGGCCTTTTTTACACGGTCAACGCGATTGCCGGGATTCTGGTCAGCCTTGCATTAGCAAAACGCTCGGACAGTAAAGGCGATCGCCGTAAGCTGATTATGTTCTGCTGCCTGATGGCGATTGGCAACGCGCTACTGTTCGCCTTCAATCGCCATTATCTCACCCTGATCACCTGCGGCGTGTTATTCGCGTCGCTGGCCAATACCGCCATGCCGCAGCTATTTGCGTTGGCGCGGGAATATGCCGATAACTCCGCGCGTGAAGTGGTGATGTTCAGCTCGGTAATGCGTGCGCAGCTTTCACTGGCATGGGTGATTGGCCCGCCGCTGGCTTTTATGCTGGCGCTGAACTATGGCTTCACGGCGATGTTTTCCATTGCCGCCGGCATATTCGCCATCAGCCTGGCGTTGATCGCTTTTATTCTGCCTTCGGTGGCGCGCGTTGAGCAGCCTGCCGATGTTCCGGTCACGGAAGCGGGCGGCTGGCAGGATAAAAACGTCCGTATGCTGTTTATCGCCTCCACGCTGATGTGGACCTGCAACACCATGTACATCATTGATATGCCGCTATGGATAAGCCTTGAGCTGGGTTTACCGGATAAACTGGCCGGAATATTGATGGGAACCGCAGCAGGTCTGGAGATCCCGGCGATGATTCTGGCTGGCTACTCGGTGAAGCGCTTCGGTAAGCGGCGGATGATGGTTATCGCCGTGGCTGCGGGGGTACTGTTTTATCTCGGCCTGATTTTCTTTCACAGCCAGACGGCGTTGCTTATCCTGCAACTGTTTAACGCGGTGTTTATCGGCATTGTGGCGGGGATTGGTATGCTGTGGTTTCAGGATTTAATGCCTGGCCGCGCCGGTTCAGCTACCACGCTGTTTACCAACAGTATCTCCACGGGAGTGATTCTGGCCGGGGTGATTCAGGGCGCGGTCGCGCAAAGCTACGGGCATTTCGCTGTTTACTGGGTGATAGCGGCGATTTCGCTGGTGGCGCTGGTGATGACCGGGCGGGTGAAGGATGTGTAAAAAATGCCGGATGACGGCTTCGCCTTATCCGGCCTACACAGAGTGGCAGGCCGGATAAACGAAGTGCCATCCAGCAGGTATGCTGAGAATCAGCGCATAAACGACGGTTGTTTCTCTTCGTATGCCGCAATTGCGCTTTCGTGTTGCAACGTCAGGCCGATGCTGTCCAGACCGTTCAGCATGCAGTGGCGGCGGAAGTCGTCGATTTTAAAGCTGTAGGACTTATCGCCCGCTTTTACTACCTGCGCTTCCAGATCCACTTCAAATTTAATCCCCGGATTGGCTTTCACCAGGGCGAATAGTTCATCGACCTCTTCATCGCTCAGTTTTACCGGCAGCAGCTGGTTGTTAAAGCTGTTGCCATAGAAGATATCCGCGAAGCTCGGCGCGATGACCACTTTAAAGCCGTAATCGGTCAGCGCCCACGGCGCGTGCTCGCGCGATGAACCGCAGCCGAAGTTTTCCCGCGCCAGCAGAATCGATGCGCCTTTATATTCCGGGAAGTTCAGCACGAACTCCGGGTTCGGCTGCTGACCTTTTTCATCCAGAAAACGCCAGTCATTGAACAGATGCGCGCCAAAACCGGTGCGGGTGACTTTCTGTAAAAACTGTTTCGGTATAATCGCGTCGGTATCGACGTTAGCAGCATCCAGCGGGACGACCAGGCCGGTGTGTTGGGTAAATTTCTCTGCCATGGTGTGCTCCTTATTTGATGCTGCGAATATCGGCGAAATGACCGGTGACGGCGGCAGCGGCAGCCATCGCCGGGCTAACCAGATGCGTGCGTCCGCCGCGCCCCTGACGACCTTCAAAGTTACGGTTGCTGGTGGAGGCGCAGCGCTCGCCCGGATTCAGACGGTCGTTGTTCATCGCTAGGCACATGGAACAGCCTGGTAAACGCCATTCAAAACCGGCTTCGATAAAGATCTTATCCAGACCTTCCGCCTCTGCCTGCGCTTTTACCGGGCCGGAGCCGGGAACC
The DNA here is from genome assembly GCF_030333565.1 of Citrobacter sp. CK185. Lineage (NCBI taxonomy): Bacteria > Pseudomonadati > Pseudomonadota > Gammaproteobacteria > Enterobacterales > Enterobacteriaceae > Citrobacter > Citrobacter sp. CK185. Next base: position 143,172 of record NZ_JAOWFR010000001.1, on the reverse strand, counting down.
ACCAGAGCCTGAACGCCCGGTGCAACTTTACGCCCTTTGGCGATTTCCGCCGCCGCGCGTAAATCTTCAATACGCGAGTTGGTGCAGGAACCGATAAACACTTTGTCGATCGCCACGTCGGTTAACGGAATGCCCGGTTTCAGCCCCATATAGGCCAGCGCTTTTTCGGCGCTTGCGCGCTCGACAGGATCGGCAAACGAGGCTGGATCGGGGATGTTGTCGTTGACGGAGATAACCTGACCCGGGTTGGTTCCCCAGGTAACCTGCGGCGCAATGTCTTCCGCTTGCAGGGTCACGACGGTATCGAACGTTGCGCCGTCGTCGGTTTTCAGGGTTTTCCAGTATGCGACGGCATCGTCAAAATCGCTGCCTTTCGGGGCGTGCAGACGCCCTTTTACGTAGTTGAAGGTGGTGTCATCCGGCGCGACCAGACCGGCTTTGGCGCCCATCTCGATCGCCATGTTGCACAGGGTCATACGACCTTCCATGCTCAGATTGCGAATGGCTTCGCCGCAGAACTCGACCACATGGCCCGTACCGCCCGCGCTGCCGGTTTTACCGATAATCGCCAGCACGATATCTTTCGCCGTAATGCCCGGCGCAGCCGTGCCTTTCACCTCAATCTTCATGGTTTTTGCGCGGCCCTGTTTCAGGGTCTGCGTCGCCAGAACGTGTTCAACTTCGGAGGTGCCGATGCCAAACGCCAGCGCGCCGAATGCGCCGTGCGTGGCGGTATGGGAATCGCCGCAAACAATGGTCATCCCCGGTAAGGTCACGCCCTGTTCCGGCCCCATTACGTGGACGATCCCCTGATACGGGTGGTTCAGGTCATACAGCTCCACGCCGAACGCTTTGCAGTTTTTGATCAACTCCTGCATCTGAATCCGCGCCATCTCGCCAGAGGCGTTGATGTCTTTGGTTTGCGTAGAGACGTTATGATCCATCGTCGCGAAAGTTTTACCGGGCTGGCGAACCGGGCGGCCGTGGGCGCGCAGGCCGTCAAACGCCTGCGGAGAGGTCACTTCATGCACCAGATGCCTGTCGATGTACAGCAGCGGGGTTTCGTTCTGCGCCTCATAAACCACATGCGCATCGAACAATTTTTCATACAACGTTTTAGCCATGATTACACCCCTTCGGCGACATAACGGGCAATGATGTCGCCCATCTCATCAGTACTGACAGCGGCAGCGCCACGGGCTAAATCACCGGTGCGAATACCTTCTTCTAATGCGCGGTTAATGGCGCTTTCAATGGCGGTTGCCGCATCGTCAGCATCCAGGCTGTAACGCAGCAGCAACGCCAGCGACAGGATCTGCGCGATCGGGTTGGCGATGTTTTTCCCGGCGATATCCGGCGCAGAACCGCCCGCCGGTTCATACAGGCCGAAACCCTGTTCGTTCAGGCTGGCGGAAGGCAACATCCCCATTGAGCCGGTGATCATCGCGCATTCGTCAGACAGAATGTCGCCAAACAGGTTGGAGCACAGCAGCACGTCAAACTGAGAGGGATCTTTAATCAACTGCATCGTGGCATTGTCGATGTACATGTGCGCCAGTTCGACATCCGGGTACGCTTTGGCGACCTCATTGACGATCTCGCGCCACAGAATAGACGTTTGCAGGACGTTGGCTTTGTCAATCGACGTAACTTTACGGCGACGTTTACGCGCCGATTCGAAGGCGATGCGCGCAATACGTTCGATTTCAAAACGGTGATACACCTCGGTATCGAAGGCTTTTTCATGTTGCCCGCTGCCTTCGCGGCCTTTCGGCTGACCAAAATAGATCCCGCCGGTTAATTCACGCACGCACAGGATGTCGAAACCGTTGGCCGCGATGTCGGCGCGCAGCGGGCAGAAGGCTTCCAGCCCCTGGTACAGCTTTGCCGGACGCAGGTTGCTGAACAATTTGAAGTGTTTACGCAGCGGCAGCAATGCGCCGCGTTCCGGTTGGCTGTCCGGTGGCAGATTTTCCCATTTCGGGCCGCCGACGGAGCCAAACAGAATGGCATCCGCTTGTTCACAGCCTTCAACGGTCGCCTTCGGCAGCGGTTGACCGTGGTTGTCGATAGCGGCGCCGCCGACATCGTAATGGCTGGTGGTAATGCGCATAGCAAAACGACTGCGAACGGCTTCCAGGACTTTCAGGGCTTGCGCCATCACTTCCGGGCCAATACCGTCACCCGGCAAAACAGCAATATGGTAATTCTTCGACATCACACGGTTTCCTTATTGTTCTCTTTATTCTGAGCTTTGCGTTGCAATTCTTTTTCGACTTCGGCGGCGCGCCAGATGTTGTTCAGGACATGCACCATCGCTTTCGCGGAGGATTCGACGATATCGGTCGCCAGCCCGACCCCGTGGAAGCGACGGCCGTTATAGTTGGCGACGATATCCACCTGGCCCAGCGCATCTTTGCCGTGGCCTTTCGCCGACAGGCTGTATTTCACCAGTTCAATGTTGTAATCGGTGATGCGGTTGATGGCCTGGTAAATGGCATCGACCGGGCCGTTGCCGTTCGCGGCTTCCGCTTTGATGTCGTCGCCGCAGGCCAGTTTGACGGAGGCCGTGGCGATATCGTTAGAGCCGGATTGCACGCTGAAATAGTCCAGACGGAAATGCTCTGGTTCTTCCTGTTGTTTATTGATGAAGGCCAGCGCCTCCAGGTCGTAATCGAATACCTGACCTTTTTTATCCGCCAGCTTCAGGAAAGCGTCGTACAGGTTATCCAGATTGTATTCACTCTCTTTATAGCCCATCTCGTCCATACGGTGTTTTACGGCCGCACGCCCGGAGCGAGAGGTCAGGTTCAACTGGATCTGGTTCAGGCCGATAGACTCTGGCGTCATGATTTCGTAGTTTTCACGGTTTTTCAGCACGCCGTCCTGGTGAATGCCGGAGGAGTGGGCGAACGCGCCGCTGCCGACAATCGCTTTGTTCGCCGGGATCGGCATGTTGCAGATCTGACTGACCAACTGGCTGGTGCGCCAGATCTCCTGGTGATTGATGCGGGTATGCACATTCAGAATGTCCTGGCGTACCTTGATCGCCATGATGACTTCTTCCAGCGAGCAGTTACCGGCACGTTCGCCGATACCGTTCATGGCGCCTTCAACCTGACGCGCGCCCGCGTGGACGGCCGCCAGCGCGTTGCCGACGCCCAGACCTAAATCATCATGGGTATGTACGGAGATGATGGCCTTGTCGATATTCGGTACGCGCTCATACAGCCCGGAAATAATACCGCCGAACTCGAAGGGCATGGTGTAGCCCACGGTATCGGGAATGTTGATTGTTTTCGCGCCCGCATTGATCGCCGCTTCCACGACGCGAGCGAGATCGTCAATCGGGGTACGGCCTGCGTCTTCGCATGAGAACTCCACGTCATCAGTGTAATTACGCGCACGCTTAACCATATAGATAGCACGCTCAATCACTTCATCCAGCGTGCTGCGCAGCTTGGTGGCGATATGCATCGGCGAGGTGGCGATAAAGGTATGGATGCGGAAAGCGTCCGCGACCTTCAGTGATTCTGCCGCGACGTCGATGTCTTTTTCCACGCAGCGGGCTAACGCGCAAACGCGGCTGTTTTTGACCTGGCGGGCGATAGTCTGTACTGACTCAAAATCGCCAGGTGAAGAGACGGGAAAACCCACTTCCATCACATCGACGCCCATACGTTCAAGGGCCAGGGCAATTTGCAGCTTTTCTTTCACACTCAGGCTAGCCTGTAACGCCTGTTCACCGTCGCGTAAAGTGGTATCGAAAATAATGACTTGCTGGCTCATGGTTTAGGTCCTTGTCTCTTTAGGGCGCCTTGCTTCGAGCATAAAAAAACCCGCGCAACGGCGCGGGTTTTTAATCTTACTGATGCTGACTTAATGCTGAATGTCGCTCACCAGTCTACCGCGCAACGAAGGTGCGTTTAGTAGTAGTAGACCGTTAAAGCGAGCGATACGAATCATTAAATCAACTCCAGATGAATGCGATATGCTTTTAGTGGTACTGGATACGCTGCGCGATGTCAACCCTGTTGCAGATAAACCCTCCCATGCAGAGGGGATCTTGCGTTCTGTACTTTAGCTAATTGTGCTGAACTTTCAGGCGAATGCAAAATAAATCGACAGGAGGTGCGTACATACTTTTCACTGTTTGACATATTTGAGCATGTTTATTTGCAACTACAGCAAGCTGAAAGTGGGGTAAAGGTATTGCAAAGGTCGTACTTATCTTTTTGATTTTATTTATTTTTATATCTTTCGTGAATAAATTAATGAATCCGTTGCACACGTTATTGATAAATTATTGTTAAGAGTAAAAGCACAACTAATATAAACAATTAATTAAAACTTAATTTATTATTCACCAAAAGCATGATTGTGTATTCGCCACGCTTATGTTTATATTGCTTTTGTAATTTAAACATTATGAATCATCGTGCTGTGGCCTCTGCCGTATTGTACTGGCATGGGCTTTCGCCTTTTCCTGAACGATGCCTTTATGTTTTCCTAATTTTTATGTTTTCTCTTTTTCTTATTTTATATGCATGATAAATCATATTTCCTGAGATTATTTCTGCATTTCGTCAAGAAAAAGGGAGTTTAGTGTGACAGTGGAGTTAACTATGCCAGAGATAGAAATAGATAAACCGCATCCGATAGAAATGGTTAAGCCTCAGCTTCGTATGGTTGATCTGAATTTACTGACCGTCTTTGATGCCGTGATGCAAGAGCAGAATATCACGCGGGCGGCCCACTCCCTGGGGATGTCGCAGCCTGCCGTCAGTAATGCGGTGGCGCGTCTGAAAGTCATGTTTAATGACGAGCTGTTTGTCCGGTACGGACGCGGTATCCAGCCAACGGCGCGCGCTTATCAGCTATTTGGTTCTGTTCGCCAGGCGTTACAGTTGGTGCAAAATGAGTTGCCCGGTTCAGGTTTTGAACCCGCCAGTAGCGAGCGTGTATTCCATCTTTGCGTGTGCAGCCCGCTGGATAATATTCTGACGTCGCTTATTTATAATCGCGTTGAAAAGATTGCGCCGAATATTCATGTCGTTTTTAAATCATCGTTAAATCAAAATACGGAACATCAGCTGCGTTATCAGGAAACGGAATTTGTTATTGGGTATGAAGAGTTTCGCCGTCCTGAGTTTACCAGCGTATCGTTATTTAAAGATGAAATGGTGCTGGTCGCCAGCAGAAAACATCCGCGTATCAGCGGTCCGTTGCTGGAGAGCGATGTTTATAATGAACAACATGCGGTCGTTTCACTCGATCGTTATGCCTCATTTAGCCAGCCGTGGTATGACACGCCAGACAGACAAAGCTGCATTGCTTATCAGGGAATGGCGTTGATCAGCGTGCTTAATGTTGTCTCTCAAACGCAACTGGTGGCAGTTGCGCCGCGTTGGTTAGCCGATGAATTTGCCGAGTCATTAGCGTTACAGATATTACCGTTGCCTTTAAAACTGAATAGCCGGACCTGTTATCTTTCCTGGCATGATGCCGCGGGTCGGGATAAGGGTCATCAATGGATGGAAGAGTTATTGGTTTCTGTCTGTCAAAAGTGAATACGGGCGGAATAAATCAGAGTGAAATATCTGGTTTATTCTGCTTTTTCGTCTGTGTGTGAAATTTTATACTGAATTGTGCATCCAGGCGCTTTACGCATATCGCAAAAAATGGCGATATTGCTGTAAGTCCCCATTTTTAAGCGATTATTTATCATCACATCTGCTTATCCTGGTGTAATTCGCCGTTTCTTCTGCGCTTTCATCTCATTTATTCTTATTTATCTTCGAACGACGACATCAGCCTGAATTGCCTGCGTCATGGCGAGCAGTTAATGTGTTAGCAAAAGGTAAATCATCATAATAGTGGAGCAAGCCATGGAGATGTTGTCTGGAGCCGAGATGGTCGTCCGATCGCTCATCGATCAGGGCGTGAAGCAGGTATTCGGTTATCCCGGGGGCGCGGTCCTCGATATTTATGATGCGCTGCACACGGTCGGTGGTATCGATCATGTGCTTGTCCGTCATGAACAAGCGGCTGTGCATATGGCGGATGGTCTGGCGCGGGCAACAGGTGAAGTCGGGGTCGTTCTGGTCACTTCCGGGCCAGGTGCCACGAATGCGATCACCGGTATTGCCACGGCCTATATGGACTCCATTCCTCTGGTCATCCTTTCCGGGCAGGTGGCGACGTCGTTGATTGGCTATGACGCCTTTCAGGAATGCGACATGGTGGGGATATCACGTCCGGTGGTGAAACACAGCTTCCTCGTTAAACAGACGGAAGACATCCCGCAGGTGCTGAAAAAAGCGTTCTGGCTGGCGGCAAGCGGGCGTCCTGGACCCGTGGTCGTGGACCTCCCGAAAGATATTCTGAATCCGGCGAAAAAGTTGCCTTACGTCTGGCCGGAGTCGGTCAGTATGCGCTCTTATAACCCGACCACGACAGGGCATAAAGGGCAGATTAAGCGCGCGCTGCAAACGCTGGCGGCGGCAAAGAAACCGGTGGTCTACGTCGGCGGCGGTGCAGTGAATGCGGGTTGTCATGAACAACTGCGGCAAACCATTGAAGCGCTCAACCTGCCGGTCGTCTCGTCGCTGATGGGGCTGGGCGCATTCCCGGCCACGCATCGTCAGTCGTTAGGGATGCTGGGGATGCACGGCACCTATGAAGCCAACATGACCATGCATCATTCCGATGTGATTTTTGCCGTCGGGGTGCGTTTTGACGATCGCACGACCAATAATCTGGCGAAATACTGCCCGAATGCGACCGTGCTGCATATCGATATCGATCCGACGTCTATCTCTAAAACCGTGACGGCGGATATTCCCATTGTGGGCGATGCGCGCCTGGTTCTGGAGCAAATGCTGGAATTACTGCCGCAGGAAGTCGCGCAGCAGCCGCTGGATGATATTCGCGACTGGTGGCAACACATTGAACGCTGGCGCGCCCGTCAGTGCCTGAAATATGACACCCAAAGCGAGAGCATTAAACCGCAGGCGGTGATCGAGGCTATCTGGCGTCTGACGAAAGGCGATGCGTATGTCACTTCTGATGTCGGCCAGCACCAGATGTTCGCCGCGCTCTACTACCCCTTTGATAAGCCGCGTCGCTGGATTAACTCCGGCGGTCTCGGCACGATGGGCTTTGGCCTGCCAGCGGCTCTGGGCGTGAAGATGGCGCTGCCGGATGAAACGGTGGTGTGCGTCACGGGAGATGGCAGCATTCAGATGAACATTCAGGAGCTGTCGACGGCGCTACAGTATGAACTGCCGGTACTGGTGCTCAACCTTAACAACCGCTATCTGGGGATGGTGAAACAGTGGCAGGACATGATCTACTCCGGGCGCCACTCCCAGTCTTACATGCAGTCGCTGCCCGATTTTGTACGCCTTGCCGAGGCTTATGGGCATATCGGTATCCAGATTAATCATCCAGATGAACTGGAGAGCAAGCTGGGCGAAGCGCTGGAACATGTGCGTAACCATCGTCTGGTGTTTGTCGATGTCACCGTCGATGGCAGTGAGCATGTCTACCCGATGCAGATTCGTGGGGGCGGGATGGATGAAATGTGGTTAAGCAAAACGGAGAGGACCTGATTATGCGCCGGATATTATCAGTATTGCTGGAAAACGAGTCGGGTGCATTGTCGCGTGTGATTGGCCTCTTCGCCCAGCGTGGATACAACATTGAAAGCCTTACCGTCGCGCCGACCGACGATCCGACGTTATCGCGTATGACCATCCAGACGGTTGGCGATGAGAAAGTTCTGGAGCAAATTGAAAAGCAACTGCACAAGCTGGTGGATGTTCTGCGCGTAAGCGAACTTGGGCAGGGTGCGCACGTTGAGCGAGAAATCATGCTGGTGAAGATTCAGGCCAGCGGATACGGAAGGGAAGAGGTGAAGCGCAACACGGAGATTTTCCGTGGGCAGATTATTGATGTCACGCCTTCTATTTATACCGTTCAGCTGGCAGGCACCAGCGATAAGCTGGACGCGTTTCTGGCGACGCTGCGTGAAGTGGCGAAAATTGTTGAAGTTGCCCGTTCCGGCGTCGTCGGGCTTTCGCGCGGCGACAAGATCATGCGTTAATCATTGTGTTGTCTTTCAATTGTAGGCCTGATAAGACGCGGTAGCGTCGCCATCAGGCCATTATACCCTGCCGGATGGCGCTAATGCTTATCCGGCCTACAGGTGACGTCTCAACCTCCGCCGACGCTACCCGTTGGCTTTTTTTTGCGAAATCAGTGGTAACCCGGAATAAAAGCGGTTGCCGCAGTCACTATTCTGCGCTTAGATGTTAAGAAATTTAACCCATGCCGTCACAATGGTTATGGTTTGTACATTTTACGCAAGGGGCAATTGTGAAACTGGATGAAATCGCTCGGCTGGCCGGTGTATCGCGAACGACTGCAAGCTACGTTATTAACGGAAAAGCAAAGCAATACCGCGTGAGCGACAAGACCGTCGAGAAAGTCATGGCGGTGGTGCGTGAGCATAATTACCACCCGAATGCTGTGGCCGCCGGGCTGCGTGCTGGACGCACACGTTCTATCGGACTGGTCATTCCCGATCTGGAGAACACGAGTTATACCCGTATCGCCAACTACCTGGAGCGCCAGGCGCGCCAGCGCGGTTATCAACTGCTGATTGCCTGCTCAGAAGATCAGCCGGATAACGAAATGCGGTGCATCGAGCATCTTCTACAACGCCAGGTGGATGCGATCATTGTATCAACCTCGTTACCGCCGGAGCATCCGTTCTACCAGCGCTGGGCCAATGGTTCATTCCCCATCGTGGCGCTGGATCGCGCGCTGGATCGCGAGCATTTCACCAGCGTTGTCGGGGCGGATCAGGATGATGCGGAAATGCTGGCGGCAGAGTTACGTAAATTCCCGGCGGAAACGGTGCTTTACCTGGGCGCGTTGCCGGAGCTGTCCGTCAGTTTCCTGCGCGAGCAGGGGTTCCGTACCGCATGGAAAGACGATCCGCGCGAAGTACACTATCTGTACGCCAACAGCTACGAGCGGGAAGCGGCGGCGCAGCTATTCGAAAAATGGCTCGAAACTCACCCGATGCCACAGGCGCTGTTTACCACGTCGTTTGCGCTCTTGCAGGGCGTGATGGATGTGACGTTACGTCGTGACGGGAAGCTGCCTTCCAACCTGGCGATCGCCACCTTTGGCGATAATGAGCTGCTCGACTTCTTGCAGTGTCCGGTTCTGGCGGTCGCACAGCGTCATCGTGATGTTGCTGAACGCGTCCTGGAGATCGTCCTGGCCAGCCTGGATGAGCCGCGTAAACCGAAGCCAGGTTTAACGCGAATCAAACGTAATTTGTACCGCCGCGGTATTCTTAGCCGCAGTTAGTCCATTTCTGTATGCCGGATAAGGCGGTTATGCCGCCATCCGGCAAATCGCCCGGCGCGTTGTCGCTGACCGGGCAAATATTCACCTGCCAACAATACTCACACCATAATTAAGATTATTCCTTAGAATTATCCGACTTATCTTTCAAATATGCTGATTTTAAACCTGTCGATACCGACTTCAGGTTTATTGAGACGTCGTATTGAACCCGTTTTGTATTATTTTGTTACATGCGGGCGACGAATTGCCGAATTAACAAACACTTTTTTTCGATGTGGCCTCTACGTCGCGGCTGGCTTGTCGGTGCGGGGCGTAGAGAGCGATAAACAGGTACTGTTATCTCGCTGCATATTGTCCTAAAATGCCGCTCGCGTCGCAAACTGACACTTTATATTTTTATCAGATGATATTGAGTCGTTTTAAACGGTGATGAGTTTTTGGATCTTTTTTCTTACAAATATTCATGACGTTAATTTGCTTCGCTCGTTGGACGGAATTTAATCAACGCTGATATTAGCCGTATACATTGGGTTTTTTACTCCGGTAAGCGTCCTGACTTGCTTGACAAGCTTTTCCTCCGCTCCGTAAACTCCTTTAAGTGGGAATTTGTGGGGCAAAGTGGTAATAAGGGGTGAGGCTGGCATGTTCCGGGGAGCAACGTTAGTCAATCTCGACAGTAAGGGGCGCTTATCTGTGCCCACCCGTTACCGGGATCAACTGATCGAGAACGCTACCGGTCAAATGGTTTGTACCATTGACATCCATCACCCGTGCCTGCTGCTTTACCCCCTGCCTGAATGGGAAATTATCGAGCAAAAATTATCGCGTCTGTCGAGCATGAACCCGGTTGAGCGCCGCGTGCAGCGTTTACTGTTGGGGCATGCCAGCGAATGTCAGATGGATAGCGCGGGTCGCTTATTGATCGCGCCGATTCTGCGGCAACATGCCGGGCTGACGAAAGAAGTGATGCTGGTTGGACAGTTCAATAAGTTTGAACTGTGGGATGAAACGACCTGGTATCAACAGGTCAAGGAAGATATCGACGCTGAGCAGTCAGTAACCGAAACCTTGTCGGAACGACTGCAGGACTTGTCTCTATAATGATGATGGAAAATTTTAAACACACTACGGTGCTGCTGGACGAGGCCGTAAACGGTCTGAACATTCGCCCTGACGGCATCTACATTGATGGGACATTTGGTCGCGGCGGCCACTCACGTCTGATCCTCTCCCGGCTTGGCGAAGAGGGACGTTTGCTGGCGATCGATCGCGATCCGCAGGCTATTGCCGAAGCCCAGGCCATCAATGATCCTCGCTTCTCCATCATTCATGGACCTTTCTCTGCGCTTGCTGATTATGTAAGTGAGCGCGAACTTATCGGCAAGATCGACGGGATTCTCCTTGATCTTGGCGTATCTTCACCGCAGCTCGATGATGCCGAACGTGGTTTTTCTTTTATGCGCGATGGCCCGCTGGATATGCGTATGGACCCAACGCGCGGTCAGTCTGCCGCAGAATGGCTGCAAACCGCGGAAGAAGCCGATATTGCCTGGGTGCTGAAAACCTTTGGCGAAGAGCGTTTTGCGAAACGTATTGCCCGCGCCATTGTGGAGCGCAACCGCGAACAGCCCATGACCCGCACCAAAGAACTGGCGGAAGTGGTCGCAGCGGCGACGCCGGTGAAGGACAAATTCAAACATCCCGCGACCCGTACCTTCCAGGCGGTGCGCATTTGGGTGAACAGTGAACTGGAGGAGATAGAGCAGGCGCTAAAAAGCTCGCTCAGCGTGCTGGCCCCGGGTGGGCGGCTTTCCATTATCAGTTTCCACTCGCTGGAAGACCGTATTGTGAAGCGCTTTATGCGTGAGCAAAGCCGCGGTCCACAGGTTCCAGCAGGGTTGCCGATGACGGAAGAGCAGCTCAAAAAACTGGGCGGTCGTGAGCTAAGAGCATTAGGCAAGTTGATGCCGGGCGAAGAAGAAGTGGCGGAAAATCCACGCGCCCGTAGTTCAGTTCTGCGTATTGCAGAGAGGACGAACGCATGATCAGCAGAGTGACAGAAGCCCTGAGCAAAGTGAAGGGATCGACGGGAATCACCAATCGCCATGCTTTGCCTGGCGTGATCGGTGACGATCTTTTGCGATTTGGGAAGCTGCCACTCTGCCTGTTCATTTGCATCATTTTAACGGCGGTCACCGTCGTGACAACGGCGCACCATACGCGCCTGTTAACCGCACAGCGCGAGCAACTGGTGCTGGAGCGTGATGCGCTGGATATCGAATGGCGCAACCTGATTCTTGAAGAAAACGCGCTCGGCGATCATAGCCGGGTAGAACGGATCGCAACGGAAAAGTTGCAGATGCAGCATGTCGATCCCTCACAAGAAAATATCGTAGTGCAAAAATAAGGATAAACGCGACGCATGAAAGCAGCGGCAAAGACGCTCAAACCAAAACGCCAGGAAGAACAAGCCAACTTTGTCAGTTGGCGTTTTGCGTTGCTGTGCGGCTGCATTCTGCTGGCGCTGGGGTTCCTGCTGGGGCGCGTGGCCTGGCTGCAAATTATTGCGCCTGACATGTTAGTGCGTCAGGGCGACATGCGCTCTCTGCGTGTACAGGAAGTCTCCACCTCTCGCGGCATGATCACCGACCGCTCTGGTCGCCCACTGGCGGTGAGCGTGCCGGTAAAAGCCATCTGGGCGGACCCGAAAGAGCTGCATGATGCAGGCGGGATCACGCTGGACAACCGCTGGAAGGCGCTGGCGGACGCGCTGAAAATGCCGCTCGACCAACTGGCGGCTCGCGTTAATGCGAACCCGAAAGGCCGCTTTATCTATCTGGCGCGTCAGGTTAACCCGGATCTCGGCGACTACATCAAAAAACTGAAGCTGCCAGGCATTCATCTGCGCGAAGAGTCCCGCCGTTACTATCCTTCCGGGGAAGTGACCGCTCACCTCATTGGCTTCACTAACGTCGATAGCCAGGGGATCGAAGGGGTTGAGAAGAGCTTCGATAAGTGGCTGACCGGCCAGCCAGGCGAACGTATTGTACGTAAAGACCGTTATGGCCGGGTTATTGAAGATATCTCTTCTACCGACAGCCAGGCCGCGCACAATCTGGCGCTGAGCATTGATGAGCGCCTGCAAGCGTTGGTCTATCGCGAACTGAACAACGCCGTGGCCTTCAACAAAGCGGAGTCAGGCAGCGCCGTGCTGGTGGATGTCAATACTGGCGAAGTGCTGGCAATGGCGAACAGCCCGTCCTACAACCCGAATAACCTGACCGGTACGCCGAAAGACGCTATGCGTAACCGCACCATCACGGACGTGTTTGAACCCGGTTCAACCGTCAAACCGATGGTGGTGATGACCGCGTTACAGCGCGGGGTCGTGCGTGAAAACACCGTGCTGAACACGGTGCCATATCGAATTAATGGTCACGAAATTAAAGACGTGGCGCGTTACAGCGAATTGACCCTGACCGGGGTTTTACAGAAGTCGAGTAACGTCGGCGTTTCTAAGCTGGCGTTAGCGATGCCGTCCTCAGCGTTAGTAGATACTTACTCACGTTTTGGGCTAGGAAAGGCGACCAATTTGGGGTTGGTCGGAGAACGCAGTGGCTTATATCCTCAAAAACAACGGTGGTCTGACATAGAGAGGGCCACCTTCTCTTTCGGCTATGGGCTAATGGTAACCCCGTTACAGTTAGCGCGAGTCTACGCAACGATTGGCAGCTACGGCGTTTATCGTCCGCTGTCGATTACCAAAGTTGATCCTCCTGTACCGGGCGAGCGCGTCTTCCCGGAAGCGACCGTTCGTACCGTCGTCCACATGATGGAAAGCGTGGCGCTGCCGGGCGGCGGCGGCGTGAAGGCGGCGATCAAAGGTTATCGCATCGCCATTAAAACCGGTACGGCGAAAAAAGTGGGGCCGGATGGCCGCTACATCAACAAATACATTGCTTATACCGCAGGCGTTGCGCCTGCGAGTCAGCCGCGCTTCGCGCTGGTGGTTGTTATCAACGATCCGCAGGCGGGTAAATACTACGGCGGCGCCGTTTCCGCGCCGGTATTCGGTGCCATTATGGGCGGCGTACTACGCACCATGAACATCGAACCGGATGCGCTGGCAACGGGCGAAAAAAGTGAATTTGTAATTAACCAAGGCGAGGGAACAGGTGGCAGATCGTAATTTGCGCGACCTTCTCGCTCCGTGGGTGCCTGGCGCACCGGAGCGAGCACTGCGGGAGATGACACTCGACAGCCGTGTGGCTGCATCGGGCGATCTCTTTGTGGCAGTGGTGGGTCATCAGGCGGACGGGCGTCGATATATCCCGCAGGCGATAGCGCAAGGTGTGGCTGCCATTATTGCAGAGGCCAAAGATGAGGCGACCGACGGGGAAATCCGTGAAATGCACGGTGTGCCGGTTATCTATCTGAGCCAGCTCAACGAGCGTTTATCTGCACTGGCGGGCCGCTTCTACCACGAGCCATCTGAACATATGCGTCTGGTCGGCGTGACCGGAACGAACGGAAAAACCACCACCACGCAACTGCTGGCGCAGTGGAGCCAACTGCTTGGCGAAACCAGCGCGGTAATGGGAACGGTGGGTAATGGTCTGTTGGGCAAAGTGATCCCGACGGAGAACACAACCGGTTCCGCCGTTGACGTACAGCATGTGCTGGCCGGTCTGGTTGAGCAGGGCGCAACATTCGGTGCAATGGAAGTCTCTTCCCACGGTCTGGTGCAGCACCGGGTCGCCGCGCTGAAATTTGCCGCCTCTGTTTTCACGAATTTAAGCCGCGATCACCTTGATTATCACGGTGACATGGAACATTACGAAGCGGCGAAATGGATGCTCTATTCAACGCACCATTACGGCGAGGCTATCGTCAATGCCGATGATGAAGTCGGACGCCGATGGCTGGTGAGGTTGCCGGATGCCGTTGCGGTCTCGATGGAGGATCATATCAACCCGAACTGCCACGGACGTTGGCTGAAAGCGGTTGAGGTGAAGTACCACGATAGCGGCGCGACGATCCGTTTCGACTCCAGTTGGGGCGAAGGCGAGATTGAAAGCCGTCTGATGGGCGCGTTTAACGTCAGCAACCTGCTGCTGGCGCTGGCAACGTTGCTGGCGCTTGGCTACCCCCTGGCGGATCTGCTGAAAACCGCCCCTCGACTGCAACCGGTTTGCGGGCGGATGGAGGTGTTCAGCGCGCCGGGCAAAACCACGGTGGTGGTCGATTACGCCCACACGCCGGATGCGCTGGAAAAAGCGTTGCAGGCTGCGCGGTTGCACTGTACTGGTCAACTGTGGTGCGTCTTTGGCTGCGGCGGCGATCGCGATAAAGGTAAACGTCCGCTGATGGGGGCGATTGCCGAAGAGTTCGCGGACGTGGTGGTCGTGACGGACGATAACCCACGTACCGAAGAGCCGCGCGCGATCATCAACGACATTCTGGCGGGTATGCTGGATGCCGGGCACGCGAAAGTGATGGAAGGCCGCGCAGAGGCGGTGACCTGCGCCATTATGCAGGCGAAAGAAAACGACGTGGTTCTGGTCGCGGGTAAAGGGCATGAGGATTACCAGATTGTCGGTACTCAGCGCCTTGATTACTCCGACCGCGTAACGGCTGCACGTCTGCTGGGGGTGATCGCATGATTAGCGTAACGCTCAGCCAACTGGCCGGTATTCTGCACGGCGAATTACAGGGCGCCGACCTGACGATTGACGCGGTCACGACTGATACGCGTAAGGTGACGCCGGGCTGCCTGTTTGTGGCGCTGAAAGGCGAGCGTTTCGACGCCCACGATTTTGCGGATAACGCGAAAGAGGGCGGCGCCGGTGCGCTGCTGGTGAGTCGCCCGCTGGATTGCGATCTGCCGCAGCTGATCGTCAAAGATACGCGGCTGGCCTTCGGCGAACTGGCCGCATGGGTTCGGGCGCAGGTTCCCGCTCGCGTCGTGGCGTTAACCGGCTCCTCCGGCAAAACATCCGTTAAAGAGATGACCGCCGCCATTCTGAGTCAGTGTGGCAACACCTTATACACCGCGGGCAACCTGAATAACGATATCGGCGTACCGATGACGTTGCTGCGGTTAAACAACGATTATGACTATGCCGTCATTGAGTTAGGCGCCAATCACCAGGGCGAAATTGCCTGGACCGTCGGCCTGACGCGTCCTGAAGCGGCACTGGTTAATAATCTGGCGGCAGCGCACCTGGAAGGATTCGGTTCGCTGGCGGGCGTGGCGAAAGCGAAAGGCGAAATCTATACCGGCTTGCCGGTGAATGGGATCGCCATTATGAACGCCGATAACAACGACTGGCTGAACTGGCAGGGCATTATTGGCGATCGCAAAGTGTGGCGTTTTTCACCGAATGCCGCTAACAGCGATTTTACCGCGACCAATATCCATGTGACCTCGCACGGTACGGAATTCACGCTGCAAACGCCGACGGGCGACATTGATGTCCTGCTGCCGCTGCCTGGTCGCCACAATATTGCAAACGCGCTGGCGGCGGCTGCGCTGTCGATGGCGGTAGGGGCGACCCTTGACGCCATTAAAACCGGTCTGGCGAACCTGAAAGCCGTGCCGGGGCGCCTGTTCCCCATCCAGTTGAATGACAACCAGCTGTTACTTGATGACTCCTATAACGCCAACGTCGGTTCGATGACCGCCGCTGTGCAGGTGCTGTCTGAAATGCCGGGCTACCGGGTGCTGGTGGTTGGCGATATGGCGGAGCTGGGCGCGGAAAGCGAAGCATGCCATGTTCAGGTCGGTGAAGCGGCAAAAGCGGCGGGTATCGACAGCGTGCTGAGTACAGGAAAACTGAGTCAGGCGATCGGCAATGCCAGCGGCGTTGGCGAACATTTTGCGGATAAATCGGCTCTGGTCGCGCGTCTTAATACGCTGATTGCGGAGCATCAGATTATTACCATTTTAGTGAAGGGTTCACGTAGTGCCGCCATGGAAGAGGTAGTACGCGCATTACAGGAGAATGGAACATGTTAGTTTGGCTGGCCGAACATTTGGTCAAATATTATTCCGGCTTTAACGTCTTTTCCTATCTGACGTTTCGCGCCATCGTCAGCCTGCTGACCGCGCTGTTCATCTCCTTGTGGATGGGCCCGCGTATGATTGCCCGCTTACAAAAATTGTCTTTTGGCCAGGTCGTGCGTAATGACGGCCCGGAATCGCATTTTAGCAAGCGCGGTACGCCAACAATGGGCGGGATTATGATTCTGACGGCGATTGTGGTCTCCGTCCTGCTGTGGGCTTACCCGTCTAACCCGTACGTCTGGTGCGTGCTGGTGGTGCTGGTGGGCTACGGCATTATTGGTTTTGTCGATGATTACCGCAAAGTGGTGCGTAAAGACACCAAAGGGCTGATCGCTCGCTGGAAATATTTCTGGATGTCGGTGATTGCGCTGGGCGTGGCGTTCGCGCTGTATCTGGCGGGGAAAGACACGCCGGCCACCGAACTGGTGGTGCCGTTCTTTAAAGACGTGATGCCGCAACTGGGTCTGTTCTACGTGCTGCTGGCGTACTTCGTGATCGTCGGAACGGGCAACGCGGTTAACCTGACCGATGGCCTGGACGGCCTGGCGATTATGCCGACCGTATTCGTCGCCGCCGGTTTTGCGCTGGTGGCGTGGGCAACCGGCAACATGAACTTCGCCAACTACCTGCATATTCCGTACTTACGTCATGCCGGTGAACTGGTGATTGTCTGTACGGCGATTGTCGGCGCGGGCTTAGGTTTCCTGTGGTTTAACACCTATCCGGCTCAGGTCTTTATGGGAGACGTCGGGTCGCTGGCGCTGGGCGGCGCGCTGGGCATCATCGCGGTGCTGCTGCGTCAGGAGTTTTTGCTGGTGATTATGGGCGGCGTGTTTGTGGTGGAAACCCTGTCAGTCATTTTGCAGGTCGGTTCCTTTAAATTGCGCGGGCAGCGCATCTTCCGCATGGCGCCGATTCATCATCACTATGAACTGAAAGGCTGGCCGGAACCGCGCGTTATCGTGCGCTTCTGGATTATTTCGCTGATGCTGGTCCTGATTGGCCTGGCAACGCTGAAGGTACGTTAATCATGGCTGATTACCAGGGTAAAAAAGTCGTCATTATTGGTCTGGGATTGACCGGACTTTCCTGCGTGGACTTTTTCCTGGCGCGCGGCGTAACGCCGCGCGTAATGGATACCCGTGCGACGCCGCCGGGTCTGGACAAATTACCGGAAGCGGTAGAGCGTCACGTCGGCAGCCTGAATGATGACTGGCTACTGGCGGCGGATCTGATCGTCGCCAGCCCTGGTATTGCTCTGGCGCACCCTTCACTGAGCGCTGCCGCCGATGCGGGTATTGAGATTGTCGGTGATATCGAACTGTTCTGTCGCGAAGCGCAGGCGCCGATCGTGGCGATCACCGGATCGAACGGTAAAAGCACCGTGACCACGCTGGTAGGCGAGATGGCGAAAGCGGCGGGCGTGAACGTGGGCGTTGGCGGTAACATCGGTCTGCCTGCGTTGATGCTGCTGGACGCCGCTCGCGAGCTGTACGTACTGGAGCTTTCCAGCTTCCAGCTGGAAACGACATCCAGCCTACAGGCCGTTGCCGCAACCATCCTGAACGTTACCGAAGACCATATGGACCGATATCCGTTTGGTCTGCAACAGTATCGCGCGGCAAAACTGCGCGTGTATGAGAATGCGAAAGTTTGCGTGGTGAATGCCGATGACGCGCTGACCATGCCGGTACGCGGCGCGGATGCGCGTTGCGTCAGTTTTGGCGTCAACATGGGGGATTATCACCTCAATCGCCAGCAGGGCGAGACCTGGCTGCGGGTGAAGGGGGAAAAAGTGTTGAACGTGAAAGAGATGAAGCTTTCCGGCCAGCACAACTACACCAATGCGCTGGCGGCGCTGGCGCTGGCCGATGCGGCGGGTTTACCGCGCGCCAGCAGCCTGAAAGCGTTGACGACCTTTACCGGCCTGGCGCATCGCTTCCAGCTGGCGCTGGAGCATAACGGCGTGCGCTGGATTAACGACTCCAAAGCCACCAACGTAGGCAGCACGGAAGCAGCGCTGAATGGCCTGCACGTAGACGGTACGCTGCACCTGCTGCTCGGCGGCGATGGTAAATCGGCGGATTTCTCTTCGCTCACCCGTTATTTGGGCGGCGATCGCGTTCGCCTGTACTGCTTTGGTCGTGATGGCGCGCAGCTGGCGGCGCTGCGCCCGGAAATCGCAGAACAAACTGAGACGATGGAAGAGGCGATGCGTCTGCTGGCGCCGCGTTTGCAACCGGGCGATATGGTCCTGCTGTCTCCGGCCTGCGCCAGCCTCGATCAGTTTAAGAATTTTGAGCAACGGGGCGATGTCTTTACCCGTCTGGCGAAGGAGTTAGGTTGATGCGTTTATCTCTCCCTCGCCTGAGAATGCCGCGCCTGCCGGGATTTGGAATCCTGGTATGGGTCTTTACGGCGCTTAAAGGCTGGGTGATGGCGTCGCGCGATAAAGACGACGATAGCCTGATCATGTACGACCGCACGTTGCTCTGGCTGACATTTGGCCTGGCGGCGATCGGTTTCATCATGGTGACGTCGGCGTCAATGCCTGTCGGACAACGTCTGGCGAACGATCCTTTCCTGTTTGCCAAGCGTGACGCGCTGTACATACTCCTGGCGTTTTGCCTGGCGATGATCACGCTGCGTTTACCGATGGAGTTCTGGCAAAAGTACAGCACCACGATGCTGATCGCGTCGATCATCATGTTGTTGATCGTGCTGGTGGTGGGTAGCTCAGTTAACGGGGCATCGCGTTGGATTGCGCTGGGGCCGCTGCGTATTCAGCCTGCGGAATTTACCAAACTGTCGCTGTTCTGCTACCTCGCCAACTATCTGGTGCGCAAAGTTGATGAAGTGCGTAATAACCTGCGCGGCTTCTTAAAACCGATGGGCGTGATTCTGGTGCTGGCGATTTTGCTGCTGGCGCAGCCCGATCTCGGGACGGTGGTGGTGCTGTTCGTTACCACGCTGGCGATGCTGTTTCTCGCCGGGGCGAAGTTATGGCAGTTCATTGCCATCATCGGCATGGGGATATCGGCGGTGATCCTGCTGATCCTCGCCGAACCGTATCGTATTCGCCGTGTGACCTCTTTCTGGAACCCCTGGGAAGATCCGTTTGGCAGCGGCTACCAGCTGACGCAATCCCTGATGGCATTTGGTCGTGGTGAGATGTGGGGGCAGGGGCTGGGGAACTCGGTACAAAAACTGGAGTATCTGCCGGAAGCGCATACTGACTTCATCTTCGCCATTATTGGGGAAGAACTGGGTTATATCGGTGTGGTACTGGCGCTTTTAATGGTATTCTTCGTCGCTTTTCGCGCGATGTCGATTGGCCGTAAGGCGCTGGAGATTGATCACCGTTTTTCAGGATTCCTGGCCTGCTCGATTGGAATCTGGTTCAGCTTCCAGGCGCTGGTCAACGTCGGCGCGGCGGCAGGCATGCTGCCAACGAAGGGTCTGACGCTGCCGCTGATCAGTTATGGTGGTTCCAGTTTGCTGATCATGTCGACGGCCATCATGTTTTTGTTACGTATTGATTATGAAACGCGTCTGGAAAAAGCGCAGGCGTTTACACGAGGTTCACGATGAGTGGTCAACCGAAGCGGTTAATGGTGATGGCGGGCGGTACTGGCGGACATGTGTTCCCAGGACTGGCCGTCGCGCACCATTTAATGGACCAGGGCTGGCAAGTACGCTGGCTCGGAACCGCCGATCGTATGGAAGCGGATTTAGTGCCGAAGCATGGCATTGAGATTGATTTCATTCGCATTTCCGGTTTGCGCGGAAAAGGCGTGAAAGCGCTGCTGGCGGCACCGCTGCGTATTTTTAACGCCTGGCGCCAGGCGCGGGCGATCATGAAGCAGTTTAAGCCTGATGTGGTGCTCGGCATGGGCGGCTATGTCTCTGGCCCCGGCGGTCTGGCGGCGTGGTCGCTGGGTATTCCGGTTGTGCTGCATGAGCAAAACGGCATTGCAGGGTTGACCAATAAGTGGCTGGCGAAAATCGCCACGACGGTGATGCAGGCTTTTCCCGGCGCGTTTCCGAAAGCGGACGTGGTCGGAAACCCGGTACGTACTGACGTACTGGCGCTCCCCTTGCCGCAAGAACGCCTGGCCGGACGTGAAGGGCCGATTCGCGTGCTGGTGGTGGGCGGCTCTCAGGGGGCGCGGGTATTGAACCAGACGCTGCCGCAAGTTGCGGCAAAACTGGGCGATACGGTCACTATCTGGCATCAAAGCGGTAAAGGCGCGCAGCAGACCGTAGAGCAGGCTTATGCCGGGGTGGGGCAACCGCAGCATAAGGTGACGGAATTTATTGATGACATGGCCGCAGCCTATGCGTGGGCGGATGTTGTCGTTTGCCGCTCTGGCGCGTTAACGGTGAGTGAAATCGCCGCCGCTGGTTTGCCCGCGCTGTTTGTGCCGTTTCAGCATAAAGACCGGCAGCAGTACTGGAATGCCCTGCCGCTGGAGAAAGCGGGGGCCGCCAAAATTTTTGAGCAGCCGCAGTTTACTGTGGATGCTGTCGCCAGCACCCTGGCCGGGTGGTCGCGAGAAACGTTATTAACCATGGCAGAACGTGCCCGCGCTGCATCCATTCCAGATGCCACCGAGCGTGTTGCAAATGAAGTGAGCCGGGCTGCCCGGGCGTAATTGTGGCGGTGCCTTTTGCACCGCATGAATTGAGAAGTGAATGGCGTAAAGAATGAATACACAACAACTGGCAAAACTGCGTTCTATCGTGCCCGAAATGCGTCGCGTTCGGCACATCCACTTTGTCGGCATCGGTGGTGCCGGTATGGGCGGTATTGCCGAAGTTCTGGCCAATGAAGGGTATCAGATCAGTGGTTCTGATTTAGCGCCGAATCCGGTTACGCAGCAACTGGCGAACCTCGGCGCCACCATTTTCTTCAATCATCGCCCGGAAAACGTGCGCGATGCGAGCGTGGTGGTGGTTTCCAGCGCGATCTCTGCGGATAACCCGGAGATTGTTGCGGCGCATGAAGCGCGTATTCCGGTGATCCGCCGCGCGGAGATGCTGGCGGAGTTAATGCGTTTTCGTCACGGCATCGCCATTGCCGGGACGCACGGTAAAACAACGACCACCGCGATGGTCTCCAGCATTTACGCGGAAGCGGGGCTGGACCCGACCTTCGTCAACGGTGGACTGGTGAAAGCGGCTGGCGTGCATGCGCGTTTAGGCCACAGCCGTTATCTGATTGCGGAAGCGGATGAGAGCGATGCGTCGTTCCTGCATCTGCAACCGATGGTGGCGATTGTCACCAATATTGAAGCCGACCATATGGATACTTACCAGGGCGACTTCGAAAATTTGAAGCAGACCTTTATTAATTTCCTGCACAATTTGCCGTTTTATGGTCGTGCAGTGATGTGTGTTGACGATCCGGTGATCCGCGAGCTGCTGCCGCGCGTGGGCCGTCAGACCACAACGTATGGTTTTAGCGACGACGCTGACGTGCGTGTGGAAGAGTACCGGCAGGTTGGTCCGCAGGGGCATTTTACGCTGCTGCGTCAGGATAAACCTGCAATGCAGGTGACGCTGAATGCGCCGGGCCGCCACAATGCGCTGAACGCGGCGGCTGCCGTGGCGGTGGCGACCGAAGAAGGGATTGACGACGAGGCGATTCTGCGCGCGCTGGAAAGCTTCCAGGGTACCGGGCGTCGCTTCGATTTCCTCGGCGAATTCCCGCTTGAACCGGTAAACGGTAAAGCAGGGACGGCGATGCTGGTCGATGATTACGGCCATCATCCAACGGAAGTTGACGCCACCATTAAGGCCGCGCGTGCAGGCTGGCCGGATAAAAATCTGGTGATGGTTTTCCAGCCGCACCGCTTCACGCGTACGCGCGATCTGTATGACGATTTCGCCAATGTGCTGACGCAGGTTGACGCGCTGTTAATGCTGGATGTTTACGCCGCAGGCGAAGCGCCAATTCCGGGAGCGGACAGCCGTTCGCTGTGCCGTACGATTCGCGGTCGCGGTAAAATTGACCCGATTCTGGTCTCCGATCCGGCGCAGGTTGCGCAAATGCTGGCGCCGGTATTAACCGGTAATGATTTGATTTTGGTGCAAGGCGCGGGAAATATCGGCAAAATTGCGCGCACCTTAGCTGAAATTAAACTGAAGCCGCAAACCCAGGAGGAGGAGCAACATGGCTGATAAAATCGCGGTCCTGTTGGGTGGAACCTCCGCCGAACGTGATGTTTCGCTGAATTCCGGCGCGGCGGTGCTGGCCGGGTTACGCGAAGGCGGCGTGGATGCGCATCCGATCGACCCGAAAGAGGTTGATGTCACCCTGCTGAAATCAATGGGTTTTCAGAAGGTGTTTATTGCGTTGCATGGTCGCGGCGGCGAAGATGGCACGCTGCAAGGGATGCTGGATCTGATTGGCCTGCCCTATACCGGCAGCGGGGTGATGGCTTCAGCAATCTCAATGGATAAACTGCGCAGCAAATTGCTGTGGCAGGGCGCCGGATTACCGGTTGCGCCGTGGGTGGCATTGACGCGCGCTGAGTTTGAAAAAGGGCTTAGCGACGACGCGCTAACGCGAATTTCTGCGCTGGGTTTGCCGCTGATTGTGAAGCCGAGCCGTGAAGGTTCCAGCGTCGGCATGTCGAAAGTGGTAGAAGAAAATGCTTTGCAGGCAGCATTAGCATTGGCTTTTCAGCATGATGAAGAAGTACTGATTGAGAAATGGCTCAGTGGCCCGGAATTTACGGTTGCGATACTCGGTGAAGAAATTTTACCGTCAATTCGTATCCAACCCGCCGGAACCTTCTATGATTATGAGGCGAAGTATCTCTCTGATGAGACACAATATTTCTGCCCGGCAGGTCTGGAAGAGGAACAAGAGGCTATTTTGCAGACATTGGTCCTGAAAGCGTGGACCGCGTTGGGTTGCAAAGGATGGGGCCGCATCGACGTCATGCTGGACAGCGATGGCCAGTTTTATCTGCTGGAAGCGAATACCTCGCCGGGTATGACCAGCCACAGTCTGGTGCCGATGGCGGCGCGTCAGGCGGGCATGAGCTTCTCGCAGTTGGTGGTACGAATCCTGGAGTTGGCGGACTGATATGTCGCAGGCTGCGCTGAACACGCGAAACAGTGATGAAGAGGTGTCTTCTTCACGCCGCAATAATGGAACGCGTCTTGCAGGAATACTGTTCCTGCTGACGGTGCTCTGCACCGTGTTTGTCAGCGGCTGGGTTGTGTTGGGCTGGATGGAAGACGCGCAGCGTTTGCCGTTGTCGAAACTGGTGTTGACCGGCGAGCGGCATTACACGCGCAATGATGACATCCGCCAGTCGATTCTGGCGTTGGGCGCGCCGGGTACGTTTATGACTCAGGATGTGAACATTATCCAGAGCCAGATAGAGCGTTTGCCGTGGATTAAACAGGCCAGCGTCAGAAAGCAATGGCCTGATGAATTGAAGATTCATCTGGTTGAATATGTGCCGATTGCGCGTTGGAATGATCAGCATATGGTTGATGCCGAAGGCAATACCTTCAGCGTACCGGCAGAGCGAACCAGTAAACAGGTATTACCCATGTTGTATGGCCCGGAAGGCAGCGCGAGTGAAGTGTTGCAGGGGTATCGCGATATGGGGCAGGTGCTGGCTAAGGACAGATTCACCCTGAAGGAAGCGGCAATGACCGCGCGTCGTTCCTGGCAGTTGACGCTGAATAACGATATTAAGCTCAACCTCGGCAGGGGCGATACGATGAAACGTTTGGCTCGCTTTGTAGAACTTTATCCGGTTTTACAGCAGCAGGCGCAAACCGATGGCAAACGGATAAGCTACGTTGATTTGCGTTATGACTCGGGGGCGGCAGTAGGGTGGGCACCCTTACCTCCAGAGGAATCTAATCAGCAACAGAATCAGGCACAGGCAGAACAACAATGATCAAGGCGACGGACAGAAAACTGGTAGTAGGACTGGAGATTGGCACCGCGAAGGTTGCCGCTTTAGTAGGGGAAGTTCTGCCCGACGGTATGGTCAATATCATTGGCGTGGGCAGTTGCCCGTCGCGAGGTATGGATAAAGGCGGGGTGAACGACCTCGAGTCAGTGGTGAAGTGCGTACAGCGCGCCATTGACCAGGCGGAGCTGATGGCGGATTGCCAGATCTCCTCGGTGTATCTGGCGCTTTCTGGCAAGCACATTAGCTGTCAGAATGAAATTGGTATGGTGCCGATCTCCGAAGAAGAAGTGACGCAGGAAGATGTGGAAAACGTCGTGCATACCGCGAAGTCGGTGCGCGTGCGTGATGAGCATCGTGTACTGCATGTCATTCCGCAGGAATATGCGATCGATTACCAGGAAGGCATTAAGAATCCGGTTGGTCTTTCCGGCGTGCGTATGCAGGCAAAAGTGCACTTGATCACATGCCACAACGACATGGCGAAAAACATCGTTAAAGCGGTGGAACGTTGTGGCCTGAAAGTTGACCAACTCATATTTGCCGGGTTAGCGGCCAGTTACTCCGTTTTAACGGAAGATGAACGTGAACTGGGCGTCTGCGTGGTTGATATCGGTGGTGGTACAATGGATATCGCCGTTTATACTGGCGGAGCGTTGCGCCATACCAAGGTAATCCCTTACGCAGGGAATGTCGTGACCAGCGATATCGCGTATGCCTTCGGTACGCCGCCGAGCGATGCTGAAGCCATCAAAGTGCGTCACGGCTGCGCGCTGGGCTCTATCGTCGGCAAAGACGAAAGCGTTGAGGTGCCGAGCGTGGGCGGTCGTCCGCCGCGTAGTCTGCAACGTCAGACGCTTGCGGAGGTGATTGAGCCGCGTTACACCGAGCTGCTCAACCTGGTCAACGAAGAGATTTTGCAATTACAGGAACAGCTTCGCCAGCAGGGTGTGAAACATCATCTGGCGGCGGGGATTGTATTAACCGGCGGCGCGGCGCAAATTGAAGGTCTTGCTGCCTGTGCTCAGCGCGTGTTCCATACGCAAGTGCGTATTGGCGCGCCGCTGAATATTACCGGACTGACGGATTATGCCCAGGAGCCGTACTACTCAACGGCGGTGGGGCTGCTTCACTACGGGAAAGAGTCCCACTTAAGTGGCGAAGCGGAAGTGGAAAAACGTGTTACGGCATCAGTTGGCTCGTGGATCAAGCGACTTAATAGCTGGCTGCGAAAAGAGTTTTAATTTTTATGAGACCGGCGACTATTAACGGTCTCAGGCGACAGGCACAAAACGGAGAGAAACTATGTTTGAACCTATGGAACTGACCAACGACGCGGTGATTAAAGTCATCGGCGTCGGTGGCGGCGGCGGTAATGCCGTTGAACACATGGTGCGCGAGCGCATCGAAGGTGTTGAATTCTTCGCGGTGAATACCGACGCTCAGGCGTTGCGTAAGACTGCGGTTGGGCAGACCATTCAGATTGGTAGCGGCATCACCAAAGGTCTGGGCGCGGGTGCAAACCCGGAAGTCGGCCGCAATGCGGCGGACGAAGATCGTGAAGCACTGCGTGCAGCGCTTGACGGCGCAGACATGGTGTTTATCGCAGCAGGCATGGGCGGCGGTACCGGTACCGGTGCAGCGCCAGTGGTTGCGGAAGTGGCAAAAGATTTAGGTATCCTGACCGTTGCCGTGGTGACGAAGCCTTTCAACTTCGAAGGCAAGAAGCGCATGGCATTCGCGGAGCAGGGTATTACTGAGCTGTCCAAACATGTGGACTCGCTGATCACCATCCCGAACGACAAGCTGCTGAAAGTGCTGGGACGCGGTATCTCCCTGCTGGATGCGTTTGGCGCGGCGAACGACGTGCTGAAAGGCGCGGTGCAGGGTATCGCTGAGCTGATTACCCGCCCGGGTCTGATGAACGTCGACTTTGCAGACGTGCGCACCGTGATGTCCGAAATGGGCTACGCGATGATGGGCTCCGGCGTGGCAAGCGGTGAAGACCGTGCGGAAGAAGCGGCAGAAATGGCGATCTCTTCTCCGCTGCTGGAAGATATCGATCTGTCTGGCGCGCGCGGCGTGCTGGTTAACATCACTGCGGGCTTCGACCTGCGTCTGGATGAGTTCGAAACCGTTGGTAACACCATCCGTGCTTTTGCGTCGGATAACGCGACCGTGGTTATCGGTACTTCTCTGGACCCGGATATGAACGACGAACTGCGCGTCACCGTTGTGGCAACCGGTATTGGTATGGACAAGCGTCCTGAAATCACCCTGGTGACCAACAAACAGGTACAGCAGCCGGTGATGGATCGTTACCAGCAGCACGGCATGGCGCCGCTGACGCAAGAGCAGAAGCCGGTCGCAAAAGTGGTGAACGACAATACGCCGCAAACGGCAAAAGAACCGGATTATCTGGATATCCCTGCGTTCCTGCGTAAGCAAGCCGATTAAGAATTGGCTGGAATTTGGGATTCACGGCTCTTTGTGCTAAACTGGCCCACCGAATGTATAGTACACTTCGGTTGGATAGGTAATTTGGCGAGATTATACGATGATCAAACAAAGGACACTTAAACGTATCGTTCAGGCGACAGGTGTCGGTTTACATACCGGCAAGAAAGTCACCCTGACCTTACGCCCTGCGCCGGCCAACACCGGGGTCATCTATCGTCGCACCGACTTGAATCCACCGGTAGATTTCCCGGCCGATGCCAAATCTGTGCGTGATACCATGCTCTGTACGTGTCTGGTCAACGAGCATGATGTACGGATTTCAACCGTAGAGCACCTTAACGCTGCTCTGGCGGGTCTGGGTATCGATAATATCGTTATCGAAGTCGATGCGCCGGAAATCCCGATCATGGATGGCAGTGCTGCTCCGTTCGTCTACCTGCTGCTTGATGCGGGTATTGATGAGCTGAACTGCGCCAAAAAATTTGTACGCATCAAAGAGACGGTTCGCGTCGAAGATGGCGATAAGTGGGCTGAATTTAAGCCGTACAATGGTTTTACGTTGGATTTCACCATCGACTTTAACCATCCGGCGATTGATTCCAGCAGCCAGCGCTATGCGATGAACTTCTCTGCGGACGCGTTCATGCGCCAGATCAGCCGTGCGCGTACCTTCGGTTTCATGCGTGATATCGAATATTTGCAGTCCCGTGGCCTGTGCCTGGGCGGCAGCTTCGATTGTGCCATCGTTGTTGACGATTATCGCGTACTGAACGAAGACGGCCTGCGTTTTGAAGACGAATTTGTTCGTCACAAAATGCTCGACGCGATCGGTGACTTGTTCATGTGCGGTCACAACATTATTGGTGCGTTTACCGCGTATAAGTCCGGTCACGCATTGAATAACAAACTGTTGCAGGCTGTCCTGGCGAAACAGGAAGCCTGGGAATATGTGACCTTCCAGGACGACGCAGAACTGCCGTTGGCTTTCAAAGCGCCTTCGACTGTACTGGCATAATAGCTATACACAAAATCATTCAAGTTGCATCAAGGCGGCAACTGAGCGAATTCCCGGAAACGTACGACCAGTACGTGACTGGGGTGAGAGAAGGCAGCCAACAAAGAGGCAGCTTGAAGGATGAAGTGTATACCTGTCGCATAAATTCGACTGGTTAATCTGGCACCCTCTCCGGCCAGGTAAGCCAGTCGTTTTTTTATCTCTTCCGTCCGGCGTTTGCCTTCGCCTTTTTCTCTGCCACTGAACCGAAATACAGTGCGTTCGCTGCTTTCTTAAGCATTTTTATCCTCAGCGCCATGTCATTACTGCTGTAGAGCGTACGCTTTAATGGTAAGATTTGTGCGCAAAAAACGTTTTGAATTCGTAAGCCCACATGCCGGGCATATCAGGGTGGCAATGACGTGAGTGGAATACTGACGCGCTGGCGACAGTTAGGTAGACGGTACTTCTGGCCGCATCTCTTATTGGGGATGGTCGCGGCTAGCTTTGGTCTGCCCGCTCTCAGTAACGCAGCCGAGCCTAATACGCCGGCGAAAGCGACCGCCAGTAATCACGATCAATCCGTTAAGGTTAACTTCAGCCAGCTCGCGCTGCTGGAGGCGAGTAACCGCCGCCCGAATTTTACCGTCGACTACTGGCATCAGCATGCGATTCGCACGGTTATCCGCCATCTATCTTTTGCCATGGCGCCGCAAACGCTGCCGGTTGTTGAAGAGTCTTCGCCACTTCAGGCGCACCATATTGCGTTACTGAACACGCTCAGCGCGATGCTGACGCAGGAAGGCACACCGCCAACGATTGTACGTCGCGTCGCCCGTGCGCACTTTACGCCTCAGGCCTCATTTAGCGTTCCCGCCTGGATAAGTCAGGCGCAGGGAATCCGCGCTGGCCCTCAACGCCTCAGCTAAAAACAAAAAACCTTCAACTAATTATAGAGACTCCGCATCGCGGGGCGTTTGAGATTTTATTATGCTAATCAAATTGTTAACCAAAGTATTCGGTAGTCGTAACGATCGTACCTTGCGTCGTATGCGTAAAGCGGTCGGCATCATCAATGCCATGGAACCGGAGATGGAAAAACTCTCCGATGACGAACTAAAAGGGAAAACGGCAGAGTTTCGCGCGCGTCTGGAGAAAGGCGAAAGCGTTGAAAGCCTGATCCCGGAAGCGTTCGCCGTGGTTCGTGAAGCGAGTAAGCGCGTATTCGGCATGCGTCACTTTGACGTCCAGTTGCTGGGCGGTATGGTGCTGAACGATCGCTGTATCGCGGAAATGCGTACCGGTGAAGGTAAAACTCTGACCGCAACGCTGCCTGCTTACCTGAACGCGTTAAGCGGTAAGGGCGTACACGTCGTCACAGTGAACGACTATCTGGCGCAACGTGATGCTGAAAACAACCGCCCGCTGTTTGAATTCCTCGGGATGAGCGTCGGTATTAACCTGCCGGGCATGCCTGCCCCAGCAAAACGTGAAGCTTACGCCGCCGACATCACTTACGGCACCAACAACGAATACGGCTTTGACTACCTGCGCGATAACATGGCATTCAGCCCGGAAGAGCGCGTACAGCGTAAACTGCACTATGCGCTGGTGGATGAGGTCGACTCCATCCTGATCGATGAAGCGCGTACGCCGCTGATCATTTCCGGCCCGGCTGAAGACAGCTCGGAAATGTACAAGAAAGTAAACAAGATCATCCCGCACCTGATTCGCCAGGAGAAAGAAGACTCTGATACCTTCCAGGGTGAAGGCCATTTCTCCGTTGATGAGAAAGCGCGTCAGGTCAACCTGACGGAACGCGGTCTGGTGCTGATCGAAGAACTGCTGGTGAAAGAAGGCATTATGGATGAAGGCGAGTCCCTGTACTCTCCGGGCAACATCATGCTGATGCACCACGTAACCGCCGCGCTGCGTGCGCACGCGCTGTTTACCCGCGACGTGGATTACATCGTTAAAGATGGCGAAGTGATTATCGTTGACGAACACACCGGTCGTACCATGCAGGGTCGCCGCTGGTCCGACGGTTTGCACCAGGCTGTGGAAGCGAAAGAAGGCGTGGAAATCCAGAACGAGAACCAGACGCTGGCATCCATCACCTTCCAGAACTACTTCCGTCTGTATGAGAAACTGGCCGGTATGACCGGTACAGCGGATACGGAAGCGTTCGAATTCAGCTCCATCTATAAGCTGGATACCGTTGTGGTTCCGACCAACCGTCCGATGATCCGTAAGGATATGCCGGATCTGGTCTACATGACCGAAGCGGAAAAAATTCAGGCGATCATTGAAGACATCAAAGAGCGTACCGCGAACGGCCAGCCGGTGCTGGTGGGTACGATCTCGATCGAGAAGTCTGAAGTGGTCTCTAATGAGCTGACCAAAGCGGGCATCAAGCATAACGTTCTGAACGCCAAATTCCACGCCAACGAAGCGGCGATTGTTGCACAGGCTGGCTACCCGGCTGCGGTCACTATCGCCACCAACATGGCCGGTCGTGGTACGGACATCGTGCTGGGTGGTAGCTGGCAGGCTGAAGTGGCGGAGCTGGAAAACCCAACGCCAGAGCAGATCGCGCAGATCAAAGCGGACTGGCAGGTTCGCCATGAGGCGGTGCTGGCGTCTGGCGGTCTGCACATCATCGGTACTGAGCGCCACGAATCTCGCCGTATCGACAACCAGTTGCGTGGTCGTTCCGGTCGTCAGGGCGATGCGGGCTCTTCCCGTTTCTACCTGTCAATGGAAGATGCGCTGATGCGTATTTTCGCCTCTGACCGTGTGTCGGGCATGATGCGTAAACTGGGTATGAAACCAGGTGAAGCCATTGAGCACCCGTGGGTGACTAAAGCGATTGCTAATGCGCAGCGTAAAGTTGAAAGCCGTAACTTCGATATTCGTAAGCAACTGCTGGAATACGATGATGTCGCGAACGATCAGCGTCGCGCCATTTACACCCAGCGTAACGAACTGCTGGATGTCAGCGATGTCAGCGAAACCATCAACAGCATTCGTGAAGACGTCTTTAAAGTGACGATCGATGCGTACATTCCGCCGCAGTCGCTGGAAGAGATGTGGGATATTCCGGGTTTGCAGGAACGTCTGAAAAACGACTTCGATCTGGATATGCCAATTGCCGAGTGGCTGGATAAAGAGCCGGAGCTGCACGAAGA
The DNA here is from genome assembly GCF_030333565.1 of Citrobacter sp. CK185. Taxonomy (NCBI): domain Bacteria; kingdom Pseudomonadati; phylum Pseudomonadota; class Gammaproteobacteria; order Enterobacterales; family Enterobacteriaceae; genus Citrobacter; species Citrobacter sp. CK185. Next base: position 112,137 of record NZ_JAOWFR010000001.1, on the reverse strand, counting down.
GACGCTGCGTGAGCGTATTCTGGCGCACTCAATCGAAGTGTATCAGCGTAAAGAAGAAGTGGTTGGCGCAGAGATGATGCGTCACTTCGAAAAAGGCGTCATGCTGCAAACTCTTGATTCGCTGTGGAAAGAGCACCTGGCGGCGATGGATTACCTGCGTCAGGGTATCCACCTGCGTGGCTATGCGCAGAAAGATCCGAAGCAGGAATACAAACGCGAGTCCTTCTCCATGTTTGCAGCAATGCTGGAATCGCTGAAGTATGAAGTGGTCAGTACGCTGAGCAAAGTTCAGGTTCGTATGCCTGAAGAAGTAGAAGCGATGGAACAACAGCGCCGCGAAGAAGCCGAGCGTTTAGCGCAGATGCAGCAGCTTAGTCATCAGGATGACGACAGCGCAGCGGCTGCTGCTCTGGCAGCGCAAACGGGCGATCGTAAAGTGGGTCGTAACGATCCTTGCCCTTGCGGTTCCGGTAAAAAATACAAACAGTGCCACGGCCGTCTGAGCTAAGGTCTGAATAAAGACAATGAGGCGCAGGTGACTGCGCCTTTTTTATGGATGTAACCGTATGAAAAAACTGCAAATCGCTGTCGGGATTATTCGCAACCCGAACCACGAAGTTTTTATTACCCAACGTGCGGCCGATGCCCATATGGCCAACAAACTGGAGTTTCCCGGCGGGAAAATCGAAGCGGGCGAAACGCCGGAGCAGGCGCTGATCCGGGAGTTGCAGGAAGAAGTGGGGATTACCCCGCGTGAAGCGACGCTATTTGAAAAGCTGGAATATCAGTTCCCGGACAGGCACATCACACTGTGGTTCTGGTTAGTTGATCACTGGGAAGGGGAGCCGTGGGGAAAAGAGGGGCAACCGGGGCGGTGGATTGCGCAAAATGCTCTGAATGCGGAAGATTTCCCGCCCGCGAATGCGCCAGTAATTGAAAAGCTGATTGCTGGCTAATGGTGTTCGTAGTTCGTAGGCCGGATAAGGCAACGCCGCCATCCGGCAAATTATGGCGGGGGCGCTACGCTTGCCCGCCCTACGTTTTAGTTGAATTACTTCTGCTCTTCACTCCAGTCGTCGCTTTCTGACAAGTCGCCAGAGCTTGGAATACGCTTCTCTTCAGCGGCCCACTCGCCGAGATCGATCAACTGGCAGCGTTTAGAACAAAATGGACGGAACGGACTCACTTCGCCCCAGACAACGGTTTTCCCGCAGGTTGGGCAGCTAACGGTGATAGTTTCTGACATCTTTACTCCTTAACAACATGCCAGTTCGAAATCGAGGCGCTCAGGCACCAGCCCATTTTCGCTATCCAGCGGCATAAAGCGAATCGCAAAGCGGCTCTTATGCCCGGAAATTTGTGGATAGAGCTGTGAATCAAGCGCCAGTTGCAAACGCAGCAGGTCGGCATCATCGCCATTGTCCTGATAAAAACCATTCAGGCTGGTTTGCTTACGGAACGGCGAGGAATTACGAATCAAATCCAGGATCAGCGTTAATGCCTGATTGAGCGGGTTCAGGCTGGCAATCCAGGTTTCAACCTGCGCATCACGCTGTTCCTGCGGCAAATGCAGCCAGATATGCAGGGTCGGCAAATCAAAACTACAACAACCGCCAGGAATACTCAGGCGCTGACGAACCAGAGCAATCAGGCGATCTTCACGTAACTGCTGCCCGATACGCGGAGCAGAAATCAGAATGCTGCCCGCTGTCTTCAATTGCTGGCGCAGAGCCTCAATTCGACTCTGGTCAACCCCCGGCACTTCAACCCAGGCCTGAAGTTTGCGCTGCTGACGCTCAAGCTCTTTTAGCAACTCGGTCCGCACTTCACCACGTTCGAACACATCCAGCAAATCCCCGATGTTACGGAAAAAATGCAGAGCGCCCGCATGATCTGCAAGGGGCAAATTGACGGAGAGTTGCTGAATCAGAAACTCAATGCGCAGCCATGTACGCATCTTCTCATTGAGAGGGTGTTCAAAAAGGACCTGGGTGTGCATTACGGTTTTTCCTGTGAGACAAACTGCGACGCAAGCTGTAAATAGCGCGCGTGCAGGCGGGCGACATCCGACGCGATAGCGTCCGGTGCGCCATTATTATCAATAACATCATCTGCCACGGCAAGGCGTGCTTCACGCGTTGCCTGGGCAGCCAGAATTTGTTCAACATGTTCACGCGTCACATCATCGCGCTGCATGGTTCGCAAGAGCTGCGTTTCGGGCGTCACGTCGACCACCAGAACGCGATTGGCTTGTTTATACAGCGCATTTTCGACGAGCAGGGGCACAACCCATAGCACGTAAGGGGACGTTGCCTGCTGAAACTGACGCCGGGTTTCCTGCTGAATTAACGGATGGAGCAGGGCATTCAGCCAGGATTTCTCTTCAGGACTGGCAAAGATACGTTCGCGCAACATCCGGCGTTGTAGCGAACCGTCTGGCGCGATAAGTGCAGAACCAAAATGTTCAGCGATCGCCATAAGGGCGGGTTGACCGGGTTCAACCACCTGACGCGCAATAATATCGGCGTCGATAACGTTTATTCCGAGGTCAGCGAATGCATTCGCAACGGTGCTTTTACCACTGCCAATGCCGCCGGTTAAGGCTACTGTATACCTCATAAGTCCAGATCCTGGGATTTAGGTTTGATAATCAAATGGTTAAAAGTTGAGCGCGCGAAGGCGATATTACTGTAGGCATTATCTACTATTCGCCAGGTAAATTTATGGGATTGTAGCGTAAAAAAAGAGAATTTCGCAGTCTTGCGCAAGCCTGATTAGTGCGTATGATAACGTCACTGGAGTTGTGAGTTTCGCTTTTTTGCCATTAACCCCAGGAATCCGCACATGCGTATCGAAGAAGATCTGAAATTAGGTTTCAAAGACGTTCTTATCCGCCCTAAACGCTCTACCCTCAAAAGTCGTTCTGATGTTGAACTGGAACGTCAATTCACCTTTAAACATTCAGGTCAGACCTGGTCCGGCGTGCCGATTATCGCGGCAAATATGGACACCGTCGGGACTTTCGAGATGGCAAGCGCTCTGGCATCGTTCGACATTCTGACTGCCGTACATAAGCACTATTCCGTTGAGGACTGGAACGCCTTCACCAGTACCGCCTCTGAGGATGTTCTCAGGCATGTGATGGTTTCAACAGGCACCTCCGATGCTGATTTCGAAAAAACCAAACAGATTCTGGCGCAGAGCCCGGCACTGAACTTTGTTTGTATTGATGTGGCAAATGGTTACTCCGAACACTTCGTGCAGTTTGTTTCAAAGGCGCGTGAAGCATGGCCGACAAAAACCATTTGTGCCGGTAACGTGGTGACCGGTGAAATGTGTGAAGAGTTGGTTCTCTCCGGCGCGGATATTGTAAAAGTCGGGATTGGTCCTGGCTCCGTATGTACCACGCGTGTGAAAACCGGCGTGGGCTATCCGCAGCTTTCTGCGGTGATTGAATGCGCCGATGCCGCGCATGGTCTGGGCGGTATGATTGTCAGCGATGGCGGTTGCACCATGCCTGGCGATGTCGCAAAAGCGTTCGGCGGCGGCGCGGATTTCGTGATGCTGGGTGGTATGCTGGCAGGCCATGAAGAAAGCGGCGGTAAAATTGTTGAAGAGAATGGCGAGAAATTTATGCTGTTCTATGGCATGAGTTCTGAATCCGCTATGACCCGCCACGTTGGCGGCGTTGCGCAATATCGTGCAGCAGAAGGGAAAACCGTTAAGCTGCCGCTGCGTGGCCCGGTGGAATACACCGCGCGTGATATCCTCGGCGGTCTGCGTTCAGCCTGTACCTACGTTGGCGCCTCCCGTCTGAAAGAGCTGACGAAACGCACGACGTTTATTCGGGTACAGGAACAAGAAAACCGCATTTTCAATAGCCTGTAATCCCGTGCGCTGGCGCAGCACAATGCGCCAGCATTATCCCATACCGCTCATTGCATCCCCCAGATGGAAAACGGGCAAATACATTGCCACGACCAACGTACCAATAATGACCCCTGTGATAACAAGCAAGGCGGGTTCCAGTAGCGCCGCCAGGTTATCCGCCAGCGATAGCGTATTCTCACCGTGGTGCCGGGCAAGGTTATGCAACATTGCATCCAGCGCGCCGGAAGTTTCACCGGTCATGACCAACTGTATGCACAATGGGCTGAACTCACCGGCATTTTTAAGCGCCTGCCAGACCGGTTTTCCGGCATGAATATCGCGATGAACCTGAGCTAAACGCTGAGACCAGTAAGGGCAATTCAGGGTTTCTGCGACACTTTCCAGCCCTTGTGAAAAGGGGATTCCGGCGCGTTGCGTTAATGCCAGGATGGTGAAAATCTGCGTGAGTTTTTGGCCTCTGACCAGGCGTGCAATAACGGGACAGCGCAGCAGAAGACGCTGGCGTTGAATCTGCCAGTACGGTTTTTTTATTATCAAACCGTAGATTACCCCCGTTGCGATACCGAGCAGCGCCATCAGCCAGCCCCATTGGGCACTCCACTGCGCCAGTGTGATGATGCCCTGCGTCAGTGCCGGTAACGGCGTATTGAATGTCCGGTAGATAGCGGCAAACTCTGGCAGGACAAAGTGCAGCATGGCGAAAACAACCATCACGGCCATCGTCAGAATCATGATGGGATAACGCAGCGCTTTTTTGACTTTGTCAGCAAGCTGTTTTTGGGCATTTTGCTGACGCGCCAGCTCAAAGCAGCATTCATCGAGTTTTCCGGTAAGTTCCCCGGTACGGATCATCGCCTGATAGAGTGGAGGAAAGACCTGCGGCCATTGCGCCAGCGCGGAAGAAAGCGGGGCGCCTTGCTCCAGGTTATGGGCCAGCGTTTGCAACAGCGCCTGCCATTGTCTACTGGGATGCTGCCCGGCAAGCAACGTCAGTCCTTCGGAAAGCGTAAGCCCCGCTTTGAGAAGCGTCGCCAGTTGGTGGATGATCTCCGCGCTTTGCTCTGCGCGCCAGTGTGCCGCTTTAACGCTCAAGCGTTTTGCGCGTATCGGCATGATGTGCTGATGTTCCAGAGCAACGAGCAGTGCGGCACGATCGTCAGCCCATAAGGCCCCCTCTTCCGAATGGCCCGTGGCGTTAATCCCTTGCCAGCGCCAAAGCTGTTTAGCTGACATGGGGTAGCCCCAGAACGCGCAGGAGTTCTTCAAAGGTCGTCAATCCTTGTTCAACCGCATGACAGCCGTTCTCAAAAAGCGTACTCATCCCTTCCTGTCGGGCGCAGGACTCCAGCGCCTCAACGGTTGCATTGTTGATTAGCAACTGTCGCAATGCGGGCGTAACAGGCAAAACCTCGAAGAGTGCGGTACGCCCATAAAATCCGTGGTAGCAACGTTCGCAACCGGGCGCTTGCCAGCGGGGAAGCGTGGTAGGCCATAGCGCGGCGGGAAGCGAGACAGGCTCTGCGGCAAGATGACGGCAGTACGGACATAATTTTCTGACCAGTCGCTGGGCGACGACCAGCGTCAGGGCGGATGAGATCATCCAACGCGCGACGCCCATCTGTTGTAAACGTATCAGCGTTTCACTGGTGGAGTTGGTATGCAGCGTGGACAGCACCAGGTGGCCGGTTTGCGCGGCTTTAATCGCAATTTCTGCCGTTTCGCCATCACGGATTTCGCCCACCATTATAATGTCGGGGTCCTGACGCAGCAGCGCGCGTAATACGCTCTGAAAGGTAAGTCCGGCGCGCGGATGAATTTGTGTCTGATTAAGGCCCTCGACAGGGATTTCGACCGGGTCTTCTACGCTACAGAGATTCACATCCTGGGTGTTGCGCGCCTGTAGCGCGCTGTAGAGCGTTACGGTTTTTCCACTGCCGGTAGGGCCTGTCACCAGAACCAGTCCCTGCGGTTGCCGTAGCGCCTGCATGAGCAGGGCGAGTTGCGTATCAGGCATGCCTAACGCGTTGAGATCAAGCGCCTGCTCGACCTGGTGAAGTAACCGCAGTACCACTTTCTCACCGTCCCGGCAGGGGAGGATCGCGACACGAAATGAAACCGCATTACCCGCAATCGTCACGGTAAATTGCCCGTCTTGCGGGAGTCGATGTTCGGCAATATCCAGATTGCCCAGTACCTTTAACCTTGCCGTCAGTGCCGCGCCGGTGACGGATGACACGCCGGGCAAGGCATGAAGTACGCCATCCACGCGCAGCCTGATTCGGTAGTGGTTTTCCGCAGGTTCAATGTGGATGTCGGAAGCGCGTTTTGCCAGCGCGGATTCCAGCGTCTGCTGCAAAAGTTCCGCCGCCGTGCGGCTATCGTCGGCGATGACGGCCGGGAGCATTTTCCGCGGCTTATGCATATGGCCTTCCATTTGCTGACGAGTCCAGCAGACAATGTCGATCCGCTTTGTTGTGGCAAAGTGCAGGGCGTCCAGCAGTTCATGGGACGGTGAATCCACGACAGCGACGTGAACCACCTCGTTATCGGCATCGAGCAATATTCCCTGATGACGCAGGCACAGTGCCGTAAGTTGCGTGATGTTCATCGCGTTCTCCTTAGCTGGCGTCAAAGCGGAAAACATCTTCACAGGCCTGTTGCAGCGCGCTGTCGCTCTGGATGTTGCAACTGCGCGTCCAGCCGGTGATGCCGTTGGCGTTATCCCAGTTGGGCGTCATGGTGATGCTCAGACCGTTGAGGCTCTCCTGCCCGGTGAGCATTACCACGCCTTTTTCTATGCTCATGCCAGAGACGTAGCGGGTGGTGGTCGGAGAGGGGATGCCGTTGCTGCTGGCGTCGCAGGTTGCAATGCCGCCGTGTTCCAGCGCGCAGAGTTCGACGGCGGTACGGTAAGGTACGAATGTCTGCAACATATCCGTCAGTGCGGCTTTGCGCAGGTAGTTCTGGTAGGCCGGAATGCCGATGGCGCTCAGGATGGCGATAATGCCGATCACCACCATTAGTTCGATAAGCGTAAATCCGCGTTGTTTGTCCATTGTCTGCTCCTTGAGTTAACAGGCGCTACTTTGGCAAACGTAGGGGATAATTCGCGAGCGGCAAAAATCGAAACGGGAAAGGGTATTCAGAAGATTGTTAGCGGGTTGCATAGCAGGGCAGCAGGTTTGCGAGGCCGCCCGAAAAAATGTGCCGGATGGCGGCGTAAACGCCTTATCCGGCCTACGGATTTACATCATTTGTAGGCCCGATAAGCGGAGCGCCATCGGGCATTATCGGCAGGGATTTGCATCATTTGTAGGCCCGATAAGCAAAGCGCCATCGGGCATGACAATCCGGCGTTAGCGAAAACGCATAGAGAGATCGAGCGCTCTCACATGTTTGGTCAGCGCGCCAACGGAGATAAAATCCACGCCGGTTTCGGCAAATTCGCGCAGGGTTTCATCAGTGACATTGCCGGAAACTTCCAGCCGCGCCTGTCCGTTGGTGCGTTTCACCGCTTCACGCATCTGATCCGTTTCGAAGTTATCCAGCATGATGATGTCTGCGCCCGCTTTCAGCGCGTCGTCCAGCTCATCCAGATTCTCAACTTCAACTTCAACCGGCACATCAGGATGCAGCCAGAAGGCTTTCTCGACCGCCTGGCGCACTGAGCCGGAAGCGATGATGTGGTTCTCTTTAATCAGAAAGGCGTCGGAAAGCCCCAGACGGTGATTCGCGCCGCCGCCGCACAATACGGCGTATTTTAATGCGGTTCGCAGACCCGGCAGGGTTTTGCGGGTGTCCAGCAGTTGCGTTTTTGTCCCCGCCAGTAAATCAACGTATTTACGGACTTCGCTTGCGACGCCGGAAAGCGTCTGAACAAAGTTCAACGCGGTGCGCTCGCCGGTCAGCAGGATGCGAGACGGGCCGTCCAGTTCAAACAGCGGCTGGTTGGCTTTAATGCTGTCGCCGTCCTGTACGCGCCAGGTGATGCTGACATCATCGCCGGCCAGTTGAATAAAGACCTCTTCTACCCAACGTTTTCCGCAGAATACGCCATCTTCACGGGTAATCACCGTGGCGTGAGAACGGGTGTTCTCCGGTAAAAGCTGCGCGGTAATATCGTTATTTGCGTCAACTTCTCCGCCTAAATCTTCACGCAGCGCCTGGGCGACAGCGGTGGGGATATCCAGATTTATGCGTTCCAACAGCGCGTCACGTCGGTAGTCAGGGTTGTAGCGGCGAGGCGGCATGATAAAACTCCAAATTGGTAACGAATCATAAGGTAGAAACATGCTACTCTGAACCGGATAACTGCACCATATAAAAGGAGGTTCTGTATGCTGTTAGACAAGGGCTGGCTGGCGGAGGCGCGACGCGTCCCCTCTCCCCATTTTGACTGCCGCCCGGATGACGAAACCCCTTCTTTGCTGGTGGTGCACAATATCAGCCTGCCGCCAGGCGAGTTTGGCGGTCCGTGGATTGATGCGCTATTCACCGGAACACTCGATCCCGCTGCCCATCCTTTTTTTGCCGAGATTGCCCATTTGCGCGTTTCGGCACATTGTCTGATTCGCCGTGATGGCGAAATTGTGCAGTATGTCCCTTTCGACAAGCGTGCCTGGCATGCGGGCGTGTCGAACTATCAGGGGCGTGAGCGCTGTAATGATTTTTCCATTGGTATCGAGCTGGAGGGAACGGACACGCTGGCTTATACCGATGCGCAGTATCAGCAACTGGCCGCCGTGACGCGCACGCTGATTGCGCTTTACCCGGCGATAGCCGACAACATGACCGGACACTGCAATATTGCGCCTGAGCGTAAAACCGATCCCGGTCCGTCTTTCGACTGGGCGAAGTTTCGCGCGCTGGTCACCGCCTCGTCACACAAGGAGATGACATGACGCTGTTTACGACATTACTGGTGCTGATTGTTGAGCGCCTGTTCAAGCTGGGTGAGCACTGGCACCTCGACCACCGACTGGAGGTCCTGTTCCGCCGGACGACGCATTTTTCGATGGCGCGTACGCTGGGGATGACGATTGTTGCGATGGCGGTGACGTTCCTGCTGCTGCGTGCGCTGGAAGGTTTACTGTTTAACGCTCCCACGCTGGTGGTCTGGATACTGATTGGTGTGTTGTGTATTGGCGCAGGGAAGGTTCGTCTGCATTATCACGCGTACCTGAACGCGGCTTCCCGTAATGATGCCCATGCCCGTGAAGCGATGGCTAACGAACTGACGCTGATCCACGGCGTGCCGCCAGACTGCAATGAACGGGAGTTTTTGCGCGAGCTGCAAAATGCGCTGCTCTGGATAAATTTCCGCTTCTATCTGGCGCCGCTGTTCTGGTTTATTGTCGGCGGCCCGTGGGGGCCGGTGACGCTGGTCGGCTATGCGTTTCTGCGCGCCTGGCAGTCCTGGCTGGCGCGTTATCAAACGCCGCATCAACGTTTGCAGTCCGGCATCGACGCGATTCTTCATGTTCTGGACTGGATTCCGGTGCGTCTGGCTGGCGTGGTTTATGCGCTGCTGGGGCATGGCGAGAAAGCGCTGCCCGCCTGGTTTGTTTCGCTGGCGGATCTGCGCACGTCTCAGTACCAGGTGTTGACGCGTCTGGCACAGTTCTCGCTGGCCCGCGAGCCGCACACGGATAAGGTCGAAACGCCGAAAGCCGCTGTTTCAATGGCGAAGAAAACGTCTCTGGCGGTGGTGGTGGCGATCGCATTTCTGACCATTTACGGAGCGCTGGTGTAATGTCGTTTTGCCGGATGGCGCTGCGCTTATCCGGCCTACGGCATCACTCATTTATAGGTTTATAGGCCCGGTAAGCGCAGCGCCGCCGGGCAACGTGCTCAGACGGTATCCGCAGGCGGGATGCCAAAATCTGGCATTCCGTTTTCGTCCCAGCGAATCAGCTTCAGGCGGGTATGACGGTTCGGATCGTACAGCGGATCGCCTTCAATCTCCGTATAATTTCGCGCATGGTAGACCAGTACATCATCGCCTTCCGGCGTTTGGGTAAAGCTGTTGTGCCCTGGCCCATACTGGCGGTTTTCATTGCTGGTGGTAAAGACCGGACGCGGTGATTTGTGCCAGTTTTCCGGATTTTGCGGATCGGCATGCATATCAATCCACAGCAGACCCATACAGTAGTTTTCGTCGGTGGCGCTGGCGGAATAGCTGATAAACAGCTTATCGCCGTGCGTTATAACCGCAGGCCCTTCATTGACGCGAAAACCCCGGCACTCCCAGTCATATTCCGGCTTGCTGAGCATCACCGGCGCGCCTTTGATCGTCCACGGATTTTCCAGCCCGGCAAGATAGATATTGGAATTTCCGGCGATATCCGGCGCTTTCTGCGCCCACAAATACCACTGTTTTCCCTGATGGCTAAAAGTCGTGGCATCCAGCGCGAAGGTATTAAATGGTGTTTTGATCTGACCTTTTTCTTCCCAGACGCCGCTGAGCGGGTCGGCATCTGTACACTCCAGGACAAACATGCGGTGCTGGAACATTCCCAGTTTGTCGAGCGCCTGGGTATGCGCGGCGGCGAAATAGATGTACCACTTGCCGTCGATGCGGTGAATCTCTGGCGCCCAGATAAGCTCGCACATCGGGCCGCTTTCAGGTTTACGCCAGACGACGACAGGGGAGGCGGTGCGTAAGTTTTCCAGCGAGTTTGCCCGACGGATCTCCAGCCGGTCATACTCCGGCACCGAGGCGATAAAGTAATAATGGTTGCCGTCGCGAAGAATAAACGGATCGGCGCGTTGTTCAATAAACGGGTTGGGCCAGTTTTGCATCAGGCTTTCCTTACTGTTTCAGCGACGTTAAATTGCGGGTCATCGTTGAGCTCGCGGTAGCTGGCGCGGCGTTTTTCCAGGTCCTTCTGAATCTGTTTCATCAGTTCGCGATCCACTTTCAGCAGGCGAACCACGCCGGCGGTGATCAGATAGCCGACGCCGGGGATCACCGTGAAGAGCAGAACAATACCGCCGATTGCCGTGTCGCTCTGCGCTTTGGCGCCAGCGTCGTAGCCATACCAGGATAACAGGAAACCGACCATTGCTCCGGCAATCGCCAGACCCAGTTTCAGGAAGAACAGGTTGCCGGAAAAGCTGATGCCGGTGATGCGCTTGCCGGTTTTCCATTCGCCGTAGTCATCGACGTCTGCCATCAGCGACCAGTGCAGCGGGGAAGGGATCTGATGCAGGATGTTTAGCAGGAAGTAGAGCACCACGATAAGCGTAGTGGCTTTTGGATCGAAGAAGTAAAAGGCGCAGGAGAACAGCGCCAGCGCGATATTGGTCCAGAAGAAGACCTTCAGTTTGCACCAGCGGTCGGTCAGCACTTTCGCCAGCATACTGCCGATCATCATTCCCACCACGCCGAGGCTAATGAAAAGGGTGGCGAAGTGAGTGCTTTGCCCCATTACCCAGGTCACGTAATACATGGTTGCCGCCATGCGGATAAACCCCGGACAGACGTTGCACAACGTCAGCAGCAGGATGCGTACCCATTGATCGTTTTTCCATACGTCTTTGAAATCGTTCTTCATGTCATCATGGGTAGGAACGGCAGGACGAATGCGTTCACGAACGGTGGCGAAGCAGAACAGGAACATGCACATGCCGATAATCGCCAGTACGGTCATCGCCATCTGGTAGCCTTTGGCTTTATTATCGCCGCCAAACCACTCCACCATCGGCAACAGCGTTAATGACAACAGCAGAGTGGCAATCCCGACCAGCACAAAACGGTATGACTGGCAGGCCACGCGCTCTTGCGGATCGTTGGTGATGACGCCGCCCAATGAGCAGTAGGGAATATTGATGGCGGTGTAGGTAATCGACAGCAGAAAATAGGTGACAAACGCATAGATAACCTTGCTGTTATATGTCCATTCCGGGGTGGTGAACATCAGGATGCTGAACAGCGCATAAGGGAAGGCAATCCACAGCAGCCAGGGACGAAATCGCCCGTATTTGCTTTGGGTACGATCGGCGATTGCGCCCATAATCGGGTCGGTAACGGCATCAATCACGCGAACGGAGAGGAGTAATACGCCGACCAGAGCGGGAGCCAGCCCAAAAATATCTGTATAAAAATAGTTAACAAACAGCATTATGGCGCCAAAGATGATGTTGCATCCGGCGTCACCCATGCCATAGCCGATTTTTTCTTTTATCGACAGCTTACCCTTTTCCATTGAAACGTCTCCCATCAGATGATGTAGAGAATTATTCTGCGCAAGTGAAGTAATTGCGTTGCAGGATAACGCCGCTGATATGGATAAAATGGCTATACAGAGGAAAATGTGAGGCAGGTTGCAACCCTCACTCTTGCGAGTGAGGGCTGTGGGGATTAATGCGCTTTAACGGTTTTTGCGGTTTTCTGTTTACACAGATAGCCTACGCCCAGAATGACAATCCACACCGGAATCAGGTAGACCGAGATGGCCATGCCTGGCGTCATCAGCATAATGACCAGCACCGCCGCCATAAACAGCAGGCAGACCCAGTTACCCAGCGGGTAGAACAGCGCCGGGAAGCGAGTTTTCACTCCCTGCTGCTGTTTGGCGCGACGGAACTTTATGTGCGCGAGGCTGATCATTGCCCAGTTGATCACCAGAGCAGAGACCACCAGCGCCATCAGCAAGCCGAATGCCGAGTCCGGCGCCATATAGTTAATCAGCACGCAGAGCGCGGTAACCAGTGCGGAAACCAGAATGGTGTTCACCGGTACGCCGCGTTTATCCACGCTTAAAAACACTTTCGGCGCGTTGCCCTGCTGAGCCAGGCCGAACAGCATACGGCTGTTGCAGTATACGCAGCTGTTATAGACGGACAGCGCCGCGGTCAGTACCACGATATTCAGCGCGTTGGCTACGAGGGTATCGCCCAGTTCGTGGAAGATCAGGACAAACGGGCTGGTATCCGCCGTTACGCGCGTCCACGGCAGCAGAGAAAGCAGCACCGCCAGCGAACCAATATAGAAAATCAAAATACGGTAGATAACCTGGTTCGTCGCTTTCGGAATGCTTTGCTCTGGGTTGTCCGCTTCCGCCGCCGTGATCCCGACCAGCTCCAGTCCACCGAAGGAGAACATGATAATCGCCATCATCATGACCAGCCCGGTGAAACCATGCGGCAGAAAGCCGCCCTGTTCCCACAGGTTACGCACGGTCGCCTGCGGGCCGCCGTTGCCGCTAAACAGCAGCCAGCCGCCGAAGAGGATCATCGCCACCACTGCGATAACTTTAATGATGGCAAACCAGAACTCCATCTCACCAAACACTTTCACGTTGGTCAGGTTGATGGCGTTGATGAGCACAAAGAAGGCCGCAGCGGAGACCCAGGTGGGGATTTCAGGCCACCAGAACTGAATGTATTTCCCGACCGCCGTCAGTTCCGCCATCGCAACCAGCACATACAGCACCCAATAGTTCCAGCCGGAAGCGAAGCCTGCAAATCCGCCCCAGTATTTATAGGCGAAGTGGCTGAACGAACCGGCAACCGGCTCTTCAACCACCATTTCACCTAACTGACGCATGATCAGAAAAGCGATAAAGCCCGCGATGGCATAACCCAGAATAATCCCTGGCCCTGCTGACTGGATAACGGATGCGCTGCCCAGAAACAGCCCGGTACCGATTGCGCCCCCCAGGGCGATTAGCTGGATATGGCGGTTTTTAAGACCGCGCTTTAGCTGCTCGCCATGCTGTTGACCTTCCATCATGAAACCTCGTGTGTGGTTATTTTTGAACTACGCAGTGACGCGTGTGTAAGTTTGCAATTCCATTTGTTGTATTAATATGTTTACGCTGATGAAATCTTAATTGTTACCGAAAGTCTTTCGTCGGCTAAAGAATAATGGTATGCGGGCGTTAATGCACCTGCTTTATGAAGGGACGATGACGAGTTGAATAAAAAGAAACCATTTGTAAATACCACCTCTCCCACCTCAAATTTTAGCTGATAAATATTTATTCATTATTTATGAATATAAAAGCATTAAATAAGCAGTTGAATCGGTTCAGATAAAATTTTTCCTCGTTTCAATTACGTTAAATCTACTCCCAGGGGAGTAAATTTAACATTTGTGCATAGTTACATCTTTGAAACGTTATTTCTGTAATCTTGTTAAAATGTGCGTGGTTTACTGATTTCAATCAAAACCTGTATGGACAGAAGGTGAATACTTTGTTACTTTAGCGTCACGAACGTGAAATTGGTAAGACCAATTGACTCCGGGCAAATGGCTTAAGACAGGAAATCATGGCCTACAGCAAAATCCGCCAACCAAAACTATCCGATGTGATTGAGCAGCAGCTGGAGTTTTTAATTCTTGAGGGGACTTTGCGCCCCGGCGAAAAACTCCCACCGGAACGTGAACTGGCTAAACAGTTCGACGTCTCCCGCCCCTCTTTACGCGAGGCGATCCAACGTCTCGAAGCGAAGGGTTTGCTGCTTCGTCGCCAGGGCGGCGGAACTTTTGTGCAGAGCAGTCTGTGGCAGAGCTTTAGCGACCCACTGGTAGAACTGCTCTCCGATCATCCTGAATCCCAATTTGACCTGCTTGAGACGCGCCATGCGCTGGAAGGCATTGCCGCTTATTACGCGGCATTGCGTAGCACGGATGAAGACAAAACCCGCATTCGTGAACTCCATCATGCCATCGAGCTTGCACAACAGTCCGGCGATCTGGATGCCGAATCCGACGCGGTTCTCCAGTATCAAATCGCTGTCACCGAAGCGGCGCACAATGTGGTGCTGCTCCATCTGCTAAGGTGTATGGAGCCGATGCTGGCGCAAAACGTTCGTCAGAACTTTGAATTGCTGTATGCGCGCCGGGAGATGCTTCCGCTGGTGAGCAGTCATCGCACCCGTATTTTTGAAGCGATCATCGCCGGTAACCCGATCGATGCGCGTGAAGCGTCGCATCGTCACCTGGCGTTTATCGAAGAGATTCTCCTGGACAGAAGCCGTGAGGAAAGCCGTCGTGAACGCGCCTTACGCCGTCTGGAGCAACGAAAGAATTAGTGATTTTTCTGGCAGAACGTTAACCAGAAGATGTTGTAAATCAAGCGCAAATTATAGCGCGCGGCAACTAAACGCAGAACCTGTCTTATTGCGCTTTCTGGCGAAAGCTCAATGGGACAGGTTCCAGACAAATCAACGTATTAGATAGATAAGGAATACCCCCATGTCAGAACGTTTCCCAAATGACGTGGATCCGATCGAAACTCGCGACTGGCTACAGGCGATCGAATCGGTCATCCGTGAAGAAGGTGTTGAGCGTGCTCAGTATCTGATTGACCAGCTTCTTTCTGAAGCCCGCAAAGGCGGCGTGAAAGTAGCGGCAGGTGCAGGGGCTAGCAACTATGTAAACACTATTGCCGTTGAAGATGAACCGGAATACCCGGGCAATCTGGAACTGGAGCGTCGTATCCGTTCAGCTATCCGCTGGAACGCCATCATGACCGTACTGCGTGCGTCTAAAAAAGACCTCGAACTGGGTGGCCACATGGCTTCCTTCCAGTCTTCCGCAACTGTTTATGATGTTTGCTTCAACCACTTCTTCCGCGCACGCAATGAGCAGGATGGCGGCGACCTGGTATACTTCCAGGGCCACATCTCCCCGGGCGTGTATGCACGCGCATTCCTGGAAGGCCGTCTGACTGAAGAACAGATGGACAACTTCCGTCAGGAAGTTCATGGCAAAGGCCTCTCTTCCTACCCGCACCCGAAACTGATGCCGGAATTCTGGCAGTTCCCGACCGTATCTATGGGTCTGGGCCCAATCGGCGCGATCTACCAGGCTAAATTCCTGAAATATCTGGAACACCGTGGTCTGAAAGACACGTCCAAACAGACCGTTTACGCTTTCCTGGGCGACGGCGAGATGGACGAGCCGGAATCCAAAGGGGCTATCACCATCGCCACCCGTGAGAAACTGGACAACCTGGTCTTCATCATCAACTGTAACCTGCAACGTCTGGACGGCCCGGTAACCGGTAACGGCAAAATCGTTAACGAACTGGAAGGCATCTTTGACGGCGCTGGCTGGAACGTGATCAAAGTGATGTGGGGCGGTCGTTGGGATGAGCTGCTGCGTAAAGACACCAGCGGTAAACTGATCCAACTGATGAACGAAACCGTTGACGGCGACTACCAGACCTTCAAATCCAAAGATGGCGCTTACGTACGTGAGCACTTCTTCGGTAAATATCCAGAAACCGCAGCCCTGGTTGCTGACTGGACTGATGAGCAGATCTGGGCACTGAACCGTGGTGGTCACGATCCGAAGAAAGTCTACGCTGCACTGAAAAAAGCGCAGGAAACCAAAGGCAAAGCAACGGTAATCCTGGCCCATACCATCAAAGGTTATGGCATGGGTGACACTGCCGAAGGTAAAAACATCGCGCACCAGGTTAAGAAAATGAACATGGACGGCGTTCGTTACGTCCGCGATCGTTTCAATGTGCCGGTATCCGATGCTGACATCGAAAAACTGCCGTACATTACCTTCCCGGAAGGTTCTGAAGAGCACACTTATCTGCACGCACAGCGTCAGAAACTGCACGGCTACCTGCCGAGCCGCCAGCCGAACTTCACTGAGAAGCTGGAACTGCCGACCCTGGAAGACTTCGGCGCGCTGCTGGAAGAGCAGAACAAAGAGATCTCCACCACTATCGCTTTCGTTCGTGCCCTGAACGTGATGCTGAAGAACAAGTCGATCAAAGATCGTCTGGTTCCGATCATCGCTGACGAAGCGCGTACTTTCGGTATGGAAGGTCTGTTCCGTCAGATCGGTATTTACAGCCCGAACGGCCAGCAGTACACCCCGCAGGACCGTGAGCAGGTTGCTTACTACAAAGAAGACGAGAAAGGTCAGATTTTGCAGGAAGGCATCAACGAGCTGGGCGCAGGTTCTTCCTGGCTGGCCGCTGCGACCTCTTACAGCACCAACAACCTGCCGATGATCCCGTTCTACATCTACTACTCCATGTTCGGGTTCCAGCGTATCGGCGACCTGTGCTGGGCAGCAGGTGACCAACAGGCGCGCGGCTTCCTGATCGGTGGTACTTCCGGTCGTACGACGCTGAACGGCGAAGGTTTGCAGCACGAAGATGGCCACAGCCACATTCAGTCTCTGACTATCCCGAACTGTATCTCTTACGATCCGTCTTACGCGTACGAAGTTGCGGTCATCATGCACGATGGTCTGGAGCGTATGTACGGTGAGAAACAAGAGAACGTTTACTACTACATCACCACGCTGAACGAAAACTACCACATGCCAGCCATGCCGGAAGGTGCTGAGGAAGGTATCCGTAAAGGTATCTACAAACTCGAAACCCTCGAAGGTAAGAAAGGTAAAGTTCAGCTGCTGGGCTCCGGTTCTATCCTGCGTCACGTTCGTGAAGCAGCAGAGATCCTGGCGAAAGATTACGGCGTAGGTTCTGACGTTTACAGCGTCACCTCCTTCACTGAACTGGCGCGTGATGGCCAGGATTGTGAGCGCTGGAACATGCTGCACCCGCTGGAAACTCCACGCGTTCCGTACATTGCTCAGGTAATGAACGACGCGCCGGCAGTGGCATCGACTGACTATATGAAACTGTTCGCCGAGCAGGTTCGTACTTATGTACCGGCTGATGATTACCGCGTACTGGGTACTGACGGTTTCGGCCGCTCTGACAGCCGTGAGAACCTGCGTCACCACTTCGAAGTGGATGCATCTTATGTGGTTGTTGCGGCTCTGGGCGAGCTGGCTAAACGTGGCGAAATCGATAAGAAAGTGGTAGCGGAAGCCATCACTAAATTCAACATCGATGCAGATAAAGTTAACCCGCGTCTGGCGTAAGAGGTAAAAGAATAATGGCTATCGAAATCAACGTACCGGACATCGGGGCTGATGAAGTTGAAATCACCGAGATCCTGGTCAAAGTGGGCGACAAAGTTGAAGCTGAACAGTCGCTGATCACCGTAGAAGGCGACAAGGCCTCTATGGAAGTTCCATCGCCGCAGGCGGGCGTCGTTAAAGAGATTAAAGTCTCTGTTGGCGACAAAACCGCGACGGGCGCACTTATCATGATTTTCGATTCCGCCGACGGTGCAGCTGACGCTGCGCCTGCTCCGGCAGAAGAGAAGAAAGAAGCCGCTCCGGCAGCCGCTCCTGCTGCTGCTGCTGCGGCAGCGAAAGACGTACACGTACCAGATATCGGCGGCGACGAAGTTGAAGTCACCGAGATCCTGGTCAAAGTGGGCGACACCGTTGCGGCTGAGCAGTCGCTGATCACCGTAGAAGGCGACAAAGCTTCTATGGAAGTGCCGGCGCCGTTCGCGGGTACGGTTAAAGAGATCAAAGTCAACGCTGGCGATAAAGTGTCTACCGGCTCTCTGATCATGGTCTTCGAAGTGGCGGGCGCTGCGCCTGCTGCTGCGCCCGCTCAGGCGGCAGCACCAGCAGCGGCGGCTCCGGCAGCAGCGGCTGGCGCGAAAGACGTTAACGTACCGGACATCGGCGGCGACGAAGTTGAAGTCACCGAAGTGATGGTTAAAGTCGGCGATAAAGTGGAAGCTGAACAGTCGCTGATCACCGTAGAAGGCGACAAAGCCTCTATGGAAGTGCCGGCACCGTTCGCGGGCGTGGTTAAAGAGCTGAAAGTTAACGTTGGCGACAAAGTGTCTACCGGCTCTCTGATTATGGTCTTCGAAGTGGAAGGCGCTGCCCCTGCCGCGGCTCCGGCTGCTGCTCCGGCACCTGCCGCTGCCCCTGCCGCGGCTCCGGCTGCTGCTCCGGCACCTGCCGCTGCACCTGCTCAGGCCGCTAAACCGGCCGCTGCGCCTGCGGCAAAAGCGGAAGGCAAATCTGAGTTTGCTGAAAATGACGCTTACGTTCACGCGACCCCGCTGATTCGCCGCCTGGCGCGCGAGTTCGGCGTTAACCTGGCGAAAGTGAAGGGTACTGGCCGTAAAGGTCGTATCCTGCGCGAAGACGTTCAGGCTTACGTGAAAGACGCTATCAAGCGCGCTGAATCCGCGCCAGCGGGCGCAACCGGCGGTTCTCTGCCAGGTCTGCTGCCGTGGCCGAAAGTGGACTTCAGCAAGTTTGGTGAAGTGGAAGAAGTTGAACTGGGCCGCATCCAGAAAATCTCTGGTGCTAACCTGAGCCGTAACTGGGTGATGATCCCGCACGTTACGCACTTCGACAAAACGGATATCACCGATCTGGAAGCGTTCCGTAAGCAGCAGAATGCGGAAGCTGAAAAACGTAAGCTGGACGTGAAATTCACGCCAGTGGTCTTCATCATGAAAGCCGTTGCCGCTGCTCTGGAACAGATGCCGCGCTTCAACAGCTCTCTGTCTGAAGACGGTCAGCGCCTGACGTTGAAGAAGTACATCAACATTGGTGTCGCGGTCGACACGCCGAACGGTCTGGTTGTTCCGGTGTTCAAAGATGTGAACAAGAAGAGCATTACTGAGCTGTCCCGTGAACTGACGACCATCTCTAAGAAAGCGCGTGATGGTAAGCTGACCGCTGGCGAAATGCAGGGCGGTTGCTTCACTATCTCCAGCATCGGCGGCCTGGGCACCACCCACTTCGCGCCGATTGTGAACGCGCCGGAAGTGGCTATCCTCGGCGTTTCTAAGTCCGCAATGGAACCGGTGTGGAATGGTAAAGAGTTTACTCCGCGTCTGATGATGCCGATTTCTCTCTCCTTCGACCACCGCGTGATTGACGGTGCTGATGGTGCTCGCTTTATCACCATCATCAACAACACGCTGTCTGACATTCGCCGTCTGGTGATGTAAGCAAGCAAAAAAGTCGGCCTGACGGCCGGCTTTTTTCTGGTAATCTCATGAAGTGAGTGAGGTTATCGTGCGAAAGACAAATCGGTTGCCGTTTGTTGTTTCAAAATTGTTAACAATTTTGTAAAATACGGGCGGATAGAACGACCCGGTGGATGATGGGCGACAAGACCAGGGATCGCCGGGAATAAATTAAGAGGTCATGATGAGTACTGAAATCAAAACTCAGGTCGTGGTACTTGGGGCAGGCCCGGCAGGTTACTCTGCTGCCTTCCGTTGCGCTGATTTAGGTCTGGAAACCGTAATCGTAGAACGTTACAACACCCTCGGCGGTGTTTGTCTGAACGTCGGCTGTATCCCTTCTAAAGCTCTTCTGCACGTAGCAAAAGTTATCGAAGAAGCCAAAGCACTGGCTGAACACGGTATCGTTTTTGGCGAGCCGAAAACCGATATCGACAAAATTCGTACCTGGAAAGAGAAAGTTATCACTCAGCTGACCGGCGGTCTGGCTGGTATGGCGAAAGGCCGTAAAGTGAAAGTGGTAAACGGTCTGGGTAAATTCACCGGGGCCAACACCCTGGAAGTGGAAGGCGAGAACGGCAAAACCGTGATCAACTTCGACAACGCGATTATCGCAGCAGGTTCCCGTCCGATCCAACTGCCGTTTATTCCGCACGAAGATCCGCGCGTCTGGGACTCCACCGACGCACTGGAACTGAAATCCGTACCGAAACGCCTGCTGGTTATGGGCGGCGGTATCATCGGTCTGGAAATGGGTACGGTGTACCATGCGCTGGGTTCAGAGATCGACGTGGTTGAAATGTTCGACCAGGTTATCCCGGCGGCAGACAAAGACATCGTTAAAGTCTTCACTAAACGCATCGGCAAGAAATTCAACCTGATGCTGGAAACCAAAGTGACTGCCGTTGAAGCGAAAGAAGACGGTATTTACGTTTCCATGGAAGGCAAAAAAGCACCAGCAGAAGCACAGCGTTACGATGCGGTGCTGGTGGCTATCGGCCGTGTGCCGAACGGTAAAAACCTCGATGCTGGCAAGGCTGGCGTAGAAGTTGACGACCGTGGCTTCATCCGCGTAGACAAACAGCTGCGCACTAACGTACCGCACATCTTTGCTATCGGCGATATCGTCGGTCAGCCGATGCTGGCGCACAAAGGTGTTCACGAAGGTCACGTTGCCGCTGAAGTTATCGCCGGTAAGAAACACTACTTCGATCCGAAAGTTATTCCGTCCATCGCCTACACTGAGCCAGAAGTTGCATGGGTAGGTCTGACGGAGAAAGAAGCGAAAGAGAAAGGCATCAGCTACGAAACCGCCACCTTCCCGTGGGCAGCGTCTGGCCGTGCTATCGCTTCTGACTGCGCAGACGGTATGACCAAGCTGATTTTCGACAAAGAATCTCACCGTGTTATCGGTGGTGCGATTGTCGGCACCAACGGCGGCGAGCTGCTGGGCGAAATCGGTCTGGCGATCGAGATGGGCTGTGATGCTGAAGACATCGCGCTGACTATCCACGCTCACCCGACTCTGCACGAGTCCGTTGGCCTGGCAGCCGAAGTGTTCGAAGGCAGCATCACCGACCTGCCGAACCCGAAAGCGAAGAAGAAATAATCTTCTGAGTTGATAAAGAAAAAGCGGCTTAGCGGCCGCTTTTTTATTGGGTCAAATCCTGCCCCGGGTTTTGCCGGATGGCGGCATCAACGCCTTATCCGGCCTGTAATCTTTGATAACCGCTTTTACTCAACGGTCTGCCAGTGGGCATCGGCATTGAATTTATTGATTGTCGCGACGTTCTTCTCCGTCCCTTTTCCCAGGTTCGCCTGATACACCTTATCGTCCTGATTCACCATAAAGCTCATGACGCCCGTCTTCCCCCAAATTACCGGCCAGGCCAGCAGGGCGAAACCGTTCTCTGTGCTATCGGGAATAATGCGGAAATGGTAGCCGTGATAACCCTCACCGGGTGCCGAAGGACTGAATGCCGGGCCTAACGGGCTGGGCATCTCGCCGGGTTGTGCCGGCCAGTACAGTCCATCCTGCTGACCTTTGCTACTGATGAGTTTTGTCGCGAACCTCTGTTTGCGTTGCCAGTAATCGTATTGGGCATCCACATAGGCACGCATCGCTTCTATCGCCGACAGTTCATTGCGGCCGATGGCGCGGGTGAGGATCTCGTCCTGTGCGGCCGCCATATCAAAATGCCAGCCATCAGCATCTTTCATCATCGGTACAGGCAGTTGCCACTCGTCGCGCCCGACGTTCAGGTGCGCGGTATCGTCTTGCTGTACGATACGGTGGCTGATTTTCCAGTCGCGGTTAAAGCGGGCAACGGCTTCGGGGTCGGCGCCTTCCTGCGGCAGAAACTGTCGCCAGTTGTCGCCCAATAGCGCCGTCAACTGCGCCTCGTTTTGTGTGGCGACTGCGGTCGCGAACGCCGTTGCCGCGTCGTCAGGCGAAGGGAAGCGTTGTTGCGCGTAGCTCAACAACGGCAGCGACAGCAGCAGGGTGCTTAACAGGATTTTTTTCATCATCGACTCCGGTTAACGACGGCGAAATTCATGGCGCTCGGAAAGGTGTTCACGCGCAGCGGCACGCTGTTCAGTATTGAGATTGCCGACGTGACGACTCTGCTGGCCGCGCTGCTGCTGGGATTGCCAGGAGGGCGAACGGCTGTCGTTACCGCTGAACACATTGGCATGGTTCTGCCGGAAGGTCTGACGCTGCTGCGGCGTGGCGGATGCAACGCGCTGGTGAACGGTCTCCCGTTGCGGCTGTGACAGTGAATGTGACTGAGCCGACTCTCTGTGAACGCTGTCTTGCCGGGTGTCGTAGCCGCGATAGTTATTCCGCTGGGCAATCTGGTTTAGCTGCTGCGAGGCCGCTTTGCGCTGAGCATCGCGGGACGTCGCGCCAGGTGGTTGGGTTCGCGTGGCGGGAGACGCGTGGCTATGCTGCTGGAATTGCGCCATCGCCGCCTGACGCTGGCCGTCGCGGGAGGCTGGCGTCTGTTGAGTAGCGCTTAACCCGCCGCTGACATCGGTTTGATGAAAACGTTGGGACACCGCGTTGTTCTGATAGGGCACGCCGTTGCGATACGCCGGGTTGTGCTGCCAGGCCATTGTCTGCCCTTTGAGATTTTGCCCGGTAATGTGATTGAAGTTATTCACATTGATATTGATGTTATCCCCGTTGTGCTGGTAGCCATTGCCGCCGTGATGGTCGTTATCATCGTGGTGGTGATGGTCATCGTCGTGGTGATGATGATCGTCGTCCCAGTCGATGCTGCTGAACAACGCGTAGGTGGTGGCGACGCCGAGGCTATAACCAAAGCCTTTCACGAAACTGTCGGCGAATTGCTGTCCGGGAGGCGGCGGCAGATACACGGGCGGGTAAGCGGTGTTCGGCCAGGCGCCGTAAACGGTCGCGGGATTATAGTTGGGAACATAGACGACCTGTGGATCGGCGGGCTCAATTTTGATCACCGTCGGCGTCGTGCTCTGTACGTTAGCGGCGGCGGTCGCCTGCGTAGCTGCGGCGCTCTGCTTCGGCGTGCTGCTGACCGTTTGCTGCGGCGTGGATTTCAGCGAGCCGGTTTGCTGCGCCAGTAAACGCAGCCGTTGCACCGCGTCCATGACGTCCTGCGGCTGGGCCAGAAAAGCGTCGCCAAGGTTTTGCACCCACGTTGGGTTTTCGCCCATCAGCGCCATCAACTGGGGAAACGCCACCAGTGATTTCACGCTCGGGTCCCAGGGCTGACCGGAGACGGCCTGTATTGCCGCGTCGCCTTGCAGGGTTGGGTTGTCATGCGACCACTGCACCGCCTGAACCACGTTCGCCGGATAGGTGGCGGCCATCAGCACCTGAGAAAGCAGTGAGTCAGGGTAGAGCGCTATCGGGGCGACCCATTGATCGATTTGCGCTGCGGTAAACGCGGCTTTTGTTTCAGGTTCCGCGGCGGCGGTCGGCTGCGGCTGCACGGCAACGGGCGCGGGTTGAAGCGGGGCTTCGGGCGTGCGGCTTTTTACATACAACACACCCGAAGCGGCAAATAACCCTGCGCTGCATACCAGCGCAATTACATGGGGCTTAAAGGGCAACGTCATTTTATCTCTCCCGATTCCTGAAGAATCGTCATGGTCATTATGCCTGCCGCCAGCGGGTGCGGTGTTGCGTGAGTATAGGGCGGCGGGAGTTTAATTTTTGACTAATATTGGGATCGCTACCGTCAGGTGATGATTAGCGTTCGAAATAATGTGAGCAAACGTTACAGGGGAAAATGTCTCTTTCCTGAAAAGGCGAAGGGCAATAGACCATGCGTAACGATTCAGCCACTTTTTTATGTTGCTTTTTTGTAAACAGATTAACACCCCACTAAAATCCTGCTATTCTGCCCGTTGCGGTATCGGGCATTTACCCTACAAACTGCTGTCTCACAGGAGCGTGAAGAGAATCGCCCATATACAAAAGCGCCGCACTATGACAATGAGAGCGAGGAGAACCGTCGTGCTAGAAGAATACCGTAAGCACGTAGCTGAGCGTGCCGCCCTTGGGATTGTGCCCAAACCCTTAGATGCAACCCAAATGGCCGCACTTGTCGAGCTGCTGAAGACCCCGCCTGTGGGCGAAGAAGAATTCCTGTTAGACCTGTTAATCAACCGTGTTCCCCCTGGCGTCGATGAAGCCGCCTATGTAAAAGCGGGCTTTCTCGCTGCCGTCGCGAAAGGCGACACCACCTCCCCGCTGGTTACTCCAGAAAAAGCCATTGAACTGCTGGGCACCATGCAGGGTGGTTACAACATTCATCCGCTGATTGACGCGCTGGACGATGCCAAACTGGCGCCGATTGCCGCCAAAGCGCTGTCTCATACCCTGCTGATGTTCGACAACTTCTACGATGTAGAAGAAAAAGCCAAAGCGGGCAACGAATATGCGAAGCAGGTGATGCAGTCCTGGGCCGATGCCGAATGGTTCCTGAACCGTCCTGCTCTGGCTGAAAAAATCACCGTTACCGTCTTTAAAGTGACCGGTGAAACCAACACCGACGACCTCTCCCCGGCGCCAGATGCCTGGTCCCGCCCGGACATTCCGCTGCACGCGCTGGCGATGCTGAAAAACGCCCGTGAAGGCATTGAGCCGGATCAGCCTGGCGTGGTGGGGCCGATCAAACAGATCGAAGCGTTGCAGCAAAAAGGCTATCCGTTAGCCTACGTGGGCGACGTTGTCGGCACCGGTTCTTCGCGTAAATCCGCTACCAACTCCGTGTTGTGGTTCATGGGCGATGACATCCCGAATGTGCCGAACAAACGCGGCGGCGGTCTGTGTCTTGGCGGCAAAATTGCGCCTATCTTCTTTAACACGATGGAAGATGCGGGCGCGCTGCCCATTGAAGTGGACGTGAATAACCTGAACATGGGCGATGTGATTGACGTTTACCCGTACAAAGGTGAAGTCCGCCATCACGAAACCGGCGAACTGCTGGCGAGCTTTGAACTGAAAACCGACGTGCTGATCGACGAAGTGCGCGCGGGCGGTCGTATTCCGCTGATCATCGGTCGCGGCCTGACCACCAAAGCGCGTGAAGCGCTGGGTCTGCCGCACAGCGATGTGTTCCGTCAGGCGAAAGACGTGGCGGAAAGCGCTCGCGGCTACTCGCTGGCGCAGAAGATGGTGGGCCGCGCCTGCGGCGTTGCCGGTATCCGTCCGGGCGCTTACTGCGAACCGAAAATGACCTCCGTAGGCTCTCAGGATACCACTGGCCCAATGACCCGTGACGAACTGAAAGACCTGGCGTGCCTGGGCTTCTCGTCTGACCTGGTGATGCAGTCTTTCTGCCATACCGCAGCGTATCCGAAACCGGTTGACGTAACTACGCACCACACGCTGCCGGATTTCATCATGAACCGTGGCGGCGTCTCTCTGCGTCCGGGCGATGGCGTAATCCACTCCTGGCTGAACCGTATGCTGCTGCCGGATACCGTTGGTACCGGCGGCGACTCCCATACCCGTTTCCCGATTGGTATCTCCTTCCCGGCGGGTTCTGGCCTGGTGGCGTTTGCGGCGGCGACTGGCGTCATGCCGCTGGATATGCCGGAATCAGTGCTGGTGCGCTTTAAAGGCAAAATGCAGCCGGGTATCACCCTGCGCGATCTGGTACACGCGATCCCGCTGTACGCGATCAAACAGGGTCTGCTGACCGTTGAGAAGAAAGGTAAGAAAAACATCTTCTCCGGCCGTATTCTGGAAATCGAAGGGCTGCCGGACCTGAAAGTGGAACAGGCGTTTGAGCTGACCGATGCCTCTGCGGAGCGTTCTGCGGCAGGCTGT
This sequence comes from Citrobacter sp. CK185, assembly GCF_030333565.1. Classification (NCBI taxonomy): domain Bacteria; kingdom Pseudomonadati; phylum Pseudomonadota; class Gammaproteobacteria; order Enterobacterales; family Enterobacteriaceae; genus Citrobacter; species Citrobacter sp. CK185. Next base: position 86,087 of record NZ_JAOWFR010000001.1, on the reverse strand, counting down.
ACCATTAAGCTCAACAAAGAGCCGATTATCGAGTACCTGAACTCCAACATCGTTCTGCTGAAGTGGATGATCGCGGAAGGTTACGGCGATCGCCGCACCCTGGAGCGCCGTATTCAGGGCATGGAAAAATGGCTGGCGGACCCGCAGTTGCTGGAAGCGGATGCGGATGCTGATTATGCGGCGGTGATCGAGATCGATCTGGCTGATATCAAAGAGCCGATCCTCTGCGCGCCGAACGATCCTGACGATGCGCGTCTGCTGTCTGATGTGCAGGGCGAGAAGATTGACGAAGTCTTTATCGGTTCCTGTATGACCAACATCGGTCACTTCCGTGCGGCAGGTAAACTGCTGGATGCGCACAAAGGCCAGCTGCCGACCCGCCTGTGGGTGGCGCCACCAACCCGTATGGATGCCGCGCAGTTGACCGAAGAGGGCTACTATAGCGTCTTTGGTAAGAGCGGCGCGCGGATTGAAATTCCAGGCTGTTCACTGTGCATGGGGAACCAGGCGCGTGTGGCTGACGGGGCGACGGTTGTTTCTACCTCAACCCGTAACTTCCCGAACCGTCTGGGAACCGGGGCGAACGTCTATCTGGCTTCTGCGGAACTGGCGGCGGTTGCGGCGCTGATCGGCAAACTGCCGACGCCGGAAGAGTACCAGACCTACGTTGCGCAGGTGGATAAAACCGCCGTGGATACCTACCGTTATCTGAACTTCGATCAGCTTTCCCAGTACACCGAGAAAGCCGACGGCGTGATTTTCCAGACCGCGGTGTAACGGCTCCGACCTGTTCTGCGTAAAAACGCATCAATGCCCGGTGAACCTTGCGTCACCGGGCATTTTTATTTCTATTCCTTCCGCCCGTTCCGCTTTTTTTCTTCCGTTGTGCTGCGATAATTACAGCATGGGCGCAATGCGGTAATGGCGCATTGCCGGGAGCAGAGGAACACATTATGGATTACGAATTTCTGCGCGATATTACCGGAGTGGTAAAAGTGCGAATGTCCATGGGCCACGAGGTGGTGGGGCACTGGTTTAACGAAGAAGTGAAAGAGAACCTGGCCTTGCTTGATGAAGTGGAACAAGCGGCGCGTGCGCTAAAGGGCAGTGAGCGTTCCTGGCAACGGGCGGGACATGAATATACGCTCTGGATGGATGGCGAAGAGGTGATGGTTCGCGCTAATCAACTGGAGTTTACCGGCGACGAAATGGAAGAGGGGATGAACTACTACGACGAAGAGAGCTTATCGCTCTGCGGCGTGGAGGACTTTCTTCAGGTTGTTGCGGCTTACCGTCATTTCATTCAACAACGCTAAATACGGTGGAGCCTCCGTGCTCCGCCGTTACGCTTATACCGCAGGGATATTGCGGCCGTAGTAAATCTCGCGCATCTCTTTCCACAGCGCAGCGGTAATCTCTTTGCGCTCGGTTTCCGTCAGATCTTCCGGTTTAGTGTGGAACATGTAGTGCTTAAGATCGAACTCTTTAAGCAGCATCTTGGTATGGAAGATATTTTCCTGATACACGTTCACATCCACCATGTCATACAGCGACTTCATGTCGTCGGACATAAAGTTCTGAATGGAGTTAATCTCATGATCGATAAAGTGTTTCATGCCGTTGACGTCGCGGGTAAACCCACGCACGCGGTAGTCGATGGTGACGATATCGGACTCTAACTGGTGGATTAGGTAATTCAGCGCCTTCAGCGGGGAAATCACGCCGCAGGTCGAAACTTCAATGTCGGCGCGGAAGGTGCACAATCCGCCTTCCGGGTGGCTTTCCGGGTAGGTATGCACGCAGATATGGCTCTTATCCAGATGGGCGACGACGGCCTCGGGCAGCGGGCCGGGATGCTCTGTTTTGTCGATAAGCTGCGGGTCGACCGGCTCTTCGCTTACCAGAATAGTGACGCTGGCGCCCTGGGGTTCATAATCCTGGCGGGCGATATTCAGGATATTCGCGCCGATGATGGAGCACGTCTCTGACAGAATTTCCGTCAGGCGATTGGCGTTATAGAGTTCATCGATATAGGCAATGTAACCATCGCGCTCTTCTGCGGTTTTGGCGTAGCAGATATCGTAAATACAAAAACTCAGACTTTTGGTCAGATTATTAAAGCCATGCAGTTTCAGTTTTTTCAATTTCTTATCTTCTCCTTAGGACGACGGTGTTGCGAGCGCGTCTTGCAAATACTGAGGTAAGGCAAAAGCTGCCGTGTGAACAGACGGATTGTAGTAACGGCATTTCAGGCCGGAGGTATGGAAACGCGCCTGAATAATCTCGGTTGACAGGTGGCGCAGCGCGTCATTGTCCGTCGCCCACGCGAAGGTCATAATGCCGCCGTAGTAGGTCGGAATGGCTGCCTGGTAGAAGCTGACATCGCCAAAGTAATGGCTGAGCTTGCGGTGGCTGTCAATGGCTTCATCCTGTTGCAGGAAGCAGACGCCGTTCTGTGCGACAAAGATCCCGCCAGGATTCAGACAGCGCTTGCAACCTTCATAGAAGGTTGAGGTGAACAGACTCTCGCCGGGGCCGATCGGATCGGTACAGTCGGAGATGATCACATCAAAGGTCTGGCTGGTCTGATTCACGAAGTTAACGCCATCGTCGATCACCAGATTAAAACGCGGATCGTCATAGCTGCCTGCGTTGTGATTCGGCAGATACTGACGGCAGAAAGAGACCACGCCTGCGTCGATCTCCACCATCGTGATGGTTTCGACATTTTTATGCCGTGTCACTTCACGCAGCATTGCGCCGTCGCCGCCGCCGATGATCAGCACATGTTTCGCGTGGCCGTGTGCCAGCAGCGGAACGTGGGTCATCATCTCGTGATAGATAAACTCATCGCGCTCGGTGGTTTGCACCACGCCGTCCAGCGCCATTACGCGGCCAAACGCGGCGTTCTCGAAAATAATCAGATCCTGGTGATCGGTTTTCTCGTGATACAGCACGTTGTCTACGGCAAAGTACTGACCAAACTGGTCGTGTAGCGTTTCATGCCACTTCGTATTTTCGGCCATTGGCTGATACCTCCATTGTTAACACCCGTAAAAAATGGGCGCAACATAATAGCTAACAATGACCGATGATGCACGGTCATTATTTCAGCAATAAGGTATCCGTTGGGTATAACGCGAGTTATTTTACGTAGGCCAGCAAACTCAGGGAATCGCGCGCCAGCGCTTTGCATTTTTTGGCGACGGGAATACCGATGCCGCTCAGATCGCGGTAGCTGTCTTCACCGAGGGATTTCATGTCGAAGGAGTCGTAATTGCTGAGGTCCCACTGGTTTTGCTGGGCAAAAAAGACCAGTGCGCGACGAATCTGACCGTTCGGGAGATTCTGGTAACCGCAGTCATTTTTCAGAAAGACGAACACCGCCGTTAAATCTGCCATATCTTCGGCTTCGGATTCACTGAGCGCATAGCTGTTTGCGCATACGGCCATCAGGCTGCCGAACAACACTGTTCTGAAAAACGTCTTCATTGCTTCTACCACTGCATCACGGAAATTAAACGTTAGCACACTGCGGGCGAGGCGACGACATTTATTATTGTATCCGACGGGCGTCTGTGACTTGACCTTCCCGTAAGGGGAGGGTCTATGCTCAAAGGTCAGATTGCGTCCCGCCGGTTGAAAATAAGGAAGTGATTATGCAACGTCGTGATTTCTTAAAATATTCTGTGGCGCTTGGGGTCGCATCGGCACTGCCGTTGTGGAGCCGCGCCGTGTTTGCTGCGGAACGTCCCGCGTTACCCATTCCCGATCTTTTAACCGCCGACGCGCGCAATCACATTTCGCTGATTGTCAAAGCCGGACAGTCGACCTTCGCGGGTAAAACGGCAACGACCTGGGGCTACAACGGCACGCTACTCGGGCCGGCGCTTAAGCTGCACAAAGGTCAGCGTATTACCGTGGATATTCATAACCAGCTTGCCGAGGAGACGACGCTGCACTGGCATGGGCTGGAAGTTCCCGGCGAGGTGGACGGCGGCCCGCAGGGGGTGATTGCGGCGGGCGGCAAGCGCTCCGTCACCTTCACGCCTGAACAGCGTGCGGCAACCTGCTGGTTCCACCCTCATCAGCATGGGAAAACCGGTCGTCAGGTGGCGATGGGACTGGCGGGCCTGGTACTGATTGAAGATGAAGACATTGGCAAACTGCTCCTGCCAAAACAGTGGGGGATAGACGATGTGCCGGTGATTATTCAGGACAAACAGTTTTCCCCTGACGGACAAATCAATTATCAGCTGGATATGATGACCGCCGCCGTCGGGTGGTTTGGCGACACGCTGCTGACCAACGGGGCGATTTATCCGCAGCATGCTGCGCCAAAAGGCTGGCTGCGTCTGCGTCTGCTGAATGGCTGCAACGCGCGTTCACTGAACATCGCCACCAGCGACAACCGTCCGCTGTATGTTATCGCCAGCGATGGCGGCCTGCTGGCGGAGCCGGTGAAGGTAAACGCACTGCCCATGTTAATGGGGGAGCGTTTCGAAGTGCTTATCGACATCAGCGACGGCAAAGCGTTTGAGTTGATGACGCTGCCCGTCAGCCAGATGGGGATGACGATCGCGCCGTTTGATAAACCGCACCCGGTTATGCATATCCAGCCGCTGGCGGTCACGGCCTCCGGCACCTTGCCGGATACGCTGACCACGATGCCTGCATTGCCTTCTCTTGATGGCCTGACGCAGCGAAAACTGCAACTGTCGATGGACCCGATGCTCGACATGATGGGTATGCAGATGTTGATGCAAAAGTATGGCGACCGGGCGATGGCGGGAATGGATCATGGGCAGATGATGGGGCATATGAATCATGGCTCAATGAATCACGGCAATGGTGGACATATGAATCACGGCGGGAAGTTCGATTTCCACAATGCCAATAAGATCAACGGCCAGGCGTTTGATATGACGACACCGATGTTTGCCGCCGCCAAAGGGCAGTATGAGCGCTGGGTTATTTCCGGCGAAGGCGACATGATGCTGCATCCGTTCCATATCCATGGTACGCAGTTCCGCATCCTGTCGGAAAACGGCAGCGCTCCGGCGGCGCATCGCGCAGGCTGGAAGGATACGGTGAGGGTTGAAGGCGGGATCAGCGAGGTGCTGGTGAAGTTTGATCACGAGGCATCGCAAGAACATGCTTACATGGCGCACTGCCATCTGCTGGAGCATGAAGATACAGGCATGATGCTTGGCTTTACGGTATAAACATGCCGGATGGCGCTGACGCTTATCCGGCCTACAGTAAAATGAGCATCCTGTAGGCCGGATAAGGCGAAGCCGCCATCCGGCATAAACGTTACTGCGCGTCGTCAGGCAGAGCGTACGCGACAATATAGTCGCCCATCTTCGTCCCGAACGAACCGTGCCCCCCGGCGGAAATCACGACGTACTGCTTACCGTTGACTTCATACGTCATCGGCGTTGCCTGACCGCCTGCGGGCAGACGGCCTTCCCACAGTTTTTCACCATTGCTCATGTTGTAAGCGCGCAGGTAGTTATCTGCGGTCGCGGCAATAAACAGCACGTTGCCAGCGGTAGAGATTGGGCCGCCCAGCATTGGCATCCCCATATTGAACGGCACTTTAAACGGCATCGGGAACGGCATGCTGTCCTGCGGCGTACCAATACGTTTTTTCCAGACAACTTCGTTGGTTTTCAGATCCAGCGCGGAGATGTAGCCCCAGGCAGGCTGTTTACACGGCAGACCAAACGGCGACAGGAACGGGTTCAGCGTCACGCCATACGGTACGCCATACTGCGGTTGAATACCCGATTCCGAACCGGTGCCTTTGGCATCTTCCGGCGGCTCCATCGGATTACCCGGGCCGCGTGGGATCAGTTTAGAGACAAACGGCAGCGCCATCGGGTTGGCAATCGCCACCTGACGGTTCGGATCGACGGAAATGCCGCCCCATTCGAACATACCGAGGTTGCCCGGGAAGACCAGCGTGCCTTTTTCTGATGGCGGGGTAAAGATCCCTTCATAACGCATCTGGTGGAACATCACGCGGCACACCAGCTGATCGAACATGGTGGCGCCCCACATATCCGCACCGGTCAAGTCTTTCGTTGGACGGAAGCTCAAATCAGAGAACGGCTGCGTTTTGGTGACGTGATCCCCTTTGGCCGCGCCCTGCGGCACCGGTTTTTCCGGGGCAGGCACCACAAGCTGACCATTGCGACGGTCCAGCACGAAAATATTACCGGTTTTTGCCGGGGCGTAGATGACCGGAACGGTTTGCCCTTTCACGGTGATATCCGCCAGCGTCGGCTGGGACGGCATATCCATATCCCACAGATCGTGATGAACGGTCTGATAGCTCCAGGCCAGTTTACCGGTCGTTGCATTGAGCGCCAGGATCGAGCTGGCATAGCGCTCCTGCTCTGGCGTACGGTTGCCGCCCCAGATATCCGGGGTGGTGACGCCCATCGGCAGATAGACCAAATCCAGCTTCGCGTCATACGCGGCTGGCGCCCAGGAGTTTGGCGAGTTTGGCGTGAAGTGGTGCTCATCCGACGGGATCGCGTTCGGGTCTTTCGCACCGGGATCGAATGCCCACAGCAGTTTACCGCTGTTCACGTCAAAGCCGCGAATAACCCCGGACGGCTCGCGGGTAGAGAAGTTATCGGTGACGGCGCCTGCAATGACGATCACCTTGTCGGTCACGACCGGCGGTGACGTGGGTTCATACATGCCCGGCGTAGTGACCGGCATATTGGTTTGCAGGTTCAGAATGCCGTTGTTGGCAAAGGATTCGCACAGCTTGCCGTTGTCTGCGTTGAGGGCGAAAATACGGCCATCGTTCACCGGCAGAATAATGCGGCGCGGGCAGTCTGAAACGACATCCGGCGAGGCGTTATCGGCCGTGGCTTCATGATAGGAGACACCACGGCAGGTGACATGCTGGAAGCTGGGATCGGTATTGAGCTGCGGGTCGAAATGCCACTTCTCTTTCCCGCTCGCCGCGTCCAGCGCGAACAGACGCTGGTGGGCGGTACACAGATACAGCGTATCGCCGACTTTAATCGGGGTCACTTCGTTGGTGATTTCACCCGGATCGTTCGGCTGCTTCAGATCGCCGGTACGGAACACCCACGCCTCTTTCAGGTTGTGGACGTTATCAGCCGTGATCTGCTTCAGCGGAGAGTAGCGCTGCCCTTCCTGATTGCGGCCATAGGCAGGCCAGTCCTGGTCCGCAACCGGAGAGATCGGTTCGGCAGGCACCGCGTCCGCGCTTAGCGTACCGTTGATCTCTTGCGGGTCGTTGAAGCCAGCCCAGGTGAGGATGCCGCCGCTTATCAGCAGGGCAACCACCAGTGCGCTGACAGCGCCGCTGGAAGGGACGCTCAGGCGATGCCAGACAAACGGTAAAATCAGCCAGATGCCGAAGAAGACCAGAATGTCGCTACGCGGGGTTAGCGCCCAGAAGTCGAAGCCGACTTCCCACACGCCCCAGATCATGGTGGCGAGGAGCAGGGCGGCATACAGCCACAGCGCGGAACGCTTGCTGCGCCATAATAGCCCGGCGACGCCAAGCATGACGATGCCCGCAATCGGGTAGTACCAGGAGCCGCCGATGGCGACCAGCCAGCCGCCGCCGATCAGCAGATACAGCCCGCAGAGTGCAGCGAAGAGGGCTGTCAGCGTCACGAGAAGCCGTGGCGCTTTTGCGTTGTTATTTGCCATAAAAAGATACCATCTCAATTTGTTAATTTTTTAGTAGCAATTAATTATAGGATTTAACAAGTGTGATCGTCATCACAAAATGAGCTTTATTAACAGATGCCGCGAATAAATACTTTTGCTGGTATACTGCGTGCCTTGCGCTTCGATGCTGTCTTATCAAGAGCAGGCATGAAGTGATTTGTTTTTAAATCATATGGTTAGAGATATGAAACATACTGTAGAAGTAATGATCCCCGAAGCGGAGATCAAAGCGCGCATTGCCGAACTGGGTCGTCAGATTACTGAACGTTATAAAGACAGCGGCAGTGACATGGTGCTGGTAGGTCTGCTGCGTGGCTCATTTATGTTTATGGCGGATCTGTGCCGCGAGGTACAGGTGTCTCATGAAGTCGATTTTATGACCGCCTCCAGCTACGGTAGCGGCATGTCCACCACTCGCGATGTGAAAATTCTCAAGGACCTGGATGAAGATATCCGTGGCAAGGATGTGCTGATTGTCGAAGATATTATCGATTCCGGGAATACGCTGTCGAAAGTACGGGAAATCCTGAGCCTGCGTGAGCCAAAGTCTCTGGCGATTTGTACGCTGCTGGATAAGCCGTCTCGCCGTGAGGTTGACGTCCCGGTTGAGTTTATCGGTTTCTCGATCCCGGATGAGTTCGTTGTGGGTTACGGCATTGACTATGCTCAGCGTTATCGCCATCTGCCGTATGTTGGTAAAGTGGTGCTGCTGGACGAGTAAGAACGTTGTGCCGGATGGCGCTACAGGTACTATGTCCGTAGAAATGTAGGCCGGGTAAGGCGTAGCCGCCACCCGGCAATACACGTTTACTTGTGGTTAATATGCTTTTTGCTGAGGTTTGAAACCCCCCGACGATAGCGCTGTTCCAGCGTTTCACGGTTGGTCGCCGTGACTTCCAGATCGCGTAGCAGGCCGTCGTGAATACCGTAGGCCCAGCCGTGAATCGTCACTTTCTGACCGCGTTTCCACGCGGACTGCATGATGGTTGAGTGGCCCAGGTTGTATACCTGTTCCATCACGTTCAGCTCGCACAGGGTATCGATTCGACGCTCCTGCGGCATTTCTCCGAGTAATGAGCTATGTTTGAACCAGATATCGCGAATGTGCAGCAACCAGTTGTTAATTAACCCCAGTTCCGGGTTTTCAACAGCCGCCTGGACGCCGCCACAACCGTAGTGACCACAAATAATAATGTGTTCAACTTCCAGTACATCGACGGCATACTGCACCACGGAGAGGCAGTTGAGATCGGTGTGAATGACCAGGTTGGCAACATTGCGGTGAACAAATAATTCGCCCGGCTCAAGGCCGGTTAAACGTTCTGCGGGAACGCGGCTGTCGGAACATCCAATCCATAGAAAGCGCGGTTTTTGCGCTTGCGCCAGTTTCTCAAAAAATCCGGGGTCCTCTTCCACCAGCATTTTTGACCATAGTGCATTGTTGCTGATGAGTGTATCTATGTCTTTCATGGAGGTTAACGACCTGTAACCAAATAAGTGCGTTGGGCTAATATAGGGCAACTCCGGGATTATTTAAACCATATACTCGTCATTCTTCACGTTGCAGGTGCGTTGGCTTCCTCGCTCACCCCGGTCACTTACTGGTGTAAGCTTCCGGGGATTCACTGCGTTGCCGCCTTCCTGCAACTCGAATTATTTAGAGTGTAAATAAAGTGTAAGAACGTAAGGTAAGTAAAAATTCATGACCATTGCACTGGAACTTCAGCAACTTAAAAAAACGTATCCGGGCGGCGTTCAGGCGCTCCGTGGGATCGATTTGCAGGTTGAGGCGGGTGATTTTTATGCGCTTCTGGGGCCAAACGGGGCGGGGAAATCAACCACCATTGGCATTATCAGCTCGCTGGTTAACAAAACCTCCGGGCGCGTCTGCGTCTTTGGTTACGACCTTGAAAAAGATGTGGTCAACGCCAAACGCCAGCTTGGCCTGGTGCCGCAGGAATTTAACTTCAACCCGTTTGAAACCGTCCAGCAGATCGTCGTCAATCAGGCGGGGTACTACGGCGTTGAACGTAAAGAAGCCGTTGCGCGCAGCGAAAAGTACCTGAAACAACTCGATCTGTGGGAAAAACGTAACGAACGTGCGCGTATGCTCTCCGGTGGGATGAAGCGCCGTTTGATGATAGCCAGGGCGCTGATGCATGAGCCGAAACTGTTGATTCTGGATGAACCCACCGCAGGGGTGGATATTGAACTTCGCCGCTCAATGTGGGGCTTTTTGAAGGATTTAAACGACAAAGGCACCACGATTATCCTGACGACGCACTATCTTGAAGAAGCGGAAATGCTGTGTCGCAACATCGGTATCATTCAGCACGGCGCGCTGGTGGAAAACACCTCGATGAAAAATCTGCTCTCTAAGCTGAAATCCGAGACGTTTATTCTCGATCTGGCGGCGAAAAGCCCGCTGCCGAGGCTGGAAGGCTATCAGTACCGTCTGGTGGATACCTCGACGCTGGAGGTCGAAGTATTGCGGGAACAGGGCATCAATAGCGTCTTTTCGCAACTGAGCAGCCAGGGCGTTCAGGTTCTCAGTATGCGTAACAAGGCAAACCGCCTGGAAGAACTGTTTGTCTCTCTGGTGCATGATAAAAAAGGAGATCGCGGATGATGCAGCTGTATTGGGTCGCGCTGAAAAGCATCTGGGCGAAAGAGATTAACCGCTTTATGCGTATCTGGGTGCAGACGCTGGTGCCGCCGGTCATCACCATGACGCTCTATTTTATTATCTTCGGTAATCTGATTGGCTCACGCATTGGCGAGATGCACGGTTTTAGCTATATGCAGTTTATCGTGCCGGGCTTAATCATGATGGCGGTGATCACCAACGCGTATGCCAATGTGGCCTCATCCTTCTTTAGCGCCAAATTCCAGCGCAACATTGAAGAACTGCTGGTGGCGCCTGTCCCGACGCACGTCATTATCGTCGGATATATTGGCGGCGGCGTGGCGCGCGGGCTGTGCGTAGGGGTTCTGGTTACGGTGATTTCGCTGTTCTTTGTGCCGTTCCAGGTACACTCCTGGGTGTTCGTGGCGTTAACGCTGGTGCTGACGGCGGTGCTGTTTTCGCTGGCAGGGCTGCTGAACTCGGTCTTTGCGAAGACCTTTGATGATATCAGCCTGATCCCGACGTTCGTGCTGACGCCGCTCACTTACCTGGGCGGGGTGTTTTATTCCCTGACGCTGCTACCGCCGTTCTGGCAAGGATTGTCGCATCTGAACCCGATTGTCTACATGATCAGCGGCTTCCGCTATGGTTTCCTGGGCATTCACGACGTACCGCTGGTCACTACGTTTGGCGTGCTGGCCGTGTTTATCCTGGCGTTTTACCTGCTGTGCTGGTACTTAATCCAGCGCGGACGCGGCTTGCGCACGTAATGTTTTTCCTCTCCTCCGCCGGGGGGAGAGGCAGACTTTGACGTTTATCACCCTTACTCATTTATCACACTGATAAACTACTTGCTTGCTAAGGAGGTAGGCTATGTTGGGTTGGGTGATTACCTGTCATGACGATCGCGCGCAGGAGCTACAGGATCGTCTGGAAGAAAAACATGGCCCGCTGGCGCAGTGCCGGGCGGTGAACTTCTGGCGCGGTCTGAGTACCAATATGCTCAGCCGTATGATGTGTGAAGCATTACACCAGGCGGATTCCGGCGATGGGGTGATCTTTTTAACGGACACGTCCGGCGCCGCGCCTTATCGTGTGGCGTCGCTGATGAGCCATAAACATTCCGGCTGCGAAGTGATTGCCGGTGTGACGTATTCATTGCTTGAAGAAATGCTTGCCGCGCGGGAATCCATGAGCAGCGCGGCGTTCCGTGACACCATTGTTTCTCTCGGCGCGCCCGATGTCACCAGTCTCTGGCATCAACAGCAAAAAAATCCGCCTTTTGTGCTGAAGCATGATTTGTACGCGTACTGACGGTCAATTCGTGGAGGCGATGATGCGGCTGACAGGCAGTCAGCCGCAGGGAACGTTATTCGTAGCTGAGGGTGAAAGTACCGACGGTTTCAAAAGTGCCGGCTTTAATTGTACCGATTTTGATTAACTGCCCGGTGAAATCCAGACCAATAGATTCATGATACCACTCACGATTTCCGCTGTAGGTGATACCGACACGCTCCGAACCGTCTACCTTCATTGTTTGTGTGTTGTTATTGATAATGGAACGAATTTTTACGCCCACGCCCTCGGCGCTCCCTGAAGAGTTGGTGAGAATCGTATTGTCTGCGCCATGATTGCCGGTCAGGGTGACGGTAACGGTCGTCAATGAGCAGCGGAATAAGTTAAACGTAAACGGCTTTTCTACCGACTCGCCCGTTTTTTCGAAATCGGAACGGTAAAAGTCGCCAAAATCCACGTCCCGATCGTATTCGTCATTATTTATCCCCATCCCCTGGCAGGTTGGCTCCATGACGGAAAACGCCATCGATGCTCCACTCATCATAAGGTCGAGATCGTTTTGCCCGGCATCTCCTATGTGCAGAGTACCGATTTTCCCTGGCAGCGCGTTCCCGTCCGTCTGACCATTTCGGGGGTGGTAGTCTGGCGTCTGATACATCGTGACGAAGATATCCCAGTTGCGTGTTGCGCTAGGCCCCGTCCAGGGGGCATCGCCATGGCTTGGGAAGGTTGACGTTCCTCCGGGCAGCGGCAGGTTTAAATCCAGATCGTTAGTGTTGTTGCCGTTGTGGCAGTTCCCGATACACCTCACGGAATAGGTGTAAACAATGCCGGGAATCGAGGTTTTGAGCAGCCCGGTAGGGCCATCTGACCCCTGAGTGGTATATTGATCCCACAAATTGGCGTCGGTAGGGCCGGTCAACGTTACGGCATTGCTCCCACTACCTCCGCATGTGATGGGCGCCGCTCCCTGGAATAAAGGGAAATCACCCTCCATAGACTGAGGGTTCATAATGATGAGCGGCGTATCGATGCCTCCGATGGGGCCAATGAGCGTTCTGGCAGTCCAGAAAGCAGGTATACTGGCCTGCTGTGTCGTAAAATGACATGCGGTGTCTGCTAACGCTTGCTTGGCGAAAATGGAGAGCACGCAAAATAATAGCGGCAGTAAATAGCGTAATTTCATCATAAATCCCTTTACTGATAGGTTACATTGACCACTACATTGCTGGTCACCAGTCCGTTGCCGACATCGCCCGTGTTCTGGTAGCGGGCGTAAAACACATAATCTGCTGGAAAGAGCGGTGCCGCTTGCCCGCTAAGGTCATACGCTACGTCGGAACTGCCATCGCTATTCAATACGTTCGTGTGGTGTGTGGCGGAAAAAACAACCACACCGACATTTCTGGCCTGATCGCTGACCGCGTTATTGATAAATACCTGGCTGTTGTCGGGGTTTATACCGAATTGCGGTTCAAATCGAAAATGAAGCTGCTGGCTTCCTTCGCTTCCTGCTGGCGGCACGTCGCAGTTGACAACCTGAATGGTAAACGTTGTACCGCCAGCGTCCGTTTCCGGCCGCAGGCGATCGCTGTTGTCCGTATTGTAAAACCAACTGCGCGTGACGGTTGGCAACTCGACATTACCGCCATTTTCCAGGCTTACTTGGCAGGTATTGGCCAGAATCTTCGCCTTAAAATTGACGTCCATTCCGCTGTCGTCAGCCTGACTGACGACAGGCCACAGTCCTGCCAGGCCCACCAGCAGGGCGAAAGTAAATCGCATAAAAAATAGTGTCTGTCGCATAGTTGCCCGCTGGCTACATTACTGGTAGGTGACTAAAAAGGTGATAAGCGACGTCGCTTCACCTGTTGTGATATCAGCGGCTGTTTTACCGTTCGCAACGACCCAGCGAGCCACCAGAGGATAGGTGTAGCTCTGGTTCATATTCTTCGAACCAAACGAATGCGTCAGTACATTCGAAGGGTTGCCCGTCTGGCAGGCTAACTGGGTGCCTGAGTCTGCGGCGGTTTCCCAGATCTCGACGGCGGTATTCGTGGCGCCTGTTGTCGCGTAGGAGTCGCCGGAACAGGTATTGCCCGCCCCTGGCTGAGCCGCCACGGTTGTGGTTAACACGCCCGCGCATTCGGTCAGTGCGATATTAAAGGATTCGGTACGCGTACCGACTTCGTTCTTATACAGATCGCCGAAGTCAATCGTGCTGGTCGGGCCATCTGCATCCGTCACCTGGGTGTTACAGGTGCCAGGGAGGATCTCAGTGGTAAAGATAGCCTGCAACTGATTGGTGCCTGTCACCGGGGCGGCGTGGGTCAGGCCGCTGAATAATCCACCAGCTACCGCCAGCGCGAGAAAAAGAGAATTAGATTTCATTATGATGCTCCGTTATATCGCAGGAATTATTCATAGCTAAAGTTAAAGGTTGCTGTTGCCTGGAAGGCGCCAACCGCCGGGGTTGTACCGGAGATCCTTGTCGTCACCAGACGCGCCACAAGGTCGACCTGTTTGCTGTCTATTTCAGCAGGACTCCATTTAATTACCTCGGCATCGTTATCTGAGGTCTCCGTTTCGTTGGCAAAAATAGCAAAATAGCTGGTTGGCGCACTGACACGAGAGAATTTCAGGCCAATCCCGGTGGGGCCTGTCTCACCCGTACCGGGGAGGAGGATGGTTTTCGGCGTACCGCCGTCGTAACCGGAGGTCGTGCCGCTGATGGAGGCTTTAATTCCGGTTACGGATTCCGGGCAGTTTTTAATTTTCAGGGCGAATTGCGCCATCGTTGGCCCTGACGCTGCCTCGCTGGTCTGGTATTTAATGATATCGCCCAGCGACACTTTGCCGTCGGCGCCGATGATGATGGTGGAGCTACTGTCCGAGTCATTAATCGTCATATCACAGGTTGTGTCCCGGATATTGGCTCGGAAGGTAATGTCGATGCTGTCGCCGTTGTCTGCATGAACGGATGAACACACCGCCAGCGCTAACATAGCGACAGGTAAACTGCGGAGATATTTATTACTTTTTAAAGTCATTAAGGGAACTCCCTGTAGAAAAATAACTTATTGCATATGACAGAGTTGATTGTTCAGGATTGTGGTTAATCCTGCCTTTTGTGCGCTGTCGGTAATGTGATAATTCACCGTACAGGCGCTACCTGCTTCTTTACCCCAGACAACTCGCAGGGTGCCCTGATCTTCTACGCCGCGCACATAAGCCTGCCCGGCCTGACCGACGGCGCCGACCAGCTCGCCTTTATCGGTCAGGACGTCTGCGCCGAGTGGAATAAAGCCTTTATCGTTGCGTAGAAGTTCAAGGATGAGAGAACGACCTTCGTCGGTTTCGAAGTTGACCAGCACCACGGCGCCATCACGCGGGACGATGGTTTCACTGGTGTTTTTGACCTCGACGTCGGCGTCCAGAGAACTGATATTCAGCCCAACGCGGTTCTCACGGTAAGCCGAGGCATACGGCATAATCGCGTATCCTGAACGGCCTATTTCACCTTTGCCGTAACCGAGCTGCGCGCCTTTTGCGCCGCTGGCATGAACCAGAATGATGGGGCCGGTGTCACTTAATGTTCCTGGTGCCATCGTCAGGCCGCCAGTGTGAACCACCATGCCGCCGCTATAGTTGGCGGAATATTGTTTGCTGCTGTCATCGCTAAAAGAGGTAGAGACTGACAGGGGGCCATACGGACTGCTCCACGAGCCGTAACCGCTGATCTGATTCAAATCGCCATAATCACCGGTATTGCTTGCCGTACTGATGGAGTAGTTAATCTTACCGTCTTCAGTATTACCGCTGGCGGTGTTGTTAAAGTTGGCGCTGCCTTCCATATCCGTACGCGCGCTCATATTGACGTTGTTAAAACCGGCAATATTTTTACGTTCACTGGAGAACGTGCTTAACGGAATGCTGACGTTGAGATAAACGCTGTCATCTTTTTCGCCATCTTCATCATAGGTACGCTGGAGCGAGATGCTGTAGCTGCCATAGCGGAAGTCATTGCTGTAACCTGCGCTGTAGTTTGAGGTGGAACCACTCTCATTCCAGTAGTCTTCCCAGGTGCCGGTGACATAGAGCGAGCCGTAGTTTTCACCATTGAACGCCAGCGGTTGACTGACGCTAATCTGAAACTGGTTTTTCATACGCTGATAGTCAGAATAGAGTTCGTCGCTGGACTCATATGACTGATTCTTATAGCTGCCGTATTTCACGTCGTCGTGCAGCGCGGCGGCGTCCCGCAAGCTGAGGTAGTCTTCCGTCGAGAAACGGTATGCCGCCACATTGAATGAGGTGTCGGTGGTTTCGATGACTTTGCTGTACGTCAGGCGATAGCTTTGGCCGGTCAGCGTTCCCAGCTCGTCAATTTGTGCATGTGACTGCGTGACGTCTAACGCGAAGGCGCCGATCGCGGTGTTCATCGCCACGCCAAGCAAACCGGCGTAAAAATCCATGTCGCTGTACTGCACGCCCGCGTAGCCGGTAAAGGTGTTGTTGAGACCGTAATACCAGGTGGCGTAACCAATGTTCGGTCTGTCATGCAGCGAATCGTCGTTCAGTTCGCCCGCGCCAAACTCCCAGCGTGAGGTTCCCGGACGCATCATCTGCGTAACCGAGGAAAAAGGAACCGTGAAGGTTCTCTTGCTGCCGTCAGACTCTTCTACAGTTACCTGTAGATCGTTACCGTAGCCGGTGGTGCTGAGATCGCTCAGTTCAAACGGGCCTGGCGGTACGGTGGTTTCATAAATTTTGCTGCCGCTTTGCATGACGGTGACTTTGGCGTTGCTGTTAGCGACGCCACGAATGACCGGTGAGTAGTTGGTACGGCCTTCCGGGCGCATGCGATCGTCGCTGTACAGGCGCATCCCGCGCAGGCTGACGGAGTCGAAGGTATCGCCGTTGGTGTAGGTTTCGCCCGCCACAACCTGCGCGGTTAACGCCGGAATGTCGCGCTGGAGGTAAATGTCCTGGCTGGAGTAATCCGAACCGTTGTCTTTATCCCAGTTGTAGGTGCCACGGGAGCGCAGCCGCCATGCGCCCAAATTCAGCCCATATTGCAGACCGGCGTAAGCCGTGTCGGAATTATTGCCATCGCTTTCGCTATGCCAGGCGTTGAGGTTGTACGACAGCAACGCCGCCGGAATACCTGCATCCCATAATGATGGATCGACATATCCCGCCGGGCGCTTGAGAACGTAAAGCTGCGGCATCGTCAATTCCAGGGTAAGTTTTGAGGTATCGAAATTCACCGACGAGTGGGGATAATATTTTTTGATATCAATACAGGTTGTATCATCGTCGGAAATAGTATTCCCCAGCACGCTACTATCAACGCCCGCTTGTTTCAGCAACAATGCGGTAATACACGGCGTGGCGCGTGGCGTTCCGTTATCTTTAAATTCGATGTTTTGCGTCGATTTATTTTCACCGTTCAGGCTTATTTTCGCCCGGTAGGTTCCCGGTAATATTGGATTACCCTGAGCATAACGGCTTACATCGACTGCACTCCCCATATTCAGCAGGAATTGATCGTTAAACTCTACCATTTCCTCTGAGTCGGGAGCAGAGGACTGTGCAGGCGTATTTCCCGTCGCATGAACAGAGAACGGCAATGCCGCACTAATGGCGAGACATAATAGAGATCGTCGAAAAATCATAACAAGTCCAGTCGATTAAAGCGGGTTGCCGTTATATAAGAAGAAAAAATATATTTTTAATTTATTAATTAACGTTGGCGGTGAGTTTTTCCGTTCCGCCAAAATCATTGATAGCGATATACACCACTTCTCCGCTGGCGCTATTCGTTAATCCTTTAACCGTCATGGTTTCGCTGGAGAACGGCTTAATCGACTTACTGTCAATTTCATACTCTTTGGCGCCGACCTTAAACGTTGCGCTGGAGAGTGAAACGTTATAGGGCGAGTCGTTACGGCCAACTAAAGACAGGGTGTTGCCCTGGCGCGTTTGCGACCATTTAACCTGCTTCATCGCCTCACCTGGGGTGCCTTTTAAGCCGTCCGGGCGGAAAAATAGCTTAATACGGGTACGGAAAGCGAGTTGCAGTTGGTTCTGGCTTTCGCCGTCTTTCGCCGTTGCTTTTTTGGGAATTTCCAGCACGTTAAACCAGAATAAGGATTCCCGATCCTGCGGCAGCGGCTGCTGTAAATATGTCACACGCACAGACTGGCCTTTCCCTGGATCGATGCGTGAAATGGGCGGGGTAATGACAAAAGGCAGTTTTAATTCCTGCGGGTTAACGTTCGGGCTCCCGTCATCCAGCCAGATCTGAAGTAACAGCGGGTTTTTGCCTCGGTTATCCAGGTTCACAATCACATCTTTCATGGATTGTTGATATACGATGCGTGTGCCGGAGATAACCACGTCGGCGCATGCCTGAAAAGAGGCGATGCCGATCATGGCGGCGGTGAGGGTTTTTAATCCGGTTTTTAACGTCAGGCTGAACATAATGCTACCCACTCCCTGTTGGATGTAACGAAAACATCCTCTGGCTTAAGCCAGAGGATGAAGAACAACAGTCCTGTTGCTTATTGGTAGTTCATGGTGAAGGCAACCTGTGCCTGCACGGAACCGCTGGTTACGCCAGTAGCCGGGCCCATATAAGCGACGGTGTAGTTCAGTTCGCCTTTGCCATCAGTCAGCGTGGTTGACTGAGTGTTGTTAGGATGATCGATTTTGATCAGATCGGTCTTCGTGTTGCCATCGTTGTGCAGAACCAGGCTTACGTTGGTTGCTGAACCTTGCAGGCCAGTTGGTGGAACCAGTGCGCCTTCGTTGTTTGCGGAAGAACCGCCCCAGGAATCAAACTGCGCATCAGCAGACTGCAACTCAGTATCCGCACAGGAAATAGACAGCGCGAACTTAGCCTGGCCCAGGGTACTGTTAACGTCGGCAGCAGTACCTGGGGTGAAGTCTTCTACTGACACGGTCGGCAGAGTGACGTTGAAGTCTTTAGTTGTCTGGGAGCTCAGTGGATCATCTTTCAGCGTGATGTTACAGGTATTCGGGGTGACCAGGCCGTGGAAGGTGATGGTGCCACGATCTGCGTCTGCTGCGAATGCTGAACTGGAAATAGTTGCCAGAACTGCCGCAGCTAATGCGTATTTTTTCAATGCCATTTTGATAAACATCCGTATTAGATAATAAGTGTACTTTACGTTTTTAGAAAAAGTACTTCGTCTGTTAAGCGTAAAGGCCGGCCGGGGAATTACATTAACTTTGCGGAGTATAGGAAAATATTTATTGATAATTGTAATTATCTTTACTTAAATGGTGTTTAAGTAAACTTAACTGATGGTTATTTCGTTGAAAGGTAAGTGTTTTTATTTTTGGTTATTCATCTGATGAATTTGTGAGGAAAAGAGTTTAATGATATAAATAAATATAACGATGGATTGTTGAACGTTTGTTTAAATTTTCTGATAACGCCTCAACTAATATTATTAGTTGTCCTGATAAGAAAGGCCAGAATTATTTAAAATAAAAGGAGCTGAAGTTTTTCGGCTCCTTTTATTAATATAATAATATATTTGGGAAATATCAGGCAACCTGTACCGGGATCGCTTTCGCGGTGCGCTTCATTTCATTATCGCCTTCAAAATAGGCGACGTTGGGCTGCCAGCGACGCGCTTCTTCGTCTGACATGGTAACGAAACTTGCGATGATCACGATATCGCCCACCGCAGCGCAGTGCGCCGCTGCGCCGTTCACGGAGATGATTCTGGAACCACGCTCGGCGGCAATCGCATAGGTTGAGAAGCGCTTGCCGTTAGTCACGTTCCAGATATCAATGGCTTCGTTTTCAAGAATACCGGCTGCGTCCAGAAAATCCTGATCAATGGCGCAGGAACCTTCGTAGTGCAGGTCCGCCTGAGTCACTTTCACGCGGTGGAGTTTGCCCTGCAACATAGTGCGAATCATAACTTCTACCTTTAAATCTTAGCGATAACGAAGCAGGCGTCGCCTGCTTTGAGGAAATTCTCAGGCAGTATTGCCTGATTTTTAACCCCTGTCTACTGGGTTAATGTAACGGACTGATTGTCGATCAGGCGAGCCTGACCCAGCCATGCCGCCATCAGGATCACCGCGCGTTTGCTGCTATCGGTGAGTTCCAGCAGCGTGTCCGCGTCGCGAATCTGAATGTCATCGGCGCGGAAGCCTTTTTCATTCAGCTCCTGCTCGGCGACGGCGATCATCTCTTCCTGATCGCGATTACCCGCCAGCAATTTCTCGGCGACGCTGTTCATCACCTTATTTAAGCCAGGAGCAATTTTGCGCTGTTCGGCGGTCAGGTAACCGTTACGCGAACTCAGCGCTAAACCATCTTTGGCGCGAATAATCGGTACGCCGACGATCTCGATGTCGTAGCCCATATCGGCCACCATCTTGCGGATTAAAGCCAGTTGCTGGAAGTCCTTTTCGCCAAAGCAGGCGATGTCCGGCTGGACGAGATTGAAGAGTTTGCTGACGATGGTGGAAACACCACGGAAATGACCCGGACGGCTGGCGCCTTCCAGCATGGTGGACAGCCCAGGAACATCAACGTAAGTCTGGCCGTCGGTGCCTTGCGGGTAAATTTCCGCTGGCGCCGGCGCGAACACGAAATCCACTTTGCGTTTGTTCAGCTTTTCGCAATCTTCCTGCAACGTTCGTGGGTAGCGTACCAGATCGTCCGGGCGGTCAAACTGCATTGGGTTCACGAAAATACTGACCACCACGACGTCAGCGCGCGCTTTCGCTTCCTCAACCAGTTTCATATGACCATCGTGCAGGTTGCCCATCGTTGGTACCAGCGCAATGCGTTTACCGTCCTGGCGCAGGCGGCGAATATGCTGTCGCAGCAGCGGCAGGGTTTCAATAATTAGCACAACAAGACTCCTTAAGTTGCCTGATGGACCGTGGTTTGTAGGCCTGATAAGCGTAGCGCCATCAGGCATTTTGCCGGATGGCGACGCAGGGCGTTTTATCCGGCCTACAAGCACCCCATTAATGGAAGCTGTGTTCTTCGCCCGGATAGACGCTGGACTCAACCTCGGCAATATACTGCCGCACGGCGGCGCGCATGTCGCCTGCTTCCGCCAGGAAATTTTTAGCAAATTTCGGAATGTGGCCGCCGGTAATGCCGAAGGCGTCGTGCATCACCAGGATCTGACCGTCGGTTACGTTGCCTGCGCCAATGCCGATGACCGGAATGGAGAGCGCTTCGGTGACGCGTTTAGCAAGCTCAACCGGTACGCATTCCAGCACCAGCAACTGCGCGCCTGCCGCTTCCAGCGCCAGCGCATCATCCAGCAGTATCTGCCCCGCATCGCCGCGCCCCTGGATCTTATAGCCGCCAAAGATATTGACGGACTGCGGCGTCAGGCCCAGATGGCCGCACACCGGCACCGCGCGTTCGGTGAGCATTTTTACCGTATCGACCAGCCAGGCGCCGCCTTCGATTTTGACCATATTCGCCCCCGCGCGCATCACCACGGCGGCGTTTTCAAACGCCTGCTCCGGGGTGGCATAGGCCATAAACGGCAGGTCGGAGAGCAGGAGACAGTTAGGCGCGCCACGGCGCACCGCACGCGTGTGGTAAGCGATATCTTCTACGGTAACAGGCAGGGTGGAATCGTGTCCCTGAACCGTCATGCCCAGCGAGTCGCCTACCAGCATCACGTTGATACCCTCGTCAGCGAAGAGTCTGGCAAAGCTGTAATCGTAGGCGGTGATAGTCGCGAAGCGCTTTTTCTCTTGCTTACATTTTTGCAGCAAGGCGATAGTCGTCGGTTTCATAACGTTTCCTGATGGTGGAGGTCATATTAACCGGCATTTTAACAGCAGCATTGATGGGGGCAATGGATTTAAGCAATCGATTAACCCGAAAGCAGTAAACGCTAAAGAGGGGCGGGCAATTTACCAGTGGGCAGGTTTTTCTGCTGCGAGGCGCGTGAGGTAATGATGCAGCGTGACGCCGTCCGGGAACACCAGGTTGGGGGCGATTTCAAAGAGCGGCCACAGCATAAAACCGCGATTTTTCATGTCGTAGTGCGGTATCGTCAGACGGGGCGTGTTTATTACGTTATCACCAAACAGCATGATGTCGAGATCGAGCGTGCGCGGCCCCCAGCGTTCGGCTTTGCGAACGCGGCCCTGTTGTAACTCAATACGCTGCGTGTGGTTGAGCAGTTCTTCCGGCGCCAGTTGGGTTTCCAGCGCAACGGCGGCGTTCAGGTAGTCGGGCTGATCCTGCGGGCCTAGCGGGGGAGTGCGGTAAAACGAGGAAACGGCAACAATGCGGCTGTCCGGGATGTCGCCGACAGCCTTCACGGCAGCATTAACCTGCTCCAGCGGAGAGGCTAAGTTGCTGCCGAGCGCGATATAGGCAACCGTCACGCGGTTCCCTCGCGGCGTGGCGCGCGTTTGCGCGGACGACGATGGCGGCGGCGCGGCGCGGGGTCTTCATCCAGTTCATTCAGCATGCCTTTCTGATCGGGCGGCGCTGAAACCTGGAACTCGCCCCACCACTGCGCCAGACGTTGCAGTTCAGCGTTGTTTTCCACCTCGGCGCGCAACGCCAGCAGATCGTATGCGGCGCGGAATTTCGGGTGCTCCAGCAGCTTCCAGGCGCGTTTGCCCTGGCGGCGGGACATCCGCAACTGGAGTTGCCAGATATCACGGGTTAACGTGGTGAGGCGTTTCGGGATCGCCAGCGAACGGCACGCTTCGTCCAGCACCTCGTTCATGGCCAGCGCAAAGGCGTCGTAATAGGCCAGGCCGCTCTCCTGAGCGATTTTCTGCGCCATTTCCAGAAGCGGATACCAGAACATGGCGGCAAACAAGAACGCCGGGTTAACGCGCATGTCGTTATGAATGCGGTTATCGGTATTTTTCAGCACCTGCGCAATGATGCGCTCCATCGCGCTGTCGCCGTTTTCGGTGAAATAACGCGTAATGGTGGGGAACAGGGGCTGGAACAGGCTGTATTCACGCAGCTTTTTGTAGGTTTCGAAACCATATCCCGCTTGCAGAAGCTTCAGGGACTCTTCAAACAGACGCGCGGGCGGAATATCGTTGAGTAAGGTCGCCAGGCGCGGAATCGGCTCTGCGGTTTCCGGGCTGATGCGCATATCGAGTTTTGCGGCGAAACGGACTGCACGCAGCATTCGCACCGGATCTTCGCGGTAACGCGTTTCAGGGTTGCCGATCAGGCGAATCACGCCGTCTTTCAGATCCTGCATACCGCCGACGTAATCGCGCACGGTGAAATCCGCCACGCTGTAATAGAGGCTGTTAATGGTGAAGTCGCGACGCTGGGCGTCTTCTTCAATGGAGCCGAAGATGTTATCGCGCAACAGCATGCCGTTTTGCCCGCGCTGGGAGGTGGCGCGGTCGCTGTCGTTGCCTTCATGGTGACCACGGAATGTCGCCACTTCAATAATCTCCGGGCCGAACATGACGTGCGCCAGACGGAAACGGCGACCCACCAGACGACAGTTACGGAACAACTTCCGCACCTGATCCGGCGTTGCGTTGGTGGTGACATCGAAATCTTTCGGTTTTTTGCCGAGCAGAAGATCGCGCACGCCGCCGCCAACCAGCCAGGCCTCATATCCCGCTTTATTGAGCCTGTACATTACTTTCAGAGCATTTTCACTGATATCTTTGCGGGAAATAGCGTGCTGCTCACGCGGGATTACCGTCATATGTGGACGGGCGACGGCAAGCTCGGCCTCGCTCTCCTCGCGGTTTAGCACCTTGCGGCAAAAATTAGCGACTCGGGTAAAAATAGTGCACCTCGGTAGTGTCAAACATCAATCAGGACAAGTTACTGCGTAAAAATAGCGGCTAATCATAGCTCAGCAAGACGCATTTGAGAATGCTGGATTTACACTTGCCGATTCCGGCACCGTCGTAAGCGTCCAGTTATCCACCGCATACTGCAATAATTCGTCGGTATGCATATCCTGCCATTGCGCCGTGGCGTTCTGGCCCAGAAAGCGCAACGCGGCAATGAGTACGGGGCGTGGATCGCCCTCCGGCAAGGCTGGGGCATGATTCTGTTTGGAAAGTTTAGCGCCTTGTTCGTTGAGCGCCAACGGCAGATGAATATAGTCCGGCGCGCGCCAGCCGAACTGCTGGTACAACGAAATTTGCCGTACCGTGGGTTCGATTAAATCCGCGCCGCGCACGATTTCCGTGACGCCCTGAAAATGATCGTCCACGACCACCGCCAGGTTATAGGCGAACAGACCATCGCGGCGATGAATAATAAAATCCTCGCGCGCCAGCAGCGGGTCGGCCTGGATATCACCGCGCAGCACGTCATGAAATTGCATCACCGGACTGAACTGTTTAATCCGCACGGCGGCATTTTCCGGCCCATGCTGCAAGGTTCGGCAATGGCCGTCGTAAACGCCGCCGATGCGTTGAATACGCGCGCGCGGGCAGGTGCAGTAGTAGCTTAAATTCTGCTGGCGCAGCCAGGCGAGCGCGTCGCGGTAGGCGTCATGGCGTTGGGACTGCCACAATATATCGCCATCCCAGTGCAGGCCATAATGTTCCAGCTGACGCAGAATTGTCTCTGCGGCACCGGGAACTTCACGAGGGGGATCGATATCTTCAATGCGTACTCGCCAGATCCCATGCTGAGAGCGGGCTCGCAGGTAACTACCGAGGGCGGCGATCAGTGAACCAAAGTGCAGCTCGCCAGAGGGGGACGGGGCGAAGCGGCCAATATAGTGTGCGTTGGTCATACCGGTGGACAATATAAAAGAATAAGGCGGGAAATAACCCCGCCCGGATTTTGCCGGATGGCGGCGCAAACCCCTCATCCGGCCTACGAATTGTTGCCAGGCAGGATAAGCGTAGCGCCATCCGGCGTTCTACGGTCTGACGGGATTAGCCCGCCATTTGTTTTTCGCGGATCTCAGCCAGCGTTTTGCAGTCGATGCACAGATCGGCTGTTGGACGCGCTTCCAGACGGCGAATACCAATTTCGACACCGCAGGATTCGCAGTAGCCAAAATCTTCGTCTTCCACTTTCTTCAGCGTTTTCTCGATCTTTTTGATCAGTTTGCGCTCACGGTCGCGGTTACGCAGCTCAAGGCTAAATTCTTCTTCCTGCGCGGCACGGTCAACCGGATCAGGGAAGTTAGCCGCTTCGTCCTGCATATGAGTCACAGTGCGATCGACTTCATCCCTGAGTTGATTACGCCATGCTTCAAGAATACGCTTGAAGTGCGACAGCTGGGCTTCGTTCATATACTCTTCGCCCGGTTTCTCCTGGTACGGCTCCACCCCAGCGATGGCGAGAATACTCAGGGACGATGTTTTACGGTTTTGCCCTTCTTGCATGTTGCTTCTCCTTAACACGCACTATCGATCCCCATTGTCGGGGGAAAAATCAGGTCGCTATAAATAGCAGATGCTTTTCAGGATAGCAATTATCTAAACGTAACACTTGACAACCCTGTGAGGAAAAGCGTATTTGCGTACGCGACCAGAATACTAATTAACCGATTGTTTACGCCATTATAAAGTCATGGGTAACGGTTCTTTTAGAGTCATACCTTCGGCAGAAAGTTCGGCTTTATAAACCAGAATTTCTACCCCCTTTAGCTGTGCTTCAATCAATAGTTGCGCATATTTTGCATCGATATGCCGCGCGGGTGAAAACCGTGTAATGGCTGAATGCAGCACCGCGAATAACACCACGGCGCGATGGCCTTCAGCCGCTACGCTCATCAGTTCCCGAAGGTGTTTTTGCCCCCGTAAGGTGACGGCATCGGGAAAATAACCATACTCTTGTTCCGCTAATGTGACCGATTTCACTTCAATATAGCAGTCGGGTCGGGAATCTGCCTGTAACATGAAATCAATACGGCTGCGTTCCGCGCCGTATTTTACTTCGCTTTTTAACAGGCTGTAGCCTGAAAGTTCTGAAAGCTGCTCATTCTGAATCGCTTCCTTCGTTAATCTGTTTGCCCATAGGGTGTTAACGCAGATAAGTGCGCCTGTCCGGGTTTGCGTTAATTCCCAGGTGTGCGGATATTTGCGTTTAGTATTTTCTGATGTCGAATACCAGACGGTATCGCCCGGCGTGGCGCATCCGGTCATCGCACCGGTATTTGGGCAGTGTAACGTTAATTCCGTGCCGTCCGGCGTAATGACATCGGCTAAAAAACGTTTGTAGCGCTGAATTAAGGTGGCACGCTGTAATGGCGGAGAGAACTGCATGTGATTTCCTTAAAGCCTGCTTTTGCAGACTATTTTATTCGGCAAGCGTCCAGCGCTGTAGTTGTGTGTAACGTGTGCGGCCGCGTTCGAACGACGAGGCATAAAGCGCAAATTCATTGACCGGAAACGACCAGCAAAAACCCGGCGCTGGAATGGCGACCGCATGGCTGGCGTCGCGCAGCAGCGTAATATGCGGATGAAAAGGCTGCGGGCTTTGATAACAACCGCTGCGCGCCGCCTGGGCGCGTAACATGTTCGCCAGTTGCAGCAGCCCGCGCGGCGGCTGTCGCATCCCCAGCCAGACGACCCGCGAACGTAGCCACTGGCCCGCGTCATCCAGCCTGAGCGTAAAGCCCGGCTGACGGATGCGTCCGGCAAGCTGTGATAACGCCTGTTGCTTGCTCGCGCTCACCTCGCCTAAAAACGCCAGCGTCAGGTGCAAATTCGCTGCGGCGACCGGCCTGCCGTCGTCCGGGGAAAAATGACCGGCGCGCCAGGCGATGATCTGCTCACGAACCTCGTCGGGCAATTCAATGGCAAAGAACAGCCTTTTCGGCTCAGACATGATGGGTACTCGGTTATGAATTAACGCGATGCTACAATGCAGCGCGAAGAATGTTAACCCTCTGGAGCCATTTGTGACGTCGTTGCCCGTTGCCGCCGTACTGCCCGAATTACTTGCCGCGCTTGAAAGCGCGCCCCAGGTTTTGCTCACCGCCCCAACCGGCGCGGGGAAATCGACCTGGCTGCCGTTGCAGTTTCTGACGCATAAAGGCATTCAGGGGCGAATTATCCTGCTGGAGCCGCGCCGCCTGGCGGCACGCAATGTGGCGCAGCGGCTGGCGGAACTCCTGAACGAGAAGCCCGGCGAAACGGTCGGTTATCGGATGCGCGCGCAAAGCTGCGTTGGCCCGCAGACGCGGCTTGAAGTGGTGACGGAAGGGGTGCTGACAAGAATGATCCAGCGCGATCCCGAGCTGAACGGCGTCGAGCTGGTGATCCTTGATGAATTTCATGAGCGTAGTTTGCAGGCGGATCTGGCGCTGGCCCTGCTGCTGGACGTGCAGCAAGGGCTGCGTGACGATCTGAAACTGCTGATCATGTCTGCGACGCTGGACAACGGGAAGCTGCAACAGCGCCTTCCTGATGCGCCGCAGGTGGTGTCTGAGGGGCGTGCCTGGCCCGTTGAGCGTCGCTACCAGTCACTTCCGGCCCAACTGCGTTTTGATGAGGCGGTGGCCATCGCCACGGCAGATTTGCTGCGTCACGAAACCGGCTCTCTGCTGCTGTTTTTACCGGGCGTTGGGGAAATTCTGCGCGTACAGGAACACCTGGCCGCGCGCGTGGCGGATGATGTGCTGTTATGCCCGCTGTATGGCGCGTTGTCTCTGGAGGCGCAGCGTAAAGCGATACTGCCTGCGCCGCGCGGGATGCGCAAAGTCGTGCTGGCGACCAATATTGCCGAAACCAGTTTAACCATCGAGGGTATCCGTCTGGTGGTGGACAGCGCGCAGGAGCGCGTGGCGCGCTATGACGTGCGAACCGGCCTGACGCGGCTGATTACCCAGCGCGTCAGCCAGGCCTCCATGACGCAGCGAGCCGGACGCGCCGGGCGTCTGGAACCGGGCGTGTGTGTTCACCTGCTGGCGAAAGAGCAGGCGGAAAGGGCGGCGGCGCAAAGCGAGCCGGAGATTTTACAAAGCGATCTGTCCGGTTTGTTGCTGGAGCTGCTGCAATGGGGATGCAGCGATCCCGCGCAGCTCAACTGGCTGGACCTTCCCCCGGCCGCCAACGTGCAGGCAGCCCGGCGGCTGTTGCAGATGCTGAATGCGCTGGATGGTGAGCGGCTGAGCGCGACGGGGCAGAAAATGGCGCGGCTTGGCAACGACCCTCGTCTGGCGGCGATGCTGGTCAGCGCCGGTAATGACAGTGAAAAGGCGACGGCGGCGAAACTGGCGGCGATTCTGGAGGAGCCGCCGCGCGCGGGCAATACCGACCTCTGCGTGGCGTTTTCGCGCCAGCAACCGGGCTGGCAGCAGCGTAGCCAGCAGCTCCTGAAACGGCTCAACGGGCGAGGCGGCGAAGTGGACGGCACGATGCTGGCGCCGCTGCTTGCGCAGGCGTTTGCCGATCGTATCGCGCGTCGACGCGGTCAGGAAGGGCGCTATCAACTGGCGAATGGCATGGGCGCGGTGCTCGACGCCGATGACGCGCTGGGTCGCCATGAGTGGCTTATCGCACCGTTGCTGTTGCAGGGGAGCGCGTCGCCGGATGCCCGTATTCTGCTGGCTTTACCGCTGGATATCGAGGCGCTTATTCAGGCGTGTCCGGCGCTGTTGCAGCAGTCCGACACGGTAGAGTGGGACGACGCGCAGGGAACATTAAAGGCGCTGCGCCGAATGCGTATCGGGCAACTGACGGTAAAAGTTCAGCCGCTGGCTAAGCCTTCGGAAGAGGAACTGCACCAGGCGATGCTCAATGGCATTCGCGATAAAGGGCTAAGTGTGCTCAACTGGACGCCGGAGGCTGAACAGTTCCGCCTGCGTCTGCTGCGCGCGGCGCAATGGTTGCCGGAGTACGACTGGCCTGCCGTTGATGACGCTTCTCTTCTGGCGACGCTGGAAAGCTGGCTGCTGCCGCACATGACGGGCGTTCATACGCTGCGCGCCCTGAAAGCCCTGAATATTACCCAGGCGTTACGCGGCCTGCTGGACTGGTCTATGCTGCAACGTCTGGATAGTGAGCTGCCCGCGCATTACACTGTGCCGACGGGAAGCCGGATAGCCATTCGTTATCACGAAGATAACCCGCCAGCGCTGGCGGTCAGAATGCAGGAGATGTTTGGCGAAGCGAATACGCCTGCTATCGCGCAGGGGCGCGTGCCGCTGGTGCTGGAGGTGCTCTCACCGGCCCAACGCCCGCTACAGATTACGCGCGATTTAAGCGCGTTCTGGCAGGGAGCGTACCGCGAGGTACAAAAAGAGATGAAAGGGCGTTATCCCAAACATGTCTGGCCGGACGATCCGGCGAATACCGCGCCAACGCGGCGCACGAAGAAGTATTCATGACTGCCGGATGGCGCTGTGCTTATCAGGCCTGCTCGCTCAAATGTAGGCCGGATAAGGCGAAGCCGCCATCCGGCATAAACATGGCAGAAAATTGAGAGATTTCTTCTTCTGTCGACTGACGGAAGAACAGAGAATCGGGCCTTTGCGCCTGTATGTTGCGGAGAAAAAGCATGGCCGGGAATGACCGCGAGCCAATTGGACGCAAAGGGAAACCACCGCGTCCGGTGAAACAAAAGGTAAGCCGTCGTCGACTCAGAGATGAAGAGTACGACGACGATTATGATGATGACTATGAGGATGAAGAACCGATGCCGCGTAACGGTAAGGGCAAAGGGCGTAAGCCTCGTGGCAAGCGTGGCTGGCTCTGGCTACTGCTAAAACTGTCGATTGTTTTTGTCGTGCTGATTGCGATCTACGGTGTCTATCTGGATCAAAAAATCCGTAGCCGTATTGATGGCAAAGTCTGGCAGCTTCCTGCGGCGGTATATGGCCGGATGGTTAACCTTGAGCCGGAAATGCCCGTCAGCAAGAATGAAATGGTGAAATTGCTGGAGGCCACCCAGTACCGTCAGGTGACGAAAATGACGCGTCCCGGCGAGTTTACCGTGCAGGCGAACAGCATCGAGATGATCCGCCGTCCGTTTGACTTCCCGGACAGCAAAGAAGGGCAGGTGCGTGCGCGTCTGACCTTTGACGGCGGCCATCTGGATACGATCGTGAATATGGATAACAACCGTCAGTTTGGTTTCTTCCGTCTCGATCCGCGCCTGATCACCATGCTCTCTTCGCCGAATGGCGAACAGCGCCTGTTCGTGCCGCGCAACGGTTTCCCGGATCTGCTGGTGGATACGCTGCTGGCGACGGAAGACCGTCATTTCTATGAGCACGATGGCGTTAGCCTGTATTCCATCGGTCGTGCGGTGCTGGCGAACCTTACCGCCGGGCGCACGGTTCAGGGGGCGAGTACGCTGACGCAACAGCTGGTGAAAAACCTGTTCCTCACCAGCGAACGCTCCTACTGGCGTAAAGCGAACGAAGCTTACATGGCGCTGCTGATGGATGCGCGCTACAGCAAGGACAGGATCCTTGAGCTGTACATGAACGAAGTCTATCTCGGCCAGAGCGGCGATAATGAGATTCGCGGCTTCCCGCTGGCGAGCCTGTACTACTTTGGCCGCCCGGTCGAAGAGTTGAGTCTCGATCAGCAGGCGCTGCTGGTGGGGATGGTGAAAGGGGCGTCAATCTACAACCCGTGGCGTAACCCGAAACTGGCGCTGGAGCGTCGTAATCTGGTACTGCGTCTGCTGCAACAACAGCAGGTGATCGACCAGGAGTTGTACGACATGCTGAGCGCGCGTCCGCTGGGCGTGCAGCCGCGCGGCGGGGTGATCTCGCCACAGCCAGCCTTTATGCAGATGGTGCGTCAGGAGTTGCAGGCGAAGCTCGGCGACAAAGTGAAAGACCTTTCTGGCGTGAAGATCTTCACCACTTTTGATTCCGTGGCGCAGGATGCGGCTGAAAAAGCGGCCGTTGAGGGCATTCCGGCGCTGAAGAAACAGCGTAATCTGAGCGATCTGGAAACCGCGATTGTGGTGGTAGACCGCTTCAGCGGCGAGGTGCGTGCGATGGTCGGCGGGGCGGAGCCGCAGTTCGCCGGGTACAACCGTGCGATGCAGGCGCGCCGTTCTATCGGCTCTCTGGCAAAACCGGCGACCTATCTGACGGCGTTAAGCCAGCCGAAGCTGTATCGCCTGAACACCTGGATTGCCGACGCGCCGATCGCGCTTCGTCAGCCGAACGGGCAGGTCTGGTCTCCGCAGAACGATGACCGTCGTTACAGCGAAAGTGGCAAAGTGATGCTGGTGGACGCGCTGACGCGCTCCATGAACGTGCCGACGGTGAATCTGGGGATGGCGCTGGGGCTTCCTGCCGTCACCGATACCTGGATGAAGCTGGGCGTGCCGAAAGATCAGCTGCATCCGGTTCCGGCCATGCTGCTGGGGGCGCTGAACCTGACGCCAATCGAAGTGGCGCAAGCGTTCCAGACCATCGCCAGCGGCGGCAACCGGGCGCCGTTATCAGCATTGCGTTCGGTGATTGCGGAAGACGGTACGGTGCTGTATCAGAGCTTCCCGCAGGCTGAGCGCGCGGTTCCGGCGCAGGCGGCGTATATGACGTTGTGGACGATGCAGCAGGTTGTGCAGCGCGGCACCGGGCGTCAGCTGGGCGCGAAGTATCCGGGCCTGCATCTGGCGGGTAAAACCGGGACCACCAACAACAATGTCGATACCTGGTTTGCAGGGATTGATGGCAGCCAGGTGACGATTACCTGGGTGGGTCGCGATAATAACCAGCCGACGAAACTGTACGGCGCCAGCGGCGCGATGTCGATTTATCAGCGTTATCTGGCGAACCAAACGCCAACGCCGCTGACGCTGACGCCGCCGGAAGATGTGGTGGATATGGGCGTCGATTACGACGGTAATTTCGTCTGTAGCGGTGGAATGCGAGCGCTGCCGGTCTGGACGACCGACCCGGACGCGCTGTGCCAGCAGGGCGAAATGATGCAACAGCAGCAGCCGACCGGGAATCCGTTCGATCAGTCTTCTTCACAGCAACAGCAGCCTCAACAGCAGCAACCGGCGCAGCAGGAGAAGAAAGACAGCGACGGCGTGGCGGGGTGGATCAAGGATATGTTTGGTAGTAACTAACCGTTGCGCCTGATGGCGCTGCGCTTATCAGGCCTACAGAACCAATAAACGCATTGGATCTTGTAGGCCGGATAAGGCGCGCCAGCGCCGCCATCCGGCAAATTTCCGCAGAATAACATTCCAGCCTAAATCATTAACCCTTCCTTTTCATCTGGTTATTTCTTAACCCCTTAGTTTTGATAGGGGCGCGTATTGCTTGCTATCGCGCCAACGTTTCGAATATTATGCTGCGGTCATAAGAATAATTCTCGTTTACGTTATCATTCACTTTTCATTAGAGATATACCAATGGCGCGTCTTAAAACTGCTCAGCCAAACTCTTCGCTGCGTAAAATCGCAGTCGTAGTAGCCACAGCGGTTAGCGGCATGTCTGTCTATGCACAGGCGGCGGTTGAACCGAAAGAAGAAACTATCACCGTAACCGCTGCACCTGCCCAGCAGGAAAGTGCCTGGGGGCCGGCGGCGACCATCGCGGCCAGACAATCCGCCACAGCGACCAAAACGGATACCCCCATTCAAAAGGTGCCACAGTCTATTTCTGTGGTAACTGCCGAGGAGATGGCGCTGCATCAGCCTAAATCTGTGAAAGAGGCGCTCAGCTACACTCCTGGTGTTGCCGTGGGCACCCGTGGCGCGTCTAACACTTATGATTACCTGATCATCCGCGGTTTCGCCGCTGACGGCCAAAGTCAGAACAACTATCTGAATGGCCTGAAGATGCAGGGTAACTTTTACAATGATGCGGTGATTGACCCTTATATGCTGGAGCGCGCTGAAGTCATGCGCGGCCCGGTTTCCGTTCTCTACGGAAAAAGCAACCCTGGTGGTTTGTTGAACATGGTCAGCAAGCGTCCAACCACGGAACCGCTGAAAGAAGTTCAGTTCAAGATGGGCACCGACAGCCTGTTCCAGACCGGTTTTGACTTTAGTGATGCTCTGGATGACGATGGTGTTTACTCTTATCGCTTAACCGGCCTTGCGCGTTCTGCGAATGCCCAGCAGCAAGGTGCGGAAGAGCAGCGTTATGCCATCGCGCCATCTTTCAGCTGGCGTCCGAATGATAAAACCAACTTTACCTTCTTGTCTTATTTCCAGAATGAACCGGAAACAGGTTATTACGGCTGGCTGCCGAAAGAAGGGACAGTGACTAAGTTACCGAACGGTAAGCGTCTCTCTACCGATTTCAACGAAGGTGCGAACAACAATACCTATTCTCGTAACGAGAAGATGGTGGGCTACAGCTTCGACCACGAATTTAACGACACCTTTACCGTGCGTCAGAATCTGCGTTACGCGCAAAATAAAGTCTCGCAGAATAGCGTGTATGGCTACGGTATGTGCTCCGATCCGCTCTATACAAAGGATCCGGCTAATAGTCCTTGCGCCAGCGTTCCTCAGTCAGATTGGGGTCATACGCTGACTCGTCAGTACGTTATCGATAATGAGAAATTGCAGAACTTCGCTGTCGATACCCAACTGCAAAGCAAGTTTGCAACGGCCGATGTGGATCACACGCTGCTGACCGGCGTTGACTTTATGCGTATGCGTAACGATATTGACTCCTGGTTTGGCTATGCTGGTTCTGTAACGCCGTCCGACATCTATAACCTTGATCGCAGTGACTTCGATTTTGGCTCACATCCTGGCCCTTCAGGCCCTTACAAAGTGCTGAATAAGCAGAAGCAAACTGGCTTGTACGTGCAGGATCAGATGCAATGGGATAAGGTGCTGGTTACTCTGGGTGGTCGTTATGACTGGGCTGACCAGGAGTCCTTCAACCGTGTTTACGGTACTACCGATAAGCGCGACGACAAACAGTTCACCTGGCGTGGCGGTGTTAACTACCTGTTCGACAATGGCGTGACCCCGTATTTCAGCTATAGCGAGTCGTTTGAACCGGCTTCGCAGACGGGGGAAAGCGGTAATATCTTTGCTCCATCCAAAGGTAAGCAGTACGAAGCTGGCGTGAAATACGTGCCGAGCGATCGTCCGATCGTGATTACCGGTGCAGTGTATCAGCTCACCAAAACCAACAATCTGATGGCCGACCCGAATGGATCGTTCTGGTCAGTTGAAGGCGGTGAAATTCGTTCACGTGGTGTGGAAATTGAAGCGAAAGCCGCGCTGTCTGCAAGCGTCAACGTGGTTGGTTCTTATACCTATACCGATGCGGAATACACTACCGACACCAACTACAAAGGCAACACGCCTGCTCAGGTGCCTAAACATATGGCATCATTGTGGGGTGATTACACCCTCTATGACGGCGCGCTTTCCGGGCTGACGTTGGGTACGGGTGTTCGTTATACTGGCTCCAGCTATGGCGACCCGGCAAACTCCTTCAAAGTGGGGAGCTATACGCTGGTGGATGCGTTAGTACGTTACGATCTGGCGCGCGTTGGTATGGCTGGGTCTAACGTGGCGCTGCATGTGAACAACTTGTTTGACCGTGAGTACGTCGCAAGCTGCTTTAACACCTATGGCTGCTTCTGGGGCGCGGAGCGTCAGGTCGTTGCAACCGCAACCTTCCGTTTCTAATTTCTCTTTGGGCACGGTTCGCCGTGCCCGCTTTACAAGTTGGCCGCTATGCAGGAAAACATAACCCGTCCCGACACGACTTTCGCCCTACGTAATGTCTCCTTTCGTGTGCCTGGCCGCACGCTTCTGCATCCTCTTTCGCTGACCTTTCCGGTGGGTAAAGTTACCGGGCTTATTGGTCACAACGGTTCAGGTAAATCAACCTTACTGAAAATGCTGGGGCGGCATCAACCGCCGTCGGAAGGCGACGTGTTGCTCGACGATCAGCCGTTGAACAGCTGGAACAGTAAAGCGTTTGCCCGCAAGGTCGCCTATCTGCCGCAGCAACTTCCGCAGGCGGAAGGGATGACGGTGCGCGAGCTGGTGGCGATTGGGCGTTATCCGTGGCACGGCGCGCTGGGTCGTTTTGGCGTAACCGACAGAGAAAAAGTGGAAGAGGCGATTACGCTGGTGGGACTAAAACCACTGGCGCACCGTCTGGTAGACAGCCTCTCCGGCGGGGAGCGTCAGCGGGCGTGGATCGCCATGCTGGTGGCCCAGGATAGCCGCTGCCTGCTACTCGACGAACCCACCTCCGCGCTGGATATCGCGCATCAGGTTGATGTGCTGGCGCTGGTGCACCGCTTAAGCCAGCAGCGTGGGCTGACGGTGATTGCTGTTTTGCACGACATCAACATGGCGGCCCGCTACTGTGATTATCTGGTGGCGCTGCGCGGTGGCGAAATGATTGCCCAGGGAACGCCAGCAGAGTTGATGCGTGGTGAAACGCTGGAGCTGATTTATGGCATCCCGATGGGCATTTTGCCGCATCCGGCTGGCGCCGCACCCGTGAGTTTTGTCTATTAATGAGCGGTTTACATTTTATTACCCGACGTCGATTGTTAACGGCGATGGCGCTTTCTCCTCTGCTCTGGCAAATGGGGCAAGCCCGGGCCGCAACCGTCGATCCTCATCGTATTGTCGCCCTGGAGTGGTTGCCGGTAGAGCTGCTGTTAGCGCTCGGCATCATGCCTTACGGCGTGGCGGATATTCCCAATTATCGCCTGTGGGTTAACGAGCCGGCATTGCCGGAGTCGGTCATTGACGTTGGGCTGCGTACCGAACCTAATCTGGAACTGCTGACCGAAATGAAGCCCTCATTTATGGTCTGGTCGGCAGGCTATGGCCCTTCGCCTGAAAAGCTGGCGCGTATCGCGCCGGGGCGCGGCTTTAGCTTCAGCGACGGCAAAAAGCCGTTAGCGGTAGCGCGTCAGTCGTTAATTGAAATGGCGCAACTGCTTAATCTTGAGTCTGCGGCCAGCCGCCATCTGGCGGAATACGATAGCTTTATCGACAGCCAGAAACCGCGCTTTGCCCGGCGTGGCGACCGGCCTCTGCTGCTGATGACGTTGCTCGATCCGCGCCATATGCTGGTTTTCGGCCCGAACTGCTTATTCCAGGAGACGCTGGACGCGTTCGGCATTCGCAATGCCTGGCAGGGGGAAACCAATTTCTGGGGCAGCACTGCGGTTGGTATCGACCGGCTGGCGGCCTATAAAGACGCTGACGTCCTCTGTTTTG
The DNA here is from genome assembly GCF_030333565.1 of Citrobacter sp. CK185. Lineage (NCBI taxonomy): Bacteria > Pseudomonadati > Pseudomonadota > Gammaproteobacteria > Enterobacterales > Enterobacteriaceae > Citrobacter > Citrobacter sp. CK185. The sequence continues at coordinate 50,301 of NZ_JAOWFR010000001.1, read as the reverse complement.
ATCACGGCAATAACCCGGATATGGCTGCGCTGATGGCGACGCCGCTGTGGCAGGCGATGCCGTTTGTGCGCGCCGGACGTTTTCAGCGCGTGCCTGCCGTCTGGTTTTATGGTGCGACGCTGTCGAGCATGCGTTTCGTGCGCATTCTGGATAATGCGCTGGGAGGTAAAGCGTGAGCCGACGTATTGCGCTATTTCCGGCGTTGCTGCTGGCGGTGTTATTTATCGCTGCTGCCTGGCTGACCTGGTTTAACTTCTCCATCGCATTGCCGCGCAGCCAGTGGCAGCAAGCGTTCTGGTCGCCGGATATCGACAGCATTGAGCAAATGATTTTCCACTATAGCCTATTGCCGCGTCTGGCGATCGCCTTGCTGGTCGGGGCCGGGCTTGGGCTGGTGGGCGTATTGTTCCAGCAGGTGCTGCGTAACCCGCTGGCGGAGCCAACGACGCTCGGCGTGGCGACGGGGGCACAGCTCGGGATTACGCTAACGACGCTGTGGGCGATTCCCGGCGCGATGGCCACGCAATTTGCGGCGCTGGCAGGCGCGTGCGTGGTGGGGGCGCTGGTGTTTGGCGTCGCCTGGGGAAAACGCCTGTCACCGGTTACGCTGATTCTCGCCGGTCTGGTGGTGAGCCTGTATTGCGGGGCGATTAACCAGCTGATGGTGATTTTCCACCACGACCAGTTGCAAAGCATGTTCCTGTGGAGCACCGGAACGCTGACGCAAACCGACTGGAGCGGGGTGCAGAGGCTGTGGCCGCAGCTGCTGGGCGGTGTGATGCTCACCTTGCTATTGCTGCGTCCGATGACCCTGATGGGGCTGGATGACGGCGTGGCGCGCAATCTGGGGCTGGCCTTGTCGCTGGCGCGTCTGGCGGCTTTATCGCTGGCGATCGTGCTCAGCGCGATGCTGGTTAACGCCGTTGGGATTATCGGCTTTATCGGCCTGTTCGCCCCGCTGCTGGCGAAAATGCTTGGGGCGCGTCGCTTACTGGCGCGCCTGATGCTGGCGCCGCTGATTGGCGCGCTGATCCTTTGGCTTTCCGATCAGACCATTTTGTGGCTGACCCGCGTCTGGATGGAGGTCTCCACGGGTTCCGTGACGGCGCTGATTGGCGCGCCGCTGTTGCTGTGGCTGCTGCCGCGTCTGCGCAGCATGAGCGTGCCGGCAATGAACGCCAATGACCGCGTAGCGGCGGAACGCCAGCATGTGCTGAGTTTTGCGCTGGCAGGCGGTGTCGTGCTGCTGCTGGCGGTGTTCGTGGCGCTCTCTTTTGGCCGTGACGCGCACGGCTGGAACTGGGCGAGCGGCGCGCTGCTGGATGAACTGATGCCCTGGCGCTGGCCGCGTATTCTGGCGGCATTGATTGCGGGCGTGATGCTGGCGGTAGCGGGGTGCATTATTCAACGCCTGACCGGAAACCCGATGGCCAGCCCGGAAGTGCTGGGTATCAGCTCCGGCGCGGCGTTCGGCGTGGTGCTGATGCTGTTCCTGGTGCCGGGTAACGCCTTTGGCTGGCTGCTGCCTGCCGGGAGCATCGGCGCGGCGGCGACGTTGCTGATCATCATGGTCGCGGCAGGACGCGGGGGCTTTTCTCCGCACCGTATGCTGCTGGCGGGGATGGCGCTCAGTACGGCGTTTACGATGCTGTTGATGATGTTACAGGCGAGCGGCGATCCGCGCATGGCGGGAGTGCTGACCTGGATCTCCGGTTCGACCTACAACGCCTCGGAAGAACAGGTGGTACGCACCGGCATTGTGATGGTGATTCTGTTGGCGATTACGCCGCTGTGTCGTCGCTGGTTAACCATTTTACCGCTGGGCGGCGAGACGGCGCGGGCGGTGGGTATCGCGTTGACGCCATCGCGTGTTGGGCTGTTGTTGCTGGCGGCCTGTCTGACGGCGACCGCGACGATGACCATTGGGCCGCTGAGCTTCGTCGGGCTGATGGCGCCGCATATCGCGCGGATGCTCGGTTTTCGCCGCACGATGCCGCATATGATTATGTCGGCGCTGGCGGGGGGAATACTGCTGGTTTTCGCCGACTGGTGCGGCAGAATGGTGTTGTTCCCGTATCAGATCCCGGCGGGATTGCTCTCGACGTTTATCGGCGCGCCGTATTTTATTTATCTGTTACGCAAGCAGAGCCGGTAATGGTGCCTTATCCGGCCTACGGCGCCATATGTAGGCCGGGTAAGCGTAAGCGCCACCCGGCAATGACGATTTACAGTTTCGCAAATACCCGACGCGCGGCATCGATGGTGTTGTTGATATCGTCCATGCTGTGCGCCACGGACATAAAACCTGCCTCGAAGGCGGACGGCGCCAGGTAAACGCCTTCATCCAGCATCATGTGGAAGAAACGTTTGAAGCGCTCAACGTCGCATGCCATTACATCCTGATAGCAGTTTACGGATTCCGCGTCGGTAAAGAAGATGCCGAACATACCGCCGACGTGATTCACCACCAGTGGAATGTTGGCTTCCTGCGCGGCGTCCAGCAGGCCTTCTGCCAGTCGGGTCGTCAGTTCGTCCAGCGTCTCGTGAATCCCCGGCTGGGCGACTTCGGTCAGGCAGGCGAAACCCGCCGCCATGGCAATCGGGTTGCCGGAAAGCGTTCCCGCCTGGTAAACCGGGCCAGTCGGCGCCAGTGCGTCCATCACATCGCGGCGTCCGCCAAATGCGCCTACCGGCATGCCGCCGCCGATGATTTTGCCCAGACAGGTCAGATCCGGCACTACGCCGTAATAATCCTGTGCGCCCGCCAGCGCCACGCGGAAACCGGTCATCACTTCGTCGATGATCAGCAGCGCGCCGAATTCGTCGCACAGGGCGCGCAGGCCCGGCAGGAATTCCGGCAGCGGAGGGATGCAGTTCATATTGCCCGCCACCGGCTCGACGATAATACAGGCAATCTCTTGCGGATATTGCTCGAACGCCGCGCGTACAGAGGCCAGATCGTTATAGGTGCAGGTCAGGGTATGTCTGGCGAAGTCAGCCGGAACGCCCGGTGAGTTCGGCTGGCCCAGCGTCAGTGCGCCGGAACCCGCTTTCACCAGCAGGCAGTCGGCGTGGCCGTGGTAGCAGCCTTCAAATTTGATGATCTTGTCGCGACCGGTGAAGCCGCGCGCCAGGCGAATCGCACTCATTGTGGCTTCGGTGCCGGAGTTCACCATCCGCACCATGTCCATAGTCGGCACCAGTTCGGTGACCAGCTCCGCCATTTTAACTTCCATCTCGGTCGGCGCGCCGAAGCTCAGCCCGCGCGCAGCGGCTTCAATCACTGCATTACGGATGGCGGGGTGGTTATGGCCCAGCACCATCGGACCCCAGGAGCCGACGTAATCGATGTACGCTTTGCCATCGACATCATACAGATACGCGCCGTCTGCTTTTTCGATAAACAGCGGGGTGCCGCCCACGCCAGTGAAGGCGCGAACAGGGGAGTTGACGCCGCCGGGGATAAGCTCGCGCGCTGCGCTGTAGAGGTTTTCAGACTTGCTCATGGATGGGGTTCCTGGTTCGTAGAAAAAGTGAATGCCCTTTATTCTAAGTTATTCACAGAAGGTTATGAACATTTTGCGCATTTGAAACATGACGATTTACAGGGGATTTTCCCGAAACAGGCGGGTACAATGCCGCTTCTGTATTTGTATTACCAATTAATGATCATCTGATGAACACAGACACTCCCACTTTCGAAGCACAGCAAGTTGTGCGCTTACGGCGCGGGGATCTGATCCGCAGACTACTTCAGCGGGATAAAACGCCGCTGGCCATCTTATTAACGGCGGCGGTGGTCGGCACCGTCACGGGTCTTATTGGCGTTGCGTTTGAGAAAGCCGTGACCTGGGTGCAGAACTTACGTATCGGCGCGCTCGTTCAGACGGCCGATTACGCGATTCTGGTCTGGCCGCTGGCCTTTATCCTCTCTGCGCTGCTGGCGATGGTCGGTTATTTTCTGGTGCGTAAGTTTGCGCCGGAAGCCGGTGGGTCGGGCATCCCGGAAATAGAAGGCGCGCTGGAAGAGTTGCGTCCTGTTCGCTGGTGGCGCGTGCTGCCGGTGAAATTTGTGGGCGGTATGGGAACGCTGGGCGCTGGCATGGTGCTGGGGCGGGAAGGGCCGACGGTACAAATCGGGGGCAATATCGGGCGGATGGTGCTGGACCTCTTCCGTATGCGTAGCGCCGAGGCGCGTCACACCTTACTGGCAACCGGTGCGGCCGCAGGGTTATCGGCAGCCTTTAACGCGCCGCTGGCGGGGATCTTATTTATCATCGAAGAGATGCGCCCGCAGTTTCGCTACAATTTAATTTCGATCAAAGCCGTGTTTACGGGCGTGATCATGTCGAGCATTGTGTTTCGTATTTTTAATGGTGAAGCGCCGATTATTGAGGTCGGGAAGCTCTCAAACGCACCGGTTAATACGCTATGGTTATATTTAATCCTCGGTATGATTTTTGGCTGCGTCGGGCCGCTGTTCAATCACCTGGTATTGCGCACTCAGGATATGTTCCAGCGTTTTCACGGCGGCGAAATCAAAAAGTGGGTTCTGATGGGCGGCGCGATCGGCGGCCTGTGCGGTATTCTCGGCTTAATTGAGCCGGAAGCGGCGGGCGGTGGATTTAATTTGATCCCCATTGCGGCGGCGGGGAATTACAGCGTAGGCCTGCTGCTGTTTATTTTTATCGCCCGCGTCCTTACCACGCTGCTTTGTTTCTCATCCGGTGCGCCGGGCGGAATTTTTGCGCCAATGCTGGCGCTGGGGACGTTGCTCGGCACCGCATTTGGTATGGCGGCTGCGGCGTGTTTTCCGCAGTACCATCTGGAAGCCGGAACATTCGCGATTGCCGGAATGGGCGCGCTGCTGGCGGCGTCGGTGCGTGCGCCTTTAACGGGAATCGTGTTAGTGCTGGAGATGACCGATAACTATCAGCTCATTTTGCCAATGATTATTACCTGTCTTGGCGCAACACTATTAGCACAATTTATGGGCGGAAAACCGCTATACTCCACCATCCTTGCGCGCACGCTGGCGAAACAGGATGCGGAGCAGGCGGCAAAAAGCCAGCAGTCGGTCGCTGGTGAGAATACTTGAATGAAATACCAGGGTATTAGATAATGCCATAACGATTGGGTTATAATTTGCCCAATTGCCAATGTCGTTTGGAGCAAAAAATGAGTGATGACGTAGCGCTGCCACTGCAATTTACTGAAGCAGCAGCCAAGAAAGTAAAAAGCCTGATCGCTGACGAAGATAACCCGAATCTGAAACTGCGCGTGTATATCACCGGCGGTGGTTGCAGCGGTTTCCAGTACGGTTTTACCTTTGATGATCAGGTGAACGAAGGTGATATGACCATCGAGAAGCAGGGTGTTGGCCTGGTGGTTGACCCGATGAGCCTGCAATATCTGGTAGGCGGCGCTGTCGATTACACCGAAGGTCTGGAAGGTTCCCGCTTTGTGGTCACCAACCCGAATGCGAAAAGCACCTGCGGGTGTGGTTCGTCCTTTAGTATCTGATGTATTGCCGGATGGCGACGCAGGGCGTCTTATCCGGCCTACGGTGCGTGTTGCTGCGTTCCTGAATGTAGGCCCGATAAGCGTCAGCGCCATCGGGCAGTGAAATCAACGCCCGTTCTCATCCAGAGCAAACGTCGGTAATTTTAAATGCCAACGAATTGCGGCCAGACGAATCATTAACGTCACAACCATCCCCATCATACTGGCGCTTTCCAGCGGCACGGAAAAGGTATAAAACGCCGTCGCATGCACGATGCCGCCGATAATACAGGCCGTGGCATAAATCTCCGTGCGCAAGATCATCGGCACTTCACGCGCCAGCACGTCGCGGATAATCCCGCCGCCGACGCCGGTAATCACGCCCATACAGATGGCGACCAGCGGGCCTGTTTCGGCAAGGAACGCCTTATTGACGCCGATACCGACGAACACCGCGAGGCCGACGGCATCCAGCACGGGAAGCATCCATTTAGGCAATCGTCTCGGCTGGCGCACCAGCAAAATGGTGAGCATGCTGGTGACCATCGCCACCACCAGGTCGGTCGGATCTTTGACCCAAAAGACGGGCCCGTTATCCAGCGCCATATCGCGGATCGTCCCGCCGCCCACTGCGGTCACGACGCCCAACACCAGTACGCCAAACGGGTCCATACGCAACTTTCCGGCCAGCAATACGCCAGAGATAGCAAAGACAGCTGTGCCTACAATATCCAGCCAATAGACGAGCATTATCGAATCCCCACTGAGAACCTGACTGCGCAGGTTCTATTCTACTTGTGAAAGCGCATTACAGAGTTGTTTTGCGGCGAGGATGATACGCGGGCTCGCGCGTTCAAACCAGTCACCATTCAGCGGTATAACCGGGATTTTTAGCTGGTTTTGCCAGTATTGTTCGATTTTAGGAATTTCGCCCGCATCGCCGGTAACGACAATCGCCTGCGGATGTCGGGCCAGCACCTGCTCGCGGCTGACCTGCGGCCAGGGGACGCGACTGCCCGCAAAAATATTTTCTCCGCCGCAGACCTCAAGAACCTGGTGCTGGATGGAGCCTTTTCCGCTGGTGAATAACGGATTCGCGCCAAACTGGAGAAAAACGCGTTTTTTCGGTTTATCAGCGTACTGCGACTTTAGCGCAGCATACTCGTCCAGCAGCGTTTGCGCCGCGCGTCTGGCTTTTTCTGGCTCAGGACTCCATGCGGCAAGCTGGCGCAGTGCGTCGGCGACCTGCTCAATGGTTACGGCATCCACCCACATGATTTTAATGCCCAGGGACGCCAGCTGGTTAACCTGCCGTTCAGCATTGCCCCCTCGCCAGGCGATGACCAGGTCGGGTTTGAGCGCCACAATACGTTCCAGATTCATCCCTTGCCAGGTGGAGACTTCTTCGATGTTTTTCGCTTGCGGGGGATAGTCGGAATAACTGCTGACGCCAACGGGCGTGATCCCTGCGGCAAAGGCAAGTTCGGTGTTGGAAGGGGAGAGGGAAACGACGCGCGGTGCGGCGCAAAGCCACAGCGGAAGGGCTAAAAGCAGGGCGGCCAGCGCCCTGGAGAATAATTTAGCCATGCGCCAGTTTCTGCACCAGCGTTTCAACCATCAGGCTGGACTGCTTCGCGGCTACGGCCAGGAATTCGTCAAAGCTGAGGTGGGATTGCTGATCGGCCACATCAGAGATGGCGCGAACCACCACGAAAGGCACGTTGAAGTTATGGCAGACATGCGCGATCGCGGTTGCTTCCATTTCCACGGCAATCGCCTGCGGGAAATTGTGGCGGATTTTCGCCAGGCCCACGGAACCGTTAATAAAAGCGTCGCCGCTGACGATCAGTCCGCGAACCGCATTCAGGTTGAGTTTTGCGATGCAGGATTCCGCCGCCGCGATCAGCGCGTCGTCGGCTTTAAAACCTGCCGGGCAGCCAGGGAGCTGACCAAATTCATAACCAAACGCGGTAACGTCGGCATCGTGATAACGCGCTTCATCGGAAACGACGATATCGCCGACTGTCAGCGTCGGGGCCAGACCGCCAGCGGAACCGGTATTAATAATGACATCCGGCTTGCAACGTTCCAGCAGCAACGTTGCGCCCAGCGCCGCCGCGACTTTACCGATGCCGGATTTCAGCAGCGCAATCTCGGTCCCGTTCAGTTGGCCGGTGTAAATTTCACAACCGCCCAGGGTGATCGTCTGACGGTTTTCGATTTTGTCACGCAGCAGCGTAACTTCTTCTTCCATTGCACCAATGATGCCGATTTTCATAGATTTACTCGCGATAAGCCAGATTTGAGGGCATAGTCTATCATGCGCTTAAGGGGAAGCGCATTTCTCAGGCGGGAGAGGACATGGCACAGATCGATTTCCGAAATAAAATTAACTGGCATCGTCGTTATCGTTCACCGCAGGGTGTGAAGACCGAACATGAGATCCTGCGGATCTTTGAAAGCGATCGTGGACGCATCATCAATTCCCCGGCGATCCGTCGGCTTCAGCAAAAAACGCAGGTCTTTCCACTGGAACGTAACGCCGCCGTTCGGACGCGGTTGACGCATTCTATGGAGGTGCAGCAGGTCGGGCGTTATATCGCGAAAGAGATCCTGAGCCGGTTAAAAGAGTTAAAGCTGCTGGAACAATACGGTCTGGATGAACTGACCGGCCCCTTTGAGAGCATTGTGGAAATGTCCTGCCTGATGCATGACATTGGCAATCCGCCGTTTGGTCATTTCGGCGAGGCGGCGATCAATGACTGGTTTCGCCAGCGCCTGCATCCGGCGGATGCGGAAAGCCAGCCGCTTAGCGACGATCGCTGCGCGGTGGCGGCGCTGCGTCTGCGTGAAGGCGAGGAGTCTTTGAATGACATTCGTCGCAAGGTGCGCCAGGATTTATGTCATTTCGAGGGCAACGCGCAGGGCATCCGCCTGGTGCATACATTAATGCGCATGAATCTGACCTGGGCGCAGGTGGGCGGCATTTTAAAATACACTCGCCCGGCATGGTGGCGAGGAGAAACGCCCGCGACGCACCGTTATTTAATGAAGAAGCCGGGGTATTATCTCTCTGAAGCGCCGTATATTGAGAGGTTACGTAAAGAACTTGCGTTAGCGCCTTACAGCCGCTTCCCATTAACATGGATTATGGAGGCCGCCGATGATATCTCTTATTGCGTGGCCGATCTGGAAGATGCCGTCGAGAAAAGAATCTTCAGCGTTGAGCAGTTATATCACCATCTTTACGAAGCATGGGGCCACCATGAAAAAGGGTCGCTGTTTACTCAGGTTGTTGAGAATGCCTGGGAAAAATCTCGCTCAAATTCGCTAAGTCGCAGTACGGAAGATCAGTTCTTTATGTATTTGCGCGTGAATACGCTAAATAAACTGGTGCCCTACGCCGCTCAGCGTTTTATTGATAACCTGCCGCAAATCTTTGACGGCAGTTTCAATCATGCGCTGCTGGAAGACGCCAGCAGCTTCAGCCAGTTGCTTGAGTTATATAAAAATGTGGCGATAAAACATGTGTTTAGCCACCCGGATGTTGAACAACTGGAATTACAGGGCTATCGCGTCATCAGCGGGTTATTAGAAATTTACCAACCGTTATTACGTATGTCCCTGGTCGATTTCAGGGAACTGGTTGAAAAAGAGCGGGTGAAGCGTTTTCCAATAGAATCTCGTTTATTCCAGAAGCTCTCTACGCGCCATCGCCTGGCTTACGTGGAGGCCGTCAGTAAATTATCGCCGGAGGCGCCGGAGTACCCCACGCTGGAATATTATTATCGCTGCCGTTTGATCCAGGATTATATCAGCGGGATGACGGATCTGTACGCCTGGGATGAATACCGGCGTCTGATGGCGGTTGAATAATAAATACGCTTTTGTAAAGATGGACAATAAATTTTTACTTTTTCCAGAAACTTTATTCTGGAACTTCGCGCTATAAAACGAATCTGACGTACACAGCAATTTTGCGTTATCTGTTAATCGAGATTGAAACACATGAAAAAAACCACATTAGCAATGAGTGCACTGGCTCTGAGTTTAGGTTTGGCGCTGTCTCCCCTGTCTGCAACGGCGGCTGAGACGGCGTCTTCGGCAACGACTGCCCAGCAGATGCCAAGTCTGGCACCGATGCTCGAAAAAGTGATGCCATCGGTGGTGAGTATCAACGTGGAAGGTAGCACAACCGTCAACACGCCGCGCATGCCGCGTAATTTCCAGCAGTTCTTTGGCGATGATTCGCCATTCTGCCAGGACGGTTCGCCGTTCCAGAGTTCTCCGTTCTGCCAGGGCGGGGGTCAGGGCGGCGGTCAGCAACAGAAATTTATGGCGCTGGGCTCCGGCGTCATTATTGATGCCGCAAAAGGTTATGTCGTCACCAACAACCATGTGGTGGATAACGCGACGGTCATCAAAGTTCAGCTGAGTGATGGCCGTAAATTTGACGCTAAGGTCGTCGGTAAAGATCCGCGCTCTGATATCGCGCTGGTTCAAATTCAGGACCCGAAAAATCTGACGGCCATTAAGCTGGCGGATTCCGACGCGCTGCGCGTGGGGGATTATACCGTCGCTATCGGCAACCCGTTTGGTCTGGGCGAAACGGTGACTTCCGGTATCGTCTCCGCACTGGGTCGTAGCGGTCTGAACGCGGAAAACTACGAAAACTTTATCCAGACGGATGCCGCCATCAACCGTGGTAACTCCGGTGGCGCGCTGGTGAACCTGAACGGCGAACTGATCGGGATTAACACCGCGATTCTTGCGCCGGACGGCGGCAACATCGGTATTGGTTTTGCTATCCCCAGCAACATGGTGAAAAACCTGACCTCCCAGATGGTGGAGTATGGCCAGGTTAAACGCGGTGAGCTGGGTATCATGGGGACGGAGCTAAACTCGGAACTGGCGAAGGCGATGAAAGTCGATGCCCAGCGCGGCGCGTTTGTCAGCCAGGTGATGGCGAACTCTTCTGCGGCGAAAGCCGGTATTAAAGCCGGGGATGTGATCACGTCCCTGAATGGTAAGCCGATCAGCAGCTTTGCCGCGCTGCGCGCCCAGGTGGGTACGATGCCGGTAGGCAGCAAAATCAGCCTTGGTCTGCTGCGTGATGGCAAGCCGGTGACCGTCAACCTGGAACTGCAACAGAGCAGCCAGAATCAGGTTGACTCCAGCTCCATCTTCAATGGTATTGAAGGCGCGGAAATGAGCAACAAAGGCCAGGATAAAGGTGTTGTCGTCAGCAACGTGAAGCCGAATACGCCGGCTGCGCAGATTGGCCTGAAGAAAGGGGATGTGATTGTGGGAGCCAACCAGCAGGCGATTAAGAACATCGCTGAGCTGCGTAAAATCCTCGACAGCAAACCTTCTGTTCTGGCGCTGAATATTCAGCGCGGCGATAGCACCATCTATCTGCTGATGCAGTAATTTCCTCTCTTGCCCTTTTCCTGTCCGGGAAAAGGGCATTTCTCACATTCTGTGAGGCCTCCCACAACTCCATACTTCTCTGCTTTAGTTTGTGCAGATGCACAATGATGCAGGTTAGCATCTTCCCTATGCTTGAGCTCTGCTCACAGGAGGGGATTATGGCTGGCTGGCATCTTGATACCAAAATGGCACAGGATATTGTGGCGCGCACAATGCGCATCATCGATACCAATATCAACGTAATGGATGCCCGTGGGCGTATTATCGGTAGCGGCGATCGGGAGCGCATTGGTGAATTGCACGAAGGCGCGCTGTTGGTGCTGTCGCAGGGGCGCGTGGTCGATATTGATGATGCGGTGGCGCGGCATCTCCACGGCGTGCGCCAGGGGATCAACCTGCCGTTGCGCCTGGAAGGGGAGATCGTCGGCGTTATTGGTTTAACCGGTGAGCCACAACACCTGCGAAAATACGGTGAGCTGGTCTGTATGACGGCCGAAATGATGCTGGAGCAGTCGCGGCTGATGCATCTGCTGGCCCAGGACAGCCGTCTGCGTGAAGAACTGGTGATGAACCTGATTCAGGCCGAGGAAAATACGCCAGCGTTGACGGAGTGGGCGCAGCGGCTGGGTATCGACCTGAACCAACCGCGTGTGGCTGCCGTGGTCGAAGTGGACAGCGGGCAGCTTGGCGTTGACAGCGCGATGGAGGAGTTGCAGCAGCTGCAAAATGCGTTAACGACGCCTGAACGCAACAATTTGATTGCTATCGTTTCTTTGACGGAAATGGTTGTGCTGAAACCGGCGCTGAATCAGTTTGGGCGCTGGGATGCGGACGATCATCGCAAGCGTATTGAGCAGTTGATTGCCCGGATGAAAGAGAACGGGCAATTGCGCTTTCGGGTCGCACTGGGGAACTATTTTACCGGCCCGGGCAGTATCGCCCGCTCCTGGCGCACTGCGCGTACCACCATGATGGTGGGCAAGCAGCGTATGCCGGAGCAACGCAGCTACTTTTACCAGGATTTGATGCTGCCAGTGCTGCTGGACAGCCTGCGTGGTGGCTGGCAGGCCAATGAGCTGGCGCGCCCGCTCTCAAAGCTGAAGGCGATGGATAATAACGGGCTGTTACGCCGGACGCTGGCCGCGTGGTTTCGCCATAACGTGCAGCCGCTGGCAACGTCGAAGGCGCTCTTTATTCACCGTAATACGCTGGAATACCGTCTGAACCGCATCTCTGAGTTGACGGGGCTGGATTTGGGCAATTTTGACGATCGGCTGTTGCTGTATGTCGCGTTGCAACTGGACGAGCAGCATTGATTGCCTGATGGCGCGACGCTTATCAGGCCTACCGGGAGTTACCTGTAGGCCGGATAAGGCGTAACACGCCGCCATCCGGCAACACACAGCTTACTTACGCGTTAGTTTTTCCAGATCCGCTTCGATTTCGTTGATCTTGTTGGCGACTACGCTTTCCAGATGACGTAAATCATCCAGGATCTTACGTTTGAGATCGACTTCCGTGCGATCGCGCTGGCAGATCTGATCCAGTTCATCGATCACATAGCGCAGGTTAGGACTGATCTCCTGCACCTCTTTGTAACCTTGTCCGATACCATCGGCGACGACGGTTTTACGCTGGCGGGGATATTTGAACTTTACGCTTTTGGCAAAGAACTCGCCTCTATCCTTCTGGAAATAGATTTTCAGGATATCGTTGTTGGCTTCTTGCCGCAGGCTGTAACGATCGATTTCTTCAGGATTGGTAATGCCCAGACTTTTCAGATTGTCATACATAGCGGTACCCTTCATCTCAACATAACCTATGAATAATTAACGAAAAGTTCTCTTTCCGCCAGCCACAGATGTAAAAAAAGCGGGCTCAGCCCGCTTTTTCAAATCATTGTTAGTCGATGGTACGTAACAGCTCGTTGATCCCGACTTTGCCGCGCGTCTTCGCGTCAACTTTTTTCACGATGACCGCACAGTACAGGCTGTATTTGCCGTCTTTCGACGGCAGGTTGCCGGAAACCACAACGGAGCCTGCCGGTACGCGGCCATAATGGATTTCGCCCGTTTCGCGATCGTAAATACGGGTGCTTTGACCGATGTACACGCCCATAGAGATCACGGAACCTTCCTCAACGATCACCCCTTCAACCACTTCAGAACGCGCGCCGATGAAGCAGTTATCTTCGATGATTGTCGGGTTTGCCTGTAGCGGTTCCAGTACGCCGCCAATGCCGACGCCGCCGGACAGGTGTACGTTTTTACCAATCTGCGCGCAGGAACCTACGGTCGCCCAGGTATCTACCATCGTGCCTTCATCAACGAATGCGCCGATGTTTACGTAGGATGGCATCAGCACAGTGTTGCGTGCGATAAACGCGCCCTGACGCACAGCGGCAGGCGGCACTACGCGGAAGCCTTCTTTCTGGAAGCGCGCTTCGTCATAGTCGGCGAATTTCATCGGTACTTTATCGAAGTAGCGGCTTTCCGCACCGTCGATAACCTGGTTATCGTTAATACGGAAAGAGAGCAGAACCGCTTTCTTCAGCCACTGGTGAGTCACCCACTGGCCATCAATCTTTTCTGCCACACGCAGCGCACCGGAATCCAGCAGAGAAATGACCTGGTTAACCGCTTCGCGGGTCACGGTATCTACATTCGCCGGAGTGATGTCGGCACGGCGCTCGAAAGCGGACTCAATAACGTTCTGTAACTGCTGCATTGTTAAACTCTTTCCATATGAATAAACACACTACCCTTTATCGTTTGGATTGAGGGCCGCTGTCAACCGTTGATGCACTTCCTGCTGTAGCTCATTATTAAGGGCACGCCGGTCGGCTGTCGCGATTATGAATAAATCTTCTACTCGCTCGCCAATGGTTGTAATTCGGGCGCCATGAAGCGAAATTCCCAGATCGGCAAAAATTTGCCCGACCCGCGCCAGCAGGCCCGGCTGATCGAGAGCGATAAGTTCAAGGAACGATTTTCTGTCGGTGTGAGTAGGCAGAAAAGTGACCTCGGTATCGACGGTAAAGTGGCGCAGTTTGGCCGGCTGGCGACGCGGCTGCGGAGGCTGCCAGCTGCTCTGGGTAATTGCCTGCTCCAGTCCAAAACGGATGGCTTCGTGACGGTCGGCGGAGAGAGGGCTGCCGTCCGGCTCCAGCACAATAAAGGTATCCATCGCCATGCCGTCGCGGGTGGTGAAGATTTGCGCGTCATGAACGCTCAGATTGCGCCTGTCCAGCTCTGCGCAAACGGCGGCAAACAGATAAGGGCGATCAGGACTCCAGATGAAGATCTCCGTTCCGCCGCGCGTGGCCTGCGGGCTGACCAGAATCAGCGGTCGGGTCAGATCGTGCTGTAACAGATGACGCGCATGCCAGGCCAGCTGATTCGGACTATGGCGCACGAAATAGTTAGCGCGGCAGCGTGTCCAGATTTGATGCAGCGCCTCTTCGTTTATATTGTCCATTCGCAGCAGCGCCAGCGCCTGAAGCTGATGATGGCGCACGCGTTCGCGCATATCCGGCGTGTTTTGCATGCCGCGACGTAGCTGTTTTTCGGTGGCGAAGTACAGTTCGCGCAACAGACTTTGCTTCCAGCTGTTCCACAGCGTTTCGTTAGTGGCGCAAATGTCAGCGACCGTCAGGCATACCAGGAAGCGCAGACGGTGTTCCGTTTGCACCTCTTCGGCGAACTGTTTGATGACCTCTGGGTCCTGGATATCGCGCCGCTGGGCGGTAACCGACATCAGCAGGTGCTGGCGTACCAGCCAGGCGACCAGTTGCGTTTCGCGTGAGTTCAGGCCGTGCAGTTCGGCAAATTTGAGCACGTCCTGCGCGCCCAGTACCGAGTGGTCGCCGCCGCGCCCTTTGGCGATATCATGGAACAGCGCCGCGATCAGGATCAGTTCCGGTTGCCGCAGGCGCGGCCAGAGATCGACGCACAGCGGATGGCGCTGGCGGGTCTCTTCTTTGGCGAAACTTTCCAGCTTCAGCATCACGCGAATGGTGTGCTCATCCACCGTGTAGGCATGGAACAGGTCGAACTGCATTTGGCCGACGATATGCGACCATTGCGGCATGTAAGCCCAAAGCACGCTGTGGCGATGCATTGGCAGCAAACCGCGGCTGACGGCACCCGGATGACGCAGCATACTGAGAAACAGAGAGCGCGCTTCCGGGATGTAGCACAGCGGCTGGGTCAGGTGGCGGCGGGCATGGCGCAGATGGCGCAGCGTGGTGGAATAGATGCCAGTGATGGTGCTATTACGCACCATCGTATAAAACATCCGCAGGATCGCTTCCGGTGAACGGATAAACAGATCGTCATCGCGCAGGTCGATCAGCGTGCCGCGCAGTTGAAACTCGTCATCAATCGGGCGCGGTTTTTCATCGGCGGGCAGGGCGAGGATCGCTTCATCAAACAGTTGCAATAGCATCTGGTTCAGTTCGCTGACCCGACGCGTGACCCGGAAATAGTCTTTCATCATGTGTTCAACCGGCTCGTTGCCTTCGCCAGTGTAGTTGAGCCGCTGGGCAACGCTGAGCTGCCTGTCGAACAGCAGGCGGTTGTCGTAACGGCTGACCACCAGGTGCAGCGCGAAGCGAATGCGCCACAAAATATGCAGGCACTCGTTTAGCTCGGCGCGTTCTGCCTGGGTTAAGAAGCCGAAGCCGACCATCTCATTGAGAGACGTTGCGCCGAAGTGGCGGCGGGCCACCCATTGCAGGGTGTGGATATCACGCAGGCCGCCGGGGCTGCTTTTAATATCGGGTTCAAGGTTATAGCTGGTGCCGTGATAGCGCTGGTGGCGCTGGTTTTGTTCTTCGACTTTGGCGGCGAAAAATTTCTCCGACGGCCAGAAGCCTTCACTGAAAATATGCTTTTGCAGCTCCAGAAAAAGCGCCACGTCGCCGATCAGCAGACGTGTTTCAATCAGATTGGTGGCGACGGTTAAGTCCGACAGCCCTTCCAGCAGACACTCTTCCAGTGTGCGCACGCTATGCCCGACTTCCAGCTTCACATCCCACAGTAAGGTCAGCAGTTCCCCGACCTTTTGCGCCTGAGCGTCGGGCAGCTTTTTACGGCTCAGGATGAGCAGGTCAATGTCGGAAAGCGGATGCAGCTCGCCCCGGCCATAGCCGCCGACGGCCACCAGGGCCAGATCGGCAATTTGCCCGAATCCGGCGTCGATCCACAGTCGTTGCAGCAGCTGGTCGATAAATTCGGTGCGGGCTTCAATCAATTGCTCTGCGGAAATCCCGCTGTCAAAAGCGTCTCCCAGCCACTGCTGGAAAATATCAATGTGGGCTTTAATTCCGCTGACGGTAAGCTCGTCACGCGACCAGGCTCCCGGATTTTGCGGTTGGCCGGGTAGGGTGGGGAGAGCCGTATTCGCGTGCTGTTCAGGAAGAGTATTCATTATGCGCCACCCATTAAAAAGCCGGATGCGGCGTTAACGCCTTATCCGGCCTACGGGTAAACGCTGATTGTAGGCCTGATAAGCGGTAGCGCCATCAGGCAAAAGTTTATGCGTCGTGCGTGATAATCGCCGGGATGGTGTCATCCTTGCGTAACGTCAGAATTTCACAGCCGTTTTCGGTTACCACAATAGTATGCTCGTACTGTGCAGACAAGCTTCTGTCTTTGGTTTTTACCGTCCAGCCGTCTTTCATGGTGCGGATGCGGTAATCACCGGCGTTCAGCATCGGTTCAACGGTGAATGTCATTCCCGGTTGCAGTACCACGCCGCCGTCGTCCGCATCGTAGTGCAGAACCTGCGGTTCTTCATGGAAGCCGCGACCAATACCGTGACCGCAATATTCGCGAACGACAGAGAAACCTTCGCCTTCCGCGTATTTCTGAATGGCCGCGCCCAGCGTGCGCAGACGGATGCCCGGTTTGACCATTCGCAGCGCCAGATACAGGCTTTCCTGGGTTACACGGCACAGGCGCTCGCCCAGAATCGTCGGTTTGCCGACGATAAACATTTTCGACGTATCGCCGTGGTATTCATCTTTAATTACGGTTACGTCGATATTGACGATATCGCCGTCTTTCAGCAATTTGCCGTCGTCCGGGATACCGTGGCACACCACTTCATTAATGGAGATACAAACGGATTTCGGATAACCGTGGTAGCCGAGGCAAGCGGAGATCGCGTGTTGTTCATTGACGATGTAGTCGTTGCAGATGCGATCCAGTTCCCCGGTGCTGACGCCCGGTTTGATATACGGTTCGATCATCTCCAGCACTTCAGCGGCCAGGCGGCCAGCGACGCGCATTTTTTCGATTTCTTCAGGGGTCTTGATTGAGATAGCCATGAATTCTGTCCATCGGTGTCGATTATTTCGACAATAATTGTGTAAGTGCTGTCAATGGTATCAGTCCAAAGCGTAGCCTGCCAAATTGAGAATCATTAACAGCACATCGAGCCAACAATTATTGGTGTCTGCGGCGTATTTGTGGTATAAAGCGCGCCGGACTTCCGTTCCATTCGAAGACTACACAAGATGGACTGAAGCGACAAATCTCACTTTGTGTAACAACACACACGTATCGGCACATATTCCGGGGTGCCCTTTGGGGTCGGTAATATGGGATACGTGGAGGCATAACCCCAACTTTTATATATAGAGGTTTTAATCATGGCAACTGTTTCCATGCGCGACATGCTCAAGGCTGGTGTTCACTTCGGTCACCAGACCCGTTACTGGAACCCGAAAATGAAGCCGTTCATCTTCGGTGCGCGTAACAAAGTTCACATCATCAACCTTGAGAAAACGGTACCGATGTTCAACGAAGCGCTGGCTGAACTGAACAAGATTGCTTCTCGCAAAGGTAAAATCCTTTTCGTTGGTACTAAACGTGCTGCAAGCGAAGCGGTGAAAGACGCTGCTAACAGCTGCGACCAGTTCTTCGTGAACCATCGCTGGCTGGGCGGTATGCTGACTAACTGGAAAACCGTTCGTCAGTCCATCAAACGTCTGAAAGACCTGGAAACTCAGTCTCAGGACGGTACTTTCGAAAAGCTGACCAAAAAAGAAGCGCTGATGCGCACTCGTGAGCTTGAGAAACTGGAAAACAGCCTGGGCGGTATCAAAGACATGGGCGGCCTGCCGGACGCACTGTTCGTTATCGATGCTGACCACGAGCACATTGCTATCAAAGAAGCAAACAACCTGGGTATCCCGGTATTTGCTATCGTTGATACCAACTCTGATCCGGACGGTGTTGACTTCGTTATCCCGGGTAACGACGACGCAATCCGTGCTGTTAGCCTGTACCTGGGCGCTGTAGCTGCAACCGTTCGTGAAGGCCGTTCTCAGGATCTGGCTTCTCAGGCGGAAGAAAGCTTCGTAGAAGCTGAATAATAAGGCACGCTCGTTCGAGCCCCCTTATAAACCAGGTAGTATCACGTTTGGTTAGGGGCCCTTTAGGCCCCTTTTTCACTTTTAAATCTGTGCGGTTTGATGCCGGGCAGATCAAATCTTCCGAGGATTTTAGAATGGCTGAAATTACCGCATCCCTGGTAAAAGAGCTGCGTGAGCGTACTGGCGCAGGCATGATGGATTGCAAAAAAGCACTGACTGAAGCGAATGGCGACATCGAGCTGGCAATCGAAAACATGCGTAAATCCGGTGCGATCAAAGCAGCGAAAAAAGCAGGCAACGTTGCTGCTGACGGCGTGATCAAAACCAAAATCGACGGCAACTACGGCATCATTCTGGAAGTTAACTGCCAGACTGACTTCGTTGCTAAAGATGCTGGTTTCCAGGCATTTGCTGACAAAGTGCTGGACGCCGCTGTTGCTGGCAAAATCACTGACGTTGACGTGCTGAAAGCACAGTTCGAAGAAGAGCGCGTTGCTCTGGTGGCAAAAATCGGTGAAAACATCAACATTCGCCGTGTTGCTTCCCTGGAAGGCGACGTTCTGGGTTCTTACCAGCACGGTGCGCGCATCGGTGTTCTGGTTGCGGCTAAAGGCGCTGACGAAGAGCTGGTTAAACAGCTGGCAATGCACGTTGCTGCAAGCAAGCCTGAGTTCGTTAAGCCGGAAGACGTGTCTGCTGAAGTGGTAGAGAAAGAATACCAGGTACAGCTGGATATCGCGATGCAGTCTGGTAAGCCGAAAGAAATCGCAGAGAAAATGGTTGAAGGCCGCATGAAGAAATTCACCGGCGAAGTTTCTCTGACCGGTCAGCCTTTCGTTATGGAACCGAGCAAATCTGTTGGTCAACTGCTGAAAGAGCACAACGCCGACGTAACTGGCTTCATCCGCTTTGAAGTGGGCGAAGGCATCGAGAAAGTTGAGACTGACTTTGCAGCAGAAGTTGCTGCGATGTCCAAGCAGTCTTAATTGTCGAAAAGGAGCCGCCTGAGGGCGGCTTCTTTTTGCGTCCATCTTGTAAATTCAGCCAACCCCTATAGTGGCTGCGCTGAAAAGCGACATACAATGTCGCCGGAATTAACTCATCTCAATCGTTGACAGTCTCAGGAAAGAAACATGGCTACCAATGCAAAACCCGTCTATAAACGTATTCTGCTTAAATTGAGTGGCGAAGCTTTGCAGGGTTCGGAAGGCTTCGGTATTGATGCAAGCATACTGGATCGTATGGCTCAGGAAATCAAAGAACTGGTGGAACTGGGCATTCAGGTTGGTGTGGTGATTGGTGGCGGTAACCTGTTCCGTGGTGCTGGTCTGGCGAAAGCGGGTATGAACCGCGTTGTGGGCGACCACATGGGCATGCTGGCCACCGTGATGAACGGTCTGGCGATGCGCGATGCGCTCCACCGCGCCTATGTGAACGCCCGCCTGATGTCCGCTATTCCGCTGAATGGCGTGTGTGACAACTACAGCTGGGCAGAAGCCATTAGTCTGCTGCGTAATAACCGTGTGGTTATCCTGTCTGCGGGCACCGGCAACCCCTTCTTCACCACCGACTCTGCGGCTTGCCTGCGCGGTATCGAAATTGAAGCGGATGTGGTGCTGAAAGCCACGAAAGTCGATGGCGTATTTACTGCGGACCCGGCCAAAGATCCGTCCGCCACGATGTATGAGCAACTCACCTACGGCGAAGTGCTGGATAAAGAGCTGAAAGTGATGGATCTGGCCGCGTTCACGCTGGCTCGTGACCACAAATTGCCAATTCGTGTCTTCAATATGAACAAGCCGGGCGCGCTGCGTCGCGTCGTGATGGGCGAAAAAGAAGGGACTTTAATCACGGAATAATTCCCGTGATGGCCAATTCCGGGTAAGATTCGCCTTTACCCGGCAGGATTTATATATCCTGTGGCATGAATTAAACGAGACTATACTGAGCATACTCTGTATACACGAAATCATTCATGCTGCATCACGGCGGCAAGAGCGTGAATCCCGAGGCGCGTACATCGGTACGTGACAGGGAAGAACGTTCGCAGCCAACGCAGAGGCAGCCTGAAGGATGAAGTGTATTGTGTGATTGTCTGGTCGACTGAGACTAGTTTTCAAGGATTCGTAACGTGATTAGCGATATCAGAAAAGATGCTGAAGTACGCATGGAAAAATGCGTTGAAGCGTTTAAAAACCAAATCAGCAAAATTCGCACGGGTCGTGCTTCTCCCAGCCTGCTGGATGGCATTGTCGTCGAATATTACGGCACGCCGACTCCGCTGCGTCAGCTGGCGAGCGTAACGGTAGAAGACTCCCGCACGCTGAAAATCAACGTGTTCGATCGCTCCATGAGCCCGGCGGTTGAGAAAGCGATTATGGCTTCTGACCTCGGCCTGAACCCGAGTTCTGCGGGTAGCGATATCCGTGTTCCGCTGCCGCCGCTGACTGAAGAACGTCGTAAAGACCTGACCAAAATCGTTCGTGGCGAAGCAGAGCAGGCG
Organism: Citrobacter sp. CK185; assembly: GCF_030333565.1. Taxonomy (NCBI): domain Bacteria; kingdom Pseudomonadati; phylum Pseudomonadota; class Gammaproteobacteria; order Enterobacterales; family Enterobacteriaceae; genus Citrobacter; species Citrobacter sp. CK185. The sequence continues at coordinate 29,485 of NZ_JAOWFR010000001.1, read as the reverse complement.
CGTGTTGCCGTGCGTAACGTACGCCGTGATGCGAACGACAAAGTAAAAGCGCTGCTGAAAGATAAAGAGATCAGCGAAGATGACGATCGCCGTTCTCAGGACGAAGTACAGAAACTGACTGACGCTGCCATCAAGAAAGTTGATGCGGCGCTGACGGAAAAAGAAGCGGAACTGATGCAGTTCTGATTTTCCTGTACGACTAAAACGCCGCTGGTTGACCCTGACGGGTCTTCCGGGCGGCGTTTTGCTTTCTATCCTGTCTCAATTCTTCTGGACGTTTCATGAAGCAACTAACCATTCTGGGCTCGACCGGCTCTATTGGTTGCAGCACGCTGGATGTGGTGCGCCATAATCCTGAAAGCTTCCGTGTTGTCGCGCTGGTTGCGGGTAAAAATGTCACCCGTATGGTAGAGCAGTGCCTGGAGTTTTCGCCGCGTTATGCGGTGATGGACGATGAACAGAGCGCTCAACGGCTGAAAACTGCGCTTCTGGAACATGGAAGCCGCACTGACGTCCTGAGCGGACAACAGGCCGCCTGCGATATGGCTGCGCTGGATGAGGTCGATCAGGTGATGGCGGCTATCGTGGGCGCGGCAGGTCTGCTGCCTACGCTTGCGGCGATTCGCGCCGGTAAAACCATCCTGCTTGCCAATAAAGAGTCGCTGATTACCTGCGGGCGTCTGTTTATGGACGAGGTGAAACGCAGTAAAGCCCGGCTTTTACCGGTAGATAGCGAACATAACGCGATTTTTCAGAGTATGCCCCAACCTATTCAAAACGATCTGGGATACGCTGAGCTGGAGCAAAATGGCGTGATGTCGATTTTGCTTACCGGGTCTGGTGGCCCTTTTCGTGAAACGCCATTGTGCGATCTGGCGGCCATGACGCCCGATCAGGCATGTCGTCATCCGAACTGGTCTATGGGACGAAAAATTTCCGTCGATTCCGCCACCATGATGAATAAAGGTCTGGAATACATTGAAGCGCGTTGGTTGTTTAACGCCAGCGCAAGCCAGATGGACGTGTTGATTCACCCGCAGTCGGTTATTCACTCAATGGTGCGTTATCAGGACGGCAGCGTTCTGGCGCAACTGGGGGAGCCGGATATGCGTACGCCAATCGCGCATACGATGGCGTGGCCGAATCGCGTGAACTCTGGCGTGAAGCCGCTCGATTTTTGCAAGCTCAGTGCGTTGACGTTCTCTGCGCCGGACTATCAGCGCTATCCGTGCCTGAAACTGGCGATGGACGCGTTTGAGCAAGGTCAGGCCGCGACAACCGCGCTGAATGCGGCGAATGAAATCACCGTCGCCGCATTTCTGGCTGAAGAGATTCGCTTTACAGATATTGCTGAGCTCAATTTATCTGTGCTGGAGAAAATGGATTTGCAGGAACCGGGAAGCGTTGACGACGTTCTCAGGGTTGATGCCGTCGCGCGTGACGTCGCCAGAAAACAGGTGATGCGACTCGCAAGCTGATGATAATCCCTCTACACAGGATCGTGCTATTTGTTAGCGTTGGGCTTCAGTGATATAGTCTGCGCCACCCGATCGCAGATATTTGGCTTTATGCGGTCAGGTAAGCCGTGGTTTGACACGGCTTTTTTGTGGATGCACAAAATCATTCAGGTTGCATCATTCATAGCCAACGAAGAGGCAGCCTGAAGGATGAAGCGCAAAAGGCTTCAGTATTCCTGAGTACCGTTAAATCCTTTCAGGGACTAAAAACGCGTTATGTTGTCTGCAACTCAACCATTAAGCGAAAATTTGCCAGCACATGGCTGTCGCCATGTAGCAATCATTATGGATGGCAATGGCCGCTGGGCGAAAAAGCAAGGGAAGATTCGCGCCTTTGGGCATAAGGCCGGAGCAAAATCCGTCCGTCGGGCCGTATCTTTCGCTGCCAACAACGGTATTGATGCGTTAACGCTGTATGCCTTTAGCAGTGAGAACTGGAACCGACCAGCGCAGGAAGTGAGTGCGTTAATGGAGCTGTTCGTGTGGGCGCTGGATAGCGAAGTAAAAAGCCTGCATCGCCATAACGTTCGCCTGCGCATTATTGGCGACACCAGTCGATTTAACTCGCGTTTGCAAGACCGTATTCGCAAGTCTGAAGCGCTTACCGCCCAGAATACCGGGCTGACGCTGAATATCGCGGCGAATTATGGCGGACGTTGGGATATTGTCCAGGGAGTCAGGCAACTGGCAGAACAGGTGCAGGAAGGACTGCTGCGCCCTGATCAGATTGACGAAGAGATGCTAAACCAGAAAATCTGTATGCATGAACTGGCTCCTGTAGATTTAGTAATTAGGACTGGGGGAGAGCATCGCATTAGTAACTTTTTGCTTTGGCAAATTGCCTATGCCGAACTTTACTTTACTGATGTTCTTTGGCCCGATTTCGATGAACAAGACTTTGAAGGGGCGCTGCATGCCTTTGCCAATCGAGAGCGTCGTTTCGGCGGCACCGAGCCCGGTGATGAAAAAGCCTGATGGGGGTCGCTTTTGCTGAAGTATCGCCTGATTTCTGCTTTTGTTTTAATACCCGTTGTCATCGCGGCGCTTTTTTTACTTCCGCCGGTGGGGTTCGCCATTGTCACGCTGGTCGTTTGTATGCTGGCCGCCTGGGAATGGGGACAGTTAAGCGGTTTTACCACGCGTACTCAGCGGGTCTGGCTGGCGGTGCTGTGCGGGTTATTGCTGGCGCTGATGCTGTTTTTGCTGCCTGAATATCACCGCAACATTCATCAACCGCTTGTTGAGGTTTCGCTTTGGGCGTCGTTGGGCTGGTGGGTCGTTGCATTATTACTGGTGTTATTTTATCCCGGTTCGGCGGCGATCTGGCGTAATTCAAAGACATTACGCGTAATTTTCGGGGTGTTAACCATCATTCCTTTTTTTTGGGGAATGCTGGCGCTGCGCGCCTGGCACTATGATGAGAATCATTACAGTGGCGCCATATGGCTGCTCTATGTCATGATCCTCGTCTGGGGGGCAGACTCCGGGGCATATATGTTTGGCAAACTGTTCGGCAAACATAAACTTGCGCCAAAGGTTTCTCCTGGTAAAACCTGGCAGGGCTTTATTGGCGGACTCGCGACTGCCGCCGTGATTTCATGGGGTTACGGCATGTGGGCGAATCTGGATGTTGCGCCTTCAACCTTACTGATTTGTTCTGTCATCGCGGCCCTGGCGTCAGTGCTGGGCGATCTGACTGAGAGCATGTTTAAGCGTGAAGCAGGAATTAAGGACAGTGGTCACTTGATCCCAGGGCATGGTGGTATTCTGGATCGTATTGATAGCCTGACGGCGGCAGTACCGGTCTTTGCTTGCCTGTTGTTACTGGTATTCAGGACACTCTAACGGAAGGTTTTATGCTGAGTATTCTCTGGAATCTGGCTGCATTCATCGTCGCACTGGGTGTGCTTATCACCGTGCATGAATTTGGTCATTTCTGGGTTGCCCGGCGCTGCGGTGTTCGTGTCGAGCGCTTTTCTATCGGTTTTGGGAAAGCGCTTTGGCGGCGTACCGATCGATACGGTACGGAATATGTGATCGCCATGATTCCCCTCGGCGGTTACGTCAAAATGCTGGATGAGCGCGCTGAGCCGGTTGTGCCGGAACTGCGCCACCACGCTTTCAACAATAAAACCGTGGGACAGCGGGCGGCGATTATCGCCGCAGGTCCGATTGCAAATTTTCTTTTCGCTATTTTTGCCTACTGGCTGGTTTTTATCATCGGCGTCCCTGGCGTTCGTCCGGTGGTTGGTGAAATAACACCCAACTCGATTGCCGCCCAGGCGCAAATTCTTCCTGGTACGGAACTTAAAGCCATTGATGGCATCGAAACCCCTGATTGGGATGCGGTGCGCTTACAGCTGGTGTCCAAAATCGGCGATGAGCGTACGACAATCAGCGTGGCGCCGTTCGGCAGTAATCAGCGCCAGGATAAAACGTTAGATTTGCGCCACTGGGCATTTGAGCCAGACAAAGAAGATCCTGTATCTTCTTTAGGGATTCGGCCGCGTGGTCCACAGATCGAACCGGTGCTGTCAGAAGTGCAAGCGAACTCCGCTGCAAGTAAGGCGGGTTTGCAAGCAGGCGACAGGATCGTTAAAGTCGATGGTCAGTCGTTAACGCAATGGATGACGTTTGTGACGCTTGTGCGCAACAATCCAGATAAGCCGTTAGCGCTGGAAATTGAAAGGCAGGGGAGTTCCTTGTCTTTGACGTTAATCCCGGATACAAAGCCGGTTAACGGAAAGGCAGAAGGTTTTGCGGGTGTTGTGCCTAAAATTATTCCTCTGCCGGATGAGTACAAGACTGTACGCCAGTATGGGCCATTCAGCGCCATCCTCGAAGCCACGGACAAGACGTGGCAGTTGATGAAGCTGACGGTCAGTATGCTGGGAAAATTGATAACCGGTGATGTGAAACTGAACAACCTCAGTGGGCCGATTTCTATCGCTCAGGGGGCTGGGATGTCAGCGGAATTTGGGGGCATTTATTACCTGATGTTTCTTGCGCTTATCAGCGTGAACTTAGGGATAATCAACCTGTTTCCGCTGCCCGTTCTTGACGGGGGGCATCTGCTGTTCCTGGCGATTGAAAAGCTGAAGGGCGGGCCGGTATCCGAGCGGGTTCAAGACTTTAGTTACCGCATTGGCGCGATTTTGCTGGTGTTGTTAATGGGGCTTGCACTTTTCAATGATTTCTCTCGGTTGTAAGAGAGTTAGTTAGGAAGAACGCATAATAACGATGGCGATGAAAAAGTTGCTCATAGCGTCGCTGCTGTTTAGCAGCGCCACCGTATACGGTGCTGAAGGGTTCGTGGTGAAGGACATTCATTTCGAAGGCCTACAGCGAGTCGCCGTTGGTGCGGCCCTCCTCAGTATGCCGGTGCGCACAGGCGACACGGTTAATGATGAAGATATCAGTAATACCATTCGTGCTCTGTTCGCCACTGGCAACTTCGAGGATGTCCGCGTCCTGCGCGATGGTGATACGCTTCTGGTTCAGGTAAAAGAACGTCCGACGATTGCCAGCATCACTTTCTCCGGTAACAAATCGGTGAAAGATGACATGCTGAAGCAGAACCTTGAGGCGTCTGGCGTGCGTGTTGGCGAATCACTGGATCGCACCACGCTCTCTGATATCGAAAAAGGACTGGAAGACTTCTACTACAGCGTTGGTAAATACAGCGCCAGCGTAAAAGCGGTCGTCACGCCGTTGCCGCGTAACCGTGTGGACCTCAAACTGGTGTTCCAGGAGGGTGTATCGGCGAAGATCCAACAGATCAATATCGTCGGCAACCATGCCTTCAGCACTGACGAACTCATTTCTCACTTCCAACTGCGCGACGAAGTGCCGTGGTGGAACGTCGTGGGCGATCGTAAATACCAGAAACAGAAACTGGCTGGCGACCTTGAGACGCTGCGCAGCTACTATCTGGATCGCGGTTATGCCCGTTTCAACATCGATTCGACGCAGGTCAGCCTGACGCCGGATAAGAAAGGCATCTACATCACCGTTAATATCACCGAAGGCGATCAGTACAAGCTTTCCGGTGTGCAGGTGAGCGGTAACCTGGCTGGACACTCCGCCGAGATTGAGAACCTGACGAAGATCGAACCAGGTGAACTCTATAACGGCACCAAAGTGACCAAAATGGAAGACGACATCAAGAAACTTCTTGGTCGTTATGGCTATGCCTACCCGCGCGTGCAGTCGCAGCCTGAAATCAACGATGCCGACAAAACCGTTAAATTACGTGTGAACGTTGATGCGGGTAACCGTTTCTACGTGCGTAAGATCCGTTTTGAAGGCAACGACACCTCGAAAGATTCCGTCCTGCGCCGCGAAATGCGCCAGATGGAAGGGGCATGGTTAGGCAGCGATCTGGTCGATCAGGGTAAAGAGCGTCTGAACCGTCTGGGTTACTTCGAAACCGTCGATACCGACACGCAGCGCGTTCCGGGCAGCCCGGACCAGGTTGACGTCGTCTATAAAGTGAAAGAGCGTAACACCGGTAGCTTTAACTTCGGTATTGGTTACGGCACAGAAAGCGGCGTGAGCTTCCAGGCGGGCGTTCAGCAGGATAACTGGTTAGGTACGGGTTATTCCGTGGGTATTAACGGGACCAAAAACGACTACCAGACCTATACTGAACTGTCTGTCACTAACCCATACTTCACCGTTGATGGCGTCAGCCTCGGCGGCCGTATCTTCTATAATGACTTCCAGGCAGATGATGCGGATCTGTCCGACTATACCAACAAAAGTTATGGTACAGACGTTACGCTGGGCTTCCCGATTAACGAGTACAACACGCTGCGTGCAGGTTTAGGTTATGTACATAACTCCTTGTCCAACATGCAGCCGCAGGTTGCCATGTGGCGTTACCTGAACTCGATGGGTGAATATCCGTCCAATACGAATGACCGCAACTCATTCAGTGCTAACGACTTCACCTTCAACTACGGTTGGACTTATAACAAGCTGGACCGTGGCTTCTTCCCGACGGAAGGTACGCGTGTCAACCTGAATGGTAAAGTGACCATCCCGGGCTCTGATAACGAATACTACAAAGCGACGCTGGATACCGCGACCTATGTGCCGATCGATGACGATCACAAATGGGTGGTTCTGGGTCGTACTCGTTGGGGTTATGGTGACGGTATTGGCGGCAAAGAGATGCCGTTCTATGAGAACTTCTATGCCGGTGGCTCAAGCACTGTGCGTGGCTTCCAGTCCAATACTATCGGTCCAAAAGCGGTGTACTACCCGGCGAGCAGCCGTCATGACGGTGATGACGACTACGATAACGATTGTAAGAGCACTGAAACTGCGCCATGTAAGTCTGATGACGCAGTAGGCGGTAACGCTATGGCTGTCGCCAGCCTCGAATTCATCACCCCGACGCCGTTTATTAGCGACAAGTACGCTAACTCGGTTCGTACCTCCTTCTTCTGGGACGTAGGTACTGTCTGGGATACGAACTGGGATTCGAACGCGTATGCCGGTTACCCGGACTACAGCGATCCGAGTAATATCCGTATGTCTGCTGGTATCGCATTACAATGGATGTCCCCATTGGGGCCGTTGGTCTTCTCCTACGCCCAGCCGTTCAAAAAGTACGATGGAGACAAATCGGAACAGTTCCAGTTTAACATTGGTAAGACCTGGTAATTGTTCTGTGCAAAGGAATGTAATGGTAGTGTAGCGATGACTTTTGGCGATCTCGTCTGAGATCGCCTGGCCACGCAAAGAACTGTGCCTGCGGGCACAAATGGGATGGTAAGGAGTTTATTGTGAAAAAGTGGTTATTAGCTGCAGGTCTCGGTTTAGCGATGGTAACGTCCGCACAGGCTGCTGACAAAATTGCGATCGTTAATATGGGTAGCCTGTTCCAACAGGTCGCACAGAAGACGGGTGTTTCTAACACGCTGGAAAACGAGTTCAAAGGCCGTGCCAGCGAATTGCAGCGTATGGAAACCGATCTGCAATCTAAAATGCAGCGTTTGCAGTCCATGAAAGCAGGTAGCGAACGTACTAAGCTGGAAAAAGACGTGATGGCTCAACGCCAGACTTTCTCTCAGAAAGCCCAGGCTTTTGAACAGGATCGCGCGCGTCGTTCCAACGAAGAGCGTGGCAAACTGGTTACCCGTATCCAGACTGCTGTGAAATCCGTTGCTAACAGCCAGAGCATCGATCTGGTCGTTGATGCCAACACCGTTGCTTATAACAGCAGCGACGTGAAAGACATCACTGCTGACGTACTGAAACAGGTTAAATAAGTAATGCCTTCAATTCGACTGGCTGATTTAGCAGAGCAGTTGGATGCAGAATTACACGGTGATGGCGATATCGTCATCACCGGCGTTGCGTCCATGCAATCTGCGCAAACAGGCCACATCACGTTCATGGTGAATCCTAAATACCGTGAACACTTAGGCGTATGCCAGGCTTCTGCCGTTGTCATGACGCAGGACGATCTTCCTTTTGCTAAGAGTGCAGCGCTGGTAGTGAAGAACCCCTACCTGACGTATGCGCGAATGGCGCAAATTTTAGATACCACGCCGCAGCCAGCGCAGAATATTGCACCGAGTGCAGCGATCGATGCGACAGCGATGCTGGGTAACAATGTTTCAGTTGGCGCGAATGCGGTCATTGAGTCTGGCGTAGAACTGGGCGATAACGTGATTATCGGCGCAGGTTGCTTCGTCGGGAAAAACACAAAAATCGGTGCAGGTTCGCGTCTGTGGGCGAATGTAACGATTTACCACGACATTCAGATCGGTGAGAATTGCCTGATCCAGTCGAGCACTGTCGTCGGCGCAGACGGTTTTGGTTACGCTAACGATCGGGGTAACTGGGTGAAGATCCCGCAGCTTGGTCGCGTCATTATTGGCGATCGTGTTGAGATCGGCGCCTGTACGACGATTGACCGTGGCGCGCTGGATGACACTGTGATCGGCAACGGCGTTATCATTGATAACCAGTGCCAGATTGCACATAACGTTGTGATTGGCGACAATACGGCGGTTGCCGGTGGCGTCATTATGGCGGGCAGCCTGAAGATTGGCCGTTACTGCATGATTGGCGGGGCCAGCGTGATTAACGGGCATATGGAAATATGCGATAAAGTCACGGTGACGGGTATGGGGATGGTCATGCGTCCTATCACTGAGCCTGGCGTCTATTCTTCAGGCATTCCGTTGCAGCCTAACAAAGTATGGCGTAAAACCGCTGCACTGGTGATGAACATTGATGATATGAGCAAGCGTCTCAAAGCGATTGAGCGCAAGGTTAATCAACAAGACTAGCGTTCCACCTGTAGTGCCATCCTTTTACGGCCTGTCACATTCATATGATTGCGGCAGGCCGTGTTATTATTGCCTTTTAGTATATTTGGACAGGAAGAGTATTTTGACTACTAACACTCATACTCTGCATATTGAAGAGATTTTAGAACTTCTGCCGCACCGTTTTCCGTTTTTGCTGGTTGACCGTGTGCTGGACTTTGAAGAAGGTCGTTTTCTGCGCGCAGTGAAGAATGTCTCCGTAAATGAGCCTTTCTTCCAGGGCCATTTCCCGGGTAAACCGATTTTTCCGGGTGTGCTGATTCTGGAAGCGATGGCGCAGGCAACAGGGATTCTGGCGTTTAAAAGCGTTGGAAAACTGGAGCCGGGTGAACTGTATTACTTCGCGGGTATTGACGAAGCGCGCTTTAAGCGTCCTGTCGTGCCTGGCGATCAGATGATCATGGAAGTGACTTTCGAGAAAACGCGCCGTGGCCTGACCCGCTTTAAAGGGGTTGCTCTGGTCGATGGCAAAGTTGTGTGCGAAGCAACCATGATGTGTGCTCGTAGCCGGGAGGCCTGATACGTGATTGATAAATCCGCCTTTATTCATCCAACCGCCATTGTGGAAGACGGCGCCTGTATTGGCGCTAATGTTCATATTGGTCCTTTTTGTATTGTTGGACCCCATGTCGAAATTGGTGAGGGTACCGTACTGAAGTCTCACGTTGTCGTGAATGGCCATACAAAAATTGGTCGCGATAACGAGATTTATCAGTTCGCCTCCATCGGTGAAGTAAACCAGGATCTGAAATATGCTGGCGAGCCGACCCGTGTGGAAATTGGCGATCGTAACCGCATTCGCGAAAGCGTCACCATTCATCGTGGCACAGTGCAGGGTGGTGGGTTGACGAAGGTGGGCAGCGATAACTTACTGATGATCAATGCCCATGTGGCGCACGATTGTACAGTAGGCAACCGCTGTATTCTGGCCAATAACGCTACGCTTGCGGGCCACGTTTCGCTGGATGATTTTGTCATCATCGGCGGCATGACCGCAGTGCACCAGTTCTGCACCATTGGCGCGCATGTGATGGTTGGCGGCTGTTCTGGCGTTGCCCAGGACGTTCCGCCGTACGTTATTGCTCAGGGCAATCACGCGACGCCGTTTGGCGTCAACATCGAAGGGCTGAAGCGTCGCGGTTTCACCCGCGAAGCGATCACCGCGATCCGCAACGCTTACAAAGCGTTGTACCGCAGCGGCAAAACGCTGGATGAAGCTAAACCGGAAATTGCCGAACTGGCGAAGCAGTACCCGGAAGTGCAACTCTTTAGCGATTTCTTTGCCCGCTCAACGCGCGGTCTGATTCGTTAATGGCGGAACAGCGTCCCTTAACGATAGCCCTGGTCGCCGGAGAAACCTCCGGCGATATTCTTGGTGCAGGCTTAATTCGCGCGCTGAAGACGCGTGTGCCCAACGCGCGTTTCGTCGGCGTGGCGGGGCCGCGTATGCAGGCTGAAGGCTGCGAAGCCTGGTATGAGATGGAAGAGCTGGCGGTAATGGGCATTGTTGAAGTGCTTGGTCGCCTGCGTCGCTTATTGCATATTCGTGCCGATTTGACCCGCCGCTTTACCGAGCTTCAGCCGGATGTTTTTGTCGGCATTGATGCGCCGGACTTCAATATCACCCTTGAAGGCAACCTGAAAAAGCAGGGCATAAAAACCATCCATTATGTCAGTCCGTCCGTCTGGGCGTGGCGACAGAAACGCGTTTTCAAAATAGGCAGATCCACCAATATGGTGCTGGCTTTTCTGCCTTTCGAAAAAGCGTTTTACGACAAGTTTAACGTGCCATGCCGTTTTATCGGGCATACGATGGCGGACGCTATGCCGCTGGACCCGGATAAAAACGCCGCGCGTGATGTGCTGGGAATCTCGCATGATGCACACTGCCTGGCGCTACTGCCCGGTAGCCGTGGCGCGGAAGTGGAGATGCTCAGCGCGGATTTCCTGAAAACCGCGCAGCTGCTGCGTCAGACCTATCCTGACCTTGAAGTTGTCGTACCGCTGGTGAACGCCAAACGCCGCGAGCAGTTTGAGCGCATTAAAGCTGAGGTTGCGCCGGAGCTTTCCGTGCATCTGCTCGACGGAATGGGACGTGAAGCGATGGTGGCCAGCGACGCCGCATTGCTGGCGTCTGGTACGGCGGCGCTGGAGTGTATGCTGGCGAAATGCCCGATGGTGGTGGGGTATCGGATGAAACCCTTTACCTTCTGGCTGGCGAAGCGCCTGGTAAAGACCGATTATGTTTCGCTGCCTAATCTGCTGGCGGGAAGAGAATTAGTCAAAGAGCTGTTGCAGGAAGAGTGTGAGCCGCATGCGCTTGCAGAGGCCTTGCTGCCGCTGCTGGCGAATGGCAAAACCAGCCATGCGATGCATGACACCTTCCGCGAGTTGCACCAGCAAATCCGTTGCAATGCCGATGAGCAAGCGGCGGACGCTGTCCTGGAGTTAGCACAATGATCGAATTTGTTTATCCGCATACGCAGTTGGTCGCGGGTGTGGATGAAGTTGGACGCGGCCCGCTGGTCGGCGCGGTGGTGACGGCCGCTGTGATCCTCGATCCGGCTCGCCCAATCGTGGGTCTCAATGATTCCAAGAAGCTCTCAGAAAAGCGCCGTCTGGCGCTGTATGATGAAATCAAAGAAAAAGCGTTAAGCTGGAGTCTGGGACGCGCGGAACCTCATGAAATTGATGAGCTAAATATTTTGCACGCCACGATGCTGGCGATGCAGCGCGCCGTTGCCGGTTTGCATATTGCGCCGGAATATGTGCTGATTGACGGCAACCGCTGTCCGGCACTGCCCGTGCCCTCTATGGCGGTGGTGAAAGGCGACAGCCGTGTGGCCGAGATCAGCGCGGCATCTATTATTGCGAAAGTGACGCGCGATGCCGAAATGGCGGCGCTGGACGGTATTTTCCCACAGTATGGTTTTGCCCAGCACAAAGGGTATCCGACCGCTTTTCATCTGGCGGCGCTTGCTGAACATGGTGCGACGGAGCATCATCGACGTAGTTTTGCTCCTGTCAAACGCGCCCTGGGACTTGCGTCCTGATTCTTGTGTCGAGATTAAGTAAACGGGAATCTGAAGATGTCTGAACCACGTTTCGTCCACCTGCGGGTGCACAGCGACTACTCCATGATCGATGGGCTGGCGAAAACCGGGCCGCTGGTAAAAAAGGCGGCCGCGTTAGGCATGCCTGCGCTGGCGATCACCGATTTTACCAACCTTTGCGGTCTGGTGAAGTTCTACGGAACGGGCCACGGCGCAGGGATTAAGCCCATTGTCGGCGCTGATTTCCATGTTCGCGGCACTCCGCTGGGAGATGAACTTTGCCAGTTGACCGTGCTGGCGGCAAATAATACGGGCTATCAGAATCTTACTCTGTTGATCTCAAAAGCCTATCAGCGTGGCTACGGCGCAGAAGGGCCGGTGATCGACAGGGAATGGCTGACTGAATTAAAAGACGGTCTGATTTTGCTTTCCGGTGGCCGGATGGGCGATGTGGGCCGCAGTTTGTTGCGCGGCAACAGTGCGCTAGTGGACGAATGCGTCGCCTTCTATGAAGAACATTTCTCCGACCGCTACTATCTGGAGCTGATCCGCACGGGTCGGCAGGATGAGGAAACGTATCTGCATGCGGCGGTTGAGCTGGCGGAAACGCGTGGCTTGCCGGTTGTCGCAACGAATGATGTCCGCTTTATTAACAGCGAGGACTTTGACGCGCACGAAATCCGCGTGGCTATTCACGATGGTTTTACGCTCGACGATCCTAAACGCCCGCGTAACTATTCGCCACAGCAATATATGCGTAGCGAAGACGAGATGTGCGAACTGTTCTCCGACATCCCGGAAGCGCTGGAAAACAGCGTTGAGATTGCCAAACGCTGTAACGTGACCGTCCGTCTGGGCGAATACTTCCTGCCGCAGTTTCCGACGGGGGACATGACCACCGAAGACTTCCTGGTCAAGAAATCGAAAGAAGGTCTGGAAGAACGTCTCGAATTCCTGTTCCCTGACGAAGCGGTGCGTAAAGAGAAGCGTCCCCCCTATGACGAACGTCTGGACATTGAACTTCAGGTTATTAACCAGATGGGGTTCCCAGGCTACTTCCTCATCGTGATGGAGTTTATCCAGTGGTCGAAAGATAACGGCGTACCGGTAGGGCCGGGGCGCGGTTCCGGTGCGGGGTCGCTGGTGGCCTATGCGCTGAAAATTACCGACCTTGATCCGCTGGAATTCGACCTGCTGTTCGAACGTTTCCTTAACCCGGAACGTGTCTCCATGCCTGACTTCGACGTTGACTTCTGTATGGAGAAACGCGACCAGGTTATCGAACACGTAGCGGATATGTACGGCCGCGATGCGGTATCTCAGATTATTACCTTCGGTACGATGGCGGCGAAAGCGGTTATCCGCGACGTGGGGCGCGTGCTGGGGCATCCGTACGGTTTCGTGGATCGTATCTCGAAGCTGGTGCCGCCTGACCCGGGCATGACGCTGGCGAAAGCGTTTGAGGCGGAACCGCAACTGCCGGAAATTTACGAGGCGGATGAGGAAGTTAAAGCGCTGATCGATATGGCGCGCAAGCTGGAAGGCGTCACGCGTAACGCCGGTAAGCACGCCGGTGGCGTGGTTATCGCGCCGACCAAAATCACCGATTTTGCGCCGCTGTACTGTGATGAGGCCGGTCAGCACCCGGTAACGCAGTTTGATAAAAACGACGTGGAATACGCAGGGCTGGTCAAATTCGACTTCCTGGGGCTGCGCACGCTCACCATCATTAACTGGGCGCTGGAGATGATCAACGCCCGCCGCGAGAAGAATGGCGAACCGCCGTTGGATATCGCGGCGATCCCGCTGGATGACAAGAAAAGCTTCGACATGCTGCAACGCTCGGAAACCACGGCGGTCTTCCAGCTTGAATCCCGCGGCATGAAAGATCTGATTAAGCGTCTGCAACCTGACTGCTTCGAAGATATGATCGCGCTGGTGGCGTTGTTCCGCCCCGGCCCGTTGCAGTCGGGCATGGTGGATAACTTCATCGACCGTAAGCATGGCCGTGAAGAGATTTCCTATCCAGACGTGCAATGGCAGCATGAAAGCCTGAAACCCGTACTGGAGCCGACCTACGGCATCATCCTGTACCAGGAACAGGTTATGCAGATTGCCCAGGTGCTTTCCGGTTACACCCTTGGCGGCGCGGATATGCTGCGTCGTGCGATGGGTAAGAAAAAGCCGGAAGAGATGGCGAAACAACGTTCCGTCTTTGAAGAGGGCGCCAGAAAGAACGGTATCGACGGCGAACTGGCGATAAAAATCTTCGACCTGGTGGAAAAGTTCGCCGGGTACGGGTTTAACAAATCGCACTCCGCCGCCTATGCGCTGGTGTCTTACCAGACGCTGTGGCTGAAAGCGCACTACCCGGCAGAGTTTATGGCGGCGGTAATGACCGCCGATATGGACAACACCGAAAAAGTGGTCGGTCTGGTGGATGAATGCTGGCGCATGGGGCTTAAAATCCTGCCGCCGGATATCAATTCAGGGCTGTATCACTTCCACGTTAACGACGATGGCGAAATTGTTTACGGCATCGGCGCGATCAAAGGCGTGGGTGAAGGCCCGATTGAAGCTATCATCGAGGCGCGCAATAAAGACGGTTACTTCCGCGAACTGTTTGATTTATGTGCCCGCACGGACACGAAAAAGCTCAACCGCCGGGTACTGGAAAAACTGATTATGTCCGGGGCGTTTGACCGCCTTGGGCCGCACCGCGCCGCGCTGATGAACTCGCTGGGCGACGCGCTGAAAGCCGCCGATCAGCATGCCAAAGCGGAAGCGATCGGGCAGGCGGATATGTTTGGCGTACTGGCGGAAGAGCCGGAACAAATTGAACAATCCTATGCCAGCTGCCAGCCGTGGCCGGAACAGGTGGTGCTGGACGGGGAACGTGAAACGTTGGGGCTTTACCTGACGGGGCACCCTATCAATCAGTATTTAAAAGAAATTGAGCGCTATGTCGGAGGCTACCGGCTGAAAGACATGCATCCGACAGAACGTGGTAAAGTCACCACGGCTGCGGGGCTCGTGATTGCTGCAAGGGTTATGGTCACCAAGCGCGGCAATCGTATCGGCATCTGTACGCTGGATGACCGCTCTGGACGTCTGGAAGTTATGCTGTTTACCGACGCTCTGGATAAATATCAGCAATTGCTGGAAAAAGACCGCATACTTATCGTCAGCGGACAGGTCAGCTTTGATGACTTCAGCGGCGGGCTTAAAATGATGGCCCGTGAAGTCATGGATATTGACGAAGCCCGGGAAAAATATGCTCGCGGGCTTGCTATCTCGCTGACGGACAGGCAAATTGATGACCAGCTTTTAAACCGACTCCGTCAGTCTCTGGAACCCCACCGCTCGGGGACAATTCCAGTACATCTCTACTATCAGAGGGCGGATGCACGCGCGCGGTTGCGTTTTGGCGCGACGTGGCGTGTCTCTCCGAGCGATCGTTTGCTAAACGATCTCCGTGGCCTCATTGGTTCGGAGCAGGTGGAACTGGAGTTTGACTAATACAGGAATACTATGAGTCTGAATTTCCTTGATTTTGAACAGCCGATTGCAGAGCTGGAAGCGAAAATCGATTCTCTGACAGCGGTAAGCCGCCAGGACGAGAAACTGGATATTAATATCGATGAAGAAGTGCATCGTCTGCGTGAAAAAAGCGTAGAACTGACGCGCAAAATCTTTGCCGATCTTGGCGCATGGCAGGTTGCTCAACTGGCGCGCCATCCGCAACGTCCATACACCCTGGATTATGTTCGCCTGGCGTTTGATGAATTTGACGAACTGGCGGGCGATCGCGCCTATGCGGATGATAAAGCTATCGTCGGCGGCATCGCGCGTCTGGATGGTCGTCCAGTGATGATTATTGGTCATCAGAAAGGCCGTGAAACGAAAGAGAAAATCCGTCGTAACTTCGGCATGCCGGCACCTGAAGGGTACCGCAAAGCGCTGCGTCTGATGGAAATGGCTGAGCGTTTCAACATGCCGATCATTACCTTTATCGACACCCCAGGCGCTTACCCTGGCGTGGGGGCGGAAGAACGCGGTCAGTCTGAAGCGATCGCCCGTAACCTGCGTGAAATGTCACGCCTGAGCGTACCGGTGATTTGTACCGTTATCGGCGAAGGGGGTTCCGGCGGCGCGCTGGCGATTGGCGTGGGCGATAAAGTGAATATGTTGCAGTACAGCACCTATTCCGTTATCTCCCCGGAAGGTTGTGCGTCCATTCTGTGGAAAAGCGCGGACAAAGCGCCGCTGGCTGCCGAAGCGATGGGTATTATCGCGCCGCGCCTGAAAGAGCTGAAGCTGATTGATTCCATCATTCAGGAACCGCTGGGTGGCGCGCACCGTAACCCGGAAGCGATGGCGGCTTCTCTGAAAGCGCAACTGCTGGCCGATCTCGCCGATCTCGACGTGTTGAGCAAAGACGATTTGAAAAACCGTCGTTATCAGCGCCTGATGAGCTACGGCTACGCGTAAATATCATCAATGCCCGATGGCGCTTGCGCTTATCGGACATGGAGTAAAAAGGGTCACATTTTGTGGCCCTTTTTTTTATCTGCGGTTTGACCAGGCTATGATTAGCTAAGGTTTTTCCAGGAGGAACGCATGAATATCATTGCCATCATGGGGCCGCATGGCGTTTTTTATAAAGACGAACCCATCAAGGAACTTGAGCTTGCCCTACAGTCGCAGGGGTTTCAGATTATCTGGCCGCAAAATAGCGTCGACCTGCTGAAATTCATTGAACACAATCCGCGAATCTGTGGCGTCATTTTTGACTGGGATGAGTACAGCCTCGATTTGTGTAGCGATATCAACCAGCTAAATGAATACCTGCCGTTGTATGCGTTTATCAATACGCATTCGACGATGGATGTCAGCGTGCATGATATGCGTATGGCACTGTGGTTTTTTGAATACGCGCTCGGCCAGTCAGAAGATATTGCGACGCGCATCCGCCAGTATACGAATGAATACCTTGATAACATCACGCCGCCGTTCACCCGGGCGCTGTTTACCTATGTGAAAGAGGGAAAATACACCTTTTGCACGCCGGGGCATATGGCGGGAACCGCTTACCAGAAAAGCCCGATTGGCTGTCTGTTTTATGACTTCTTCGGGGGGAATACGCTAAAAGCGGATGTGTCTATTTCCGTGACCGAACTGGGGTCGCTGCTGGACCATACCGGGCCGCACCTGGAGGCGGAAGAGTATATTGCCCGCACCTTCGGCGCCGAGCAGAGTTATATGGTGACCAACGGCACCTCCACATCGAACAAAATTGTCGGCATGTACGCGGCGCCGTCGGGCAGCACGCTGCTGATTGACCGTAACTGCCATAAATCTCTCGCGCACCTGTTGATGATGAGCGATGTGGTGCCCATCTGGCT
Organism: Citrobacter sp. CK185; assembly: GCF_030333565.1. Lineage (NCBI taxonomy): Bacteria > Pseudomonadati > Pseudomonadota > Gammaproteobacteria > Enterobacterales > Enterobacteriaceae > Citrobacter > Citrobacter sp. CK185. Next base: position 12,164 of record NZ_JAOWFR010000001.1, on the reverse strand, counting down.
GAAACCCACGCGCAACGCACTCGGTATTCTGGGGGGCATTCCTAAGCGTGAATTTACGCGTGAGAGTATTGAACATAAGGTTTCGGAGACGGCGCAGGCGCAGTGGCCGGTACATGCGGTTATCACCAACTCGACCTATGACGGCCTGCTGTACAACACCAACTGGATTAAACAAACGCTGGATGTCCCTTCGATCCATTTCGACTCGGCCTGGGTGCCCTATACCCATTTTCACCCGATTTATCAGGGGAAAAGCGGGATGAGCGGCGAGCGGGTGCCGGGAAAAGTCATCTTCGAAACGCAGTCGACGCATAAAATGCTGGCGGCGCTGTCTCAGGCATCGCTTATTCACATTAAAGGGGATTACGATGAAGATACCTTTAATGAAGCGTTTATGATGCACACCTCAACATCGCCAAGCTACCCCATTGTGGCGTCGATTGAGACGGCTGCGGCAATGCTGCGTGGCAATCCGGGTAAACGATTGATCAATCGCTCCGTGGAGCGGGCGCTTCATTTTCGCAAAGAGGTACAGCGGCTGCGCGAAGAGTCAGAAGGCTGGTTCTTTGATATCTGGCAACCGGAAGAGGTGGATGAAGCGGAATGCTGGCCCGTTGCGCCCGGCGAGGAGTGGCACGGTTTTACCGATGCGGATGCCGACCATATGTTTCTCGATCCGGTGAAAGTCACCATTTTGACGCCCGGTATGGATGAGCAGGGCAACATGAGCGAGGAGGGGATTCCCGCCGCGCTGGTGGCGAAGTTCCTTGATGAGCGCGGCGTGGTGGTAGAAAAAACCGGGCCTTATAACCTGCTGTTCCTGTTCAGTATTGGTATTGATAAAACCCGGGCGATGGGGTTGCTGCGCGGCCTGACGGAGTTTAAACGCGCTTACGATCTTAATCTGCGCGTTAAAAATATGCTGCCGGATCTGTACGCCGAAGATCCAGATTTTTATCGTAATATGCGGATTCAGGATCTGGCGCAGGGTATCCATAAACTGATCCGCCAGCACGATCTTTCCGGGTTGATGCTACGGGCGTTCGACACATTGCCCGAAATGAAAATGACGCCGCATCAGGCCTGGCAGAGGCAGATAAAAGGCGAAGTGGAGACCATCGCGATTGATCAACTGGTGGGGCGTATTTCCGCCAGTATGGTGCTGCCGTATCCGCCTGGCGTGCCGTTGCTGATGCCGGGGGAGATGATCACCGAAGCGAGCCGTGCGGTACTCGATTTTCTGCTGATGCTGTGTTCCATCGGCCACCATTACCCTGGCTTTGAGACCGATATTCATGGCGCAAAACAGGATGAGGATGGCGTTTACCGAGTGAGAGTCTTAAAAACGGCATGATGGCTTGCCCTCGCGACGGCAAGGCGGGTAACGTGCTGATAACACATTAAGGAGACGCTATGCTGGGATTAAAACAGGTTCACCATATTGCGATTATTGCGACGAATTATGCGGCGAGCAAAACGTTTTATTGTGACGTACTGGGCTTCACGCTGTTGAGTGAAGCGTACCGGGAAGAACGTGATTCCTGGAAAGGCGACCTGGCGTTAAACGGGCAATATGTGATTGAGCTTTTTTCTTTTCCCTTCCCGCCTGCGCGACCGAGCCGACCGGAGGCCTGCGGTCTGCGGCATCTGGCGTTCAGCGTGGAAGACGTAGACAAAGCGGTAGCGCATCTGGAGGCGAACAACGTTAAATGCGAGCCGGTTCGCGTTGACCCGTTTACGAATAAACGTTTTACCTTTTTCAACGATCCAGACGGACTGCCGCTCGAACTGTATGAGCAGTAAAGCTTGTCATCACGGTTTCTGCCCGGTAACGTGCCGGGCAGTGCCACAGTTAAGCAATGATCATGACAACACTCACCCTGAACGCCTCACTCCTGCCATACCGCCAGATTCTGGTGGCCTTTAGCGGTGGGCTGGATTCTACCGTACTGCTGCATCAACTGGTGCAATGGCGAGAACAGCAGCCTGATGTCACGCTGCGCGCCATCCATATTCATCATGGGTTAAGCTCCCATGCCGATAGCTGGGTGACGCATTGCGAGACAGTGTGCCAGCAGTGGCAGGTGCCGCTGGTTGTCCGACGAGTGCAGCTTCAGGATGAGGGGCTGGGTATTGAGGCTCAGGCGCGCCAGGCGCGATACGCGGCCTTTGCGCAGGTGCTGCATCCCGGTGAAGTCCTGGTCACGGCCCAGCATCTTGACGATCAATGTGAAACGTTTCTGCTGGCGTTGAAGCGCGGCAGCGGCCCGGCGGGATTGTCCGCTATGGGGGAACGCTCGTCGTTTGCCGGAACGCAGCTGATCCGCCCGCTACTTGGGGAAACCCGTGCGGCGCTGGAGCAGTGGGCAAAACGCTATGCGCTGCGCTGGATTGAGGATGAAAGCAATCAGGATGATGCCTACGATCGTAATTTCCTGCGCCTTAGGGTGCTGCCGCTGCTGCAACAACGCTGGCCGCATTTTGCTGAAGCGACTGCCCGTAGCGCCGCGCTTTGCGCAGAACAGGAGCGCCTGCTGGATGAGCTTCTGGCAGAGGATTTAGCGGGCTGTATCACCGCTGATGGAGCATTGCAGTTAGCGCCGTTAATGGCGATGAGCGGCCCGCGACGTGCTGCGCTATTGCGCCGCTGGCTGGCCGCGAAGCATGCGCCGATGCCTTCCCGCGACGGGCTGGAACGTATCTGGCAGGAGGTGGCGCTGGCGCGTGAGGACGCCGCTCCCTGTTTGCGCTTTGGCGAGTACGACATTCGCCGTTATCAGTCACAGCTATGGTGGATAAAATCCGTTACCGGCCAAAGCGCGACGGTGATCCCGTGGTCATCGTGGCAAACACCGTTATCGCTGCCCGTTGGACTTGGGACGGTGCGGCTCGTTCCAGGAGGCGACCTGCGCATGCCGCGTGCCGACGAGCCGGTTAGCATACGCTTTAAGGCATCTGGGTTACTGCATATTGTCGGGCGCAATGGCGGGCGTAAGCTAAAGAAAATCTGGCAGGAGCTGGGCGTACCGCCCTGGCGGCGGGATACCACGCCGCTGCTGTTTTATGGCGAGACGTTGATTGCTGCCGCAGGTATTTTTGTTACCTGTGATGGTCTGGCGGAGGAGGGAGCAGGCGTCAGGCTGGAATGGAAGGAAGAGACGTCGTCATCGCGTAATGCCTGATGGCGCCGCGCTTATCAGGCCTACGTATCGCATGGAAAGTAGGCCGGATAAGGTGCTTGCACCGCCATCCGGCAACAAAAGAATCAGGATTCGCTGACGATTACAGTACCGATTTGTGGATGACTGAAGCTGGTAATTTTGTCCAGACGCAGCTCGCGTGTTTCACCGGCGACATCCGCGATCAGATATTCCACGTTTTTGCGCGACACCAGATCGTTGGCTTTCGCCTGTAAAACTTCTCCATCCTTAAGTTCCAGCGTCAGTAACAGATGATGCTGGCAGGCGAGCTCAAGATTGTCGTAATCATCGCAGTTGATGGGTTGATACGTTTCATTCATTGACATAATCGCTCACCAGTAAGTTCGCGGCAGCATATGCCGCCTTTTCCCTGACCGACTCTGAAAGGGCATCGTCTGCTGCCACTTCATTAAGCACTTTCAATACACAACCCAGCGCATCCGGGACATACCCTAAGTCTCCGCTGGCGATTTCCGCATACCGCTTGCGTATTAACTCACAATATTTTTCCACATGCCCTCCTGTCAGCACTCTGACTTAACCGTGGATGCAAGTCTAAGCCTACGAAGATAAACTCTGTTTAGCAAGGTGACTATAACATACCCATCCAGGCAATATCAGCAGGTTGACGGCGCAGGTATACGACATCCGTTAACAGCCTTTTGACGCAGATTTCGCTACAATGTGTCCCTGATTCGAAAGGAGTTCTCTCATGGCGCTTAAAGCGACGATTTATAAAGCCGTAGTCAATGTGGCGGATCTTGACCGCAACCAGTTTCTTGACGCGGCATTGACGCTGGCGCGTCACCCTTCTGAAACGCAGGAGCGCATGATGTTGCGCCTGCTGGCCTGGATTAAATATGCCGATGAGCGCCTACAGTTCACGCGTGGTCTGAGTGCAGAAGATGAGCCTGAAGCATGGCTGCGTAACGACCATCTGGGGATTGATTTATGGGTTGAGCTGGGGCTGCCGGATGAGCGCCGCATTAAGAAAGCCTGTACCCAGGCTGCGGAGGTTGCGCTGTTTGCCTATAATAGTCGTGCCGCGCAAATCTGGTGGCAGCAGAACCAGAGTAAATGCGCGCAGTACGCTAACCTGTCTGTGTGGTATCTGGATGATGAGCAACTGGCGAAACTGAGTGATTTTGCCGGCCGAACCATGACGTTACAGGCAACGATTCAGGATGGCGCCATCTGGCTGTCGGATTCTCAGAATAATCTGGAAATTCATCTGACTGCATGGCAACAGCCTTCATGATTGTCATCTCCCGAAATGTCTCGATTCCCGACAATGAGCTGGAAATCACAGCCATTCGTGCGCAGGGAGCGGGTGGACAGCACGTTAATAAGACCTCAACGGCTATCCATTTGCGCTTTGACATTCGGGCCTCTGGCCTGCCAGAGTATTATAAGGAACGTTTGTTGGCTGCCAGCCATCATCTTATTAGCAGCGATGGCGTCATTATTATCAAGGCGCAGGAGTATCGCAGCCAGGAGCTCAACCGGGAGGCGGCTATCGCCCGGCTGGTGGCAGTCATCAAAGAATTAACCGCAGTGCAAAAAAGCCGACGGGCAACCCGCCCTACGCGCGCGTCGAAAGAACGCAGGTTGTCATCGAAGGCACAAAAATCCACAGTGAAGGCGCTTCGCGGTAGAGTTCGTCGTCCTCAGGAGTGACGAGCGGGGATAACATTTCATAAGGAATTTATGGTGAAAACAGCGATATTGTCAGTAGCGGCAGCATGTACGCTCTTTGCCTTGATCGGATGTAATAATCGTACTGAAGTGGAGGCGCTACAGCTGACGCAGACGGCAGAATTAAAACCGATGCAGCAAAGCTGGCGTGGCGTATTGCCTTGCGCAGACTGTGAAGGGATCGAAACCTCTTTGTTCCTGGAAAAAGATGGAACATGGGTGATGAATGAACGTTATCAGGGCGTTCGTGAAGAACCCTCTTCGTTTGCCTCGTATGGCACCTGGGCGCGTACAGCCGATAAACTGGTATTGACCGACAGCAAAGGCGAGAAGTCTTACTATCGTGCGAAAGGCGACGCTCTGGAAATGCTTGATCGTGAAGGTAATCCGATTGAGTCGCAGTTTAATTACACGCTTGAGTCGGTGTCTGCCAGTTTGCCCGTAACGCCAATGCCGGTGCGCGGCATGTATTTCTATATGGCGGATGCGGCGACCTTTACCGATTGCGCTACCGGGAAACGCATGCCGGTGGCGAACAATGCTCAGCTGGAACGTGATTATCTGGCGGCACGAGGCGCTGCGGAAAAACCGGTATTATTAACGGTGGAAGGTCACTTTACGCAGGAAGCCAACCCGGATACGGGCGCGCAGGTAAAAACGCTGGTGGCCGATAAAGAGATTAAATTCGTTCCTGGACAGGATTGTTCCAGCAAGTAATTGCGGTATCGACCCCGTCTGGACATTAAAAAACCCCGCTAATGCGGGGTTTTTTGTGTTTAGCCTTTGATGGCTTTCACCAGGAAATCGACGATCTCGCCAGTTTTAATCAACTGCTTCTCGCCGTTACGACGGTATTTGTATTCAATATCGTCGTTGTCCAGGTTACGGTCGCCCAGCACGATAGTGTGCGGGATGCCGATCAGTTCCATATCCGCGAACATGACGCCCGGACGCTCTTTACGGTCATCCATCAGCACTTCGATGCCTTGTGCGCGCAGTTCGCCGTACAGTTTTTCCGCCAGTTCCTGCACCCGGAAGGACTTGTGCATATTCATCGGCAGAATGGCAACCTGGAATGGCGCGATGGCGTCAGGCCATACAATACCGCGTTCGTCGTAGTTCTGCTCAATCGCCGCCGCCACCACGCGCGTTACCCCGATACCGTAGCAACCCATCGTCAGGATCTGGTTACGACCATCTTCACCCTGTACGGAGGCTTTCAGCGCTTCGGAATACTTGGTGCCCAGCTGGAAGATATGACCCACTTCGATGCCGCGTTTAATCAGCAGCGTGCCCTGGCCGTCCGGGCTTGGATCGCCTGCCACGACGTTACGGATATCAGCGACTTCTGGCGTCGCGACATCGCGATCCCAGTTGATGCCGAAGTAGTGCTTACCGTCGATGTTGGCGCCTGCCGCGAAATCGCTCATTACTGCAACGGTACGGTCGATCACCACCGGAACCGGCATATTCACCGGGCCGAGAGAACCCGGGCCGGCTTTCACCAGCGCACGAATCTCTTCTTCTGTGGCGAAGGTCAGTGGGCTGGCAACCTGCGGCAGTTTTTCCGCTTTCACTTCATTCAGTTCGTGATCGCCACGTACCAGCAGAGCAACCAGCGGGTAGCTGCTTCCTTCAACCGCTTTCACCAGCAGCGTTTTGACGGTTTTCTCAATCGGCAGATTGAACTGCTCAACCAGCTCCGCGATGGTTTTCGCATTTGGCGTATCAACCAGCGTCATCTCCTGGCTGGCAGCCGCGCGCGGCGCTTTCGGCGCAACGGCTTCGGCGAACTCAATGTTAGCCGCGTAGTCAGAAGAATCAGAGAAGATCACATCATCTTCACCGCTTTGCGCCAGTACCTGGAACTCGTGGGATGCGTTACCGCCGATAGACCCCGTGTCTGCCTGTACCGCGCGGAAATCCAGGCCCATACGGCTGAAGATTTTGCTGTAAGCGGCATACATCGCGTCGTAAGTTTCCTGTAGCGATTCCTGAGAGGTATGGAAAGAGTAGGCGTCTTTCATCAGGAACTCGCGGGAACGCATTACGCCGAAACGCGGACGTACTTCGTCACGGAATTTGGTCTGGATCTGGAAGAAGTTCAGCGGCAGCTGTTTGTAAGAGCTGAGTTCGTTACGAATCAGGTCGGTGATAACTTCTTCGTGAGTCGGGCCGAGTACGAACGGACGCTCGCCACGGTCAACAAAACGCAGCAGTTCCGGGCCGTACTGTTCCCAACGACCACTCTCTTGCCACAGGTCAGCAGGCTGAACCACTGGCATTGACACCTCGATGGCACCGGCGTTATTCATCTCTTCACGCACGATGTTTTCGACTTTTTTCAGGACGCGCAGGCCAGTCGGCAGCCAGGTATATAACCCGGAGGCGAGCTTGCGGATCATCCCGGCGCGCAGCATCAGCTGATGGCTGATAACCTCGGCGTCGGCAGGTGTCTCCTTCAGAGTGGAGAGCAGATATTGGCTAGTACGCATGTTGTTACGGTTCCAGTTGGACGATCGAACAGGCTCAACGCGAGCCTGACACAAAAAAAGTGATTTAGTTTACCAGCGAGAAAGGGATGTCAAAAGAGAAGGGCGTGAAATTAGCGGGGTTCCAGCGCAAAGACTTCAAAACCCTCTTCGGTGACGCGCCAGCGCACGTTGAAATCGTGCAGCCAGACGGCGTACGTTTTACCTGTCTCTTCACCTTTACGATAGGCGGGACGCGGATCTTGCGCCAGCACTTCGCCGATAAATGTTTTCAGTTGCGGGTAACGTTGTTCAAGCCGTGAAAGCTGTTGGTCAATGTCGGCCGTGAAGCTGACGTGCATCTCTGCCACAGGCGCCTGTTGCGCGTAGCTGGCCGTTGCGCCCGGTAATGACTCGGCAAACGGCAGGTAGGGTTTGATATCAATAACCGGTGTGCCATCAACCAGATCCAGACTGCCCAGCTTCAGGATGACTTTATCTTTCTGACAGACAATCTCTTTCAATTCAACCAGCGACATGCCGACAGGGTTAGGGCGAAAGGTGGAGCGGGTCGCGAAGACGCCCATCCGGGCATTGCCGCCGAGACGGGGAGGGCGAACCGTCGGGCGCCATCCGCCCGCCATCGTCTGATGAAAGACGAAGATCACCCATAAATGGCTGAACGCTTCCAGACCGCGAACGGCATCGGCTTGATTATAGGGCGCAACAAGATGCAGTTCGCCGTCGGCGCTTTTTACCAGACCTGGCTGGCGCGGGACGGCGAACTTTTCTTTATAGGGGGAGCGAATAACGCCTATTTGCTCGAACTGAAAACTGCTCATTTAGCCGAGATGTTAAGGGCGGAACCGATGCAAACAGCCTGACGGTAGCAGCCTGGCGTTCCACTGGTGACTTCGCAGCTGTGCAACAGTACAGCATTCGCCTTCATTTTAGAGGCGTTAATCTGCATGCGTTTACGTGCCGTCGGGATGCTCGGCGGGGAATCCTGATTAGATGCCTGGCAGGAGTCACCGCTGACTTCGCCAAGATCGCGGAACGGTTTACCCACTAACTCTTCGGCGTTGGTGTAAATTCGGACCGGTGCGGCACGCGGCGCTTTCGGTTTTTCCGACTCCGCTTTTGGCGGGGTTGCGGTGCTTTGAACGGGTTCAACAGGGGATCTGCTTAGCATGGAACAACCGCCCAGCATGAGTGCCAATAAACAGATCGGTAAAGCACGCATAATATTTCCTCAATGAATGATCTAATCGTCAGATATTGAATCAGGAGCTTGCATAAATGACAAGACGGGCAAGCGCCCGTCCTGAATGATATTACAGATTGTGGAAACCGCCTAAAAATTACCAGCCTTTAACAGCACCGCCGTTGAAGACTTTATTCGCGGCTTCGTAGACTTCGTCAGACTGATAAGCCTGAACGAATTTCTTCACGTTCTCTGCGTCTTTATTGTCTTCACGCGTTACGATCAGGTTAACGTACGGGGAATCTTTATCTTCCACGAAGATACCGTCTTTTGCCGGCGTCAGGTCAATCTGGCTGGCGTAAGTGGTGTTAATCACGGCCAGGGCAATTTGCGCATCGTCCAGAGAGCGCGGCAGTTGCGGTGCTTCCAGCTCAACAATTTTCAGGTTCTTCGGGTTTTCGGTCACGTCCAGAACGGTCGGCAGCAGGCCAACGCCATCTTTTAGTTTGATTAATCCTACTTTCTGCAACAGCAGCAGTGAACGACCAAGGTTAGTCGGATCGTTTGGTACGGCTACCTGAGAACCATCCTGTAGCTCATCAAGTGATTTGATTTTTTTGGAATAACCGGCAATCGGATAAACAAAGGTATTGCCAACGGCAACCAGCTTATAACCGCGATCTTTGATCTGCTGATCCAGGTACGGCTTGTGCTGGAAAGCGTTCGCGTCGATATCGCCTTTGCTTAACGCTTCGTTCGGTAATACGTAGTCGTTGAACGTCACCAGCTCAACATCCAGACCGTATTTTTCTTTCGCTACTTTTTGCGCGACTTCCGCAACCTGTTGTTCAGCGCCGACAATCACGCCCACTTTGATGTGGTTCGGATCTTTTTCATCCTGGCCGCAACCCACAAGTGCCAGAGAACCAATCAGGGCTCCCACTGCCGCAAAGGTTTTAAATTTGAACGCCATGCTTATTTCCTTAATGAGTCATTTGTGTTGTGTTTAATGTTACTTGTGCGTCACTGCCCGAACGATGCGATCGCCGGATAACTGAATTAAATAAACCAGAACGACCAGTAATACCAGCACCGTATTCATCACGGTAGCATTGTAGCCAATGTAACCATACTGATAGCCAATCTGACCGAGTCCGCCAGCGCCAACGGCGCCGCCCATAGCAGAGTAGCCCACCAGGGTGATCAGGGTAATGGTTGCGGCATTGACCAGACCCGGTAATGCTTCCGGCAGCAGCACCTTACGCACGATTTGCAGCGGCGTGGCCCCCATCGCACGGGAGGCTTCGATCAATCCGGTTGGGATTTCCAGCAATGCGTTTTCCACCATGCGGGCGATAAACGGCGCGGCGCCGACGGTTAACGGCACAATCGCCGCCTGCAAACCGATGGAGGTGCCGACAATCACACGGGTAAACGGAATCATCCATACCAGTAAGATAATGAACGGGATAGAACGGAAGATATTGACGACCGCAGAGAGTGTGCGGTAGAGCTTCGCGTTTTCAATAATTTGCCCTGGACGCGTAACGTACAGCAGTACGCCAACCGGCAGACCAATAACAAAACCAAAAAAGCCGGATACAAAAGTCATTGCCAGCGTTTCCCAGACGCCGCGCGCCAGTAACCACATCATCGCCTCAGACATAACCCAGTACCTCTACTTTCACATGGTGTTCCTGCAACCAGGCAATTGCGGCTTGCGTCTCTTCTTGCGTGCCGTGCATTTCCGTCAGCATAATGCCGAACTTCACGCCGCCTGCGTAATCCATCTGCGCGCTAATAATGTTGTTGTTCACATTGAAGCGGCGGGCCGTCTCAGACAGCAGCGGGGCGTCTACGGATTGTCCGGTAAATTCCATACGCAGCATGGGGACGCTGTCCGCATACGGCTCCGCTTTTAAACGTTCCAGATAATCTTCCGGGATATCCAGATGCAACGTGGACTGGATAAACTTCTGCGCCAGCGGCGTTTTTGGATGGGAGAACACTTCGCTGACCGTATCCTGCTCAATCAGTTCTCCGTTACTGATAACTGCGACACAATCGCAAATGCGCTTAACCACATCCATCTCATGAGTAATAAGAAGAATGGTCAGGCCAAGGCGACGGTTAATATCTTTCAACAGTTCCAGAATCGAACGGGTCGTTGCCGGATCGAGTGCGCTGGTGGCCTCGTCGCACAGCAGGACTTTGGGATTGCTGGCTAATGCGCGAGCAATCGCCACACGCTGTTTCTGACCGCCGGAAAGGTTGGCCGGGTAGCTGTCGTGCTTATCGCCGAGCCCTACCAGATCCAACAGCTCTGTGACGCGGCGTTTAATCTCGTCTTTCGGCGTATTGTCCAGTTCCAGCGGCAACGCCACGTTGCCAAAAACGGTACGTGAAGCTAACAGGTTAAAATGCTGGAAAATCATGCCAATCTGGCGACGGGCTTTCGTCAACTCAGATTCAGAAAGGGTGGTCAGCTCCTGGCCGCCAACCAATACGCTCCCTTCCGTGGGACGTTCCAGCAGATTCACACAGCGAATGAGTGTGCTTTTACCGGCGCCGGAGGCGCCAATAACGCCATAAATTTGTCCGGCAGGGACATGCAGGCTGACGTTGTTCAGCGCCTGAATGGTGCGAGTCCCCTGTTGGAACACTTTGGTGATATTCGAAAGTTTAATCATTGATTATTTATTATCGTAATTAAGTTAGCCGTGGCATTTTCTTCTGCCTGATACGGTCGAAGCCGTCAACAAAATGGATGTTAAGGCATCCAGACGTCTAAATCAATCAGGCTTTCGATGATGAGCACTTTCTTGCTCGCTGAAACATGCGATACTAACGGCACATGCCTTATTCAGGAGCTATAAAAGGTGGCAAAGTCCGTACCCGCAATTTTCCTCGACCGTGATGGCACTATTAATGTGGATCATGGTTACGTACATGAAATCGATGAGTTCGAGTTTATTGAAGGCGTCATTGACGCGATGCGTGAACTGAAAAAGATGGGCTTTGCGCTTGTCGTTGTTACAAACCAGTCTGGTATTGCGCGTGGTAAATTTACGGAAGCGCAGTTCGAGACGCTGACCGAATGGATGGACTGGTCGCTGGCGGACCGCGATGTCGATCTGGATGGCATCTATTATTGTCCGCATCATCCGCAGGGCAGCGTAGAAGAGTTCCGTCAGGCGTGTGATTGTCGTAAACCGCATCCGGGGATGCTTATCTCTGCGCGTGATTTTCTGCACATTGATATGGCCGCGTCTTATATGGTGGGTGACAAAATAGAAGATATGCAGGCGGCGGCAGCTGCAAATGTTGGTACGAAAGTATTGGTACGCACCGGTAAGCCCGTTACGCCCGAAGCAGAAAATGCGGCAGATTGGGTGTTAAATAGCCTTGCTGACCTGCCATCGGCGATAAGAAAGCAGCAAAAATAAGCGTTATGATTAAAAGATGAGCGGTTGAGATAAAAATGCATTTTTCCGCTTGTCTTCCTGAGACGACCCCCTATAATGCGCCTCCATCGACACGGCGGATGTGAATCACTTCACACAAACAGCCGGTTGATTAAAGAGAAAAATCCTG
>NZ_JAOWFR010000005.1:0-3995 GCF_030333565.1 Citrobacter sp. CK185 | reverse complement strand
GCGAGAGTAGGGAACTGCCAGGCATTAATTAAGTGAAGAGGCCATCCTGAGGGATGGCCTTTTTGCGTTCATGCGCCCGGGCGCAGCCGGATGGCGGCTGCGCTTTATCCCACCTACATAACCACAAGCCATACTGTTGCATATGCGGTAAACTAGACGCGATTTTGCATCAGGAAAGCGTCTATGAATCACTCCCTCAAACCCTGGAATACCTTCGGTATCGATCAACGCGCTAACGAGATTGTCTGTGCCGAAAATGAACAACAACTATTGGATGCCTGGCAATCGGCTAAAGCATCAAATCATCCGGTACTGATACTGGGCGAAGGGAGTAACGTTCTGTTTCTTGATACCTTTCATGGAACGGTGATTATCAACCGTATCAAAGGTATTGAGGTGACAGAGCAACCCGAAGCATGGCACTTGCACGTAGGGGCGGGGGAAAACTGGCATAACCTGGTACGATACACACTCCAGCAAGGTATGCCGGGGCTGGAAAATCTGGCGCTTATTCCGGGGTGCGTCGGTTCTTCTCCTATCCAGAACATTGGCGCCTATGGTGTAGAACTACAGTGGGTCTGTGACTATGTGGATTGTGTCGAGCTGACAACCCGAAAGTCTCTACGGGTGAGCGCCACAGAGTGCCGCTTTGGTTATCGTGATAGTATCTTCAAGCATGAATATCAGGATCGTTACGCCATTGTGGCTGTCGGCCTGCGTTTACCAAAACAGTGGCAGCCCGTACTGACTTATGGCGACCTGGTTCGCTTTGAACCTGAAACGGTCACGCCGCAGCAGGTGTTTGATGCCGTATGCCATATGCGCACCACGAAACTGCCCGATCCAAAAGTAAATGGTAATGCAGGTAGCTTCTTTAAAAATCCTGTTGTTGCAGCAGAGATTGCGCACACATTACTGGCGCAATTTCCCGGTGCGCCACATTACCCGCAGGCCGATGGTTCAGTGAAGCTGGCTGCCGGCTGGTTGATCGATCAGTGCCAGCTAAAAGGCGTCAGTATCGGGGGCGCTGCGGTACATCGTCAGCAGGCCCTGGTGCTGATTAACGCACATAATGCGACAAGCGAGGATGTGGTGAAACTCGCGCATCATGTGCGTCAGAACGTGGGTGAGAAATTTAATGTCTGGCTGGAACCGGAGGTTCGGTTTATCGGGCAGACTGGTGAAGTGAATGCTGTGGAGATCATTGCATGAAGGATAATACCGTTCCCCTGACGCTGATCTCTTTGCTGGCCGATGGTGAGTTTCATTCGGGTGAACATCTGGGTGAAACACTGGGAATGAGCCGCGCAGCCATCAACAAGCATGTCCAGACGCTGCGTGACTGGGGAGTTGATGTGTTTACCATACCTGGCAAAGGATATAGCCTGCCAGAACCTATCCAATTATTAGATGCTTCTGTCATCCATGCACAACTGGACAGCGGGAATGTCACGGTACTTCCGGTTATCGATTCGACGAACCAGTATCTGCTGGATCGTATCGGCCAGTTGACGTCGGGTGATGCCTGTGTAGCGGAATACCAGCAGGCTGGGCGTGGTCGTCGTGGGCGGAAATGGTTCTCTCCATTTGGTGCGAACCTGTATCTTTCTATGTACTGGCGTCTGGAGCAGGGGCCGGCAGCCGCGATCGGGCTGAGTCTGGTGATCGGCATTGTGATGGCTGAGGTTCTGCGCGATCTGGGGGCAGAGAAGGTTCGGGTTAAGTGGCCTAATGACCTCTATTTACTCGATCGCAAGCTGGCAGGCATTCTGGTTGAGCTTACGGGTAAAACGGGCGACGCTGCACAAATCGTTATCGGCGCAGGTATCAACATGGCCATGCGCCGTGTGGAAGAAGGTGTTGTTAATCAGGGATGGATCAATCTCCAGGAAGCGGGCATTACGCTTGATCGCAACATGCTGGCGGCGACGTTAATCAAAGAGTTGCGTGCGGCGCTGGAACTCTTTGAGCAGGAAGGTCTGGCACCTTACCTGTCTCGCTGGGAAAAGCTGGATAATTTTATTAACCGACCGGTTAAACTGATTATTGGTGATAAAGAAATATTTGGTATTTCCCGTGGGATAGATGCGCAAGGCGCGTTGTTGCTTGAACAGGATGGCGTAATTAAGCCGTGGATGGGCGGAGAAATATCTTTACGCAGCGCAGAATAATAAAAAGGGAGCTAACGCTCCCTTTTTACATTATTTTCTCAACCTGACTTGTTCGACCGCATGATTGGCGCTTTTGGTCATAATCAGACTGGCCCGTTCACGAGTGGGTAAAATATTTTGCTTTAAGTTCAACCAGTTGATTTCTTTCCATAATGATGCGGCGGTATTGATCGCTTCATCTTTCGATAATTTTGCGTAATTATGGAAATAAGAATCTGGGTCGGTGAACGCCCCCTCACGGAATTTCAGGAAGCGGTTGATGTACCACGTCTGGAGTAAATCTTCAGGCGCATCAACATAAATAGAAAAATCAACGAAGTCAGAAACAAATACATGATGTGGATCGTGAGGATAATCCATTCCACTCTGTAGTACATTTAAGCCTTCAAGAATTAATATATCGGGCTGCGCGACGGTTTTATCTCCGTCTGGAATCACATCATAAATCAGGTGTGAATAGACTGGTGCGGTGACATTTGGCACCCCTGATTTGAGATCGGAAACGAACTTCACCAGACGGTGCATATCGTAAGACTCAGGAAAGCCTTTCTTCTTCATCAGCCCGCGATCTTTCAGCACCTGGTTAGGATGTAGAAAACCGTCAGTGGTGATCAATTCGACGCGACGATGTTCCGGCCAGCGGCTCAGCAGTGCTTGCAGTACGCGCGCGGTGGTGCTTTTGCCCACGGCGACGCTACCGGCAATGCTGATGATATAAGGAATACGCTGGCCGTTAGTGCCTAAAAATTGCTCCAGAACAGCCTGACGGCGCAGGTTTGAACTGATATAGAAATTTAGCAAACGCGACAGGGGCAAATAAATCTCGGCAACTTCTTCCAGTGATAAATCTTCATTAATACCTTTGAGTCGTGCGATTTCGCCCTCGGTCAGGGTCATCGGCACGGAATCACGAAGCGCAGCCCACTGGTTGCGATCAAATTGTAGGTAAGGCGTCATTAACGTTTGCTCTTTACTCATAAGCATGTTTCTGGCTGTCATTGCTACATCAGGTCAGCGATAAAAAAGCGAATCATCCCCGGCATGCAATGGCACGACACATTTCAGTTAATTTGGACAATGGGCAGGAGGGTAACACCAGATGGGAGGGAATAATAAGAAAAAATCTCTCCTGATAAGTTATCCCTGAAACGCAATGTGACGGATATACCATATGTAAAAGAAGAATTTTTCTCTTTCAAACGCAGATATGATGATGCTCTCCGTTAAGCTGTTAGCATCCTGGTGTCGAAAAATCGCACTGACCTGACTAAAAATAGGCCATTTAGCAGTCTTGTCGTGCAAAATGTGAGCGATAGAACATTTTATGCAATTTTTTAGTTGCATGAGGTCGCAGGTCTCCATAGAATGCGCGCTACTTGATGCCGACTTAGCTCAGTAGGTAGAGCAACTGACTTGTAATCAGTAGGTCACCAGTTCGATTCCGGTAGTCGGCACCATCAAGTCCGGTGGGGTTCCCGAGCGGCCAAAGGGAGCAGACTGTAAATCTGCCGTCACAGACTTCGAAGGTTCGAATCCTTCCCCCACCACCACTTTCTGGCAGCGTGTTTGCTGTCTGAACTGGTTGAAAAAATTAACCGGTTCGAATAAGAAAAGAGACATGTCTCTTTTTTTGTTACAGAAAGAACTGGGTAGCCGAGTTCCAGGATGCGGGCATCGTATAATGGCTATTACCTCAGCCTTCCAAGCTGATGATGCGGGTTCGATTCCCGCTGCCCGCTCCAGACGTGCTGATATGGCTCAGTTGGTAGAGCGCACCCTTGGTAAGGGTGAGGTCCCCAGTTCGACTCTGGGTATCAGCACCAC
>NZ_JAOWFR010000004.1:0-661 GCF_030333565.1 Citrobacter sp. CK185 | reverse complement strand
TTTGCTCTTTAAAAATCTGGATCAAGCTGAAAATTGAAACGACACACGTAAAGTGTGTATGAGTCTCTCAAATTTTCGCAACGCGAAGTGTTTCACGAAACATCTTCGGGTTGTGAGGTTAAGCGACCAAGCGTACACGGTGGATGCCCTGGCAGTCAGAGGCGATGAAGGACGTGCTAATCTGCGAAAAGCGCCGGCGAGGTGATATGAACCCTTGACCCGGCGATGTCCGAATGGGGAAACCCAGTGTGATTCGTCACACTATCGTTAGCTGAATACATAGGCTAACGAGGCGAACCGGGGGAACTGAAACATCTAAGTACCCCGAGGAAAAGAAATCAACCGAGATTCCCCCAGTAGCGGCGAGCGAACGGGGAGGAGCCCAGAGCCTGAATCAGCTTGTGTGTTAGTGGAAGCGTCTGGAAAGTCGCACGGTACAGGGTGAAAGTCCCGTACACGAAAATGCACAGGCTGTGAGCTCGATGAGTAGGGCGGGACACGTGGTATCCTGTCTGAATATGGGGGGACCATCCTCCAAGGCTAAATACTCCTGACTGACCGATAGTGAACCAGTACCGTGAGGGAAAGGCGAAAAGAACCCCGGCGAGGGGAGTGAAAAAGAACCTGAAACCGTGTACGTACAAGCAGTGGGAGCCTCTTT
>NZ_JAOWFR010000003.1:0-239 GCF_030333565.1 Citrobacter sp. CK185 | reverse complement strand
ACGCGGGGTGGAGCAGCCTGGTAGCTCGTCGGGCTCATAACCCGAAGGTCGTCGGTTCAAATCCGGCCCCCGCAACCAATTGAAATCTGATGTAATATTTTGCAAAGTAGTTCGAATCACAACAAGGCGGCGACGCAGTGAATCCTTAGGAGCTTACTCCAGTAAGTGACTGAGGTGAACGAGGAAAGCCAACGCAGATGTGGTTTGAAATACGAAGCAGAAAGACGGACGCGGGGTGG
>NZ_JAOWFR010000027.1:0-245918 GCF_030333565.1 Citrobacter sp. CK185 | reverse complement strand
GCCTACGGTACTACGGTGTGGTGCGGGTAATGCCGGATGGCGGCTTTGCCTTATCCGGCCTACGGTACTACGGTGTGGTGAGATTGTAGGCCCGATAAGCTTGCGCCATCGGGCAACCGAACCGGCTATGATGATTTCTGAAACTCGCTGACGGTTTCCCACGCAATCTGCTGCAATGCTTTTGCGGTGGCTGGGGTCATATCCGTGTCTACGGGCAACGCTCCGCCCACTGGCGACTGGTTATACAGCGTGGCAAAGAACACACAGGCGGCTAAATAGGTTCCTGCGATGGAAGGGTGTACGCCATCGTGGTAATAAAGATTAATTTCCGGGTGTGCTTTACGCGCTTTTTCAAAAGCCAGGCCGACCGGCGCGACATAGCCGCCAGTTTTCTGAGCAATGGAAACATAGGCGTCAGCAAGTTTCTGTATATCCTCTGGTTGATCCCGCTTTGCCCAGGTCATGAAGTACACGACTTTTGAACCTGCCTGATGCGCCATATCCGCCATTTTTGTCGCGGATTCGATGAAATTCTGCCGGGTGCTCTCTTTCTGCGAAATCGTCTCCGTGGAGTTGCCTTGCAAGATGACAACGTCCCATTTTTGCAATGTATTCTGATAGGCGAGATTATGAATTTGCCAGCCTAAATGACCGCTTGAGATGGTGATCCCTCGATACTTATACCCTTTCGCGTGGTTCGGTAGTAAAGAACGCGTCAGATCCCGCAACCGGGTATTAATATTGTTGTTATAGAACGTAAAAGAGTTGCCATACAGCGCGACAATTTTATTATCCCCCTCTATTTTTGCATAGGGTGAGGGCGCTAATAGCGCATCAGCATGCACACATAAACTGCCAAATAAAAAAGTTGATGCAAGGGATAACTGCATTATTCTTTTCATAAATCACCTGTCAAAAGTCATAGCGGAGTCCAACGATGAGCGCGTCATCATTGACTTTTTGGTTTTTATTGGCGAAGGCTTTATCGTAAGTAAATGATAACCAGGTATCATCGGCTAATGTTATTTGTGTTTCGACACGCCAGTCCTCTTTTTCATAGACGGATTTATCTTTCTCATCCAGGAAACTGTAACCGGTAAGGAATTTAAATTTACCGTATTTCCAGGACAGTAATGAATCCATGCCTTTAAAGTCATTGTCGCTTTTATTATCGCGCGCAATGGATGTGCGTAATGCGGTGACGGCGGCTTCAACGTTCTTATAGCTGAGCTGCAAGCCTGCCATGATCTGGTCGTTTTGATTCCGGCCATCGGTGGTTTTTACACCATCCTGGCGTTTATAACGGCTGGCGGCAATCGCCGGTGTGAGTCTGAAATCCCCCAGTCTGAGCGTGTTTCTGTAACTGGCCATTGCGCCATAATCCAGAGCTTCATTACTGCTGCCATTGCCCGCGACCCACGCCAGCTGTATCTCATTGCCTGCAAATTTAGCATTCCATTGTACGGTGCCGTCCTGGCGGTTGAACTGGTAGGAGTCATCAATGGTGGTGATGCCGTAGCTGTAAATATTCGGCGTAAAGTTTTTATATTTATCAGTCATTTTCATGACCTGATACAACGGGTTTTTAGTCCTGCCGACAATCAGTTCGCCCCAGGTTTTATTGGACAAACCAATATAGGAGTAGCGCGCTTTTAAATCGCTATCCCCGGTATTGCTGTCGTTTTTTTCGGTTCGCACCTGCCATTCCAGACGGCCCACGATCTTTGTCTCGGGGATAAAATCTAAATCCCGGGTGAGGTAAATCCCCAGACGGCCACCCAGATTCGTTCGTGTTTCGCTTCCGGCATAAGAGTTTTCTCCGCTGGCAATTTTACCTTCTACACGGCCATAAATATCCAGCGTATTTCCATCTTTATTATAGATACTCATCGCATATGAGGAGGTTGTCATCCCCGTCAGTAGAATGAGTGAAATCATTTTTATTTTCATAGCATCCCCAGAAAACAATAGTTAGCTTATTTGTCTGTTCGAGTGAGCGGTTTATCGCAGGAGGGATTGTTCTGGAAAAAAGGAAATTCATGATATGGGAATTATTTTTTCTCATTACAAAATGTGATTTTTAGCGCATAACGATGTCCTGTTTTATCGTGTTGCTAAATTTAATGATGATTATTTGCGAAAAGTTAAAGCAAAGCGAAATACGCGTTGCACTAACAAAGCAACTCATTGTGATAGCTATCTCATTTTTGTGTTTTTCGGGCGTTAAAAAGGGAAAGCAAAATTCTCATGACGTATTTTATGAATGGGAATTTTATTTTCCCCTGTTAATCAGTTGGCCGATCCCGCAAGATTCATTCACGACCTTTTATATTAAGATGCTTTATATTGCCGGAGAGTCGCAGTATGTACGGTAAGCAAACAACAGTATTTGATTCTGACCTCTATTCATCGCTCTTTACCGAGAGTCGGATGCGGGAAATCTGGTCTGACGACAATCTGCTTCGCTGCTGGTTGACGTTTGAAGCAACGGTAGCGCGCGTGCAAAGCGAGCTGGGCATTATTCCTGAACAGGCGGCGATTGAAATCGAGCAGGCATGTCAGAACATCGAGATAAACTGGCCTGCCTTAGCCCAGGGAACGCAAACGGTGGGCATGGCGATTAAACCCTTGATCGACCAGATTTCGGCTGCTGGCTCTCCGTTGGTTAGCCGCTATCTCCACTGGGGATGCACCACCCAGGATCTGCTGGACTCCGGCGTGGCGATGCGATTACAGCAGACGCTGCAACGGGTATATCAGCAACTGATTGAGGTAGGGGAAGAGATGAAGGGCATGGCCTTAAAGCATGCCCGCACCGTTATGGTTGCGCGCACCAATTCGGTTGATGCCTCCGCCACGACCTGGGGGCTGCATGTCTCCGGCTATCTGGCGGAGGTGAATCGGCATCTGAACCGGCTGCAACAGCTCTATCCCCGGGCGATTACGGGTCTGTTTGGCGGCGCGGTGGGGAATCTTGCCTCCGTCGGCTCTCAGGGAATGGCGACGCGTGAGCGGTTGATGCGGGCGCTGGGGCTAAACGTTCCCTGTGGTATAAACAATGCCAGCCAGGATGCAATTGTTGAAGTGGTTCAATGCTTTGCGCTGATTCACGGTACGCTCTGCCGCCTGGCGAATGACGTGGAAACCCTGGGACGCA
This sequence comes from Citrobacter sp. CK185, assembly GCF_030333565.1. Classification (NCBI taxonomy): domain Bacteria; kingdom Pseudomonadati; phylum Pseudomonadota; class Gammaproteobacteria; order Enterobacterales; family Enterobacteriaceae; genus Citrobacter; species Citrobacter sp. CK185. The sequence goes on along the minus strand of NZ_JAOWFR010000027.1, from coordinate 242,761 downwards.
CCCCCATCGCGGAAGTGCTTGAAGGCGAGGGCGGCGGAGGCTCCAGCACCATGCCGCACAAGGCTAATCCGCGCGCCAGCAATATGATTCAGACGCTGGCGAGGATGGGCTGGATGTACGCCTCCGGCGCGCCTGCGATGCTGGATCAGCAGGATGTGCGCGCGGCGTCGATGAGAGTATTGAACTGGACGATTCTACCCGAGGCGTCGAACGCCTTATCGGTCAGCCTTAGCCGGGCCAAAAAGCTGCTTTCCCACCTTATTGTGAATGAAGACAGAATGCGCGCTAATTTTGACTGCTCGAAATCTTTCATTATGTCGGAATCGATTACGATGAATCTGGCGAACAAAATAGGGCGAGAACCCGCTTATAATTTAGTTAAAGCGCTGCTCAGTCAGGCGAATGGTGAGCAAAGTCTTATCGACATTGTCCACGCCAGCCCGGAAATTCGGGCGTCGTTATCCGCAGAAGAAATTGCCGATGCCTGCGAGCCGTTGTCTTATATTGGTTGCAACGATGCGCTGATTGCCGAGACCCTCGCGCGGTTTGATGAAATGAAAGTCATCGATATCGCGTAGCGCTTTATGTCGGGAGCGTCCCTCCCGACTCTGCTGGTCAGGTATTATGTGAAGAAGCGGAAAATGTCTCAAAGAAGAGAAACAACTCTTCCAGTTGGGCAAAGTTGCCTTCATTGTCACTCTTCTCATAAGCCAGATGCAGAATCAGTTCGATAAAAAAGAAACCGAGAATTCGGCTTTGAAAAATGGACTCCACGTCGCTTGGCAGTACAAACTGAAGATCGCAGAATTTACCGTAAGGATTGGCATCAGAATTGGTGATCAGCACGACGGTCGCATTTTTCTTTCTGAACCATTTCGCGATATTGAGTGCGACCCGGTTAAAGCGATAGTAGGAGAATACGATCAGAACATCATCTGGTTCGATGTTTATCAGGCACTTGGGCAACTCGCTGATGTCGGTAGGCAGAAGAGTGATGTTGCTGCGAAAGTACTTTAACAACGTACAAAAATGCAGCGCCATCGCATGGGAGGAGGAAGGGCCGACCACATAAATATGGCGCTGGCTGTTGAGTACCAGTTCGATGAATTTATTCAGGCTATCGATGCTGATAGTCTGTTTAAAACCATTAAATAATGAAGTGACTTTATTATTAAAGGTCTCAACAATCTGTTCTGTTTTGGTGGTGTTTTTAGGTCGCTGGCGACTGTTTTTCTCAAAAGGCGCGGCGATTTTGTTTTTTGACAGCGTGGTATCCAGCGCTCTTCTGAAAGCCGCATAGCCGGTAAAACCGACTTTATTCAGAAAGCGCCCGATGGTTGCTTTGCTCACGGCGGCATTCTGGGAAAGATCGACAATCCCATGATAAGGTAATTCGCTGAAGTGTTTATTAATATAGTCATTAAGCCGACATTCCGACTCGGTCAGGTCACCAATATTTTGGGTGAGTGAATTATACTCATCCAGACTTAATGTGTTTTTTCTGTACATGTGCAGTACCCGGTGACGTTTTATATTGAGATTGTTATATGAAAAGATACCTCTGCCGTCAATCATTCCGTGGCTGGCAATTTAGTAAAACGTCTTATTTTCTGCGGGATCGCGCCCCATGTAGATAAGATGCGATCTTACTCACAAAAAAATATGGGAAAAGCCCTTTCCCATATTTTATAGCACGGTGGTTTATTACGATTAAATCGACAGTACAATTATTTAATACCGTGAACTGACGGACATATTCTCATGGCAATATGTATGAGCAGGTTTTTAGCTGTTGATGAAAACGCTGCTTGCATAAGGCTGACATCTCTGATTTGTATGGTATAGGGATTGTTGTTATGACTGCATTTATTATAGCAATAGTGATAACAGTAATTGCCGCGTGGTTAATTGTGAAAAATTACCAGCCGCAAACTGTGTTATTATTCGCGGGGCTGGCGTTATTAACAGTTACCGTTCTGTTTTACCCAGAGAATAGTATTCTTTATGGTAAAGCAAAATCTACCGGGTCAACCTGGCTGGATATCTTCAGTTTTGCAAAAGAGTCTTTGACCACGCAAATCGCGGGTATCGGCTTAATTATTATGGCGGCGGGGGGATTCGCCAGTTATATGGATCACATCAAAGCCTCGAATGCGATGGTGAATATGTGTATTCGTCCCTTGCAGGTCATTAAAGCGCCTTATCTTATTCTTGCGCTGGGCTACATTTGCGCGCAGCTTCTGCATGTGGCGATCTCCAGCGCAGCCGGGCTGGCGATGTTATTACTGGTGACGTTTTTTCCCGTTCTGGTGCGGCTGGGCGTCAGTAAAGCGTCCGCTGCCGCGATGATCGGCCTGTGCGCGTTTATGGATCTTGGCCCGGCGGTTGGAACGGCGAATCTTGCGGCCAAACATGCCGGAATGGAAAGCGCGATTTACTTTGCGCACTATCAGATGCCGGTGGCGGTTGTGGTTATGCTGGCCGTCGCGGTGGTGATTTTCTTTACCGCCAAATATTTCGATAAAAAAGATGGGTTTGTTCCGGGGACGGAAGAGGTTGCCGAAGCGGAAGAAGAAGGACGCAAAGTGCCCGCCATTTATGCGCTGCTGCCTGTATTGCCCGTCATTCTGGTTCTGGTTTTCAGCCCGCTGGCGATCGCATCCATCAAAATTGACGTTGTGACGGCGATGATCCTCGGGGCGGTGGTCGCTTTTTTCTTCGAGCTGTTCACCACGCGTGATTTCCGCGCCTGTTGCAAAGGGTTGCAGGTATTTTTCAAAGGAATGGGAAGCATGTTTACCAGTATCGTTTCTTTACTGGTCTGCGCGGATATCTATGCCCAGGGGCTACAGAAGATCGGCGCAGTGGACTATCTCCTTCAGTCCGTGCAAAGCGCCGGTCTGGGCTTTACCAGTATGACGCTGGTGATGACGGCGCTGGTGGGCGTTACCGCGGTATTAACCGGTTCTGGCGTGGCGGCATTCTTCTCCTTTTCCGGGCTGGCGCCCTCTATCGCGGCGAAGTTTGGTGAAAGCGCGGTCAATATGATTCTGCCTATGCAGCTGATGGCGGGAATGGGGCGCTCTATTTCTCCGGTTGCGGGCATCATTATCGCCGTGAGCAAAGCGGGCGAATGCTCACCGTTTATGATCGTCAGAAGAACGCTGCTCCCGGCGCTGGCGGGGATTGCCGCGATGTTGATTGCCAACTATGTGCTGATTTAACGCTTTTCTTATTACCAGGTTTAACTCATGGACAGCAACGTGACACACGATGTTTTATACGTCCCGTTTACGGGGAAACTGTTACTGGAATCGCCGTTATTGAATAAGGGGAGCAGTTTTACTCAGCAAGAGCGGAATGATTTTAATCTTAATGGATTGCTGCCCTGCGCTATCGAAAATATTGATGAGCAAGCGGAACGCGCTTACCAACAATATCTGGAGGCGGAGTCTGATAACGCGCGGCATATTTATTTGCGTAATATCCAGGATACGAATGAGACGCTATTTTATTACCTGCTGAAAAAACATCTCCCGGAAATGCTGCCGATTGTTTATACCCCAACTGTTGGCGCGGCCTGTGAAAAGTTTTCCGGGATTTACCGTCGCGCCAGAGGGGTCTTTATTTCGTGGCCCGATCGCGAACGTATTGACGATATTCTGCATGATATCCCGAGACACGATATCAAAGTGATTGTGGTGACGGACGGGGAACGCATTCTGGGACTGGGCGATCAGGGCGTTGGGGGAATGGGGATACCGATTGGCAAACTGTCGCTGTATACCGTTTGCGGCGGGGTAAATCCGGCGCATACGTTGCCCGTTATGCTGGATGTCGGGACAAACAATCCGCGATTATTAGACGATCCCCGCTATATGGGCTGGCGGCATCCGCGCATCACCGGTGAAGACTACTTTGCGTTTATCGGTATGTTCATCGCTGCGGTGAAACGTCGCTGGCCGGATGTATTGCTGCAATTTGAGGACTTTGCCCAGCATACTGCGGTTCCTTTGCTGCATCGTTATCGTGATGAGCTGTGCTGTTTTAATGATGATATTCAGGGAACGGCGTCGGTCGCGCTGGCGACAATTTTAGCGGCCTGCCGCGCCAGCCAGCGTGATTTTAATCAGCAGACGATGGTCATCGTTGGCGCAGGGGCGGCGGGTTGCGGCATTGCCCGCCATATCATCGCCTGCCGGGTGGCCGAAGGTATGGACGCCGCAGAGGCCAGCAAAACGATTTTCATGGTGGATCGCGACGGCCTGGTGATGACCACCGCCTCGTCGCTGGCTGATTTTCAGGTTCCGCTGGCGCAGCCTCCTGAAATGCTATCTGGATGGGCATACGCTGGCGCGACGCCATCCTTGCTGGAGGTCATTCATAACGCGAAACCTGGCGTGATGTTGGGCGTTTCAGGGCAGGCGGGGCTGTTCACTGAAGAGGTGGTGCGTACGATGTATCGCCACTGCGAGCGCCCGATTATTATGCCGTTGTCTAACCCGACCTCCAGAATGGAGGCCCGGCCGCAGGACCTTATCCGCTGGACTGATGGACAGGCGATTATCGCAACGGGAAGCCCTTGTGAGCCGGTAGATTTTGCCGGACGTACGATACCGGTATCGCAGTGTAATAACGTGTATATCTTTCCTGCCATTGGTCTTGGCGCAATTGCCAGCGGTGCCAGGAGGATCACGGAAACGATGCTGATGGCGGCGAGCCGCGCGCTTGCCGACGCCTCGCCTTTGGCGAGTCATCATGGCGGAGGACTGCTGCCGGAAATCAACATGATATGCGATGTAACCCGCCGTATTGCCTTTGCGGTGGGGAAGGCGGCGCAGCTGTCCGGCGTAGCGGATGCGCTGGATGATGCAGTGCTGACACAGCGCATTACGGCGCATTTTTGGCTACCGCACTATCGTCCTTATAAACGCCGTGCTATCTAGTTTTTGGCTATGAATGCTCCGCTTCGGCAGTCGCGCCGGAGCGGGGCCGGGCGTATTAATAAAAAATACAAGGCGATAAAAAATAAAGGTAAGGAATAAAACTGACATCATAAGTTGAAAAATAAAACTTCATTAGCCTGCGATGCATTGCGCGGATTGTGCAACTTCATGATATGTATTTAATTATTTTTGAAAGCGGATGCGCGGCCTTATACAAGGTCAGATGGACGACGGTTAATTAAAATGCTGTTTTTATTTTATGTGGGGAAAACCTTATTCAGAGCGATCGAAATAAGTAAAGAATTGCGGATAAATGTCGTTATAACACTTATCCAAACCGATCGAGACCCTACCTCATGATGTGGAAAACAACTCAAGCCCGAGTGACACTCCTGCTTATAAGTTTTTTTGTTATATTACTGTTGGTTACGTTTGTTGTTATCAAACAATTTGTCTCTCCGCAGATTATTGCAACGGAAACCAGAAATATAAGAGCCACGGTCGAGCTGCAAAGTGACGCGATAAAAGAGCAAATGAACCGCGTTAAAGCGCAGCAGCGCACGATCACCGAACTGGTTTCCGGGCTTCAGAGCGATCAAATTGACGCGCTCTTGCCGCTGTTTGTGAACCAGTATGGCGATCTGAATGTTTTTGGCGGCGGCATCTGGCCATTACCCGGGCTGCGCGAGCCGGGCCGCGATAAATTCAGCACTTTTTATGCGCGCGATGCCGGTGGCGTGCTCCAGCTTAATACGGTCTGGAACCAGCCGGAGTCAGAAAAATACTGGGAACAGCCGTGGTATAAAGACGGTATGGCTGCGCCAAAAGGTGAGTGTGCATGGGCCAAAGCCTACCAGGATTCGGCCAGCCCGCAGCCGAGAACCAACTGTGCGATGACAATCTGGAAAGAGGGAAAGGCCTGGGGTGTCGCCACTATCGATGTGACGTTGGGCTTTTTTAACCAACTGGCAAAAGAGATGGGGAAGGCGGTCGAGGGAACCGTATTAATTGTTGAGTCTGATGGCAAAATTGTTGGGAACGGCGCGCCGACTCAAGGCAATACCGCATTGATGAATGTGCGCGATTTGAATATTCCGTCAGCTTTACCGCTGCTCAATCTGCTGAGCCAGGGGCAAAAAGCGGAATATGAGGGCGGCTATGACGGCGAAGACGGCGCCCATTCGCTGTTTGTTTTGTCGATAGAAGGCAGCCCGTGGTATCTGGTGATTGATACGCCCAGCAGCAACCTGGTGCGCCAGTCTAATGCGATACTGACAACACTCACGCTCGTGCAGACGGTGATCGGCCTTATCATTGTTCTTGTCCTGATGCTGATTGTGCGCAACATTTTCAGGAATGTGACGCTGCTGAACAGGAACATAGAGGCGCTATCCGGCGGCGGCGCCGATCTCACGCAACGGCTTGTGGAAAGCAAAAGCCCGGAATTTAATGCCATCATCAATAACTTTAATAAATTCATCGCGTTCCTTCAGGATTTGATGCAGCAGGTTGGGCACAGCTCCTCGGCAATTTCTTCTGCTTCGCGGCAGATCGCCGGAGGCAACCTGGATCTCTCCTCCCGTACGGAAGAACAGTCCGCTTCCATTGTTGAAACGGCGGCGTCGATGGAGCAGCTCACCAGCACCGTACGGCAAAATGCGGAGAATGCGTTGCAGGCGAACAGGCTGGCGACACAGGCTTCCGACGCGGCGAAAGCGGGGGCTTCAGTGGTCAATGACGTGGTTGCCACAATGAGCAACATCAATGATTCATCCTCAAAAGTGGTGGAAATCATCAGCGTAATTGATGGCATCGCGTTCCAGACCAATATTCTGGCGCTGAACGCGGCGGTTGAAGCGGCGCGGGCCGGTGAGAATGGCCGTGGTTTTGCCGTCGTTGCCGGTGAGGTGCGTTCTCTTGCGCAGCGAAGCGCCCAGTCCGCGCAGGAAATTAAGAAGCTCATTGAAGAATCGGTCAGCAGTATTGAGCAAGGTAGCGGTCTGGTTCGCCAGGCGGGTACGACAATGGACGGCTTAATGGAGAAGGTTGAAGACGTGAGCGTTTTAATCTCTGAGATCAGTTCCTCAAGCGATGAGCAAAGTCGTGGAATTGAGCAGATTAATATCGCAATTACTCAGCTTGATAGCGCGACCCAGCAGAATGCGGCGCTGGTAGAAGAGGTTGCCGCAGCGGCCCAGTCAATGGAATCGCAAACCGAGATGCTTGAAAAAGTGGTCGGCAGCTTCAAACTCTAAAAAGCGGTATAACAAAACGCGCAGCATGATGGGGGTTAGCCCTTCGCCGGACCGTGGAACACGTTGGTCTCAGAAAAGTTATCCCTTGTCATGCGGCGCTCTATGAAACCAGTAAGGCGCAGCGTACGTTCAGCGAGGTGCGGGATGTTTCGGTAAAAATTGCTGGATTATCTCCGGCAGACGATCGTGAGTGATGGGCGGCGAGAAAAGATAGCCCTGAAAGCGGTCAACTCCCAGCGCTTTCAACTGATTGAATTTCTCCAGACTATCGACGCCTTCGGCAATACAGCGGCTCTGCGTCAACTGGCAGTAATAGAGCAGACTCTTTATCAGCGCCAGTGCATGTGGATCGCGTTGAAAATCATTCACGATACTCATATCCAGCTTGTAGCCGCTAAAGCGGATTGTCCTGACGGGAAACATTACGCTGCTGTGTGAAAAGCAGTCATCGAGGAAGATGCGAAAGCCTTGCCGTTGGATTTTGTCCATATTTTCTGCTGTTCTTCCTTGCTGATGCAGATCGACCGTTTCTGCAAATTCCAGCACTAATCGACCCGACCATTGCGGCTGCTGTAGCTGCTGGCGCGCCGTTTCCATCATCCGCAGCAGGTTTTCGTGGTTGGCGATGCAGGGTGGAATATTTATTGAGAACCAGAACTTACCCTGGTGTTGGTTAATGTTCTGGATTGCTATTTGTAGCACAAAGGCTGTGAGCAGGAGCCAGGCGTATTCGGCGTGGATCTGCGGCAGAAATTCGCCGGGAAGCAATACGTTGTCGCCTCTTCTCCAGCGGGAAAGGATTTCAACCCCCTGCAACCGCAGGTGGCCGTCGGTTATGGGTTGAAATACCGGGAATACCTGTTGACTATGAATGGCATGGATAAATTCGCGCTCAAAGGGAGATAGCGAGGCGATGAGCTGATTGTTGTGAGTCTTGCTCTGGCTTCCAGGAAAGCGGGTAATCAGATGCGGGTGAGACGCCACCATCTTTTTTAGTCCTGACGTTCTTTGATTATAAAGTGTTTTCTGGCTCACACCGCGGATCTTCGCCTGTGTGTTGATGCTGTACCCGTACAGAAGAGAGAGGGTGGCGCTCAATTCCGTTTTACTTAACCCCGCTGCCGGTTTGCCCTGTATCTGCGCGTCTAAAAAGGACAATTGCTGTAGTTTCGGGTATTGCAGGAAGTCACCCTGTAGCAGCGCTGCCAGTTGTTTCCCAGGAAGGTCGGAGGCGACCGCCCGGACGGCGGTAAGTTGCCGTTTATCAGGAACATGGTAGAGCAGCGTTTGCCATAGCCAGGCGGATGGACTACGGCTAAGGATCAGCATGGGCAGCGGTGTTTCTGCCTCAGCAAGCAGGAAAGCGGCTTCCCTAAGAATAAACAGCAGCCAGTAAGGATCGTCAGGGAGAAAAACGACGATCCTTCCGACCTCGGATGTTAGCTGTAGCGAAAGGCGCTCCTGCGTCTGGTGTTGCAGCAGCACCGGTCGCCGTTGACCGCAGGTCATCATTCTGGCGAGTCCTTCCGCCGCCATTGAACAGGGAGACAGGATATAGTCCACCCTTGTTTTCTCCAGCGGGGAGGGAGGGTTACTGGTAAACAAATGTCACCCCGATGATCGACTGGACGTTGCCCGCCGTGACCTGGCCGCTGGTGCGCGCGTAGGTCGCGGTTAAGCCAAGATTTACCGGCGATGTGCCGACCGTGCCCAGTGCTACGGTGTTGTTAGCGGGAACAACACTACCGTATCGGGTCATCTGAACGCCGATACCCTGCGCCGCTGAGGAGGACGCGGTGTTGCTGAAGATAGAGTTGGCGGCATCGACGGTCGTACCTGAAAGGTAATAGCCGAGGTTCTGGTTTTGCGCACAGTGGACAGTGACCGGCACGGCCATTGAGCCGGGATAGTCTGGAAGCGTCACGGTGACATCACGCGCTGATACGTCGCATCCTCCAGTAGGGACAACAACATTATTGTTGGCGTAAATATTCCAGATGAAATTATTCGGGTTTCCGTCGCTGGCCACTTTATGCATATTCAATTGCGCGATGAGTTCGCCAGAGTTGATGACGACGCCTCCCGCTGCTCCGGTAGCGGTCAGATACATGCGCAGCGGCAATCCGCGATAATCCGTATGAGTGATGGTATAGACGGATGAATTACCGTTCATCGGCAAAGGATACGTATTCCCCGCCCAGTAAACGCTCCCCGTAAACGCCGCAAGCGCGCCACCGAAGGCGGAGCCGCTGGTTAAATTGATGTAGTCAATGATAGAGCCGCCGGAGGAGTCGTTTTTACAGGAAACTGAAGAGGATAAATCTACGACCAGGTTTTGACCCACTCCAACAGATGGCGTCAGGTTTACATAGACATTCGCTGACCCTGAGGTCATGGTCTGCCCGGTATCATTGACTTTACAGGTGAATGCCGCAGCATCCAGCGACCAACCCATCAGCAGCAGTGTGGTGAATAGCGCGATGATTTTTTTCATGACAAACTCTCCTGACTCAGGCGTAGGTATAGGTGACGCTAATCACCGCCTGAATAGTTCCCTGGGTGGCGCCGCCGTTGACCGTTAATGCTCTGACCTGTAACGGAAAGCGGGTGGACTGCGTTGAGTCATCCACCTGAACGGATTTCGTGGCGCCATTGTTTAACGTGGTGCCTGCGTCATCCTGCAATTCGAGCTGAATATTGCCGGCGGTCCCCTGGTTTTTGTAATAACCGGTGCTGTCTGCGGTTCCGCTAAAGGTTGCGATGACCCGGGAGGTGCCGATCGGACAGTTAGTGAGTTCCAGCGCGGTACTGTGCCAGTCGGAAGCCGAACCTGCGGTTACCAGGCTGAAGGTATACAGGTCGCCGAGGTCAACGGCGGCATTGGTGGTAGACACCGTGCACGGCTTCGCCACCACCTTCCCGTTGACGGTAATCGTGATATCAGCGGCCTGAAGCCCTGAAGAGGCCGCTGTCAGTACGCTTGCCAGAAGCCACCCTACATAGTTGCATTTCATCTCAGCCTCCGGTTACTGAAATTCAAGCGTGAATGTTGCTGTGGCATTGACGTGCCCGGCGGTGACCGGAATCTGCGTAGCCATCAGGCGTGCATAAAAGTTGAGGATGTTGGTCTGCCCAGGCGTGAGCGTGGTCCACGCGATGGATGATGACGCGGCGTTGAGCGGCAGCATCGTCTGTTGGTTATTGAGGATCTGCACGCCCATGCCTGCGGCTGCCGAGGCACCGCTATCGATCTTCAATAGACTGGTGTTGCTGCCATCCTCCGTGCCGGTAAAGCCGACTTTTACTGCCGTAACCGAGTTACCGCAGGGAGAGAGGACAATACGGAATGGGACGAGCGGGGTTGTCGCCCCCACCGCATTAAACTGTTTGGCAGCGTTATTCATCAGGTCAACGGTAAAATCTTTTGACTCTCCCGCGACAGCGCAGGCATTGTCGCGGACGTAGCCGCTAATCGTAATCGTGCTGTCGGCGGCGAAGACATTGACGCAGGCCAGCGTCAGCACAGCGCCGAGGAAATACAGTGGTTTTTTCATCATCATTCCTTCCTTAACGGCACTCTGCAAAGAGCTGGCTCAGCACATGTTTCTGGCTCTCTTCCGGCAGGCGATACCGGGCCATGCAGTTAGCCCCCGGGCCTTCGCCCCATTTCACCTGAACGCTTCCCGCCAGCGGCATGCCGCTCAGGTAGACCTGGCCGTTATCTGCCACGATGCTGCCGCTCTGGTTATCGCCGGAGGTGACCATAGCGCCGAATGGCACGGGTTTGCCGTTGTGCGTCAGCGTCATCAGGATTTTTACCCCAACGTGGGCTTTAAATTCGGCGCGGACGATGGCGCCGTGGGTCGGCACGACGCTGACCACCGCATCATCGAGATCGACGTTATCCGCCAGGGTGTTGGTATCCAGCGCGACGCGGTTTTCCCTGTACTCAGTGGCGTACGGCATGACGGCATAACCGCGCCAGTCGGTACGTACGCCGGTCTGGTTCTCGACTTTCACGTCTCCGGCGCCAGGCGCTTTAATCAGCACTACCGTGTCATTTAATGGCTGGCTTAAGGTGATGCCGTTGGCATGGGCAAGTACACCGCCGCTCATCCCGTAGTACAGCTGTTTAAATCCATCGCTGTGGCTGTAGCCCACGTTAGCGTTGCCGTAGCCGCCGCGATAGTTCATCGCCGCGTAGCCGGTTCCGCCATTGTTGCCTTCGCCACCGCTGGCATAACCGGTTTGCATGCTGTAGCTCAGGTTATTGTCTTCCAGCAGCGTGCCGTAAAGACCGGCCAGGTTAGTCATCCGGCCATCCAGGTCGTGCGACATGCTGTAGCTGGCGCTTGCGTGCCGCCAGACGGATTTGCTGTCGGAACGCAGCCAGTGGCTAAACGGAATATTGACGTTGAACGCTAACATCTGGTCGCGGCCCTGTTGCCAGGCGTTTTTGGTCAGGCTGTAGCTCAGCGTCCAGTTGATATCGTCAACGGCGGCATTTAACCCCAGCTGTAGCTGTTCGTCGGCCTTGTTGGTTGACCAGTAAGTTTGACGGCTGCCATTCACATACAGTGTGGCAGTGCGTCCCAACTGCTGCGTTATGCTCATCTGAACCTTGCCCCGCTTGTTATAAGCAAGGTTGTAGTAGTCGGTGAATTTGGGTTTGACCTGAATCACGCCATCCTGGGTTTCAACGTCATAGCCACTCATCCTGCGGTAAGTGGTGTCGGCAAAGCTGTAATAGCCCTGGGTGGAATAACGGTATCCCACCAGTTGGACGTTGGTGCCGGTCTCATAGAGCGACTTGTTATAAAGGAAGCGTATCGATTGCCCCTGGTGAGAGCTGTCGTCAGGCAGGGTGGCGTTGGCCTGAGTTGCATCCAGCGAAACCGCGCCGAACTCGCCCATGTTCTTACCGACCCCTAAATTGAAGGCGCGATAGTTGTCGGCCAGTTGGGTGCCGCCATACAGCGTCCAGCCTGCCGGGAGCCCGTGCAGGAGGGTGCTCTGGAAGAACTTTGGTTTTTCCTGCTGGTCGTTGCCGCTGCGGTATTCACCAGCGGTCACTGCATAACGGGTGTGCCCTTCACGCTGTAACATTGGCACCGTAGACCACGGCACGCTGAAGACCTGGCTGGTGCCATCGGCCTCTTTGATGGTGACCTGGAGATCGCCGCCGTTGCCTGCGGCGTAGAGATCGTTAATTGTGAAGGGGCCCGGCGGCACCGTGCTCTGGTAGATTTCATAGCCGTTTTGTTTGATAGAGACCTGCGCCGTGCCGCGCGCAATGCCGTGGATGACCGGCGCAAAGCCTTTCTGGCTATCCGGCAGCATATTGTCGTCAGAGGCTAACTGGGCGCCACGGAAGTTAATCCCGTCGAAGATATCGCCGTTGGTGTAGCTGTCGCCAAGCGTCAGGCGGGCGCGCAGGGGGGTAATATCGCGCTCCAGCCAGCTGTTCACATGCTGCCATTTATTCTCATTACTGGACGCGCTACCGCCACTGCTGTAGCTCCAGATGGTGTTATCACGCAGACGCCAGGCGCCAAGGTTGAGGCCGCTTTGCAGGTTTAAATACGCGTAATTGCTGCTGTCGCTGGCATCGTTATGTACGTTGTTGCCGGTAAAGTTATAGTTCAGCAAACCGGCGTTAATCCCGTCATCCCAGAGTTCCGGTGGAATATAACCGCGCGCGCGATTGCCCATGAAAGCCTGCGGGACACTCAGGTACAGGCGCTGTTGGCTGACATCGAAGCGGGTGGTGGCATCTTTGACCATTTCCGTCAACGGTACGCAGGCGTCGGACGCCAGCGTATCCATACCGGTGATGGCCGACGTGCTGACCCCCATGCCAGCGAGCTGGCTGCGGGTCAGGCACGGTTCCAGTCGATGACCGTTTGCGCCAGCGTTAAACGTGACGTCGCGGGTAGTTATAAAGCCATCGTTCAGATAGATATCCACGCGATAGGCGCCAGGCGGCACCTCTTGCCCGTTTTCAAATCCAGAGAGATCCGCAACGGCCGAGGGATCGTCGGCCAGGAAACGGGGGTTAAAATAGAGATCTGCCCGCGCGAAACCCGCGAGGCAAAGCGCCAATGGTATCTGCGCAAGGACAAAAATAGAGAATGCTTTGCGCCGGGCGCGTTGGGAACCCAAACGGTCCAGTCCGTATTTGAGATGTGACATAGTCCCTCCGGTCCGAAGTCGCCCGGCTGTCAGTTCTTAATTGTAATGTGCGGGGGAGTCCTGTTGGTGGACGGCCCCTGTGTTAACGCAGAACGCCCTTCATTTGCGGGGTCAGTGCGCCATAGTCATTAATCGTCCGGTAGGTAATGTTGCTACCGGCATCAGGTGGCAACTTGACCGAGGTTTTACCCATTGGCGGCACCAGCGCATTTTCCAGCACGCGCGTGCCGGCATTGAGTTCGGTCACCGTCAGGTAATACGGCGTCGGGTTGTTGAGCGTCAGCGATGAACCGTCACGGTTAAAGGTCAGTTTTTCCGCCGCCTGATCCGGTGGCAGAGCCAGTTTCGTTGGGCGGTAGTAGAGTTTGATGCGGCTGATAATCGCCAGTTGTAAGGTGTTATCGCTGAGCTTTGATTTATCCATCGAAGGAATGGCTTTTACGTTTACCCAGAACAGGCTTTCCCGGTCCTGCGGTAACTGGTTGTTAGTGGCATCAATAATGCGCAAGGTATTCTCTTTCTTACCTTGCATCGCAAACAGCGGAGGGGTGATGACAAAACGACCATCTTTGCCGCCATCGGCGTTTTCAACCCATGACTGAATCAGATAGGTACTGTTATTGTCGTTATTGGTCACCGCCAGCTGAACCTGTTTTTGTCCAGCCGGATAGATAACCCGGGTGGCGCCCAGCGCCACGCCTGCTTCAGCGCTGGTGGAAAAACCGCTTGCGGCGAGCATCAAAAAGCCCGCCAGTAAGCCGCGTGTCATCTCCAGTGTTTTTTTCACATTTTCCCCTTTCGTACTCACCGTTGTTTCCTGTTTCCGGCATACCTGCTGGCTAATTACTGATAGGTCAGAGAGAACCAGATTTGAGCATTGGCGGCTCCCCCGGTGACCTGCTTCCCGGTCGCCCGATACTTCGCCACGAAATGAAGCGTGGTGGGGCCGCTATACAGCCGCGTCCAGGCGCCCGGCGGGCTGTTGAGTGGAATCAATTGATTGTCTTTATCAAATAAAGCGATGCCTACGCCGGTTGCTATCCCCGGCCCTTCGCCAACTGAAAGCACCTCCGGGTTTTTGCCGTCGGCAACTCCGCGAAATGACACGCCTACGTGCTGACTCACGGCAGTGCTGCAATCCTGTAGATGAATATCGAATGGCACGGGGTTGGCATCTTCCCCTGACGAATGAAACCGATTACTGCTGATCTGCCCCATATTGACCGTCATCTGTTGATCTCCTGCTTCAACGCGGCAGGATTCGGCAATAATGACCCCCTGGAAACGCATGTTTCCCCCGGGCAACGTCACGTTCCAGTGATTGCCAGCCAGTGCCAGCGACGGAAACAGAAATATCAGCAGACCTGATTTCACTCCTTGCATCGTTATCACCCCTGTCCTGTTATGGATAACGGGCCATCCTGGCCCGGAATGCTTCCCTGTCAGACGTTTGAATTACTGGTATTGCACTTTGAAGGTTGCGTCTGCGTTCGCAGTACCGGCAGTTGCTGCGCCAGTTGCGTAGTAACGAGCCTGGAAAGGAATGATGTTAGTACCGTCATTCAGCGTGGTAGCGCTGCTGAAGGTCGCGCCATCCAGCCCCAGAGCGGTGCCAGTTTTGTCGAGGATCTGTACGCCGACGTTAGTCGCGCCGCCTGATGCGGAACTCTGTAGCGCCAGAACGGTAGGGTTGGCGCCATTAACAGCAGTACCTGTGAACGCAACGGAAGCCTGGGTCGCAACGGTCGTGTCGCAATCATCCAGTTGAATGTTGAAACCCACAGCGGAGCTGGTGTTGCCTTCAGCAGCGAGTTTGGCGGAACGAACCTGGCCTAACTGAACTGTCTGATCGATAGAACCGGCATCAACTGCACAAGCGGCGTTAACGATTTCCCCTTTAAAATGCACGGTGCCGCCGTTTACCGTGGTGGTGTCGGCCAGGGCTGCTGTGGAGCTCAGGGACAGTGCTGACAGAACAACGATTGCCAGTGTTTTGATTTTCATGCGGTTTTCCTTTAAACAATGTCGATATTACGAACCGAAACTGGCAGTCGTGGTACCTTCCTGGCATTTCAGGTTTAAGCCGAATAGTTCGACTGCCGATCTTGCGCAGTTTTTACCCAACTGATGAGTCAATTGGGACCATTTTGACTCGTCGCAATAAATTTCTTAATTTCGTTTTTTTATGCGTTGTTCTGGAATTTAATTCTTATTTTTTGGTTTTCTATAGATGAATATATCTGAGGTGATCGTGAGTCATATCAACAAGACAAGTGGAAAGCAGAACTCGACGTGCGGAGAAAAGGTGCGGAAAAAAGGTGAGGATGTATGAAACGTAAAAAAATGTGAGTAAAAAAACAATTTTAAATCAGTTGGATATTTTTTTTTCGCAAAAAAAATGGACTTACAGGTTGCAGAAAATTACAAAATTCCTCTACGATATAGACAGTTTGGTCCCAATTGACTTGTTCAGCGTCTTATTTTTCCTTAGTTATCAATGAACTATATAGTTCATCATTTTTGATCTTCTGTTTTAGTAGCTTTTCCTCTAGCGGATTTACCCTTTCCCATAATCCTGCAAACCGGGCGGCATTACTGGCTGTATAACGTACGGTGTGGCGAATATTTCGGTGACCAAGGTAATCCTGGATTAGACGTGTATCTGTACCTCTTTCAGCAAGTTCATAACCACATGCATGTCGCAGCATATGCGGATGTGTGGTGGTGCTGGTTCCGGCCTTTTGACCAGCAGAACGTATTATACGGTATGCCTGCTGGCGGGAAAGTTGTGAGCCTTTGCGGGAAATAAACACCGCGTTTATTTTCTGCGCTCCTTTCCAGCTCGCACGAACCCGGCTCCAGCATTCAATGGCTTCACACTCATCCGGCATGAGGGGATGAATAGTAGAAAAACCATTTTTCAGTCGGCGGATATTGATCCGACCTTCATAAAGATCAAAATCCCGGTAATGCAGGTTCAGTAGTTCACTTATACGCATTCCATGACGAAAGGCCAGCAGGATAAGGCAATAATCTCGCTCTCCTGTCTGACCATGACGTACGGCTTTCATCATGGCCTGAACTTCTCTGGCAGTAAGAAAACGGCGTCGGTTCATAATATTTCTCCTGGTATCAGAATGATAAAGAGTCAGCTCCAGTGATACGAATAACTGATAGCTAAAGCTAGGGATGTATTATTAATTGCACATATTGACCACTATCCCATTTTATTCTATGAAGCTCACAAAGCCCCATGTCAGTGGGCGACTTCATTCTAAAGATTTCATCAGACATCACAAGAAGACTATTCCGTATATTCTCAGAGGGGAAAAACGTATTCAGCGGGGGAATAACTATTCAGACCATGTCAGAGGTGTCAATTATACTGGTCAGAAAAAATAACACAGGATATAGTGCAGAAACATAAAATAGATAACCATACTGCCAATGCGACTATTACAGTGCCATCCATGGCACATAGCTTTATTCAGACTTATTTACTGTCTATATTTTTCTTTCCTTACAGTCTGCTACAGACATCTCTGTTTTTTGTTTTATTCCAGATGCCATAAAAACGACCAGCGTTACTGGCAGTATACCAGACAGTATGACGAATATTGCGATGGCCAAGGTAATCCTGAATCAGGCGGGTATCTATCCCCATATTTGCCAGAGCAAACCCACAGGAATGGCGAAGCATATGCGGGTGGGCACAAATTGCAAGTTTTGCTTTCTTCCCGGCTCTGGCGATTATCTGATAAAATTGCTGTCTTGAAAGGGGATTGCCTTTACGTGATAAAAATAACCATTCAGTTTCTGAATGTTGGCTTGTAAGGCGAATTTTCAGCCAGGACTTTATCGAACGAATTTCCTCTTCAAGTAAGGGATGGGTAGTTGAGAATCCTTTTTTTAATCGGTAAATATGTATACATTTATCCTTAAGGTCAATATCTGAGATACGCAGACGACATATTTCGCTTGCCCTTAACCCATGAATAAAACACAGCAAAACCAGACAGCGATTACGCACTGCATAGGTTCCTGTACTAACAGCATTAAGAATTAAATTGATTTCATTTTGTGTCATAAACCTGCGTTTCTCTAGTCCATTATTATTTTTCATATCACCTGTTATCCTTTATTTTGCCGACATTCCGCTTATACCTGACTCTCTTCTAATGGATTAAAATCTGCCGAATAATAGCTTTTTCTTCAGGAAATAACCAGGTGTAGTTAAAAATAATGATATGTTCTTAAATTTATGTAGAGTCACAAATGAATAATTAGTCATATGCAGAACTAATTTGTTTTTTGATATCGTAGATGAATTACATATCTGTAATGGCGGGGCTATCGCTGTAGTTATCATATGGTAATATGATTAATTTAACTTAAGGGTAATTGAATGGCGAAAAGATAAGGTGAATGAACCACATAAGATTCTACATAAATATATTATTCTCAATGGACTGATTTTTTTCGGCGTGTGCGGTGTATTGTTATTTCAATAGGCTATTTCACTCTTTCACACAGTTCATTTTACCGGGGTTGCAGGTTTTCTTCAGTTTGTATATGTCTTTCAATCTTTCTCGCTTTGATATCTACCATTAAGTCAGAACGGTTTGCTGCGGTGCGAAGCCTGTATACACTCTTCATAGGTATTAGCTCAGACTTGATCTGGCTTTGTCACAATACAGAGATTTTATCTAATCTGACAGGCAGCTCTGTGCCAGAAGCGGACATTGTTATAAATGGCAATTGATAAAACATCAGCCGTTTATCTCGTTTTACAGCATCTCAACCACTTCAAACTCTTCTGCGATCAACTCCATATCTTCAGAAAAATGACCTTCGCGGGTGAAAAATCGCTGATGCTCTTTCTGCCAGTATTCAAGGCTTAAATCGCCTTCACCTTCTTTGCGGGCGAACGCCTCAGTCACATCACAAAAACGCACCAGTCGCATTGAAACCAGTCTGATCACGCAGACCGGAACATTCTGGCCATCAAGGATAATGTTATAACTCCCAATCCTCGGGGCAGATTCCTCCTGCTGGTAAGAGGCAAAAGATCCGCAAGAGGCCGTTTTGATCCCTTTTTTGATCAAGTCCGCAAGCTCGCTAGCCAGTTCCGGGCTGTCACCCATTTGCCAGGCATCTGCGCCTGGATACTTCATTTTTATTTCCTCAACCGAAACCATTAAAATCCCTTCTGAATCGTCGATGAAAAGAAAAGTTATACATTTTTTAGTATGAGCTGTCCCGACATTATCAGTGATGCCTTTCTTCAGATAATGTGGTCCGCTTATCGCTCAGAGCGGATACTCAGGTTTAATAATGCAATACGTTCAGCTCAAGTAGTATTACTACTGATAAATCATTTTATGATGGCGTGGAGGGCGGGGGATTCTGGTAATGGTAAGAAGTGAAAGGGAAAGAAGTGTATGTTGCAGGTGGACGGACTTGTGAAGACCCCCATATGACTAGTGGAGGGCGCATGTTGTCAGATTCCCCCGTTTTCCTCGTGCTTTTGCATCATTATGAACAGTTAGAAATGAAAAGAACCGTAGCTGACCGTAGCTGGAAGTAAGAGATAGGCTTGTCAGAGGGTATATATGTCTTTAAATGCAACGAACATCTAAGAAAATGGCGAGAAATCCAGCAAGCAAATAACGTCCTGCAATGACCAGAAATCTACCGGAACGCCAGAAAGCAAAAAACCAGCCCGTAGGCTGGTTTCTTTAAATAGTGGTGCCCGGACTCGGAATCGAACCAAGGACACGGGGATTTTCAATCCCCTGCTCTACCGACTGAGCTATCCGGGCAACGGGGCGCATTAAACCGTAAAGGGGCGCAGGCGTCAACGGCTTTCCATGAAAAAAATGACAAAAGACAGCTGACTGCCTGCTTTTCACGCAAAAAGCGCAAAATTGGCTCTAATTACGTCAACGCGCCACCCTGACGGCAGCGGGCAAAGCGCAGTATATCCTCCGCCAGACGGTGAGCGGTATCCACATCAGCCTGGCTGCGATTGACCAGCATTCGGCTGAGGCAACCTTCCAGCACCAGTTCCATCTGTTTCGCCACCATCGCCGGGTCGTCAATTTCGAGCGTTGTCAGCAATTCGTGGGTGAAGTCATGTGCCGCCCGTTTTTGCTGATCGGCCAGTTGGTGAATAGGGTGGGCAGGATCGGGATAAAACGTACAGGCAGCAATAAACAGACAACCGGGGTAGCGGTTGTTGCTCACGCACTCCGAAAGCGCGTTGTAGCGCGCCAACAGTTTTTGTTCTGCGGTAAGGGTTTCATCAAGCAAAAGCTGGCGACGCCAGATGTCTACCTGTTGACTCAGATAACGCAGGGCGTCGTACAGAATAGCCTCTTTATCGGGCCAGAAGCGCTGTAACTCATCAAGTGGATAATCAATGCGTTCTGCCACCATCTCAAGCGTGGTGTTTGCTATCCCTTGAACCTCAAGTAATTTCAGGGCTTCTCCCAGGACATCTTCACGTTGCACGGTATTCTCCTCCGTCTTTCCCACAGAAAGTGTCGCTCACGGTTGGCGATCGCGCAAATGTGCGCTAAAGGTCGTCGCATCCATAAAGCCCGTCACTCGCGCATTCGGGTACTCATGGCCTTGCGCATCAAAAAACAGGATTGTCGGTAAACCCAGCACATTCAGGTGCCTGAGTAAGGCGACATCCTGCGCATTGTTGGCGGTGACATTAGCCTGTAGCAGCACGGTGTCGCCCAGCGTCTGCTGAACCTGCGGATCGCTGAAGGTGTACTTCTCAAACTCTTTACAGGCGACGCACCAGTCGGCGTAGAGATCCAGCATTACCGGCTTTCCTTTTGCCTCTGCCAGCGCCTGATTTAACGCATCGACTGTCGTAATCGGCTTGAAGTTCAGGTTCGCCTGCGTCTGGGCGGTTGTTGCGCCAAACGCCCAGTCCTGTAACGGACGTACGCTGACCAGCGCCGCCGCCAGCAGGATGATTTGCACAATGCGCATCCCGCCGCGTCTGGCGTGCAGGCTGGTAATAAACGCCCAGCCGAAGAAGGCGACGCCCAGCAGCGACCACAGACGCAGTCCCCACTCGTCACCGATTACCCGCTCCAGCAAAAAGACCGGCAGCGCGAGGATCACAAAGCCAAAAGCGGTTTTGACGTGTTCCATCCACGGGCCGCTTTTCGGTAGCAGACGGTTGCCAAACACGGTGACCAGAATCAGCGGCAGCCCCATGCCCAGCGCGTAGAGATACAGCGTTCCACCGCCAAGCCACATGTTCCCGCTCTGGGCGATGTACAGCAAAATGGCGCTCAGCGGCGCGGTGGTGCATGGCGAGCAGATAAGCCCGGCAATCGCGCCCATGACAAATACGCCGCCAGGAGAGCCGCCCTGCTGACGGTTACTCATCAACGTGAGGCGAGTTTGCAGTGAAGAAGGCAGTTGTAGCGTGAACAGTCCGAACATTGACAGCGCCAGCAGCGTGAAGACCAGCGCAAGGCCGATTAGCACATAAGGGTGCTGGAGCGCCGCCTGGAACTGTAGCCCGGCAGCAGCCACAACCAGCCCCAGCGCGGTGTAGGTAAGCGCCATACCCTGTACGTAGATAAAGGTCAGCAGCAGCGCGCGTCCGGTTGAGAGGCGTTGTTTACCGCCGAGCACAATGCCGGAAATCAGCGGATACATCGGCAGGACGCAGGGCGTAAAGGCGATCCCGATGCCAATCAGCAATGCCCACAGCGCGGAGAAAGGCAGCCGGGCGGCAGGTTGCGGCGTCTCTTCCGTTTGCGCTGCGACCGGCGACGGCGTGGATTTAGCCACCGTGCTGGCGCTCACTTCGCTTAACGGCACGGTTTTGGTTTCCGGCGGATAGCAGAAGCCTGCGTCAGCACAGCCCTGATACGTCACGGTTAACGTCGCGCCGGATGCGGCCTGGTTAACGATGACCGGAATGTTTAAGCGCTTGCGGTAGATTTCGCTTTTGCCATAAAACTCATCTTCATGCCAGACGCCCGCAGGGAGCCGGACTTCGGCAATTTCGGCCTGAGATGGGGTGATGCTTATCTGCTTGCGGTAAAGATAGTAGCCGTCTTTCACCTGCCAGGAGAGGTTCAGGTCATGTTGATTCTGCTGAAAATCAAAGGAAAAAGCCTGGTCAGCAGGGACAAACTGCGAGCGGCCTGGTGCGTCAAATAATTCGGCGAAGGCGGATGTGCTACACAGCAGCAGGATCAGCGTAAGGATGCGTTGAGCCATGAGAGGTAATCAGTGTCTCCGTGAGTGACGGGTAAAACCAGAAGTTCAGGCGTTTGATACGGATGGTGAGACTTCAGGCATTCAAGAAGCGCTTGCTGGTGCGAAACGGTGGTTTTTAAAATCATCTGTACTTCGTATTCCTGCTCCAGTTTGCCCTCCCAGTAATACAAGGATGTCGCGCCCGGCAGTAACGTGGCGCAGGCGGCCAGTTTTTCCGCCAGCACCTTAGCGGCCAGATCCTGGGCTGTTGCTTCATCCGGCGCGGTACAGAGCACCACGACGGCCTCGGGGATGGAGATATCCTGACTATTATCATCAAGCATAAACACCTCGAAAGAACAGAAAGAGCAGCAAGAGTGTGGTCACTATACAACGGAAGGCGGCGGGATGTTAGTCAAAGCGGAGGTAAGAAAGCGGGGCGCGTATACGCCCCGCGAGGAGAACTTACAGCATGACGCTGCCCAGCAGGAAGCCGAAGCAAACGGCAAGGGCAACACCCAGCGTACCTGGGATAAAGAACGGGTGGTTAAAGACGAATTTACCGATACGGGTTGTACCGGTGTCATCCATCTGAACCGCAGCAACCAGCGTTGGGTAGGTCGGCAGAATGAACAGGCCGGAAACCGCAGCGAAAGACGCGACAGCGGTCAGCGGAGAGACGTTCAGCGCCAGCGCCATTGGCATCAACGCTTTCGCTGTGGCTGCCTGAGAGTACAGCAGAGCGGAAGCAAAGAAGAAGATGACGGCCAGCAGCCACGGATGGCCCTGAATCACACTACCCGCAGTGTCTTTGATCCAGTCGATGTTGTGAGAAACGAAAGTATCGCCCAACCATGCTACGCCCAGAATACAGATACAGGCGCTCATACCCGCTTTAAAGGTACTGGAGTTCAGGATGGAGTCCGTTTCGACACGGCAGACGATGGTCGTCAGCGTCGCGACGCTCAGCATGATGATCAGAATCGCGTTGGTGGTGTTCATCAGCGGTGTTGCGACCAGGCCGAGGCTTGGACTGTTGACGATGGCATAAACCACGACGCAGACAACGCCCAGCAGGAACAGCCAGACCGAGGTTTTTGCCATCGGTTTGATTTCAATTTGCTTTTCGCCGCGCAGCTCGATCAGCCCTTCTTCCAGACGTTTGCGGTAAACCGGGTCGTCAGAAAGTTTAGAGTTAAACAGCATTGTGACCAGGAAGGACATCACCAGTACCGCCAGCAGAGTGGACGGAATCACCACGGACAACAGGTGAATATAGCTGATGCCATGACCTTCCATGACGGAAGACATGTACACAACCGCCGCAGAGATAGGCGATGCGGTGATCGCAATCTGTGCGGAAACCACCGCCGTGGAGAGCGGGCGGCAAGGTTTGATGCCTTGCTCCTTCGCCACTTCAGCGATAACCGGCAGGGTTGCCAGAGAGATGTTGCCAGTACCGGCAAAGATAGTCAGGAAATAGGTGACGATCGGTGCAAGGATCGTGATGTATTTCGGGTTTTTGCGCAGCAGTTTTTCCGTCTGGTTAACCAGATAGTCCAGACCGCCCGCAACCTGCATTGCGGAGATGGCAGCGATAACCGCCATGATGATGGAAATAACATCGAACGGGATATTCCCTGGTTTAACGCCGATGGCTGCAAGAACCAGAACGCCAAGCCCACCTGCAAATCCAATACCGATGCCCCCAAGTCTGGCACCCAAAAAGATTGCCAGCAAAACGATGATAAGTTCTAAAACTATCATATTAGCCTTCCTTGTTGTTTAACAAGTTGATATTAAATTGTTGTTATTTGGTAACTTATGACAAGAAAAAAGGCACGTCATCTGACGTGCCTCCTGTGTTACTACCCTGTACGATTACTGTTCGCTTTCATCAGTATAACGTTTTGCTTTGTAAGCCGGGTGCATCAGGTTCTGTGCGGAGAAAATATCGTCCAGCTCTGCTTCAGTCAACAGGCCGCGCTCCAGCACCACTTCACGGACGCTCTTACCGGTCTCGGCGCAAATCTTACCAACGATGTCGCCGTTGTGGTGGCCGATGAACGGGTTGAGGTAGGTGACGATGCCGATGGAGTTATAAACGTATCCTTCGCACACTTCTTTGTTTGCGGTAATGCCGTTAATGCATTTTTCCAGCAGGTTGTAGCAGGCATTGCTCAGAATATGGATAGATTCGAACATCGCCTGGCCGATAACCGGCTCCATTACGTTCAGCTGCAACTGGCCTGCTTCGGCTGCCATCGTTACGGTGGTGTCGTTACCGATGACTTTGAAGCATACCTGGTTAACAACTTCTGGTACTACCGGGTTTACTTTCGCTGGCATGATAGAAGAGCCCGCCTGTAGTTCCGGCAGGTTGATCTCGTTCAGACCCGCGCGTGGGCCTGAGGAGAGCAAACGCAGGTCGTTACAGATTTTAGACATCTTCACAGCCAGGCGTTTCAGCGCGCTGTGTACCATGACATAAGCGCCGCAGTCGGACGTTGCTTCAATCAGGTCTTCTGCCGGTACGCAGGCAAAGCCAGTGACTTCAGCCAGTTTCTGCACCGCCAGCGGAGAGTATTCTTTCGGGGTGTTCAGGCCAGTACCGATTGCCGTCGCGCCGAGGTTAACTTCCAGCAGCAGCTCAGCAGTACGTTCAATGCTTTTCACTTCTTCTTTCAGCAGTACGCTGAAAGCGCGGAATTCCTGGCCGAGAGTCATCGGTACAGCATCCTGCAACTGGGTACGGCCCATTTTCAGGATGTCCTGGAACTCAACGGCTTTACGCTCGAAGCCTTCACGCAACTGATTGATTGCATCAATGAGTTTGACGATAGACGCGTAAACGGCAACACGGAAACCGGTCGGATAGGCGTCGTTGGTGGACTGACATTTATTCACATGGTCGTTCGGGTTCAGGTACTGATATTCACCTTTCTGATGACCCATCAGCTCCAGCCCGATATTGGCCAGCACTTCGTTGGTGTTCATGTTGACGGAAGTACCTGCACCGCCCTGGTAAACGTCTACCGGGAACTGGTCCATGCATTTGCCGTTATTCAGGACTTCATCACATGCGGCAATGATGGCGTTGGCCACACTTTTAGGGATGGTTTGCAGCTCTTTGTTAGCCAGGGCCGCTGCCTTTTTCACCATTACCATACCGCGTACAAATTCAGGGATATCGCTGATTTTGTTATTGCTAATGTAGAAGTTTTCAATCGCTCTCAGAGTGTGAACACCATAGTAGGCATCCGCTGGAACTTCCCTGGTACCCAACAAATCTTCTTCGATACGAATGTTGTTTAACATGTGAACCTTCTTTTTCAAGCTGCCAATAATTACATAAACACACAGGATATATGTGGTTTCGAATGTTTCCTGACCGACGATTATCCCCTGCATCGGTCTGATACTCGAGATCATATTCTGCTTCAGGATTTCTACCGTAACCTGGATCACTTAAAGTGTGGGAAGTTACCCCTTATTTATTATTTTGTGAAATAGGTCACCGCTTTGGGATTACCACTAAAAATAAGTGTACAAACAGCTTGAAATTTTGCTAACCGTCTCAACATCTGACGCATGCGAATCGCGCACCCATATCAGACAGACGTGATGAAAACGGCTGTCATTTACAGGAGAGTCCTTTGCGCTGGATACCGTTTATTGCCATCTTTCTCTATGTTTACATTGAGATTTCTATTTTTATCCAGGTCGCCCATGTGCTGGGCGTCCTGATGACGCTGATCCTGGTGATTTTCACCTCGGTCATTGGTATGTCGCTGGTGCGAAACCAGGGTTTCAAGAACTTTTTGTTGATGCAGCAGAAAATGGCGGCTGGCGAAAGTCCGGCGGCGGAGATGATCAAGAGCGTGTCGCTGATCATCGCGGGCCTGCTGCTGGTGCTGCCCGGCTTCTTCACCGACTTCCTGGGGCTGCTTCTTTTATTGCCGCCCGTGCAGAAACACCTGACCATGAAGCTGCTGCCGCATTTGCGTTTTTCCCGTATGCCCGGCGGCGGTTTTAGCGCCGGAACGGGCGGCGGCGAGACGTTTGACGGTGAGTTTCAGCGTAAAGATGACGAGCGTGACCGTTTAGATCATAAAGACGACCGCAAGGATTAAATCAAACGTTGAATCGTAGGCCGGATAAACCGCTTCAGCGGCGTCATCCGGCATAAATGCCCGGTGGCGCTATGCTTACCGGGCCTACAACTGCTGACGCTTAGCCAACCTGCGGGGTAAAAACAGCCACAGCGCTGTCAGCATAATCAGCGCGTACAGACACTTCCATCCCACCATCGCCAGCAATAACAGACACAGCAGAGCGCCAGTCACCGCCAGCGCGCGATAGCGTCCTGCCAGCAACCGACACCCGGCCAGCATGCACAGCAAGTAGATCATAATGAAAATGCCGTTGGCATAGACGATCAGCGCGTCGAGATTGATCTCAAGGATGTAAATGCACAATGTGCTGAGTACGCAACAGCCCAGTACGGCGTTCAGCGCATTGCGGGGAACGCGGCGGGCAGAAAGGCGTGCCAGATAATGATCTGGCCTGTCCTGCGCCTGTGACCAGACAAGGCGGGCGAAACTCTGGATATAGATATTCAGGCTGGCGAAGCAGGCCAGATAACCAATAATGCAGGCGACCCACAGCGCCTGTACGCCAAACAATCGCACGACGATGTCAGGGAGCGACGCTGCCGCCGCCATTTGCGCGCCGTAGGCGTCAAAATGCAGAACCGCCACCGTACACGCCCAATAAACGGAGCCGGCCAGCAGCAGACCGATCATCAGTGCGCGCGGGAAATCGCGTTCAGGGTTTTTAAATTCCGATGCCAGATGGGCGAACGCTTCAAGGCCGACAAAGCACCAGAACATAACCGACAGCGCGGCGAACAGGGCGGGCAGCTCAATATCCGCAGGGGCAGGGAATGGAATTTTGTTCGGCTTGAGATCGCCCGCCCACCAGATAGCGACAATCAGCGCCACAATCAGCCCGGCAATGATCGTTTGCAGGTTGGCGCTGGAACTGGCGCCGCGAGAGCCAATGAACCACACCAGCGCCAGCGTGCCGAATTCCGCCAGTAAAAGCTGCCAGCCGTGCCAGCCAAACATCGCCTGACCGAACCCGGCGGCGATATGCAGCGCCGCCGGCAGGCCGACGGGGATGACCGACAGGAACAGCCATCCGGTGACGCGCGCCATTCGCGAACCAAACGCCATCCCGACAAAATGCGCCACGCCGCCCGCACTGGGGAAATGACGTCCCAGGATGGCAAAAACAATCGCCACAGGAAAGACCAAAACGATGAGCGCAGGCCAGGCCCACAGGCTGTTATTGCCCGCCACCAGCGCGGCCAGCGCCGGGACGGCAAAGACGCCGGTTCCTAACAGTGATGTCGACAACAGGCCCACGCCCTGAGCCAGTCCCAGCTCTTGTTTTAGTCCACTCATGAGTCACTATCCGGTTACGCCCAATTTTTGGGCAACTGCGCAGATTTTCGATGGTAACACAATCGGATTTACTTATGACGGGCCGCCTTAAATCGTTATGAAATGTGAGGTGACCTACCGTTTTCGCGCGATTTTCTGCTGATAAGAATTTTTTTTCATCTGCCCCCTTGAAGGGGCAAAAACCCATCCCCATCTCTCTGGTCACTAGCCGGGAAACCGTTCACGGGCCGGCGTCACCCATAACTGATAAAGACTTTCTCAAAGGAGAGCTATCAATGAGTATTCGTCCGTTACATGATCGTGTGATCGTCAAACGTAAAGAAGTTGAATCCAAATCTGCTGGCGGCATTGTTCTGACCGGTTCCGCAGCGGGTAAATCAACGCGTGGCGAAATCATCGCTGTCGGTAAGGGTCGCATCCTGGATAACGGTACTGTGCAGCCGCTGGACGTTAAGGTTGGCGACATCGTTATTTTCAACGATGGCTATGGTGTGAAATCTGAGAAGATCGACAATGAAGAAGTGTTGATCATGTCTGAAAGCGACATTCTGGCAATTGTTGAAGCGTAATCCGCGAACGACACTGAACATACGAATTTAAGGGAAAGAGAAAATGGCAGCTAAAGACGTAAAATTCGGTAACGACGCTCGTGTGAAAATGCTGCGCGGCGTAAACGTACTGGCAGACGCAGTGAAAGTGACCCTCGGTCCGAAAGGCCGTAACGTGGTTCTGGATAAATCTTTCGGTGCGCCGACCATCACTAAAGATGGTGTTTCCGTAGCGCGTGAAATCGAGCTGGAAGACAAGTTCGAAAACATGGGCGCGCAGATGGTGAAAGAAGTTGCCTCTAAAGCGAACGACGCGGCAGGCGACGGCACCACCACCGCGACCGTACTGGCTCAGTCCATCATCACTGAAGGTCTGAAAGCCGTTGCTGCGGGCATGAACCCGATGGATCTGAAACGTGGTATCGACAAAGCGGTTGCTGCTGCGGTTGAAGAACTGAAAACCCTGTCCGTACCGTGCTCTGATTCTAAAGCCATTGCTCAGGTTGGTACTATCTCCGCTAACTCCGACGAAACCGTAGGTAAACTGATCGCTGAAGCGATGGACAAAGTCGGTAAAGAAGGCGTGATCACCGTTGAAGACGGTACTGGTTTGCAGGATGAGCTGGACGTGGTTGAAGGTATGCAGTTCGACCGTGGCTACCTGTCTCCTTACTTCATCAACAAGCCGGAAACTGGCGCAGTAGAACTGGAAAGCCCGTTCATCCTGCTGGCTGATAAGAAAATCTCTAACATCCGCGAAATGCTGCCGGTTCTGGAAGCCGTTGCGAAAGCAGGCAAACCGCTGCTGATCATCGCTGAAGATGTGGAAGGCGAAGCGCTGGCTACGCTGGTGGTTAACACCATGCGCGGCATCGTGAAAGTGGCGGCGGTTAAAGCGCCGGGCTTCGGTGATCGTCGTAAAGCGATGCTGCAAGATATCGCAACCCTGACCGGTGGTACCGTCATCTCTGAAGAGATCGGTATGGAGCTGGAAAAATCTACCCTGGAAGACCTGGGTCAGGCAAAACGCGTTGTGATCAACAAAGACACCACCACCATCATTGATGGCGTGGGTGAAGAGTCTGCGATCCAGGGCCGTGTCACTCAGATCCGTCAGCAGATCGAAGAAGCCACTTCCGATTACGACCGTGAAAAACTGCAAGAGCGCGTAGCGAAACTGGCAGGCGGTGTTGCGGTTATCAAAGTTGGCGCTGCGACCGAAGTTGAAATGAAAGAGAAAAAAGCACGCGTTGAAGATGCCCTGCACGCGACCCGTGCTGCGGTTGAAGAAGGCGTAGTTGCCGGTGGTGGCGTAGCGCTAATTCGCGTCGCGTCTAAAATTGCGGAACTCAAAGGCCAGAACGAAGACCAGAACGTGGGTATCAAAGTTGCGCTGCGCGCAATGGAATCCCCGCTGCGTCAGATCGTGCTGAACTGCGGCGAAGAACCGTCTGTTGTGGCTAACACCGTTAAAAGCGGCGACGGCAACTACGGTTACAACGCAGCAACCGAAGAATACGGCAACATGATCGATATGGGTATCCTGGACCCGACCAAAGTAACCCGTTCTGCTTTGCAGTACGCGGCATCCGTGGCTGGTCTGATGATCACTACCGAGTGCATGGTAACTGACCTGCCGAAAGGCGATGCTCCTGACTTAGGCGCAGCCGGCGGCATGGGCGGTATGGGTGGAATGGGCGGCATGATGTAATTGCCCACACCCTGCATCCTTCAGGCCGCAGGTGCGTTGGTTGCGTTTGCTAACCCCAGTCACTTACTTGAGTAAGCTTCTGGGGATTAACAAACTGGCCGCCTCCCTGCAACCAGAATGATTTGGGTGCTCATCTCCCAGAATTTAGAAACCCCCGGGCAGAAATGTTCGGGGGTTTTTCTTTTGGTCATCTTTTTAGTATAAGATTCAGACATGGACGACGTGAGTGGCGTCCAGCTCATTGATTATGGGGAATAACATGCACGTAAAATATTTAGCAGGGATCGTCGGTGCTGCGCTGCTGATGGCGGGTTGTAGCTCCAGCAACCAACTGACCGCTGCCGGGCAAAGTGT
Organism: Citrobacter sp. CK185; assembly: GCF_030333565.1. Classification (NCBI taxonomy): domain Bacteria; kingdom Pseudomonadati; phylum Pseudomonadota; class Gammaproteobacteria; order Enterobacterales; family Enterobacteriaceae; genus Citrobacter; species Citrobacter sp. CK185. Next base: position 213,049 of record NZ_JAOWFR010000027.1, on the reverse strand, counting down.
GCGTTTTGTGGAAGACAAGCCTGGCGCAGAATGCCAGTTGATCGGCACTGCGACCGGTAAGCAAAGCAACTGGCTTTCTGGTCAGCACGGTGAAGAGGGCGGCTCCATGCGTGGTGCAGCGAACGACCTGCGTAACCAGGCTGCGGCAATGGGCGGAAATGTGATTTATGGCGTCAGCAGCCCAACGCAGGGAATGTTGTCCAGCTTTGTCCCGACCGCCAGTGAAATGAACGGTCAGGTTTATAAGTGCCCTAACTGATTACACTTCATTCTTCAACCTGCCTCTTTGTTGGTTGCGCTGTGAAACCCCAGTCACATAGTTATCTGTGCTGCTGGGGATTTCTTCGCTTGCCGCTGCGATGCAGGTTGAATGATTTTGTGTAATACAGTGGGTCTATACAGGCGCATGTGGTCGTAGGCCGGATAAGCGCAGCGCCATCAGGCGTTTTTCGCTTTCTCTACCGATTGTACGCGTAAATGATGCAACGCGCGCAGGCACTGCTCCTGAGTGAGTTTGTGCGTCTTATCAGCGGTTAGCGTTCTGACAAACACCTGGCACGGTTTCCCGGCCAGCTTCTTCAGCCGTGGGCTGAAATCAAGCAGTCGGCGTGAAATGGCCTCTGCCTCTTTGCTGCCAGAAGGGGTACGGTTTTTCACCACGGCGCCGCTAAAATGTGTTTTACCTGTCTCATCGGTATAACGATAGAGCACCGCCAGATAATGGCTGAAGAGATTGTGCTTCCATTCAGGTTGCGCGTAGGCGTCATATTCCAGATTACCGTTATCCAGACAGTCGGCATCATATAATGGCAGAAAATCCAGTAGTGATGTAATACGCAGCACCAGCTCACGCATACCGGCATTATCTATAGCGCGAATAATTGCGCGCACCAGAACGTCAATCTGTAATTCATTAATCATCAGCTCGCATGTTTTACCGTCATGCAGCGTAAAAGAAAGCATGACGTTTTCGCTCTGGTCGTCTATCAGCGTTAATGTATTCACCCGGCGATTAATATCTGCGTTTTTGAGTTCCTCTTCCTGAATGGCCGGAATGCTCTCAAGCATTTTTTTACTGACTCTATCCCGTGCTTTTTCATATTGTTGGCGAGCGTTGGGGGACAGGTGATGCTTCTGGTGCAGCCGGCTTTCCAGAGCGATCAGCAGATCTCTTAATTCCAGCGCCGTCAGAAAAAACAACGACTCTTTATTCCTCGGTTCTTTTATTTTTAATGCCAGCGCAATAAACTCATTCGCTTTGCGAATAACGCCTGTATTAACGCCTTTGATACTCATCGCCATAAAGGTTCTCCCTAACCAATTATTAATCAGGTAACTTAATTTGAATCAATATATAATTTTGAAATATATTCGGTGTGTTATGTTATTAAAATAACATAATATGGAAAGCGTCGCGCTATATGAACGGATTCAAATAAGCGATTTTAAGGGCGAGTGTCCGAAACCGGACACTCGTTTGAACAATTATTGCTGGCGTAACTGCAAATCTAATGGTGTTTTGCTCGGCTCACCGCCAATTTCACGCGCCAGTCTGGGTACCATATAACCGGATACCCGCGTCAGCAGTTCACGCATAATTCGCCGCGCTTCATCGTCGCTCACCATGAAATGCGCCGCGCCCTGAACTTTATCCAGTACATGCAGGTAGTAGGGCATGACGCCGGCGTCAAACAGCGCATTGCTGAGGTTTGCCAGCGTTTGCGCGTTATCGTTCACCCCGCGTAGCAGTACGCTCTGGTTGAGCAGGGTAACGCCCGCGTTGCGCAGCGTCGTCATGGCCTGACGGAACGTGTCGTCAATTTCGTTGGCGTGGTTGATGTGATTCACCAGCAGAATTTGCAGAGAAGAGCGCGCAAAGCGGGCTGCCAGCCCATCCGTAATGCGCGCGGGGATCACGATCGGCAAACGACTGTGGATACGCAGCCGTTTGATGTGCGGGATCGTTTCCAGTTGCGTAAGCAACCAGTCCAGTTCGTGATCTTTCGCCATCAAAGGATCGCCGCCGGAGAAGATGATCTCATCCAGCTCAGGGTGTGCGGCGATGTAGTCCAGCGCGACCTGCCAGTTGCGTTTGTTGCCCTGATTATCCGCATACGGGAAGTGGCGACGGAAGCAGTAGCGGCAATTTACCGCGCATCCGCCTTTTACCAGCAGCAACGCACGGTTGCGGTATTTGTGCAGTAATCCGGGCACGACGCTGTGCTGCTCTTCCAGCGGGTCGGTGGAAAAACCGGGGGCGGTTACGAATTCGTCCTGCGAGGTAAGTACCTGACGCAGAAGCGGATCGTTGGGATTGCCTTTCTCCATACGCGCGATGAAAGATCGCGGTACGCGCAGGGCGAACAGGCGTTTGGCGTCGCGTCCGGCCAACAGTTTTTCATCTGCGTCTATATTCAAAAGATGCAGTAGTTCATCGGGATTGGTCACAACATCGGCAAGTTGCGCTAACCAATCTTCTCTGGATGGGGTATTTAGGGTTACAATATGCGCCATTTTGTGGCTTAGCTACCAGTTAACAATTTTCAGAGGGCCTTATGGCAACGTACTATAGCAACGATTTTCGTGCTGGTCTTAAAATCATGTTGGACGGCGAACCTTATGCGGTTGAAGCCAGCGAATTCGTTAAACCGGGTAAAGGCCAGGCGTTCGCACGCGTTAAACTGCGCCGCCTGCTGACCGGCACTCGTGTAGAGAAAACCTTCAAATCCACCGACTCTGCTGAAGGTGCTGATGTTGTCGATATGAACCTGACTTACCTGTACAACGACGGTGAGTTCTGGCACTTCATGAACAACGAAACGTTCGAACAACTGTCTGCTGACGCCAAAGCGATCGGCGACAGCGCGAAATGGCTGCTGGATCAGGCTGAGTGCATCGTGACCCTGTGGAACGGCCAGCCGATCACCGTGACCCCGCCGAACTTTGTTGAGCTGGAAATCGTAGATACCGATCCAGGCCTGAAAGGCGATACCGCAGGTACTGGCGGCAAACCGGCTACGCTGTCTACTGGCGCAGTGGTTAAAGTTCCGCTGTTCGTCCAGATTGGCGAAGTGATCAAAGTGGATACGCGCTCTGGCGAATACGTATCCCGCGTTAAATAAGACGCTGATATTAAGATTGATGACAACGTCTGAAATGCCCGATGGCGCAAGTTTATCGGGCCTACGGCGACTGCGTGACGCATGGGTATTAACGCCATTCGGTAAAACAGACGTGGAGTTTGTCAGCAATTTGCTAAGTTGAATTTATGGTGCGGCATTGAGCTGCGCCATACCTTTTCCAGGGCAGGAATGATGAAACGTCTTATCAGTCTTGTAGCACTCATTCTTTTCACCGGCGCGTTGCTGACGGGGTGTAATACCGCGCGTGGCTTTGGTGAAGACATCAAACATCTCGGCAATTCTATCTCTCACGCTGCCAGCTAATTACTTCCAGGTGTCTTAAAAAATCGTCGAACGCCCGTCACATTGCGGGATCTTGTCTATGCTTAAGTGGCTATACACAAACAACATTGGCTAGAAAAGGAAGACGTTATGGTTAAGAAAACAATTGCAGCGATCTTTTCTGTTTTGGTGCTTTCTTCCGTGCTAACTGCGTGTAATACAACACGCGGCGTTGGGCAGGATATCTCTGAAGGCGGCAGCGCCATTTCAGGCGCCGCGACCAGAGCCCAGCAATAAATGTGAACGGTACGGCGTGGCGTCGTACCGTTAATTGATTTGCTCCGGTAAGGATAAAAACGGCGAGTAGCGATTATCCATATGCAATTTCATGCGGATATTGCGTTTGTAGGTGTAGACCGTTTTGCCGTGAATACCGAGCGCAGCCGCGATTGCGTTGTTTCCCGCACCTTCCATCCACATTGTCAGCACCTTTTCCTCCTGCGGCGTAAGCAGCGGTGTGGCGGTTTTTGGCGTGTCAGTAACGGACTGGGCAAGCAGCACGTCCTGAATATTCCGCGATAGTTCATGCAGCGTGGCCTGTTTCGACACTACGGCATGAACCTGATACAGCGGGTCGCTATCGGCCTGGTACTGTCCGCCGCCTGATTGCAGCAAAATTAAAGGCGTGGCTCCGCAGGCCATCAGGAGCGGCGCTGCTGGCTTAAAAGAGTGGCTGTAGTTGAAAAAACTATATAAGTCAGCGATAACCAGATGAGGTTTCCACTGGGAAATATGCTCTTTTGCCAGTAGCAGGTTATTCAACCCTGATACCAGGAACGAAGAATCAAATAAGCCAGAATGATTAAGCCAGGCCTCTATCCCCGTGCGGGTGAAATGGCAGCGGTCAATCACTAAAATTTTTAACATAAACTTTCCGCATCCAGAAGTAGGCGATGGCTTCCTGACCTCAGAAAGCGTCTCATCATAGAGAAGTCCGATGAGCGTCGAATGCGTGAACTGCGCTGCGAATTGCGCCCAATTCATGCTTTTGCAACGGCGGAAAATAAAAGGGTTGAATTTGATTTTTTCGCAGGCAAAAATGCTTTCTCACACCTCTGCTTTGCAGGACGACCTGCAAATGTATCTTTCACCGGGGACGGCCCCATTTTTCTGGAGCCAGATATGTCCTGGATAATTTTGTTCATTGCGGGTCTGCTTGAAGTCGTTTGGGCGGTTGGCCTGAAATATACCCACGGATTCAGTCGCCTGACGCCCAGCGTCATTACCATTGCGGCGATGATTGTCAGTATGGCGCTGTTGTCATGGGCGATGAAAACGCTGCCTGTCGGTACTGCCTATGCGGTCTGGACGGGGATCGGCGCGGTAGGGGCTGCCATCACCGGTATTTTGCTGCTTGGCGAATCCGCCAGTCCTGCGCGTCTGGCGAGCCTTGCGCTGATCGTAGCGGGGATTATTGGGCTGAAGCTCAGCGCTCACTAATCCTCCGGGAAAAGCGTTAAGCGCCGGGTTGTTTTACCCAGATTAATTTACTGACATCAAACCCTTCCCGGGTCGCGACGGCCAGCATCTGCTGCTTCATCTCTTCAGAGAGTGTCGGCGTGCGTGAGAGTATCCACAGGTAGTCGCGATCCGGGCCGCACACCAGCGCATGGCGGTACTCTCTGTCGATCGCAATGACGTTATACCCGCCGTAGAAGGGGCCGAAGAACGATACTTTCAGCGCGGCGCGGCTGGGGTCGCCCGTAAACCAGGCTTTCCCTTCTGTTTTCTGCCACATGCCCCTGTCCGGGTTGTAGCCTTTGTTGAGGACGTTCAGGCCACCGTCATCCCGCAGACTGTAGGTTGTCGTCACTTTTTCAAGACCGCTTTCAAAGCGGTGATCGAAACGCGCGATTTCATACCAGGTGCCCATGTAGCGTCTGGCATCAAAGTCAGTGACAACGGTAACGCCCCTGGGCGGGACAGGCGTGCTACACGCGACGACCAGAAACGCAGCGGTAACGGCGGCAACGACAGGCAGCAGGCGCATGGGATTTTCCTTAGCGGTTTTTTCTAAGTGTAGAACCTGGCGGGAAAAATAAGGGAGAAGGGGAAATAAAAAAGCGCCCTCTTATCGCGCAGATAAGAGGGCGTATGGCTTAGATTGTGAGGATGCCGATTGCCGTGACAACGGTCAGAATCGCCGCCAGACCGTAGAATACCCATTTTCCGCTTGGCACATGGATTTTCAGGTCATGCATCGCATGGTGCATACGGTGTAAACCGCACCACAGCGGCAGGACGATCATCAGGAACAGGAACGCGCGGCCAATGAAGCTCTGGGCGAACGCCAGTACGCGTTCATAGCTCAGCGCATCGCCCGGGAAAAGTCCCAGCGGCAGCAGAATACCCACCAACAGAACCATTACCGGCGCAATAATCGCGCCCCACATACCACCTGCACCGAACAGGCCCCAGAATACGGGTTCGTCAGAGCGTTTTGGATTTGGATTAATCATCCCGGACTCCTTACCAGTACAGGGCAACATACAGTATGACTACGGTGACAACCGCAGTAACAACCCAGAGACCTTTAATGATCGGCTCTGGCCCCATTTTTTCGTCTTTAACAATGATGTTGGCGGCTTTTGGCGCCAGCTCAAACCAGGTTTTGGTGTGCAGCAAGGCTGCCGCCAGGGCGATCAGGTTTAAGATCACCACTACCGGGTTTTGCAGGAAGCCAACGAAGCCCATCCAGGATTCCGCGCCATGTTTGAGGGCAAACAGGCCGAAAATCAGTTCAATGCTGAACCAGACTGCCGGAACCGCCGTGCCTTCGCGCAGCATGTAAAAGCGATAAAACGGCAGTTTTTTCCACCAGGTGGACGTCATTGGCCGCACATAGGCTTTGCGTTTAGTCGTCATGTTGCACTCCTTAGCGTGGTTTCAGGGTGGCGATAAGAAAGTCTTTCGAACTTTCTACTTTACCCTGCTGAATGGCCGCAGCCGGATCGACGTGTTTCGGACAGACTTCGGAGCAGTAGCCCACGAAGGTACAGGTCCATACGCCGTTCTGACCGTTTAACTGCGCCATACGCTCCTTCTTACCGTGGTCGCGGCTGTCTTCGTTATAACGATGCGCCAGCGTGATCGCAGCCGGGCCGATGAACTCAGGGTTCAGGCCGAATTGCGGGCACGCGGCGTAGCACAGACCACAGTTGATGCAACCGGAGAACTGGTGATACTTCGCCATCTGCGCCGGGGTCTGGGTGTTTGGCCCCTGATCCGGCGTACGCGGGTTGCCGATGATGTACGGCTTGATCGCTTCCAGGCTCTCGATAAAGTGCGTCATATCGACGACCAGATCGCGTTCGATCGGGAAGTTCCCCAGGGCTTCAACCTTCATACCCTTGGTGTAATCACGCAGGAAGGTTTTGCACGCCAGTTTTGGCACGTTGTTGACCATCATGCCGCAAGAACCGCAGATCGCCATACGGCAGGACCAGCGGTAGCTCAGGTCCGGCGCCAGGTTATCTTTGATGTAGCCTAACGCATCCAGCAGCGACGTCGCTTCATCGTAAGGCACTTCGTAGAAAGCACTGTGCGGCGCGGTGTCGGTTTCCGGGTTATAGCGCACCACCTCAATTTTCAGGTTTTTCATCTCAGCCATTACGCCTTCTCCTTCTTATCGGCGGCTTCCGCTTCAGCGCCATACACACGTTTTGCCGGTGGCAGAGTGGTGATTTTCACGTCGCTGTATTCCAGGCGAGTTGTGCCATCAGCATCGCGGAAGGCGAGGGTATGTTTGAGGAAGTTGACGTCGTCACGCTCGGTGCAGCCTTCGTCCAGACGCTGGTGAGCGCCGCGTGATTCTTTACGTGCCAGCGCGGAGTGCGCCATACATTCCGCTACGTTCAGACCATGACCCAGCTCGATGGTGTACAGCAGGTCGGTGTTGAATACGCTGGAGGTATCGGTGATACGAACACGCTTGAAGCGTTCCTGCAACTCCGCCAGCTTATCCACGGTTTTCTGCATGAGTTCCGGCGTACGGTAGATACCGCAACCTTCTTCCATCGACAGGCCCATTTCATCGCGGATTTTCGCCCAGTTCTCGTTGCCTTCCTGGTTAACGAGGTCTTTCAGACGTTGTTCAACGCCCGCAACCTGCGCATCAAGCGCGGCGTCGTTAGCCGTGCCTGCGGTTGAGGCGCGTTCCATTGCTTGTTCGCCCGCCAGACGGCCAAAGACCACCAGTTCCGCCAGAGAGTTAGAACCCAGACGGTTAGCGCCGTGCAGACCCACAGAGGAGCACTCGCCAACGGCAAACAGACCTTTAATGCGGGTTTCGCAATTCTGATCGGTTTCGATGCCGCCCATGGTGTAGTGCGCGGTCGGACGAACCGGAATCGGCTCTTTAACCGGATCGACACCCACGTAGGCTTTCGCCAGTTCGCAGATGAACGGTAAACGTTCGAGCAGTTTTTTCTCGCCCAGATGACGCAGGTCGAGGTAAACCACATCGCCACGCGGCGTGGAAATGGTGTTGCCTTTGCGCCATTCGTGCCAGAACGCCTGAGACACTTTGTCTCGCGGCCCCAGTTCCATGTATTTGTTTTTCGGCTCGCCAAGCGGCGTTTCCGGGCCCATGCCGTAATCCTGCAAATAGCGGTAGCCGTTTTTGTTGACCAGAATACCGCCTTCACCACGGCAGCCTTCGGTCATCAGGATACCGGAACCCGGCAGACCGGTCGGGTGATACTGAACGAATTCCATATCACGCAGCGGTACGCCGTGGCCCAGCGCCATGCCCATACCGTCGCCGGTCACGATGCCGCCGTTGGTGTTGTAGCGATACACGCGGCCTGCGCCGCCGGTAGCCATCACCACCGCGTTGGCGCGGATCTGCACAAGCGTGCCTTCCATCATGTTCATGGCCACGAGGCCACGGGCATGACCGTCATCGACCAGGATATCCAGGACGAAGTGTTCATCAAAGCGTTGGATTTGTGGGAACTGCAAAGAGGTCTGGAACAGGGTATGCAGCATATGGAAGCCGGTTTTATCCGCGGCAAACCAGGTACGCTCAATTTTCATACCGCCGAAACGACGTACGTTGACGCTGCCGTCCGGGCGGCGGCTCCACGGGCAACCCCATTGCTCAAGTTGCGTCATTTCAGTTGGACAATGGTGGACAAAGTAATCCACGACATCCTGTTCACACAGCCAGTCTCCGCCCGCTACCGTATCGTGAAAATGGTAGTCAAAGCTGTCATGATCCTGGGCGACAGCGGCTGAACCCCCTTCGGCAGCAACGGTGTGGCTGCGCATCGGGTACACTTTTGAGATCAGTGCGATTTTAGCGTTAGGATTCGCCTGCGCGGCAGCTATTGCAGCACGTAATCCCGCGCCACCGGCGCCTATAATGGCAAGATCGGCTTGAAAGGTTTGCACGACATTCCTCCAGATTGTTGTTATTTCGTCCCCGTACACCATCAGATTGAACTCCTGATTGATGCGGGTTGCGAACGCGTTTCCACTGCTCCTTTATAGGTACAACAGTATAGTCTTACGGATGTGAGGGAAATTTGACGTGTTCGATTTTTTTAGCGCATCAACGGGTCGATTTATCATTGATTCTGATTAATTTAATTACTAAACCACCTGGCTTCACTTTTTTTACTTTTCCGGCGGAGCGCATTATTCCCGCACAAAATTTGTTTCACTGGCGTGTTACGAGTAGACTTCGTGCCCTTGTCTTAAATCGGAGAAAGTACCATGAGCGAAACGGCAACCTGGCAGCCGAGCGCGTCCATTCCTAACCTGTTAAAACGTGCGGCAATTATGACGGAGATCCGTCGTTTCTTTGCCGATCGTGGAGTGCTGGAGGTTGAGACGCCCTGCATGAGCCAGGCGACGGTAACGGACATTCATCTGTTCCCGTTCGAAACGCGTTTCGTCGGCCCTGGCCACTCTCAGGGCATGAACCTTTATCTGATGACCAGCCCGGAATACCACATGAAACGCCTGCTGGTGGCGGGATGCGGCCCGGTTTTCCAGCTGTGCCGTAGCTTTCGCAACGAAGAGATGGGGCGTCATCACAACCCGGAATTCACCATGCTGGAGTGGTATCGTCCCCACTACGACATGTACCGTTTGATGAACGAAGTGGACGACCTGCTGCAACAGGTGCTGGAATGTCAACCTGCGGAGAGTCTTTCTTACCAGCAGGTGTTTCAGCGCCATCTGGAGATTGATCCGCTGTCTGCGGATAAAACTCAACTGCGTGAAGCGGCGGCGAAACTGGATTTAAGCAATATCGCGGATACCGAAGAAGATCGCGATACGCTGCTGCAACTGCTGTTTACTATGGGCGTGGAACCGCACATTGGCAAAGAGAAGCCGACGTTTGTGTACCATTTTCCGGCAAGCCAGGCATCGCTGGCGCAAATCAGCACTGAAGACCATCGGGTGGCTGAACGCTTCGAGGTTTACTTCAAAGGTATTGAGCTGGCGAATGGTTTCCACGAACTGACGGATGCGCGCGAGCAGCAGCAACGCTTCGAGCAGGATAACCGTAAGCGCGCCGCGCGAGGCTTACCGCAGCAGCCTATCGATAACAATCTGCTGGAGGCGCTGAAGGTGGGGATGCCTGACTGTTCCGGCGTGGCGCTGGGCGTGGATCGTCTGGTGATGCTGGCGCTGGGGGCGGAAAGCCTCGCTGAGGTTATCGCTTTTACCGTTGATCGGGCATAAATCTGAAAACCCCTCTTTTGCGAAACAAAATGGCGCAATGAGCGCCATTTTGTAGCACATTTTTTCAATTCCCCTCTTATAGCCACAATATAAGTCTGGATGTTTGATACCATTCAGGTATCAATTCTGTGTTGATTTTTATTGCTGACCTCTGCAAGGGGGCAGTGCAAACCGGTGAGCGCCGTTTAGCCAACGTGCCCAGAGTAAGGGATGGTTTCATGAACCAGACAATAAAGAAGATGAGCCTGGCTGGCCTCATCCTGATGATATTTACGTCCGTTTTTGGTTTTGCCAATAGCCCGTCGGCGTTTTATTTAATGGGGTATAGCGCGATCCCGTGGTATATCTTTTCTGCATTATTATTCTTTATTCCATTTGCCTTAATGATGGCTGAAATGGGTTCTGCTTATCGAAAAGAAGAGGGCGGAATCTATTCGTGGATGAATAATAGCGTTGGCCCGCGTTATGCGTTTATCGGCACTTTTATGTGGTTCTCCTCCTATGTTATCTGGATGGTGAGCACTGCGGCGAAAGTCTGGGTGCCTTTCTCTACGTTCTTGTTTGGCGCAGATATGACGCAGCACTGGCGGATCGCCGGGCTTGAACCGACGCAGGTTGTTGGTCTGCTCGCCGTCGGCTGGATGATTCTGGTGACCTGTATCGCATCAAAGGGAATTAATAAAATTGCGCGTATTACGGCAGTAGGGGGGATTGCCGTGATGTGTCTTAATTTGGTTTTGTTGTTAGTGAGTGTCGCTATTTTGTTATTAAATGGTGGGCATTTTGCGGAAAATATTAATTTTGTCTCCTCGCCCAATCCCGGGTATCAATCCGGCCTGGCCATGCTCTCATTTGTTGTTTTCGCTATTTTTGCCTACGGCGGAATTGAAGCGGTAGGCGGCCTGGTGGATAAAACAGAAAAGCCGGAAAAGAACTTTGCGAAAGGAATTGTTTTTGCGGCAATTGTTATTTCCGTTGGTTATTCGCTGGCGATATTTTTATGGGGCGTTAGCACCAACTGGCAACAGGTATTAAGTAATGGCTCCGTTAACCTCGGAAATATCACCTATATTCTGATGAAAAGCCTGGGGATGACGCTGGGTAACGCGCTGCATCTGTCGCCGGAAGCGGCAATGGCGACCGGCGTCTGGTTTGCGCGTATCACTGGCCTCTCCATGTTCCTTGCCTATACCGGCGCGTTCTTTACGCTGAGCTACTCGCCATTGAAGGCCATTATCCAGGGAACGCCAAAAGCGCTGTGGCCTGCGCCGATGACGACGCTGAACGCGGCAGGTATGCCAGCCACCGCAATGTGGATGCAGTGTCTGCTGGTGAGTCTGTTTATTCTGCTGGTCTCTTTTGGCGGTGATACCGCGTCGGCGTTTTACAACAAACTGACGCTGATGGCGAACGTGTCGATGACGTTGCCGTACCTGTTCCTCGCGCTGGCCTTCCCGTTCTTTAAGTCTCGCGAAGGCCTGGAACGGCCATTTGTGATCTTCAAAACCCATGTTTCTACGATGCTGGCAACGGGCGTGGTCGTGCTGGTGGTGACGTTTGCGAATGTGTTTACCATCATTCAGCCGGTAATTGAAGCCGGGGACTGGAATAGCGCACTGTGGATGACCGGCGGCCCGATATTCTTCTCGCTGTTAGCAATGGCGATTTATCAGAACTACAGCCGCCGGATGGCAAATCAGCCCCAGTGGGCGGTAGAGTAATCTTTTTGCCGTTACCCGGCCTACGCGTTCATTGCTGTTCTGTAGGCCGGATAACGCGAAGCCGCCATCCGGCATTATTACGGCTTACAAACTTCCCGCCGGGCGACTTTTCCTGGCTACGGATGTCAGCGTTCTTCCTGTCTGCCTGCCATTCAGGCTTTCCAGGCGCATCTGGAACGGCGGGAATGGCATATCGATGCCGTGCTCATGGAAGCCCGCCAGAATCAACTGGTGAATTTCATGGCGCAACGGCATACGGTGCCCCATCTCTGCGGCATAGATACGCAGTTCGAAGATCTGAATCCCCTGTTGCAGGTCAACCAGGAATACTTCCGGCGCCGGGTTGTCAATCACCAGTGAACAGCGGTGCGCCGCAGTCAGCAGAATTTGCGTCACCTCTTCGCTGTTAGCGTCTGACGGCGCCGGGATGGTCAGCACCACACGCGTTACCGAATCCGACAGCGACCAGTTGATAAACTGCTCGGTGATGAACGCTTTGTTCGGCACGATAATCTCTTTACGGTCCCAGTCGCTGATGGTGGTGGCGCGGGTGTTGATTTTGGTCACGCTGCCGGTAAGGTCGCGAATGGTCACCGTATCGCCAATACGAATCGGCTTTTCGAACAGGATGATTAAGCCGGAAATAAAGTTGGCGAAGATCTCCTGTAAACCAAAGCCCAGACCGACACCGAGCGCGGCGACCAGCCATTGTAACTTCGACCATTCAATGCCAATCATCGAGAAACCGACCAGCCCGCCAATCAGCATCAACAGATACTTGGTGATGGTGGTGATGGCGTAGCCGGTGCCGGGCGTCAGATCCAGATGCTGCAAGAGCGCCAGCTCCAGCAGGGCGGGCAGGTTACGCACCAGTTGCGTGGTGATGATAAACACCAGGATCGCAATCAACACCGCGCCCAGCGTAATCGGCTCCAGACTTTCAACCCCTTGCACCGTGGAGGTGACATCCCACAGCGAGATATTCTCCAGGAAGCCAAAGGCGGAATGGATTTCCGACCACAGCACAATGACCGACAGCAGGGCGATAAGCATCAGGATAGAACGTACCAGGCGCAGCGACTGGGCGCTGATGGCGTCGAGATCCACTTCGCTTTCATCCACTTCGACGGCCCCTTCGAGGCTGGTGGAGTGGGCGGGTTCTTCTTCACCGCGCGCACGTTGCGCCAGCATTTCGGCCCGGCGATGCTTAGCGCGATCGAACGCCAGACGGCGACGCTGAATCAGCATCCAGCGGCGAATGACGTGATAGATAACCAGCAGCAGGAACCAGATGGCGACGGAGGTCTCCAGTCGCGCCAGCAGCGCCTGTGCGGTGGCCAGATAGCCGACAGCGGCCGCAAGGATCGCAATGAGCGGCGCGCCCATCAGCAGGTTCCAGAGCATACTGTTGACCATATTGTCGCCGCTGCCCTCTTTATCGAGGTACAGCGGGATACCGGCGCGCTTCAGGCTCAGCGTGACAATCGCGAGCGCGCCGCAGATCAGGATGAAACAGAGACGCCCCAGCGAAGCGGAGAACTCCCGATCGTTAAGATTATCAAACATAATCAGCGCCATAATGAGCGGGACAATCAGCCCGATGCTCATCAGGTAATAGCGCATGGCGCGCGCGACACGGTTTCGGGGCCAGCCAAAATGCGCCACGAACAGACCGTTAGGGCGGGCAAAGGTGGCGCAAATCATGACGACCCACAGCAGCGGAACCGTTGCTGTCACCCCGTCGCCGATGGCGACGGCCAGAGGATAAGGCCATGCCTCCTGCAACCCATAGCCCAGCGTGGCCCACAGTACGGGCAGCGGGGAGGCGACCAGAATCGACCAGAACACGGTGCGCAGCGTCAGCCAGAAGTGATCCTGCGTGACTTTCCCGACGCGGGAGGATGAACGCTCCAGAAAACGGGTGAAATGTTTGCGCGAATAGAGACTAAAACCAACCAGCACCAGCGCGCCAAACAGCGGCAGCAGCGTCTCCTTGCTGGTAAGCATCATGATGCTGGCTTTGCCGAGCTGATTGAACGTATCCAGTGAGATCAGTCGACGCAGATCCTGAACGAGGCTGATAGGCCACGAGAGCGACATCGGACTCACGTCAGACGTCCAGAACAGGTAACGGTGAGTGGCTTCGTTGACCTCTTTCAGCGCGTCTTCCAGTTGACTATTGGACACTTTCAGCTTGGTGAGTTCGAGGATCAGCGTATCACCGCCCTGCAACAGTGAATTCAGCAGCTCGCGTTGGGTACGCAGTTGGGCGTCAAGAATGCGGCTCTGCTCAGAGGTCAGCGTTTGACCGTCGGCCTGGCGAATCTGACGTAGTTGCGGTTGTTTGTTGAGCAGGTCTTCGTAGCGCATACGGTGTACGCGCAGCTGCGCCATTTCGGTATCTAACTGCTGCGGCTTGGGCATTTCCGGGAGACGCGATACCTGTGCGCGCAGGGCTTCCCCCAGCATATTCGATACGCCTAACCACTGCGACTGTTCCCGCAGGGTGTTCAGGGCCTGACGAACCTGTAGCGTCTGGCTGGTGGCCTGGCGTTGCTGTGAGGCCACCAGATCCATGCGTTGCGCCTGCTGGTTAAGCGCCTGTGACAGCTCGCGGTTCACCTTGAACTGTTCGATAATGCCCGGCGGCAGGTCTGCGCTGTTTTCCGCCAGCAGTTCGGTGCTTTCCAGCGCTCGCTCTGCTTCTCGTTGGCGCTGGCTGTTTAATTGATTGCGTAATGCCTGTAACCAGGCATCCAGCTGTTGGCTCTGTTTTTCCGCCAGTTCGGAGCGCATTCGCGCCAGTTCCTGACGGTTATTCGCCGAAAGCTGCGCCAGTTCCAGCTCATCAACCTGCGCTTTGAGTCTGGCGGATTCGGCCTGCATACTCAGATTTTGCGCCTGGTTGAGCGGGGAGTTGCCGCTGGCGGTGCCAATGCGCCGCTCAATCTCATTTAACTGGCGACGGGCATCCGTTTGCTGTTGTGGAAGCTGGCTTAACGAATCGGCGATTTCACGGGCGCGCTCTCGCTCCTGCTGGGCCTGACGGCTTTTATCCAGCAACTGGCTGCTGACCTGGAGGATCTCCTGGCTTAGCGCATCGGTGGACATGCCTGGTGGCACGCTGCGCGGTTCATCGCGCAAGTTATTGAGCTGTGCGCGTAGCGTCGCGGACAGCTTAGGGAAATTGTCGATAACTTGCTGATATTGTTCGGCGCGCTCAAGAGAACCTTTTCGTTCCTCAAGCGCGTTCAGCGCGGACTGGAGGGCCTCTACGGCCTCTGGCTGAGCGGGTTTTGCCGCTTTTGCCTGCTCCAGTTCCTGGGTAATCAGTTTGGCGTCGGGGGCCGTCGCAGCGTACGCCCCCAGGCTGAGGCACCAGGCCATCAGAAAAGTGATAATCAGGCGCACAGCAGCGATTCCTTTATTTAACTTTCGTCTTTCTTGTCGTCAACCAGCGGGCTGGCGTCGTGTTCGGCGTTGATCTCTTCTTCCGGCAGCGGCGTGGGTTCCGCTTCAGGGGGCACGAAGAGTTCGGTAGAAACGGCCAGCGGCTGACCGATTTTGGTCACTGACAGGCTTTGCAGCTGTTCAGCCAGCGTGACTTTACCCGGCGCAAACAGGTTGATCACGGTTGAACCCAGTTTGAAACGGCCCATCTCCTGACCTTTCAACAGCGCCACAGACCCTTCGCTTTCCCCTTCCGGCCAGGTCCAGCGTTTGATCACGCCTTCACGCGGCGGCGTAATGGTTCCCGCCCAGACGGTTTCGATGCTGCCGACAATGGTTGCCCCGACCAGAATTTGCGCCATTGGGCCAAATTCCGTGTCAAACAGGCAGATCACGCGTTCGTTACGGGCAAACAGGTTTGGCACGTTTTGCGCGGTCAGGTGATTCACCGAGAACAGATCGCCCGGTACGTAAATCATCTCGCGCAGGATGCCGTTGCACGGCATGTGTACGCGGTGGTAGTCGCGCGGAGAGAGGTAGGTGGTGACAAACGAGCCGTTGCGGAACAGGTCCGCCATCAGGTAGTTACCTGCCAGCAGCGCTTCCAGGCTGTAGTTGTGACCTTTCGCTTGCAGGATTTTATCTTCTTCGATTTTACCTGACTGGCTGATCACACCGTCAGCCGGCATCACCAGTACGTTTGGATCGGTATTCACCGGACGGACGTCGTCACGCAGCGGACGAACAAAGAAATCGTTAAAGGTGCGATAGCTGGCGGTATCCGGCTTCTGCGCCTCTTTCATATCGACCTTGTAGTATTTCACGAACAGATCGATAACCAGTTTGGTCAGCCAGCCTGCTCGTTTTCTCGCGCCCCAGCCCGCCAGGCGAGTGAGCCATAGTTTCGGCAGAATGTATTGTAGCGAAAGTTTAAATGAGTTTAACAAGGTAGCCTCCAGGCCATTGTTGTTCCTGAACCGGCATTGACGCCGGCATCCTGAAAAAAGGGGACGATTCTAGCGATGCTTAGCGTAGTTGTCAGTCGTCCATATCAGAAAAGTTTTTACGTGTTTTTACCTGTGCCATGCTTTCCAGAATGCGGTGATAATTTTCGAAACGGGTTTCTGCAATTTTACCGTCTTCTACCGCTTCACGGATGGCGCAACCTGGGTCGGTACCATGCTTGCAGTCGCGATATTTGCAATGGCCCAGGTAGTCATGAAATTCGACAAATCCGTGGGTGATTTGTTCCGGTTCGAGATGCCAGAGGCCAAATTCGCGTACCCCAGGGGAGTCAATCACATCGCCGCCGTGCGGGAAGTGATACAGGCGCGCGGCGGTCGTGGTGTGCTGCCCCAGACCGGAGTTATCCGACACATCATTGGTGAGGATCGCTTCTTGCAGGCCCAGAAGGGCGTTCAACAGGCTCGATTTTCCAACGCCAGACTGCCCGGCAAAGATGCTGATGCGACCGGTTAGCGCCTCTTCTAATGGTTTGAGGCCATCTTGCGTATGGCTGGATACCATCAACACGCGATAGCCGATGCCGCGATAGATATCCATCTGCTCATTAACGAAGTCCATCCCTTCGTCATCCAGCAGATCGATTTTATTGAGCACGATAATCGGTTCAACCTGCAACGTTTCGCAGGCCACCAGGTAGCGGTCGATAATATTGAGCGACAGCTCCGGCAAAATGGCGGAGACAATGACGATTTGGTTGATATTGGCGGCAATAGGCTTCACGCCGTCGTAGAAATCCGGGCGCGTTAGCACGGAGGTGCGTTCGTGTACGGCTTCGACGATCCCTTTGACGTTGACGCCTTCAGCCGCCGCTTTACCCGGACGCCAGACGACGCGATCGCCGGTGACCAGCGAACGGATCGTGCGACGGATGTTGCAGCGGTGAATCTCGCCATTGGCGGATTCTACGTCGGCATGCATGCCAAAGCGGCTGATGACGATACCTTCAGCGGTCTCGCCGAACAGGTTGTCATCGAAGTCTGCCTTCTCCGTGGACGTTTTTAGACGACGCTGATGATTGGCTTTCACGCGGCGCTGTTGGCCTTTGGAGAGTTTATTTTTACTCAATCGTACTGGCTCCTGGTCGCCCGCAATGGGCAAAACATCTATGATACACGCTATTTTAGATGAATATAGTCACACTGACTGTGACCTCTGAAGGGTGGAAAATAGCATGAGTGCCAATGAAAACAACCTCATTTGGATAGATCTTGAGATGACCGGCCTGGATCCCGAGCGCGATCGCATTATTGAGATCGCGACGCTGGTGACCGATGCCAACCTGAATATCCTGGCGGAAGGGCCGACGATTGCGGTGCATCAGTCTGCTGAACAACTGGCGTTAATGGATGACTGGAACGTGCGTACTCATACCGGAAGTGGTCTGGTGGAGCGGGTAAAAGCCAGCACGTTTGACGATCGCGCCGCAGAACTGGCGACCATTGAATTTTTAAAAGAGTGGGTTCCGGCAGGTAAATCACCGATTTGTGGCAACAGCATCGGCCAGGATCGCCGTTTTCTGTTTAAGTACATGCCTGAACTGGAAGCCTATTTCCACTATCGCTATCTGGATGTGAGTACGCTGAAAGAGCTGGCGCGTCGCTGGAAGCCGGAAATCCTTGCCGGTTTTACCAAGCAGGGGACGCACCAGGCAATGGATGATATTCGCGAGTCGGTGGCGGAGCTGGCTTATTACCGCGAGAATTTTATTAAGCTGTAAACGGCGTGTTTGCCGGATGGCGAAGCGAAGCGTCTTATCCGGCTTACGATTTGCCTGCCGGGTGTGCTTGCGGCGGGGTGAATTTGGCGCTAAATTGTACGCTTTGCTGATAAATTCAACACTCAGAACGAAAACGGAAAAAATTGCGTTTTAGGGGGTTGCAGCAGAAAGGATTTCTCGTATAATGCGCCTCCCGTAACGACGCAGAAATGCGAATTACGACAGCAACAAATTTAATCACAGAATTTCAGATAACAGTCTGAAAAACGAAGATTAAGCGGGAATAGCTCAGTTGGTAGAGCACGACCTTGCCAAGGTCGGGGTCGCGAGTTCGAGTCTCGTTTCCCGCTCCAAAATTTGAAAGCAACACCAGATACCCAATCGCAGGATTTCAGGCAACGGTCTGAAAGACGAAGATTAAGCGGGAATAGCTCAGTTGGTAGAGCACGACCTTGCCAAGGTCGGGGTCGCGAGTTCGAGTCTCGTTTCCCGCTCCAAAATTTGAAAGTATCAGCAGATACGCACCACCCAATCGCAGGATTTCAGGCAGCGGCCTGGAAGACGAAGATTAAGCGGGAATAGCTCAGTTGGTAGAGCACGACCTTGCCAAGGTCGGGGTCGCGAGTTCGAGTCTCGTTTCCCGCTCCAAATTCTTATCTCCATAAAATTATCCACAGCGTATTTTCACGTTGGGGACCTTTTGTTTTGCCTCTGAAACACTCTTGTAAACAGACTTATCCACAGGTCCAGGCATTATTCCTGGAATACAAAAAACTTCGCCTGGTGAATAGTAACTTTGTAACTTATTGAAATTAATAAATTAATTATCATTTCGAAATGTTAATGCGATCACTTGACGATTTTTTCCCTCTTGAATCGCAATGTCTTTTTATTTTTATACACAAGCTGTGGATGACTCAGGCGTCGCGCGGCAGTCCCTTTTCAATGACCCTGACCAGGCGTTGTTTCTTCGGTAATTGCACCTCCACCACGCAGGTATTTCGCTTCTCAATTTGCTGCGCAATCGCCCACTCTATGTGTTCATCGAGAAGTGGGTGCTCACCCCGGCGACTTTCCAGGGCGGTAATTACGGCGTTATCCCAGGGCGCATTGCCTAACGCGACGGCAATATTTCGCAGCCAGCGTAAGTGACCAATGCGGCGAATCGCCGATCCTTCCGTAACTTTTAAAAACCAGGCTTCGCTCCAGCCAAACAGTTCAATCAGCTCTGGCGCGTGGAGATGCTTGCGGGGACTGAAATCTTCTTCATCGGTCAGTTGCGAGTAGCGGTTCCACGGGCAGATAAGCTGACAATCGTCGCAGCCGTAAATCCGGTTGCCCATTAATGGCCGAAGCGCTTCTGGTATCGCCCCCTCCAGCTCAATCGTGAGATAGGAGATGCAGCGGCGCGCATCCACCGTGTAGGGCTCGACGATTGCGCCAGTCGGGCAGATGGTCAGACAGGCAACGCATTTCCCGCAGCCTTCTTCAACTGGCGTATCAATGGGGAGAGGCAAATCAATTAACAACTCCCCCAGAAAAAAGAACGAACCGGCTTCGCGGTTAAGGATTAGTGAGTGCTTACCTGTCCAGCCAAGCCCGGCTTTTTCAGCCAGCGGACGTTCCAGAATGGGCGCAGAATCGACAAACGGTCTAAAATTCAGCGAAACGCAGTGCTGCTGAATCCTCTCGCCGAGTTTTTTGAGACGGTTACGTAACAGCTTATGGTAGTCACGGCCCAGCGCATAACGGCTGACGTAGCCCAGAGAGGGATTTTTTAGGGTACTGGCGAAAGCGGCATTGGCAGGCAGATAATTCATGCGCACACTGATGACGCGTAGCGTGCCGGGCAATAATTCGTGAGGGCGGGCGCGCATCATTCCGTGGCGAGCCATCCAGTCCATTTCGCCGTGGTATTGTTTATCCAGCCATGCCTGTAATTTGGGTTCGCTGGCGCTGAGATCGGTATCGGTAATACCGACCTGCTGAAAGCCCAGTTCCAGCCCCCACTGTTTAATATTTTGCGCTAACTGATTGAGATCGAGGGGCTCTGACATGACGGACCATACAATGAAGAAAAACCCCGCAAGTATACCACACTCCATCTGGCCCGCCGATGAGATCAAACGGGCGGAACGCGAGGCGGCGGACAGCTTAGGGCTGACGCTGTATGAGCTGATGCTGCGGGCGGGGGAAGCCGCATTTCAGGTTGCACGCGACGCGTACCCCGATTCCCGGCGCTGGCTGGTGCTTTGCGGTCACGGTAATAATGGCGGCGACGGCTACGTGGTGGCGAGGCTGGCGAAAGCCGCAGGTATTGAGGTGACTCTACTGGCGCAGGAGAGCGATAAGCCGCTTCCTGAAGAGGCGGCGCAGGCGCGCGAGGCGTGGCTCAATGCCGGGGGCGTCATTCATGCGTCGGATATCATCTGGCCGGATCATATTGATGTGATTATTGACGCCCTGCTGGGGACCGGCCTGACGCAGGCTCCGCACACCTCCCTCTCTACGCTTATTGAACGAGCGAACAGCCATCCAGCGCCGGTGGTGGCTATTGATATCCCTTCCGGTTTGCTGGCGCAAACGGGCGCCACGCCTGGTGCGGTGATGAATGCCGCGCATACCGTTACCTTCGTTGCGCTGAAACCCGGTTTACTGACGGGCAAGGCGCGGGATGTGGTGGGAGCGCTGCACTTTGACGCGCTGGGGCTGGAAAGCTGGCTGGCAGGACAAGAAGTTCGTATCCAGCGCTTTGCGGCTTCGCAACTTTCCCACTGGCTGACACCACGCCGCCCGACGTCGCATAAAGGCGATCATGGTCGGCTGGTCATTATTGGCGGCGACCACGGGACGGCGGGAGCGATACGTATGACCGGCGAAGCGGCGCTGCGTGCCGGAGCGGGATTAGTGCGGGTGCTGACGCGCAGCGAAAATATTGCGCCGTTGCTGACCGCCCGTCCCGAACTGATGGTGCATGAACTGACGCCTCAATCCCTTGATGACAGTCTGCAATGGGCGGACGTGGTGGTGATAGGCCCCGGGCTCGGACAGCAGGAATGGGGTAAAAAAGCGCTACAGAAAGCTGAGAATTTTCGCAAACCGATGCTCTGGGATGCGGATGCGCTGAACCTGCTGGCAATCAATCCCGATAAACGTCACAATCGCGTGATCACGCCGCATCCGGGGGAAGCCGCGCGGCTACTGGGTTGTTCTGTCGCAGAAATTGAAAGTGATCGCTTACTTTCAGCACGTCGTCTGGTAAAACGGTATGGCGGCGTGGCGGTGCTGAAAGGTGCGGGAACGGTCGTTGCCGCCCAATCGCATGCGTTGGGCATTATTGATGCCGGTAACGCCGGGATGGCCAGCGGTGGAATGGGCGATGTGCTTTCCGGCATTATTGGCGCATTGCTTGGACAGAAGTTTTCCCCGTATGATGCAGCGTGTGCGGGATGTGTTGCCCACGGTGCGGCGGCGGATGTTTTAGCGGCGCGTTATGGCACCCGCGGCATGCTGGCAACCGATCTCTTTTCTACGCTACAGCGTATTGTTAACCCTGATGTGATTGACGTAAACCATGATGAATCGAGTAATTCCGCTACCTGACGAGCAGGCGACTTTAGACCTGGGACTACGCGTAGCGAAAGCCTGTGACGGTGCGACCGTCATCTATTTGTACGGCGACCTGGGGGCGGGGAAAACCACCTTCAGCCGGGGATTTCTACAGGCGTTGGGCCACAAAGGTAATGTGAAAAGCCCGACCTACACGCTGGTTGAACCCTATACGCTCGATAACTTAATGGTGTATCACTTCGATTTATACCGACTTGCGGACCCTGAGGAGCTGGAATTTATGGGGATCCGTGATTATTTTGCCAACGATGCCATTTGCCTGGTGGAATGGCCGCAACAAGGTAAAGGTGTACTGCCTGACCCGGATGTCGAAATACACATAGATTACCAGGCGCAAGGTCGTGAGGCGCGCATTAGTGCTGTCTCCTCATCAGGTGATTTGTTGCTGGCGCGTTTGGCCGGTTAACCTTAAGGGTGGCGGGATGATTTATCGCATCAGAAATTGGGTGGTGGCAACGCTGGTCCTGCTGTGCGCGCAGGCGGGGGCCGCCAGCCTCTCCGATATTCAGGTATCTAACGGCGATCGGCAGGCGCGGATTACGTTCAGTTTTATCGGCGATCCTGATTACGCGTTTTCGCAAGAAGGTAAACGTACCGTCGCGCTGGATATCAAACAGACCGGCGTGATTCAGGGACTGCCGTTGCAGTTTAGCGGCAACAACCTGGTAAAAGCGATTCGCTCCGGTACGGCGAAAGATGCGCAGTCGCTGCGGTTGGTTGTCGATCTGACGGAGAACGGTAAAATCGAGGCCGTGAAACGACAGAGCGGCGGTAACTATACCGTGGTCTTTACCATCAACGCCGATACGCCGCCGCCACCTCCACCGCCTGTCGTCGCAAAACGCGTTGAGACGCCGGTGGTCGCTCCGCGTCCGACTGAACCTGCGCGAAATCCGTTTAAAACAAACCAGGATCGCGCTACCGCTGTCACCAGCAGCAATACGGTAACGCGCCCGGCAGCGCGGGCGACATCCAGTAACGGCGACAAAGTGGTGATTGCCATTGATGCCGGTCACGGCGGGCAAGACCCCGGCGCTATTGGCCCCGGCGGGACGCGGGAGAAAAACGTGACGATTGCTATCGCCCGTAAGCTGCGCACGTTGTTGAATAACGATCCGATGTTCAAAGGCGTATTGACCCGCGACGGGGATTATTTCATCTCCGTGATGGGGCGCTCCGACGTGGCGCGTAAGCAGAACGCCAATTTCCTCGTCTCCATTCATGCGGATGCCGCGCCAAACCGCAACGCGACGGGCGCCTCGGTATGGGTGCTGTCAAACCGTCGCGCCAACAGCGAAATGGCGAACTGGCTGGAAGAACATGAGAAGCAGTCTGAGCTGCTGGGCGGCGCGGGCGATGTGCTGGCGAACAGTCAGGCTGACCCCTACTTAAGCCAGGCGGTACTGGATTTGCAATTCGGTCATTCCCAGCGCGTAGGGTATGATGTGGCGACAAACATGTTAGGTCAGTTGCAGCGCATTGGTTCGCTGCATAAGCGTCGCCCTGAACACGCCAGCCTCGGCGTGTTGCGTTCCCCGGATATCCCCTCGGTGCTGGTTGAAACGGGCTTTATCAGCAACAGCGGCGAAGAACGTTTGCTGGCAAGCGATGCTTATCAGCAGCAGCTGGCAGAGGCGATTTACCAAGGGTTGCGTAACTACTTCCAGGCGCATCCGGTGCAATCCGGGCCGCAGAGCGCTCCGGCGCAAACGGCCAGCGCGGTATCGCCGGGCGAGTCGTTGATTAACTAAGGATTTTACATGCCGATTCAGGTTCTACCGCCGCAACTGGCGAACCAAATTGCCGCAGGTGAGGTGGTAGAGCGACCTGCGTCGGTTGTGAAAGAGCTGGTGGAAAACAGCCTTGATGCAGGGGCGACGCGGATCGATATTGATATCGAACGCGGCGGCGCAAAGCTTATTCGTATTCGCGATAATGGCTGCGGAATTAAAAAAGACGAGCTGGCGCTGGCGCTGGCCCGCCATGCCACCAGTAAAATCGCCTCGCTTGACGATCTCGAAGCGATTATCAGTCTCGGATTTCGCGGCGAAGCGCTGGCAAGTATCAGCTCGGTTTCGCGTTTAACCCTCACGTCACGTACCGCGGAACAGGCGGAAGCCTGGCAGGCCTATGCCGAAGGGCGTGATATGGACGTGACGGTAAAACCGGCGGCGCATCCGGTCGGCACCACGCTGGAGGTGCTGGACTTGTTCTACAACACGCCGGCACGGCGCAAGTTTATGCGCACCGAGAAAACCGAGTTCAATCACATTGACGAAATTATCCGCCGCATTGCGCTGGCGCGCTTCGACGTCACCCTTAATTTGTCGCACAACGGTAAAATGGTGCGCCAGTACCGCGCGGTTGCGCAGGACGGGCAGAAGGAACGTCGATTAGGCGCGATTTGCGGCGCACCGTTTTTGGAACAGGCGTTGGCGATTGAATGGCAGCACGGCGATCTGACGCTGCGCGGCTGGGTGGCCGATCCTCACCACACCACGGCGGCGCTGGCGGAAATCCAGTACTGCTACGTGAACGGCCGCATGATGCGCGACCGGTTAATCAATCATGCGATTCGTCAGGCCTGTGAAGACAAACTGGGCGGCGATCGGCAACCGGCATTTGTGCTGTATCTGGAGATTGACCCGCATCAGGTGGATGTGAACGTGCATCCGGCGAAACATGAAGTGCGTTTCCACCAGTCGCGGCTGGTGCATGATTTCATCTATCAGGGCGTATTGAGCGTGCTACAGCAGCAGCTTGATGCGCCGCTGCCGCTGGCGGAAGAAGCGCCTGCGCCGCGTCACATCCCGGAAAACCGCGTGGCGGCCGGGCGTAATCATTTCGCTGAACCGGCCTCTGCGCGGGAACCCGCCGCGCCGCGCTATTCCACGTCGTCAGGGGCAACCGGCGGACGCCAGCCTGCTGCCAGTTGGCCGCATGCCCAGCCGGGCTACCAGAAACAGCAGGGCGAAGTGTACCGCCAGCTGTTACAGACGCCCGCTCCGCGACAACCGGCGCTTGCACCGGAAGCAGAAACGGCAGCGCCGTCGCTGGCAGGGCATAGCCAGAGTTTCGGTCGCGTGCTGACCATTGTCGGCGCGGATTGCGCATTGCTTGAGCGTGACGGCAATATTCACCTGCTGGCGCTGCCCGTGGCGGAACGCTGGCTGCGTCAAGCCCAACTGACGCCGGGGCAGACGCCGGTCTGCGCCCAGCCGTTGTTGATTCCGCTGCGCTTAAAAGTGTCGGCGGAGGAGAAATCCGCGCTGGAAAAAGCGCAAACACCACTGACGGATCTGGGGATTGAATTCCAGTCAGATGCGCAGCATGTGACCATTCGTGCAGTGCCTTTACCCTTACGCCAACAAAATTTACAAATCTTGATTCCTGAACTGATAGGCTACCTCGCGCAGCAGTCAGCGTTTGACGCGGGCAATATTGCACAGTGGATTGCGCGGAATTTGATGAGTGAACATCCGCAGTGGACGATGGCGCAGGCCATTACGCTGTTGGCTGATGTAGAGCGGCTATGTCCGCAGCTCGTGAAGGCGCCGCCGGGTGGTCTGTTACAACCTGTTGATTTACATTCGGTGATGAACGCCCTGAAACATGAGTGATGTAAGTAAGGCGAGCCTGCCAAAGGCGATTTTTTTGATGGGGCCGACGGCCTCCGGTAAGACAGCGTTAGCAATTGAATTGCGTAAAGTTTTGCCAGTAGAGTTGATAAGCGTTGATTCCGCCCTTATTTATCGGGGGATGGACATCGGTACGGCGAAGCCGACGGCTTCAGAGTTAAAGGCCGCTCCGCACCGATTGCTGGATATTCTCGATCCGGCGCAAGCGTACTCAGCAGCGGATTTTCGCTGCGATGCGTTAGCGGAAATGGCGGAGATTACTGCGGCGGGGCGTATTCCGCTGTTAGTGGGCGGCACCATGTTGTATTTCAAGGCGTTGCTGGAGGGACTTTCGCCCTTACCGTCGGCGGAACCTGAGATCAGAGCCCGAATTGAGCTACAGGCGGCAGAGCAGGGATGGGATGCGTTGCACCGACAGCTTCAGGATATTGATCCGGTCGCTGCTGCACGGATTCATCCAAATGATCCGCAAAGACTTTCCCGGGCACTGGAAGTTTTTTTCATTTCGGGTAAAACTTTAACGGAACTGACGCAAACGTCAGGAGACGCTCTACCGTATCAGGTGCATCAGTTCGCCATCGCCCCGGCGAGCCGTGAACTGCTCCATCAGCGAATTGAGCAGCGTTTTCATCAGATGTTGGCTTCAGGTTTTGAAGCAGAAGTTCGGGCGCTTTTTGCCCGTGGAGATTTGCATACGGACTTGCCTTCCATTCGTTGTGTGGGATACCGCCAGATGTGGTCATACATTGAAGGCGAAATTTCATATGATGAAATGGTTTATAGAGGTGTTTGCGCCACGAGGCAGTTGGCGAAGCGTCAGGTAACCTGGTTGCGTGGTTGGGAAGGAGTACGCTGGCTTGACAGTGAAAAGCCTGACCAGGCGCGAAACGAAGTATTGCAGGTTGTTGGTGCTATCGCGAACTGAATGTGTACAATTGAGACGTATCGTGCGCAATTTTTCAGAATCGAAAGGTTCAAAGTACAAATAAGCATATAAGGAAAAGAGAGAATGGCTAAGGGGCAATCTTTACAAGATCCGTTCCTGAACGCACTGCGTCGGGAACGTGTTCCAGTTTCTATTTATTTGGTGAATGGTATTAAGCTGCAAGGTCAAATCGAGTCTTTTGATCAATTCGTGATCCTGTTGAAAAACACGGTCAGCCAGATGGTTTACAAGCACGCGATTTCTACTGTTGTCCCGTCTCGCCCGGTTTCTCATCACAGTAACAATGCCGGTGGCGGCACCAGCAGTAACTACCATCACGGTAGCAGCGCGCAGGGTACTTCTGCGCAACAGGACAGCGAAGAAACCGAATAAGGTTTTGGCTGTTTTACACACGGGGAGCCAGGGAACCTGCGTTCCCCGCTGATATATATCGAGGGGTTGACGCTTGTTTGACCGTTATGATGCCGGTGAGCAGGCGGTACTGGTACACATCTATTTTTCGCAAGACAAAGATATGGAAGACCTCCAGGAGTTTGAGTCTCTGGTCTCTTCCGCCGGTGTCGAAGCAATGCAGGTGATTACCGGTAGCCGTAAAGCACCGCACCCGAAGTACTTTGTAGGTGAAGGTAAGGCAGTTGAAATTGCGGAAGCCGTGAAAGCGTCTAACGCTGCGGTCGTGCTTTTCGATCATGCTTTAAGCCCGGCCCAGGAGCGTAACCTGGAACGTTTGTGTGAATGTCGCGTGATCGACAGAACCGGTCTTATTTTAGATATTTTTGCTCAGCGTGCACGTACCCACGAAGGTAAGTTGCAGGTTGAACTGGCGCAGTTGCGTCATCTGGCCACGCGTCTGGTTCGTGGCTGGACCCACCTTGAAAGGCAGAAAGGCGGGATTGGTTTGCGCGGTCCGGGTGAAACCCAGCTCGAAACCGACCGTCGTTTGCTGCGTAATCGTATTGTACAAATACAGTCGCGCCTGGAGAAAGTTGAGAAGCAACGTGAGCAGGGGCGGCAGTCGCGTATAAAAGCGGATGTCCCGACGGTCTCGCTGGTGGGATATACCAACGCCGGTAAATCCACCCTTTTCAATCAGATTACTGAAGCCAGGGTGTATGCCGCAGACCAACTGTTTGCGACCCTGGACCCGACGCTGCGCCGTATCGATGTCGCAGATGTGGGGGAAACCGTACTGGCGGATACCGTAGGGTTTATCCGTCATTTACCGCACGATCTGGTGGCGGCGTTTAAAGCGACCTTGCAGGAAACCCGGCAGGCCACGCTCTTGTTACACGTTGTTGATGCCGCTGATGTGCGCGTACAGGAAAACATCGACGCAGTGGATACGGTTCTCGAAGAGATCGACGCTCACGAGATCCCAACCCTGATGGTGATGAACAAGATCGATATGCTGGACGATTTTGAACCGCGTATCGACAGGGATGAAGAGAACAAACCAATCCGTGTCTGGCTTTCTGCGCAAACAGGGGTTGGGATACCACAGCTTTTTCAGGCTTTGACGGAGCGGCTTTCCGGCGAGGTGGCGCAGCATACGTTGCGTTTGCCGCCGCAGGAAGGGCGTCTGAGAAGCCGGTTTTACCAACTTCAGGCAATAGAAAAAGAGTGGATGGAGGAGGACGGCAGCGTAAGTTTGCAGGTTCGCATGCCGATTGTCGACTGGCGTCGCCTCTGTAAACAAGAACCGGCGTTGATCGACTATGTGATCTAATGGCGGCTCGTCTGGAGCATGGAGTAATTTCGCCTTATTCCTCTCGTCGAAAGACAACGGGGATCACCGCATAACAAATATGGAGCACAAACATGGCGTGGAATCAGCCCGGTAATAACGGACAAGACCGCGACCCGTGGGGAAGCAGCAAACCTGGCGGCAACTCTGAGGGAAATGGAAACAAAGGTGGTCGCGATCAGGGACCACCTGATCTTGATGATATCTTCCGCAAACTGAGTAAAAAGCTCGGTGGTCTGGGTGGCGGTAAAGGTACAGGCTCTGGCGGTGGTAGTTCATCGCAGGGGCCGCGCCCGCATATCGGAGGTCGTGTCGTTACCATCGCAGCGGCAGCGATCGTCATTATCTGGGCTGCCAGCGGTTTCTACACCATCAAAGAAGCTGAACGCGGCGTGGTGACACGCTTCGGTAAATTCAGCCACCTGGTTGAGCCGGGTCTGAACTGGAAGCCGACGTTTATCGATGAAGTCACCCCGGTGAACGTGGAAGCGGTTCGCGAACTGGCGGCGTCCGGTGTGATGCTGACTTCTGATGAAAACGTTGTGCGCGTTGAAATGAACGTGCAGTACCGTGTGACCGATCCGCAGCGTTATCTGTTCAGCGTGACCAGCGCGGATGACAGTCTGCGTCAGGCGACCGACAGCGCCCTGCGTGGGGTTATCGGTAAATACACGATGGACCGCATTCTGACGGAAGGTCGTACCGTTATTCGTAGCGATACCCAGCGTGAACTGGAAGAGACCATTCGTCCGTA
Organism: Citrobacter sp. CK185; assembly: GCF_030333565.1. Taxonomy (NCBI): domain Bacteria; kingdom Pseudomonadati; phylum Pseudomonadota; class Gammaproteobacteria; order Enterobacterales; family Enterobacteriaceae; genus Citrobacter; species Citrobacter sp. CK185. Next base: position 184,263 of record NZ_JAOWFR010000027.1, on the reverse strand, counting down.
CAACATGGGTATTACCCTGCTGGACGTCAACTTCCAGGCAGCGCGTCCGCCGGAAGAGGTAAAAGCGGCGTTTGACGATGCTATCGCGGCGCGTGAGAACGAACAGCAATACATCCGTGAAGCGGAAGCGTACACCAACGAAGTTCAGCCGCGTGCGAACGGTCAGGCGCAGCGTATTCTTGAAGAAGCGCGTGCATACAGAACCCAAACCATCCTGGAAGCGCAGGGTGAAGTGGCTCGCTTCGCTAAAATTCTGCCGGAATATAAAGCCGCACCAGAGATTACTCGCGAGCGTCTGTATATCGAGACGATGGAAAAAGTGTTGAGCCATACGCGTAAAGTTCTGGTCAACGACAAAGGCGGCAATCTGATGGTTCTGCCATTGGATCAGATGCTGAAAGGCGCTAACGCGCCTGCGGCAAAAGACAGCACGGGTAACAATCTGCTGCGTCTGCCGCCGGCTTCATCGTCCAGCACGAGCGGAGCAAGCAATACCTCGTCCACCAGTCAGGGCGATATTATGGACCAACGCCGCGCTAACGCGCAGCGTAACGACTACCAGCGTCAGGGGGAATAACGATGCGTAAGTCAGTTATTGCGATTATCATCATCGTGCTGGTAGTGCTGTACATGTCTGTCTTTGTTGTCAAAGAAGGCGAGCGCGGAATTACGCTGCGTTTCGGTAAAGTTCTGCGTGACGATGAAAACAAACCGCTGGTTTATGAGCCGGGCCTGCACTTTAAGATCCCGTTCATTGAGTCGGTGAAAACGCTTGATGCGCGTATCCAGACGATGGACAACCAGGCCGATCGCTTTGTAACCAAAGAGAAAAAAGACCTGATCGTTGACTCCTACATCAAATGGCGCATCAGCGATTTCAGCCGTTACTACCTGGCGACAGGCGGCGGCGATGTTTCTCAGGCCGAAGTGCTGCTGAAACGTAAGTTCTCTGACCGTTTGCGCTCTGAGATTGGTCGTCTGGATGTGAAAGACATCGTGACCGATTCCCGTGGTCGTTTAACGCTGGAAGTGCGTGACGCGCTGAACTCCGGTTCTGCGGGAACGGAAGATGAAGTGGCGACTCCGGCGGCGGATAGCGCGATTGCCGAAGCGGCTGAACGCGTTGCGGCAGAAACCAATGGCAAAGTGCCGGTGATCAACCCGAACAGTATGGCGGCGTTAGGTATCGAAGTGGTGGATGTGCGTATCAAGCAGATCAACCTGCCGACCGAGGTATCCGAGGCGATTTACAACCGTATGCGCGCCGAGCGTGAAGCGGTAGCCCGTCGTCACCGTTCACAGGGTCAGGAAGAAGCGGAGAAACTGCGCGCGACCGCCGACTATGAAGTGACCAGAACGCTGGCGGAAGCCGAGCGTCAGGGCCGCATTTCGCGTGGTGAAGGTGATGCCGAAGCCGCGAAACTGTTTGCCGATGCCTTCAGTCAGGACCCGGACTTCTACGCCTTTATCCGTAGCCTGCGTGCTTACGAGAAGAGCTTCGAAGGCAATCAGGACGTGATGATCATGAGCCCGGACAGCGATTTCTTCCGTTACATGAAGACACCGAATACGGCAACACGTTAAAATCGTATCAACGGTTTTAGATGAACAAAACCACCGGCATCCTCAGGGAGGCGGTGGTTTTCTTTTTATATAAGGACGATGGATGAATTCAACTATCTGGCTGGCGCTTGCCCTCGTTTTGGTGCTGGAAGGTTTAGGCCCGATGCTGTATCCCCGCGCCTGGAAGAAAATGATCTCTGCCATGACGCAACTGCCGGAAAATGTTTTACGTCGTTTTGGCGGCGGTCTTGTGGTTGCCGGAGTTGTTGTCTACTACATGTTGAGGAAAACGATTGGCTGATCAAAAAGTAGTCGTATTTGCCGATCTTGGCATGCAAAAAGTGCTGTATATCTGAAAAAGCGATGGTAGAATCCATTTTTAAGCAAACGGTGATTTTGAAAAATGGGTAACAACGTCGTCGTACTGGGCACCCAATGGGGTGACGAAGGTAAAGGAAAGATCGTCGATCTTCTGACTGAACGGGCTAAATATGTTGTACGCTACCAGGGCGGTCACAACGCAGGCCATACTCTCGTAATCAACGGTGAAAAAACCGTCCTCCATCTTATTCCATCAGGTATTCTTCGTGAGAATGTTACCAGCATCATCGGTAACGGCGTTGTGCTGTCTCCGGCTGCGCTGATGAAAGAGATGAAAGGACTGGAAGACCGTGGTATCCCTGTCCGTGAGCGCCTGCTGCTGTCTGAAGCCTGTCCGCTGATCCTTGATTATCACGTTGCGCTGGATAACGCGCGTGAGAAAGCGCGTGGCGCGAAAGCGATCGGCACCACCGGTCGTGGTATCGGCCCGGCTTATGAAGACAAAGTGGCTCGTCGCGGTCTGCGCGTTGGCGATCTGTTCGATAAAGCTACCTTCGCTGTAAAACTGAAAGAAGTGATGGAATATCACAACTTCCAGCTGGTGAACTTCTACAAAGTGGAAGCTGTTGACTACCAGAAAGTGCTGGATGATGTGATGGCAATTGCCGACATCCTGACCTCTATGGTTGTTGATGTTTCCGATCTGCTGGACCAGGCGCGTAAGCGTGGCGATTTCGTCATGTTCGAAGGCGCGCAGGGTACGCTGCTGGATATCGACCACGGTACTTATCCGTACGTTACCTCCTCTAACACCACTGCGGGTGGTGTAGCGACCGGTTCTGGCCTGGGGCCGCGTTATGTGGACTACGTTCTGGGTATCATCAAAGCTTACTCCACTCGCGTGGGTGCGGGTCCGTTCCCGACTGAGCTGTTTGATGACACCGGCGAGTTCCTGTGCAAGCAGGGTAACGAATACGGCGCCACCACCGGTCGTCGTCGTCGTACCGGCTGGCTGGACTCCGTTGCTGTGCGCCGTGCGGTGCAGATCAACTCCCTGTCTGGCTTCTGCCTGACCAAACTGGACGTGCTGGACGGCCTGGAAGAGGTGAAAATCTGCGTGGCTTACCGTATGCCGGATGGCCGTGAAGTAACCACCACACCGCTGGCAGCGGATGACTGGGAAGGCATCGAGCCGATCTACGAAACCATGCCGGGTTGGTCTGAGTCCACCTTTGGCGTGAAGGATCGCAGCGGCCTGCCGCAGGCGGCGCTGAACTACATCAAACGTATCGAAGAACTGACCGGCGTGCCGATTGATATTATTTCTACCGGCCCGGACCGTACTGAAACGATGATTCTGCGTGACCCGTTTGACGCATAATTTGGGGTCATGGCGCAGTGCCTGATGGTGCTGCGCTTATCAGACCTGTTCACACTGTAGGCCGGATAAGGCGCTTTTCGCCGCCATCCGGCTTAATACAGCGTAAGATCCTCGCTTTTTTCCTTCCCGAACTGAAATAAATTAGCGACCTGGCTGGTGGCTGGTTTATCATCAATGTAATTAATACAACCTGGTTTATCCCGTTTTCCCCTTTTCCTGAGGTTGATGTGCAGTTAACGAGTTTCACCGATTACGGATTACGTGCGCTAATCTATATGGCGTCGCTACCCGAAGGACGTATGACCAGTATTTCTGAGGTGACAGAAGTCTACGGCGTGTCCCGTAATCATATGGTCAAAATAATCAATCAACTTAGCCGGGCGGGCTTCGTTACTGCTATTCGAGGAAAAAATGGCGGTATCCGCCTGGGTAAACCGGCTAATGTTATTGTTATCGGTGATGTGGTTCGTGAGCTGGAACCTTTATCTCTGGTAAATTGCAGCAGCGAATTTTGCCACATTACTCCTGCCTGCCGACTCAAGCAGGCACTTTCGAAGGCCGTGCAAAGTTTTCTCAAGGAACTGGATAACTACACGCTTGCCGATTTGGTTGAAGAGAATCAACCGCTTTATAAATTATTGCTGGTGGAGTGACGAAAATCTTCATCAGAGCTGACAATGGAGGAACCTCGATGTCACAAGATCCTTTCCTGGAACGTGAAGCTGAAAAATACGCTAACCCTATCCCGAGCCGGGAATTTATCCTCGAACATTTAACAAAACGTGAAAAACCAGCCAACCGTGATGAGTTGGCTGCGGAACTGAACATTGAAGGTGAAGAGCAGCAGGAAGCCCTGCGCCGCCGTCTGCGTGCGATGGAACGCGACGGACAGCTGGTCTTTACCCGCCGCCAGTGCTATGCGCTGCCGGAACGCCTCGACCTGCTGAAAGGTACCGTTATCGGCCACCGTGATGGCTACGGCTTTTTGCGTGTCGAAGGACGTAAAGATGACCTGTATCTCTCCAGTGAGCAGATGAAAACCTGCATTCATGGCGATCAGGTACTGGCGCAGCCGCTGGGGGCCGATCGTAAAGGCCGCCGCGAAGCGCGTATCGTGCGTGTTCTGGTGCCGAAAACCAGCCAGATTGTCGGTCGTTACTTTACCGATGCGGGCGTGGGCTTTGTGGTGCCGGACGATAGCCGTCTGAGCTTCGACATCCTGATCCCGCCTGAAGAGGTGATGGGCGCGCGCATGGGCTTTGTGGTGGTGGTGGAACTCACCCAGCGCCCGACCCGCCGCACTAAAGCGGTCGGTAAAATCGTTGAGGTTCTCGGCGATAACATGGGCACTGGCATGGCTGTCGATATGGCGCTGCGCACCCATGAAATTCCTTATATCTGGCCGCAGGCGGTAGAACAGCAGATCGCCGGCCTGAAAGAAGAAGTGCCGGAAGAGGCGAAAGCAGGCCGTGTGGATCTGCGCGACTTACCGCTGGTGACGATTGATGGCGAAGACGCCCGTGACTTTGACGATGCGGTTTACTGCGAGAAGAAACGTGGTGGCGGCTGGCGCCTGTGGGTGGCTATCGCTGACGTAAGTTATTACGTGCGTCCGCCAACGCCGCTGGATCGCGAAGCGCGCAACCGTGGGACGTCGGTCTATTTCCCGTCGCAGGTTGTGCCGATGCTGCCGGAAGTGCTCTCCAATGGCCTGTGCTCGCTGAACCCGCAGGTTGACCGCCTGTGTATGGTCTGCGAAATGACCGTTTCATCAAAAGGGCGTTTAACCGGCTATAAATTCTACGAAGCGGTGATGAGTTCCCATGCGCGCCTGACGTATACCAAAGTCTGGCATATGCTACAGGGCGACCAGGACCTGCGTGAGCAGTATGCGCCGCTGGTCAGGCACATCGAAGAGCTGCATAACCTCTACAAAGTGCTGGATAACGCCCGCGAAGAGCGTGGCGGCATCTCATTTGAAAGCGAAGAAGCGAAGTTTATCTTCAATGCTGAACGTCGCATTGAACGTATCGAGCAGACGCAGCGTAATGACGCGCACAAGCTGATCGAAGAATGCATGATTCTGGCGAATATCTCGGCGGCGCGATTCGTTGAGAAAGCCAAAGAGCCTGCGCTGTTCCGTATCCACGACAAGCCGAGCACCGAGGCGATAACCTCCTTCCGTTCCGTTCTGGCGGAGCTGGGGCTGGAATTGCCGGGCGGCAATAAGCCGGAACCGCGTGATTATGCGGAGCTGCTGGAGTCGATTGCCGACAGGCCTGACGCGGAAATGCTGCAAACCATGCTGCTGCGCTCAATGAAACAGGCAATTTACGATCCAGAAAACCGTGGCCACTTTGGTCTGGCATTGCAGTCTTACGCGCACTTTACCTCGCCGATCCGCCGTTATCCTGACCTGTCGCTGCACCGCGCCATTAAGTATCTGCTGGCGCATGAGCAAGGGCATAAGGGCAACACGACGGAAACGGGCGGCTACCACTATTCGATGGAAGAGATGCTGCAACTGGGCCAGCACTGTTCTATGACCGAGCGCCGTGCTGACGAAGCCACGCGCGACGTCTCTGACTGGCTGAAGTGTGACTTCATGCTGGATCAGGTGGGGAACGTCTTTAAAGGGGTGATTTCCAGCGTAACCGGGTTCGGCTTCTTTGTTCGTCTGGATGAACTGTTTATTGATGGTCTGGTACACGTCTCTTCGCTGGACAACGATTACTACCGTTTCGATCAGGTAGGGCAGCGTCTGATGGGGGAATCCAGCGGCCAGACCTACCGTCTGGGCGACCGCGTGGAAGTCCGCGTCGAAGCGGTCAATATGGATGAGCGTAAAATTGACTTTAGCCTGATCTCCAGCGAACGCGCCCCGCGCAACGTCGGTAAAACCGCGCGTGAGAAAGCGAAAAGAGGCGAAACGGCTAAAAATGCCGGTAAGCGTCGTCAGGTGGGCAAAAAGGTGAATTTCGAACCGGATAGCGCCTTCCGCGGCGAGAAAGCGAAAGGTAAGGCGAAGAAAGAGAAGAAAGCCAAAAATCCATCGGCAAAGACGCAGAAAATCGCTGCCGCGACAAAAGCGAAGCGCGCGGCGAAGAAAAAGTCAGCTGAGTAATTTCCCCCTCTCCCCCCGCGTGGAGAGGGCGTTTGTACTGTAGACCGGGCAGGCATCGCGCCGCCCGGCAAAATTGATCAATGAGAACCATCAATGAGTGAAATGATTTACGGCATCCACGCGGTGCAGGCTCTGCTGGAACGTGCGCCAGAGCGCTTTCAGGACGTCTTTATTCTGAAAGGGCGGGAAGATAAACGCCTGCTGCCGCTGATCCATGCGCTGGAAGCGCAGGGCGTGGTGATCCAACTGGCGAACCGCCAGTATCTTGATGAAAAAAGCGAGGGTGCGGTACATCAGGGGATCATTGCGCGCGTGAAGCCGGGACGCCAGTATCAGGAAAACGATCTTCCTGATCTGATCGCGAAGTTCGACAATCCCTTCCTGCTGATCCTCGACGGCGTGACCGATCCGCATAACCTCGGCGCCTGTCTGCGTAGCGCAGACGCCGCTGGCGTACATGCGGTCATTGTGCCGAAAGATCGTTCCGCACAGCTTAACGCAACGGCGAAAAAGGTGGCCTGCGGCGCAGCCGAAAGCGTGCCGCTGATCCGTGTGACCAACCTGGCGCGTACCATGCGTCTGTTGCAGGAAGAGAATATCTGGATTGTCGGTACGGCGGGCGAAGCTGACCATACGCTGTTCCAGAGCAAAATGACCGGCCGGATGGCGCTGGTGATGGGCGCTGAAGGCGAAGGGATGCGTCGTCTGACCCGCGAGCACTGTGATGAGCTGATCAGCATTCCGATGGCGGGTAGCGTGTCGTCGCTGAACGTCTCCGTCGCGACCGGGATCTGCCTGTTTGAAGCGGTGCGACAGCGCAGCTAAGCGCTTTTGACTGATGAAGCCATCCCTCGGGATGGCTTTTTTGTGACCGTTATCCCAGGCGTGTCCCCCGCAGGCTGACCATACTTAATGCGACTGCCATTGACGGAGGGAAACACAATGCACTGGCAAACGCATACCGTTTTTAACCAACCGGCACCGCTCAACAACAGCAATTTATTCCTGTCTGATGGCGCGCTTTGCGAGGCGGTCGCCCGTGAAGGCGCGGGCTGGGACAGCGATCTTCTCGCCAGCATCGGTCAACAATTGGGCACTGCGGAGTCGCTGGAGCTGGGGCGGCTGGCGAACGCCTTTCCACCTGAACTGCTACGTTACGATCCACAAGGGCAGCGGCTGGACGATGTTCGTTTTCATCCCGCCTGGCATCTGCTGATGCAGGGCCTGTGCGCTAACCGTGTGCATAATTTGGCCTGGGAAGAGAACGCCAGGCAGGGGGCGTTTGTCGCGCGGGCTGCTCGTTTCATGCTGCATGCGCAGGTGGAAGCAGGCACGTTGTGTCCAGTCACGATGACTTTTGCCGCCACGCCGCTGCTGCTACAGATGCTGCCGCCCCCCTTCCACGACTGGTTAACGCCGCTACGCAGCGATCGCTATGATTCACACCTCCTGCCCGGTGGGCAAAAACGCGGCCTGCTGATTGGCATGGGCATGACGGAAAAGCAGGGCGGCTCCGATGTGCTGAGTAACACCACCCGGGCAGAGCGACTGGACGACGGCACCTGGCGCCTGGTGGGGCACAAATGGTTTTTCTCCGTGCCGCAAAGCGACGCGCACCTGGTGCTGGCGCAGACGAAAGGCGGATTATCCTGCTTTTTTGTCCCGCGTTTTTTGCCTGACGGGCAGCGAAACGGCGTTCGCCTTGAGCGACTGAAAGACAAACTGGGCAACCGCTCTAATGCCAGTTGCGAGGTTGAGTTTCAGGATGCGGTAGGCTGGCTACTGGGTGAGGAAGGCGAGGGGATTCGTCACATACTGAAGATGGGAGGGATGACCCGCTTTGATTGCGCGCTGGGCAGTCATAGTATGATGCGCCGGGCGTTTTCCGTGGCGATTTACCACGCGCATCAGCGGCAGGTGTTCGGCAAATCTTTGATTGATCAGCCCATGATGCGGCAGGTTTTAAGTCGTATGGCGCTCCAGCTTGAAGGCCAGACGGCGCTGCTGTTTCGTCTGGCTCGGGCGTGGGATCGTCGTGGCGACCCGAAAGAAGCGCTCCGGGCGCGTTTGTTCACGCCAGCCGTGAAGTTTGCTATTTGCAAAAGTGGCATCCCCTTTGTTGCCGAGGCGATGGAAGTGCTCGGTGGCGTTGGCTATTGCGAGGAGAGCGAGCTGCCGCGCCTGTATCGTGAGATGCCGGTCAACAGCATCTGGGAAGGGTCGGGAAACGTCATGTGTCTGGACGTGCTGCGGGTGCTGAGTAAACAGACCGGCGTCTATGAGCTGCTCAACGAGGCTTTTGCGGAGGTCAAAGGGCAGGATCGGCATTATGATCGGGCGGTACGTCAGCTGCAACAGCGCTTGCGCAAACCCGATGAAGTGCAGGGGCGGGAGATAACACAGCAGCTGTTCCTGCTCGGCTGCGGGGCGCAAATGCTGCGCTATGCTTCTCCGCCGTTGGCACAGGCCTGGTGCCAAATGATGCTGGACACGCGCGGCGTGTTACGCCTGTCTGAACAGGTGCAAAATGATCTGTTGCTGCGGGCAACGGGGGGATTGCGATAACGATTTGCCTGATGGCGGCGCGGGCACGTCTTATCATGCCTGCGATCGGTGCAGGCCAGATAAGTTTATGCCATCAGGCAATCTGTTACGCATAAAGTATGGCTTGTACGCGCCAGTTATCGGGCTGCTGTTCTTCGTACATCTGGATAATCCGATACCACGAAGCGCCCTGCTCATCGGCTTTTAACGCAATGATACGTTCCACATCCTGCTGATTTCCCGAAATATTACTCACGGATATCAGACCAATTTCATTCAGGCCCGTTACGCAGTCCGCGCTGGCGAATTCGGCAGACTGCGCCGTCGTACTCACCAGACCGGCAGAAAGCAGCAGTGAGGATAAGGCAAGAGATCGTTTCATCGTCAGCTCCTTTTACGTGACCCCGCATTCAACAGGGCATTCCATTGCGGTCATCCCATGATTTCATTGTGCACAGGTAAACGCATAGAGGCGCAAAGCAATGTAAAGCTGACTAAATTTCAACCTTCCGCTATTTACGATACAGGATGGCTTGCGAATACCATTGGCCTGTTACGATGGTTTCATCAACCAACAAAATAACGTAATAATCTGCTTTAGCGGCGGCGGCTTTCGCTCTGATCTCTGCCACAGCATCGTCAGGAGAACCCCGAACCATTGAGCTTACCGTTCCCAGGCGCTGCAACCCTTGTGTCTGGTCACGGCGAATTTCCTGAGGATGGTCAGCGACTGGCGGTGCTGGTTGCGGCGTCCCTTGCAATACGCTACAAGCGCTTAAAAACAGTACCAGCATCAATGGGGCGAACCGGCGCATAACTCTATCTCGTTTACTGATAGCCATAGTGTAGTGCCTTATTAATTTCCTTTAGGGGGAATGTTCCCAAATTGTTATCTCTCACGCGATTTTCGAATGAAAATAGGGTGAAAGCGTAATCCACTTCTCAACATTATGAATCATTGCCGTACTCATTAACTTGAGTTATGTATTTCTCCGTGGCATATCAGAGAAAGGGGGATATATGATAAAAATAGAAACACGGTACCTGGCAGGACATTCCATACTCCACGCGTTTCCTGACGGTAAACGTGACACGCCCCTTCCATGTATTATTTTTTACCACGGTTTTACCTCTTCCAGCCTGGTCTATAGCTACTTTGCGGTTGCTCTGGCGCAGGCCGGGTTCCGGGTTATCATGCCGGATGCGCCCGAGCATGGCGCGCGGTTTAGCGGTGATGCGCAGGGGCGAATGACCCAATTCTGGCAGATTCTGCGGCAAAACATGCAGGAATTCGCTGCGTTACGTGCGGCAGTTCAACAGGAAAACTGGGTGCTGGAAGAACGTCTGGCCGTGGGGGGCGCATCAATGGGCGGTATGACGGCGCTGGGGATCATGGCCCGCCACCCGGAGGTAAAATGCGTCGCCAGCCTGATGGGGTCGGGTTATTTCATCCGACTGGCGCATACGCTTTTTCCGCCATTAATTCCTGAGACGCCTGAGCAACAGCGAGAATTTGACGACATCATTGCTCCCCTGGCTGAGTGGGAGGTGGCGCATCAGTTGCCAAAACTGGCCGACCGGCCGCTGCTGCTATGGCATGGACAGGAAGATGACGTCGTCCCTGCGGTGGAAACGTTCCGCTTACAACAGGCGCTGATTCAGGCGAACAGGGATCAGAACCTGACCTGTCTGTGGGAAGCAGGCGTACGCCACCGTATTACGCCAGAGGCGCTGGCGGCAACGGTGTCGTTTTTCCGCCAGTATCTTTAAACGCGCAGAATGCTAACGCCTTGCGCTTCAAGCTGTTGCAGAATGTCAGGGTTAGCATTTTTGCCCGTAATCAGCGTGTCGATTTGATCGGCGCGGCTGAACAACATGCCTGCGCGCTCGCCGATCTTGCTGCTATCCACCAGCACCACCAGCTTCCCGACCACGCTGAGCATTTTCTGCTCGGCCATAGCGGTGAGCATATCGGTTTTATACAGACCGTCTGCGGTCAGGCCTTTGCCGCTGGTAAACATCCAGTGCCCGGCATACAGGCTGTTTTCGCTGCCCTGGGGACTAAGCGTGATGGACTGGCTCTTGTTGTACTGACCTCCCATGATGATCACGCTTTCATGCTCCTGATCGATCAGATAGTTCGCCAGCGGGAGATAGTTGGTGATGATCTGCACCGGCTTACCGCATATTTCTCTGCCCAGCAGAAAGGCGGTCGATCCACAGTTGATCACCACGCTTTCCCCAGGATTCACCAGTTGCGCTGCCGCTTTAGCAATGCGCACTTTTTCATCGTGGTTCTGCGCCTGATGCAGATTCATCGGCGTCCAGCGCGGACGTTGCTGAGCGATCGCTTCGGCGCCATTACGCACCTTTTTGAGCTTTCCGCTCTCATCGAGCTTGTTGATATCCCGACGCGCCGTGGCCGGGGAGATCCCCAGACGTTCGATCACATTCTCGACGGTAACAAAGCCCAATTGCGCCAGCATATCCAGCAATATTTGATGTCTTTGTGCTTCAGTCATGAGCTATTCCGATACGAATTGATTTTAAAAGATGATATTTGAAATAGCCTGAAAATACTAAAGTAAATATAGAAAAATGCCGGGAAAACCCGGCATCGGAGAACAATTACAGGAAGGATTTGAACGGTAAATCCGGTTCCATCGTGAAGCAGTCATCAAAACCACGCGGGTAGTGATATTCAAAGTTGTCTTTATCCAGTGGCCAGGTGAACTTACCGCCAACCTGCCAGATAAACGGCTTGAAGCCATACTTCAGGCGATCTTTTTTCATTTCCCACAGAACGCGGATTTCCTGCGGATCGGCCTGGAAGTTCGACCAGATATCATGGTGGAACGGAATCACAACTTTCGTGTTCAGCGCTTCCGCCATACGCAGCATGTCGGCGCTGGTCATCTTGTCGGTGATGCCACGCGGGTTCTCGCCATAGGAGCCGAGCGCCACGTCGATCTGATGCTCATTGCCGTGCTTCGCATAGTAGTTGGAGTAGTGGGAGTCGCCGCTGTGATACAGCGTACCGCCCGGCGTTTTGAACAGGTAGTTCACTGCGCGCGCGTCCATGCCGTCCGGCAGTACGCCCGCCGCCTTTTGATCGGCCGGAAGCGTGATGAGCGCAGTACGATCAAACGCATCAAGCGCATGAATTTCGATGTCTTTCACTTTCACAACATCGCCCGGTTTGACCACGATGCAGCGCTCTTTCGGCACGCCCCAGCCAATCCACAGGTCAACGCAGGTTTGCGGCCCGATGAAAGGCACATCGTCAGCGCAGTTTTGCATCACCGCTGCGGCGACGTTGACGTCGATATGATCGTTATGATCGTGAGTGGCCAGCACGGCATCGATCTGGCGAATCGCGAAAGGATCGAGAACAAACGGCGTGGTGCGCAGGTTCGGCTGCAATTTCTTCACCCCTGCCATGCGCTGCATCTGATGGCCCGTTTTCATCAACGGATTGCCGTGGCTTTGTTTGCCGGTGCCGCACCAGAAATCAACGCATACGTTGGTGCCGCCTTCTGATTTCAGCCAGATGCCGGTGCAACCGAGCCACCACATAGCAAATGTGCCGGGCGCGACCTGTTCCTGTTCGATCTCTTCATTCAGCCAGCTTCCCCACTCAGGAAAGGTGCTCAGGATCCATGATTCACGCGTGATACTTTTCACTTTACTCATCGCATTTACCTTCATTTTTGTTCAAATTGAATCAGTTTGTGATTGGTTTTGATTAATCCTGACATTATTTTTTCAAGATGGCAACGGCATATTTTTGCTTGTGAAGGGCAGTCTGGAAGTAAAGGAGAACGTAATGAAGGGCGTATAACTATTGAAATTAAATATATCTATTTGATTAAAATGAGTTTTATTGATGACTGGTTAACGTCGGGTTAATCCTTTTCTTAAGTGTGGGAATTATTTGCGTGGTGCGTCACAATTAATCAAATTCAATCTTGTTGTGATTACTTTTGAAAATTAGAGTGGTGACACAACAACCTGAGCGTACGCAGAGCTCAGCAACTTCGTCTACTGGAGATCGTTATGGAGATCCTCTACAACATCTTTACCGTTTTCTTTAACCAGGTTATGACCAATGCTCCGCTGCTACTGGGTATTGTCACCTGTCTGGGCTATATCCTCCTACGCAAAAGTGTCAGCGTTATTATCAAAGGTACGATAAAAACCATTATTGGTTTCATGTTATTACAGGCAGGGTCCGGCATCCTGACCAGTACCTTTAAGCCCGTCGTGGCGAAGATGTCTGAGGTGTATGGCATCAACGGCGCGATTTCTGATACTTACGCCTCCATGATGGCGACGATCGAGCGCATGGGCGACGCCTACAGTTGGGTCGGGTATGCCGTGCTGTTAGCGCTGGCATTGAATATCGGCTACGTGCTGCTGCGCCGGATTACCGGGATTCGCACCATCATGCTTACCGGACATATCATGTTCCAGCAGGCGGGGCTGATCGCGGTGTTCTTCTACATCTTCGGTTATCCGATGTGGACCACCATTATCTGCACGGCGGTTCTGGTGTCTCTGTATTGGGGGATTACCTCCAATATGATGTATAAGCCGACGCAGGAAGTCACGGACGGCTGTGGTTTCTCCATTGGTCACCAGCAACAGTTTGCCGCATGGCTGGCGTATAAGGTCGCGCCATATCTCGGTAAAAAAGAAGAGAGCGTTGAAGATCTCAAACTGCCCGGCTGGCTGAATATCTTCCACGACAATATCGTCTCCACGGCAATTGTCATGACCATCTTCTTCGGCGCGATCCTGCTCTCTTTTGGCCTGGATGTGGTTCAGGCGATGGCGGGTAAAACGCACTGGTCTATCTATATCCTGCAAACCGGCTTCCAGTTCGCTGTCGCTATTTTCATCATCACGCAGGGCGTGCGCATGTTTGTCGCCGAACTGTCCGAAGCATTTAACGGTATCTCTCAGCGTCTGATCACCGGTGCTGTGCTGGCGATTGACTGTGCGGCGATTTATAGCTTCGCGCCGAACGCGGTGGTCTGGGGCTTTATGTGGGGCACGATTGGTCAGCTGATCGCCGTTGGTATTCTGGTAGGTTGCGGCTCCTCCATTCTGATCATCCCTGGCTTTATCCCAATGTTCTTCTCTAACGCCACGATTGGCGTGTTCGCTAACCACTTTGGCGGCTGGCGCGCGGCGCTCAAGATTTGCCTGGTTATGGGCATGATCGAAATCTTTGGCTGCGTCTGGGCGGTGAAACTGACCGGTATGAGCGCCTGGATGGGAATGGCGGACTGGTCGATTCTGGCGCCTCCGATGATGCAAGGCTTCGTCAGCATCGGGCTGATGTTTATGAGCGTCATGATACTGATTTCACTGGCTTATATGTTCTTCGCAGGGCGCACATTGCGCGCTGAAGAAGATGCAGAAAAACAACTGGCAGAACACTCTGCTTAATAAGGAGTTCCGATTATGACCGTACGTATTCTGGCTGTTTGTGGTTGTGGGCAAGGTAGTTCAATGATCATGAAAATGAAAGTTGACCAGTTTCTGACGCAGCAGGGCGTTGCGCATACGGTAAATAGCTGCGCAGTGGGTGAGTACAAAAGTGAGCTGAACGGCGCGGACATCATTATTGCCTCGACGCACGTCGCCAGCGAAATCACCGTCTCCGGTAATAAATATGTGGTGGGCGTGCGCAATATGCTTTCCGCCGCTGATTTTGGTCCGAAACTGATGGAAGTGATCAAAGAGCACTTTCCGAACGACCTGAAATAAGGACGCAGCATGAAATTACGTGATTCGCTGGCGGAGAATAAGTCCATTCGCCTGAATGCAGAAGCGAGCACCTGGCAGGAGGCGGTGAAAATCGGCGTAGACCTGCTGGTGGAAGCAGATGTTGTGGAGCCGCGTTACTACCAGGCCATTCTTGATGGCGTAGAGCGTTTTGGTCCGTATTTTGTGATTGCGCCAGGCCTGGCGATGCCGCATGGCCGCCCGGAAGAGGGCGTCAAAAAAACCGGCTTCGCGCTGGTGACGCTGAAAACGCCGATGGTCTTCAACCACGAAGATAATGACCCGGTCGATATCCTCATCACGCTGGCGGCAGTGGATGCCCGCGCGCATCAGGAAGACGGCATCATGCAAATCGTCAACCTGTTTGAAGATGAAGCCAACTTTGACCGTTTACGCGCCTGCCGTACCGAGCAGGATGTGCTGGATTTAATTGATAACGCCACTGCGGCGGCAGTTTAAGTAAGGAATAGAAATGTCATTACCTATGTTGCAAGTTGCGCTGGATAACCAGACGCTGTCCCACGCTTACGAAACGACCCGCCTGATCGCGGAAGAAGTCGATATTATCGAAGTTGGCACCATCCTGTGCGTGGGTGAAGGCGTACGTGCGGTACGCGATCTGAAAGCGCTCTATCCGCATAAGATCGTGCTGGCTGACGCCAAAATTGCGGACGCGGGGAAAATTCTTTCTCGTATGTGCTTTGAAGCCAACGCGGATTGGGTGACGGTTATCTGCTGCGCGGATATCAACACCGCCAAAGGCGCGCTGGAAGTGGCGCAAGAGTTTAACGGCGATGTGCAGATTGAACTGACCGGCTACTGGACCTGGGAGCAGGCGCAGGAGTGGCGCGATGCGGGGATCCAGCAGGTGGTTTATCACCGTAGCCGTGATGCACAGGCCGCTGGCGTGGCCTGGGGCGAAGCGGATATCAGCGCGATCAAACGTCTCTCTGATATGGGCTTTAAAGTGACCGTGACTGGCGGCCTGGCGCTGGAAGATCTGCCGCTGTTTAAGGGCATTCCAATCCATGTCTTTATTGCTGGTCGCAGCATTCGCGACGCCGCCTCTCCGGTTGAAGCCGCGCGTCAGTTCAAACGTTCTATCGCCCAGTTGTGGGGATAAGGAGCGGATATGCTGTCTAAACAGACTCCGCTTGGCATCTACGAAAAAGCGCTCCCCGCCGGGGAGTGCTGGTTGGATCGCCTGCGGCTGGCGAAAGAACTGGGCTTCGATTTCGTTGAAATGTCTGTCGATGAAACCGATGCCCGCCTGGCGCGCCTCGACTGGAACCGTGAGCAGCGCCTGGCGCTGGTGAGCGCTATCGCTGAGACCGGCGTGCGGGTGCCGTCCATGTGCCTGAGCGCGCATCGTCGCTTTCCGTTGGGCAGCGAAGATGATGCTGTACGTGCGCAAGGGCTGGAGATCATGCGTAAAGCCATTCAGTTTGCGCAGGACATCGGTATTCGCGTCATCCAGCTTGCGGGTTACGACGTGTACTATCAGGAGGCCAACAATGAAACGCGCCGTCGTTTTCGTGATGGGCTGAAAGAGAGCGTCGAAATGGCAAGCCGTGCCCAGGTCACGCTGGCGATGGAGATCATGGATTACCCTCTGATGAACTCCATCAGCAAAGCGTTGGGTTATGCGCACTATCTTAATAACCCGTGGTTCCAGCTTTATCCTGATATCGGCAACCTGTCAGCCTGGGATAACGATGTGCAGATGGAGTTGCAGGCTGGAATGGGGCATATCGTCGCGGTTCATGTCAAAGATACGAAGCCAGGCGTGTTCAAGAACGTGCCGTTCGGTGAAGGTGTCGTTGATTTTGAACGCTGTTTCGCCACGCTCAAGCAGAATGGGTATTGCGGGCCATACCTGATTGAGATGTGGAGTGAAACGTCGGACGATCCGGCGCGTGAGGTGGCGAAAGCGCGTGATTGGGTGAAAGCGCGTATGGCCAGCGCCGGTCTGGTGGAGACAGCATAATGCAAAAACTCAGGCAGCACGTTTTTGAAGCCAATATGGATTTGCCGCGTTATGGCCTGGTGACTTTCACCTGGGGCAACGTCAGCGCGATCGACAGGGAGCGCGGGCTGGTGGTCATTAAGCCTAGCGGGGTGGCTTATGAAACCATGAAAGCGGACGATATGGTGGTGGTGGATCTCCAGGGCAAGGTGGTGGAAGGGCAGTGGCGGCCTTCTTCCGATACCGCCACGCATCTGGCGCTGTACCGTCGTTACCCTTCGCTGGGCGGCATCGTGCACACGCACTCTACGCATGCCACGGCGTGGGCGCAGGCAGGGCTGGCGATCCCGGCGCTGGGCACGACCCATGCGGACTACTTCTTTGGCGATATCCCCTGTACCAGGGCGTTAACCGAAGAAGAAGTGCAGGGTGAATATGAGCTGAACACCGGCCATGTGATTATCGAAACGCTGGGTGACGGTCAGCCGCTGCATACGCCTGGCGTCGTGGTGTATCAGCACGGGCCGTTTGCCTGGGGCAAAGATGCGCATGACGCCGTGCATAATGCGGTGGTGATGGAAGAGGTCGCGCGGATGGCATGGATTGCTCGCGGTATCAATCCGGCGCTCAGCCCGATCGACGATTATTTAATGAATAAACATTTTATGCGTAAGCATGGGCCTGACGCCTATTACGGACAAAAGTAAGACACGTGCCCTGGAATCATTACTTCCTTCGGGATGTTACCGGCCTGATTCCGGGGCCGCTTTTGCCATAAAAAAGCCCCCGGTGAAGGGGGCAAGTCAAACTATGGCAATGTTCTCGTTGGTTTTTCCTGGTGCTAGCGATAAATATCCGCGCTGGCGCGCATGTTGCCGTTACTTCCCGGTTCCCGGGTCAGGATGGCGTGGTAGTACGTTGCGCCTCGCGCATCTGTCTCTTCATTCAATGCCTGATCTGCTTCACTTTCAGTGGCGAAGTTATGGTTTATATAAATCACGCCTAAGCTCTGCACATCATCCATATTTCGTGCCTGGTGATTATCGATTTTGATGGCTGCCATCGCGTTTGCACTGAGCAAAAGCGCAGCCAGAAGGGTCATAACACGCGCTCGCATACTGTACCTCCTCGACTGCTGTGTCTGGTTAGCAATATCTCCTGTAAGTGAATTGCTTCTGATTTAATTTTAATCGCTACCAGCGAAGTCGATAGCGACCATTTCTGATGCAGTTGTTCAAAAAATTGGCGCGATGCCATGTGATTAATTTTAAATCACATGGTTAACCTGTCTTTGCGCTTCGTGTGAATTTTTGCGCAATCAACTTGTGTTTCCTCATGGGCGCAAGTATTATGACGCGTCATTTTTCAGCCGACCTTTAACACGTTCCTTGCCTCCCCGGGATTCGGCTGACCCAGACAGGAGGCTGAATAATCCGTAAGGAGCAATTCGATGCGTCATTACGAAATCGTTTTTATGGTCCATCCTGACCAGAGCGAACAGGTTCCGGGCATGATCGAGCGCTACACTGGTGCAATCACTGGTGCAGAAGGCAAGATCCACCGTCTGGAAGACTGGGGCCGCCGTCAGCTGGCTTACCCGATCAACAAACTGCACAAAGCTCACTACGTTCTGCTGAACGTTGAAGCGCCGCAGGAAGTGATCGATGAGCTGGAAACTAACTTCCGCTTCAACGATGCCGTTATCCGTAGCATGGTAATGCGTACTAAGCACGCTGTTACCGAAGCATCTCCGATGGTTAAAGCGAAAGACGAGCGCCGTGAGCGTCGCGATGATTTCGCAAACGAAACCGCAGATGATGCAGATGCTGGGGATTCTGAAGAGTAATTTCTGATGACCAACCGTCTGGCGTTGTCCGGCACCGTGTGCAGGATGCCCCTTCGAAAGGTCAGTCCATCAGGAATTCCGCACTGCCAGTTCGTGCTTGAGCATCGTTCTGTGCAGGAGGAAGCCGGGTTTCACCGGCAGGCGTGGTGTCAAATGCCCGTTATTGTTAGCGGACACGAAAACCAGGCCATTACTCACAGTATAACGGTCGGCAGCCGCATAACCGTTCAGGGGTTCATCTCTTGCCACAAGGCAAAGAACGGTCTGAGCAAAATGGTTCTGCATGCCGAGCAGATTGAATTGATAGATTCTGGAGACTAGCCATATGGCACGTTATTTCCGTCGTCGCAAGTTCTGCCGTTTCACCGCGGAAGGCGTTCAAGAGATCGACTATAAAGATATCGCTACGCTGAAAAACTACATCACCGAAAGCGGTAAGATTGTCCCAAGCCGTATCACCGGTACCCGTGCAAAATACCAGCGTCAGCTGGCTCGCGCTATCAAACGCGCTCGCTACCTGTCCCTGCTGCCGTACACTGATCGTCATCAGTAATCGGCCACGGTCCATTAATACGACTTTGAGAGGATAAGGTAATGCAAGTTATTCTGCTTGATAAAGTAGCAAACCTGGGTAGCCTGGGTGATCAGGTTAACGTTAAAGCGGGCTACGCTCGTAACTTCCTGGTACCACAGGGTAAAGCTGTTCCTGCTACCAAGAAAAACGTTGAGTTCTTCGAAGCACGTCGCGCTGAACTGGAAGCTAAACTGGCTGACGTTCTGGCTGCTGCAAATGCACGCGCAGAGAAAATCAACGCCCTGGAAACCGTAACCATCGCGTCCAAAGCTGGCGACGAAGGTAAACTGTTCGGTTCCATCGGTACTCGCGACATCGCTGACGCTGTAACAGCAGCAGGCGTTGAAGTGGCTAAGAGCGAAGTTCGTCTGCCGAACGGCGTTCTGCGTACCACTGGTGAGCACGAAGTGAACTTCCAGGTTCACAGCGAAGTATTCGCTAAACTGACTGTAAACGTAGTAGCTGAATAAGTTTTATTCTTCTATCGCGTAAAAACGCCGGCCTTGTGCTGGCGTTTTGCTTTTCTGCCCCCCTGTTTTTCGCACTGGCTATTCTTTACCCTTTTCGGGATAATAAAAAATAAAACATTATTTCAAAGTGGTGATGGAATGGAGATAACCCACCAGCAGCCCCTGTTCGCGCGTAAAAACGTTGTCTATCTGGGGGCGGCATTTTGTTGTCTGTTATGGGGAAGCGCCTACCCGGCGATAAAAAGCGGGTATGAGATCTTTCAGATTGCGACAGATGATATCCCGTCAAAAATTGTCTTTGCCGGATACCGTTTCTTGTTCGCGGGGTTATTGCTGCTGTTGCTGGCGATGGCGCAGCGTAAACCGATCGGCCGCTTAAGCCCGCGCCAGTTTGGTCAACTGACCCTGCTGGGGCTGACGCAAACCTCGCTGCAATATATCTTTTTCTATATCGGTCTGGCGTTCACCACGGGCGTGAAAGGATCGATCATGAATGCCACAGGCACTTTTTTTAGCGTGCTGCTGGCGCACTTCATCTACCAGAACGACAAACTGAGCTACAACAAAACCCTCGGCTGTATTCTTGGCTTTGCCGGGGTGATGGTGGTGAACTTCAACAGCGGGCTGATGGATTTCAGCTTTAGCCTGTTGGGTGATGGCTCCGTGGTGCTGGCTGCTTTTATTCTTTCTGCCGCGACCCTTTACGGTAAACGTATTTCGCAGACGGTTGACCCAACGGTGATGACGGGCTATCAGCTTGGCATCGGTGGCCTGGCGCTGGTGATTGGCGGCTATGCCTTCGGCGGCTCGCTCTCCGTGCACGGCCTCTCTTCTGTGGCGATTCTGGGCTATCTGACGCTGCTCTCGTCTGTTGCTTTTGCGTTGTGGAGTATTTTGCTCAAGTACAACCGCGTCGGGATGATTGCGCCGTTTAACTTCCTGATTCCGGTTTCTGGTGCGGTGCTGTCGGCGATTTTCCTCGGCGAAAACATTTTTGAATTGAAATATGCGGTTGCGCTGGTGCTGGTGTGTTCGGGGATCTGGTGGGTGAACAAGGTGAAGCGGTAACGCCTGATGGCGCTACCGCTTATCAGGCCTGCAATCGCGGGTGCCGTAGGCCGGATAAGGCGATGCCGCCATCCGGCAATTTGCGCGCTTAACGGGCGCGAATAAAGCTGCCGTTTGGCTGACGGGTAAACAGAACCTGTTGGTCATTACCGGTATCGATGGTCAATCCTGTCACCACGCCATTCGCATTCTGGCGGATCTGCACCATCTGGCCATCTTTCAGATTGCTCAGCGGCTTGCCTGCGCCTTCAACCTGCGCCATCGCGTAAACGTCCGTTGGCGGCAGGCCGTGGTCACGGAACAGCTGCGCCAGCGTTTTACCTGACTCCACGCGATAGGAGCGCCACTGCTGGTCAATTCCCCCGTTCTGCTGGAAAGGCTGTGTTTGCGGCTGGGATTGCTGCGTCTGCGGCGGCTCTTCCGGTTGACCTTCCTGGATGGGTTCCGGCGCTACGGGGGCGACCTGTCCCGGATCGTTTTGCGGGGCGACCAGTTGTGCCTGAAGTTCGGCTTCCGTCGGCGGTTGCGACTGTGACTGGATATCTGTCTGGACATTACGCGTGACGACGGGCGTATCGCGGGTATCATTCGAGGGAAGCAGAAAACCGACCACCAGCACGATAGCGGCAATAATAATGCCACGGCGATGCATAGGCGGCAGCGGGTCCATGATGCGAAAATTGTCCGGTGCATGCCAGATTTTCGCCAGGGTTGGTTTTAGTTCAAAGCGCCCGGGCATGGCTTTCCTCCTGCTCCGCGTCTCGTTCCTCAATCATAGAGTATAGATGCCTAACGCTATGATGTTCGTAGTTATACCCGCTTTCGTGACATCAGCATGGGTTATTCTTATTGTTTCTTTTTCCCCGCGATTTGTCATCTCTTCCCGAGACAAAGTTTTACCGGAAGAGACGTGGCTGTTATGCTGCCCGCTACTTTACCTCCGATGAAAGGAAATATGATGGCAACCCCGACTTTTGACACTATCGAAGCGCAAGCAAGCTACGGCATTGGTTTACAGGTAGGGCAGCAGCTGAGCGAATCCGGTCTGGAAGGTCTGTTGCCTGAAGCGCTGGTGGCAGGTATCGCTGATGCGCTGGAAGGCAAACACCCGGCAGTGCCTGTTGATGTGGTGCATCGCGCGCTGCGTGAAATTCACGAACGTGCGGATGCCGTACGTCGCGAACGTTTCCAGGCAATGGCGGCAGATGGCGTCAAATATCTGGAAGAAAACCGTGAGAAAGAGGGTGTGAACAGCACCGAATCCGGTCTGCAATTCCGCGTGATCACCCAGGGTGAAGGCGCGATTCCGGCGCGTACTGACCGTGTACGCGTACACTACACCGGCAAACTGATCGACGGCACCGTATTTGACAGCTCCGTTGCGCGCGGTGAACCGGCTGAATTCCCGGTGAACGGCGTGATCCCAGGCTGGATTGAAGCGCTGACCCTGATGCCGGTTGGTTCCAAATGGGAACTGACTATCCCTCAGGAACTAGCCTACGGCGAGCGTGGCGCGGGCGCGTCCATTCCTCCGTTCAGCACTCTGGTGTTTGACGTAGAACTGCTGGAAATCCTGTAAGCAGTGACTTCTGTTCCCCTCTTTGTTGGGGGGAACAGAAAATATGCAAGAAAACCGTAAGTTAGCCAGATGTCGATATTTTATCTTGCAAATGTAGCTATTGCGTGTATTTTTGTGAGCTAATTCGCGTTGCCAGAGTGATATGACACTCACTTTAAACATATAATTAACATTATATCTAAATCTTAGTATTCATCCCGCCGATTCTTACCTAATATCGATGAGTTCTGATAACAGGATCGTCGTATCATATGACGCACTAAAGGCCGCAGAGCCTGCACAACACAGACAGGTACAGGAAGAAAAAACATGGTAGATCAGGTAAAAGTCGTTGCCGACGAACAGGCACCGGCTGAACAGTCGCTACGGCGCAATCTCACAAACCGTCATATTCAGCTTATTGCGATTGGCGGCGCCATCGGCACCGGCTTATTTATGGGCTCCGGTAAAACGATCAGCCTCGCCGGGCCGTCGATCATTTTCGTTTATATGATCATCGGTTTTATGCTCTTTTTCGTCATGCGGGCAATGGGTGAATTGCTGCTCTCGAATCTGGAATATAAATCCTTCAGTGATTTCGCTTCCGACCTGCTCGGGCCGTGGGCAGGATATTTCACCGGCTGGACTTACTGGTTCTGCTGGGTGGTCACCGGGATGGCGGACGTCGTTGCGATTACCGCCTATGCGCAGTTTTGGTTCCCCGGCCTTTCCGACTGGGTCGCCTCGCTGGCGGTCGTTGTTCTGCTGCTGAGCCTTAACCTTGCGACCGTGAAAATGTTCGGCGAGATGGAGTTCTGGTTCGCGATGATCAAGATTGTCGCTATCGTGGCGCTGATCGTCGTCGGTCTGGTGATGGTTATGATGCACTTCAAATCACCGACCGGGGTTGAAGCGTCGTTTACTCATCTGTGGAATGATGGCGGCTGGTTCCCGAAAGGGATCAGCGGCTTCTTTGCGGGCTTCCAGATAGCGGTATTCGCGTTCGTGGGGATTGAACTGGTGGGCACCACCGCCGCAGAGACCAAAGACCCGGAGAAATCCCTGCCGCGCGCGATTAACTCAATCCCGATTCGTATCATCATGTTCTACGTTTTTGCGCTGATCATCATTATGTCGGTCACGCCGTGGAGCTCGGTAGTACCAACCAAGAGCCCGTTTGTTGAGCTGTTTGTACTGGTAGGACTGCCGGCCGCCGCCAGCCTGATTAACTTCGTGGTGCTGACGTCTGCGGCCTCTTCCGCCAACAGCGGCGTGTTCTCTACCAGCCGTATGCTGTTTGGTCTGGCGCAAGAGGGTGTGGCGCCGAAAGCGTTCGCTAAATTGTCTAAGCGCGCGGTACCGGCGAAAGGGCTGACCTTCTCCTGTATCTGTCTGCTGGGCGGCGTGGTGATGCTGTACATCAATCCGAGCGTGATTGGCGCGTTCACCATGATCACGACGGTGTCGGCTATTCTGTTCATGTTTGTCTGGACCATCATTCTCTGCTCGTACCTGGTGTACCGTAAGCAGCGTCCGCACTTGCATGAGAAGTCCATCTATAAGATGCCGCTTGGTAAGCTGATGTGCTGGGTGTGTATGGCGTTCTTTGTCTTTGTGCTGGTACTGCTGACGCTGGAAGATGATACCCGTCAGGCGCTGATCGTCACGCCGCTGTGGTTTATTGCGCTGGGGCTGGGCTGGCTGTTTATCGGTAAGAAACGTATGGCAGGAGTGCGTTAATCTTGATGCCCGGTGGCGTAAAGCTTACCGGGCCTACGGATTGTAGGCCGGATAAGCGTTAGCGCCATCCGGCAACACATTATTCCCCGGCCAGTGCGCGCGGGAACAAGACGTTGTTTTCCAGACTGATGTGTTCCATCAGATCGTCAATCATTTCATTAATGCCGTTGTACATCGCTTTCCAGGTGGTGCAGGCTTCTGGCGGCGGCGTGACGTTGTTGGTGGTGTGTTTGATCACTTCCAGCAATTCGCCAGCGTCATCGTGTTCGCTTTCCATGACGCTAATCGGGCCCATTGCCTGGCTTCCCATGCCTTGTTTGATCATCGGGAACAGGATCTGCTCCTCTTTCATCATGTGGCTGGAAAGTTCCTGATGCAGCATAGTCAGGTATTTCGCCAGACCTTTCGGTACGCTGGGTTTGTCTGCGTGAACGCGTTCCACTTTGGTGGCTTGCAGGATCAGCTCCGGCAGTTGCTCGCGGTGTCTGTCGTGGTAGCGCACGATAATGTGGTCGATAATTTCGGCCAACGGCGCGGTACGCCAGTCCTTCTCAATCGGTTGTTCAGCCAACTGTGCCAGTTCTGCTTCAATGGCTTCTACATCCAGCTCTTTACGTGCAGCAGCGCGCGCGAGCGTCTGCTTACCACCGCAGCAGTAATCCATATCGTACTTACGAAACAGCGCCGAGGCGCGAGGAATAGAGAGCGCCAGTTCACCTAAAGGTTGATCGCGAAAAGACATAGCCGTTACCTCATTCTCAATAATATAAGATGTATTTTAAATACATCTTTAAGCCGAAGATATAACCCTTTCGGGTCAGAATAAAATGTGATGACCATCACAAAAAAATGTTTGTGCCTTAACGTGCTGAATCTTATTGAAAAGGGCAGGAATACGCGCGGCAAGTCGCCGGGCAAAATTAAATATGCCGGCGGCACTGCCGATAGTTAGACCTCTGACAATACCTGCATAGTAAAAGGCAACAAATGTTCAAACGAATCAAAGTTATAACCTTACTGATTATCGTGTTACTCACCCTCGGCGCGATGCAGCTTATTTCGGCGGGCGTTTTTATCAGCGCGCTCAATAACGATAAGCAGAATTTTACCGTATCGCAGCGTTCCAGCCAGAACGTCGCGGAGTTTACCGATGCCTGGATCAGCCTGAACCAGGCGCGCGTCACGCTTAACCGCGGCATGTTGCGCCTGCAAAGCAGCATGGCCAATGAGATCAACGGCGGTCAGCTAAATGAACTGGTGAAGACGGCGAATGCTCTGCTGGCTGATGCGCAGCGTCATTACGATAAATACTACGCGCTGCCAGAAACGCCGGGGCTGGATGAACACCTGGCCGACCGTCTGGAAGAGCAGTACGGCATCTACTCCGCGACGCTGGCGAAAATGAATACCTTCCTTGCCGCAGGACAACTGGAAGAGATGTTCAAACAGAATGCGGAACAAAAACAGACGGCGATGCAGGACGTGTACCTGGAATGGCGTGCCGCGCAGGCCGAACTGACGAACGCGGGCATTCAACAAAATGAACAGGACTACCAGCGCATTCTGTGGATTCTGGCGGCCGTTATGCTGGCGGTTGTCGCGGTGATCGTGATTAGCTGGCTGGCAATGCAGCGTGTCTTACTTAAACCGTTACATGATGTTATGGAACATATCCGCCATATTGCGGCAGGCGACCTGACGCGCAATATCCATACCGAAGGCAGTAATGAAATGGCGCTGCTGGCGCATAACGTACATGAGATGCAGCAGGCGCTGGCGAACACGGTCAGCGTGGTACGTGAAGGCGCTGACACGATCTATACCGGTGCGGGTGAAATTGCGACAGGCAGTAGCGATCTCTCTTCGCGTACTGAACAGCAGGCCGCATCGCTGGAAGAGACTGCCGCCAGTATGGAACAACTCACCGCAACCGTGAGACAGAACGCCGACAACGCACGTCAGGCGTCCAGCCTGGCAAAAAATGCCTCTGAGACGGCGCAGAAGGGCGGCAACGTAGTGGACGGCGTTGTGCGCACGATGGATGAAATTGCCACCAGCTCCAGCAAAATCGCGCAGATCACCAGCGTTATCGACGGTATCGCATTCCAGACCAATATCCTGGCGCTGAACGCGGCGGTGGAAGCCGCTCGCGCGGGCGAACAGGGCCGTGGCTTTGCGGTGGTCGCTGGCGAGGTGCGCACGCTGGCGCAGCGTAGCGCGCAGGCGGCGAAAGAGATCAAAACGCTGATTGATGACTCCGGTAATCGGGTCAGCGCGGGTTCCGCGCTGGTGCATGAAGCGGGGGAAACGATGGCGGAAATTGTCAGTGCGGTAACCCGTGTGACCGACATCATGGGGGAGATTGCCTCTGCATCTGATGAACAAAGTCGCGGCATTGACCAGGTTGGCCTGGCGGTGGCGGAGATGGATCGCGTGACGCAGCAGAACGCCGCGCTGGTGGAAGAGTCGGCGACTGCCGCCGTAGCGCTTGAAGAGCAGGCGGCACGTCTGACCCAGACGGTAGCGGTGTTTAAAGTTTAACCTCTGCTCCGGCCTACAGGATAATATCTTGTAGGCCGGATTAGCGCAGCGCCATCCGGCACATTATGACTGTGAAACCACGACGACGCCGGGTTTCTGCGGCCTGGCTCTGACGGCTATCACCACCCCAACAATCAGCAGCGCAATGCCGCTTACCGTCAGCAGCGGTGGAAATTCCTGGCGCAGTATAAAGGTGTACAACAGGCCAGCCAGCGTTTCGAACACGATCAAGGGCCCCAGAATCACCGTCGGCAGCTTCTGACTGGCGACGTTCCAGCATAGCGCCCCCACCCATGAACAGAGCACGGCAATGGCGACCATCAAGGCGACAAAGACATCCGGCCGGGGGCCAAAGGGGAGAGGAAAGTCGGGCATCTGCTTACCCAACCAGATGCAGGCCGCGACATAACCCAACAGCGAAACGGGAAGCGTCACTAGCGCCTGTGCTGTTGCCCACATCATCGGATGTTTATCCGGGTTTTCCCGCAGCCAGCGGGCATTACGCAACGCGTACCATGCCCAGCACACAACGGAAACCAGCGCCAGCGCGATACCTGAACCGTAGCGCCAGCCGCTAAACTCCGGCAGCCCCTGATTCAGCTCCGCAATATTGACGCACAGCAGGCCAACGCCGATGAGCGCCAGCGCAGGCGCCAGACGCCGCCAGGATAACTTACCATCTCGCTGGCTGTAGAGCAGGTTGGCAAACACTGGGATCACCACCGGCAACGTGCCGATGATCATGGTAGAAACAGGGGCTCCCGTGCGCTGGATGGCGCTCGCCAGGCAGACGTAATAGATCAGATTGCCCATCATCGTCAGCGCGAGTGCGGTTATCCAGTCTTTGCGCGTCAACTGGCGCAGGCGCGCACGCCCCAGCCACGCCAGGGGCACAGCAATTAACCCCAGCGCCAGATAGCGCCCCATCGACTGCAATGCCGCCGGATACTCCGGTACGATCAACGGTCCGACAAAAATCAGTCCCCACATTAACCCTGCCAGCAGGGCATACAACACGCCGCTAATCATCGTTGATATCCACATCGTTTCACGTTGCGAAAAGTGTAGGCAGGAGAAATACGCCAGTATTGTATGAGATTGCGCATTAGCGCGGATAAACCTGTTTTTGATAACGCACTGGCGTAATGCCGTAGCGATGGGTAAAGGCGCGCGTGAGATGAGATTGATCGGTTAGCCCGGTGGCGGCCGCCACATCCGCTGCGGGCATCCCGAGCGTGAGAAACGCCTTTGCCCGCCACAGACGGATCGCCATCAGCATTTGGTGCGGCGTAACGTGGAAATGGGCCTTGAACTGACGCTGAAAATGCCAGGGGCTTAATGAGGCGACCCGCGCCAGTTCGTCAAGCGTGACCGGATGCATGTAGTTGTCGTGCAGATAGTCCCGCACGCGCTCAAAGCGATGCCCGCCTTCCCGCACTTCCGGCGCATGGCGCGCCAGCGGCTGGAAGGTGTCGATCAGATCGAGCAGCAGCCCTTTTTGCGCCAGCGGATCGTCGGTATGCCACAGGCCGTGGATCAGCGTGCAGATCTGGCGTGAGCGCAGCGGATCGTGGCGCGTGACCTCATGAAACCACCAGTGACGAACCCCGGTCACCTCTTCCAGCAGATCGGGATCGAGATAAATCATCCGATAGCGCCAGCCGTCGGCGGTTTCCGCTTCGCCGGTATGCAGCTCATCGGGATTCATGGTGACAACGGAGTGAACGGGAGCAACGTACTGCGTGCCGCGATAGCGAAAGCGTTCGGCGCCGGCTTCAATCGCGCCGATACCGAAGGCTTCGTGGGTATGAGGCTCGAAAGCGTAACGCGAGATATGCGCATGATACAGCTCAACTCCCGGCACCTGCGCCAGATGGCGAAAGCGGGCGCTGTCTTTCTCATCGCTAAACTGTTCGGGTACGCCTTGCACGTTGTCTCTCCCTGAAAGCCATCTGTTCATTATCAGAGATGGCCAGCAGGGATGCCACAACAATTAACCTGTTTTTAACACTTACAGGATGCTTTTGACGCTTTCCGCCAGCGAGGTTGTCGGGCGACCGATCAGTGCGCTCAGAGTATGGCTGTCGTCAAACAGGCCGCCTTTTGCGGCGCCCGCGTCAGAATCAGCCAGCATATCCGCCAGACCCGCTGGCAGGCCCACGCCTTTCAGCGCGGCGGCGAAATCGGCTTCACTCAGGTTCTGATAGACGACCTTTTTCCCGCTCTGTTTTGCCAGCTCGGCGGCTAACTGGCTCAGCGTCCAGCCTTCGTCGCCTGCCAGTTCATACACTTTACCGGCATGGCCTTCTTCGCTGATGACGCGAGCGGCTGCGGCAGCGTAATCGGCACGGGTTGCGGAGGCGATTTTGCCTTCTCCGGCCGCGCCGATAAAGACGCCGTGCTCCAGGGCCGCTGGCGCGCTCGCCAGGTAATTTTCGGTGTACCAGCCGTTGCGCAGCAGGGCGTAAGGAATGCCTGAATCCGCCAGCATTTTTTCGGTTTCCACATGTTCAACATGCAGGCCCAGCGGGGAACGGTCTGCGTGCAGCAGGCTGGTATAGGCAATGAATTTCACGTTTGCGGCTATTGCCGCGTTAATCACGTTGCGGTGCTGAGCGGCACGTTGCCCGACTTCGCTTGATGAGATCAGTAGCAATCTGTCGATGCCCTGCAACGCTGCCGTGAACGCGGCTTCGTCGCTGTAGTCTGCCTGGCGTACGGTAACGCCCAGTCGGGTTAGCGCGTCAGCTTTCGCGGGGTTACGGACAATCGCCGCAATCTGGCTGGCAGGAACGGTTTTCAGTAAGGTATCGATAACGTGTTGGCCCAGTTGGCCGGTCGCGCCGGTAATTGCAATCATGGGGGATCTCCCTGTGTTCGTCTTGTGTTTCATTAAGCTAGCACTTAAACTTACTTTTAGTAAGTACGCACAAAAAGGTAAGTGTAAAGATGACGAACCCGACGCTTTCTCAGCAGCTTCGCGATGGCAATTTGTTTGCCGAGCAGTGTCCTTCTCGCGAGGTGTTAAAGCATGTCACCAGCCGCTGGGGCGTATTAATTCTCGTGGCGCTGCGTGATGGAACGCACCGCTTCAGCGATTTACGCCGCAAGATGGGCGGCGTGAGTGAAAAAATGCTGGCGCAGTCATTGCAGGCGCTGGAGCAGGATGGATTTATCCATCGGGTGTCGTACCCGGTGGTGCCGCCGCATGTGGAGTACAGTCTGACGACGCTGGGTGAACAGGTGAGTGAGAAAGTCGCCGCGCTGGCAGACTGGATCGAACTCAATTTGCCGCAGGTGCTGGCACAGCGGAAAGAGCGAGCGGCATAACGGCTTGCCGGATGGCGCTGCGCTTATCCGGCCTACGGCGTGTCGATCGCGTAGGCCGGATAAGGCGAAGCTGCCATCCGGCGTGGTTTTACTTACTCAAATCCAGCTGATAAATCGCAAAGCCGATATCATCGGTAGCGACTTTATTCATCGGATATTGTCCCTTCTCTTTGATAAATGCGGCAGCCTTATCGGACGGCGAGGTTTCGAAGCGGATATCCAGTTTCGTGTCGCTGTGAACTGGCGCCAGACGCCAGTTGTTGTCCGCCGCCGGATGGATTTCCCCCGCACGCTTCGACTCCGCGCCAATCCACGCCGCCAGTACGGAGCGGTTCTCATCCGGTGATGCAAAAGCGATGTGGCTGTCGCCCGTACCGGCAAATTTGCCGCCGTAGGCGCGATAGTTATTGGTCGCGACCAGGAACATAGCGTTCGGATCGACAGGCTTGCCGTTGAAGGTCAGATTTTTAATACGTTCCGCTTGCGGATTCACCGTCTGGCATTCGCCGTCGTAACGTGCAGGCTGCGACACATCAATCTGATACTCCACGCCGTCAATCACATCAAAGTTATAGGTGCGAAAACCGTCCCAGTTGATCAATGACTGCGGTTTACTGCTGTGGACATCAATCTGATTGAACTGCCCGGCGGAACATTCCAGCCACTCTTTCACCTCTTTGCCGCTGGCTTTTACGACGACCAGCGTATTCGGATAGAGGTAAAGATCGGCGGCGTTGCGGAAGGTAAGCTGACCTTTTTCCACTTCAACAAAGCTGGCAGGATCGTTTTTACGTCCACCGACTTTAAACGGCGCAGCGGCAGAGAGTACCGGCAGTTTCGCCAGATCCGGGTCGCCCTGAATAAAGTGTTCGAC
This sequence comes from Citrobacter sp. CK185, assembly GCF_030333565.1. Lineage (NCBI taxonomy): Bacteria > Pseudomonadati > Pseudomonadota > Gammaproteobacteria > Enterobacterales > Enterobacteriaceae > Citrobacter > Citrobacter sp. CK185. Next base: position 153,570 of record NZ_JAOWFR010000027.1, on the reverse strand, counting down.
ATACGCTTTCTGCGCGTTGTTCACCACCTGCACGGTAGGATCGTCCTGCACCAGCGCCAGGTAGCTGTACATGTTATCGGCGGACTTACCGATCGGTTTGCTAACGAACTCGCGGGTGGCATCGTGGTCGGCTTTCAGGATTCCCACCAGTTTTTTATCTTCTGCGGCCAGCGATTTTTTCGCGGCGGCATCGTAAATGGGCCGCGCTTCGGCTTTCGCACCGGTCACCTGCCATTTGCCGCTGTCGTTGTTGAGCACCAGATCCACCACGCCCAGATGATCGCCCCACATACCCGGCATGACCGCCGGTACTCCGTTAAGCGTACCTTTTGCGATATCCGCGCCGTTGATATCGGCAAAATCTTTGGAAGGGAAGACCGCGTGCGCATGGCCGAACATGATGGCGTCAACGCCGGGGACTTCGCTCAGGTAATACACGGAGTTTTCCGCCATCGTCTGGTACGGATCGGCAGAAAGCCCGGAGTGGGCAATCACCACCACAACGTCGGCGCCGTTGGCGCGCATCTCCGGCACATACTGACGAGCGGTTTCGGTAATGTCGTTGACGGTGACTTTGCCGCTCAGGTTGGCTTTATCCCAGGTCATAATCTGCGGAGGGACAAAACCGATATAGCCAATTTTCAGCGTCTGCGTGTTGCCCTCTTTATCGATCACGTCAGTCTCTTTGATCAGATAAGGCGTAAACAGCGGCTTTTTGGTCTTAACGTCGATGATATTGGCATTCACGTAAGGGAATTTCGCGCCCGCCAGCGCCTTATGCAGATAGTCCAGACCGTAGTTAAATTCATGGTTACCGAGGTTGCCGACCGCATAATCCAGCGTATTCAACGCCTTGTAGACAGGGTGAATATCACCAGCTTTCAGCCCCTTTGCCGCCATGTAATCGCCCAGCGGACTCCCCTGAATAAGATCGCCGTTATCGACCAGCACGCTATTTTTGACTTCATTTCTGGCGGCGTTAATTAAACTTGCTGTGCGTACCAGTCCGAATTTTTCGGTCGCTGTATCTTTGTAATAATCGAAATCCATCATGTTGCTATGCAAATCAGTGGTTTCCATAATCCGAAGATCGACGGTCGCCGCATTCACGCTGGCGGCGATCAGCGTGGCCAGGAGCGTTGCGCTAAACTTAATCATCAGGGGCATCCTTTTTTAGATCTGAAACACAAAAGAAAATGTATATAAGTCTTGTTGCTTACAGAACTGTGAATCATGACATGAATTCAGCCATTAAAACCGCAATCGCTATCACAGATGGCGGATTCATTTACGATGGGGTATAAGTAAAACAAAGAGTTAAACGCCACTGCCATAAACGAGGTGGAGAATGCTAGAACATGTATGCCAGCTTGCACGGAATGCGGGCGATGCCATTATGCAGGTCTACGATGGAATCAAACCGATTGAAATCACCAACAAGCAGGATGATTCTCCGGTTACTGCGGCGGATATTGCCGCCCACGCGGTGATACTGGAAGGGTTACAGGCGCTGACGCCGGATATCCCGGTTTTGTCGGAAGAAGATCCGCCCTCCTGGGATGTGCGCCAGCACTGGCAGCGCTACTGGCTGGTTGACCCGTTAGACGGCACCAAAGAGTTCATCAAACGTAACGGCGAGTTTACCGTCAATATTGCGCTGATTGATAAAGGCAAACCGGTTCTGGGCGTGGTCTACGCGCCCGTCATGAAAGTGATGTACAGCGCTGCGGAAGGAAAAGCCTGGAAAGAAGAGTGCGGCGTGCGTAAACGGATTCAGGTGCGCGACGCGCGACCGCCGCTGGTGGTGATTAGCCGCTCCCATGCCGACAACGAGTTGCAAGAGTACCTGCAACAGCTGGGCGAGCATCAGACGACCTCCATCGGCTCATCGCTGAAGTTTTGTCTGGTGGCGGAAGGGCAGGCGCAGCTGTATCCGCGCTTTGGGCCGACCTGCGTCTGGGACACTGCCGCAGGCCATGCCGTTGCCGCTGCGGCCGGGGCGCACGTTCACAACTGGCAGGGGAAACCCCTGGACTATACCCCGCGTGAATCGTTCCTTAACCCCGGCTTCCGGGTCTCTATCTATTAATTATTCAGCAACTTATGCAGCAGGGCGATCACCTGCTGCACCTCTGCCTGGCTTAACCCGCCGTCTTTGGCATACTGAATACGCCCGTCTTTATCGAGCACCACAATGGCGGAGCTCTCTTCTTCAAGCTGCCATGCCTTACGCGCCACGCCATTGCTGTCGACAATAAATTGTGACCACGGATAGAGTTTTTTATTGCTCTCGATGCTGCTGCGCACAAACATGCTGGTGCCCGGAATCGCGTCGTCGGTGTTGACGATAGTGGTCGTCTGGTAGCGGTCATGCGGGAGATTCGCAGATTTAATCGCTTCTATCAGTGCGGCGTTTTTCTCTTTCGCTGACGTTCGTCCGGCGATGTGCTGCAACACCCGAACTTTCCCGGGGAGCTGCGCGCTATTCCAGCTTTTGTAGCTAAACTTGTTGTTATCAAGAATCAGTTCGCCGCGATCGGCGATCCCAATCGGCGATACGCGCTGATGGGTTTCAAAGTTATGCGCGGAGGCCATCATCGGCAGTAACAGGCACGACAGCGCCAGCAGTTTACGTAAGGTCATGGGGTTTCCTTCTTTATTTTTTGCAGGTGATCCGACCACTTGGGTCTGAGGTTTAATCATATGTGCGAATGATGCTTTTTCCCGCAAGCGTGATGCCAGTTTGCGGACGGGCGCACAAATCCTGCGAAAAATGAAGACTTATACTGAAGACAGCGAATCGGTGAATAGATAATTCTGAATAACTGTAATGAAAAGGTAAATAAACTTATACACACTGGAAACATCGTAGAGATAGTCTATAGTCATATGGCATTAAAATTTGCGCCTTAGAACAGCTGGGCCGAATGTGGCACCGCAAAGGCGTAACGCTCAGCAGGAGATAACAATGAAAATTTTCCAACGGTACAACCCGCTACAGGTGGCGAAGTACGTGAAGATCCTGTTCCGTGGACGGTTATATATCAAGGACGTTGGCGCTTTTGAGTTTGATAAGGGCAAGATTCTTATCCCAAAAGTGAAGGATAAGCAGCATTTGTCTGTGATGTCCGAAGTTAACCGTCAGGTTCTGCGTCTGCAAACTGAGATGGCTTAACCAAAGTGCTATGCAGTAGTTTAAAGTAGTATAAAAAAACGGCTCCCAATGGGAGCCGTTGATGTTTCCAGGGCCAGGCATTTATGCCGGGCCTTCTTCTTTCTCTTTGCTATCCGGCAGCTTAGGGACCAGGATGCTGGTTTTGGTGTCGAGGCGCGTTACCAGTAGCTGATCGATACGGTAGTTGTCGATATCCACCACCTCAAATTTATAACCCGAGAACTTCACCGAGTCGGTGCGTTTCGGGATTTTACGCAGCATAAACATCATAAAGCCGCCGATGGTCTCGTAGTTGCCGGACTGCGGGAACTCGTCGATATCCAGCACGCGCATGACGTCGTCAATCGGCGTTCCGCCGTCGATCAGCCAGGAGTTTTCATCGCGCGCCACGATTTGTTCTTCCAGACCCTGGCCGACCAGGTCGCCCATCAGCGTGGTCATCACGTCGTTCAGCGTGATAATCCCGACCACCAGCGCGTATTCGTTCATGATCACCGCGAAGTCTTCCCCCGCCGTCTTAAAGCTTTCCAGCGCTTCAGAGAGGGTCAGGGTGTCCGGCACGATTAATGTGTTGCGGATCTGCACGCCGCTGTTAAGCGCCATACTCTGGTTTGCCAGAACGCGGTTGAGCAGATCTTTAGAATCAACGTAGCCGATGATGTGGTCGATATCTTCATTACACACCAGGAATTTTGAGTGCGGATGCTCCGCGACTTTATTTTTCAGGCTTTGCTCATCTTCATGCAGATCGAACCAGATGATGTTTTCACGCGACGTCATGGAGGACGGCACGGTACGCGATTCCAGCTCAAACACGTTTTCAATCAGCTCGTGTTCCTGCTTACGCAGCACGCCAGCAAGCGCCCCGGCTTCCACGACGGCGTAAATATCGTCCGAGGTGATATCGTCTTTACGTACCATCGGGATTTTAAACAGGCGGAAAATGCTGTTTGCCAGGCCGTTGAAGAACCACACTAAGGGGCGGAAGACGAACAGGCAGAAGCGCATCGGGTTGATGATACGCAAAGCCACGGCTTCTGGCGCAATCATACCGATGCGTTTCGGGGTTAAATCGGCGAACAGGATGAACATACCGGTAACTAACGAGAAGGAGAGCACGAAGCTTAACTGCTCGGAGAGTTCTGGCGACATATAGTTCGAGAACAACGAATGAAAGGCCGGAGAGAATGCGGCATCGCCGACGATACCGCCCAGAATGGCGACAGCGTTAAGGCCAATTTGCACCACGGTAAAAAACGTCCCGGGGTTTTCCTGCATTTTCAGGATGCGTTGCGCATTGATGTTGCCTTCATCAGCCAGCAACTTGAGTTTTATCTTTCGTGAAGCGGCAAGCGAGATCTCGGATATCGAGAAGAACGCACTCACAGCGATCAGGCAGAGTATAATTAAAATACTGTTTAACATATCTTATCCGACCGTTCAGGTCAGATCCTCGGAAGGGGAAGTTGATAAATCCGTGTGATATACACATTGAAAACCGGCCCGAAGGATGTGGGCCGGTAATTTCAGTCGCTAGTATAGCGTAAGGAACTGTAAAGCCGCCAGAGGCGCTGAATTAACCTTGCGGCGGTAAGCACACGCCGATCCCGCCAATGCCGCAATAGCCATACGGATTCTTGTGCAGATACTGCTGGTGATCGTCCTCGGCATAGTAAAACGGGGTGGCGGTGTTGATCTCGGTGGTGATGTGGCGATCGTCGTTTGCCGCAGTCATCGCGCTCTGGAAACGCGCCAGGCTGGCATGTGCGGCGGCGTTCTGCTCTGGCGTTAACGGATAAATCGCCGAGCGGTACTGCGTTCCGTGATCGTTGCCCTGCTGCATACCTTGCGCCGGATCGTGATTTTCCCAGAAGACCTGCAACAATTGTTCATAGCTGATAACCTGCGGATCGTAGACGACGCGTACCGCTTCGGCGTGGCCGGTTTGCCCGGAGCAGACTTCCCGATAGGTTGGGTTTGGCGTATAGCCGCCGGTGTATCCCGCTGCGGTGCTGTAAACGCCGGGTAATTGCCAGAACAAACGCTCGACGCCCCAGAAGCAACCCATGGCGAAGAGGGCAATTTCCATCCCTTCGGGCACGTTTGTCATTGAGTGTCCGTTTACCGCATGTAAAGTTGCCACTGGCATCGGGGTATTGCGTCCAGGTAGGGCATCTGCTTGTGAAACAAGATGCTTTTTATCAAATAAACTCATGGGCCATTCTCCCGAAATCAGTAATTGGGGTTAAGGTTGTAACGAGACGCGTCTTTGCACACAATAGTTACAGTGAATGCGTCTAGAGTAAACATAAGAAATATTTGGGTTGTCGTCTGTTTTTCAATCCCGGTTGTTGGGTTTTTGTTAAGCCGTGGAGCGGCATTGTGATTTCCTTCCAGGGGTGGGAATAAGGGATATTCAGGAGAAAACGTGCCATATATCCGTCAGTTATGCTGGGTTAGCTTACTGTGCTTAAGCGGTTCTGCCGTAGCCGCAAACGTCCGTTTACAGGTCGAGGGGTTATCGGGCGAGCTGGAAAAAAACGTTCGTGCGCAGTTGTCTACGATTCAAAGTGATGAAGTGACGCCGGACCGGCGTTTTCGCGCGCGCGTTGATGATGCCATCCGCGAAGGGTTAAAAGCGCTGGGCTACTACGAGCCGACCATTGATTTTGAGCTGCGCCCGCCGCCGGAGAAGGGGCGTCAGGTCTTGCTCGCCAAAGTGACGCCAGGCGAACCGGTTCGCATCGGCGGAACAGAAGTGATTTTACGCGGCGGCGCGCGTACCGACAGGGATTATCTGGATTTGCTGAAAACGCGTCCGGCCATCGGAACCGTGCTGAATCATGGCGACTATGACGGCTTCAAAAAGTCATTAACCAGCGTGGCGCTACGTAAAGGCTATTTCGACAGTGAATTTAATAAAAGCCAGTTAGGCGTGTCGCTCGATCGTCACCAGGCGTTCTGGGACATTGATTACAACAGCGGCGAGCGCTATCGCTTTGGTCAGGTCACTTTCGAAGGTTCGCAGATTCGCGACGAGTATCTGCAAAACCTGATCCCGTTCAAAGAGGGAGATTACTACCAGTCGAAAGACCTGGCGGAACTGAACCGCCGTCTGTCGGCCACCGGCTGGTTTAACTCGGTCGTCGTCGCGCCTGAATTTGATAAAGCGCGCGAAACCAAAGTATTGCCGCTGCACGGCGTCATGTCTCCACGTACTGAAAACACCATTGAAACGGGCGTCGGCTACTCTACCGACGTCGGGCCGCGTGTGAAGGCGACGTGGAAAAAACCGTGGATGAACTCCTACGGCCACAGCCTGACCACCAGCGCCAGTATCTCCGCCCCGGAGCAGCAGGTCGATTTCAGCTATAAAATGCCGCTCTTAAAGAACCCGCTGGAACAATACTATCTGGTTCAGGGGGGGATTAAGCGCACCGATCTCAACGACACCGAAGCGGACTCCTCCACGCTTGCCGTTTCCCGTTACTGGGACCTTTCCAGCGGCTGGCAGCGCGCCATCAATCTGCGCTGGAGCCTCGATCACTTTACGCAGGGTAACGTCACCAACACCACCATGCTGCTCTATCCGGGCGTGATGATCAGCCGTACCCGTTCGCGCGGCGGACTGATGCCGACGTGGGGGGATTCCCAGCGTTACTCCATCGATTACTCAAACACCGCCTGGGGTTCGGACGTGGATTTCTCGGTATTTCAGGCGCAAAACGTCTGGATTCGCTCGCTGTACGATCGCCATCGCTTCGTGATGCGCGGCAACCTGGGCTGGATTGAGACCGGCGATTTCGACAAAGTGCCGCCGGATTTGCGTTTCTTCGCCGGTGGCGATCGCAGTATTCGCGGTTATAAATACAAATCTATCTCGCCGGAAGACAGCGATGGCAACCTGAAAGGGGCGTCGAAGCTGGTGACGGGCTCGCTGGAATACCAGTACAACGTGACCGGAAAATGGTGGGGGGCGATGTTCGTCGACAGCGGCGAAGCCGTCAGCGATATCCGTAAGAGCGACTTTAAAACCGGCGCCGGGGTTGGCGTGCGTTGGCAGTCTCCGGTCGGGCCGATTAAGCTCGATTTTGCCGTGCCGGTTGGTGACAAAGACGAACACGGTTTACAGTTTTACATCGGTCTGGGGCCTGAATTATGAGTTTATGGAAGAAAATAAGCCTCGGCGTACTGATTTTTATTCTGCTGCTGCTGGGAACCGTGGCGTTCCTGGTGGGCACCACGACGGGGCTGCATCTGGTCTTTAACGCGGCGAACCGCTGGGTGCCAGGGCTGGAGATCGGTCAGGTAACTGGCGGCTGGCGTGACCTGTCGCTGAAAAATATTCGTTACGATCAGCCCGGCGTGGCGGTGAATGCCGGTGAAATCCACCTGGCGGTGAAACTCGGCTGTCTGTGGGACAGCAGCCTGTGTGTTAACGATCTGTCGTTGAAGGACATCAACGTCGCCATCGACAGCAAAAAAATGCCGCCTTCCGAACCGGTGGAGGAAGAAGAGGACAGCGGGCCGCTGAATCTTTCCACGCCGTATCCCATCACGCTTTCGCGCGTGGCGCTCAGCAATATCAATCTCAAAATTGATGATACGACCGTCTCGGTGATGGATTTCACCTCCGGCCTTAACTGGCAGGAGAAAACCCTGACTCTGAAGCCCACTTCGCTACAGGGGCTGCTAATCGCGCTGCCAAAAGTGGCGGAAGTGGCGCAGGAAGAGGTGGTTGAACCGAAGATTGACCATCCCCAACCGGATGAAAAGCCGCTTGGCGAGACGCTGAAGGATCTGTTCTCAAAGCCCGTGTTGCCGGAGATGGCCGATGTGCATCTGCCGCTCAACCTTAATATTGAGGAGTTTAAGGGCGAACAGCTGCGCGTGACGGGCGATACTGACCTGACGGTGCGCAACATGCTGCTGAAAGTCAGCAGCATCGACGGCAATATGAAACTGGATGCGCTGGATATCGACGCCAACCAGGGCACCGTCAATGCGACCGGAACGGCGCAGTTGACCAACTCGTGGCCGGTGGATATCACCCTCAACAGCACGCTGAATATCGATCCGCTGAAAGGCGAAAAGGTGAAGCTGAAGGTAGGCGGCGCGCTGCGTGAACAGCTGGAGATCGGCGTTAACCTCTCCGGGCCGGTGGATATGGATCTGCGCGCCCAGACGCGCCTCGCCGAGGCCGGGTTGCCGCTGAACGTTGAAGTGGCAAGCCGCCAGATTTACTGGCCGTTTACCGGCGACAAGCAGTTCCAGGCCGACGATATCAAACTCAAACTTACCGGCAAGATGACCGACTACACGTTGTCGATGCGCACGGCGGTGAAGGGGCAGGACATTCCGCCCGCCACCATTACCCTGGATGCAAAAGGCAACGAACAGCAGATCAATCTCGATAAGCTCACCGTGGCGGCGCTGGAAGGGAAAACCGAGCTGAAAGCGCTGGTCGACTGGCAGCAGGCGATCAGCTGGCGCGGCGAACTGACGCTGGACGGCATCAACACGGCGAAAGAGATCCCGGACTGGCCTTCTACGCTCAACGGCCTGATCAAAACCCGGGGAAGCCTCTATGGCGGCAGCTGGCAGATGGATGTGCCTGAGCTGAAACTGACCGGTAACGTGAAGCAGAACAAGGTCAATGTTAACGGTTCTCTGAAGGGTAACAGCTACATGCAGTGGGTCATTCCGGGTCTGCATCTGGAGCTGGGACGCAATAGCGCCGATGTGAAAGGCGAGCTGGGCATTAAGGATCTCAATCTCGACGCCACAATTGATGCGCCGAATCTGGATAACGCGCTGCCGGGGCTGGGCGGTACCGCCAAAGGGCTGGTGAAGGTTCGTGGTACGGTCGATGCGCCGCAGCTGCTGGCGGATATCAACGCGCGCGGATTACGCTGGCAGGAGCTGTCGGTGGCGCAGGTGCGTGTGGAAGGGGACATCAAATCCACCGACCAGATCGCCGGGAATCTTGACGTTCGCGTTGAGCGGATTACGCAACCAGACGTCAATATCAACCTCGTCACCCTGAATGCCAAAGGCAGCGAAAAGCAGCATGAACTGCAACTGCGGATTCAGGGCGAGCCGGTCTCCGGGCAGCTTGCGCTTGCGGGCAGTTTTGACCGTAAAGAAGCGCGCTGGAAAGGGACGCTCAGCAATACGCGCTTCCAGACGCCGGTGGGGCCGTGGTCGCTGACGCGCGCCATTGCGCTGGATTACCGTAATCAGGAACAGAAAATCAGCATCGGGCCGCACTGCTGGACGAACCCGAATGCGGAGCTGTGCGTACCGCAAACGATCGATGCCGGGGCAGAAGGACGGGCGGTGGTGAATCTCAACCGTTTCGATCTGGCGATGCTGAAGCCGTTTATGCCGGACGCTACGCAGGCCAGCGGCGTCTTTAGCGGAAAAGCGGATGTCGCGTGGGACACCACCAAAGAGGGGCTGCCGCAAGGGCAGGTCACGCTGTCGGGTCGTAACGTGAAGGTAACGCAACGGGTCAATGACGCGCCGCTACCGGTGGCTTTCGACACGCTGAACCTGAATGCCGATCTGCACAATAACCGGGCGCAGTTAGGCTGGATGATCCGTCTGACCAATAACGGCCAGTTCGACGGGCAGGTACAGATAACCGACCCGCAAGGGCGGCGTAATATTGGCGGTAACGTCAATATCCGCAACTTCAACCTGGCGATGATCAACCCTGTCTTCTCGCGCGGCGAAAAAGCGGCGGGCATGTTGAACGCAAACCTGCGTCTGGGGGGCGACGTGCAAAGCCCACAGATGTTTGGTCAGCTACAGCTGAGCGGCCTGGATGTGGATGGCAACTTTATGCCGTTTGATATGCAGCCAAGCCAACTGGCGATGAATTTCAACGGTACGCGCTCAACTCTGCAAGGCGTGGTGCGCACGCAGCAGGGGCAAATTAATCTGAGCGGCGACGCTGACTGGAGCCAGATAGATAACTGGCGCGCCCGCGTGGCGGCGAAAGGCAGCCGCGTGCGTATCACCGTGCCGCCGATGGTGCGGCTGGATGTTTCCCCGGATGTGGTCTTTGAGGCGACGCCGAGCCTGTTCACGCTGGATGGACGCGTGGATGTGCCGTGGGCGCGTATCGTGGTGCATGAACTGCCGGAAAGCGCGGTAGGCGTCTCCAGTGATGAAGTCATGCTCAATAACGATCTACAGCCTGAAAATCCGCAGAGCGCGTCGATTCCGATCAACAGCAACCTGATTATCCACGTAGGGAACAACGTCCGCATGGATGCCTTTGGCCTGAAAGCGCGTCTGACCGGCGACCTGAAAGTTGCGCAGGATAAACAGGGGCTGGGGCTTAACGGGCAGATCAATATTCCTGACGGGCGCTTCCATGCGTATGGTCAGGATCTGATCGTGCGTAAGGGGGAACTGCTGTTCTCTGGCCCGCCGGATCAGCCGCTGCTCAACATCGAGGCGATTCGTAATCCTGAATCGACGGAGAACGACGTCATTGCCGGGGTGCGCGTGACTGGCACCGCAGATGAGCCGAAAGCGGAAATCTTCTCTGACCCGGCGATGTCCCAGCAGGAGGCGCTGTCTTACCTGCTGCGCGGCCAGGGGCTGGAGAGCGATCAGAGCGACAGTGCGGCGATGACCTCAATGCTTGTTGGTCTGGGGGTTGCACAAAGTGGTCAGGTTGTGGGTAAAATCGGGGAGACATTTGGCGTAAGCAATCTGGCGCTGGACACGCAAGGGGTGGGCGACTCATCCCAGGTTGTGGTCAGCGGATATGTGCTGCCAGGTCTGCAAGTGAAATATGGTGTGGGTATATTTGACTCTTTGGCGACGCTCACGTTACGTTATCGCCTGATGCCTAAGCTATATCTGGAAGCAGTGTCTGGCGTAGATCAGGCACTTGATTTGCTCTATCAGTTCGAGTTTTAGCAATGCGAATATTTGTTTACGGCAGTTTACGACGCAAACAGGGCAACAGCCACTGGATGACCAACGCCCAGTTGCTGGGCGATTACAGTATCGATAACTACCAGTTGTATAGCCTGGGCCACTATCCAGGCGCAGTTCCGGGAAACGGATCGGTACACGGTGAAGTTTATCGTATTGATAACGCCACGCTGGCCGAACTTGATGCCTTGCGCACCAGGGGCGGCGAATATGCACGCCAGTTAATCCAGACACCGTACGGAAGCGCATGGATGTATGTGTACCAACGTCCGGTCGAAGGGTTAACGCTGATTGAAAGCGGTAACTGGTTAGACAGAGACCAGTGCTGATAAAAAAACACGCCACCTTCGGGTGGCGTTGTTTTATGTGGTGCCATAATCATGCTGCGGATGCCTGATGGCGCTGCGTCCTTCACCACCGCCACTGGAGGTGGCTTAGGATGGATAAAAAAAAGACCCTCAATAAATGAGGATCTCCAATAGTGACGTTGGCCTTAACGCGAAAACGAACTTATTTCTTCGCTGCGCGCTCGAAGGAAGCAACGATTTCAGCTTTAGCCGCTTCAGCGTTGTCCCAGCCGTCAACTTTCACCCATTTGCCTTTTTCGAGGTCTTTGTAGTGCTCGAAGAAGTGCGTGATCTGCGCTTTCAGCAGTTCCGGCAGGTCGTTCACGTCGTTGATGTGATCGTATTCTTTGCTCAGTTTGGTGTGCGGTACGGCAACCAGCTTCGCATCTTCACCGGATTCGTCGGTCATTTTCAGAACGCCAACTGGACGGCAACGGATCACAGCACCCGGTTGCAGCGGATACGGCGTCGGGACCAGAACGTCTACCGGATCGCCATCCAGAGACAGGGTGTTGTTGATGTAGCCGTAGTTGCACGGATAGAACATCGCGGTGGACATGAAGCGGTCAACGAACAGTGCGCCGCTCTCTTTGTCAACTTCGTATTTGATCGGATCTGCGTTAGCCGGGATCTCAATAACAACGTAGATATCTTCCGGCAGATCTTTACCCGCAGGGACGTTGAGTAAGCTCATGTCTGTTTCCTTTAAATATATATGGCAAACAAGTGGCGAGTATTATAGCCAACTCGCGCTGAAAGTCTCCGCTTGTTTTCGTCTTCTTTCCCCTCCGGCTGCGATTTTCAGACGGTTTACGTGACAGGAAAATCCATAACAACAGCTGCTTTTTTCATAGGCGAATGAAAGCGATTACAAAGTTGTGATTAACCTTTTATTTACTTTTTTGAAGTGTGATGTAACGCAATCCGTTACATCACCTATTGTCTATAGTTTTCCTCGCGAATGCTTTTCACCCAACAATAACCTGGGCTACGAGGACATCATTATGTGGAAGCGCTTACTTTTAGTCACAGCAGTTTCGGCAGCCATGTCGTCTATGGCAATGGCCGCCCCCTTAACCGTAGGATTTTCGCAGGTCGGCTCTGAGTCCGGCTGGCGCGCCGCCGAAACCAACGTGGCGAAGAGCGAGGCCGAAAAACGCGGCATCACGCTGAAAATTGCCGACGGTCAGCAAAAACAGGAAAACCAGATTAAAGCCGTACGCTCATTTGTCGCTCAGGGCGTGGACGCCATCTTTATTGCGCCAGTGGTCGCGACAGGCTGGGAACCGGTCTTAAAAGAAGCCAAAGATGCGGAAATTCCGGTCTTTCTGCTCGACCGCTCCATTGATGTTAAAGACAAATCGCTCTATATGACCACCGTCACCGCCGACAACGTGCTGGAAGGCAGATTGATCGGCGACTGGCTGGTAAAAGAGGTGGATGGTAAGCCGTGTAACGTTGTTGAGCTGCAAGGCACCGTCGGGGCCAGCGTGGCGATCGACCGTAAGAAAGGGTTTGCCGAAGCCATCGCCAAAGCGCCAAACATCAAAATCATCCGCTCTCAGTCTGGCGACTTTACCCGTAGTAAGGGGAAAGAGGTGATGGAGAGCTTTATCAAAGCGGAAAACAACGGCAAAAACATCTGCATGGTTTACGCCCATAACGACGACATGGTGATCGGCGCGATCCAGGCGATTAAAGAAGCGGGCCTGAAGCCGGGAAAAGATATTCTGACGGGCTCTATCGACGGCGTGCCGGATATCTATAAAGCGATGATTGATGGCGAAGCCAACGCCAGCGTTGAACTGACGCCGAACATGGCCGGGCCCGCTTTCGATGCGCTGGAGAAATACAAAAAAGACGGCACGATGCCTGAGAAGTTGACCATCACCAAATCGACGCTGTACCTGCCTGACACCGCAAAAGAAGAGTTAGAGAAGAAGAAAAACATGGGCTACTGATTTTGCTGTCGGTCTTCTGTAGGCCGGATAAGGCGTTACGCCGCCATCCGGCATTTATTGCCTGATGGCGCTGCGCTTATCGGGCCTACGGAAAGGCCGCGCTTTCGAACCGGAGGAATGCCATGACCATCGACCAAAATCAGGAAATCCTCCGTACCGAGGGACTCAGTAAATTTTTTCCCGGCGTTAAGGCGCTGGATAACGTCGATTTTAGCCTGCGCCGGGGCGAAATCATGGCGCTGCTCGGGGAAAACGGGGCGGGAAAATCAACGCTGATTAAAGCATTAACCGGCGTATACCATGCCGATCGCGGCACAATCTGGCTGGAAGGCCAGGCGATTTCACCGAAGAATACCGCGCATGCCCAGCAACTGGGGATCGGAACCGTCTACCAGGAGGTTAACCTTCTGCCCAATATGTCGGTGGCGGATAACCTGTTTATCGGTCGTGAGCCCCGGCGTTTTGGCCTGCTGCGGCGCAAAGAAATGGAGAAACGCGCCACTGAATTGATGGCCTCTTACGGTTTTTCGCTGGATGTGCGTGAGCCGCTCAACCGCTTTTCCGTTGCAATGCAGCAGATTGTCGCTATCTGCCGGGCCATCGATCTCTCCGCGAAAGTCCTGATCCTCGACGAACCCACCGCCAGCCTCGACACCCAGGAAGTTGAGATGCTGTTTGGCCTGATGCGCCATCTGCGCGATCGCGGCGTCAGCCTGATCTTTGTTACGCACTTTCTCGATCAGGTTTATCAGGTGAGCGATCGGATTACCGTGTTACGCAACGGCAGCTTTGTCGGCTGCCGCGAAACCCGCGAGCTTCCACAGATCGAACTGGTGAAAATGATGCTGGGGCGCGAACTGGAGACCCATGCGCTACAGCGGGCGGGGCGCACCTTGCTGAGCGATAAACCGGTGGCTGCCTTTAAAGATTACGGCAGGAAGGGCACGATCTCGCCGTTCAGCCTGGAAGTTCGCCCCGGCGAGATCGTCGGTCTGGCAGGGCTGTTGGGATCGGGGCGTACCGAAACCGCAGAGGTGATCTTCGGCATTAAACCGGCCGACAGCGGCAGTGCGATGATCAAAGGTAAACCGCAAACCCTGCGATCGCCGCATCAGGCTTCATGCCTTGGGATCGGCTTTTGCCCGGAAGACAGGAAAACGGACGGCATTATTGCCGCCGCATCGGTACGGGAAAATATCATTCTGGCGCTACAGGCGCAGCGAGGCTGGCTGCGGCCGATTTCCCGCAGAGAACAGCAGGAGATTGCCGAGCGTTTTATCCGCCAGTTGGGCATTCGTACCCCCAGTGCGGAGCAGCCGATTGAATTTCTCTCCGGCGGCAATCAGCAAAAAGTGTTGCTGTCGCGCTGGTTGCTGACCAAACCGCAGTTCCTGATCCTGGATGAACCGACACGCGGTATCGACGTTGGGGCGCATGCGGAGATCATCCGACTGATTGAAACGCTGTGTGCGGACGGGCTGGCGCTGCTGGTCATCTCCTCTGAACTGGAGGAACTGGTGGGCTATGCCGATCGGGTGATCATCATGCGCGATCGTAAACAGGTGGCGGAGATCCCGCTGGCGGAACTGTCCGTTCCGGCGATCATGAACGCCATTGCGGCGTAAGGAGAATAGTGTGATGCCTCAGTCTCTCCCGCAAACCACACCGCCGAAGCGACGTTTTCGCTGGCCGACAGGTATGCCGCAGATCGTGGCATTGCTGCTGGTGCTGTTGGTGGACAGCCTGGTGGCGCCGCATTTCTGGCAGGTGATTTTGCAGGATGGCCGCCTGTTCGGCAGCCCGATTGACATTCTTAACCGCGCGGCTCCCGTTGCGCTGCTGGCGATTGGGATGACGCTGGTGATCGCCACTGGCGGTATCGATCTCTCCGTCGGGGCGGTAATGGCGATTGCCGGGGCGACCACTGCCGCCATGACGGTGGCCGGGCACAGCTTACCGGTGGTGCTGCTCGCGGCGCTGGGAACCGGCGTACTGGCGGGCTTGTGGAATGGCATTCTGGTGGCGATCCTTAAAATTCAGCCGTTTGTCGCCACGCTCATTCTGATGGTGGCCGGACGTGGCGTGGCGCAACTCATCACCTCCGGGCAGATCGTCACCTTTAACTCACCCAACTTATCGTGGTTCGGCAGCGGTTCGCTGCTGCTGTTTCCGACGCCCGTGATTATCGCGCTGCTTACCCTGGTGGTGTTCTGGCTGCTGACCCGTAAAACGGCGCTGGGGATGTTCATTGAAGCGGTGGGGATCAACATTCGGGCGGCGAAAAATGCCGGGGTGAACACCCGCATTATCGTCATGCTCACCTATGTTCTGAGCGGCCTGTGCGCGGCGATTGCGGGCATCATCATCACGGCGGATATTCGCGGCGCGGACGCCAACAACGCCGGACTCTGGCTGGAACTGGACGCTATTCTGGCCGTGGTTATTGGCGGCGGCTCGCTGATGGGCGGGCGCTTTAACCTGCTGCTGTCGGTCGTGGGCGCATTGATTATCCAGGGGATGAATACCGGCATCCTGCTGTCAGGCTTTCCGCCGGAGATGAACCAGGTCGTCAAAGCCATCGTGGTGTTATGCGTGCTGATTGTGCAGTCGCAGCGCTTTATCAGTCTGATAAAAGGAGTGCGTGGTCGTGATAAAACGTAACTTACCGTTGATGATCACCCTCGGGGTTTTTGTGCTGGGCTACCTCTATTGCCTGACGCAGTTCCCCGGTTTCGCCTCAACCCGGGTTATCTGCAATATCCTGACCGATAACGCTTTCCTCGGGATTATCGCGGTTGGCATGACCTTCGTGATCCTCTCCGGCGGCATCGATCTGTCCGTGGGATCGGTGATCGCGTTTACCGGCGTTTTTCTGGCGAAGGCCATTGGCTACTGGGGGATCTCGCCGCTGCTGGCCTTCCCGCTGGTACTGGCGATGGGCTGTGCGTTCGGGGCATTTATGGGGCTGCTGATTGATGCGCTGAAGATTCCGGCGTTTATCATTACGCTGGCGGGGATGTTCTTCCTGCGTGGCGTCAGCTACCTGGTGTCTGAGGAGTCAATTCCGATTAACCACCCGATTTACGATACGCTTTCCAGCCTGGCGTGGAAAATCCCCGGCGGCGGGCGTCTGAGCGCAATGGGGCTGCTGATGCTGGCGGTGGTGGTGATCGGTATTTTCCTCGCCCACCGTACGCGGTTTGGTAATCAGGTTTACGCCATTGGCGGAAATGCGGCGTCGGCGAACCTGATGGGGATTTCGACGCGCAGCACCACCATCCGTATTTATATGCTCTCTACCGGGCTTGCGACGCTGGCGGGTATTGTTTTCTCCATTTATACCCAGGCCGGTTATGCGCTGGCGGGCGTTGGCGTTGAGCTGGATGCCATCGCATCGGTGGTGATTGGCGGTACGTTGCTGAGCGGAGGCGTGGGGACGGTGTTAGGTACGCTGTTCGGCGTGGCGATCCAGGGGCTGATCCAGACCTATATTAACTTCGATGGCACGCTGAGTTCCTGGTGGACGAAGATCGCTATCGGGATTTTGTTGTTTATTTTTATTGCCTTGCAGCGTGGTCTGACGGTGCTGTGGGAGAATCGCCAGAGCTCTCCGGTTACGCGTGTCAACACAGCCGCAACACCGAAGTAACATATTGAATTTCCTGAAACGTATAAACTTTTTCCGGTTGTAGTCGATAGATTCTATATCCCTACAACCGGAAAGATAACGATGCCAAAATCCCTCTCTATTCGTACAAGTTTACTGGTTTTACTGTCTTTACTTACCCTGCTCCTGTTGCTGACGGGCGGTATGGGGCTCTACGCCTCCACCCGTATTATCACTTCCTGGGTCTATTATGGGGTGATGACGGGGGCGACGCTGGCCGCCATCGGCCTGCTGGCGCTGGTATGGCTGATGTTGCGTAATAAGCTCCTGAAACCTCTTGATAATGTTGTTGAGCAACTGGAGCGTCTGGCGACAGGGGATTTATCGCCGACGGTAAGCCGTTTTGCCAGCTCTGAATTTAACCGTCTGAATACCGCCCTTGAAGAGATGCGTGCGGCGCTGAGTGAATCCGTGGTACGCGTTCGTGACGCCAGCACGCAAATTGATACCGGCAGCCGTGAACTGACGGCGGGCAACCTGCATCTGGCGCAACGCACGGAGTCTACGGCCACCTCGCTGGAACAGACAGCCGCCAGCATGGAAGAGCTGACTGCGACGGTGAAACTGAACGCTGAAAATGCCGATCAGGCGCACCAACTGGCGAAATCAGTCTCGGACACCGCCGATCGCGGCAGCGAGATGGTGTGCTATGTCATTGAGAAAATGCGTGATATTTCCGGCAGCTCTGACCGTATCGCCGATATTCTCGGCGTAATTGACGGCATCGCTTTCCAGACCAATATTCTGGCGCTGAATGCCTCCGTTGAAGCGGCGCGCGCTGGTGAACAGGGGCGCGGTTTTGCGGTGGTTGCCGGTGAGGTGCGTAATCTCGCCAGCCGCAGCGCCGATGCTGCGAAAGAGATCCGCGCGCTCATCAGCGACTCGCAAACGCATGTCGGAGAGGGCAGCGATCTGGCGATGCAGGCCGGTGAAACGATGGATGAGATTGCGACAGAAGTGATGCGCATGACCAAACTGATGCGTGAGATTGCCAGTGCTTCTCAGGAACAGAGCCGGGGCATTGAGCAGGTGAATATCGCGGTCAGTCAGATGGATGAAACCGCACAGCAGAACGCGGCGCTGGTACAGCAATCTTCCGCAGCCACCCGTTCGCTGGAAGAGCAGTCCCATGCGCTGCTGGAGGCGATGGCCGTATTTAAGCTACAGGCAGCGTAACCGAACGTAGGCCGGATAAGGCGAAGCCGCCACCAGGCAATAAATTGCCGGATGGCAACGCTGCGCGTTTTATCCGGCCTACATCCGTGCGATTAATGATAATTATGCGTCCGGGAACTCGCGGATGAAGCGTTCTACGTCTTCCACCATATGATCGGTGCCGACGAAGAACGGACGGCGCTGGTGCAGGCTTTCCGGCGTAATATCCAGAATGCGCTCTTTACCGTCGCTCGCTTTGCCGCCCGCCTGCTCAGCCAGGAAGGCCATCGGGTTGCATTCGTACAGCAGACGCAGTTTCCCTTCCGGGTGGCTGGCGGTGCTCGGGTAGAGGTAGATCCCGCCTTTCAGCAGGTTGCGGTGGAAATCCGCCACCAGGGAGCCAATATAGCGCGAGGTGTACGGGCGATTCGTGGACTTGTCCTCTTCCTGGCAGAACTTAATGTACTTCTTCACGCCATTCGGGAATTTGATGTAGTTGCCTTCGTTAATGGAGTAGGTGTTACCCTTCTCCGGGAAGCGCATACGCTCCTGGCACAGGCAGAAAACGCCCAGCGACGGATCGTAGGTGAAGGCGTGTACGCCGCAGCCGGTGGTGTAAACCAGCATGGTTGAAGAGCCGTAGACCACATAACCCGCAGCCACCTGCTTGTTGCCCGGTTGCAGGAAATCTTCTTCCGTCACCGGCGTGCCGACAGGCGTTACGCGGCGGTAGATAGAGAAAATAGTACCGACAGAGACGTTAACATCGATGTTGGACGAGCCATCCAGTGGGTCCATCAGCACCACGTATTTCGCGTGTTCGCAGCCTTCAAAGACGACAATTTCATCTTCTTCTTCAGAAGCGATGCCCGCCACAATATCGCGCGCCTTCAGTGCAGCTTTCAGTTTTTCGTTCGCGAACAGGTCGAGTTTCTGCTGAACCTCGCCCTGCACGTTCTCAGCACCGCTGGCACCCAGGATATCGACCAGACCGGCCTTGTTGATATCGCGGTGGATGATCTTGGCGCCCAGCTTTATTGCCGACAACAAAGCAGTGAGCTCACCGGTAGCATGAGAGAACTCGTGCTGCTTTTCGACAATAAATTCACCTAACGTTTTCATAACACTTTCCCTGCAATTGATATGGAGTAAAGCGACCGTAACAATCTTAACAAATATTTCAGCGGCCGCGCTCAGGTGAATCGCGCCAGCAAAGTACGGAATATCCTGAAATGCGTTTCTCACTTGCCTGACATGTGCGTAAAATGACCCCCAGATTAAAAAAGGGTAGTGACGTATGCGCATTCATATTTTGGGAATTTGTGGCACTTTCATGGGCGGTCTGGCGATGCTGGCGCGCTCGCTCGGTCATGAAGTAACGGGTTCGGACGCCAATGTGTATCCGCCGATGAGCACCCTGCTTGAGAAGCAGGGCATTGATTTAATTCAGGGTTACGACGCCAGCCAGCTCGACCCACAGCCAGACCTGGTGATCATCGGCAACGCCATGACCCGTGGAAATCCGTGTGTTGAAGCGGTGCTGGAAAAGAACATTCCGTATATGTCCGGCCCGCAGTGGCTGCATGACTTTGTTCTGCGCGATCGCTGGGTGCTGGCCGTAGCCGGTACGCACGGTAAAACCACCACGGCAGGCATGGCGACCTGGATTCTGGAAGCCTGCGGTTATCAGCCGGGCTTCGTGATTGGCGGCGTTCCGGGCAATTTCGACGTTTCTGCCCGTCTGGGTGAAAGTCACTTCTTCGTCATTGAGGCGGATGAGTACGACTGCGCGTTCTTCGATAAGCGTTCCAAGTTTGTGCATTACTGCCCGCGCACGCTGATCCTCAACAACCTTGAGTTCGACCATGCGGACATCTTTGACGATCTGAAAGCGATTCAGAAGCAGTTCCACCACCTGGTGCGCATCGTGCCGGGGCAAGGGCGCATTATTTTCCCGGAACACGACATCAACCTGAAGCAGACGATCGCGATGGGCTGCTGGAGCGAGCAGGAGCTGGTGGGCGAGCAGGGGCACTGGCAGGCGAAGAAACTGAACGCGGATGCATCCGTTTGGGAAGTGTGGCTGGACGGTGAAAAAGCCGGTGAAGTGAAGTGGTCGCTGGTCGGTGAACACAATATGAATAACGGGCTGATGGCGATTGCCGCCGCTCGTCATGTTGGCGTGACGCCTGCGGATGCGGCTAACGCGTTGGGATCGTTCATCAACGCCCGTCGTCGTCTGGAGTTGCGCGGTGAAGCCAACGGTGTGACGGTGTATGACGATTTCGCTCACCACCCGACGGCGATCCTGGCGACGCTTGCGGCGTTGCGCAGTAAAGTGGGCGGTACGGCGCGTATTCTTGCGGTGCTGGAACCGCGCTCCAACACCATGAAGATGGGTCTTTGCAAAGACGATCTGGCTCCGTCGTTAGGGCGTGCGGATGAAGTGTTCTTGCTGCAACCGCAGCATATTCCGTGGCAGGTGGCGGAAGTCGCGGATGCCTGTGTTCAGCCTGCGCACTGGAGCGGAGATGTGGACGCGCTGGCCGATATGGTGGTGAAAACCGCGCAGCCCGGCGATCATATTCTGGTGATGAGCAACGGCGGGTTCGGCGGCATCCATCAAAAACTGTTGGATGGCCTGGCGAAAAAGGCAGAGGCGGCGGAGTAATCATATGCCCGGTGGCGCTGCGCTTACCGGGCCTACAAACTGTAGGCCGGATAAGACGCGTTGCGTCGCCATCCGGCAATACCAAATGCACCAGGCTGTAGGCCGGATAAGACGCATTGCGTCGCCATCCGGCACACTTAACTTACGTACGCATTACTCTTCGTTTTCCGCCAGCTCACGCAGATACTGGAAGATCTGCCGCGCCGACTTCGGCGGCTTGTTGCCTTCTTTCTCTTTCTTCGCGTTGCGGATCAGCGAGCGAAGCTGCTGACGGTCGGCATTCGGCCACAGGCTCAGCACTTCCTCCACCGCATCATCACCTTCAACGATCAGGCGATCGCGCAGTTGCTCAAGCTTATGGAACAGCACCACCTGCTGGTTGTGGCGGTTTTTCAGCTTATCCAGCGCCTGACGAATAGGTTCAACGTCGCGTTGACGCAGCATCTTACCGATCAGCTGCAACTGACGGCGGCGGCCTTCCATCTTAATACGCTGGGCCAGCTCAATGGCGGCGCGCAGATCCGCATCAAGCGGGATCTTATCCAGCGCGTTTTTCCCCAGATCCACAATTTCCGCGCCCAGGCGTTTTAACTCCTCGGCATCGCGTTTAATTTCACTTTTGCTGACCCAGATAATTTCATCGTCTTCGTCTTCGATGTCATCACCGGGAACGTCGTCGAGCCAGTCTTCGGGCTGCTTTGTCATGTCAGGCTCCTTAAAAAAAGAGGCTAATGTTACCAGTTAAGAGGCGCACTGAAAAACGGTTCTCTGTTAGACTTCAGAGAAACTCTCTACAGTATGGCATTTGCGATGAAAGTAATCTCACAAGTTGAAGCGCAGCGTAAGATTCTGGAAGAAGCGGTCTCGACAGCCCTGGAGCTCGCCTCAGGCAAATCAGACGGCGCGGAAGTCTCTGTCAGCAAGACCACCGGCATCAGCGTCAGCACCCGTTATGGTGAAGTGGAGAACGTAGAATTTAATAGTGACGGCGCGCTGGGGATCACCGTTTATCACCAGAACCGTAAAGGCAGCGCGTCATCCACCGATTTAAGCCCGCAGGCGATTGCCCGTACCGTACAGGCGGCGCTGGATATTGCTCGCTATACCTCGCCGGACCCGTGCGCGGGCGTGGCAGATAAAGATCTGCTGGCCTTTGAGGCGCCGGATCTCGACCTGTTCCACCCGGCGGAAGTGACCCCGGATGAGGCCATTGATCTGGCTGCTCGCGCGGAACAGGCGTCGTTGCAGGCGGATAAACGTATTACCAACACCGAAGGCGGCAGCTTTAACAGCCATTACGGCATCAAAGTGTTCGGCAACAGCCACGGCATGTTGCAGGGGTACTGCTCCACGCGCCATTCGCTCTCAAGCTGTGTCATCGCCGAAGAAAAGGGCGACATGGAGCGTGATTACGCCTACACCATTGGCCGTGCGTTAGGCGATCTGCAAACGCCGGAATGGGTGGGCGCCGAGTGCGCGCGCCGTACGTTATCTCGCCTGGCGCCGCGCAAACTCTCGACCATGAAAGCGCCGGTGATTTTCGCGAATGAAGTGGCGACCGGGTTGTTTGGTCACTTGGTCGGCGCGATTGCGGGCGGCTCGGTATACCGTAAATCGACCTTCCTGCTGGATTCGCTGGGCAAACAAATTCTGCCGGAATGGCTGACCATCGAAGAACACCCGCATCTGCTGAAAGGGCTGGCCTCTTCGCCATTCGACAGCGAAGGTGTGCGCACAGAGCGTCGCGACATTGTGAAAGACGGCGTGCTGACCCAGTGGCTGCTGACCAACTATTCCGCGCGCAAACTGGGGCTGAAAAGCACCGGGCACGCGGGCGGCATCCATAACTGGCGCATTGCCGGGCAGGGGCTGAGCTTTGAACAACTGCTCAAAGAGATGGGCACCGGTCTGGTCGTCACCGAACTCATGGGCCAGGGGGTGAGCGGCATTACTGGCGACTACTCCCGTGGCGCGGCCGGTTTCTGGGTTGAGAATGGTGAGATCCAGTATCCGGTCAGCGAGATCACCATCGCCGGGAATTTAAAAGAGATGTGGCGCAATATCGTCACCGTGGGTAACGATATTGAAACGCGTAGCAATATACAGTGTGGTTCCGTGCTGTTACCGGAGATGAAAATCGCCGGGCAGTAGCACTCGTTTGTTTTCTTTTCATAATAAAAATGAGGAAGTGAGCAATGCGTAAAAACCTGTTAGCTGTTCTTGCCATATCATCCCTGGCGTTCAGTTCGGCGGTGTTTTCTGCCGATCTTGAAGACAATATGGACACGCTTAACGACAATCTGAAGGTGGTGGAAAAAACGGATAACGCGACCGAACTGAAAGACGCGTTAAGCAAAATGCGCGCCGCTGCGCTGGATGCGCAAAAAGGCACGCCGCCTAAGCTGGAAGATAAAGCCCCGGATAGCCCGGAGATGAAGGATTTTCGCCACGGTTTAGATACGCTGGTCGGTCAGATTGACGGCGCATTAAAACTGGCGAATGAAGGAAAAATCAAAGAGGCGCAAGCGGCGGCGGAAGCGTTTAAAACCACCCGCAACGCGTACCATAAGAAGTATCGTTAATAACGTATGTAGGCCGGATAAGACGCATCGCGTCGCCATCCGGCATTTCCCCTGGGCCATAAGTAATCCCTATTCCCGTCACACTTTTTCACATTCGGCGATCGCGCGAATGTGCTTTTTCTCATCGGTTTTTCCGCCTTTCCTTGCGACGTATGTCACAGTTTTTCAGCGATAAATCGCCAAATCCCCCTTTTCTGTGGAACAGATCACTGTCGCCACTCGCCTTTCCACTTCGAAGTGGAAAACAACTCGCTACAAACTTTTAACCCCTGCCGTTAGTTTTAACCCAGAGCCATTAACGGGGTAAGACGAGTGAATAACGGAGCAGTAATGAACGACATGGGGGAGCAGGTGACGGAGATCGGTGAACTGGCCGACCGCATGCTGGCGCAGGTGTATGCCTTACTCAGCGAACATCACATCATTCCCAACGCCGTACAGGAACAAATGCTGACGTCTCATGTTCGCGCCATGGCGCACCGGTCAGTGACCGGCGAGCCTTTGCCGGAAGTGGATGCCAGTTTATTTGATGAAATTTCAGCCGAATCAATGGCGCTTGCCCGCGACATCGTGGCGGCGTTTGGCAACCTTCCAGAGGAAGAAGCCTGGCTGCTGTCAGTACATTTCGAAGTCGCGAAAGACAACCTTTAAGGAGCAAAAAATGGAACAGATTACAGTCGTAATTGGCGATCGTCTGGGTAAGGGCCAGAAAGTGGCGGCAGGTGTGGAAAAAGCCGGTGGTCGTGCGGTGGTGGTGCCGGGCGTGGCGGCGGATATGAAGCTGGGCGACGTGATGAAAGCGGAAAACGCCACCTTTGGCATCTCTTTTTGCGGTAGCGGCGGCGCGGGCGCCATCACGGCGCAAAACAAGTATGGCTACAAAGCCAAATACGGGATGCGCTCTGTGGATGAAGGCGTCACGGCTATCAACGAAGGCTGCAACGTGCTGGGGTTCGGCTTTATGGATAAAGAAGAACTTGGCGAGCGTCTGGTTCAGGCGTGGCAGAAGAAATACGGCGCTTAAGTATGAAAGAACAATTCACCACTACGGTGAGAGTCACCGGTAAAGGCGAAGCCAAAGCGCGCGCCTTTGCCGATGCCCTGAACCACGTTCAGGGCGCGGTGATGAAAGCATCGCCGCATATTTTATTGCGTATTGAGCCACAGGATGTGCAGGTTGTTCAAGCGCGTGAAACGGTGCGCAAAGAAGCGTTTTTATTTGTCTTTTTGCGCCGGGAAAGACGCACCTACAGCGTGGAGCTGGAAGTGACCGTCAACGTGACTGCCATCAATCTCGACAAGGTGGACTTCGTCGCGCAACGCTGATTCTTTATTAAAAGGCATAAATATGTTCCTGATAATATTAATAAAATCGCTCATCATTGGTGGCCTGGTCGGCGTCGGTGTGGGCGCCGGGGCTGCACGCATGTTTCATGCGCCGACTACACAGGGTATGGGCGCGTTTCGTACATTGGGGGAACTGAACTCCTGTGAAGGAGACCCGGCTTCTCACTTCTCCTTCGGTCTGGGCTTCTTCTTCAACGCCTGGGCTTCATCCGTTGCGGCGGGTTCATTCACGCAGGATGTCGATCACCGCATCATCCCGAACTGGGGCGCGGCAGCGCTGATGATCAAAAACCGCAATGTCGGCGAGACGCTGCACGATCCGAAGAAAATGGCGATTGCCTGCGGCATCATCGGCATGATCGTCGTGACCTTCCTCAACCTTACCGCCTCTTCCGTACCGGAAGCGTTGCAGGTCACCGCCGTTAAGGTATTGGTGCCTGCGGCTAACCTGCTGGTGAATACCGTGATGCCGGTTATCTTCTGGCTGGCGGCGATCGACGCCGGGAAAAAATCAGGCTTCTGGGCCACCGTGTTTGGCGGCGCGGCGCAGCTGATCATGGGTAACGCCGTTCCGGGTCTGGTGCTGGGTATTCTGATCGGCAAAGGCGTTGAAGAGAGCGGCTGGAACCACGTCACCAAAGTGATGATGGTCGCCATTGTGGCGCTGTTTGTCCTGAGCGGCTTCTTCCGCGGCTTCGATATGAAGATGATCGAATCCTTCAATATGACCGTGCCGAACTGGCTCGAACTGATCCACGGCTCGCTCAGCGGCAAATAACGGAGGCCATCATAATGGAACAGAATAAAGGTTTTTGGTATGCCGACTGGTCGTTCCCGATCTTTGTAGGCTTGCTCTCATCCGGCGTTTTTGCCGGGACGCATATGTACTACCTGTACGGTATCGGCGCGTTTAACGAAGTGGCCTTTGTGGCAATGCTGAAAGCGGGGATGGACACCGGCGTTTACGGCGCGGTGGCCGCGTTTGGCGCAAGCTTCTTGTTTGCCCGCATTATCGAAGGGTCGCTGGTGGGGATTCTGGACATCGGCGGGGCGATCCAGACCGGCGTCGGTCTTGGGGTTCCGGCGCTGCTGCTGGGCGCAGGGATCGTTTTCCCGGTCGCTAACTTTGTCGCCTCGTTAATCACCGGTCTGGTGATTGGTCTGGCAATTGGCTACGTCATCATTCTGGCGCGTAAGTTCACCATCAATCAGAGCGACTCCACCTACGGGGCGGACGTGATGATGGGGGCGGGTAATGCGTCAGGCCGCTTCCTGGGGCCGCTGATCATCCTCAGCGCGATGACCGCCTCGATTCCAATCGGCGTGGGTTCTTTGCTGGGGGCGTTGCTGTTCTATCTCTGGCAGAAGCCGATCACCGGCGGCGCGATCCTCGGCGCCATGATTTTAGGTTCGATCTTCCCGATTGCCATTAGCTAACTGTTGATTTGTAGGCCGGATAAGGCGGTTACGCCGCCATCCGGCAAAGGAGAGAGCGATGTATGATTTACTCCTGCGCCGTGCGCGTCTGGTTGACGATACGGTGAGCGATATCGCCCTGAAGGACGGCAAAATTGCCGCGCTGGGCAATATCCAGCAACCGGCGGCGAAAACCGTCGATCTGCGCGGCGAGTATTACGTTAGCGCAGGGTGGATTGATTCCCACGTCCACTGCTATCCGAAATCCCCGATTTATCACGATGAGCCGGACAGCGTCGGTATTGCGACAGGCGTCACCACCGTTGTTGATGCGGGCAGTACCGGCGCAGACGACATTGATGATTTCTACATGCTGACCCGTGAAGCGGCCACTGAAGTTTATGCGTTGCTGAATATCTCCCGCGTAGGGCTGATCGCACAAAACGAACTGGCGAATATGGCCAATGTCGATGCGGACGCCGTGAAACAGGCGGTGAAGCGCCATCCGAATTTCATTGTGGGCCTGAAGGCGCGAATGAGCAGTAGCGTGGTGGGTGAAAACGGCATTACGCCGCTGGAATGCGCCAAAGCGATGCAGAAAGAGAACGGCGATCTGCCGTTGATGGTACACATCGGCAACAACCCGCCGGATCTGGATGAGATCGCTGAGCGTCTGACGGCGGGCGATATCATCACTCACTGCTATAACGGCAAACCTAATCGCATTCTGACGCCGGACGGCGAGCTGCGCGCGTCAATCACCCGGGCGCTACAGCGCGGTGTGCGCCTGGACGTTGGTCACGGCACTGCCAGCCTGAGCTTTGCTGTCGCGCAGCGCGCGATTAGCTTAGGCATTTTGCCGCACACCATCAGCTCGGATATCTACTGTCGTAACCGCATCAATGGCCCGGTTTATTCGCTTGCCAACGTGATGTCGAAATTCCTCGCCATCGGCATGACGCTGCCGCAGGTCATCGACTGTGTGACGGCAAATGCCGCTGATGGCCTGAACCTGAAAAGCAAGGGCCGCCTTGAGCCAGGTCTGGACGCCGACTTGACTCTCTTTACGCTCAGGCGTCAGCCAACCGTGCTGGTGGACGCTGAAAACGACAGCTTACAGGCTGAAAAATTGCTGGTGCCGCTTGCCGCCATCCGTGCGGGTAAGGGCTATGTAACCGAACAAGGGAGTGCTGAACGTGACTTCGATTTATGAAAAATACAATCTGAAACAAGTGATTAATACATCAGGGCGCATGACCGCGCTCGGTGTTTCCACCCCGCGCCCGGAAGTGGTGCAGGCGGCAATGGATGGCATGAACCAGTACTTTGAGATGAAAGATCTGGTCAATAAAACCGGGGAGTACATTGCAAAACTGCTGGATGTGGAAGGGGCGACGGTCGTCTCCTGCGCCTCGGCGGGGATTGCCCAGTCGGTAGCGGCGGTACTGGTTCAGGACAGCGACTGGCTGCTGGAAAACCTGCATGTTACCCCGATCGAGAATAACGAAATTGTATTGCCGAAAGGGCACAACGTTAACTTTGGCGCGCCGGTTGGCACGATGGTGGCGCTGGGCGGCGGTAAGCTGGTCGAAGCCGGTTATGCCAACGAATGTTCCGCAGCGCAGCTTGCGGCGGCGATCACCCCGCGCACGGCGGCGATCCTCTATATCAAATCTCACCACTGCGTGCAGAAAAGCATGCTCAGCGTAGAGCAGGCGGCGGTAGTCGCGCGCACGCACAATTTACCGTTGATTGTGGATGCGGCGGCAGAAGAGGATTTGCAGTGTTACTACCGCGTCGGCGCGGATCTGGTGATCTACAGCGGCGCGAAAGCGATTGAAGGGCCGACCAGCGGTCTGGTGATCGGTAAAACTCAGTACGTCGAGTGGGTGAAACGCCAGACGGCGGGCATTGGCCGCGCCATGAAAGTCGGCAAAGAGGGCATCCTCGGGCTGACCTGCGCCATCGAACTCTACCTGAACGCGCAGAAAGAGAGCGGCGCGGAGATGGTCGAAAAAATGACGCCGTTTACTGATGCGCTGAATGCGCTTAATGGCGTGAGCGCCCGCGTGGTGTGGGACAGCGCTGGACGCGATATCGCGCGAACGGAAATTAAATTCGATGAGGCCGTGACCGGCATTGCCACCGGCGATCTGGTGGAAGCCCTCAAACAGGGTGAGTACGCCATCTATTTCCGTGGCTACAAAGCTAACGAAGGCATTATTGAGGCGGATGTCCGCAGCGTAAATCAGGCGCAACTGGAGATTGTGGCACGCCGTATTCGCGACGTGATTAATCAGGAGAAAAAAGCATGAAACTGACCCCTAACTTTTACCGTGACCGCGTTTGTCTGAACGTTCTGGCGGGTTCCAAAGAGAACGCCCGTGAGATTTATGCGGCGGCGGAAGGCCATGTGCTGGTCGGCGTGCTCTCCAAAAATTACCCGGATGTCGACAGCGCGGTGGCGGATATGCGCGAATACGCGGCGCTTATCGACAATGCCCTCTCCGTTGGCCTGGGGGCTGGCGATCCGAACCAGTCGGCGATGGTGAGCGAAATCTCTCGTCAGGTGCAGCCGCAGCACGTTAATCAGGTCTTTACCGGCGTGGCGACCAGCCGCGCGCTGCTGGGGCAGAGTGAAACGGTCGTTAACGGTCTGGTCTCCCCGACGGGGACGCCGGGCAGGGTGAAAATTTCTACCGGCCCGCTGAGCAGCAAAACGCCGGACGGCATTGTTCCCGTTGAGACGGCGATTGCCCTGCTGAAAGACATGGGCGGCAGCTCGATTAAATACTTCCCGATGGGCGGCCTGAAATGCCGCGATGAGTACAAAGCGGTAGCGGAAGCCTGCGCCCGTCACGACTTCTGGCTGGAGCCGACTGGCGGTATCGATCTGGAAAACTTTGGCGAGATTTTGCAGATTGCGCTTGATGCCGGCGTCAGCAAAATCATTCCTCACATTTATAGTTCGATTATTGATAAGGTGAGTGGCAACACCCGTCCAGACGATGTGCGCCAGCTGTTGGCCATTACCCGGACGTGCGTAGGTTAATAGCAAGAGTGAGGTAAGTGACGTGCGATTCCCCAACCAACGTTTGGCACAGCTGTTTGATATGTTGCAAAACGAGACGCTGCCGCAGGATGAGCTGGCGCAGCGGTTGTCGGTTTCCACGCGCACCGTGCGGGCGGACATTACTGCGTTGAATGCGTTGCTGACGCAGTATGGCGCGCAGTTTGTTCTGAGCCGGGGCAACGGTTATCAGCTCCGAATTGACGATCCGGCCCGCTATCAAACCCTGCGGGAGCAGCAGCCGAGTACGCTGCGCATCCCGCGAACCAGCCAGGAACGGGTGCACTATCTGGTGGTTCGTTTCCTGACGTCCGCTTTCTCGCTCAAACTGGAAGATCTGGCGGATGAGTGGTTCGTCAGCCGCGCGACGCTGCAAAATGATATGGCGGAAGTTCGCGAGTGGCTGCGCCGCTATCATCTGACGCTGGAAACCCGCCCGCGCCACGGCATGAAATTGTTCGGCAGCGAAATGGCGATCCGCGCGTGTCTGACCGATCTTCTGTGGACGCTGGCGCAGCAGGACCCGGCGAACCCGTTGATTGTGGAAGAAGCGCTTAACGCGGGCGTACCGGAGCAATTGCAGCCGATTTTGCAGGAAATATTTACCCGTTTTCGTATCCGTCTGACAGATGAAGGCGAGCTGTTTTTACGCCTGTATTGCGCCGTCGCGGTACGGCGCATCAGCGAAGGGTATCCGCTGTCAGAATTTACCACGGAAGAGGTGGAGGACAACGTCTGCTTCGCGGCGCGGGATATTGCGGCGGTGCTGCAACACCTGGCGGATAAACCGCTGTCGGCGTCTGAAGAGAACTGGCTGAAGGTACACATTGCCGCACGGCAGGTGCAGGAGATTGCTCCCAGCGCCATCAATGCCGATGACGATGAAGCGCTGGTTAACTATATCCTCCGTTTTATCAACACGCAGTACAACTATAATCTGTTGAATGACAAACAGTTACACGCCGACCTGCTCACCCACATCAAAACGATGATCACGCGGGTGCGCTATCAGATAATGATCCCCAATCCGCTACTGGAAAACATTAAGCAGCACTACCCTATGGCGTGGGATATGACGCTGGCGGCCGTGTCGGGTTGGGGAAAATACACGCCATATACCATCAGCGAAAACGAGATTGGTTTTCTGGTATTGCATATCGGCGTTGGGCTGGAGCGTAGTTACAACATCGGTTACCAACGGCAGCCTAAAATCCTGCTGGTATGTGACGCGGGAAATGCGATGGTACGCATGATCGAAGCGGTGCTGGCGCGGAAATATCCGCAGATTGAGATCGTGAGAACCCTGACTCTGCGTGACTATGAGCAGCGGGACAGCATTGCCGAAGATTTTGTCATCTCTACCGCGCGCGTCAGCGAAAAAGATAAGCCGGTGGTCATGATTGCGCCATTCCCTACCGACTACCAGCTGGAGCAGATCGGCAAGCTGGTGCTGGTGGACAGAACCCGCCCGTGGATGCTGAACAAATACTTCGACGCCGCCCACTTTCGCATTATCGACGGTGCAATGGATCAGCAGACGCTGTTTAAGACATTGTGCGATCAGCTGCAAAGCGAGGGGTTTGTGGATGCGGAGTTTCTCGACTCGGTGGTTGAGCGTGAAGCCATTGTCAGCACAATGTTAGGCGACAGCATCGCCCTGCCGCACGCCCTGGGATTGCTGGCGAAGAAAACGGTGGTCTATACCGTGCTCGCGCCGCAGGGCATCGTCTGGGGAGATGAGACGGCGCATGTCATCTTTTTACTCGCCATCAGTAAAAGCGAGTACGAAGAAGCAATGGCGATCTACGATATTTTTGTCACTTTCCTGCGTGAGCGCGCCATGACGCGACTCTGCGCCAGCCAGAATTTTGCCGAGTTCAAAGCGGTAGCGATGGAGTGCGTGAGCCGTTTTTGAGAGGCGTTTTCCAGAAATGAATGTTAATGCAAATGTAATGCTATAACGCATTACATTTGTTTATCCTGAAGCAGAGAAACGGCGTTAAAGAGTGCGATCAACGTAAATGATGGACGACCTGGTTACTGCTGCCGCGCCAGATCAGCATCGGGTCTTTAAGATCCTGTACGAATTTACCGTCGACCAGCACGTTAATCAGATCCACAACCTGCATTTGCGCGGCGTTGAGTTCATCCAGCTTATAACCCGTCCATACCCAGATGTCTTTGCCGGGGCACTCTTCGCGAATGCGTCGCACCAGTTTCAGAATGTCCGGTACGTTTTGGGGATGCAGCGGATCGCCGCCAGACAGTGAAATCCCTTGGCGTTTAATCCGCGCGTCGTTCAGATCGTTAATGATCTGGTCTTCCATCTCTTTCGTAAACGGTTTACCCGAATTGAGCCGCCAGGTGCTTTTGTTGTAACACCCGGGGCATTCATGCACGCACCCGGAAACAAACAGAGTACAGCGCGTGCCGGGGCCGTTGACGATGTCGACGGGGTAGTACTGGTGAAAGTTCATTGTTTCCTCGTTGCATTTGGCGCTGTAGCGGCGTTGGCCGCTCTCACTTACCCAGGTCACTTACTTATGTAAGCTCCCTGGGATTCGTTCGTTTGCCGCCTTGCTACAACACCAACTGCTTAGAGGAAACTCATGAAATTGGAACTATAGCCAGCGGTTGTAGGCCGGATAAGGTGTTTACACCGCCATCCGGCATTTACGTATTGCAAACGGAGGATTAACCGATCTGCCCATTGCCTAAATGCTTAACGCGGCGCTTCACTTCTTCCTGCTTACCGGCGTTAAACGGACGCGCATCCGGGCTGCCTAAATAACCGCATACGCGGCGGGTGACTGAAACACGCGCGGCGTCGTGGTTACCGCATTTCGGGCAGGTAAACCCTTTGCTGGTGCACTCGAACTCGCCGGTAAAGCCGCACTCGTAACACTCATCGATTGGCGTGTTGGTTCCATAATACGGCACGTGCTGATAGCTGTAATCCCAGACGTCTTCCAGCGCTTTCAGGTTGTGCTGAATGTTCGGGTATTCGCCGTAGCAAATGAAGCCACCGCTCGCCAGCGGCGGATACGGCGCTTCGAAATCGATTTTATCGTACGGGTTCACCTTTTTCTCCACGTCGAGGTGGAAGCTGTTGGTGTAGTAGCCTTTATCGGTCACGCCCGGCACGACGCCAAACTCAGCGGTATCCAGACGGCAGAAGCGGTCGCACAGGTTCTCGCTCGGTGTGCTGTACAGGCTGAAGCCATAGCCGGTTTCGTCTTTCCACTGATCCACCGCCTGACGCAGGCGCTCGACAATGGCGATACCTTTAGCGCGCAGCGCTTCGCTGTCGTACAGATGTTTGTCGCCAAACAGCGCGTTGATGGTTTCGTGAATACCGATATAGCCCAGCGAAATTGACGCGCGGCCATTTTTAAAAATCTCGGAAACGTCATCGTCAGCTTTCAGGCGGACACCACAGGCGCCTTCCATATAAAGGATTGGCGCAACGCGGGCTTTCACGCCTTCCAGACGGGCGATACGGGTCATCAGCGCCTTACGCGCCAGCACCAGGCGATCGTCCAGTAGCTTCCAGAACGTTGCTTCATTGCCACCGGCTTCCAGCGCGATACGCGGCAGGTTGAGGCTGATGACGCCCAGGTTGTTGCGGCCATCGTGAACCTGTTCGCCGTTCTCATTTTCCCAGACGCCGAGGAAGCTGCGACAG
The DNA here is from genome assembly GCF_030333565.1 of Citrobacter sp. CK185. Classification (NCBI taxonomy): domain Bacteria; kingdom Pseudomonadati; phylum Pseudomonadota; class Gammaproteobacteria; order Enterobacterales; family Enterobacteriaceae; genus Citrobacter; species Citrobacter sp. CK185. The sequence continues at coordinate 120,538 of NZ_JAOWFR010000027.1, read as the reverse complement.
CCCATTGGCGTTTTGAACGAGCCGGTCACTTTCACCACCTGATCGTAGTTCAGGATGTCTGGATACATGCGTTTGCTTGCGCACTCCAGCGCCAGCTGTTTGATGTCGTAGTTCGGATCGCCAAACTTGTGGTTCAGACCGTCGCGAATCGCAAACACCAGTTTCGGGAACACGGCGGTTTTACGGTTCTTACCCAGACCTGCGATACGGTTACGCAGGATGGATTGCTGAATCAGGCGCGATTCCCAACTGGTGCCGAGGCCAAAACCAAAGGTGACGAACGGCGTCTGCCCGTTGGCGGTGTGCAGCGTATTCACTTCGTATTCCAGAGACTGGAAAGCGTCGTAGCACTCTTTCTCGGTACGGGCGTGCGCGTAGCCGTCAGCGTCCGGGATCTGCCACTCTTCGGCGGTCTTACGGTGTTTATTGAAGCTGGCGGTAACAAACGGCGCCAGCACTTCATCAATACGGTTGATGGTGGTGCCGCCATAAATATGGCTGGCAACTTGTGCAATGATTTGCGCGGTTACGGCCGTGGCGGTGGAGATGGATTTCGGCGGCTCGATTTCCGCATTCCCCATCTTAAAGCCCTGCGTCAGCATGCCTTTCAGATCGATCAGCATACAGTTGAACATCGGGAAGAACGGAGAATAGTCGAGATCGTGATAGTGAATGTCGCCGCGCTCGTGCGCCTGCACCACATCACGCGGCAACAGATGCTGACGGGCGTAGTGTTTCGCCACGATACCGGCCAGCAGATCGCGCTGGGTCGGGATCACTTTACTGTCTTTGTTGGCGTTTTCGTTCAGCAGCGCGGAGTTGGTTTGCTCAACCAGACCACGAATTTCCTGGTTCAGACGGCCACGTTTTTCACGTTGAATATCACGGTCATGGCGGTATTCAATGTAAGCGCGAGCGAGTTGTTTGTACGGCCCGGACATCAGCTGGTTCTCAACGGCTGTCTGGATCTCGTTGATATCAACCTGGCTGCGCTCATTCATCTGGTTACTAACGACTTCTGCGACGGTGGCGCAGTAATCTGCGTCATCGACTCCCGCTGCTTTAGCTGCACGCAGAATGGCTTCCTTGATGCGCTCTGATTTAAACGGCACTTTACAGCCATCTCGTTTCATCACATGCGGTGTCATGATCACTCCATATTTATAAGAACAGGTTATCCACAGAGGCTGAGGAAGTCTGCGTGGGTTTATTCATCTCTCTATCCAACGACTTCCCGCAATCCCGACCCACGTTATCCACAACATCACCGTTATGGCGTCGTGTTGTGTTTGTAGCAATTGTAGTCGATTAATACAACATATTGGGTCGGGTTGCATTTTAAGTTCTATATGTAGTGATTTGCATCAAAGATGTTTACGATTTTATTGATTCAGAACAAAGTAAAAATTTAAGAGTACGAATGGCGGGCGCTTGCGCTTAATGTAAATTTTTGGACTTAAAAATTGCGTAAAAATTCAACAAAATTCGGGCGTTAAGCCAGGCGTTCGTCAAACCGGCGCGAAAAGAAACAACCGGTTTGACGCAGGAGGGGTTATTGCGCTGTTGCGTTCATCCAGTGAATACCCGCATTGATAAATGCAGCAACAGCGACGATCCCCAAAACCAGGGGGACAAGCCGGGTGTTTTTCACCGCAATGGCGGGGTCTGGCGAAACCGAAGGCGCATCTGGCGAGAGCAGCGCAAGCACCTCTTCGGCAGAGGAAGCGTTGATGAGTGATTCACGCACTTTATCGTCCACCAGAGACGAGGTTAGTCGGGTTAATAATTGCATATGCGTACTGCCTGCTTCTTCTGGGGGAATCGCCAGCAGAAACACCAGTTGAACCTCCTCGTCCCCCTCAAGACCCGGCCACATGACGGGCTGGCGAAACAGGGCGACGCTAAATGCGGCCTGGACAACCGAGCCGCATTTCCCATGTGGGACCGCCAGCGACTCTCCCAACGCCGTGGGCCCTTCGCTTTCACGGCGCAGGACGCTATCAATAAACATCGCCTTGTCGTTGATCAGGCCCTGCCTGAACAGGGCGGCGGACATCTCCCCGATCACCGCTTCAGGAGTGCGGTGCGGCGGATCGATAAAAATCAGTTCAGAATGCGTAAGCGCGGACAACTCCATGTTATGCCTCCGGTTGCGTATCAGCGAGAATCCATACCGTTTGCCAGCCGGAAAGCTCGCAAGCGCCGTTGAATGCTGCGCCTGTCAGCAGATCTGTTCCTGTGACAGGCAGTGAAAGTGATTGTGGTATTCCTGTGACGTTCACGACGCAGTACAGCGTTTCGCCTTCTGTAGGATGCTGGCGAACGACGCCAAAGAGCGCGTCAGGCAATTCAGGAACGCGCTGCGAGGCGAACGGAGAAAATGCGGGATGCTGCTGACGTATACGCGCTAACTTCGCCAGAGACGCGTAGATTCGGGATTGTCTCGTTTCCGGCGAGAGCAACTGCTCATGGAGCGTGGCAGCGTCCAGTTTTTCCCGGTTAATGCGGCGATTTATGCCCGATTCGAGCAGCCCGGCGTTGTCATTTTCACTGCCGAAGAGGCTGTGATAATAGATCGCAGGCACGCCCCGCAGCATAAAGAGGATGGCGTGCGCGGCGGTGAATCTGGTGAGCTGGTCGTCGGGACTTTCCCCTGGCTCGCTCAATGCGCTCAGAAAGTTGATGTTAAGTTCATACGGCGACTGGCTGCCGTCAGGGTTGGTTTTCCATGAAATACGCCCCTGCTTGCGTTCTACCTCGCTTATCAGAAACTGCCGCTCTTCTGCGCAAAGGAGATTTTCCACGGGACGCAGCCCGATGCCGTCGTGGCTGGCGAGGAAATTAAAAAAGGTCGTCTTGTCGGGAAGCGCATCCTGTTCCAGACGTTGCGCCCACTGGCGTAACCAGCGTGCGTTACCGCGTAAAAAGGCATGGAGCGTCAGCGGAGGCAAGGGGAACTGATACACCATGTGAGCTTCATCGCCGTTGCCGAAGTAGCTGATATTTTCCTGATGCGGGACGTTGGTTTCCGTAATCAACAGGCAGTCAGGCCAGGTTGCATCCAGAATGGCGCGCCAGAGTTTAACGATCAGATGCGTCTGCGGCAGGTGAATACAGGTGCTGTTTCGCTCTTTCCACAAAAAACCGATTGCATCGAGTCTGATTGCGCGCGCGCCGCGCGTTGCGTATTCCAGCAGGATGTCGATACTTTCCAGTAACACGTCAGGTTCCCGGAAATTCAGATCGATCTGATCGGCGCTGAATGTCGTCCAGATATGTACGGTTTCCCCTGTTTTGCGCTTGAATGGCGTAAGCAGGGGAAGGGCGCGTGGACGCGTGACAAGATGGTAGTCATCGTCAGGGTCGGCGCTAATAAAGTAGTGCTGATAACGCGGTTCGCCGTGTAAATAGCCCTGGAACCAGCGGCTTTGCTGAGAGATATGGTTAATCACGAAATCAAACATCAGATTAAAATCGCCTGCCAGCGCTGCAATGTCTGACCACTGGCCTAACTCTGGCGCAATGTGGCGATAATCTTTAACGCTGAAGCCATCATCAGATGTCCACGGGAACATGGGCAACAGGTGAATGTCGCTGATGACGCCTTTAAGCCAGCGTGTCGAAAACTGATGCAGACAGGCAAGAGCGTTCGCGTCCCCGCTATGGATACTGTCGCCATAAGCAATCATCCACACCCGGCTCTGATCCAAAGGCGCGGTGATTTGCTCTCGTAGCTTCCAGCGTTGGCAGAGTTGCTCGATTTTCGCCGCCAGCGCGTACCGATCCGCATGGGGATAAAGCTGAGCTAACGTATTTTTGATGAAGGTATGATGGGCGTTCTGGCTCATACTTTTTCGTTACGCTCCTGATGAGTAAAAAGGAAATCACACGTACTGCAAGGCAAAATGGTGGTGCAATCTGCGACAGGTTCTTCCAGATAATTGATTTGCGGAATATTTCTTAGCGAAGGCGGGAGCGGCACCGGGTGCTCTCCGGCATTGAAAATGCGAATGATTGTTCCGTCTACCGTATGGGCATGGGGTATTGCGGAAAGCATCAGCGGTTCGGGAAGCGTCAGCAGGCTGAATGTTTCCGGCAGCGAGCGCGAAACAAAATTGAGCGTAAAACGCTCCAGGCGGTTGTCCAGCGTGTTCAACGTCTGATTTTGCCAGGTGAATGGCTGGCGCGTCACGCGGGTTTCAAGATGCCTTAACGTCACAGGGTCGGCCCGATCGGCAAGCGCCAGCGTCAGGCTGAAATGCAGCGGTTTAAGCAGCTGCGCGTCGGGCGTGTTGACGACGGTATTATTAATGCCGGAAGCGCGTCCGGGTCGCCAGTCAAGATCGTCACGTCCCAGGACTCCCGTTGATTTAAACAACGTCAACGCTATCTGCGCCGTCTCGTTCTGGCATATCTGAAACTCTTTCATGCCCAGGCTATTGATGATGAGCGAGCGGTTGTTTTCTTCAATGGCGATAATGCCCTCGCTGGTTTCAATATCGACCGGCTTTTCCCGATAGTGCTGACGCCAGTCGGCTGGCGCATCGGCAACAGGACGCCGGATGACGGCAAAGGGCTGAGAGGCGATGGATTCCGTGGTGCGAATATCGCTGTTGATGAGTAAGCGCAGGCGGTGATCGCAGACGGTGTTTTCCAGCGAAACGTCGATAAAAAGCTGAGCGTCATGCTGGCGAAGCTCGCAGACAAGGCGTACAGGGTAGGGCTGAACATCCTGCGCCGCTCGTGCCGCCAGCGAAGGGGGTAGCATCAGCGTGGCGCTTAGCGTCATCCGTTCAATGTGCGGGCCTTTCTCGCAGGCAATAAGCGTAAATGTGTGGCAGCGCTGCGGAACATCGCCCTCCAGCGGCGAAAAGTCATAGCTATCGCCCGCATCCGCACAGTCTTCAAAGGCCAGCAGGTCGGATATTACCCGGCCGTTGCGCTTATCATGGAGCGACAGCGAACCGGCATGCAGCACCAGCCGGTAATCGTTGTTTTCAATGGCGCTTTCAGCGCAGTTGCGCATTGCAGGCGCGATGCGTGACGATTCCTGCACCTGAATGTGGGTATAACCCAGCGGCGGTAACGCTGGCGCGTCAATAGCGACCTGCCAGCGGTAATAAGGCGGAAGTTCGACCTCTTTTTCGCCCTGCACAGTAACCTGAACCGTGCGCCCGCCGGAGACCTGCGTGCGTTCGAGAACGCTGAACGGAAGAGGACGCGCATGATGGCTGAGTTCAATACCGGCCGTACGGCTATATAATGTGGCTTTGATAATGCCTGACCAGGCGGTGGCGCTGGGGTTGATGACGAAAAGATCGCCCTCTTCACAACTGGCGGTCGCCAGTTCTTTTACGACCAGATTCCACAGGCTATGGCTAAGCTGTTCCGTTTGCTCAAGGCGATGGAGAATATCGCGATTGGTGGCATCGCTGTTACACCCGCCGATGGAATCATGCGCATGATTACGCAGAAGGTTTTTCCATATCTGGTCCACCCATTGCACGTTGACTTCAATGCCCTGATAACGCGCCAGCGCAATGGTGGGTTCGAGCTTGCCTAACAGGAACTGTTCAACGTCATAATTCTTCTTTTTGATGTCGTAACGTACTGAACCGATTGTTTTATGAATGCGGGTATAGCGGGGAGATTTTAATTCCCCTTGCCAGCGATCATATCCCGATGCCTGTTGTCGAAGGTGGTCAATGTACGCTTCCAGAGAGGAGATCTGAAAACGATCGCCTTCAGGGGAACATGCGCTGGCGATACGCAGTATCTCCGGCAGATGGGGATCAATATTGACCTGGTCGCCGCCGCAGGGCAGGAGCAGATCGTTCAGGCCGGAGCGTTGGCGGATGTGGTTGACGATTGGGAATATTTTGTCGTGCAGATGCGCGTCGTCTGCACGAATATTTTTTGCCGCGCCATAGCCGAAGGGCATGGCGCAAGCGATAACCTGCGCACCGGACGGCGCTTGCCAGATGAACTGACTCTTTTCGACCTGCGTATCATGGTTGATGCCCCGCCAGAAAACGATGTTATCAAGGTTACACCCGCGAAGCAGGGTCGGGAGCTGGCTGTTATGGCCGAACGTATCGGGTAAATAGCCAACCATCATGGCATGGCCCAGTTTACGCGCGGAAAGTATCCCGTATTTCAGGTTGCGAATGATGGATTCGCCATGAACATTATACGTATCCGTCTGGGTGTACCACGGGCCGATAAAAAGCCGTCTGTCGGCGACCAGCTGTTTCAGCCGTTCGCAGTATTGAGGATTGACGGCCAGGAAATCTTCCACGACAGCGGTTTGGCCGTCGAAGTGGTAACAGGTATACGCAGGGTTCTGTTCCAGGGTTCGGATCACATCCGCAAAATTCCAGGACGCGAGAATATTGCTATCCTGCAAGGTGAAATACCATTCCTGATCCCAGTGCGTATGGGCGATGACGTGAATGTTGCTCATTTCTACTTCCTGAATTATTTGGCGATCTTAGGGCTGGCGAAGAGCACGCCCAGCGCGCATACAAGAGAACCGGCAAACACGCTGATCAGATACCCTGTGACATTTGTCGCCAGCGGCCATCCCCAGATGGCAGGCAACGGCAGCGATTGCTTCACGCCGAGTGCGATAGCAATAAGCGCGCCGGACATCGCGCCGACCATAAAGACCGGAATCAGGCGTGGATTTTTCAGGATGAAAGGAATGGCGCCTTCTGAAATACCAATGAATCCCAGCAGTAAAGACGTACCGCCGACGGTTTTTTCTTCGCTGCTAAACACGTTGGGCAGGCCAAAACGGTTATTCAGCAACGCCGCCAGGCCGACGCCGATAGATGGAATGACGATCGCCAGCTCTCTGGCGGTTAAATCGAAGGTTTCGCTGACGCCGTTAAGCCCCAGCGCCACCGAACCAGCGGCTTTATTGATGGGGCCGCCGAGGTCGAAGGCCGTCCCTGCGGCGATCATCATGGCGTAAAAACCGCGACCGGTGTCGCCAGCGGAGGTGAAAAACTCGACCATCGCCTGGTTGATTGCGCCAAAGAAGGGGTTGATCAGGTACTGCATAACGATGACGAGCGTAATGCCGGTACACAGCGGCACGATAAGCATCGTTTTAATGGTGGTAAGTTGGGCGCGAACGTTAATGGTATTGTTGAGCCACTGCACCAGATGACCGACAAAAAAGCCGATGGCGATGGCGCCGAAGAAGCCTGAGGGCATAAAACCGTCGAGATCAAAAAAGCGTTTATAGACCTCGTCGGACATAATGCCGCCGATAAGTCCGGGGATCAGCGCAGGTTTACCGGCAATAGAGAACGCGAGGTACATGGCAAAAACCGGGTACATGAACTTGATCACCATAAAGCCCAGTTTATCCAGCACCTCGAACGGCGTACCGGCAATTGGAATAAACTGCCCGGTTATTTTGGCGACCGCCATCAGTAATCCACCGAGGACGACGACCGGGAGCATATAGCTGATCGCCGCCATAATATGGCCGATGAAGGTCTGCCAGACGGAGCGAGCTTCTTCCTGTTCTTCACACGCGGCCGTTACGGTTTTATCCATAGCCAGCGCCTGACGCAGGTAACGATCGGTATTTTTGATCAGTTCCTGAGTGCGTATTTTGAGATGAGGAACGTTATCGAATCGTTCAGCGTCCTGGATGGGAACATCGATTGCCAGAATGACGGCATCTGCGCTGGCAATATCTTGCCGGGAAAGCTTGTTTTTGACGCCATCGCTTCCTTGTGTTTCCACTTTGACGATGACGTTATTTTCTTCTCCCCACGCTGCAATTTTGTTGGCAGCCATAAAGGTATGAGCGATGCCGGTCGGGCATGCCGTTATCGCGACGACTTTTTGCCTTGTCATTGTAAAACCCCTAACAATAGAATTGCAGAAATTATAAAGAGAAATAAAAAAGGCAATAAAAGGTTTGATGGTACTAATTGCGTATCACCATACCTGTTGAATAGAGTGTGATTCGCATTCCAGTGTTATAAATACGATATTGATAGAATATATTATATTCGTAGGTTAAGGGTGGGTTTTATGAATTCCTTTCAGGGTAGTGAAAGATTAATATTTGAGTATATTCAGTGTCATGCTCATGAAATATCGGGTATTTCAGCTAAGGTGATTGCGAGCGAAACATTCACCACTACAACATCCGTTAATCGGGTGTGTAAAAAAATGGGATACCGGAGCTATACCGAGCTACGGTATCAGTTTTCTCGCGACAGGTTAATAGCCGAACCCGTAAGATATGTTGTTGGTGATGAAAAAGAAGAGACCATTACACAACTGTGCAACATACTGGTTAATTCCAGCCATATCTTCTTATATGCGCGCGGCGCGTCATTGACCAGCCTGAATTATTTGTCGCGTTTTTTGTCGCTGGCGAGCTTACCGCACCTCATTCTCAATGATGTTCATCAGCTGACGCGTGTCTCTAAAGGTACGCTGGTGTTGATCAGCAAATCGGGTGAAACGGCGTCGTTAGTCGAAATGGCGCGAAACGCGTTACGTAAGGGATTAAAAATCATTGCGATTACAAAACGAGAATCCACGTTAGCGACGATTTCAACATTATGCTGGCCTCTGGATATTGATATTGACGCAATCTCGTTATATCAACGAGAAGGCCAGCTGGAACTGCTGACGGTAGTAGACCGCATCGGATGTTATCTGCTGCAATACGATGCGGCATAGCGCGTTAAAGCTGTTTTACGATACCAAGACGTACGGCGTAATCATTTTCATGATGACCGTCGTCATTGATATAGGTTTTATCAAGAGAGACCAGCTCGACGTACGGCGTCCAGCCATCGTCCAGTTTGTAGTTGAACGCGAGGGTATGTTCCCAGTAAGTATCGTCGCCCGTCCCCTGATCAACGCCATCCTGATAGCGGAAACGGGGGTTATAAGACATGCCAAAGTTACCAATATTGTAGGCAAACCATATATCGAACTGATGAGATTCACGACGTGTATAACCGCTGCCGTCTAACTCTCTGTCGCTGTGCGCATCGTTCACCGTGTTGTAACGATAACGGGCGGAAAGGTTAAGGCCATTATCGAAGGATTTCCAGCCCTGAATAAAAGGGCGATAATGGGTATTACTGGACGTAAATACGGTGACCATCCCCGGTGCGACCGAGTAACCGTCACCTAAATCAAAGCGCCAGCGAGTTTCTATTTCCTGGGCCGCTTCGGTCACGCCTTTATCATCGGAACTGTAGCGATCGGTATCGCCAAAAAACGTATCGTTATGGTTTTGCGCAGCTTCAACGGAGAAATAAAAACCATTGTCGGCCTGGTGCATGACTTTAATTCTGGAATCATTAGCTTCTGAATTGGTATTATGACCAAAACGCAAATCAACAGAGGTATTACCGCACCATCCCTGGCTGCTAATGAGTAAAGCTGAAAGTAAACTTAACTTAATAAGAGGTTTATTCATGATATCCTGCCGGTTATATGATAAGTGTCAGTGGCAGGTCTATTTTTGTTTTATTCTTTAGCGCGTGTAAATTTTATGATGGTACATTCTAAGTATCACTATACGCGGCATTTTTTTACGTTGTCAGAAAGACGGAGAAAATATCTGTGGGCTGAATAATCCGGGATACAGACAGGTCTGTCCGTATCCCGTTGTGATTACTTTTGCAACCACCAGACGGCCTCAAACGGGCGTAACGTCATGGCGGCAGGGCGGGTGGCAACCTCGTCGTAGTTGTGCATCAGCGCCTGCCAGTTTCCTTCGTGATGCTCTGGCAACCAGGCCTGACAGGCGTTGCTCAGGTTGGCGACCACCAGTAGCCGCTGCCCCTGCCATTCGCGGCGATAGCACCATACATGCGGGCTGTCCGGCAGCAGATCCTGATAATTCCCCCAGGTTAAGACCGGCTCTGTTTTGCGCAAGGCAATCAGTCTTTGATAGGTGTAGAACACCGAGTCTTCATCATTTAGCGCCGCCGCCACGTTGATGTCCGCATAGTTATCGCAGAGGTTGATCCACGGCTCGCCTTGCGTAAACCCTGCATTCGCGCTGCTATCCCACTGCATGGGCGTGCGGCTGTTATCGCGGGATTTGCTGGCAAGAATAGCCAGTAAATCATTGGCTTCCCGGCCCTGGGCGCGCAGCCCGGCAAACATGTTGTGGCTTTCCACGTCACGGTAATCGGTGATGTGGGAGAAATGCGGGTTCGTCATGCCAATTTCTTCGCCCTGGTAGATATAGGGCGTACCCTGCATACCGTGCAGCACCATCGCCAGCATCTTCGCCGCCGGAACCCGCAGTTCGCCTTCGTCGCCAAAGCGCGACACGATACGCGGCTGATCGTGGTTACACCAGAACAGGGCATTCCAGGCAACGTTATGCATCCCCTGCTGCCAGTGGCGAAACAGTGCTTTTAGCGCCACGTAATCCGGCTTTGCCAGCGTCCATTTCTCGCCGCCGGGATAATCGACTTTCAGATGATGGAAGTTAAAGGTCATCGACAGTTCGCTGCCATCGAGAGCGGCATACCGCTGACAGTTTTCCAGGGTGGTGGATGACATTTCGCCCACCGTCATCAGGTTACGCGGAGTAAAAACGTCACGGTTCATCTCGTGCAAGAACTCATGCGCGCGCGGCCCGTCGGTGTAAAAGCGGCGACCATCGCCGTCCAGATCGTTCGGGAAACGCTGATCTTTGGAGATGAGGTTCACGACATCCAGGCGCAGCCCGTCCACGCCGCGATCGGCCCAGAATTCACACACTTTTTTCAGCTCAGCGCGTACCGCCGGATTTTCCCAGTTCAGGTCGGCCTGTTCCGGGGCGAAAAGGTGCAGGTAATACTGTTCGCTCTGGGCATGCCAGCGCCAGGCGCTACCGCCAAATTTGGAGCGCCAGTTATTGGGCGGCGCATCCGGCGTACCGTCGCGCCAGATATAAAACTCCCGGTGCGGACTCTCTTTATTCAGCGCGTTATGGAACCAGGCATGCTGCGTGGAGGTGTGGTTAAACACCATATCCAGAATAATGCGGATGCCGCGCGCTTTGGCCTGCGCCGCCAGTTCGTCAAAATCATCCAGCGTGCCGTAGGCCGGGTCGATGGCGGTGTAGTTCGCGACGTCGTAGCCGTTATCAATCTGCGGTGAAACATAGAATGGCGTCAGCCAGATAGCATCCACCCCCAGTTTTTGCAGGTAATCAAGACGCTGCGTAACGCCGCGTAAATCGCCGGTTCCGCTGCCGGTCGTGTCCTGAAAACTTTTGGGATAGATCTGGTAAATAACGCCGTTTTGCCACCAGTGGGGAAGGGTATTCATGCTTGTAACCTACATATGCGATGGGGCGCAACTGCGCCCCGAAGAAGAATCAGACAATCTGCAACGTGCCCTGACGGTATTTACGCTGATAGATAACGGAAGTCAGCACGATTGGGATGACGACCGCGATCGCCATCGCCATGCTAAACACCTGCCAGTAGCTCGGCTGGATAGAAAGGATGCCCGGCAAGCCGCCGACGCCGATCCCGTTCGCCATGACGCCGTTCAGGCCGCATAACAACCCGGCGAGGCCAGAGCCGATCATGGCGCACAGCATCGGGAAGCGGTATTTCAGGTTGATGCCGTACATCGCCGGTTCGGTCACGCCGAGGTAGGCGGAGATGGCGGCCGGAACGGAAATTTCGCGTTCGTTGTGCTTACGGCTGGAGATAATAATGCCCACCACAGCGGAAGCCTGGGCGATATTCGACAGCGCAATCAACGGCCATACCGGCGTACCGCCCATGCTCTGAATCATCTGCATATCGATAGCCAGCGTAGTCTGATGTACGCCGGTAATGACCAACGGGGCGTACAGGAAGCCGAACAGCGCCGCGCCGACAGGGGCGAAACTCCCGGTCATCAGATGGCGCACCGCAAAGGCCACGCCATCGCCAATCATGCGACCAAACGGGCCGATAAAGGCGTGTGCGAGAAAGACCGCGAGGATCAACGAGCATACCGGTACCACCACCAGATAGAGGTAATCCGGCACGATGCGCTTCATGCGCGTTTCAATAAAGCCGAGCGCCAGACCCGCCAGCAATGCCGGGATGACCTGCGCCTGATAGCCGACTTTCGCAATGCTGAACATGCCGAAGTCCCACACTTCAGGAGCCTGCTGGCCCAGCAGATAGGCGTTCATCAACTGCGGCGACACCAGCGTTACGCCGAGTACGATACCGAGGATCGGCGTGCCGCCCATTTTCTTCACCGCAGACCAGCAGATCCCGACCGGCAGGTAGAAGAAGATCGCTTCACCGATCAGCCACAGGAAGTCGTAGATCGTTTTCAGCGCGGGATGCATCTGCGCCAGCGTCTGGCCGTTGCTCATCGGCAGATCGCCGATCACGTTGCGAAAACCTAAGATCAGACCACCGCTGATCAGCGCAGGCAGCAGCGGGAAGAAGATCTCAGCGAAGTGGGAGATCAACTGCTCGTGCCATTTCATATTCTGCCGCGCGGCTTTTTTAGCCTGCTCTTTGTCGGCGTGCGCCTGACCGGTGGTCGCCAGCAGCGCGTTGTAGTAGTCGCCAACGTCAGTGCCAATCACCACCTGGAACTGCCCGGCGTTGGTGAAGCAGCCTTTAACCATCGGTAATTGTTCAATTTCTTTCGGTCTGGCATTTGCTGGCTGGTTCAGCACAAAGCGCAGGCGAGTAATGCAGTGGCTCACCGTGGCGATATTGTCTCGCCCGCCGACCAGTTCAATCAGCTGGTCTATATCAGCTTGTTTTACTTTGCTCATCATAAAGCCCCGTGGCAGATGAAATGTGTCCCTGTAAGCCGGATGATAAGACGCTTTAGCGTCGCCATCCGGCAGCTCTTACGTTGTTGGCGCAAGAGTATATCTTCGGTGAATATTAAAAAATGGGAACGTTCCCGAAACGCAGCGAAGATCACAAATTACCGTTCAGAAAAGAATCAGGAGAGGGTAGACGGAATGACGATCTGGCGGGGATCGCTGCGGCCGTTGATTTGCTCGATCAGCTGTAAGGCCGCTTGTTTCCCGGCTTCAGCGTAACCGGGATCAACCGTGATAATCTCCGGGTGGAGAAATTTCATCAGCGGCGTGTTCCCGACGCTCGCCAGTTGCAGAGAATCGATACGCTGTTCCTGCAAATATTTACTGGCACCCAGCGCTAGCGTATCGGTCGCGCAGACCAGCGCGCTGGTGTCTGGTGTAATGACATCCGCAGCGTGCTCATAGCCTTGTTTCATCGCCAGGCCAGGCAGAGCGGCGACAGGGTGCAGTTTATTTTTTTTGCAGAAACTCAGATAGGCTTCGTGACGGCGCTTACCGGTCGTGACGTCGCTGTGAGGCACGCCGAGAAAGCTGATCGCCCGATGTCCCTGGTCATACAGACGCTGCATTAAGGTATGGATAGCGCCTTCGTCGTCATAGCACACCGACGCAAAACCGCTGGCGTCCCTTGCCAGCAGCACCAGCGAGGCCTGCCAGGGCGCAAGCATCTCCTCGCAAATACCGGTAAAACCGAACAGCACCACGCCGTCAATATTACGCCGTCTGAGCATCCCCAGGTGTTCTTCTACCAGTTCTGGCGAGAACTGACTCTCCATCATGATGGGATCGTAACCCTGCTCGTAAAACGCGGGCAGCATGGTCTGGACGGCGAGGTTTTCTGACAGGGAATCCAGACGGGTAACAATAATGGCGACCACTTTATCACTTTGCCCGCGCATGGCGCGTGCGGAACGGGAAGGGGAAAAACCATGTTGATTCATTACGGCTTCCACACGTTCACGAGTCCGTTCACTTACCCCGCTTTCGTTGTTGAGCACGCGGGAAACGGTGGATTTCCCTACGCCGCTTAAGCGGGCAATGTCTTTAATGGTCAGCCGATTCTGCATCCTGTTTTCCCGTGGTGCGCATCAAGTTGTGTCAAAAAGAGTAACTTTACTCAAGCAAGGGGCAATGGGTAAAGTCTGGTTTATACGCTTCATCCTTCAAGCTAAATGTTTTTGTGTATACGTTTGGTTTAATTACACGGCGGTATCATACCGCCATAATTGCCACAAACCTTATGGTTTTCTGCGTATAATGCGCGGCGCCAATCATTCACTTACCGGAGGCTGCATGGATCCCGAACCCACCCCTCTCCCGCGATGGAGAAATAGCCCTTTCCGGTAAGCCTGTTTTTCACTGTCTTACCGGATACGTAAGGCAGTGACGTTCCCGACGTCCCTGTTATCGCTTTAAATTATCGTCAGGTAAGGTTTTGCCGCGCCTGAGAGATGTTTCTGCGCCACTTTTTCGGCGCGGAGGGACTGCTTATGCTGAAAAATATCACCCGCGAGCTGTTTGCCCGCCTTAACCGTCATTTACCTTATCGTCTGGTGCATCGCGACCCTCTGCCCAGTGCGCAGAGCGTTGCGAATACTCCGATTCCCCCGTCATTGAGCGATCGCTGCCTGAAAATGGCGGTGATGGAAGAGGCGGCGCTCTGGCGCGCATTCGATGCGCATCCTGAGGGGCTGAATGTCGCAGAGGTGGAGGATGCGCGCGAGAAATACGGTGAAAATCAGCTGCCCACACAGAAGCCGACTCCGTGGTGGAGACACCTGTGGGTCTGTTATCGCAACCCTTTCAATATCTTGCTGACCATTCTCGGCGTCATCTCCTATGCCACGGAAGATCTGTTTGCCGCAGGCGTTATTGCGCTGATGGTCGGGATTTCGACTCTGCTGAATTTTGTGCAGGAAGCGCGTTCGACCAAAGCGGCAGATGCGTTGAAGGCGATGGTCAGCAATACCGCTACGGTGCTGCGCGTTATCAATGAAAAAGGCGAGAACAGCTGGGTTGAGCTGCCCATCGACCAACTGGTGCCGGGCGATATTATCAAGCTGGCGGCGGGCGATATGATCCCGGCGGATTTACGCGTTATTCAGGCGCGCGATCTGTTTGTCGCGCAGGCTTCGCTCACGGGCGAATCTCTGCCGGTAGAAAAAGTGGCGACAACCCGCGACCCTAAGCAAAGCAATCCGCTGGAATGCGACACGCTGTGCTTTATGGGCACCAACGTGGTGAGCGGGACGGCGCAGGCGATCGTCATCGCGACGGGCGGCGAGACCTGGTTTGGTCAACTGGCGGGCCGCGTGAGCGAGCAGGAAAGCGAGCAAAACGCGTTTCAGAAAGGCATCAGCCGCGTCAGTATGCTGTTGATTCGCTTTATGCTGGTCATGGCGCCTATCGTGTTGATCATTAACGGCTATACCAAAGGCGACTGGTGGGAAGCGGCGCTGTTTGCGCTCTCGGTCGCGGTAGGCCTGACGCCGGAAATGCTGCCGATGATTGTCACCTCCACGCTGGCGCGCGGGGCGGTGAAACTGTCGAAGCAAAAAGTCATTGTTAAGCACCTGGACGCCATTCAGAACTTCGGCGCGATGGATATTCTCTGCACCGACAAAACCGGCACGCTGACTCAGGATAAAATTGTGCTGGAGAACCATACGGATGTCTCCGGCAAGCCCAGCGAACGCGTGCTGCATTCCGCCTGGCTGAACAGCCACTACCAGACCGGGTTGAAAAATCTGCTGGATACCGCAGTGCTGGAAGGCGTGGATGAAGAGTCTGCGCGTCAGCTCTCCGGGCGCTGGCAGAAAATTGATGAGATCCCGTTTGATTTTGAGCGTCGCCGGATGTCCGTAGTGGTGGCGGAAGAAGCCGATGTGCATCAACTGGTGTGCAAAGGCGCGTTGCAGGAGATCCTCAGCGTCTGCACCCAGGTGCGCCACAATGGCGATATTGTGCCGATGGATGACAACATGCTGCGCCGGGTGAAGCGCGTAACGGATACGCTGAACCGCCAGGGGCTGCGCGTGGTGGCTGTTGCCACGAAGTATCTGCCTGCGCGGGAAGGGGATTATCAACGCATTGATGAGTCTGACCTGATCCTCGAAGGCTACATTGCGTTTCTCGATCCACCGAAAGAGACGACCGCTCCGGCGCTGAAGGCGCTGAAAGAGAGCGGCATTACCGTGAAGATCCTCACTGGCGACAGCGAACTGGTGGCGGCGAAAGTATGCCATGAAGTCGGGCTTGATGCGGGTGATGTGGTGACTGGCAGTGATATCGAAGGGCTGAGCGATGATGAACTGGCGGAACTTGCCGCGCGCACCACGCTGTTTGCCCGCCTGACGCCGATGCACAAAGAGCGCATCGTCACGTTGCTGAAACGCGAAGGGCATGTGGTTGGTTTTATGGGCGATGGCATCAATGATGCTCCGGCGTTGCGTGCGGCGGATATCGGCATTTCCGTTGATGGTGCCGTGGATATTGCCCGCGAAGCTGCGGATATCATCCTGTTGGAAAAGAGCCTGATGGTGCTGGAAGAGGGCGTTATCGAAGGGCGTCGCACGTTCTCCAACATGCTGAAATACATCAAAATGACCGCGAGTTCTAACTTTGGTAACGTCTTTAGCGTGCTGGTGGCGAGCGCATTCTTGCCCTTCCTGCCAATGCTGCCGCTGCACTTACTGATTCAGAACCTGCTGTACGATGTATCCCAGGTGGCGATCCCGTTTGATAACGTGGATGACGAGCAGATCCAGAAGCCGCAACGCTGGAATCCCGCCGATCTGGGGCGTTTTATGATCTTCTTCGGGCCAATCAGTTCGATTTTCGACATCCTGACCTTCTGCCTGATGTGGTGGGTATTCCATGCGAATGTGCCGGAAGCGCAAACCCTGTTCCAGTCGGGTTGGTTTGTCGTCGGGCTGTTATCGCAAACATTGATTGTGCATATGATTCGCACGCGCCGCGTACCGTTTATTCAGAGCCGCGCCGCATGGCCGCTGATGCTGATGACGCTGGTGGTGATGGTGGTGGGTATCGCGCTGCCGTTCTCGCCGTTGGCGGGCTATCTGCAATTACAGGCGCTGCCGCTGAGCTACTTCCCGTGGCTGATCGCTATTCTCGCGGGTTATATGACATTGACACAATTAGTGAAAGGTTTTTATAGCCGTCGTTACGGCTGGCAATAATCCAGAATAATGGCTGCTGCGGCAGCCATTACGCTTTTCTATACTCCGTAAATATATCCTCACGAAAGTTCCTGTTTTATTTTTTTTGAAATACTAAAGAGTGTGACGGATCACAATTTTACTCCTCTTTCAGACATCTTTTTATCAGGAAAAAGACCTTCATTGCAAAAATGAAACAGCGTGCTAAAAATATTTCCATTCAGTCATATTTTATGAACATAATTATCGTAATACTTTCTTACATGCGTTGGCCTGCGCAGGCTACGCTGTAAAAGGTCATATATAACTGTAAGTTAAGCCCGGCACTCTTTTATCCTGTCAGTTAGCGCTATTCATGGCATTTTTTAAACTGCCAGCGAACCCTATAAAGATCGCCAGGATTTGATTAAACGGATTCAGGATATGAAGTAATACCTCTGGCGGGGTAAGGACTTTATCCGCCTGAACCTAAAGATTAATTCAAGGGGACGACCATGGGTGAATTTTATTCGTCGGTAATGGATTTGTTTTACCGAATCTCAATGTGGGTTGCCGGATTGGCGCTGTTGATTATGGTGGCCGTTATTCCCGTCGGGATATTTGCGCGCTATGTGATGAACAGCGCGTTGTCATGGCCGGAACCGGTCGCCATTCTTTGCATGGTGACATTCACCTTTGTTGGCGCAGCGGTGAGCTATCGCGCGGGTTCCCATATTGCCGTCAGCATGGTGACCGACCGCCTGAGCGAGGGCGCGCAGCGAATCTGTTTCATTGTGGCGGATCTGATGCTGATGGCCGTCAGCCTGTTTATCCTCTGGTACGGCTCCCTGCTGTGCTATGACCTGTGGGAACAGCCGGTGGCGGAATTTCCTCTGTTATCAGCGGGAGAGAACTACCTGCCGTTGCCTGTCGGCTCGGCCATCACGCTGCTTTTCATTATCGAGAAAATTTTCCGTGGTTCGCAGTATCAACGTCCTGTCGTCATGCTGGGCTCAACCCATTAATGCGCGACCCCATTTCATAAAGGAAAGCAGATGGATGCATTTATTCTCGTCTTTACGCTCGGCATTATGCTGGCGATTGGGGTGCCTGTAGCATACGCGGTGGGCATTAGCGCGATCGTTGGCGCCTGGTATATCGACATTCCCCTGGAAGCGGTCATGATCCAGCTCACCAGCGGCGTGAACAAATTTTCGCTGCTGGCGATCCCATTTTTTATTCTGGCGGGGGCGATTATGGCGGAGGGCGGTATTGCGCGTCGCCTGGTGAACTTCGCCTACATCTTTGTCGGCTTTATACGCGGCGGGTTGTCGCTGGTGAACATTGTGGCGTCTACCTTTTTTGGCGCGATTTCCGGCTCGTCTGTCGCGGATACGGCGTCTATCGGCTCGGTGATGATCCCGGAGATGGATAAAAAAGGCTATCCGCGTGACTTCGCGGCGGCGGTCACCGCCAGCGGCTCCGTACAGGCGATCCTGACGCCGCCCAGCCACAACTCGGTGATTTATTCGCTGGCGACGGGCGGTACGGTGTCGATTGCCGCGCTGTTTATCGCCGGCATTCTGCCGGGGCTGCTGTTAAGTTTTACCCTGATGGTGATGTGCGTCGGTTTTGCCCATAAGCGCGGTTATCCGAAAGGCGAGCGGGTGCCGTTTCGCCAGGCGTTGAAGATTTTTGTCGATACGCTGTGGGGGCTGATGACGGTTGTCATCATCATGGGCGGGATTCTCTCTGGCATCTTCACCGCGACGGAATCGGCGGCGATCGCCTGTCTGTGGGCCTTCTTCGTCACTATGTTTATCTACCGCGACTACAAATGGTCTGAACTGCCGAAGCTGATGTACCGCACGGTAAAAACGGTCACCATTGTGATGATCCTGATCGGGTTCGCCGCCGCATTTGGCGCCATCATGACCTACATGCAGCTGCCGATGCGCATTACCGAGGCGTTCACCAGTATTTCAGATAACAAATACGTCATCCTGATGTGCATTAACATTATGCTGCTGCTGATCGGGACACTGATGGACATGGCGCCGCTGATCCTGATCCTGACGCCTGTTCTGCTGCCGGTCACTACGGCATTGGGTATTGATCCGGTGCATTTCGGCATGATCATGCTGGTGAATCTTGGGATCGGCCTGATTACGCCGCCGGTGGGATCGGTGCTGTTTGTTGCCAGTGCGGTGAGTAAGCAGAAAATAGAACAGGTGGTGAAGGCGATGCTGCCGTTCTACGCGGTACTCTTCCTGGTGTTGATGTTAGTGACCTATATTCCGGCGATCTCGCTGTTCCTGCCGAAACTGTTTGGGGTGATGTGATAAATGCCCGGTGGCGCTGGCGCTTACCGGGCCTACAAACGGCACTGCCGTAGGCCGGATAAGGCGGAGCCGCCATCCGGCGCAATGCCCGGTGGCGCTGGCGCTTACCGGGCCTACAAACGGCACTTCCCGTAGGCCGGATAAGGCGGAGCCGCCATCCGGCGCAGACATATTTTTAAGGAGACTTAGCGGCGAACAGCGATCGCTTCGATCTCGATTTTTACGTCTTTCGGCAGACGCGCAACTTCAACGCATGAACGTGCCGGGAAGGTCGCATTATGCTCGGTGAAGAATGCTTCATAGGTCGCATTCACGGTCGCGAAGTCGTTCAGGTCTTTAACGAACACGGTTGTTTTCACGATGTCGCCCACTTTCAGGCCTGCGGCTTCGACGATAGCTTTTACGTTTTCCAGCGACTGGCGCGCCTGGGCGGACACGTCATCCGGTACGCTGCCGGTTTTTGGATCAACCGGGATCTGACCGGAAGTGATGATCATGCTGCCCAGGTCAACGCCCTGAACGTATGGGCCGATAGCTGCGGGTGCATTTTCCGTCGCGATAGTTTTGCTCATGATTTCTCCTGAATTACAGCGGTAAATTAGGTACAGGTCATTATAGGGAGCCGGATACCCATTACCAACCTCAATTAGTTGGCCAGCACCACATAATGCGAAAACTCTTTTTCGCAGTATTTACATTTGAGCGCAATGTCATCTGTGCGTTTTTTCACTGCAAAACTGGATGAAACCGGCTCAGCATGACTGATGCAGTTGCTGTTCGGGCAGACCAGCACGTTGTCGATGCGATCCGGCAGGCTCGGGCGCGATTTGCCCACCACATCATAGTTGTCGATGCGGTTTACCGTTGCCTGCGGCGCGTACAGGGAGAGCTGGTTAACCTGTTCTTCGGTCAGGAAGGTGTTCTCGATTTTAATCAGGTCTTTACGCCCCATCTCGCCGGACGGCAGGTTAAGGCCGATGGTGATGCGCTGATCGGTCTCGGTCAGTTTGAACAGCGTCAGTAACTTAAAGCCAACCTGCGCGGGAATGTGGTCGATTACGGTGCCACGTTTGATCGCTTCAACCTGTAGTTTATTGTCGTGTGTCATCTCTTTTCCCCTTACAGTGCCAGATCGCTATTCAGAACCAGTGCCAGTAACGCCTGGCGAGCGAAAATACCGTTTCCTGCCTGCTGGAAGTACCAGGCGTGCGGCGTTTTATCTACGTCGGTGGTGATCTCATCAATACGCGGCAGCGGATGCAGAACCTTCATGTTTTCACGCGCGCCGTTCAGGTCGCTGGCGCGCAGGACAAACTGCGCTTTGACGTTGGCGTATTCGGACGGGTCCAGACGCTCTTTCTGCACGCGGGTCATATACAGAATATCCACTTCCGCCATCACCTCTTCGATGGCGCTGTGCAGACTCCAGGCAATGCCTTTATCATCCAGCATATCCAGAATGTATTGCGGCATCGCCAGCGCGTCCGGCGCGATAAAGTAGAAGCGGTTGCCGTCAAACTTCGCCAGCGCCTGCGTCAGTGAGTGTACGGTTCGGCCATATTTCAGGTCGCCGACCATAGCGATGTTCAGATTGTCCAGGCGGCCCTGGGTTTCCTGAATGGTAAACAGATCCAGAAGCGTCTGGGTCGGATGCTGGTTTGCGCCGTCGCCGGCGTTCAGTACCGGCACGTTGCCGGAGAACTCGGTCGCCAGACGCGCAGCGCCTTCCTGTGGGTGACGCATCACAATCGCGTCCACATAAGTGCTGATAACGGAGATGGTATCCGCCAGCGTCTCGCCTTTTTTGCCCAGCGACGTGTTAGCGCTGTCGGAGAAGCCCACCACGCTGGCGCCGAGGCGGTGCATCGAGGTTTCAAACGACAGGCGGGTGCGTGTGGATGCCTCGAAGAAGCAGCTGGCGATCACTTTATGCTTCAGCAGCTCTGGCTGTGGATTGGCTTTTAATTTCGCCGCCGTCGCCAGAACCAGATTGAGGTCATCGCGGCTGAGGTCGTTTATGGAAATGATGTGTTTTTGGTATAGCGGGTTAGCCATGTTTATCTCCTGACGCCTGGGCAAAAAAAAAGCCCCTCAATGAGGGGCCTGGAATAGGTGAGCAACGGGAAGAAAAACGGCAGTCCAGCGTCTGTTTTCAGACGCGGTAAGACAGAATGTCGTACACACTGAACCATACTTCCTCCCGGCAAATTGTCCGCGATTATACTCAGCTATGTTATGGGATCAAGCGATTAATGCACATTTTATTCATCGCAAACGGTTCTCATGAATAAGAATTCATTTTTAATAAATAATTAATTTGCTTGTGAACAAGCCCGGTGCGCTGTACGACCCGTGGCGCGACCCAGACGATACTGCTGCCCGCAATCACACCTAAAATTTCCGGCAGGGCGTGATAATCCAGGATTCTGGCAACGGCGCGGCCATAACCGGCCACCGTGTGGATAAGGATAAATTCGCTATTGTGTTCCACGCTGACCACCATCTCGGATATCGATCGCGCAGCGTCAGGAGCGGGGCGCAATTGCGGATTTACGGAATAAATTTTTTGTCCCTTTGTATTTCTTATTTTTATGACGCCGAGCAGTTTCAACAGACGTGAAACGGTCGACTGGCTGATGCCTTCGAAGCCGTGGTTTTGCAGATCGCGACGTATTTCCTCCTGGGATAAGTAACTTTTTTCTGTAATCAGGCGCTGACATACCGCCAGTTGCTGCTGTTCTTTGGCGGAGCAATCATTGTATTCCTTCATATATGCACCTTGCTTTGTCATTGATATCAATGGACTAGCGAAATTCATCCTGTTTGTCACATTGATAACGAATCAACCGGTCGGTTTTGCAGGAAAGTGAGAAGCCAGTCAAAAAAGAAAGCGTATTGGCTGCGTTCGTTTGCCGGATGGCGGCGCTAAAGCGCCTTATCCGGCCTACGAAATGCGCAACCTGTTGGCCTGTGCCGGATGGCGGCGCTAAAGCGTCTTATCCGGCCTACGAAATGCGTAACCTGTAGGCCGGATAAGCGAAGCGCCATCCGGCGGGAGTTACAGCATTGCGCCAACGCTCAAAACAGCCATATTCAGTAGCGTCAGGATCAGCAGCAGCGGCGCGACCCACTTCAGATACCGCACATACGGCACGCGCGCAATCGCCAGCCCTCCCATTACGACCGCCGACGTCGGCGTAATCAGGTTCACAATCCCGGACGCCGATTGATACGCCGTTACCACCAGATCCCGTTGCACATGGGCGAAGTCCGCTAACGGCGCCATGATCGGCATGGTCAACACCGCCAGACCAGAGGAAGAGGGCACCAGGAATGAGAGCAATACTTCCAGCCAGTAAGTGACATTGATAAAAATGGTGGTGGACAAGCCAGATACCAGATTTTCCGCGCTGTGCAAAATGGTATGCGTAATCATGCCATTATCCATCACCACCACAATGCCGCGTGCAATACCGATAATCAGCGCTACGCCAAGCAGATCCCGCGCGCCGTCGATAAACGTACTGGTGAACGCCTCTTCGCTCATCCGGGCGATAATGCCGACGATAATCGCGGACGCCAGGAAAACGCCGGAAATTTCCGCCATCCACCAGCCGAGAACCGCGACGCCGTAAATCATCACGGCAAAGGCGGCGGCGAAAATCAGCAAGATCCATTTGCGGGTTGCGGTGAACTCCAGCAGCGTGCTGGAACGGTTGCCAAGAAAGTGAGCGCGGTTCTCCTCCATCTTATCTGCCACGATAGATAACTCCGGGTTGCTGCGCACTTTGCGGGCATAGCGCATCACCCAGACCACGCAAATAACATAACCAACGACCAGCAGAATGATGCGTAACAGCATACCCTGAGTGAACGGGATTCCGGCGGCGTTGGCGGCAATCACCGTGGCAAAAGGGTTGATGGTCGAACCGAGTGTGCCAATACCTGCGCCGAGCAGCACGGTGGCGGCCGCGACCAGCGGATCGAATCGAGCGGCCATCATCACCGGAACCAGCAGCGTGTAGAAGGGGAGTGACTCTTCTGCCATTCCGTAAATCGTCCCGCCTGCGGCAAAGAGTCCCATCAGTATGGGGATCATCCACTCCTCTTTGCCGTTGAGCCGTACCGTGACGCGTTCAATACCCGCATCGATTGCACCGGTTTTGTTCACTACGCCGAGAAAGCCGCCGATGATTAGTACAAACAGCGCCACATCGATTGCGCCTGCGGTATAGGTTTCGTGGTTGTAGAGGCCGTCAATGGGAGCCAACAGTACGGCGGTAATCCCTTGCGGATGCGACTCGGCAGGAGCATAGGTGCCCGCGACCGGAACCTCTTTACCCAACGTGGGGTTCATCGCCATCTGGTATTTGCCCGCCGGGACAATCCAGGTCATCACAGCGACCAGTGCGATAAGAATAAACAGGATGGTATACGCGCTGGGAAATTTAAATTTGCCCATGGTGTTCTCTCCAGATAACACGGGCATGCGTCGTCAGGCGGCACATGCCCGGAGGGGTTAGTCGCCGAGCGTCGCCACCATGACCGCTTTAATGGTGTGCATACGGTTTTCTGCTTCGTCAAACACGATGGAGTGGGCTGACTCGAACACCTCTTCCGTCACCTCCAGTCCTTTCAGGCCATAGGCGGCCTCGATTTCGCGGCCCACTTTGGTGTGCTCGTTGTGGAAGGCGGGCAGGCAGTGCATAAACTTCACGTTGGGGTTGCCGGTGGCGTTGATGACCTGCTGGTTGATCTGGTATGGCTTCATCAGGCTGACGCGCTCCGCCCACGCCTCTTTTGGTTCGCCCATCGACACCCAGACATCGGTATAGAGGAAATCCACGTCATAAACGCCTTCCTCCACGTCCTCGGTTAGCGTAATGCGCGCGCCGGTGACGCTGGCGATGTCGCGACACTGCGCCACCAGTGCGTCGTCCGGCCAGAAGGATTTCGGCGCGACCAGGCGGATGTCCATCCCCATTTTTGCCGCGCCGACCATCAGCGAATTGCCCATGTTATTGCGGGCGTCGCCGAGATAAGCGAAGCTGAGTTCAGGCAGCGTTTTGCCCGGCGCATGTTCCAGCATGGTCATCAGGTCGGCGAGGATCTGCGTAGGGTGAAATTCATCGGTCAGGCCGTTCCACACCGGTACGCCCGCGTACTGTCCCAGTTCTTCAACGATCTGCTGACCAAAACCGCGATACTCAATGCCGTCATACATCCGGCCCAGCACGCGGGCGGTATCTTTCATGGATTCTTTATGCCCAATCTGCGAGCCGCTTGGCCCGAGATAGGTCACCTGTGCGCCCTGATCGAATGCGCCGACCTCAAACGCGCAGCGGGTGCGGGTGGAGGTTTTTTCGAAAATTAGCGCGATGTTTTTACCGACCAGCGTTTGCTTCTCGCGTCCGGCTTTTTTTGCCGCTTTCAGCTCGATGGCCAGATCGATCAGGTACTGGATCTCCGTCGGAGTGAAGTCGAGCAGTTTAAGAAAGTTGCGATTTTTCAGTGAAGTAGCCATTACAGTGTCCTTGTTAAAATGAATTACCTGATGGCGCTGCGCTTGTCAGACCTACGGTTATGCGCGTGCTGTAGGCCGGATAAGGTGCCGCCGCCATCCGGCAGAAATTGACTTATGCGTCGTAATCGACGGTTTCGGGTCGAATCAGGGTGCCTTTGTCACCGCTGAGAATGGCCGGGCCGTCGGCCAGTGAACCGATGCCGGCAATCCCCTGGCAGTGGCTGACAAACTCGGCGCAGGCGGTGACTTTCGGCCCCATCGAACCGGCATCGAACTGCATTTCGCTGAGCAGTTCCGGCGTTACCTGAGCCAGCGGGCGTTGGGTCGGCTTGCCCCAGTCGAGGTACACCGCGTCGGCATCGGTCAGGATCAGCAGCGCGTCCGCGTGGATTTGACTGGCGAGCAGAGCGGCAGAGAGGTCTTTGTCGATCACCGCTTCAATGCCATGAAAACCATCGGCTTTTTCCACTACCGGCACGCCGCCGCCACCGTTGCAGATCACGAGATGGTCGCGGGCGATCAGGGCGCGGATCGCGTCGCTCTCAACGATGCGTTTGGGCTGTGGCGAAGGCACTACGCGGCGAAACGCTTTTCCGTCGGCTTTGAAAATCCAGCCTTTTTCCGCCTGTAGCGCGTTGGCCTGGTCGCCGTCATAAACCGGGCCGATATATTTGGTTGGGTTGCGGAATGCCGGATCGTCGGCGTCCACCTCCACCTGAGTGAGCAGGACGCTGATTTCACGCTGCGGAAGCTGGTTTTTCAGCGACTGTTGCAGCATGTAGCCGATCATCCCCTGGCTTTCCGCGCCGAGAATATCGAGCGGGTAGGGGGTGACGCGGTCATAGGCGCTGTTCTGTAACGCCAGCAGGCCAACCTGCGGGCCGTTGCCGTGTACCAGCACCACGCGCCACTGTTGCGTCAGTTGGGCGATGGTTTTTGCCGCCAGATCGATGTTTTTGCGCTGGATATCCGCTTCCAGCGGTTCGCCGCGTTTGAGCAGCGCATTGCCGCCCAGTGCGACAACCAGAGTGGGTTTGTTGTCCATAATCGCTTCCTTAAATGCCGTCGCGTTCCAGCGGGCAGCTCATGCAGCGCGCGCCGCCGCGTCCGCGTCCCAGTTCATCGCCAGGAATGGGCAGAACGGTGATGCCCGCTTTGTCGTATTTTTCGTTGGTCCAGATGTTGCGCTCGTAGCCGACCACCACACCGGGGCGCAGGGTGAGAACGTTATTGGCGTCATTCCACTGCTCACGTTCGGCTTCGAAGGCATCGCCGCCAGTGGTGATCAAACGCACCTGATCAATGCCGAGGGCTTTTTCGATGGCGTGTACCAGCGTGCTTTCCTGGGTACGCTTCAGCCCGCCGCGCCCGTCCGGTGTTAAGGTCCAGCACTGGACGTCCGGGCGAACCACTTCCGGGTAGACGGAGAAGGTGTCGATGTCGATATGGGTCATGACGGTATCGAGGTGCATGCAGGAACGGTGTTTTGGCAACTCAACGGCGATGACGCGCTCGGCCTGGCGATGTTTAAACAGCGACTGGGCGAGGAACTCGATCCCCTGCGGGGTGGTACGTTCAGACATGCCAATCAGCACGGCGCCGCGACCAATAACCAGCACGTCTCCGCCTTCTAACGTGGCATGGTCGTAATTAATGTTTTCGTCGCCGAAATATTTAATAAATTCGCCATCTGCAAATTGTGGATGCCAGCGATAAATTGCCCGCAGATTATTGGTCTCACGCTGGCGCGCTGTTTTTGCCATTGGGTTGATCGACACGCCGTTATATATCCAGCATGAGGTATCGCGGGTAAATAAGTGATTGGGTAATGGCTTCATAATAAAGTCATTAATATCGTGTGTATCAACCACCATATTTTTAATCGAGGCGGGGATTTCGCCATATGTCAGCCCACCGCTTAAATGGCGCGCTAATTCCCGATGCGGCATATCCGCCAGCCAGGCGCGAATATCCGCCGCGAACGTCGGGCCCAGGCGATAGTCGGAGATTTGTGTTTCCAGCAGCCAGGTTTTGGCTTCGATAACATCCAGTGTTTGCGTCAGCAGGTCGGTTAGCAGCAACACCTCTATGCCTTGTTGGCGTAACGTATTAGCGAAAATATCGTGCTCTTCGCCTGCGCGTTCCACCGACAGAACGTCATCAAAAAGCAGCTCCTGGCAATTTGACGGCGTCAGTCTTTTCAGACTGAGATTAGGGCGGTGTAACATCACACTACGTAATTGACCGATTTCAGAACCGACATAATGTTTTTCCATCACGATACCTTTTACTCAATTTTCAGGAATAAAGAAGTGGTGGCTGCAAATAATTAAATTGTTTGCAGTCATTACTGTTCAGCTAATTTTCGGAAATCATCATTGATTCTAATTCGGTCTGATAATGTGATGTGTTTCACATCGGAAGGGATATTTAATTTTTCTTATTTAATATATGAGCAAGGTCAGAGAAATTGAAAAATAAAGAGAGTAATAACTGAATTACTACGCAATAAAATGTCTTGTTATTCTTTTTTGTTAATTATTTGTAGATGATCTAAATTTATTATTTAATTCTATCTTGTTGATTTTATGATGTTTTATTTTTGTCTGTGCATAGGTATGCGGGAGGGTTATTTTATTATTTTTACCTTAACGTAAATCATAAAATAACTATGGTGATAAATGCAGGTTATGCAGGGAAAAGGAAGTGTGATCAACAAGATGTTTTTCTGATAAACCCTTTTATAACAGCATATTACGATTTTTGCTGTAAAATGGAGGGGGAAAGTTATGCAAAGGATATGCATAATCTTCGATGACGATTAACAGTCGGGCAACATCTTCAGCGATAAACATGCGCTGACGCAAAACATCGTGAAATAGAAGTGGTATGGCAGCGGTTTTTTTCGTATAACCATAAAAATGAAACGTTGTTTTATTTAAGGAGTCTGTGATGATCGTTGGTAATATCCACAATCTGCAACCCTGGCTGCCGGACGTGCTGCGTCAGGCCATTGAACATATTAAAGCGCATGTGACGGATGAAACGGCAAAGGGCAAGCATGATATCGACGGCAATCGCCTGTTTTATCTGGTTTCGGAAGACATGACCGAGCCGTTTGAAAAGCGTCGTGCGGAGTATCACGCGCGCTATCTTGATATTCAGATCGTATTAAAGGGGCAGGAAGGAATGACCTTCAGCACCCAGCCTGCGGGCGCGCCAGAAACTGACTGGCTGGCGGATAAAGACATCGCGTTTTTGCCTGAAGGGGCAGAGGAGAAAACGGTGATCCTTAATGAAGGAGATTTTGTGGTCTTTTACCCGGGGGAAGTCCATAAGCCGCTGTGCGCCGTAGGGGCGCCAGCTCAGGTACGCAAAGCGGTTGTTAAGCTGCTGGTCGAGTAAGTTGTATTGCCGGGTGGCGACGCAAAACGTCTTACCCGGCCTACGGGAACACGATCTGTAGGCCGGATAAGACGTAATCGTTATTTTGCCAGCGTCGCCACCATCACCGCTTTGATGGTGTGCATCCGGTTTTCCGCCTGGTCAAACACGATGCTGGCCGGAGATTCAAACACCGCATCGGTCACTTCCATCCCGCCGTGCAAACCGAACTCTTCGGCCATTTTCTTGCCAAGCGTGGTCTGATCATCGTGGAATGCGGGCAGGCAGTGCAGAAACTTCACCTGAGGATTACCGGTCTGCGCCATCATTGCGCTGTTTACCTGATACTGACGCAGCAGTGCGATACGCTCCGCCCATTTCTCTTTTGCTTCACCCATCGACACCCATACGTCGGTATAGATAAAGTCCGCGCCTTTCACACCCGCTGCGATATCTTCAGTCAGCGTAATATCGCCGCCGTTCTTTTGCGCCAGCGCTTTGCACTCTGCGACCAGGCTCGCTTCCGGCCAGCAGGCCTGCGGAGCCACCAGACGTAAATCCAGCCCTGTCAGCGCGGCGGCTTCCAGCATGGAATTTCCCATGTTGTTACGCGCATCGCCAGCGTAAACCAGCGTCATCTCATTGAAGGCTTTGCCCGGCAGATGTTCCTGCATGGTCAGCAAATCCGCCAGCAGCTGCGTGGGGTGAAACTCGTTGGTCAACCCGTTCCACACGGGAACGCCTGCATATTCCGCCAGCGTTTCTACCACTTCCTGGCCGTGGCCGCGGTACTGAATACCGTCATACATGCGTCCCAGCACGCGGGCGGTGTCTTTAATTGACTCTTTATGCCCAATCTGGCTGCCGCTTGGCCCAAGGTACGTTACGCGAGCGCCCTGATCGTATGCGGCAACTTCGAAAGAGCATCGGGTGCGGGTCGAGTCTTTTTCGAAGATGAGCGCGATGTTTTTGCCGGTCAGTCTGGCGACTTCTACGCCGTTTTTCTTGTCGGCTTTCAGTTTGGCGGCGAGTTGCAGCAGAGCGGTGAGTTCAGCGGAGGTGAAATCGAGTAATTTCAAAAAATGTTTCTGATAAAACGTAGACATGGTTCCCTCACATGGCAAAGGCCATTTGTTGAATTAAAATTCAATTTATATGGATGATTATTCATTTGCAACCCCATTTAACAAATCTTTCCTGGAAAGGTGGAGGCAATGACAGCGGTGTGTGACAATAAGAGTATCGGCAGGACATTTATGAGGAACGAGCCATGGCAAACCCGGAACTACTGGAAGAGCAGCGTGAAGAGACGCGGCTGATTATTGAAGAATTACTTGAAGATGGCAGCGATCCAGATGCGCTGTACACTATCGAGCATCACTTTTCCGCTGACGACTTCGAAACGCTGGAAAAAGCAGCCGTAGAAGCGTTCAAACTCGGTTATGAAGTGACCGAGCCAGAAGAGCTGGAAGTGGAAGAAGGCGATACGGTGATTTGCTGCGATATCCTCAGCGAATGTGCGCTGAATGCCGATCTGATTGATGCTCAGGTTGAACAACTGATGAACCTGGCTGAGAAATTTGACGTGGAATATGACGGCTGGGGTACGTACTTCGAAGATCCGAACGGCGAAGAGGGTGAAGACGGCGACGATGAAGATTACGTCGACGAAGACGATGACGGCGTACGCCACTAACTCAGAAGCAGAATGTTTGCATAAATTGCCGGATATGGCGTCGCCTTATCCGGCCCGTGGGTGACTTACAGCGTTTTCAGCATGCGGACTTCGCAGTCAACATGCCCGGTGCAGCCCAGCGGTTCGCTGATATGCTCAAATCCCAGATGTTCATACAGGCCAATCGCTTCGCGTAAGGATGCGGTGGTTTCCAGGTAGCAGCGTTTAAACCCCTGCTCACGCGCGTGCTTCAGCGCCATCAGCGCCAGTTTCTTCGCCAGCCCCTGGCCGCGTACCGTCGGCAAAAAGTACATTTTTTGCAGTTCGCAGATATCCGGTTCGCTACAGCCTAACGCCGCCACGCCGCCGCCGCCCACCACCTGACCGTTCTGCTCGACGACCCAATAGGCCGCGCCTGGCTGACTGTAAACCTGGAACAATTCATCCAGATTAGGATCGGCAACCGTATAGCCTTTATCAGCGGTCAGGCCGTATTCAGCGGAAACCTGGCGGATGACGCGGGCGATAGCGGCGTTATCGTCAGCGGTAAGACGACGCAACGTTGCCGGGACAGAGGTAATGACACTCATAGCGAACTCATGACAGAAACGTGGAACATATGCAGTTAATAACACTGCGGGGAGGGGGAGTGCAAGCGAGGATAATTCAATAAAAAGCCTCTTAGCGAGTGCGTCAGAGGCTTTTATCGTCTGTGGTGTCGGATGCGCTGAAGATGCCTGTAGGCCGGATAAGCGTAGCACCATCCGGCAAACAGTCAGGCACGATCTTTACAGCGCCGCGATAACTGCCTGCTGTTCAATCAGCTTCGCTTTCGCTTCCGCGTAGTTTTCCAGCTTCTCACGCTCTTTGGCGATCACCGCTTCCGGTGCGCGGGCGACAAAACCTTCGTTCGCCAGCTTGCCTTCAATGCGGCCAATTTCAGCTTCGACCTTCGCCACTTCTTTCGCCAGACGCGCCAGCTCGGCTTCTTTGTCAATCAGCCCCGCCATCGGGATCAGCAGTTCGGCGCCATCGATAATCTTCGTCACGGAAACCGGACCTTTGTCATCGGCTGGCAGCACGGTGATGCTTTCCAGACGCGCCAGGTTCAGCAGGAAGCTGCGGTTGTCGTTCACGCGGCGAATCGCCTCTTCGCTGCAACCACGCAGCAGCAGTTCCAGCGGTTTGCCCGGCGCGATATTCATTTCCGCACGGATGTTACGTACGGCAACGATCGCCTGCTTCAGCCATTCGGTATCGGCCAGCGCGGCTTCATCCACCTGGGAGGCATCGTACTGCGGGAACGGTTGCAGCATGATGGTGTCGGCGGTAATGCCGGAAATCACTTTCACACGCTGCCAGATAGTCTCGGTGATAAACGGGATGATCGGATGCGCCAGGCGCAGCAGACCTTCCAGCACGGTGACCAGCGTGTTGCGGGTGCCGCGCAGTTCTGCTTCAGAGCCGCCGTTCATGACCGGCTTGGTCAGCTCCAGATACCAGTCGCAGAACTGGTTCCAGGTGAACTCGTACAGAATGCCCGCTGCGATATCGAAGCGGAAGCTGTCCAGCGCTTCGCGGTACGCTTTGATGGTCTGGTTGAACTCCGCCAGTATCCAGCGGTCTGCCAGTGACAGGGTCATCTCGCCGCCGTTGAAGCCGCAATCCTGATCTTCGGTATTCATCAGCACAAAGCGGCTGGCGTTCCACAGCTTGTTACAGAAGTTACGGTAGCCTTCCAGACGCTTCATATCCCAGTTGATGTCGCGGCCGGTAGAGGCCAGCGCCGCCAGGGTGAAACGCAGGGCGTCAGTACCGTGCGGCTCAATGCCGTCCGGGAATTGTTTCTCGGTACGTTTGGCGATCTTCTCAGCCAGCTGCGGCTGCATCATGTTACCGGTACGTTTTTCCAGCAGATCCGGCAGGGAAATGCCGTCAACCATATCCAGCGGGTCGATAACGTTACCCTTGGATTTGGACATCTTCTGGCCTTCGTCATCGCGAATCAGACCGGTCATATAGACGGTCTTGAACGGTACCTGCGGCTTGCCGTTTTCATCTTTGATGAAGTGCATGGTCATCATGATCATGCGGGCAATCCAGAAGAAGATGATGTCGAAACCGGAGACCATCACGCTGGTCGGGTGGAACTGACGCAGCGCGTCGGTGTTTTCCGGCCAGCCGAGAGTAGAGAAAGTCCACAGTGCGGAAGAGAACCAGGTGTCCAGTACGTCGTCGTCCTGACGCAGCGCAACGTCGGCGCCCAGGTTGTTTTCCTGACGCACTTCGTCTTCGCTACGGCCAACGTAGACGTTGCCCGCGTCGTCGTACCATGCCGGGATGCGGTGGCCCCACCACAGCTGACGGGAGATACACCAGTCCTGAATGTCACGCATCCAGGAGAAGTACATGTTTTCGTACTGTTTTGGCACGAACTGGATATCGCCATTCTCTACCGCTTCCACTGCCGGTTTTGCCAGCACGTCAGCACGTACGTACCACTGGTCGGTCAGCATTGGTTCGATAACCACGCCGCCACGGTCGCCGTAAGGAACGGTCAGGTCGTGCGGTTTAATCTCTTCCAGCAGGCCGAGGGCATCGATAGCGGCAACCACTGCTTTACGCGCGGCAAAGCGCTCCAGTTTCTGGAACTCAGCCGGGATTTCGTTGGAGTAAACGTCGGACTCTTCGCCTTTGGTGTCATACACTTCCGCGCTTTCACGGATATCGCCGTCAAAGGTCAGAATATTGATCATCGGAAGCTGATGACGACGGCCCACTTCATAGTCGTTAAAGTCGTGCGCCGGGGTGATCTTCACGCAGCCGGTGCCTTTTTCCATGTCGGCATGCTCGTCGCCCACGATCGGAATACGACGGTTCACCAGCGGCAGCACCACGAATTTGCCAATCAGATCTTTATAACGCGGATCTTCCGGGTTGACGGCCACGCCAGTATCGCCCAGCAGGGTTTCCGGGCGGGTGGTGGCGACCACCAGGTAATCTTTACCGTCTGCGGTTTTCGCACCGTCAGCCAGCGGATAGCGGATGTGCCACATAGAGCCTTTGGACTCGCGGTTTTCCACTTCCAGGTCAGAGATCGCGGTGCGCAGTTTCGGGTCCCAGTTGACCAGGCGCTTGCCACGGTAAATCAGATCTTCTTTGTACAGGCGGACAAACACTTCTTTCACGGCATTGGAAAGACCTTCGTCCATGGTGAAGCGTTCGCGCTCCCAGTCCACGGAGTTGCCCAGACGGCGCATCTGACGGGTAATGGTGCCGCCGGATTCCGCTTTCCACTGCCAGATTTTGTCGATGAAGGCATCGCGGCCATAGTCGTGGCGGGTTTTCCCCTCTTCTGCGGCAATCTTGCGCTCAACCACCATCTGGGTAGCGATCCCTGCGTGGTCAGTACCGACCTGCCACAGGGTGTTTTTACCCTGCATGCGCTGATAGCGGATCAGGGTATCCATGATGGTTTGCTGGAAGGCGTGACCCATATGCAAACTGCCGGTGACGTTTGGCGGCGGGATCATGATGCAGAAGCTTTCCTGGCTTTCATCGCCATTCGGCTTAAAGTAGCCCTGCTGCTCCCAGTGCTCGTAAAGCGGCTGTTCGATATCTTGTGGGTTATATGTCTTTTCCATTATTTCCAGGTTGCCGTATTCAGGTTAAAACCAGCCACGCGGTAGGCTTTGTAGCGTTCGCGCGCCAGTTGTTTCAAAGTTTCTTCGTAAGGGACAAAGTCTATCACTTCTGTGAAAGCGGTGGCAAAATCTGCAAAGCCAGTACGCAGGCTGATCAGAATATCACGCGGGCTGCTGTTGCGTTTTTGCGGCCAGGCGATTTCCACCGGCGCGCCGCCGCGCGGACCTTCTCCCGCCAGATTATGCGGGACAAAACTCTCCGGCGGTCTTGCCCACAGCGCTTCATCCAGACGGATGGCCTGTTTTTCGTCTTCACAGGCAATCAGCACGCGTTTACCACTGCGCCAACGTTCTGCGGCAATGTCGCACACCAGTTGTTCAACGGCGCTCAGGCCATCAACGGTGGTGTCATTGTCCAGAATATAGAACGTTGCATTCTTCATATATGGGGCTTCTTGTGGTGAATTTAAATGCGAAGCCGGATGGCGCTACGCTTATCCGGCCTACGGTTAAATACTCCATGTAGGCCGGATAAGGCGCATATGCGTCGCCATCCGGCAATCATGCAAACTTACTCTTCGCCGTTAAAACCCGCGCGATTGAGCAGGAACTGCGACAGCAACGCCACCGGACGACCGGTTGCGCCTTTCGCTTTACCGGAACGCCATGCGGTGCCGGCGATGTCCAGGTGCGCCCAGTTGTACTTACGGGTAAAGCGCGACAGGAAGCAACCGGCGGTGATAGCACCACCAGGACGGCCGCCGATGTTCGCCATATCCGCAAAGTTAGACTCCAGCTGTTCCTGGAACTCATCGCCCAACGGCAAGCGCCATGCGCGGTCGCCCGCCTGTTCGGACGCGCTAATCAGCTCATGCGCCAGTGGATTGTGGTTCGACATCAGACCGGTGATGTGATGGCCCAGCGCAATCACGCAGGCGCCCGTCAGGGTCGCGACGTCAATCACCACTTCCGGCTCAAAACGCTCAACGTAGGTTAACACGTCGCACAGTACCAGGCGGCCTTCGGCATCGGTGTTCAGCACTTCTACCGTCTGGCCGGACATGGTGGTCAGCACGTCGCCCGGACGGTACGCTCGCCCGCCAGGCATGTTTTCGCAGCCTGCCAGCACGCCGATGACGTTAATCGGCAACTGAAGTTCCGCGACCATGCGCATCACGCCGTACACTGCCGCCGCGCCGCACATATCGTACTTCATCTCGTCCATGCCTTCGGCAGGCTTGATGGAGATGCCGCCGGAGTCAAAGGTTAGCCCTTTGCCGACCAGCACAACCGGACGCGCGTCTTCGGACGGGTTGCCTTTGTATTCGATAACCGACATCAGCGATTCGTTCTGCGAACCGTGACCGACCGCCAGATAAGAGTGCATACCCAGCTCTTTCATCTGCTGTTCGCCGATGACGCGGGTGATGACGTTCTTGCTGTAGCTGTCGGCCAACTGGCGCGCCTGAGAGGCCAGGTAGGCGGCATTACAGATATTCGGCGGCATATTGCCGAGATCTTTCGCCGCTTTAATCCCGGCGGCAATCGCCAGACCGTGCTGGATCGCACGCTCGCCGCTGGTCAGCTCGCGGCGGGTCGGCACGTTGAAGACCATTTTACGCAGCGGGCGACGCGGCTCGCTCTTGTTGGTCTTCAGTTGATCAAAGCTGTACAGCGTCTCTTTGGCCGTTTCGACAGCCTGACGTACTTTCCAGTAGTTGTTGCGGCCTTTGACGTGCAGTTCGGTCAGGAAGCAGACTGCTTCCATTGAGCCGGTGTCATTCAGCGTATTGATGGTTTTCTGAATGACCTGCTTGTACTGGCGCTCATCGAGCTCGCGCTCTTTACCACAACCAATGAGGAGGATTCGCTCGGAAAGAACGTTAGGAACATGGTGCAGCAACAGGGTCTGCCCCGGTTTTCCTTCCAGTTCACCACGACGCAGCAGGGCGCTGATGTACCCGTCGCTGATTTTATCGAGCTGTTCTGCAATCGGAGAAAGGCGGCGTGGTTCAAAGACGCCCACGACGATGCAGGCACTCCGCTGTTTCTCCGGGCTACCGCTTTTTACACTGAACTCCATGCACTACGCTCCTGAATCTTAAAGACAACGGCGGCGGCTACAGTTAGAATTGCAAGCTTTCGTAACTCATGTCCGCAGTTGCGGTGACTTCGTGTTAATCTTAACGTTATTACGGCATTGGCACGTCAGAACGCGTTCTGAGTGGCGAATCCGCTGAGTATAATAATTTTAGCGACGATTTCGACGACTCAAGAGAATAAATGACGTTTAAGCCATGAAACAAGCTAAATTCCTGCAAAAGACGAGTTTTTACGGGCGTATTTAAAGTGATAATCATAAGATATCTGGTGCGGGAGACGCTCAAAAGCCAACTGGCGATTCTTTTCATCCTGCTTTTGATCTTCTTTTGTCAAAAGCTAGTGAGGATCCTCGGGGCGGCGGTTGACGGTGACATTCCGGCAAATCTGGTGCTCTCGCTACTGGGGCTGGGCGTGCCGGAAATGGCGCAGCTCATCCTGCCATTAAGCCTGTTCCTCGGGCTGTTGATGACGCTGGGCAAACTGTATACCGAAAGCGAAATAACGGTCATGCATGCCTGTGGTCTGAGCCGGGCTGTGCTGGTGAAAGCCGCGATGGTGCTGGCGCTGTTTACCGGCGTCGTCGCCGCTGTCAACGTCATGTGGGCGGGGCCCTGGTCATCCAGACACCAGGATGAGGTACTGGCGGAAGCAAAAGCCAATCCTGGCATGGCCGCGCTGGCGCAAGGGCAGTTCCAGCAGGCGACCAATGGCAGCGCCGTGCTGTTTATTGAAAGCGTTGACGGCAGCGATTTTAAAGATGTATTCCTTGCGCAAATCCGCCCGAAAGGCAACGCCCGTCCTTCTGTGGTGGTGGCCGATTCTGGACATCTGACGCAATTGCGCGACGGCTCCCAGGTTGTGACGTTGAACAAAGGGACGCGCTTTGAAGGTACTGCCCTGCTGCGTGACTTCCGCATCACCGATTTCCAGAACTATCAGGCGATTATTGGTCATCAGGCCGTTGCGCTGGACCCGAACGATACCGATCAGATGGATATGCGCACGCTGTGGCAGACCGATACCAATCGCGCCCGTGCGGAACTGCACTGGCGTATTACGCTGGTATTCACCGTATTTATGATGGCGCTGATGGTTGTACCGCTGAGCGTGGTTAACCCGCGACAGGGGCGCGTGCTGTCGATGCTGCCAGCTATGCTGCTGTATCTGCTGTTCTTCCTCCTGCAAACTTCCCTGAAATCAAACGGCGGTAAGGGCAAACTGGACCCGGTTATCTGGATGTGGGCGGTCAACCTGATCTATCTGGCGTTGGCGGTTGGTCTGAACCTTTGGGATACGGTGCCGGTACGCCGCCTGCGCGCCCGTCTTCTGCGTAAAGGAGCGGTATAATGCAGCCGTTTGGTGTACTTGACCGCTATATCGGTAAAACCATTTTCACCACCATCATGATGACGTTGTTCATGCTGGTGTCGCTCTCCGGCATCATCAAGTTTGTTGACCAGCTCAAAAAAGCCGGGCAGGGGAGCTACGATGCGCTGGGCGCGGGGATGTATACCCTGCTCAGCGTGCCGAAAGATGTGCAGATTTTCTTCCCGATGGCGGCGCTGCTTGGTGCGCTGCTGGGGCTGGGGATGCTGGCGCAGCGCAGTGAACTGGTGGTGATGCAGGCTTCGGGTTTCACCCGGATGCAGGTGGCGCTGTCGGTGATGAAAACCGCCATTCCACTGGTGCTGTTGACAATGGCCATCGGTGAATGGGTCGCTCCGCAGGGCGAGCAGATGGCGCGTAACTACCGTGCGCAGGCAATGTACGGCGGTTCGCTGCTCTCTACTCAGCAAGGCCTGTGGGCGAAAGATGGCAACAATTTCGTCTATATCGAGCGGGTGAAGGGCGACGAAGAGCTGGCGGGCATTAGCATCTACGCCTTTAACGATCAGCGTCGCTTACAGTCAGTGCGTTATGCCGCGTCTGCGAAGTTCGACGCAGACAACAAGGTCTGGCGTCTGTCGCAGGTGGACGAGTCTGACCTGAAAGACCCGAAACAGATCACCGGTTCGCAGACCGTGAGCGGCACCTGGAAAACCAACCTCACGCCGGACAAACTGGGCGTGGTGGCGCTGGACCCGGATGCGCTCTCCATCAGCGGCTTGCATAACTATGTGAAGTATCTGAAGTCGAGCGGCCAGGACGCCGGACGTTATCAGCTCAATATGTGGAGTAAAATCTTCCAGCCGCTTTCCGTGGCGGTAATGATGTTGATGGCACTGTCGTTCATTTTTGGCCCGCTGCGTAGCGTGCCAATGGGCGTGCGTGTGGTGACCGGGATCAGCTTTGGTTTCGTCTTCTACGTTCTGGACCAGATTTTCGGCCCGCTGACGCTGGTTTATGGCATTCCGCCGATTATCGGCGCGCTGCTGCCAAGCGCCTCGTTCTTCTTGATTAGCCTCTGGCTGATGATGCGTAAGTCGTAAAATCGATCTCTCTCGTTGTTGGCTGGATACGGCGCAGCGCCATCAGGCGCTGCGCTTAGCAAACCAGGATTCCTTCTGCTAGCGTTTTCTACCGCCCATCAGGCTACCTAACATCCCCCGGATAATTTGGTTCGTTACCTGACGCGCTGCGCTTTTGGCGACGCTCTGCACCACGCCATCACGTTTGCCGCCGCGTGGCCCGGTGCTGCCAAACAATATCTCTTTCAGCCCGCCAAGAATTCCGTCATCAACGGCGACTTCTTTGCCTTTTGCTAGCGGATTGTTTTGCTGCTCGGTGGTGGCCTGAACGCCTTTTTGCAACATTTCATACGCCGATTCGCGATCGACTTCGTCTTCATATTTGCCGTACAGCGAGGAGTGATTGATAAGCCCGTTACGCTCATCGTCCGTCACCGGCCCCATGCGTGAGCACGGCGCGATGACCATCGCTCGTTCAACCACTGATGGGCTGCCTTTGGCATCCAGGAAGGAGATTAGCGCCTCGCCAGTGCCCAGTTCCTGAATCGCTTTCTCGGTATCAAACGCCGGATTCGCCCGCATGGTTTGCGCGGCGGCTTTCACCGCTTTCTGATCTTTGGGGGTGAAAGCGCGCAGGGCGTGCTGTACGCGGTTGCCTAACTGACCGAGCACGTTGTCCGGGATATCGGAAGGGTTCTGTGAGACGAACCAGACGCCCACGCCTTTGGAGCGAATCAGGCGGATAACCTGTTCGATTTTATCCAGCAGCACCTGCGGAGCGTCATTGAACAACAGGTGAGCTTCGTCGAGGAAGAACACCAGCTTCGGTTTTTCCAGATCGCCCGCTTCCGGCAGTTGCTCATACAGTTCGGAGAGCATCCACAGC
Source organism: Citrobacter sp. CK185 (assembly GCF_030333565.1). Classification (NCBI taxonomy): domain Bacteria; kingdom Pseudomonadati; phylum Pseudomonadota; class Gammaproteobacteria; order Enterobacterales; family Enterobacteriaceae; genus Citrobacter; species Citrobacter sp. CK185. The sequence goes on along the minus strand of NZ_JAOWFR010000027.1, from coordinate 81,571 downwards.
AGGCTGGCGGCATACAGTTTGGGCATCTGGTAGAGTTTTTCGGCGCTGAGGATGTTGATAATGCCTTTGCCGTTGGCATCGGTACGCATCCAGTCTTTGATGTCCAGCATCGGTTCGCCGAAGAAGTGCGCCGCGCCTTGCTGTTCCAGCGACAGCAACCCGCGCTGGATCGCCCCGACCGATGCGCTGCTGATATTGCCATACTGGTTCTGGAAGGATTTGGCATTATCACCGATATACTGCGTGATCGCCCGCAGGTCTTTAAAGTCCAGCAGCAACAGCCCCTGGTCATCGGCGATGCGGAAGATAATATCCAGTACGCCGGACTGCACCTCGTTCAGGTTCAGCAGGCGAGCCAGCAATAGCGGCCCAAGATCGGAGACGGTCGCCCGTAGTGGATGACCTTTTTCGCCAAAAATATCCCACAGCACCACCGGATTAGCGTGCGGTTGCCAGTCGGTGATGCCGATATTTTTCAGCCGTGCGAGCAGTTTTTCAGAAGGTTCGCCTTCCTGCGCGGCGCCGGTTAAGTCACCTTTCACATCCGCCATAAATACCGGAACGCCGATGTCTGATAGGGACTCAGCCAGTTTTTGCAGGGTAACCGTTTTGCCGGTTCCGGTTGCGCCGGTAATCAGCCCGTGACGGTTGGTCATGCCCGGCAACAGGAACAGTTCGCTTTCCAGCGTGCGGGCAATTAACAGGGGTGCACTCATGAGATTTTCTCCATTTATCCTGCCTGGAGTATAGGCAACTGCGGCGTACTCTTCACCGCTAAATTGCGGAGATTGCGAGAAGAATTCCAAAAGGGGGAGCAAAACCGGGCAGCGAATGCCGCCCGGTGAAGGCAATTAAAAGTCGGCTTGCAGTACCACACGGTAGCGAGCTTTACCGTCACGAACGTGCTGGATGGCCTCGTTGATTTGCGACATTGGGAACAGCTCGGTCGTCGGCGAGACCTTGCTGCGCCCGGCAAATTTCATCAACTTGCGCAGTTCATACGGCGTACCGGTTGCCGAACCGGAGATGCTGCGATCGCCTGCAATCAGGGTAAACGCCGGAACCGGTAGCGGCTTCAGCACCGCGCCAACGGTGTGGAAGTTGCCGCCATAGGCCAGCGCTTCGAAGTAAGGCTGCCAGTCGAGATCGACATTGACGGTGTTGATGATGAGATCAAATTGACCTGCCAGCGCTTTCAACGCCTCTGGATCGCGGCTGTTGACCACTTTATCGGCGCCCATCGCCAGCACTTCCTGTTCTTTGGCCGGACTGGAGCTGAATGCGGTAACCTCGCAGCCCATCGCGTGCAGTAGCTTAATGGCGATATGGCCGAGGCCGCCGATACCGATCACCCCAACGCGACTGGTGGCGGTAACGTGGTGCATCAGCAGCGGTTTGAAGACGGTGATGCCGCCGCACAACAGAGGGCCTGCGGATCCAATATCGATGCTTTCTGGAAGCGGGATCACCCATTGCCAGTCTGCTCGCAGCTTCTCGGCAAAGCCGCCGCGATTGAGGATGGTCGGCACCGATCCTTCCAGACAGTTAATCTGATTGCCGCTGATACAGGCATCGCAGTGCCCACAGCTGCGCGCCGTCCAGCCAATCCCGACGCGTTGACCTACCTTCAGACCTTTATCCTGCGCGGCGCTGCCGAGTGCCACGACGCGGCCAATCACCTCATGCCCGGCAACCAGCGGATACTGAGAAAAGCCCCATTCGTTGTCGATCATCGACAGATCGGAGTGGCAGATACCGCAGTAATCTACCTGTACCTCAACATCTTCCGGCTTGAGTTCACCCGCATCATATTCATAGAGTTCAAGTTCGCTGCCCGCCTCTTTTGCGGCATAGCTTTTTATAATAGACATCGTGTTTCCCTCAGTGTGGTGTTGAACTGGAAGTGTAGAGCATGGGAAACGGAGTCGCTTCGCAGAAGGAGGGGTTAAGGAGGTGCCAGCCGTGGGGTTGTGCTGATTTTTTCAACACTTAGCGAGCCGGGCATATGCTACCGCTTGCATGGTGGCGTGTGACAGGTATAATCCACAACGTTTTCCGCATACCTCTTCAGTGCCGAAGTGGCGAAATCGGTAGACGCAGTTGATTCAAAATCAACCGTAGAAATACGTGCCGGTTCGAGTCCGGCCTTCGGCACCATCGGAACATCAATAGACGTCAACGGGCGTCTTTTTTTGTGCCTGAAATCCGCGCTACACAAGGCTTTCCGCGATTTTCCTTTCAACAGAAGTCAATCTGAGTCAACCCACATCAAGTTGCTTGTGAGTATAGAACCGAGTATATATGCTGGTTCGATAATGGTTGTATACTCATAGCGGCGCATGGAAGGAGAACTTTTATGGCTCTGACAGATATCAAAGCGCGTTCTGCAAAACCGCAGGAAAAGGAATACACCCTTGTCGATGGGGATGGCATGTTTTTGCTTATTCACCCTAACGGCTCAAAATATTGGCGGTTCCGTTTTCGCTTTGGGGGTAAGCAGCACCTGATGGCGTTTGGGGTTTACCCTGAAACGTCACTGGCTGATGCTCGTCAAAAAAGAGAAGAGGCCAGAAAGCTTGTTGCTGCAGGAATCGATCCCCGTCAACACAAACGTGCAGTGAAAGAAGAGCAGGCGAAAGAGGCTATTACCTTTGAGTCAGTTGCCAGAGAGTGGCACGCAGCAAATAAAAAATGGACAGAGGAACACAGTCGGCGAGTGCTGAAAAGCCTGGAAGATAATCTGTTTTCCGCAATTGGCAACCGTAGTATCGAAGAGCTAAAAACTCGCGACCTCCTTACACCCATTAAAGTCGTTGAGGCTACAGGCCGCCTTGAAGTCGCTTCTCGCCTTCAGCAGCGAACCACAGCAATCATGCGATATGCCGTTCAAAGTGGCTTGATTGATTATAACCCGGCCCAAGAGATGGCTGGCGCAGTTGCTTCCAGTAATCGTGTCCATCGTCCTGCACTTGAGCTGAAACGTCTACCTGAACTACTCTACCGAATTGACGGTTACACGGGACGCCCGTTGACCCGTTTGGCCGTTGAACTCACCTTATTGATATTCATTCGCTCTAGCGAATTGCGCTTTGCTCGTTGGTCCGAAATAGATTTTGAAACGGCAATGTGGACAATCCCGGCAGAACGAGAAGCTATAGAAGGTGTTAAGCATTCGCAACGTGGTTCTAAAATGCGTACACCTCACTTAGTGCCGCTATCTAGCCAGGCGTTAGCAATCCTCAAAGAGGTTAACAAGATTAGTGGCGATCGTGATTTTGTTTTCGTTGGCGATCATAACCCTCGTAAACCGATGAGTGAAAACACAGTGAACAAGGCGCTGCGGGTTATGGGGTATGACACTAAGGTGGAGGTTTGTGGGCATGGCTTCAGGACTATGGCATGTAGCTCGTTGATTGAATCTGGATTGTGGTCGAGGGATGCGGTAGAGCGTCAAATGAGTCATATGGAGCGAAATTCTGTGAGAGCAGCTTACATTCATAAGGCTGAGCACTTGGATGAGAGAAGGTTGATGTTACAGTGGTGGGCGGATTATCTAGATATGAATAGAAATGAAGGGGTTAGCCCTTTCGATTTTGGGAAACTGAAGCGAAAAACCGGTACAAATATCATATAATGAACTAGGCCTAACATCTTGTATACCTCTTTTGATAGTCGCTACCTTTTAAATTTTGGTATGGACTAATTTCATATTAAAACATCAAGTAGGCATCAGCGAAGTTGGATTTAATTCAAAAGATTGATGTGTGAGCTTTCTGTTATGTTCATGATAGTGTAGGATAAAATTTTATCCTATAAGATATGCAAAGAGTATCTTGTCATTTGTAAGCTGGTAGCAGCGTAAAGCTATTTGATGCAAGTTTACGGCTTTGAGGGACAATAATGAAGACATTAGACTTTGAATACGATGCAGTGATTTTGCATCAAACGGAGACCAGCAAACCAATAGTGTTATTTGGAGCCCCGGCTATGGATATCGAAATTTGGGCTGGTGTTCCGCAAAAGAAAACTTTCCAACCAGATGGAGCCGAGAGCTCAGGCTTTCAGCGGGTTGAAAATAGAGCTAGATTAGAACAAATCAGGCGTTTTTATCTGAATGAAAATAACGTAATACAGAATAGCTTAATATGTGCATTACGGGGAGTAGAAGGCGGAAAAGTAGAATTTAAGGCCGAATATGGTTCAATTTTAGGTAAGCTAAAGATTAGTTTTCCTGATCTTTATACTGCAGATTATTTATTCTTATTTACTTTGCTTCGAAAATCTTTGGAAAACAGGCTGGGTAAGTATAATCAACCTATAGATTATGCTTTATTTGAGAAGTTGAAAGGACAGCTTTCACGGCAAATAGACAGCGACATTATTGTTGCGGATTCATGTGATGAAGTGGAAGCTGAAGTCGAAACTGAAGCAGAAGCTGAAGCAGTTATTCTAGAGGAAACACATTTACATGAATTTTTACGCGATGTAGTAATAAGACATGAAATTCTTAAAGATATAGACCCTATGCTCTTATCAGGGATGGATGACTTCTTAGGATTTGATCGTGATGCTTTACTCTCATTTCTTTTACCTGTAACTCTGGTAGATGGACAGCATCGGTTGAAAGGAGCCATTCTCGCTGCAAAACATCATATCCAGAGTGATGAATATATCAGTATGGTTGCTGATAGAGTTATGTCTGGAGAAGATCCAAAAGAGGTCGAAAAAGATGTTCTCAGAATAATTTCAAGGAAGTTGCCAGTATCACTATTGATGGATGATGATCCCAAAGAACAAGTGTTTCAGTTTGTGGTGATAAATCAAAAAGCTACTCCTATTGGAAAATCATTACTTGGTACAATAATATCTACTTCTTTAACTGATGAAGAGATGGGGTCGGTTAACAATAGGCTAAGAGATTCAGGTATTTTACTTGAAGAAGCGAGAGCAATAACCTGGGCTGCTCGTAACCCTGATAGCCCATTTTGTGGACTTGTTGAAAGAGGTATGCCGTCTGACAAGAAAGATCTTCTGCAATGGAATGTAATGGGGTCCCTTATTCAGATCTTTAGAAATCTAAATGGCGGCAGTTTATTTCACGCAAAAGTTGATTATGCTAAAAGCTGGAGAGAGAAATTCCTAGTAAATTCCAGCTTAGTTGAGTCTGATAATTTTGAAGATGCGTATGAAAAATGGCGTGCTTTAGATGGAGTTTGGAAAAAATTCTTTGTTATATTTTGGACTAGGGTTCGTGATATATTCGGTGAGACAACAGATGATTCACGATATAATTATTGGGGGAACACTCGCCGTTCCAATTTATTTAACAAGATATCTTTAACAATTCTTGCTGCTGATTTTTTTAGATATCTTTGTATTGCAAGAATTACTTTAGAGAATGAAGAACAGATAAATAATGTCATTGATGAATGGTTAGAGGGGGTTAACCCAAAATACTTTGATCGTGATTGGGAACTCACTGGAGTAAAAAAAGACTCAACTGGCATTAGAGCTAAATGGTCTGAGTTATGGACAGAATATAGAGACAGTCCAGAACAATTGCCACAGGTTCGGCTTTATAGGCAAGCGAAGAAATAATATGGCATTGAGTACTATTAAGCAAATTCAGAGTAGTGTTCTTAATCCTGAGGGGGCTTGGGATTGGGATATGCAAAAAGAAATAGCAAACATTAAACCCCCGGATTTACTTATGGGGGTTAGACGAGATATGATGCATGGTGAAATAATCCGGGAGTGGTCAAAATGGATTATTGAGCAGTTTATTGATGAAAGAAACATAAAAGATGATATCAGCTTTCCAGTAATACTAAGTGATATAAATCAAACGATTAGTGAGCTGGTTGGAAAACAAATATCAAGTAGTGATAAAAAGGACATTGTGATAGCCATAAGTAGAGTGGTCTTTAATCGAGTTGAGCAACTGAATCGATTAAGGGCAAAAAGGGCAAGCATAACACAACAAGTAAAATATGATTTATTAAGCATTTATGGCCCCAGGCCAAGATGCTGGTTAACAGGTTATCAGTTTTCTGATGAGGCAATACACAATTTCACAGCCAAAAAAGGGGAGATGAGAGATATAAAACTACCTGTATTTATAGATAAATATAAACCTATGGGATTAATAGCACGTGATTTAACTATAGAGGTCGATCATCTGTATCCATTTTCCATGGGCGGAGGTGATGATATTCAAAACTATAGGTTAATTTGTGGATGGGCTAATAAAGTAAAAAGCAATCATATTAGTGGATTTAGTACTGGAACTAGAGCAGATATATCAACCCAGTTATTTCCAAAAAGATATTATTACTGGGTTGTTAGATTAATTGGGATGCGAAGAAAATGTGAGGTAGATGGCTGTTTAAATAACATCAACAATTCTGAGCTCACAGTCAGGTCTTCGCTGGGTGACTCAAAATTACTTACCCCCATGAGTATGCAAGTTGTTTGTCAACATCATGCATCCTCATTAGTCGGGAGATATGTAAAAAGGTCGTTATATGAAAACTAAATTATTAAATTGTTCTCTTTCAAAAGATACGATAAACCTCGAGAAATATGGCACTTTAAAAAGGATAAAAAACTATTTTCGATATTTTGTTTTTTAAACGCCATTATGCATATGGCATTATATATTTCATAATACTCACCACCAAAGGTTCTCCATGTCATTTCAACATTACTATCCGAAGGAATATTTTCCTTCGGTGGTATGGTCGGATCTGCTAAAGATGTACAGAGTGCCCAGCGGCATAACACGTTCCAGTTATCAATGCCTGTTTTACGCTTAAGGGTAATTAGCTGCTGTTTCTGTTTTTCTGATAGACGAATCACATCGATAGGTTGCATAATTAGAAGTATCCTTCTTTGAAACTTGATGATTTATCTTGTTCGCTATAGCTAATATGATACTCATGGCTTATATAAGGTTTAACTTCTTGATAATAGTCATTTATAATCTCCTCATCTGTTGATAACAGAATTACTTGAGGTCCAGCTTTTGGAAAATAGTTTTTAACTAAATTGCTACGATGTTTACCATCTAATCTGCTTAACGGGGTATCAATTACCGTTGGTAATTCTTTACCAGAAGCTTCTGCCAATCCCCATAATATTGCAATGGATAATAGCTGACGTTCACCGGCAGAGAGCTTTGATGGTTCGATAGTTCTTCCCATCGAATCATACAGTGTGATATTGAAGCTTACAGGACAAATCTGCAATTCACTTATGAGTTGTGATTTACGACCTAATGCATTAAATTTGTGTCTCACTAAATTCTGTAAGCATTTGATATTTTCACTTATCAACAACTCACCAAATTGCTGCAATGTTGTCTTCATTTTTTCAATATGATTGCTTACTTGAATCGCTCGTTTCTGTTCAAAAGTATCTTTATTTTGTTGTGCCAATAAATTTGTATAGCGTTGAGATAAAATATCTTTTCTTGAAACTGCTTGCTCAAGTAATTTGTTTTTATTTTCTAGTTGTAACACTAAATTTTTAAGGGATAATTCTTGCTTGGCTAACTCAGCGATTAAATGATGAACTGATTCGTAATCCGGTACGGTATCAAGCTGTCTTTGTAAAACAGCTTGCTGTTCAAGTAATTTTTTTGCTTTTTTTTGCAAGGAATCACGATGATTTTCTTCTCGAGTAATACGTTCTTCTAACCCATTAAATATACTAATGTCACTATTTAAATAACACTTTACGTTAGCGGTTTCACGTCGCGCTTGTGTTTCCTCAGCGATTATTTTATTTACATGAGTAATGGTTTTTTTAGAGGAGTTACATGCGATTAATGCATGTATAATTTTCTCATTGTAAATACCAATACTTTTTTCTAGTATCCTAGCTTGTGTGGCGAGCGCTTCTAAATTTATTTGTTTTTTTGTTTCCTGGATTAAATCCTTTACTAATCCGAGCGGGCCAACACCTGCTGATAATTTAACCTGCTCGAGGTTATTTATATTTAACTTTGCTTCAATAGCACCAAGATCAAACTTAATTTGATCACGATTCTCAATCAGGTGAGCCCCCGCATTACGTGCTGACTGTCTCGCTCTATTAATAGCAATATTTGTGCTGCTTATATTAAGTTCAATTTCGGCTATATGTTTTTTTAATTGTGATATTTCTTTATCCGCTTTCTCTATTTCGGACTCACAGATCTGTACTTTTTCAATAACATGCTCATCAATATTTGAAACGCGCTTTTTTTTATGTACCTGCATGAGGTCAATCTGTAGTTGAGAAAGTAAGTCAAGCCCTAATAAACTCTCGATGCCTGTTCTGACAAGTTCAGACGAGCGTTGTGGATGTGCAAGATTTTCAATCTTCTCGCCATCAAAAAAGAATAAATCAGATAAAGTAATTGGGATGAATTCGTTAACGAATTCATCCCAATTCTGGGTTAGATGTTCATCATGTTTATCATCTACATATACTTTGATTTTATCTCTTGTTTCTGAACCAGTTATTTTCCAAGTACGTTCAATTTCGTAGCGATTTGTTCGGTTTTCTGTCCGATGCGTAAATGTTAAGCTTAATTGTACCTCTTCATCTGGACGTGCGAAACGATTCTTACAACTTTGCAAGAATGAGCCATAAGCAGTCCCTGCCCGGTTAGAGCAACGAGCATGTTTTCCATATAAAACTAGCTGTATAGCATCGAGAAATGTAGTCTTTCCTCCACCATTTAATGCCCCCATTAGAATAATGGGCTTGTCCTGTTCTACATTAAGATTAATTGAATGCTCACCTTGATAAATACCAAAATTTTTAATATATAATTTATTAAATATCATCACTGATAACCTCTGTTTCAATCAGCAGAGAACTATAACCTTTTTCTTTAAGAGAACGAGATATAATAGAAATCTGCTCATTGATGAATTCTTTTTCTTTAGTAGACAAATTAGGTGAATTGTCATGTTTTATTTGAAGCTCTAATCTTTTTCGCTCAAGGGCAAAAACTTTAGCTTCATCCATTGAAGAAAATGCACCTTTTTCAAGACTTTCAGTTAACTCAGAAGCTAGATTAGCTCGTCTTAATTGGCTTTTGTGTTTGTTGGCAATGGCCATGGCGGCTCGTATTTGTTGATACATCAAACCTTCATCGTCATCATTTGTTTTGCAGAAGGTTTTGAGTTTATCTAATACTGTTTTATTCAAAATTGGATGGTGGGCACGACGTACTCCTGGATAAGGTTTACCCATTAATTTTTCATAAATAAGTGGAAGAGAATCCTCTACCTCCAGTTTTTCCTCCAGCCAAATACGTCGTATTTCTTCTAATTCTTCTAAGGGTAATAACTCCAGATCTTGGACTTCTGTTGGTCCCATCTTTTGTACTGCTATTTGTGCTTGTAATACTTTTTCTAAAAGTGACTCTCGAAAACTTTGTATATACGGCCCGGGAACAATATCCGCTCCATGTTTTGTGACATGAACTGTTAACGTACCATTCATTCGACGAAAGTCTCGTCGAGATTTGTCGCGGCGTAGTTTATCAAGTTTCTTCCCGTGATCGCTATCGTTAATATCAATTTCATTACGAAGCGCTAACAGCGGGTACATCCATTCCTTTTCCTCATCATTGGCAATCATCGCGGACATCGATTTATCTTCTGAAACCATTGTGCAAACATAACAGCCAAAACGGCTATCACCGCAACTTTGAGTACTTTTATCTACTACCAGTGGGCATTCTCCACCCTCCGTAGCTCCTTGATACATCCCCATTAAATCTTGATTAGGGAAATTCCAAGGGTTGGAAACCGAGTTTAGGTATATCCATACATCATCGTTGGTCCAGTCAGCAATAGGAGGATAAACCCAAACTCTATCGAGGGTGCCATTCGCTGTTAGACCATCTTCTCTACGAGTATTGGTTTCAGTATTCTCATAATGTTCCATAGTGGCAGCACGAGTTGTACTTTCCGCTTTTCTTGTTCCGAGTACTAAAATAGCTTCACCTCGTTTATCAACTAAATTGTTAATGAACGTGTTGGAAGGAGCGATTTTAAGTCGATCGGTACACCACCGGAATTTATATCGGGGAGCTGGATAACCTTTGCCAATAAGATTCACCCAAAATCGATCCTTTACAGCAGGTGTAAGGCGATGTGGATGAATAGGAATGCCTTGTTCATTTTTTGCTTCAAGCATTCGCTCTAATGATTTCTCTACCCACATAGCAACAATAGGGTTTTCAACGAGGGTATCAGTGCTTATTACGTGTACATCTTTATGGCACTTATTTTCTTTTTTAAGGTCCAAGAGAGCATACCATACTAATTGTAAAACAGCTGTTGAGTCTTTACCTCCGCTATATCCAATAACCCATGGCACTTGATCTGATAAATATAAATTTTTAATGTGAGAAATAGTATCAGCGATTGTTTTTGTCAATCCGTGCTGTTCAAATACGGAATATGAATTATTTACTGACATATTCATTTTTTGGTTCCTAAAAATTTATCTTCCGCTTTTTGTTGTTCTGAATTTAAAGGAAGTTGAAGATGTTGTTTTAACGCATTCAATGTCAGTAATGCAGAATAAACGCTATGATCCATTCGACCTTTATTAAAGCAACGCTCTACCCATACTTTGTTAGTTCGTGCCCAATTAAGTCCTTGAAGGCTTTTGAGCATTTGTTTCCAATCGGCGTGTTCTGCAAGTATCTCTTTACCAAACATAGCAAAGCTTTTGAGCAAAATAGCGCTAAACAGAACGTAGTTTGCTCTGTCTGCTGGTTTTATCTGATGATTCTTGGCTTGTTGCCATAATGGTAAATTTTTCGCCAGCTCATCCCAATATTCTACGGCCTTTTCAGCTTGTTTCTGCCAACTCTCCTCCGTAATATTTGGACATAATTCCATGCATGCAGCATGTACTGAGCTATGCATAAAGAATTTGGCTGATCGTTTGCTGATACGGCTGGAAAACTCAACCACACCATTGAAAAAATCACTGTATTCAACTACATGATTAGTTAGATTTTCTTCAGGCGAGGAGCCGTACAGGACGGCAATAGATCTATTAGCAGGAATAGGATATAAGTTTAAATCACGAAAGATTTTTTGTCGTTGTTTGAGATTTTTGTCCACAAAAAAAACAACTGATATAGTCTCATCGCCCAGAGCTGGGTCTTCTTCTAAAGCTTGTTGTATAGCCGCACTACGGTGCTGACCATCAGTCAAGTAAAACTCGGCATCTTCATCAACAACCAGATTGCCTATTTTGCTACCATGCCCTTCCTGCGCTATGGGCTCAAAAAATGTTTTACCTTCGATACATGCAGTGATGGCCGAGAATGTATAATCGTGTCGATTGCTATGAATATATCGAGCAATTTGCGGAATCCGGCTATGATTTAGAACTCGTTGGGCCTTGTCGGTCTCTGCAAGCATCGATTCATCAAGCGTGAAGATTTTTTTTAGCCTTTTGAGAGGACACATCACGATATAGTACTCGTGCCCAGCTTGAATTCCCCGGATGGCGGGAAAACTGATTCCAGATACGATATTGCTCACTACTGATAGTCCTCGCCTAATCTTACTCATAGGGTGTTCGAACGAAAAAAATGATTTGTTCGTACGAACATGTAGTAGCATAGTAGCAAAATCCTTGGGTGATGTCTGCAGATTTTTAGGAACAAGCAAATGACGGTATATCTTGACTACAACGCTACAACTCCAGTACTTCCAGAAGTTGCTGATCTTGTTTATAAAATGATGGTGGATGAGTATGGAAATGCTGGTAGTCGTACTCATGAATTCGGGGTAAATGCAAAACGTGCAGTAGAAAATGCACGGGCTCAGGTGGCAACAGTAGCTAATGCTGATAAAAATGAAGTAATTTTTACTAGTGGTGCGACAGAAAGCAACAATATTGCCATATTAGGTATGCGTGCGTTTGCTGAAAAAAGTGGTAAAAAGCATATTATTACCAGCAAAATTGAGCATAAAGCAGTATTAGAACCAATTGCTTACTTGGAACAGCTTGGCTTCAGTGTGACATATCTGGATGTCACCCCTGAAGGCAGAGTTGATACTGAACACCTGAAAACATCTTTAAGAGAAGATACGATCCTTGTATCAATAATGCACGTCAACAACGAGACAGGATCCATCCAGCCATTAGATGAAGTGTGCCAGTTGTTAACTGGACATGCTGCCTATTTACATGTAGATGCTGCACAAAGCTTCGGTAAATATTCGTTTGGTCTTGAAAATACTCGCATTGATTTTATTAGTGTTAGTGGACACAAACTTTATGCTCCAAAGGGCATTGGTGCTCTTATAGCGAGGCGGCGCAATTTTATTAAACCACCTCTAACGGCAATTTATTTTGGTGGAGGTCAGGAAAAAGGACTAAGACCAGGGACCTTAGCCACTCCTTTGATTGCAGGATTGGGGCTTGCCTGCGAGTTGGCAAATATAAATTCCGACAAATGGATAAAACATGTTACCACCCTGAAAAATGAATTTATTAATAATCTTAAGGAATTTGGAGCGATAGTCAATGGAAGTCACACTTCGCCTTACGTTTTAAATTTTTCCATACCAGGAATTAATTCAGAAGCAGCAATGGTTCAATTGAAAGGAATTATAGCAGTTTCCAATGGTTCTGCCTGTACATCTAGCAGTTATAATCCTTCCCACGTGCTGGTTGCCATGGGGCTGAATGGTGAACGAATTGATGGCTCTATTCGAGTGTCTTTTGGCGCGAATACGCAAAATATTCCATATCAAGACATACGAAAAAAACTCAAGGCATTACTTTGATTAGCATTACTCAAATTTGAATAGTACTAATTAAAAATCAAAGTTAACAAACTATAAAAACAGAGGGTAAATACATAAAAGTTATTTACCCACATCAACTACTAAAATTAGCACGTGGTATATATTCTGCTGTTTATACTATTTATTGTTTTGTAAAGTACGTGATAAATATAGGATAGCCCTGCAACAATATTTTTGTCATGGGGTTGAAGTGTCCGATTTCCAGCCCACGAGAGTGAGGAATTGTAGCTTTTAATATTCTTGAAAAAAACTTCTCCTAAATCTTGACCTTTATCACCATAATAATGGGCATATCTATAGTTCCAATCATTTCTTATTCTACTTGGCTTATGCCAGCGGTCATCATCTCCATCACAAATATTTAAAAAAAGCTCTTTAAATTGATGTTCATCATCGTCCACATCTAGTTTTTTAACAATTTCTGCAATGTTTTTCCAAACTTCAACATGAACTCGAGGTGATTTTTTTTGGAAAGTCATCTTAACTCTTTTATCATATTCTGAATTTTTCAAGATGGCTTGGTAGCCATAATTAGTATCATCTAAACTGATACTGGAATTTAAAGGCTTAGAAGATCTTCTGATAATTTCTTTCATATCATCAGCAGAAAAATTTATTATAAATGAGCCACATAATTTTGTGATCTCAGTCGCCATAAAAAATGCAGCATAATATGATGTAACGAGTACCCACGATGTTTGACAAGTGTTTTCAATTTGGATCTGTAAGTTTTTTATTTGCTCGTTTATTCTTACTAACCCAAAATAATAATCTGAAAATAATGCATCCCTATATATTTCTGAAGGCAATTCAACTGAGAAGGATTTTAGATCGCTTATTTCAAAAACCAAATCATGTAAAGGATCAAGTAATATATCCTTGATGGTGTCCTTGGAACGATACTCTTTTCCCGGTTGTGGAGAAAGAGCATGCTGGCTGATTAATTTTATGGTTTTACTAAATAATTTCTCAGACAGCATGATTATTAACCTAATAGATCATCTGGAGTTTCAAGAGTTCTGACATTTAACTCAATTAGATTTCTCAAGTCGTCAGCTAATGCTTTTACGTTTTGCGAGTTTGTTCCACTATGATTTTCAAAATTAATTTTGTTTATTCCAAACAGTATTTTAAAAAAAGAGGATTCTGAGTAGTTTCTATAATACGTTATTGCATAAGAGCAGACATCTTCAAATATTAAAAATAATGCTTGGAAAAATATGGATGTGACTAAACGTTTATCGTTCCCTTCTATTTCCTTGAGAACAGAGGATGCTGCGTTTAAATAATGGGTTATAAGTGTTTTCTTTTTCTCATAATCAAAATTTTTCAATGTTCCACTATCAATTAATTTTTCAAGACTTGAATGAAAAGGCACGTGGGAGAGTTTTCCTATAACTGATGAAGTTGGTGCTATCCGCCCGTATAATGGAGATGCTATATCATCACCTAACTCTCTGAACATTCGAACTAAAACTGACTCTTTAGACTCAGGCTCTGTCAAAAACTTCAGTAACTCAATTCGTAATGTTTTTGGCACGCCAACTTGATTAGAGTTTATATCTAAGAAGTATTGAACCTCTTGTTTCAGATTCAAACCACTAAATATACAAACTGGTAATAAGATATCTTTTTCGCTTTTGCTAGCTCCATATAAACGATGCTGACCATCAATCACAAATAATTTACTGGCTAAATCTTCAAAATCTAATGAATTGTTTTTTGAGTCATAGTTCAGATTGCATCCTTCTTTGGTACTTAAAATGATAGCACCTGGGATTATATTTCCCTCATCTAGATAAGCAGCTATCGATTTAGCTCTTTTATCACTGAGTAGTCGTTGATAACCTTCCGTTGGGTTTTCAGCTGCCCTTGAGACTTCAGTGATATTAAAGAGATGCTTGGCATTCATGACAGTTACAAAACAATCAACATCTCCGTTTCCTATGTTCCATGCTAAAAGTTGCATTGTAGTGGTTCTCATTAAAAAATGTAATTTTCTTTATACTAATATAAAAACTTTGTCCATTTCAACGTTCTTTCCCAAGATTATGTGCTGGATTGGCCTTGCCCTCAATATGGTGACTCTTACCCAAAATTCTGCTCCATTTAGCAATAGAAAGACGGCATGATCTACACACCCAAAGTGGAGGTGGTGTCGATGAAGAAATCACGATTCACCGAAGAGAAAATTATCTTTGTTCTTAAATAGGCCGAACTGTGGCACCGGTACCGAAATTCTGCTGTAAGCAGGGTATTTCCGATGCCACGGTCTAAACATGGCGCACGAAATACCGCAGAATTTCGCCCTCAGAACTGAAGAACATGCGCCAGCAGGAAGAGGAAATCCTGTGGCTGAAGAAACTGGTGACAAATCTAAGACTCGACAAAACGATGTTGCAAGGCGTACTGGCAAAACGACCCGGCGCGGGCACGGCTTCGTTAATGGAATTGGGAGCTGCAGGCATGTTACGAGGGCAGCGAACGGAAGGTCTATTTTGTGCATCGGATTAACCGTAGTTCGTTCCGTTATAGGCTGCTGAAACATATCGACAGGGGCTTCAGGTGTCCTTTCCGACAAACTGAGCGTAGCATGAAATGCTGCCAGTTACGGCTAGCGATCGTCGTTTCTCATCGGCTTTCACTCCGGGATCCAGATACACACAATCCATCAGTTGTCTCCTGGCAACGGTACACTGGTCGTGTTCGAACTTGGCTGGTTCCTGTGAAGAGCCGGCATGCAGTATCAGTGCACAGCCGTATGACACACCACTCCAGACTCTGGAGCCAGAGACCGCTTAACTGGCCGTTACGTAATGTTTTATGTCATCCGGGGCGAGGTGGCATTTCAGTATTCGCATATTCCCTCCCTAGTCACTGGCGCTGCAACCGTGCAGAACTTTCCGGTGCGACAAGTCAGACAGTAGCGTTGACCGGGGTAGTCCCTGTCACAGCCGTTACAGTGCCAGTCGGCCTGGATAACCAGCGGGTATACATCCGGTACATAAGATTGCAGTTGCCGTATCAGTTGTGTCTTTTTCCGATTCGGCCTGGCATACGGACAGTGCTGTAGACCATTCTCCGTCAGTTTGTTGGTCTGGTGTTCGAACCACGGCCGTTCCGTGTCGTATTCAGGATGGTACTGCAGGGCACTACCACACAGATGGCAGCTATAATGGTCGTAAGGCGCGGTCTGCGCAGTACGGGCACCGGTCAGACGACCATTACCGTCAAGAGCCATGAAGGATTTTGCGTACATAGTATTGTTCCTTGCCGCCAGACAACACGCAGGCGTCAGCCGTCCCGGTCCGGGCAGCGTGGTCAGGGTGTGAATGGCGGGTCAGTTAAGAAGTATCAGAAGGGGAGTAAGTCTGCGTTAGCAGTCGTTACAGTCCGGTGGTTGTCACACTAAGGCGTTGTGACGTAAAAAACTCTCAGAGATTGCGTCGTGGTCGACCTGTCGGTGGGCGGGGTGGAACTTCGTTGCAACCAAACAACAGCATCCCCTCTTTTTGTTGAATTTTGGTCATATACGCCAGTACCTGCCGGATGTTGGTGATACTGTCCGAATCGCTGTAACGTACCGGAATGTTGATATTGGCATTGCAATGTTCTTTAAACTCACATCGGTGATACCAGCCTCCCTGGTTAGTGATATCACTCCAGTGGCTTTGCTGTCGGGCGCGGGGCACACACTGGTAATTCAGCCCTGCCGCGGCCTGCCCCTGTTACTTTTCTCCGGTACCGTACTTCGCCCCAGAATCACGCCATCCTCTTTCTGTTTAATTTTCGCGAGATAGCTGATGGCATACCGCAGGGCATTAATTGCGAGGGTATCGGTATAGTGGATAACCTGGTCGACTCGGACCGGGTAATTCTCTTTAGTTCGGCACAGGTAGTGGTATCCGTCTCCTTCGGTTGCACTTTTCCAGATATTCCCCATCGTTCGGGAGAGCAGGTAAGGGTTCTGGTGATATTGCCCGTTCAGATAACCGAGTAAATGGATATGCAGACCTTTCTTCGGCGTGTATTCCATCACCCAGTAAAAACCTGCCAGGGCGTTTTCTGTTTCGGCAAGCAGGTGACGGATTTCTGTACACATAGTGTGTTTACAGGCATGCCCGAAACTGGCAGTGTTTTTCCGGTAAGCAAAATCAATCCTGAAGGGTAACAGCTTAGCAAAACGCTGAAACATCGCTTCCATGTGGGCGTTTATGTCCTCCAGGAGAGGACCGTTCATGACGTAGTTGGGATTGGCGTTGTAAGGCTTCATTGGAATTCCTCGTGTTGAGTCAAAGGAAAAGGTTGTGGCGTAATTTATGAACACCTCCCATGGAATCGGGTGTATCGGGTAGAATGATGTGGCAACAGCAGACCGTAATTGCGGTAACAACGCCATGTGACGTATACCCGCCTGTTGTTAATCTTGTTTTCATAAACTGATGTTCGATCTCATGCGAATACCCTTCCAGGCAATAAGCTGCATTGGCAACTGTTACCAACAACATTCGTCAGTGCAGGACTGACTTCGCAGAGGGCCATTGATATGAGCGGATTGTTACCAGTCAGACACGGTGGTGGCTGACTGGATTACGACTACCGGGCATGGGTTTGCACGACAGAGCTACACATGGAGACTTACAGTGAGACAGGCAGTGAGACAGGTATGCAGTGAGGCAAAGACAGACATAACTTACTGACTTCTATAAATAATATTAATTAACCTTAATTATTCATTTCTGATCACATCAGTTGATGCTTAAGTCTGTATCACCAACGTCAATGTCCACCTGCATCATTGCCGCCATCAGCATGCGGAGATCCATTTCAAGTTGGCGGTGATCCTGCAGATGATATTTCGCAGCATGGTGCTGATAGAACAGAGCAACCCGTAGAGCCCGCATGCAGGAGTAGCGGGCAACCATTTCATTGATATGGTTGTTCAGAAGAGATTTCAGATACCAGTCTGGTTCCCATTTTGGTTTGTTTTGCATAGGATAAATTCTTTCATGCTGGCAGAGAGCCGCAGGTTTGATGAAGCCTCCGGAGGGGGAGGCGTTGATAAGATTATTGACAAGAGTCAGGGTTACTGAGGGGGATGTAACAGGGTGTACCTTCAACTTAAGAATATTAATTAACCCAAATTAATTCTCACTCCCCAATTACCCCCAAAATCCCTTGCAGGACGATGGATGAAGCCTAACTCAGTGGTTCAGCTGTCGTTCGCCACGCAAAGCAGACGTACTCGTCCATCAGGCTGGTCAGCGCAGGGTTTTCAGCCTGCCGGTCATTGATCCAGATATCCATCTCTTTGTCTTTTTTGAACCTGAGGTTGTCGGTCCAGTCATCAAGGCAATTCCCCAGCATCAAATCGTACCAGCACAGCCAGACCAGCTTCAGACGCAGCTCGCTACCGCTGAACTGGCGGAACAAACTGATGAGCTTATTTGCCAGAGGGCGTTGTTTTAAACGCACGCACTCAGACAGCAAAATCCCCTCCAGCATTGGATGGTGAGCCAGCAGATGTTCCTGGGTAAATAAACTGACGCGCAGGTCATCATTAACAGTCAGTGGGGCTGCTGCTCTGCCATAAATTATCCGGTGCAGGTACTGGGGGACAATAGCAATAACCTCTTCCGCTCCCGGAAACCTAAGGCTGCCAACCGTCAGGGTATGATGGTGGTAGATATTCTGGTGACACATGCCCGATCTAACCGTCAGCTTCGTAAAATCAGTCAACCAGGTTTGGTAGCATTTATAGAGTTCTTCGTAACGAGGTTTATAGTCTTTCATGGTTTATATTCCTTAAGGCTTAAATCGCAGACAGCAGAAAACCGCCGAGCGAGTCGGATAGTTATTTCCTTGCCGGGGGTTAGGTCAGAGTGGTGTTATTTACGGGACTGGTTAATACGTTCCTGAAGCCAGTTTTCTACTTCGCTCTTTAACCAGCGGGAACTTCGTCCCAGTTTGACTGGTTTGGGGAAGGCACCATCTTTGATGAGCTTATAAAACCATTTATCAGTAAGCCCTGTCAGGCTAGTGATAAATACCATGTCAATGAACTGGTCTTCCGCTCCTTTGATTCTGGCTGATGACGGGTCAGGAAGGCCTCGAGATGAGTGCGGCGGATGACGAACAGAGCGTCAGGAGGCAGCGTGTCCTGCAGGTAGCAGACGGACAGATTGAGCCGGGATTTAAGGTCATTGCGACCATTACCATACAGCTGGCCAATCAGCAGATGCAACTCTTCCTGGAGGTTGTTCTGCGTGGCGAGCAGTTCCAGTAAAAGCTCTCGTAACGATTTGCGGCAACAGAGTTGGTAGTAGCTGTCGTTCTCATCGCAGACCACAATGCCAATCTGATTGCAGCAGTGGGTATCATTGGGGCAAGGATGATTCAGCGTCTGCGCCAGTTGCTGGTGGAGTAGCAGGCGTTCAAGGCCGATTAAGGGCAAATTCCACAGATGGCTGGTGGTCAGTTGCAGAGTCGGGTCGCGTCTGCACGGCGGCGAGTTCGCCATCACTTTGCGGTTGCCGGGTTTGTTGCACTGCGAAGGTGGAAAAGGAGGCTTGCTGAATCGGCAGGCAAAGCGGCAAGGGGGATTGAGTGGTCTCAGAAGTACGGGTGAAGGGAAGTAGACCGAGAGCGACAGATCACCGTGCAGGGCATGGCGGATCAGGTCGGCGGGCAGCAATGTGATGTTGTGCTGCTGGATGACTTCTGCGGCCTCGTCCAGCGTCAGCCACTCCTGGCGGATTTTGTGTGGGGGCATGGGGCGTTCCTTTTTGTTTTGTTGGTTGCGTGTGTGCTTGTTGATTGTGATAACCGGTGTGAGATGTTTTTGCTAAAACAACTAACCTGATCAGTTTAGTGAATTATTTTATTATTGGGTAAGAGCCAAAAGGTATTATGGTAATATAATGATTGAGTTAAAGTGTTATGCAGGTGAAAACAATAAGGTGATTAATTCTATATCGTTAATATGCTAATTGTTATAAATGGGCATTGGTCTATTAAATATGAACCATATTCAATGCTTGCAAATTCGACTTGAATTATTTATACCTATACTCATAGCCACTAATGGAGGGTATGTGATGTTGTCATTTGATACGAAGGCCGCGTTGGAACTGATCACACACTCTGCTGGTGGTTTTAGCTATGACACTCTTGCTAGGGCATTGATTTCAGATAAAAAAGTACAACCTTCCCAACATCTTTTGGCTGATTGCCGTGAGTTTTGCGAATCCCTGGAGTCGCAGGGGATTATTCAGCGGTGTGCATCCTGTCGCGAAGTTCAGGATGTGTATTACGAATATCGTGCCCACTAGACTGAACGTCAGTGTAGGGAAACACATTTTTATTTGTTCAGGCTTGCAACCTAATCTCTCATGCTGTAGCTTTGTGCGGGGGTTTCTGAGGGTATTACTGTGAGCCAAATTAATCTGATAACAACATGTACAAATGGTAAGCACAGTAACGGTTATCCGATACTGAATCTCGCAACGTGGTCAACTTCTCTTTCCTGTTCCCAAAATTTAATCCAGGCATGGTGTAAGGTCGTTAATTCAGCTATTTTTGCTGGGCATACCTTGCCTGTTGAGAAATTGTATAAAGGTGGACACTGGGCGACAGCAATATCTATCCACAAGATATATCCAGTTGAATTGTGGGTCCTTTCTGCTGGACTAGGACTACTAAAACGTGGCGATAAGGTTGTACCATACCAGGCAACTTTTGCGGTTGGTCATAATGACTCTATTCCATTATTCAATGAATCGTATAACGGAAAAGAATTTCATCAGAGATGGTGGTCTGAATTAAATAAACATTCACCATTTCAGGAGAAGCATCCTGTTTCGTTGACTGATCTAATGAAGACCAGACCTGATGAGTATTTTATCATTTGCGGTTCGCCTGATTATATTAGCGCAGTTGGCCCAGATGTTATTACCGGTTTGCCTTATTTAAATTCAGCAAAAAAACAGGTATTGATAATATCTTCCTCTCGAGTTAAGTCGCCATTAAACCATTATTTACTGGAAAGTAACAAGCGAATTGCTGAATGGCTAAATTGCAACATGCTGATGCTGAATATAAAAATCGCGCAGTATGTAATAGAGCAGTTTACTCGAGAAGAATATGATAATTTGGGGTTATTAGCCGATAGGTTGAATAAACAGTTCTCTTCGTTGCCAGCGGCCTGCAAGAAACAAGGCGTGCGCAGGACTCCGGAAGAGGTCGAAGCCTGGGTATTACAACATCTCAAAGAGGTGCCTGATACCAGCGCATCACGTGCTCTGCGTGTCTTTCGTGATAGCGGCAACAGTTTTGAAGAGAAGCGATTTCGTGCCTTGTTCCACACTGTGCAGTTGCGCAATCAGTAATGTCCCAACAATGATAATGTGGTAAGATCCCGCGTTTTTTGAGACCAGACAGAGGCGTCACAGGAGAGCAGGGTTGTCGAAGCTAAAATACTTTTTCCCCGATAGTCAGGATTTTATCGATCCCAGTTTCGACTTCGTTCGCGAAACGCGCAACGAGCATCGCGTTCGTCAGCGTGACGACCACTATCCACATGAGGTCTTCCCACATCCTTACGACGGTATGCTGGTATCAAAAGCAGTGGTTGACGGTCTGGGCGGTGGGGAAAGTAAATACACCCGAGCACAGCGTTTACGCTACTTCCGTAATGGGATGAAACATTTCTTTCGTCTGCCTGATAATATGCAGACGATGGGTGACTGCGGCGCATTTACTTATGTAAATCAAGACGTCCCACCATATCGCGTCGAAGAAGTTATCGAGTTCTATGAAACATCCCGCTTCAACTATGGGGTTTCGCTCGACCATATTGTTTTTGGCTATGAAAAGCCGGGCGAGGTATTCGAAGCATCATTTTTGGCTGAGTGCCGCCGCCGCCAGGATATTACCCTGACTCTGGCTCAGGAGTTCTTAGTCAAGTCACAGAAAAGTTGTTTTACGCCTTTTGGTGTGGCGCACGGTTGGAGTAAGGAGTCTTACCGACAGTCAGTAGAAGCACTGTTGGCGATGGGGTATAAGAATATCACCATGGGGGGTATGGTACCGCTGAAAACGGCGCAGATCCTTGAAACCCTCGAAGAGATTAAACCGCTTCTCAAAAGCGATACCCAAGTTCATCTGCTCGGTATTGCTCGTCCGGAGAGCTTTACGGATTTTATTCGCCTTGGTGTTACCAGTATTGACTCCACCACACCGCTTCAGCAGGCGTTTAAAGATCGCAAAAACAATTACCACACGCCAGAAGGTCGTGCCTATACAGCAGTGCGCGTGCCGCAGTTCGATGCTAACCCAAGTCTAAGTCGTAAGATAAAATCTGGAGTGATCGACCAGGATGTGGCTCGTCATCTCGAGAAAGATGCTATGCATGCGCTGTTTGAGTACGATAACAACGCTTTATCTCTGGAGAAAACGCTGGAAGCTGTGTTGGCTTATGAGCGTTTACACTCAGGAGAGAAAGAGGCAGAGAAAATCCGAGTCGATTACGAACGTACTTTGGGTGATCGCCCCTGGCGGAAGTGCCAGTGCAATATTTGTAAATCCATTGGTATCAACGTGATTATTTTCCGTGGCGCCGAGCGCAATCGCCGGCGTGGGTTCCACAATATTCAAGTACTGTACAATCGCTTACAGCACACATTGTCATTACGCTCAGAGGATAAATCATGAGTGAGTTCCGTGTCCCCGCCTTGCGTATCCGCCAAGGTGAGAAGAGACAACTTTTTAGCCTGGCTATTGAAGGCAAACAAATTAATAAAATTGCCGCCATTTCACGTATTCGACGTGGAGATGAGAACCTGGTTGGGTATCAGCGTCCGGAAGTACGTAGCCATATTAAGGAAATCCAGCGCTACATTGAAAGCTCCAATCCAATGATTCCCAATCCGGTCATTATTGCTTTTGACCAGCGTGTTCGTTTTGAACCGCTGATGGAAAACAGTGATATGGGGCATCTCGTTATTCCGTATTCTGAAGAAGCCAATTTCGAGAAACCGGGGTTTATCGTTGATGGGCAGCAACGTACCGCTGCGTTACGAGAAGCGGACATCAACTCTTTTATGATGCCGGTCTCTGCGTTTATCGCTAATGATGCAGAAGAACAACGCGAACAGTTTATGCTGGTGAATTCCACCAAACCGCTGCCGAAAACGCTGTTGTACGAACTGGCCCCGCATACGCATGGCCGCTTGCCTTCCGATCTGCAACTGCGCAAATTCCCTTCACTGCTGACACAACGTCTTAACTTTGGTGAGGGACCATTGGCTGGGCGAATTAAGACTGCGACCAACCCGGACGGAGTGATTGCTGATAACTCAATGATCAAAATGATCGACTCAAGTTTACGTGAGGGAGCATTGTATCGCTTTCGTGATCCGGCAACTGGGCTTGGCGATGAAGCCAAAATGGTCAAGTTGCTGAATAACTTCTGGTCTGCTGTAGAAACTGTGTTTACTGACGATTGGGATAAAAAGCCTCGTTACTCTCGCTTGTTACACGGTGTGGGGATTCTTGCTCTCGGTAGCCTGATGGATGAAATTGATCAGGTGCATCAGGATTACAAAGGTGAACCAGGGTGGACCGAGATCCCTTCCTATTCTCGCTTTGTTGAAGAGTTAAATCGTATCAAGCCGCTTTGCGCATGGAGCAGTGGGGTGTGGAACTTAGGCACGGATATAGATGGTCATCCGATCGTTCGTAAGTGGAACGAGGTTCAGAATTTATCGAAAGATATATCATTGGTTACAGATTATCTGGTAACCAATTATATTAAAACAGCTAATGCTGATATTTAATTTTTTAGTTAAATCTAAAGCCTCATATTGTTAAATAGAGGCTTTATTTTTTTAATGAAATTATTTCATGATGGTACTAAGAGAGAGGTAATTAAGGTTTGTTTGATTTACTTTAATTTGACGGTATTAACTGATTGATTTAAATCTCTAAGTTATGTGATCAAGATCACCTACTAATTTATGTAGTAGCCCGACCTTGCCCTCCTGCAGATTTGCTTCATTGGTCTATACGCCGTATATTCATTCTAGATTGATTCATTTTTTGCGAATTACTTTCACTTCCTGATAGTTTAAAAATCATAATGACTACACATACTGGCGCGTTTTCCGAAGGTGACCTGGTAACATCGTCATTATTTGACGGTATTGCTAAAATTGTGAGCATTCTCTCTACTGAGCGTGCGGAGATAGCTTGGTTCTACTCTCCTTTAGAGGAGGAGGTTAACCGTCAGGAGGTGGACATTCACACACTGACGGTTGCTCCTCTATATGAGGAGAGCACCATTTACTTCCGCTCACCAGATAGCGGTATCTGGTGCAGGGGCCGATATGGCGGGCCACGACCAGACAATAAGCATTTGCTGATTATCCGTTCGGGCGACCATGCGGTCGTTGATTTGGCGGAGATGTACTACCCCAACTATGGGCAAGGGCAGGCAATGAACCCCGCTCATTTTCTGGCGGCACGCTCAAATGATGCCCCCTATTTCTACCCCCTGCGGGAAAAATTTGTCAGTGCGTGGATCAAACAGCGTGCTGCCTGTCGGTCAATGTCGTCGTTAATCAGCAGTCGTGTAGAGATTGAACCTCATCAAATAGCGGTTGTTCGCTGCATTCTTCAGGACCAGAACCCTAAATATCTGCTGGCAGACGAAGTCGGATTGGGCAAAACCATCGAAGCGGGACTGGTCATCCGCGAGCATATTCTGGAATGTAAACGTGAAGCCCGCGTACTAGTGGTGGTGCCGCAGGTATTGCAAGGACAATGGACGCAGGAACTGGTCGATCGCTTTGCTCTACAGGAAGTAATGAGCGGAGGGCGAAACAACCAGATCCGCCTGTGCTCTCCGGAAGAACTTTGTCAGCCAGAACTGATCGGCTGGAAGCCCACAATGATGGTAATCGACGAGGCCCATCAATTAGCCCGGCAGGCATGGGTCAATGATGAAGACGAACAGGCACAGTATGCCGCAATGACTGCGTTGTGCCATCAGGCCCGCATTGTGTTGCTCCTGTCTGGCACACCGATGCACGGTAACGAACGTCACTTCCTGGCAATGCTGCACTGCATAAATCCACAGGCGTGGCAACTTAATGCTGTGGGAATCGAAAAATTTATGCGCCGCGTGGCAGAGCGCGAGCGTCTGGGTGGAATTTACAGTTCCTTGACCCCTGAAACGCCAAATGGGGTACTGGAAGAGGTTATCGAAGAGTTACGTCAGCTTTTTGCCGATGATGAGCAACTGCAGGCGCGGATTGATGTGCTGAGTCCTCTGGTCGACTTTTTTGCTCCTGATGAAAGCGAAGAGCGAACAGCGGCCATTCTGGTATTACGCCAGTGGATCGGCGAGCGCTACCGTCTTTTTCATCGCTTGCTACGTAACCGGCGTGAAGATCCCGCGTTGGAATATCTCTTTCCTGGGCTGGCCGGCCTGGAAAAATGTGTCTGGCCCGTCGCTTCGACCGAGCTCACGCTGGATGAAACCTTTGATGCCTGGCGTGCTGCAGCCTTACGTAATCCCGTGCAACACCAACATCTAGATGCCACGACGCTTGATAAATGGGTAGATGCGCTATTTCTCAACCCGCTGGTGATGTCCCGCCTGGCTAAAAATGCACTGGCAAACGGGACTGCCAGCGAAGAAGAGTCCAATTTTCTTGAGCAGATTATTGAAACGTCCCAGCAAGAGCAGAAAGCCAAAGATGCGGCGCTAATGAAGGCGCTGACCGGTTGGTTTGAAAAATGTCCTGATGGCAAAGCGGTCATCTTTTGCGGTGAAAGCTCTGAAGCCGCCTTCCTATCTACCAAACTGCAAATTCAGGCCCCCTGGGCGGTGGTTCGTCATTCGCCGGACCTGCGTAAGCAGAGCGAACTTCCGGATGACAGTTGGCAGGTACTGATCTGTGACAGGCGCGGTGAAGACGGACTGAATCTGCACGGAAAAAATCGTCTTGCGGTCCATTATAGTCTGAGCCGCGACTTTAACCGTTTTGAACAGCGGTTGGGGCGCTTTAACCGCTATTCTGGAAATCTACGCGGCGTTAAGCCTGTGAAAAGCCTGATTTTACTGCCGGAGCGTGATGGGCTACGTGCTGACTGGGTGAAACTACTGGACGAAGGCACGGGATTGTTTCATCGAAGCGTCGCCAGCCTGCAATTTGTTCTGTCTGAACAATTAGAGATGGTATGGCGTGATTACGTCGGGCAGGGGCTTGCCGTCTTCCATGAGGCGCAACAGCGCCTTTCGGGAGAAAACGGCTTCATCGCCCAGGAACGTAAGCGCGTTCTGGCTCAGGAAAACTTGTTATCCATGGAGCAGGAGGTCATTGCTGCACGCGAGTTTTCTGAGCAACTGGCCGAATCTGAAGATGAGGCTGAAGCGCAGGCAAAAGATATGCTGACCTGGATGCGCAAGGCATTAGGGTTTAAGCGAGAGCAATATCCTGAAGGAGGATTTCGTCTGCGCTTCGAGCGTGGCGAATATCAACGGCAAACGCTGGTGGACGTAGGAACGTTTATTGATAACTGCCTGCTTGGTCTGGATTTTTCAGAAGGATATCCCCCTTCCACAGCGTTGATGAGCTTGTCTCGAACGGAAGCCGGTAACCACAAACACGTTTACCCCTTGCGCTATGGACAGCCTTTTGCCGAAACCGTATGGCAACTGATGCAGAGCGATCCGCGAGGAGCAAGTATGGCGCTGCTTCGGGTTCTCTCCCCAGCGGTTGCGCTGAAGCAACCGCGCACCTGGTTCCATTTCCAGTGGCTGAGTGAAGCGCAGGTTGAAGGTGAAAATCAGCTAGCCGCGCAGCGTCGTGGTGATGAGTGCTTCAGCCCGGAGGTTCACAATTTCTGGCTGGATGACGGTGGAAAAGAGGCGGATCCGCAGGTCGTTGTTTCCCTGCTGGATAAACCTTACGATGAAGATGGCAATAGCTTGTTCCAGGATATTAATCTTCGGGAAGAGGTCTGGATGCGAATGCCGGATTGGTTTGAGCCGCATAACTGGAAAGAGACCGTACTTGCTGCCGCGGAGCAGGCCCGGAGAAACGTGGATGCTCACTATGGCGATCGTCCCGTCCGCCATCAATTGCTTGCAATGAAGGCGATTATTCTGTGTACCCGCGACATGCTGTAATCGGAAGCAACCATGGAAAATCAATGGCAACAACTTCGCGCGGTTCTGAACGGAGAACATAGCGAACGCGACGGGCTGAGTGGTCAGTTTTTTAACCGCCTGCTTTACTGTCTGGATGATGTACAGGCGGGAGAATGCGACCGCCTGCACGCATTTTATGATGCACTGCAATGCGCACGGGCATTTGGGCTGATGCCGTTAAGGCTGCCGTACCGACACCTTACCGAAGGCGCAATGCTCCAGCATTTTGGTTTGAGACGGGATCGTGACTACCCAGGTGAACTGTTTCTGACGCGTGAAGCGGAAGAGATTGATCCCTCTCTCTTACCCGTCTGGAAAGGCGAGCAGCGCCGTTTTCTGGAAACCCCACCGCTGGATGTCCTTTTGCCCTCTGTACTCAACGATCCGCGTTATACGCACTACACATCTGCAGGGCAACAGCAGGCGGTACGCACGGTGTTGACCAGCGACAGAGATAAAACGCTGCTGGTGAACCTGCCCACCGGAGCCGGCAAAACCTTTGTGATTCACTCCCAGATGCTGACTTCACCGCGCAGGCTCCTGACGCTGGTGATTGTGCCAACCGTAGCGCTGGCAATTGAACAGGCTCTGCGGGCGCAAGAGGTGATGCAACAGGCCGGGCAGGATCACGGTGGCAGCTACGTCTGGCATAGCGGCCAGTCGATTGAAGAACGGAATATGATGAAGTTGCGGCTGGCATCCGGTGAGCAGCGAGCGTTATTTTGCTCTCCGGAAGCAGCGACAGGCGGGCTCTTGTTACAGCTGTTCTCGCTTGCGGAGCGCGGACTACTGGGCGCCGTGATAGTGGATGAAGCTCACCTTATCGATCAATGGGGGGCGGAGTTCCGTCCCGAGTTTCAGCTACTGGCACCCCTGGTGCGATCGTTGAAGGCTACCTCTTCAGACGGTGTCAAAGTCGTTCTGCTTTCTGCCACGTTTAGTCAAAGCACCCTGAATACGCTCAAAGCGCTCTTTGCCGGTAAACGACAGGCATCAGTGATTGAAGTGAACGGCAGTTTTCTGCGTCCGGAACCCGTGTGGTATGTCAGCGAAGCTGTCAGCCACGAGGATTACCTTACGCAGGTGGAAAACGCCATTGCTCGCTTGCCAGCGCCAATGATCCTCTACACAACCGAAGTGGAACAGGCCAAATTCTGGTACCAGTATCTACGTGAGCGTGGTTATCGGCGATGTGGATTATTCCATGGTGCAACGCCAATGCAGGAACGCGAAGGTCTTATCCACGCTTGGCGTAACGATGGGCTGGATATCATGGTGGCGACGTCGGCATTTGGCGTGGGGATGGATAAAAATAATGTCCGTTCCGTTCTGCATGTCGCAGTGCCTGAAAATTTTGATCGTCTCTACCAGGAGAGCGGTCGTGGCGGTCGTGATGGTAAAGCATCGGTCGCTCACATTATTTTCCATCACAAACAACTACAGATCGCACGCAACATTAACCGAACCAAACTGATCGGGGCCAGCAAAGGATATTTGCGCTGGGCCAAGATGCACCAGTTGCGCGAGCAGCATCAACCGGGTCAGTTCACCGTCCCGCTACGCGCGAAGCATGCCGACATTCGCATGGATTCGCAGAGCAATGTGGACTGGAATCTGCGTACCTTACTGTTAATGCAGCGCGCCGGTTTTATCGATATCACCTATCCACCGCCGGATCTTAGCGCTATCGCCCCGGACGAGCGTGATGAGTCCAGGGTCCATGCGTGGTTTGACCATTATTTCAACCATATTCAGATTTCTGTTCTCTGTGACGGCCATATGGATGAAGCGCAGTGGCAGAAGGAGATTCAGGCCCACCGTTCGCATGAACTGGCGATGCGAAAACAGGGATTTAGCGCGTTAGAAGGGTGGCTCAATGACCACACAATATCGTTGTGCCAGACGTTAGCGCAATTTTATACCCTCGATGGCTTTGTGCCGGAAATAGCCTGTGGCGGGTGTCCGGCCTGTCGGAGTAAAGGGTATCCTCCCTTTACTCCGACGCTCGGTCGTATAGCACACGTGACGGGCGAGACGATGCGGAACGTCATGGGAAATGAGCAACGCGTTTATTATTCTACTACGCTGACGAACCGGTTACTGCTGCGTCAGTGGAGTGACTGGATTGCCCGACTGCTGGCCAATCGCCAGATTCAGGCTATCCGCGCCAGCCAGAGCGTGCTCGCCCGGCTTGGTGAGGTCCTGTCCGCAGGTTTGCCTTTCTGGTGTTCACTTGCCGTTGATGAAGAAAACACCTGCTGGGATGAACTGGTACTAGTGTTGCCCGGCGAAACGATGCCTGAACTGGACATCTTCGCCAGCATCAATCGCATTATTGTTGCACCGGAACGTTTACAAGAACCGGGCTACCGCGGGCGTCGCTGGTGGGATGTTGATACCGGTGCCGTGGCATTAGAACAATTTCAGAGGAATATCAGCTAGTGGCAATTACCAACAACGCTGCCGCAGGGAGCCAGATCCGTCTGCTCTGCATGATCGATCGGGTGCTGAATCGGCGACTCGGAGAGGCCATCCCGATGGCAGATTTGATTGAATTACTGCGCCCGGAGATGCTGCCCGTCAGCGATGGGGCGAGAAAACGCCTGCCTGCCGAAGTCTCTTTCTGGGCAAAAGAAGGGTTATGGAAAAATGAGAGCGCTGGCCTCAGTCAACAGTCGCCACTTTCCAGCGAACGTAATCTGCCCGCACGGGTTTTGCGTACGCTAATTGACAGTGAGAAAACGACGCCGCTGCTGACCGGAACGCGCGGCCAGCCCTTGCTGATGTGCGTTACCTCCATGCTGGCGCAGGACAAATATACGATCCGCGGAAACACGCCGCTGACAAAAGAGGCGGTGCCGTTGGCCGTTGGCCCGATGATTAACAATAAATTAGCCGGTGAGGGGCGACGTAACCTCAACGTCTCTAACGAAGCAGAGCCATTCCTCGATTACTCATATTTCCTCGGTTTTACAGAACCTTATCTGGATGGCTGGGTGATGGACCCTACCCGCGCCATTGAAGGGGTTTTGGATAACCTGTCGCTTACCGCCGCGATGCCAATTCAGACATTCCTCAGCCAACTGGCAGAGCTTCTGCCAATGCTGGATGGAGGAGCCTACCGCCAGCAGGTTGAACCGATGATCTCCGCTGACAACTGGCAACCGCTGGAGAAACATATGATCAGCGCCGCGTTGAGCCAGGCGCTGCTCCGGCTTGAACTGACAATGCAGTTGGTTTTCACCACTCGTTCCGATGACCTTGACGCCATGGTCCTGCAAGCTCCGGATGGCAGTCTACGCCGTATCAGTACCGTGAGCCCAGGGGGGGCAAGAAAATGAGAATGATCGATTACTGGCCTTCCCTGCAAAACATCAATGAATGTATTCGCACCGAGGCGGAAGAGCTGGCGGAGTACACCTTACTGGCAGTGCATCAACCGGTGAATTTGCTGCGTCTCGATAAAGACGGCAACAACCTCGGACATGCGAAAGAAGAAGATTTGCTCAAGCACTTTCTGGAAACGCCGCGCCCAATTCCGATTGTGGGCAAAGCCGGAGTGGGTAAATCACACATCATCCGCTGGCTGGATGCGAAACTGCGGCTGCGTAAGGAGTACAAAGACAAGAAGTGGCATATTGTCCGTATTCCAAAAAGTGCCAGCTTGCGTGAGGTTCTCACCTCTATGCTGGCGGGCCTGGAGGGCGAGATCTTTGACGAAGCGCGGGAAGACATCAATAAGGTGTCGGAAAAACGTACGCCTCGCGAGATCGCTGAATGGCTGCTGATGCTGATGGGGCAAGAGCTGCGTAACCTGCATGAACGTAACAAGCAGGATATGGAAGCGCTGAAAAAACAGATGGCGGGTAGTACGCCTGAGCAGTTAATAGCTATCAAACCACAGGCGACCCGGCTACAGAAAATCCACGTCCACGCTGAAGATAATGCATTGCCAACGCTGATTAACGATGCTTACTTCAAGCAGTTTTTGCTGAAAGAAGAGCATTGTCTCTATCGCCTTGCCAACCGTCTGACCAACGGTGCAACCAGCAGCGATCTCGACGAGGGGGAACAGCAACTCCAGGCCAAAGATCTTGATTTCAGCTTTAATATTAACGATCTCAGTCTGCCTGCGCGTCAGTATATTCAGAAAAGCCGCCTGAATACGCATGAGGACGGGCGCAAAGATGCTTCGGAGATTCTCAACCTGGTGCTGGTTAAAGCGACGCAGGCGCTGTTTAACCAGCTCTTCAACTTCCGTGGCCGCAGTTTCTCTGACCTGTTTACCCAGATCCGTCAGGCGCTACATGAAAAGCAGATGACGCTGATGGTGCTGGTAGAGGATATGTCGCTCATCACCGCGATCGAGGATGTACTGATCGACAGCCTTGAAAGGGAAGGGATCCGCGACGGGAAAGAAGTGCTATGCCCGGTGTGTTCAGCTATTGCTGTTACTGACGGTTATCAGGGGTATGCCCGCCGTCGTCAGGGGATGCTGGATCGCGCGAAGGGTGAATGGGTGATCGAAGAGGTAGGGAGCGGGCGCGAAGAGACGCGACTGCGTATTGTCGATTTTTGTGGTCGATACATCAACGCGGCCCGCTTTGGGGGTGAAGCCTTACGCCAGCGTTGGGAGCAATCTGCTGATAAATCACACTGGCCACCTGACTGGGAAGCCAGCGCAAACGGCGACGAAATGGCCGAAGTGTTTGGTCGCAGCGAGCAAGGCTTTTCGCTGTTTCCCTTTAACACAAATGCTATCCATGCGTTGGCAGAGACATTCTGCCGCGACGATCGCAACGAATTAAAATTCAACCCACGTCAGATCATCAACCAGATTCTGTTGCGTGTACTGCAGCACTGTCGCCGTGATGCCGATGAGGGACGTTTTCCGCCGCCGCATCTTGGCGATGTTGCGGCGCCAGCAGGGCTTCGAAGCTGGCTGTTCCGTCAGGGCTTCGCCGACACCGAGCGTGCTGAATCCGTGGTCGCGCTGTGGGGTTATCCCGCCGATTCCGATGGCACTCTGGCAAGCACTCTGCCGCCTGATGTTGCCCGCAGTTTCGGTCTGGACGATCTGGCGCAGGTGTTGGAAATCACAAAAAGTGCTCCGGTCCATATTCAGCCGGTGGTGCCTACGCGGGTGACCAAAGTTGAGCCGCAGGTTAAAAAAACTGTTAAGCCAGAACCCACAACAGTTAAACCGAAAGTGAAAGAAGATAAAGATACCCTGGCTATCCGAGCGCTGGATGCGGCGGTGGGTGACTGGATGCTGAAAGGTGCGACGCTTGAGATCGATCCCGCGCGTTATATCAAAAGCTCCCTGGCCTTCTTCTTTGATAAGCGCGTCGTGGCGGAATGGGCGGGCAGTACCTATCGGCCAACACTTTGGTTAGGTAAATCCAACTTTGTCGCCGTTGAGTTACCTAACGCACAGGGCAACCGTGGCGTGCATGTGGTGAAATTTATTCCTCAGGCCGAATACGATAAGCGCTCGGTGCAACTAACGGATGCCGCGATGGCGTTAGCACGGTTTGGCTACTACAGAGAAAACTCCTTATCTAAAACCGAGGACTGGAGCTACGTAGATGGCAAAACGGATTACCTGATTATTCAGAGCTTCTGCGATCGCTGGGTTAACTATGCGCTGACGGAACTCGTTAAGCATAAGCGCAACGATCTGCCGCTGCTGCTCAGCGAGCAGATTGCGCTGGCCGACGCGCTGGGGGCCATTAAAACGGCGGATGGTTCGAAAGAGGTGCTTGCACGACTGCTGCAAAACAGCAAAACGCTTTCTGTGCAGTTTCGTTCCGGGATCACGAAGGCAATCACTGAACTGCGGGCAGAGGCATTAGCGAAGTGGGATGATGCCCAGGACGCATGGCTCAGCCTTGTGGCGCTAAACGATCATGCGCTGGAAGGCGATCTCCTGCTAAGTGCGATACAAAAGGCATTGAAGAAACGCTCAAAAAATACACATGCCGCTGTGGTGAAAAAGTCGCTCAGTGAAATCCGCCCCATACTGGATACCGCTGCTCTGTTTGCCGACTGTGAAAATGCGGATGATTTTTCCGAACTCGTCACCGGTTTGGCTACGTTAGTTAAATCTCTTGGGGACAGCGGCGATTATCCTGCGGATATCTCCCCGGACAGCAGCACGCTGACGGATTCACTGAATGCGCTAACTGAGGGGGGCATCTGGATGACGATCCTCAAATTGCGAGGCATTAATCAATCTGAAGATCCGCTGCGTCAATGGCAACTACTTTGCGAACTGGACGGTGTTTTAATTAACCGGCTCATGATGACAATGCAAAGCTGGCAGCAGGTACACAAACGTGTACTGGCGAATATTACCGCCTACAACCATTCACACGGTGGGCATCAGATCAGCGAATTTCGCACGCAGATTGAAAGCACGTTGCAGGAACTTCATCAGGTCCTCGACGCCATGCAGTCCGTTGCAGGGGAACAGTATGACAACGCTTAAGACCCAATTTACGCAACTGTGGGAGCAGTATCAGATAAAACAGCAGGTTCAGTCGCTGGAAGAGGTCTACGATCGGTACCGCACCATACGTGACGGCTTGCTGGATGTTGCCGAACCGCTGCAAAAAGCCCAAAAGAAATTTGAGGTGATCGGCATGCTACCGGAACCACATTCCACTATCGATTTTTCGCAAGAGGCGGCGCTTTTCGGCGGTGCCAAAACGCAGTTGGATGCGCTGACGGCACGCTTCAAAGAAAGTGGCGATAAAACCGAGCAGAGCGGGTTTTGGGAAACGGTGCGGGTTCTGAAGAG
This sequence comes from Citrobacter sp. CK185, assembly GCF_030333565.1. NCBI lineage: Bacteria > Pseudomonadati > Pseudomonadota > Gammaproteobacteria > Enterobacterales > Enterobacteriaceae > Citrobacter > Citrobacter sp. CK185. The sequence goes on along the minus strand of NZ_JAOWFR010000027.1, from coordinate 47,715 downwards.
TGTACAGGAAAGTATTGATGATAAGGTGGATGCAACCTGGAAAGCGTTTGTTGCCGATCTTGAAGCACGCGCAATGCTGGATTCCGTCTTTCTGGAACAACAGCGCACGCTGGGGAACGTGTTGGTGTATGACGATTATCGCAAAGCGCGCGATAACTTTAATCGGCAGAAGTTAAGCGGACCAGACAGCCTGTCGGTGGTAAAAAACCTGCAGAAGTATAGTGATGAGATGGTCGCGCTTAAACGTTCAATGGACCCGGATGCACCAGACGATGTTCTGCGCTTTTTTGAGGCGTTGGACAGACATAATCATGCCTCGCTTACGCTGCTGACGCCGGGCGTGATTGCCTGGCTGGAAGAAAAAGGTATGCTGCCAGCGTTTAACGTGACACGTAAGAGAATGATTTAATGAAGGGAATCGAGCTTTCGCTTTTGCAACGCGTGCTGGATGCGCTGGAAGAACAAGAAAATGCGCTCCTGGTATGGGGCGACACGGGCGGTTTTTTTAATCTGGATGAGCTGTTAAGCACTATCGGACGGGTGTTACCTGAAGAAGATGCTGAAAAGGTTCTGGATGAGATGCTAGACGCCGCCATGTTGATTCAGGTGCCGCACATCAGTGGCACGCCTGTCTGGCGAACCCGAATGGGGGAAACGGTCCATCTCATGCGCAACCTACGCCAGTGGATGCATGAGCAAAAGCTGGAACAGAGCAAAACGCTGGTATCGGACTATCGCTTTATTCGTCGACCGCGCAGCTATCCCGATCGCGTTTACGAACCGGCAACGCTGATTACCGGCTGGAAAAAACAGCTGAACTTAAGCGATCGCGTCTGTGACATTATGTGCCAGGCCCTGGCGTCAGATAAGCCCTTCTTGCTGGCGGGTTTTCAGGTTCGCGCGACCGAACGCATTATGCAGTGCTGGCTGGAACATCAGGTGAAAAGCAATACGGCCAGCGGGACAATCGTCTGTGCTGGCACCGGTAGCGGTAAAACGTTGTCGTTTTACCTGCCTGCGCTAACTCGTCTTGCCGAAGAGATTTGTAACAACCCTGAGCGCAAGGTGCGCATTCTCGCCATCTATCCGCGAAAAGAACTGCTCAAGGATCAGTTTGCCGAAACGTTTTCACAGTGCCGCAAGCTTGACGAATTTATGCTGACGGCCGCCGGACGCAAGATTCGTATCGGTGCCTTTTTTGGCGATACACCGGTGAAGGCAGAATGGTCGAAGAAAGACGTTAAAGGGAAGGTTGGTCTACCGTTCGGCCTGATGAAATGCCAGCAGCCCCACCCGCAGCATCCTAAGCAGACTTGCGGAGGGGCGCTCATTTGGCGTCGTGAAGACATCTTTGACGAGCGTGAGGTGCTTACCTGTACGCAATGCCAGCATCAGCTGGATCAGAGTGAAATCATGATCACCCGTAATGCGCAGCAACATCGCGGCGACGCCCCGGACATTCTGTTTACTACGACGGAAATGCTGAACCTCCAGATGAACTCCACCTGGAGCAACCATCTGTTTGGTGTCGGTGAAGGCTATGGGCCAACGTTGGTTCTGCTCGACGAGGTCCATACCTACAGCGGAACCACCGGCGCACAAACCGCGCTGCTGCTGCGGCGTTGGATGCAGCGCACCGATTGTTTGCCGCATTTTGTTGGACTATCGGCAACGCTTGCTGACGCGCAGCACTTCTTTGCCAGGCTGGTGGGTGCCCCTGAAGAGGAGGTAGCCCTGATCCAGCCCTACGCGGAAGAGATGATCGAAGAGGGGGCTGAGTACCTGCTGGCACTGCGAGGCGATCCTGTCTCTGAAACGGCATTACTCTCCACCACCATCCAGGCCAGTATGCTAATGGCGCGCATGCTGGATAGCAAAGCGAACAAGTCACAAGGTACCTGGGGGAAGAAAACTTTCATCTTCACTGATACCCTCGACGGTAACAACCGATTGTACCACGACCTCAGCGATGCCGAAGGCTGGGAGACGGGGCCAGGACAGTCGCGCATTGATCATTCACCGTTGGCCGTGTTACGTAGTCCTTTTGATAAAATGGCATCTGAGCGGTCGAAAACTGAACTGGGGCAGAACTGGAAGGCGGCTATGGATATTGGCCACGACCTCGCGGAAAACAAAGTCATTTCCCGAACGTCGAGTCAGGATGCCGGTGTTGATGCATCAGCAGATGTCGTGGTCGCCACTTCTTCTCTCGAGGTGGGATATAACGATCCGTTGGTTGGTGCCGTTCTTCAGCATAAGGCGCCGAACGATGTCGCCTCCTATTTGCAGCGTAAAGGACGTGCCGGTCGTCCAAGAGGCATGCGCCCCTGGATGCTGGTGGTGCTCTCCGAGTTTGGCCGCGATCGTGTTGAGTTCCAGCGTTATGAAGGGCTGATGAGCCCGGAGATCAAACGTCAGGGCCTGCCGTTGGGTAACCAGCACGTGCAGAAAATGCAGGCCGCAATGGCGGCCCTCGACTGGATCAGCAAAGTTGGTAAATTCAAAGATCTGTGGGGCATGCTGAAAAAAGCTGAGCATAATCAGCTGAAATATGATCGAATGTATGCCCCGCTTATCCGACTGATTGAAGAGGTACTGAGTGGTGGAAGACGGCTAAACGAGTTGACGCGCTACCTTCAGGACGCTCTGCAATTATCTGACGGTGCGGTGCAAAATATCCTTTGGAGCCCGCCGCGCTCAATTATGTTTGAGTTTCTCCCCTCCTTACTGCGTAACCTCAGAACGCGCTGGTCGGTTAACGGCGTGGAGTGGGCCGGTCTGCGCCCGAGTCAACCGAATGACGAGAGTGAACAACATCGGAGCAATTCACCCGCTCCGGAATACATCCCGCAAAATCTGTTCAGCGAGTTGAATTTGCCGGAACTGGACATTCGCCTGAAGCGTGGACGTGATGACGAAGAACAGTGGGAAACCCTCTCGTTCTGGCAGGGGATGCGTGAGTTTGCGCCAGGGCGTCTGTCTAAACGCTACGCCATTAAATCGAACAAAAGTACGGATTGGCTGGTCCCGCAAACCTACGAGCCGGTGGCAGGAGAAGGGCGGCAATATGTTGATTTCCAGATAAGCGATGCGTTCGGCGATAGCTGGCAAAAAGAGTGTGAAGTCGAGTATCAGGGAAAAACGATCAAGGTTGTTAAACCGTCAAAGGTCATGACCACCCGGGCTGATATTCGTCGTATAAATGATAAAAGTAATGCGCAACTGCAGTGGGTACTCCACGTCATTAACCCTGCGGTTGCGACGCCCGACGAGGTGCCAAAGGGACCCTGGAAGCACACTCTGCACGATATCACGTTTTACAACCACCAGCATATGACATCGCTGGAACTGGTTCGCTTTTCTACCGGATCGCAGGCGTCGCTCCGGTTCAGAAATAAGGAACGAGCTCACGTTGATTTCACCTGGGTGAATGGTGAGGAACGGGTTGGCGTAGGAAGTCGTCAATGGGTGGATGCAATGCGCCTGCGTTTTAACCTCTCGTGTGATGACGTGATGGGGCTGCTGCATCAGGCAGAAATCCAGCGAGGTATGCGCCCCGTTTATTTTCAACATCTTGTAAGGCAGTCATCTGAATTTGAATTTGATAGCTTTAACGCGGACTGGGCTATTGAATGTTTTATGGCTCAGCTTGCGGAGACGTTGGCAAGCGGCGCTCGCACCTCGGTTGAGTCGGCGCTGCGAGAAATGGCTTCCGAAAAAGGGATGAAAAGGCTGGCTGATATCCCGGCCAGCCTGTTCCAGCCGGATACCGAAAATGAGGCTGGCACTGACCAAGCGCTACAGATCGGCCTCCATAAACTCCTTGAAAGGCCGGATATACAGCAGCTGCTGTTGAACTGCGCGCAGGCACTCTGGAAACCCTTGGCTGAGATCGGCGGCTTTGTTGAATGGGCGCGGCAGGTATTAGCGGACACTCTGGCTGCGGGTGTGCAGCAAACGCTAAGTACGCTACTTCCGGATGTTGATGAGCGAGCGGTCGTAACGGACTCCAGTTGGATGAGCGATCTCCGCACGGGAGCAGAATGGCTGGAAATCTGGCTCTGCGAGATGGAGTCGGGCGGCAGCGGGATTTTGATCCGTTTACAGAAGAAGTGGGCTGAAGACCCTGTGTCCTTCCTCAATGTCCTTGTGCGTAATCTTTCTGCCAGCGACTACGAGCAGATCGATTACGATCTGCGCACCGTGTTGCAGATGCTGCAAACGGATCACGCGCTTCGTATGGCGATCTCCGCCGTTCGTGAAGCCAGTAACATGGACGCCCGGCGGGAGGCTAACAAGAATCTTCATTTGCAGCTTTCACAGCGCGGTTTGCGTCTTTCCCACAGCTTTACAACTGTTCTGTACTCGCGGATCCTGCGGGCGGGTAGCGGCGATGACACAGACGCCCAGCTTTATCAGCTACTGTCGGACTGGTCGTCGCTTGAAACAAGTGCGGGTATTGAGTTCAGTATGAATACCATGGCGCACGCACTGGCGGTGAATGCGCTTGGCGTCAAAACCGATGCGTCCTTCGTATTTAACGCGCAGTGCCGGAACCAAAACCTGCTCTGGCCGCGTGGCTACACGGTCCGGCAGGCAGAACTCGGTTTTTACAATATGTTTTGCTCGCGTAAAGTTACGACTGAGCGCCTGCTTGCCGGCGCGCTATTTAGTGAGCAGATCGAAAAGATCTCCCTTGATGAGGATGACTGGCTTGGGCAACTGCATACGGCATTGTGTAAAGCCGGTCGAGTTGAGCTGCAACTCACGCGCGCGCAGCGAAATCAATTACATCAGGTCATTAACACCGTGCAAATTGAACCAGTCGATCATTTAGGACTGCTGCTGTATCCGCGTCTTGGTGAAGTTCGCCGCGAGCAGGACGTGCTCATTTTACGTATTGAACTGGCGGAGGCGATGCAATGATCGGACGTGCAAAACAGCGCCAGATTTTTTTACACGGTGCCGCAGGGCAACGGCAATTGCGGGAAGTGCTCAGCGCCCAACTTATCGCACTGATTATGCAGCCAGAGCCAATCTGGCTGGTGTCGCCGTGGGTGAGTAACTTCTCGCTGCTGGACAATCGTTCAGGCAACTGGGACAGCATTGATCCCGCGTGGGGAGGCCGGGAGGTGGATTTCATTGAGCTGTTGGCCTGTGCGGTGAATAACGGCGCGCCGCTTTCGCTGGTCACCCGCGACGAACCGATGAACCGTATCTTTGTAAAAGCGCTGGAAAAACGTCTGAGCAACTTTGCGAACTTTCGTCTGGAATGGCGTAATCAACTGCATACAAAAGGTTTTCTGACGCCAAATGTTTTCCTCAAGGGCTCAATGAATTTTACCCACAGCGGCGTTAATCGAAATGAAGAGTTTGTCGAACTGAACTGCGATTCGCATATGATCGGTGAAGCGATAGCCGAATTTGAACGTCAGTATCTTTTTATTGGATCACAGGAAGCGTTCTGATGTGTGCAGACTGGCTGAAAAATTATTACGCTAAAGATAACTATCTGGATTATGACAAGGCGATGCTGGGGGGATACGGCATCCCACAAATGAACACGCTGATTCAACAGGCCGCAACGTTACGGATGCCCTGCATCGTTCCTTCAACGCGAACGAGAAAAACGGTGTTTTATGCCCTGGCAGAGAATGCAAAAAGCCTGGAAGAATTACGACGTATTCTAACCGCGGCGCTGGGTTCCGCTGACACTACTCCTGACATTGCATCGATCTATCACTCTGACGATGACGGGGAACAGTTGCTGCTGGAGAAATCCCCGGACGGAATACTGGCCTTCGATTTCTTACAGGTGCCGGAGGGTTCGCCGCAGCAGGTAAAAGAGTGGCAGGTAGCGCGAATGAAGCGGGTATACGCCATGCTGCAACTGGTGATGGATCTTTATCATCAGCGACCCATCTTACATTCGCTGGTCAGTCGGCAAACCGGACGGATTCTCAGAGATTTCTACACGGCATGCCACGCGCGCGACGGCAAGATTGCCGAACAGTATCTGGAAGAGTTACGTGGTAATCAGGCACTGTCTTCTCTTAATCTCCTGTTTCTAGAACTACAGGGGATGGCGGCTTCGGCAAAATGGGACGCCATTCTCGGCCATCCCCGACTGGAGTTGTTGCTGCGGGGCCGTGTGCCGGAACGTATTCAGCGCCTGCTGTTACGCGCCTCTGGTCATTTAATGCTGAATGCCATTCGTGATGCGCACTTCCCTTTGGACAGTCGAGAAGAAGCCCGGCGGTTGGTGCTGGACTTGCTGCCGTTGTACAAGCATAAGCCTCGCTTTGCACATCAGCCAAGTTTTCTGCCTGACTGGCAACTGTGGGCCATGGGGGCCGCGCTATTAGGAATTGACCAATGGCAAACAGCTAGCCCACTTTTAACGTCTGACTGGATACAGCAGGTCGAACAGTGGACGACAGGTGAGAGTTCGCTGCCTGCTCAGGTAGAAGCGGAAGAAAAGGCGCTAATTCAGGCACCACCTATCATGCTGATTAGCGTGGAAAACGCGACCGACATGTTACTTGAAGCGCTACGGGCCGACGTTGAGCGTGAAACTGAGATCTACGCGCAACTGGTGGCGATGCCTGAAGCGACGCGTCAGGCATTACAAAAATTACCCAAACTCTGGGACGCATGGCTGGCGCTGGAAAAACGCTGTGAACCGCAGGACTATGGCTGGAGTCGCTGGCTTGATGATTTACAGCAGGCCACCGGACCCGAACAATTTGAATCACTGCGCCAGATGGCGTCCGTTTATTACATGGACTGGGCACCGTCAACCTTCAGCGAAACGCAGTGGCTTGTGTTGTTGGGACAGCAGTCCAACGCCCAGTTGAGCAAGGTTTTACGTGATGCGCTGCCAACTCTACTGAACTGGCTGGAAGAATATGATGTTCAGGTCTCTGCCTCTTTGTGGCCGGACTGGCTAATACAACTGGCTGTTGAAGACATTCGTTCAGAAGAAGACGTGCGTCTCGGTGGGATGATTCTGGATAAATTCCTTTCCGGTACCTTCGCTCGCAAGGAATATATCTCTGCGATTGAAGCGGCAGAAATGCTGTGTGCTGAGAACTTGTCGGTGAGAACCTTAGGCTACGCGATTGATATTGCTGAACTTCTGTATGATAAAGTGACTGCCGACGACGCTTCCAGGTTAGGTTTCTGGATCAAGTTACAGGAGTTGCTTAAGCAGCGCTGGGAGCGTCTGGATGTCAGTATGCAACTTTCCGCGCGCATGGTGGAAAGACTCTATCTCGGCGAACATGCCGGACACGTTTTCCCGGAAGAGGACAATACGCCGGGCGTAGCGTCTTCGCTTCATCGCGATCTCGACGGTAAAACGTTGGCAATTTACAGCCTGATGGAAGGTGCGGCGAGACGCGGAAAAGAGGCTCTACTTAAGTTATATCCTGGGTTGAATGTGGAACTCAATCACGATCACGTAGCTACTCCGGCGCTGATAAATCTGGCGGAAAAAGCTGACTACTTTATCTTCGCCAGCGCTAGCTCAAAGCATCAGGCGTTCTATACCGTGACTGATTATCGCAAAGAGATAATCTATCCCTCAGGTAAAGGGGCGTCGAGTATGATCGCAGCCTTCGTCAGTGCGCTGGATTGAGTAAAAAAGGAATAGCTTCTGCTATTCCTTTTTTGTTATTCACCACGGTAGATGCAGCCTGCAGAGCATGTCTCTTTCACGATGACTGCGCTCAGGATCGGGAGTTGTGGTTTAACCTGATTCCAGATCCATTGAGCCAGCACTTCGCTTGTTGGATTCTCAAGGCCAGGAATATCGTTGAGATAATAGTGGTCCAGCCTATCCAGCGTAGGTTTGAAGATCGCTTTTAATTCTGCGAAATCGATAATCCACCCCGTGTGCTTATCCACCTCTCCGGTGATCTCAAGGCGAACAACGAACGAGTGCCCGTGTAAACGTCCGCACTTATGCCCATCAGGTACATTGGGTAGTCGGTGTGCGGCTTCAAATGTGAAATCTTTATACAGAGTCGTTTTCATGAGTACCTCAATTTTTGTTATAATGTAACAAATCAAATCTGAGATAGGAAGTACGTAACTTGAGTATGTTAAATAAAAATCTGGATAGTTTGGCCAAGGTGCATTAACTCATTCATTCGTAAAACAAGTAAGATTGATTGGTTAGTTAGATGTATTGTCCTTACCGGCACCTTTCGTATGACGTATCACGCAACTACGTAGCCCCGCAGGAATGTGACTATACCCACTACGCATTCAGCATTGCGCCAGAGGATTTTGAACCGTTCTCATATAAGCTGAAACAGTCGGGAGTGACGGTCTGGAAAGACAATAAAAGCGAAGGGCAATCTTTCTATTTTCTTGACCCGGATGGTCACAAGCTGGAGTTGCATGTGGGAGATTTAGCATCTCGACTGGCACAATGCCGGGAGAAGCCTTACTCTGGAATGCGTTTCGGATCTGGAAAGTAAGCACGCAACTTTGTGATCTTCCACGCAGTATTCAATTTTATGTCCCATTCTGGGGGCAAACCCCCAAACTAAAATCTCACAACCAATTAATTTTCAACAAGTTAAACGAAAAGGCGAGTCCGGCCTTCGCACTTATCCCCTTAACACCTCTCTCATGTACCATTCTACAAGCCCTTACGGCACATCAATCGGCTTGTCGGCAGAACACAGAACAGCCTGTCGACAATCCTGCCTCCATTCATCATCTTCGACATCTGTATGTGCATAGTCTCGTCTGGTCCAATCGTTCCTTTATCAAAGCTTTTACGATGGGCCACATTGTTTGCGTATCTGTTGGATAGCGAATCCCATCTCGTCAGCAGAGAGTAATGTTCTTCATCAAAACCACTGGCAACTGTTGTGTTCGACGGTCTCTTTTTATTCTCAAACTACGTGAACTTTGCTGCTTATCTACTCTCCCCAAATCCATGCCAAAAAATGTGAACCTCATCCCTGAAGCAAATCGTAATCTCTGAAATCGATCCGTATCGTAAACTTTACTTTACATTTTTGGTGATGTTAGTCACAAAATTAAGCGCGGAGGGTGATCGCAATCTCACAATATCCTGGTATACAAAATCGACAATGTGAGCGGAAAAGAGGCTGGAAAGTTAAGTTTTCACTGCTTTCTCTCTTTTACCGCGTCTGGAGGGAAACTGCAATTCAAAAGATAAAAAATAACTTGTTGAAATTGAGTCAGTAAAAAAATGCTATGTGATTTAAATCACGCGTATTTACAGATTTTATGATTTACGCCAATGGCGAATATTGACGGAGCTATTTTCTTCATGAATTAAATCTTGCATAGTGCCCTCACATTATTTCTCCCCCTGAATCAGGAGGCGGATAGTTATATTCCATCAATCTTTATTGATGGACCAGGTATGCTTTACTTCACATTAATACGAACATGACCACTGTTAACTGGAGAAACAAAATGAATTATCCGGCAGAACCCTTCCGTATTAAAAGCGTTGAAACTGTATCTATGATCTCGCGTGATGAGCGCATCCAAAAAATGCAGGAAGCGGGCTACAATACCTTCCTGTTGAACTCGAAAGATATCTATATCGACCTGCTGACGGACAGTGGTACGAACGCCATGAGTGATAAGCAGTGGGCCGGGATGATGATTGGTGATGAGGCCTACGCAGGCAGTGAAAACTTTTATCATCTGGAAAGAACGGTTCAGGAGCTGTTTGGCTTTAAACATATTGTTCCTACGCACCAGGGGCGCGGGGCGGAAAACCTGTTATCGCAGCTGGCGATTAAACCTGGGCAATATGTTGCGGGGAATATGTATTTCACTACCACGCGTTATCATCAGGAAAAAAATGGCGCCACCTTTGTGGATATCGTCCGTGATGAGGCGCACGATGCCGGTCTGAATATCGCATTTAAAGGCGATATCGATCTTAAAAAGCTGCAAAAACTGATTGACGAAAAGGGCGCCGAAAATATTGCCTATATCTGTCTGGCGGTGACGGTGAACCTTGCGGGCGGTCAGCCGGTCTCGATGGCGAATATGCGTGCCGTCAGGGAGTTGACGCAGGCGCATGGCATCAAAGTCTTCTACGATGCAACCCGCTGCGTAGAGAACGCCTATTTCATCAAAGAGCAGGAAAAAGGCTTTGAGAACAAGAGCATCAAAGAGATCGTCCATGAAATGTTCAGCTACGCCGATGGGTGTACCATGAGCGGGAAAAAAGACTGCCTGGTGAATATCGGCGGGTTCCTGTGCATGAACGATGATGAGATGTTCTCGGCGGCTAAAGAGCTGGTGGTGGTATATGAAGGGATGCCATCCTACGGCGGTCTGGCCGGGCGCGACATGGAAGCAATGGCCATTGGTCTGCGTGAATCCATGCAGTTTGAGTACATCGAGCACCGCGTGAAGCAGGTTCGTTATCTGGGCGATAAGCTGAAGGCGGCAGGTGTGCCGATTGTTGAACCGGTAGGCGGCCATGCGGTATTCCTTGATGCTCGTCGCTTCTGCGAACACCTGACCCAGGACCAGTTCCCGGCGCAGAGTCTGGCGGCAAGCATCTATATGGAAACGGGCGTGCGCAGCATGGAGCGTGGCATTATCTCCGCAGGGCGTAATAAAGAGACGGGCGATCACCACCGGCCAAAACTGGAAACGGTACGCCTGACTATTCCACGCCGCGTTTATACTTATGCGCATATGGATGTGGTGGCCGATGGCATTATTAAACTCTATAAGCATAAAGAGGATATTCGCGGGCTGAAGTTTATTTATGAGCCTAAGCAGTTGCGCTTCTTTACTGCACGTTTTGATTATATTTAATGGTATTGATAGCCCCATTTTTAAATGGGGCTTTTTGTTTTTTATTATCCGAAGATGTACAAATGACAGCCGTAATTATAATTAATAGTCAACAGGAACATTTATCATGGATATTAATGCCATTGAACGACAGAGTTCCCCCGGACTTATTAGCGGGACGATGCTTGTCATCGCAACAGTAGTCGGCGGGGGAATGTTCTCCCTGCCTATTGCGATGGCGGGAGTCTGGTTTCCCGGCGCCTCTGTTATTCTGATCGTTATTGCCATCATGATGTTATTAACCGGCCTGATGCTGGTGGAAGTGAACCTTCACTATGGTGCCGGAGCCAGTTTTAACACCTTTACTCAGGATCTATTAGGGCGAAAGTGGAATATCGTGGTTGGCATCGCCTTTGGTTTTGTACTCTATATTTTAACCTATGCGTATATCTCCGGGTCATCGGCGGTGATGGCGCAGACGGTGTTTAAATATAGCGGTTTTCGTTTCCCGGCAAACATCTCCGTTATTGTCGTCAGTATGCTGGTTGGCGTAATCGCCTGGTATAGCTCGCTGCTGGTCGGGCGGATCACCACCATTCTGATCGTCGGTAAGTTTGTGGCGTTCTTTGCCACGTTCTCCGGGCTAATCGGCCATATTGAGGTGGCGAAACTGGTCGATAGCGTCGCCATCGCACTGCCGAATACGCAATATCTGCCCTATATTCTGATGACGCTGCCGTTCTGCATTATCTCCTTTGGTTTTCACGGCAATGTGCCGAGTCTGGTGAAACTGTATGGCACCCACGGCGTATCCCATATTACGCGTTCCATCGTGATTGGCACCCTGTTTGCCGTGCTGCTCTATATCTTCTGGCTGGCGGTGACGATGGGCAATATCAGCCGCGCCGAGTTTTCGCCGATCATTGCCAAAGGCGGCAATATTGATGTGTTTGTGGAAGCCATCAGTGGGCTGTTTACCAGTCGCTATATGGATTTAATCCTGACCTTTTTCGGTAACTTTGCCGTTGCCAGTTCGCTGCTGGCCGCTACGCTGGGTCTGTTTGATTATATTGCCGATCTGTTCCACTTCCCGGATAACGGCATCGGCAGACTGAAAACCGCGCTGGTGACCTATTTCCCGCCCGCTGCCGTCTGTTTCTTTTTCCCGAATGGTTTTGTCCACGCGATTGGCTATGCGGGACTGGCGTTTACCATCTGGAGCGTGATCCTGCCGCCATTTCTGGTGAAAGCGTCCCGTAAGCGTTTTGCCACGGCGCGTTATACCGCCCCCTGTAACAATACGGTGCTGAATCTGGTGATTGTCGGCGGAGGGATTGTGTATCTGACGGTGGTGCTGGATGTGTTTGGTTTACTGCCGACGTTCCGTTAGCGGGAGGCGCTATGTTTCTGACATTACTCAGGTTACAGCATCCGCTGGTTTATCGTTACGCCTGGCTGAGGGTGTGGGTGGTGGTGTTAAGAAAATGCGGACTGCGCAAGAATAAAACTCACAAAAGCAATCAGGCCTGTCGCTGACAGGCCTGCCTGGATTTACACCCGGAAGTAGCGTGGTGGAATCAACGTTGAGAATGCGTCGATCTTCTTCACCATCTTTTTCCAGAACAACATAACAACAATCCTCTGTTTAAAATGCAGGCGCTATTTTAGTCAGCGCAGGCATTGCGTAAAAGATCGCCGCGTCGTTCTTATCGTGTGCGCGGTGTAAAGCTTTTTGTTCACTCTACAAAATGTGGATGAGTAACACGATCGGCAACCCTGACGCCGGGTTGACAAGCGTTAAAATAGTACGGGCAATCCCAGCCCGCGTTTCACTTCCTGTAGCGTTGTCTGTGTGACCTCATGCGCCCGTTCACTGCCTTGTTGCAGTATCTGCATCAGCATGCCTTTATCCTGAATATAGGTTGCCCGCCGCTCGCGCATTGGGGCAATCAACTCCTGCAAACAGGTTTCCAGTTCGTTTTTACAGGTGCGATCGCCAAGCCCGCCCTGTTGATAATGCGCTTTCATCGCCGCGACTTGCGTTTTGTCCGGGTGAAAGGCATCCAGCCAGGTGAACACGACATTTCCTTCGATCTGACCCGGATCGCTGACGTTAAGGTGGTGAGGATCGGTGTACATGGCGCTAACCGCTTTGTGGATCGTCTCTTCACTGGCGGAGAGTTGCAGGGTATTGCCGAGAGATTTTGACATTTTAGCGCCGCCATCGATGCCGGGCAGGCGGCCGGTGTCGCTCAGAATCGCCTGACAGTGGTGTAGCAGCGGGGCAGGCAGCAGGCTGTTCATCTTGTGTACAATTTCGTTAGTCTGCTCGATCATCGGCAACTGATCGTCTCCTACGGGCACATATTCCGCTTTAAACGCGGTGATATCCGCCGCCTGGCTGATGGGGTAGACCATAAATCCGACCGGTAACGAGCGGGTAAAGCCTTTCTGCGCAATTTCATTTTTCACCGTCGGATTACGCTCTACGCGGGCGACAGTGACGACATTCATATACAGCATGGTCAGTTCCGCCAGTGCAGGTAAGGCGGATTGCAGGCAGAGCGTGGTGAGTTCAGGGTCGATACCGGCGGCCAGATAATCCGCCAGCACTTCCGGGATGTTGTCGCGGATCTTTTGCGGGTTCGTACCGTTATCGGTCAGCCCTTGCAGGTCGGCAATCAGCACAAATTGTTGATGAGTATGTTGCAAAGCAACGCGCTGGCGCAGTGAGCCAATGTAGTGCCCGAGGTGCAGGGCGCCCGTAGGGCGATCGCCGGTCAGAATGGTGGGTTTTGTGTTCATCAAAGACTCCTTTACGTGAAAAAACCGAAAGACGTCTCTGGAACGCAATAGCCGCCTTTCGGCGGCTATTAATACGGGGATAAAACAGAACCGTGCCGCCTTTAGTCAGGCAGCCACCAGCGGTTATGGCGTTGGGGAATCGCAGTCTGTTTGTTCATAAAAATGACCGTATCACGGTTAAGCGCAGGGGTAAACCTGCTATGTCAGGGTTGTTAATGGGCAACCTGTTCACTCTGCTTGCCATCAGCGCTCTTCAGCATTCTCTTTTTTGCGTAAACTGCCGCTGCTTAACAAGTTGAATCATGCTGATGACGGCGCCGAAAAATAAGGCCGCAGCGCCGCAAAGCGTTGCGCTGGCGATCGCCTCCGTACCGCTGCCTAACAGGCTGGTTAACAGTGGGCCGACGATCTGACCGATGCCGTAGGTGAGCGTGACAAGACCCAACAGATTGATATTCCCCGGCACGCTCAGTTGCCGCGCCAGCGGCATCACCAGCGAGGTTGTCCCCATGAACGTCGCGCCAAAACCAATGCTGCTGATAATAAGAAGCGGCAGTGCGTCGCTGGCGAGCGTGAGTATGACGCAGACCCCCTGAATCAGCAGATTCGCCGTCAGGCATTGTAATACGCCCCAGCGCTTTGCCGCCCACAGCCAGCCAAAACAACCGGGAACGATCGCCAGTCCCACCAGTGACCAGAGATGGGCGGTGAGTAGCGGCGAGCCCGCGTTTTTCGCCATCAGCGGCAGATAGGTGGCGACGATGATGTAGCCAAATCCGGCGAAGCCATACAGCAGCGCCAGTTGCCACCAGCGCATCAGCGGATTATGCGTCGGCGCCGGAGGGGCGGGCGGCAACGCGTGGGCGCGGGCAGGGGTGAGGAACGCCAGGAGCAGCAGTAACACGGCGGAGATAACGGCTGCGCCTGACCACAGCGCATGGGAAGAAAGCGTATAGCGTAAACCGGCGATAACATACTCGTTGCCCAGCAAGATACCGGCGCCAACGCCGGAGAAAAGCGACGCAATCACAAACGGGTGACGGGTATGTTGCAGGACGATCATCGAGCCAAAAATCATCATTCCGGCGCTGGCGACCCCGGCCAGAAAACGGATCAGCATCACGATGGCAGGTTGCGTAAATATCGCCATCGCAAGGATTAATCCTCCGGTTGCTACCGCCGATGTCAACAGCATTGGCCGTAAGCGAGAAGGGAGGTGAAAGGCGCCGAAGGAGAACAACAGGCTGCCCGCCAGATACCCCGCGTAGTTGGCGCTGGCAATCCAGGAAAGCGCCGCGAAGGTAAACTGACCTTCAGACAGCAGGACTGGTAGCATCGGGGTATACAGAAAACGTCCGATCCCCATTCCCAGCGTTAGTACCATTAAGCCGAAGAGTGCCGTACTGATGGCATGACGGTTTGAATCGGCATTGCCCTGAACCATACTTGCTCTCACTTAGCGCGTTAATTTGTGTTTGTTATATTACATGTGTAAATGATAATAAAAAGTAAAAAATAGAGGGTGTGTGAGAGCCCGGCAAGGTATACGCGTTGGGAAATTCAGCAGGCGTCGATCGTTTTTACGCAGTGCCAGCCATCATCCACGCAGCGATAGATGGATTCGGTATGACCGGGGATAATCCACCGCGTTTCTTCGCCGGGGGTGCAGTGCAGGTAAATACATAACCCGCAGCCGCCGCGTAGCTGGCGCGGAATATCCGCCACCCGAAAGGTCATTCCCGCAGCCTGAAGCGCTTTGCGGGTCTGAATGACGCCCACCGTCGAATGAAATAAAAACAGATATTCCGTCATCCGCGTTTTCTCTGGCGTTGACCAATCAGCGCCGCACCAATGGCCCCGGCAAACTGCGCGTCAGGATGGGTGTAAACCGGCATCGCAACGTGGCTTTCCAGCATACGCGCGAATGCCGCACAGTGGCTGACGCCGCCGGTAAACAGCAAAGGTCCCCCGGCAGACAGTCGGCCGATAAAATTGGCGCTACGTCTGGCCATCGCGTTGATCACGCCGGAAAGAATGGCTTCTGGCGCAACGCCCGCAGAGCGCAGGCTGATCACTTCAGACTCGGCAAAAACCGTGCACATGCTGGTGATGGCATGAGGCTCAACGCCGTCGGTGATCGTATCCAGTTGATCCACGCTGGCGCCGAGGGTGCGCGAAATCACCTCCAGAAAACGCCCGGTTCCGGCGGCACATTTATCATTCATCAGAAAGTCGGTGAGATTACCGTCGTTATCCAGTTGAATAACTTTGCTGTCCTGGCCGCCAATGTCGATGACCGTGCGGGTTTCAGGAGCCAGAAAGCGCGCCCCCAGCCCGTGGCAGGAGATTTCCGTCACCTGTTTATCGGCAAAATCAACCAGCTGGCGTCCGTAGCCGGTTAGCGTCAGAAACGGGCGCGTGTCCAGCCCTGCGCTTAGCGCTTCCCACGCCTGGTGGATAGCATCGGCGGGGCGAAACGGCGTGGGGCAGAGGAAACGGCGTGTGATAACGCCCTCCGCCAGCAAAACGCCTTTTGTCGCCGTGGAGCCGGAATCAATGCCAATCGAATACGTCACGGGCGCTCCTTACAGCATTTCGATAAAGGCCGCGACGCGGGTGCTGAGTTGCCCGATATCCGAAGTGGAGTAGTCCGTTTCGATGGCGATATAAGGGATGTTGTGCTGTTGGCGTACGTGGCGCTTAATCGCCATAGACTCAACGGCATAGGTATGACAGGCCTGCAAAATCACATCCACGACACCGTCCGCCTGATACTCCTCTACCATCTGGCTGAGCAACGTCAGCCGCTGGTCGTTGGGCGAAATGCAGGAACAGCCAATTGCGAGGTATTTGTCGGTCAGCGCGTCATAGACATCGCCCGTCTCTTCAACGCACTGTTCGGTGGCTTTTGCCCCCGTGCAGTTTTCAAATCCGACGACCCAACCGCCGTTTTCTTCAATGGCGCGTACCACTTTTTCTGCCGCGCCGCCAATCGGGCAGCCGGTGATCAGAATACGCGGGCGGGCGTCCAGCCGCTTGCCGTCCTGCCACTCCTGGCGCACGCGGTCAGCCATGCCGTTGAGCTCGTCGATAAGCGCTTCTTTATCAAAACGAAACGTCGCGCCGTACACCACTTTCAGAATATCGCTGCCGCTAAGAGCAGGAGGATTAAGCTGGCCGACGCGGTAGAAATTGGCCAGCGCGCGGCGTTCGCGGTTTTTCAATACGATCGCGTCGCGCAGGGCGGCTTCGCTGATAGGGCGGCCAAAACGCGTTTCCACAGCCTGTTGCAGACGCAGGATCTCTGCTTTCCATAACGCACGGGAGGCGGCGTCATTGGCGCTGTTGGGCAGTTGCATGACGTGTACGGCCTTAAATTCGGCCATGTATTCGTACATTTTCTTTTTGCCGTCGCAGGTGGTTTCGCCCACCACCAGATCGGAAAAATAAAAGTAGGGGCATTTGTCCGTTTTGCCGAAGCCGTAGCTGCTTTTGATCAGAGGACACAGGTTGCGCGGCAGATCCTTTTCGGCTTCTTCGATGGTTTCGTCCGACGTTGAACACAGGGAAACGACAACCGCGCCCGCCGCCATCGGGATCTCCTGCGGCATAAACGTGCAGTAGGTGCCGACCAGTGGAACCCCCTGTTCTTTAAGATCCATAACGGTGAGAAAGCCTTTCTGACGGGCGTCGGAGAACTGGTTAAAAATGGCGGGTAGATCGGTGATAAGCGACATGGTTTTCCTTCCCCGTAACACGGGAGACAATGAAAAGACCACGCATTATAACCCTGTAAAAACCAGGTGTTTATTGATCTGCTTAAAAGTTGGGTAACGTCAGCAGGGACGGTATTTGCGACAGCAGATACAACACCAGCCCGATGGAGCCGCCGACCAGCGTGCCGTTGACGCGGATAAACTGCAAATCTTTGCCGATGTTCAGCTCTATCTGGCGTGACATATCGCGGGCATCCCAGCTTTTTACCGTGTCGCTGATGTGGCGCGTCAGAAACGCGGCGAACTCCGGCGCGACCCGGTGCGCAGCCTGTTCCAGATGGCCGTTGAGCGAAGCGCGAAGGGCATCATCCGCCACCAGCGTTTCGCCGAACCATTGCCCGGCATGGGCGATCCGCTGCTTCACGCGGGAACCCTCTACGTTAATATCTGCCTTCAGCCACTGGCGTAAATCAGCCCAGAGTTCACCAAGATAATGGTTAAACGCCTCATCTTCTTTCAGGTACGCTTTGATGCTTTCCGCCCGGGAGGCCATCTCTGGATCGTTTTTGAGTTTGTCGATCAGCTTAAAGGTGGCGCGATCGAAGGCGTGGCGGATCTGGTGCGCCTGGTCGTGGCTGATATCATCCAGCAGCGAATTCACTGCATCGGAAACCAGTTCTGCGCTGTGTTCCCCCAGCCATTCGGTCGGTAAAATTTTCGCTTTTAGCGGATGTTCCGTCTCCAGCCAGCGCACGATTTGCTGCGCGATAAATGCGCGTGAGCTGTCGCGCTGAAGCAGGGCGATCAACTGCGCGATCAGGGTGTCCAGCAGTACCTGATGACGATCGTTTTTGGTCATGCTCTCCAGCATTAACGCGCTGGTGCCAGAGAAGTCCACTTTATCGATCGCTTTGTGTACCGCCCGCTTGAGCAGGCGCTGAATACGGGCGTCGTCCGTCAGTTCGAGAAAACCGCTCATGATTTGCAGCAAATGCATCCCAACCCGCCGGGCGTTATCCGGCTGACTGAACCAGTTGCCGATCAGCAAGGCCGGTTCATGACGGCGAATGAGCGCGACCAGCGACTGGGTATCAAGAAATTTCTCCTGCACAAACTGGCCAAGATTTTCGCCGATTCGATCCTTATTACGCGGGATAATGGCGGTATGCTGCGCGATAAACGGGATCGGCACCCGACGAAACAGCGCCACGACGGCGAACCAGTCTGCCAGTGCGCCCACCATTGCCGCTTCCGCAATGGCTTTAATGCCGAGTACCCAAAAATTTGGCGGCAGGAAAAGCGTCGTGATGAACGTGGCGGCGGCAATCAGCAGCAGCGAGAGCGCCAGTCGTTTGGCGCGTTTGAGTTCAGCAATTTTATTCATAGCGTTAAGGATAGAGCCAGACGGGGGGATCGTGCAAAAGATCATCCCGGGATCCAGTTATCCCATGCAGGCAAGGTTCCCAGTTCCGCCACCAGAAAATCGATAAACGAACGCACCTTCGGGTTGCTGTATTTACTCGGGAAATAGAGCGCATAAAGGGCGTGCGTTTCGCAGGTGATGGTGCCGTCGAGCATCAGCGGCGTGATCTCCTCTTTCTGGATGTGATCTCCAATCAGGTAGGTCGGCAGATAAGCCACGCCCTGGTCTTCCAGCACCGATTTTAGCAATACCAGACTGCTGTTGGCCTGGATCGGCATATGCAGCTTTAACTGGTGCAGGCGCTCCTGCTCGTCCGCCACTTTAAGCACCGGGGTGAGTCCGGGATAGACCAGGCAATCATGATTCACCAGCTCGACGCGACGCTGCGGCATCCCTTTTTTCGCCAGATAGCCGGGGGAGGCGCACCACGCCCAGCGGATCGGCACCAGCTTGCGCATGGCATAGTTTTGCGGCGGCGCGGTGGAGATGCGCAGAGCGATATCGAAATCCGTTTCGTTCAGATTCACAAAATTATCGTTGAGGTCGATGTAGAGATTCACGTCTGGATATTGAGTACGGTATTTATCCACCAGATTAACTAATCGGGAATATCCAAAGGCAATTGAACAGGTTATGCGTAATTCACCTTGCGGGCTGTGATAATAACCGGAAGTGGTATTTAAGGTTTCATCAAACTCGTTGAGTAATTTAGTCGCACGGTTAAATAAATATTGCCCGGCATCGGTCAGGGTAATACTGCGGGTGGTACGTTTAATTAACGTTGTACCCAGCGTATCTTCCATTGCTGCCAGACTTTTACTTACCGCTGAAGGTGACACGTTAAGCTGGGCAGCGGCTTCAGATAATCCACCGCAATCCACAATCTTGATAAAAAACTCTAAATGCTTCAGGGAAATGGATGTGTTCATTGTTTCCTTTTATTCACAAGTGATTTGCAAAAACGGTACGAATAGGCCGTTACATTCGCGTTTGAAACATGTAACTATTGAATCACAGGAAATAACTTGCTTACAAAATGAAAAAATAACAACTTAAGTGAGTTATGTCACAAATTAAACAGGAGGCAAAAGAAAGAACGCGAAAAATTGTGAATTTAATCTCATTTAATATAATTTAAATTAAAAGGTGCCTGTTATGTGGTCACGACTCGAACCCTACAGATCTTCACTTATTTTATTACTCGCTCTGGTTGTCGGCGGCTTATTAGGTATTTATGCTCCGACGTTTGCAAGTCAACTCCAGCCGATAGGTCAGATTTTCCTGAACCTGTTATTTATGATTATCGTTCCGCTGGTGGGGATCAGCGTAATGTCTTCTATCGCCAGCATGACCGATCTGAAACGTCTGGGACGCATTATGGCGATTATCTTTATCGTCTCTATCGCGATGGCTTTTATTCCGGCCGCCGGAATTGTGGCGCTCGCGCTCTGGTATAACCCGGCGCAGGGGGTGACTATCGATCTTTCGCAATCCGTGCAGGCGGGCAGCGGCAAGATGGATTTTGTCAGTATGATCACCACCAGCGACTTTATCGGACTGTTTTCTAAATCGAATATTCTGGCGCTGATCGTGATGGCGATTATCGCCGGGATCGCCATTGGGCAATCAGAACAGGCGGGCAAACGTATCGCCTCACTGCTGGAAGACGCCAACACGGTGATCATGAAGATTGTGGCGATCATCATGAAGGTGGCTCCCATCGGCCTCGGCTGTTACTTCGCTGCGACGATGGCCAGTCAGGACTCCGGCCTGTTGCTGACCTTTGCCCGGGCTATCGGCCTGTTCATGGTTGCCACGCTGGTTTACTACATCTTCGGTTCTGTTCTTTACTCTTACATTGGCGGCGGGCTACCTGCGGTGAAGGCCTTCTGGCGTAACGCCATTGAACCTTCGGTGACCGCGCTGGGGACGTGTTCCTCGCTCGGCACGCTGCCGGTGACTCTGCGTGCGGGTAAGGCGATGGGCATTAACCCGGAAATCGTTGATGTCTCCATCCCGCTGCTGGTTAACCTCAATAAGGGCGGCGTGGCGATGATTGCCGCATTGAAGATTGTTTTTATCTATTCCGTTTTAGGCATGGAGTTCACCACCGAAACGTTCTTCCTGACGATGCTGATTGCTGTACTTTCGGCGATTATCGTCGGCGGCGTCCCTGGCGGCGCATTCCTCGGTGAGATCTTTATTGTCACCACGCTGGGGTTGCCGATGGAGGCCATTCCAATGCTGGTGGTGCTGGGCACGATTACGGATGCGCCAGCAACGCTTATCAACGTAATTCATGATTTGAACGCGGCGCAGATTGTGGAGCGCTTCGCCGGAAAGAAACCGGTGAACGCTGATATCAACACCACGGACGCAGTAGTCCCGGCTTTCCGCATGGATTAAGGATGTAACAGGAGACGTTATGAAAGATTCAGTTAAGCTCGACACGCAGTTAATTATCGCCGGACGCGACAAACGTTATACCCAGGGAGCGGTGAACCCGGTGATCCAGCGCGCTTCTTCACTGGTGTTTGATACCGTGAAGGACAAAAAATTTGCGACGGCCAATCGTGCGAACGGCGAGCTGTTCTATGGTCGCCGTGGTACTTATACCCACTTCGCGTTTCAGAAGGCGATGAGTGAGCTGGAAGGCGGCGTTGGCTGTGCGCTCTATCCTTGCGGCGCAGCGGCGGTGACGAATGCGATTCTCGCCTTTGTGAAGGGCGGCGATCATCTCCTGATGACCGGTGCGGCCTATGAACCCACGCAGGACTTTTGCAATAAGATCCTGAGCAAGTTTGATGTATCAACGACGTATTACGATCCGCTGATTGGCGCGGGCATTGTCGATTTGATCCGCCCGGAGACCAAAGTGGTGTTCCTCGAATCACCCAGTTCCATCACTATGGAAGTTCAGGATGTACCGGGCATGGTGAAGGCGATCCGTGCGGTGAACCCGGAGATTGTCATTATGATCGACAATACCTGGGCGGCCGGCGTGCTGTTTAAGGCGCTCGACTACGGCGTGGACATTTCAATTCAGGCGGGTACTAAATACACCATCGGCCATTCCGACGGTATGCTGGGAACAGCGGTGTCTAACGCCCGCTGCTGGGATCGTCTGCGGGAGAACTCTTATCTGATGGGGCAGACGCTGGATGCTGATAGCGCTTATAACGGTAGCCGCGGTTTACGCACGCTGTCAGTTCGCCTGAAGCAGCACCAGGAGAGCAGCATTCAGATTGCCCGTTGGCTCTCGGCTCGCCCGGAAGTGGCGCGAGTGAACCACCCGGCGCTGCCGGAGTGCCCTGGACATGAGTACTTCCGGCGTGACTTTTCCGGTAGCTCTGGCCTGTTTTCATTCGTGCTGAAAAAGCGGCTGACCGATGAGCAGATGGCAAATTTCCTCGATAACTTCTCGCTGTTCCATATGGCCTACTCATGGGGCGGATTTGAGTCGTTGATTCTGGCGAACCAACCGGAAGAGCTGAACAGTATCCGTCCTGCTGGCGATGTGGATTTCAGCGGCACGCTGGTCAGGGTGCATATCGGGCTGGAAGATGTGGGCGACCTTATCGCAGATCTGGACGCCGGGTTTGCGCGTATCGCTTAAAAAAGCAGGCCCCGTATAGCGGGGCCTGCTGTCGGCGCAGATAAGCGTAGCGCCATCAGGCATGAGTCTATTTCTCAGTTGCCAGTTCTGTCACCTCATACTGACGCACGCGCTGTAACAGCCCTTTCAATGTGAACACCGCCGCAATTCCTGCCACCACCGCCAGCAGATGAAACGGAATCTTGCCGCCGTTAAACCACAGCCCGCGTCCGACTTCGATAGCGACGGCCATGACTGTCAGGATGACGATATTCAGCGATGCTGAGACGGTGCCTTTAGGCAGAGTGTTGGAAAACAGCGTAAAGCGGAACAACGTCGAGAAAATCATCCCGATCCCGAAAGCGTACAGACTGGTGCCCAGCACTGACCACAGCCAGACATGAGGCCACAACAGATTTCCTGCGATCAGGATGGCCAGACCGACAAGCTGTATCGGCGGCGCGCGCCAGATAAAACGCGGATCGCCGGGATCTTTCACCACCCGAGCGACCATCATATTGGCGATGATTACCGCGCCAAACACCGGCACCTGCGCCCAGGCGAACTGCGCGGTGGTCATGCCGCCCGCGTCGATTAAGATTACTGGCGAGACCGCCACCCAACTCATTAGCGGGATGTAGCTCAGCGAAAGCGTTGCGGCGCCGAAGAGGAAAATCCGGTTGTGAAAGACGTGGCGAAAATCACGGAGGACAGCGGGAATGCTAAACGGCGCCGCGCCGCGTTGTACCGTCTCTGGCATCGCCAGCGCCAGGCCGCACAGGGCGATCAGCCCCATCAGCGCAATAATGCCGAACAGGGCTTTCCAGTGAACAAAGTGCATTAGCGCAGCGCCTGAGAGCGGGCCGATAACCGGCGCAACCAGAACTATTGAGGTGATGATCGCCATCAGTTTTATGGCTTTGGTCTGGCCGAAGGCTTCCTGCACGGTGACGTAACCGACCGTGGCGATAAAACAGATGCTGGTGCCCTGAATGAAACGCGCGACCAGAAACTGCGTCATTGACGTTGTAAGGAGCGTGGCGGCGCAGGCAACGGTGAAAATAAGCGCGCCCGTAATCAGCACTGGTCGGCGGCCAATCCGGTCGGAAAGCGGGCCGAGCAACCACTGCAATGCCATCCCTCCGGCCAGATAGAGACTGACGGATGCCGGAGCCAGACTGACATCGGCATTGAAATCATGCACGACATGGATGATGCCCGGCTGAATCAAATCCGTCGACAGGTAGGCGGCAAAGTCGTACAGAATCAGCGCCATCGGGAAAAATAGCGTTGTCGCGCGCCGGGAGAAAAATTGACGTATCCGTTGCATATAAATCGCACTCCATGTCGGAGAAAACCCTGAACGGGTACAGTGAAACATTTCTGCGTGGCGTATTCAGAAAAAATGTACGCCTTGCAGAAAGGTGAATTTATCGTTGATAGCGCCTCGCAGCAACGCATAATACCGAATGTCGTTGGCATCCTGACAAGGTAAGGTGACGCCGGATAGTGAGATCATGCAACATCGGCGTATTGCCTTGCTGGAGTTGATACAAAAACATATCCGCCAGCGTGACCTGATGGGGCTGGTGGAGCAACTGGCCTCACTTTTGGTGATGGGATACACTACCGACAGCCAGCTTAAAGTGCTGTTTAATTATATGATGCAGTGCGGCGATGCATCTCGTTTTAGCCAGTTTATTCACGAGGTGGCCGAACGTTCCCCCCAACACAAGGAGAGTCTGATGACGATAGCTGAACGATTACATGAAGCGGGTCGCCAGGAGGGTATGCAGCAAGGCTTACAGCAAGGCCAACGGGCTGAGGCGCAGCGTATCGCGCGTACAATGCTGGAAGACGGCATCGATCGCGATACGGTTTTACGTATCACCGGACTTGCTGTTGAAGAGGTTATCGCGCTGAACCACTAAACACATATCCACCAGCGCATCACTGGCCCGGTAAACGCCGTTCTGCCGGGCGGGCTTATTCCATCGCCACTTTCACCGCCTCTCCAAGTTTTTGCATCACTTCACGATGTTTCTCGTTCGGCGGTAACGCACAGTTGATGCGCACGCAGTTGCGATACTTCCCGGAGGCGGAAAACAGTGACCCCGGCGCGACCTGGATTTTCAGGCGGCATAGCTGTCTGGCGACGCAGACCATATCGATATGCTCCGGCAGCTCGACCCATAGCATAAAGCCGCCTTTTGGTCGGGTGACGCAGATCCCGCAGGGAAAATATTCGCGTACCCAGCAGGTATAGATCTCCATGTTGCGCTGGTAGATTTGGCGCATTCGCCGGACATGACGGTGATAGTGGCCCTCGCGGACGAAGGTGGCCGCCGCCAGCTGCGTGGCGGGAACGTTGGTGCCGATGACGGCGTATTTCATATGCAGCAGCCGATCGTGGTAACGACCCGGAGCGACCCAGCCCACGCGCAGGCCCGGCGCGACGGATTTGGTAAACGAACTGCACAATAGCACCCGACCATCGATATCCCAGGAGTGGATGGTGCGGGGGCGCGGGTAATCCGTCGCCAGCTCGCCATACACGTCATCTTCAAAAATCACAATATCGTGGCGCTGCGCGAGGCTGAGCACTGCCCGTTTGCGTGCGTCCGGCATAATAAACCCGAGGGGATTATTGCAGTTTGGTACGAGGATAACCCCTTTAATCGGCCACTGATCCAGCGCCAGTTCCAGCGCTTCAATACTGATACCGGTATCTGGGTCGGTCGGGATTTCAATGACTTTTATTCCTAAGCCGCGCAGGAGCTGCATGGTGCCGTAATAGGCGGGGGATTCGACGGCGACAATATCACCCGCCTGGCAGACGGTCAGCAGCGCCAGCGACAAACCGCTCTGGCTACCGTTGGTGATAACGATATCATCAGCGCTGACGACCGAACCGCTGTCAAGCATCAGGCGGGCGATCTGTTCCCGCAGTTCGCGGTATCCGGCCAGTTCATCGTAGCCCAGCACCGCCCCCAGGTTATGTTGCGCCACGCGGCTTAGTTCGCGCCAGAGCGGTTTCAGGCTGGGTTGGTGGATATCGGGGACGCCGCTGCTGAAAGGAATGATTGATTTGTCGTTGTGCCCTTCCAGCATGTCCAGCACCTGATCCCACTGGGTGATCTCTACCGGTCGCTGTACCGGGCGTGACATCAGCGGCACCGGCGGTTGCGCCTTGCGCGGGGCGACAAAGTAGCCGGAGCGCGGCTGTGGAGTGATGAGCTGCAACGTCTCCAGCGTCTGATATGCCTGCTGTACGGTACTGATGCTCACCCCATGCTCCTGACTCAGGCTACGCACCGAGGGCAATTTTTCCCCGTGGCGATACAGCCCTTGCTCAATACGCTCGGCCAGCAGATTAGCCAGATGTTGGTAACGCGTCATGCTGTATCCCTCACTCTTGCCATACAGATGGAAAAACCAGTACAGAACGGTGGTCGAAATCGCGTTCAGATACCGTTTTAGCCAATCTGTATGGCAAAGAAAAGTATTTTTTGAATCTGTATTGTGGTGGTGAAGATCCGGGAAGATAAAGCCTCTGACCAGGTGGGGAGGTGGAGTATGGAATTTCACGAGAATCGCGCAAAACAGCCGTTTATTGGTTTTGTTCAGGTCTGGCGGGCAATAAAAAGATGGCGACTGCGGGCGCAGACGCAGCGTGTATTGCAACGCATGAACGATGAACAGTTAAAGGATGTGGGGCTGCGACGGGATCAGATTGAGTGATCCACCGTAACACCACAGAGGCTGGGCTGTATTCAGTCCAGCCTTTTTTACATTCACGTAATTTATCAATTGATGCTTCCTTATCAGCTGTTTCTTGATACTTATCCTGATAAGTATTATTTTCCCATCTGCTAAGAGGGGAAAGAGAGATGACTGAAGATGAGCTGTTTGCCCGCCGTCCGATGGGGATGCGCATGGCAATGGTGGTACGCCAGTGGCGTGCAATTATCGATGCTGCCATCACCGATACCGGCCTGACGCAGTCAAGCTGGACGGTGCTGATGCAACTGCATCAGTTGGGTGATAACGTCTCGGTCAGCGAACTGGCGGAGGTGCAGGGCATTGAGCTGCCGCCGCTGATGCGCACCCTCACGCAACTGGAAAAACAGGGCTATCTGGTGCGTTCAACATCGCCATATGACAAACGCATCCGCCTGCTGACGCTGACAGCGCAAGGCCGTTCAAGGCTGGAAGAACTGAACCGGGTGATTGAGACCTATCAGCAACGCGTCACCCGTACTATCCCGGAAGCGGAACTTGCCGCCTTCAGCGCCACATTAAATCAAATCGCCTGCAATCTGCGGTTAATCCGCGAAGAAGATAATTAACTCTAAAAAACTATGATGACCCCAGAACAAAAATTTGCCCGTTGGGTAAGGGTGAGTATTGCCGCTTTCCTTGCAATATTCGCCTGGTTTATTGTTGCCGATATCTGGATCCCGCTGACGCCGGATTCCACCGTGATGCGTGTGGTGACGCCGGTCTCCTCGCGCGTCTCCGGCTATGTCTCGCACGTCTACGTACGCAACAATAGCCAGGTGAAAAAGGGCGACCTGTTGTATGAACTGGACCCAACGCCGTTTATCAATAAAGTTGAGGCCGCACAGATTGCCTTTGAGCAGGCGAAGCTGAGCAACCAACAGTTGGATGCGCAGATCGCCTCTGCGCGCGCCAACCTGCGCACCGCGCAATACACCGCCCGCAACGATAAGCTCACGCTTGACCGCTATCAGCGGCTGAGTGCGATGCAGAATGTTTCGCAGTCGGATCTGGATAAAGTGCGCACCACCTGGCAGACCAGCGAGCAGTCGGTGGCTGCGCTGAATGCCAGTATCCAGAACCTGCTGATCCAGCGCGGTGAACGCGACGACAGTCGCAATGTGACGCTGCAAAAATACCGCAATGCGCTGGAAGAGGCACAGCTGAACCTGGGCTGGACGAAGGTGCGGGCGGAAACCGACGGGACGGTGAGCAATCTCCAGCTCAACCCTGGGCTTTACGCCACCGCTGCCACGCCTTTGATGGCGCTGGTCAGTAACCAGACCGATATTGTGGCCGATTTTCGTGAGAAAAGTCTGCGTCACACCCGCGTAAATACCGATGCCGCAGTGGTGTTTGACGCCATGCCGGGCAAAGTGTTTCCTGCGCATGTGACCAGCAGCGACGCCGGGATTCTGGCCGGGCAGGAAGCGGTTAACGGACAGCTGTCGCAGCCGGAACAGTCGACGCGCTGGGTGCGCGATGCCCAGCGTATGCGCATTCACGTTGCGTTGGATACCCCGCTGGAGAAACCCCTGCCGACCGGTGCCCGCGCTACGGTGCAGTTGTATAACAGCGAGGGGATGTTTGCCCGCACCTTTGCAGGGGCGCAGATCCACCTGGTAAGCTGGCTTCACTATGTCTATTAACACCCTGGCCCACGTCTTTACGCCGCACGGGAACATTGTCTACACCGCCAATGATTTTCGCCAGACTGTGCGTATTTCCGTTGCCGGGACGATAGCGCTGAGTATCTCGACCTTCTACAACGTGCAGTACGGCGTCTTTTTTGTGGTTTATCCGCTGATGCTGTTGTCGCTGGTGCCGGTGTTTAACCGCCATGTGGCTCGTCAGTTTGTATTCAGCGCGGCGGTGAACTGCGTTGAAATGGTGTTGATTGTCGGCTATCTCTCGCAGTGGCCGGTAATTATGACGCTGGTGGTGTTTGTCCTGTACGTGATGCGCTTTCGTTTTATGAGCAGGGGGCCGCTGTTTTTGCTCGGTTCGATGGGCGTGGTGTGCCAGAGCACGATGCTCAACTTTATGAGTTACCCTGGCACCAACTGGCATACGCTGATGTTCTCCAATATGGAGGCCTGCGTGATGGCGGTAGCCCTGAGCGCGCTGCTGCACTATCTGATCCCGGATGTCGAACCGCGTCAGCCGCCGCCGCGTATTGAGAAGGATGATGCCCGTATTCGCCATGAATCGCTGCTTTCCGGCACCGTGGCGACGATGATCTTTGTGATTTTCCAGATCTGCGATTTGAGCGATTCGTTGTCGGCGCTGATGGCGGGAATTTTGATTTTGTTTCCGATGCACTATCGTGGCGCGGTGATCAGCTCTATCTGGCGCGTCGTCGGCGTGGTGCTGGCCTGTCTCTATATTCTGCTGGTGCAACTGCTTATTTATGACTTCAGCAACCATATGCTGCTGATGATGCCGCTGATCGGTCTCGGGCTAGGCTTCAGCGCTCGTCTGCATGTGATGGAAAAGGTCGGCGCGGGCGTCGGTTTTGCCAGTATCACCACCATCGGCATTATGTTCGGCCAGAACCTGCACCCGGATCAGGACCTGGTGTTCAGCGATCTGTACCGCATCACTTCAGTCACCGTCGCGCTGGTAGCGACGCTGACGATGGTGTTTCTGGTCCACCGCATCCTCAACTGCTTTGCAGCGACGCGGTTTGTGATTACTGAGTGAGTGGGGGGAGTGAGTGCCGGATGGCGGCTTCGCCTTATCCGGCCTACAAGGAGCGGGATTTCCAGGCCCGGTAAGCGCAGCGCCACCGGGCAATCCAGAATGAGGGTTACTTCTTCAGCCCCGCAAACGCGGCTCTGATCTCGTCTTCCGGCAGTTGAATACCGATAAACACCAGCGTGCTGTGCGGCTGTTCGTCGCCCCACGGGCGGTCCCAGTCGGCGCTGTACAGGCGCTGGACGCCCTGGAACAGCAGGCGGTTCGGTTCGCCTTCAATCCATAGCATTCCTTTGTAGCGCAACAGTTTCTCGGCGGACTCCAGCAGCAGGTTTTCCATGACGCGGGAAACGTCGCTGATGTCTACCGGATAATCCAGCTCCACCACAATTGATGAGATATCGTTTTGTTTGTCGGCGATAAAGTGGAAGCGCGGTGTGGCGCTGACCACGTTCTCCTCCAGCATAAAGCCGTTGGTGTCGAACAACAGGGAGAGGTCGATATCGCCGTGCGTGACGGTGTAAACCGGGGCGCGGGCGTTGATGCGCGCTAAGCGTTCGCGCAGTTTTTCGCTAACTCCCGCCACGTCGGTTTTGGTCAGCAGGATGCGGTCGGCATAACCGACCTGCGACTGGGCGATGGTGAACTGGTTCATCTGCTTGTCGGCGTGTACCGCATCGACCAGCGAAATCACGCCGTCCAGCAGGTAGCGCTGGCAAATCACGTCATGGGAGAAAAAGGTCTGAATGATCGGGCCGGGGTCGGCCATGCCGGTGCACTCAATCACCAGACGGTCGAAATGGATATTGCCCTGGTCGAGGTTGTCGAGCAGGTCTAACAGTGCGTCTTCCAGTTCACTGGAGCGGGTGCAGCAAATGCAGCCGTTGGTCAGGGTTTTGATCTGGGTGGCGCGATCGCCAATCAGCTGATCGTCAACGGAAACTTCGCCGAATTCGTTTTCGATAACGGCAATCTTGTAGCCGTGTTTTTCGTTAAGAATGTGGCGCAGCAGGGTGGTTTTACCCGCGCCGAGAAAACCGGTGAGTAGGGTAACTGCAATCGGGGTCATCAGTGCCTCCATTAACAGCAGCGCATGCCGCCTTTTCCGTCGCCGCCGTAACGTGCCTGCTGGCGCTCGCGGAAGAATTCTTCATAGCTCATGTACGGCTTGTCTGGATGGTTGGTTTGCATATGCTCGACATAGTTGTCGTAGTCTGGAATGCCAATCAACATCTTCGCCGCCTGGCCGAGATATTTTTTTGCCTGACCTAAGTTACCAAACATTTTCTCATCCAGATATGAATAAAGCCCAGCGAACCGGGCGTTGGTTTTGCCGGATGGCGGCTTGCGCCTTATCCGGCCTACGTTAACTGCATTTTGTAGGCCGGGTAAGCGTAGCGCCACCCGGCATCCGATTAATGGTGTGAAGAGGTCTTCACGCCGCCTTCCGGCACCGGTACATACGGCGTCTCTTTATCGGTACGACCGTTGATGGTGCGGGCTTTCTGCCAGGTACGGAACCCATAGAAGATGATGCTGTACACCACTACCAGGAACAGAATACTCAGGCCTGCGTTGGTGTAGTTGTTCACGACGATGTGGTTCATATTGGCAATTTGCTGCGCGGTCAGTTCGCTGCCGTTGGCAATCTTCTCTTTGTACTGGTTAGCCATGTAGAAGAAGCCTTCCATCTGCGGGTTGGTGCTGAACAGTTTCAGACCCAGCGCCCAGGTGGTGCAGATCAGCAGCCATACTGCCGGGATAACGGTAACCCAGATGTATTTGGTGCGCTGCATTTTAACCAGTACCACGGTGCCCAGAACCAGCGCCACGGCGGCCAGCATCTGGTTGGAGATACCGAACAGCGGCCACAGGCTCTTAACGCCGCCCAGCGGATCAACCACGCCCTGATACAGCAGGTAGCCCCACAGACCGACACAACCCGCAGTACCGATGACGCCAGCAACCAGAGAGTCGGTTTTCTTCAGGAACGGGACGAAGTTACCCAGCAGATCCTGCAACATAAAGCGGCCGGAGCGGGTGCCTGCATCCAGCGCGGTCAGGATGAACAGCGCTTCGAACAGAATACCGAAGTGATACCAGAAGCCCATATCAGCCATCGGCAACACTTTGTGGAATACGTGAGCGATACCGACTGCCAGCGTCGGTGCGCCACCTGCGCGGTTCAGTACCGACGGCTCTCCGATGTCTTTCGCGGTTTGCAGGATCTGCTCAGGCGAAATCACAAAGCCCCAGGAGCTGACGGTTGCCGCCGCGTGTGCGGTGACGTCTTTCAGCTGCGCCATAATCAGCGGCGCGTTCTCGCCACCCATTTCGTGCAGGTTCGGCATGGTGATACCGAGGCCCGCTGGCGGGGTGTTCATCGCGAAGTAGAGACCCGGTTCGATGATAGACGCCGCAACCAGCGCCATGATCGCCACGAAAGACTCCATCAGCATTGCGCCATAGCCGATGAAACGCGCGTCGGTTTCACAAGCCAGCAGTTTCGGCGTCGTACCGGAAGAGATCAGCGCGTGGAAGCCAGATACCGCGCCACAGGCGATGGTGATGAACAGGAACGGAAACAGCGCGCCTTTCCACAGCGGGCCAGTACCGTCGATGTACTGGGTCATCGCCGGCATTTTCAGCTCTGGGTTGAGGATCAGAATCCCCAGCGCCAGACCGACGATAACGCCGATTTTCAGGAAGGTTGCCAGATAGTCGCGCGGGGCGAGGATCAGCCATACCGGCAGCAGTGCGGAAATAAACGCGTAACCGATCAGCGCGAAGGTAATGGTGGTGTCTTTAAAGGTCAGCGCCGGGCCCCAGTACGGGTCGTGCGCAATCACGCCGCCGAAGTAAATAGAGGCAACCAGCAGCACGATGCCAATAACGGAGACTTCACCCACACGTCCCGGACGCAGGAAGCGCATGTAGATCCCCATAAACAGCGCGATAGGTACGGTGGAGCAAACGGTGAAGACGCCCCACGGGCTTTCGGCCAGTGCTTTTACCACGATCAGCGCCAGTACCGCGAGGATGATGATCATGATTAAGAAGCAGCCGAACAGGGCGATGGTGCCCGGCACCGGGCCCATCTCTTCTTTGATCATCTCACCGAGAGACGCGCCGTTACGGCGGGAAGAGATAAACAGCACCATGAAGTCCTGTACCGCACCGGCCAGCACTACGCCCGCCAGCAGCCACAGCGTACCCGGCAGGTAGCCCATTTGCGCGGCCAGAACCGGGCCGACCAGCGGGCCGGCGCCAGCGATAGCGGCAAAGTGGTGACCAAACAGTACGTAACGGTTTGTCGGGACGTAGTTCAGGCCGTCGTTATTAATGACCGCAGGCGTAGCACGCGTTGGGTCGAGTTTCATCACCTTCTGGGCGATGTACAGGCTGTAGTAGCGATAAGCCACCAGATAAACAGAGACGGAAGCGACCACGATCCACAGGGCGCTGACGTGCTCACCTCTGCGTAAGGCGACGACCGAGAGGCAGAATGCACCGATGATTCCAAGAATCACCCAGGGTATGTGCTTGAATATCTTTTTCGTATCCATAGTAAAACCTGGTTTTTAAGATTAATAATTGGCCGAAGCCGTTGGGTTTGAGTCTGTGTTTGAGGAGGTAAATTGACTGCTATGCTGAGGTGATCCTGCCAGAGATACGCGCGCGTAAAGTAAGGTAAATAAGTGAGTGGTTATATGTGGGCTTAAGCGGTCAGGAGTGTCAGTGAGTGGTTTTTCCGACGGCGGGATGTGGCCATTTATGTGATTGAGATCAC
This sequence comes from Citrobacter sp. CK185, assembly GCF_030333565.1. NCBI lineage: Bacteria > Pseudomonadati > Pseudomonadota > Gammaproteobacteria > Enterobacterales > Enterobacteriaceae > Citrobacter > Citrobacter sp. CK185. The sequence continues at coordinate 15,097 of NZ_JAOWFR010000027.1, read as the reverse complement.
TAATTAAAATCCAGCATTTCTTTTTCGTCGATCGTGAACGGAGAATCATTCGTGCCGATATCGTCCCAACCAGTACGAATTCGGTAAAGTTTTCCCTTTCCAGGCCGAAAATTCTGGTATCTGTCTAGCGGAAAGAGAAAACATGTTAAAACGAATCAAGATTGTGACCAGTTTGCTGCTGGTCCTGGCAATATTTGGCCTTTTACAACTCACCTCAGGCGGTTTGTTCTTTAACTCATTGAAGAATGACAAAGAGAACTTCACCGTTCTGCAAACCATTCGTCAGCAACAGTCCACGCTGAACGCCAGCTGGGTTGCGCTGCTGCAAACGCGAAACACCCTGAACCGGGCGGGTATCCGTTACATGATGGATCAGAACAATATTGGCAGCGGCGCGACCGTTACCGATCTGATGCAAATTGCGACGACCTCTCTGAAACTGGCGGAAAAACACTGGGCTGAGTACGAGGCGTTGCCTCGCGATCCGCGCCAGAGTGAAACGGCGGCAGTGGAGATCAAGCGTAACTACGATATCTACCACAATGCGCTGGCGGAGCTGATCCAGCTGTTGGGCGCAGGTAAGATCAACGACTTCTTCGATCAGCCCACTCAGGGTTATCAGGACGGTTTTGAGAAGCAGTATGTTAACTACATGCAGCAGAACGATCGTCTGTATGACATTGCGGTAGAAGATAATAACCGTTCATACAGCCAGGCGATGTGGGTACTGGCGAGCGTGTTAATCGTTGTGCTGCTGGTGATCGTCGCCGTCTGGTTCGGTATTAAGCTCTCCCTGATCGCGCCGATGAACCGTCTGATCGAAAGTATTCGTCATATTGCGAACGGCGATCTGGTGAAACGCATTGATGTGGAAGGCTCTAACGAAATGGGACAACTGGCGCAGAGCCTGCGTCATATGCAGGGCGAGCTGGTTCGTACCGTCGGTGATGTGCGTAACGGCGCGAATGCGATTTACAGCGGTGCCAGCGAAATCGCGATGGGCAACAACGATCTCTCTTCCCGTACTGAACAGCAGGCCGCCTCTCTGGAAGAGACCGCCGCCAGCATGGAAGAGCTGACCGCCACGGTGAAACAGAACGCCGAGAACGCGCGCCAGGCCAGCCATCTGGCATTGAGCGCGTCTGAAACCGCGCAGAAAGGCGGTAAAGTGGTGGATAACGTCGTGCAAACGATGCGTGATATTGCTTCCAGTTCGCAGAAAATTGCCGACATCATCAGTGTGATCGACGGTATTGCTTTCCAGACCAACATCCTGGCGCTGAACGCGGCGGTAGAAGCGGCGCGTGCGGGTGAACAGGGTCGTGGTTTTGCCGTGGTAGCGGGTGAAGTTCGCAACCTGGCGCAACGCAGTGCACAGGCGGCGCGTGAGATCAAGAGCCTGATTGAAGACTCCGTCAGCCGTGTGGATGTGGGCTCAACGCTGGTCGAAAGCGCCGGTGAAACGATGGATGAAATCGTGAACGCGGTGACGCGTGTGACCGATATCATGGGGGAAATCGCCTCGGCATCTGATGAGCAAAGCCGTGGTATCGACCAGGTTGGCCTGGCGGTAGCGGAGATGGATCGCGTTACCCAGCAGAACGCCTCGCTGGTGGAAGAGTCTGCCGCCGCCGCTGCCGCGCTGGAAGAGCAGGCCAGCCGCTTGACGCAGGCCGTTGCCGTATTCCGCATTCAGCAGGAACAGCAGCGTGCGCGTGATGCCGCAGCGGTGAAACCGGCTTCTGCGTCTGTACTGCCGCGTAAAGCAGCCGTCGCGGATAGCGGCGATAACTGGGAAACCTTCTAAGCCGTCATGCCGGATGGCGCTGGCGCTTATCCGGCCTACGGGCAGGGAGCTGCTGTGATGCCGGATGGCGCTGGCGCTTATCCGGCCTACGGGCAGGGAGCTGCTGTGATGCCGGATGGCGCTAACGCTTATCCGGCCTACGGTATGGATGCGGTGCTATGTAGGCCCGATAAGGCGACAGCCGCCATCGGGCGCTTCAAACCAGCCTCAGGCGCATGGCGCAGCGTGATTCATACGCCAGACCGTGCGCCGCTTCTTCCTCTCGCTTTTGACGTAACCCTGGCGACAGGTGCTCATCATCCAGCACCACAAATCCCATTCGCGCATAGAGCGGCGCATTCCACGCCACATCCCGAAAGGTGGTAAGCGTCAGCGCATCAAAACCGCTGCTGCGCGCCTGCTCCGCGACATACGCAATCAGTTGACGACCAATGCCTTTCCCCTGCCATTCACGCAGCAGAGACACCTCGGCGATAAACAGCGATGAATCCAGCGCTTCGGCCAGTAAAAAACCGACAGGACGCTCATCGGCCAGCGCCAGCCAGCTCAATCCTTTTGCGGCGTGCTCCCGGTGTTGTTCAACTGAAATAACAGGGCCGTCGGCTATCCATGTCAGCGCAGGCACGTCCCGAAAGCGTTGACCCGCAGAGCGTTCAATGGCGGGCATGACGGTGATATCAGCCAGCGTGGTAGGGCGAAAAGTCATCTTCATGCGCGGGAGTATAGCGTGGATTGCGCAGACCCGATAAACGTTGTGTTATCGGGCCTGTACTAAATTTAGCCTTCGGCATTCACCACTTTAATCTCAACCATCCCGATACCCAGCTTACGCGGGGAGTGGCCGAGAATATTGCCTTCATTGGTCGATACCGGGTCGGGCGGCACAATCACCAGCGTACTGGCATTTGACGGGTTATCAAAATGCAGCGTTGTTGTGGTGACTTCGTTCTCTAACACCAGCGTCTGTTCTTCCTTGCCTACGCGAACAGGAATAGGGCGATTAGCATTCGCGCCAAAGGCTTTGGCGGTGATCACCAGATCGAATTTCTTCGGTAACGGCGTGTTGTATTCAATCTTCACCTCATCACCCAGTTGCGCATTAGACCAGCGCCCCCACGATTCCGGTCGTGAAATCCCGCTGAACTGCTTCACCTCTTCCGGCGCGCCAGCCACGTTAAAGATAAAACTGTCGGCTTTATAACGAATGTCGTTATCGACGATCTTCAACGTATCAACGTTGCCTTTGTAACGCTCCATATCGATAACCGTATCTTTAAACGCCGTTTTGCCTTTCCACTGTGCTTTATCGACGTGCTGGATGCTTTGTTGCCCGCCCAGTTGCCCTTGTGAAACGCACCAGTCGGTGGAGAGCGCCAGCTCCGGCGCCCACAGCTGCGCCATTTTGTAGCAGCGATCGACCCAGACGAAGTTATCGCGCGGGGCAAAATTAGCCAGCTGGAAACGCAGCGGGGCAGAGTATTCACTTTCCGGCAGCGGTTCGACGCGCTTATCCGACACCCGCAACAGCAGCGGCAGGCGGAAGTGGCTCCCTGAGAAAGCGATCATGTCTTTATCCCGATCGACGGTAAAATCCTTCATCTCTTTCGGGAAGTTCCACAGGCGAATAATGTCCGGCTTCATCGCCAGGATCTTCTCTTTGCTGTTCAGGAAGACTTCCGACAGCGACTGACCGGAGAGGCTGCTGCGCCCCAGGCCGATAAAGTTATCCCCGCCCAGAATATCCAGCACGGTCGCGCCGTTATCCATCGTGTTGCGTTTCACCGCCAGCGTATCCTGCTGAGGCTGGTCGCCTCGCAGCACAAAGAACAGGTTGTTGCGATCCTGTTTGTTCAGGTACTTCCACGCGGTGTTGTTCATCGCCAGATGGTCGGAAGAAACCACGATGACGGTATTTTTAAACCACGGCGATGCTTTGATTTTATTGATAAATTCGGCGATATTCTCCTGGCTGCAACTGACGGCGCTAAAGGACTGGTTCGGCTTACCGTCGAAGTCGTAACGCTTGCGGTTACAGGTGCGTGAGATAAACCCGTCCGGGTGGTGAGTATCCACCGTCAGCGTAAACAGCGAGAAACGCTGGCCGGAGCGAGAGAGTTCTTCAAACTTTTTCCATGCCTCGTCGAGCACCGTATCGTCGTAAAAGCCCCAGTCGTTACGATAGCTCGGGTCAGCCACCACGGTTTTTAACTCTTCCGCACCATACAGGTGGTCGAAGCCGTGGGATTTGAGGAACACGTCTTTTCCGGCGAAACGCAGATTTGCGCCCTGCACAAAATAGTTCTGATAGCCGGAGTTTTTCAGGATATCGCCCAGGCAGATATTCTGCGGGAAGAAGCTGGATACGGAAGCCGACGCGTTGCCTTCAAACGGCGCAAACAGCGGGATGCCGCACTGCGAGGCGACCATTCCGGCGATGGTGTAATCTGTGCCCGGCAATTGCATGGTGTGGCTGAAATCCAGCCCTTCGTTTTTCAGCGCGCCGAGTTCCGGCGTGAGATCCGGGAAGGCATCGTTATCAAAATAGGTGCGCTCCAGGCTTTCACCGTAGATATAGACCAGGTTGAGCTGCGGATTCGGGATCGTTTTCGACGGTTCTTTGTAATAAGCCGGGAAGTCCGGGTCGCCATCGCGCGACTGGGATTTGACCAGTTCGGAGATCTGGCGAAATGCCGGGCTGGCATCCACCGATCCCAGCGCCAGTAAGAGCGCCAGCAGGCTGTAGCCAAAATGGTGAGGATGGTGGCGACGCCTGCGCAGAACCCAGCCTAACGCGCCAAATACGGCGGCCAGCGCAAGTACGATGCCGGCGCCGGGCAGAATATATTTGCTGACGCCGGCACCCGTCAGGCTGTTGGTCAGCGTGTAGAGAACCGCATCGTTAATGCCGTCACCGGTAAAGTAATCACTGGCATAGAGCGTAATATTTAAGACAACAAAAAGCCCAAGTACCGCTAAAATGGCGGCAAACCACCAGGTGTTGCGACCCGCTTTCCACGCATAAATCAGCACGGACGCGAGAAACAGGGCGATGGAAAGTAACTCAGACAACTGATGATCCTCAATAAACCTGCATTCGGCAGGCGGCGTAATCTCTTTTCAGGACATACAATGTAATGGCGATGTCATATTGCTGCAATTATGGTGACATTAAAATGTGCAGTGATTAAGAATTGGTTTAGAACCTGGCTTTTTTGATCGTCGTCACTTCCCGTGATGCGGGGAAGGCGAGACAGAGAGAAGTAGAAAGAGAGAGGTCAGGCCGCGCTCAACGCTAAACGGTTGAAACGCGGCATGTTGGCGCATCAGGAAATGAAGTTCATCCCCTGTTTTAACACCAGGTCGCAGGCTTTGGTTTTCACTTTTTCCGCCAGCGGCGTGCTGCCAATGTTATCCAGGCTAAGCTGTTCGCCGTTTTGGGTATTCAGCAGACCCTGAATGCCATCCAGATAATTGGTGTCCTGCTTCTGTTCGGCGGCGCCAAGTCCCAGTTTATCCAGCACCTGGTTTTTAACGTTTTCCGCATCGGTAACGGAAGTCAGTTTCTGTTTCGCGCAATACTGCAAAATACCTGCCGCGTTGTTCATGTTATCAGCGCTTAATGCCTGATTGCCGCCATTCAGCAGGCTGGTCAGAGAAGACAGCGACATGCCGCCCTGCTGTGAAGAGCTGCTTTGTTTGCTCAGTTCGCTGGCGGCGCTGGAGAGAGAATCCTGCCAGGACGCGGCGAAAGCGCTGGTGGCGATAAACGCGCTGGCGGCAACCGCGCAGCACAGAAGACGTTTTGTGGTTTTCATCGTTATGACTCGTGTGTGTGTACCTTTCGTCGCAGTATAGCGCTTGCCTGGGTCGGAATGGTCTTAATACTCTTTGCCGGTGACGCGGCTACGGTAGCTTTCCCAGTTGAAGATCACCCATAGGCTGTTGCCCAGACGCATACGATCCATTACGCGTTCGCCAAGGAGTTTGGTCATCTCATCCATATTGCTGTTGGTTAACATCCCGGTAGGGCGTTTGGATGATGAGCGGCGATCGACGATCTGGTTGATGATCACTTTTTCATAGCGGGATTCGGTCTGCATGCCGATCTCGTCGATCACCAGCAGATCCACATTGCTGAGATCGTTGAGCAACTGCTCTTCGCTGGTTTCGCGATTGCTAAAGGTGCCTTTCATCGCGGACATAATATCGGCGACGGTAATGATCAAAACCGATTTTCCGCGCAGCAGCAGTTCATTGCAGATTGCCGCCGCGAGATGGTTTTTCCCGGTGCCGGGTTTGCCCGAAAAGATAAAGCTGGCGATGTTGCCGTCGAACTCTTCGACGTACTGCCGCGCTTTGCTCAGCGCGTTCATCTGCCCGTCGTTCTCAACACGATAGTTATCAAACGAGCAGTTTTGATGCAGCGGACGGATGCCGGAACGGTTGAACGTGCGCTGCATTTTCATCGCCCGGTTTTCACGCGCCAGCGCTGCCGCACGCATTTCGCCTTGCTCTTTCTGCCATGCCAGCAGTTCTTCGCCCGTTTTGAATGCAGGCTCAACATTTGCTGGCATCATTTTTTGCAGACGTTTCATCAGGTCGCCAACGTTTTTCATCGTTACCCTCGAAAACCAGGTGGAATATGGTCGTCAGGTTCGCTGACGTTGTTCACATCACGTTTCGGCATACCGCCGTTACTGGCCCGGCTGATTTGCACGCTGCGCGCCAGCTTTTGCTGCCACTGGATGTGGTGAAAAATCTTACCTTCCGCTTGCCAGTAAGCCACAAACGAGGCCAGCTCTTCGGCGGTGACGGGTTCCCTTAGCGCGACGCCCCACAGCGCGGCCTGCCGCTGGAAGTCAGCATCCGGCTGCCAGTCTGCGTACATGGCGAATTTCCCCAGCGGAACGGCCACAGGCGCGGCCTGGGAGTCTTCGTAGAGTTGAGCATCCAGTGTGACATCGCTTCCCGGGTGCGATAACTTTTCCTCCAGTGCCAGCAGTTCCGCCAGACGTGCCGGCGTCACGGCATAAAACGCGGGCGCGTTATTGGCGAAGACCGCCACCGCGCCGCTTGCCGATTTTGCCAGCACCGCGTTGTGATCGTGTAATAAGGCGTCAATACCGATGACGTCCGGGGTCAAAATTCTGGAAGACATAATGTTTCTCAACAGGGAACCACAACCGAGAAGGAATACTGTTTTTATAGTAACACACAGACGGGAGATATCGGCAGGGTGAGGGAAAGCGGCCTCACCCTGCCTGAGCGCAGGGAGAAAAGAATTACACCCGTGGGCGTTTGCGATACAGCCACAGACCGGGAACGGAAAGCCCGATGGAAAGCGCGCCGACAATAGAGGAGGCTTTCAGGAAATTGGTCAGCAATGTGATCATCAACGGTTCGCTGTAGCCAAAGTGGCTGATTTTGACGGCGGATATCATTGCCGTATAGGCGGATATCCCCGGAAACATCGGGATGACTGCCGCAACGGTAAAGACTTTGGGGTGCGCCAGATACCAGCGCGACCACTGAATGCCGATGCTCCCTACCAGCAGCGAGGCCATAAATGTCGACCATTCGATATTAAACCCGGCGGTCATCATCACCATGCGTGAGCCGTGGCCCAGCGCGCCGAGCAACGCACACCAAGGGAGCGCCCGGTGCGGCACGTTGAACACCATCGCAAAGCCCACTGCCGGGATTGCGGAGAGAATCATGTCCTGCATCAGCGCCAGAAGAAAATCGATTACACCCATCCGCGTAGCCCCCACAGCGTCATCGACATCACCACGCCGACGCACGTCGCCAGCGTTAACAGACTGGCAATCGCCCAGCGCGCCAGACCGGTATTAATGTGGCCCTTAAACATATCCGCGACGGAATTAATCAGCGGAAACCCCGGCACCAGCAGTAAGACGCTGGCGGCCATGGCGATGGTCGGGGTATGGCTGAAAGTGGGCAAGCGAAGCAACAGGCCGGAAATGGTGGTGGCGACAAAAGCGGTGACGCAAAAGTTGATTTGTGGGTGTAAATGCCGGTGCGCCAGCATCTGGCGAATATACATCGCCACCATGCTGGCGAAAAAGGTGATCACCGCGCCATCCCATCCGCCGTTATTCAGTTTGCAGAAACAGGCGCAGGAAAGCCCGACCATCAGCGACACCAGCCATCGCGGGTAGCGCAACGGTCTGAGCTGGCTAAAGCGCTTCTCTACGCCTTTTATATCCAGCAAATTATGTTCGGCCAGGATGACAATATGCTGCACCTCCGTGACAACGTGCATATTAATGCCGCGATCCTGGTTCTTACGTGTCGATGTCAGACACTGCCCATCTTTAATGGTGGTGAGAACGATAGCGTTGGAGGAGATGGCGCTTTCCACGCTGTCCATCCCTAACGCCAGCCCCAGGCGGGTGGAGAGTTCATCAACCAGCGCGCTCTCCGCGCCGTGTTGCAGTAAAAAAAGCCCGCATTGAATACATAACCGTGTAACCGTTCGCTGTAACGACTGCTCTGTTTGCATGACTCGCCCTGACTGAAAAGACGCGTTGCGTACCATCTGAATGACGAAAGTCTTCTTTGTATCATGAAGCCCGACCCTTTTGGCTCTGGCTAAGATCAATTTTGTGATGAAAAAAGAGGCAGGATGCCAGACAATCAGTCGCTGAATGTCATAATTGCAGTATATTGAATGCCTTACGTCGGACGTAAATGACAGGGAATGAAGTATCGTCTGTAACCTCTGAAATTAATGAGACGATATTCTTTTCTTGTGCTTCCTGAAAGCATAACTATCTGATGCGAAACATAGCGTGAGTTTATTAAATTCCCCTTGCATATGTTAGAAATGCTAATGATCTAATTTAGTTAATTTAATTGTACCGCAATTATTTTTAGCGGTAATTATGCAATAATAGTTTGGTGATTTTATACTATGCGGATCATTGTATAGAGTCGTTATTGCTATAACATTTCAAATAAAAGCCAAGGATAAACAATTCACTTCGTCTATTACCACGTCTGTTTTTCTCATTAATTATATTATTTATTAATGAGTGAACAGGAGGGGAGACCTGTGGATATGGAGGAGATATGTTGCCAGGATGCCGCAAAAACATAATTATTATCAGTAAAATACCTGTTATACAGACGGGGTTAAAAGAGGTGGTGCAGGGCCATTTCCCTGCTTATGAACTGATGTACTGCCGTTCCGTAGAAGAACTGACATTAATGCAGCTGCGCCGCTCCGATGTAGTGATTACGGATTTAACGGGAGAATGTAAACATCCCCGCGCTGTCTGCGAGCAATTTTACGCTTTATTATCTCAATACCATGATATTCACTGGATATTTCTTGTTTCCCGTGCGTTTTACTCACAGGCGATTGAGCTTCTGATGAGCCCCTTCAGTACGTTGCTGTCTGACGTTGAACCGGTTGAGAATCTGGTAAACGTGATTGAAGCAGGCAATGCCCATACGGACAGGATCAGTAAGACGCTGCTATCTCCCGCTCTGCCAGACGTCTCGAGTTTTGGCCATCGTCCGGTTGTTCTTACGCTGTCGGAACGGAAAGTGTTACGGCTTCTGGGTAAGGGTTGGGGGATTAATCAGATAGCGATGTTGCTTAAGAAGAGTAATAAAACGATTAGCGCGCAGAAAAACAGTGCGATGCGGCGTCTGTCAATACACAGCAATGCTGAGATGTATGCCTGGATAAACAGTTCTCAGGGAGCAAGAGAATTGAATTTACCTTCAGTTTATGGAGATGCTACTGAATGGAAAACAGAATTGCCAAGGGAAATGTCGCACTCATAGAGAAGTGCGTAATGAGCAGTATTGGAATGAAAAGTTTATTTGACGCGTTTCCTGATTGCCAATATAAACTTCATATTTTTCCAACTCAATCTGCTTTCCAGAAAGCGATGTTAAGTACTCCCTTTTCCGTCGTTATTTTTTCACTTTCTGCGATGCGGGAAGATCGCCGGATGGGGCTGGCTTATCTGGCGGAACTGGCTGTGAATTTTCCTCGTGTGCGCCGACTGGTCATCGCGGATGATGATGCGGAAGCCCGGTTAATTGATTCGCTGTCGCCTTCGCCGTTAGATGGGGTCTTAAGTAAAGCGTCGTCACTGGCCAGTTTGCAGGAAAAGCTCTTTTTATTATTGAACAGTAAGCGAGAGGTGACGGAACACACTCTGAACCTCTGGTATCTCAATCAGAGTCGAATGATAAGCCCCACTGAGCGTGAAATTCTGCGTTTTATGTCGAATGGTTATTCGATGCCACAGATAGCCGTCCAGCTGGAACGCAATATCAAGACGATTCGCGCCCATAAATTTAATGTGATGTCTAAACTGGGCGTCAGCTCAGATGCCGGATTGCTTGATGCGGCGGATATCCTGCTGTCTCTGCGCGCCGAAAAGCCGGGTCGCTTATCCGCGTAATTCTGTAGTCGCTCTGTATTTACAGGTTGCTTGTGCCGGGTTTATCGCCCGGGCACAAATAGCATCACTGGCACACATCAATCCAGGTTGCTGAAGTGAGTTCTGCCATTCTGTCGGGGGAAATTCGGACTGCACTGTGCGTTGCCCCTGCTGCTGGTAAGACTTCAGCATAATGTTTTAATGAGACGTCGCAATAGACGGGCAGAGGCGTTTCCAGCCCGAAAGGGCAGACACCGCCGACCGGGTGCCCTGTGGCGATCACGACTTCATCGCTGCTGAGCATTCGCGCTTTCGCGCCAAACGTGCTCTTGAGTTTCTTATTGTCCAGACGGGCATCGCCTTTGGCGACAACCAGAATAATGTCGTCTTTCACCTTAAGCGAAAGCGTTTTCGCTATCTGTCCTGGCGCGACATTATGCGCTTTCGCTGCCAGTTCCACCGTCGCCGTACTCTGATTTAATTCGATGATTTCAATATCCGGGGCACGTTCGGCCAGAAACTGCCGTACCGATTGCAGACTCATTCTTTTCTCCTGACGCTGTATTAGCAGTCCTGTTTTTCAGAAAACCGCGTGGCGTAATTTGTCATAAGGAAAGCGGCACTGTAAATAATTTATGTAATAAACCAGCAGCATGAGCGATTTTTCGATCGTCTTCACATTCACGGAAACCGGTTACAGTAACCGGTTGCAGTCCGGCGGGCGGGGATTAATACTGAACCTGTCACTTCCTCTGTATCACATAATAAGAGCCATTTATGAAACTTCATTCTCTCTGCTGTATCGCTGGTGTTCTCCCCGGCGCGGTCGCGAAAAGTAGTAATGGACCCTTACACGGCGGTGCTGCTGCCAGCACGTCTATGTTGTTTTGACTGACAGGAGAACGCTATGTCTACCAACCATGCTGTGTTTAATGTGATTTTTCGGTTTGTCGAAAACTACGTGAGTCCCGTTGCCGGACGTATTTCCTCACAACGTCATGTTATGGCTATTCGTGATGGTTTCATTTCGGCAATGCCGTTTATGATTGTCGGCTCCTTCCTGCTGGTTTTCGCCTATCCTCCTTTCTCACCGGACACCACCTGGGGATTTGCCCGTGGCTGGCTGGCGCTGGCGAAACAGTTTGAAAGCCAGATTTTGACGCCGTTTGATATGACGATGGGGATCATGTCCATCTATATCTGTGCGGCCATTGCCTATAACCTGGGCAAACACTATGTTAAATCGCATCAGTTAGATCCGTTTATGTGCGCCATGCTCTCGATCATGGCCTTCTTGCTGGTTGCCGCGCCAAAAACAAACGGCACTATGCCGGTTGACAGCCTGGGCGGAACGGGGATTTTTACCGCGATTCTGGTGGCGATTTACTGTGTTGAAATGATGCGCTTCCTGAAGGCGCATAACATTGGCATTCGCCTGCCCGACCAGGTGCCGCCGATGATCAAGAACTCCTTTGATCTGCTGATTCCGGTGCTGGTGGTGGTTCTGACCTTGTATCCGCTGAGCCTGGCGATCCAGTCGCAGTTCGATATGCTGATCCCACAGGCGATCATGGCGATCTTTAAACCGCTGGTTTCCGCTGCGGATTCATTGCCCGCTATTTTGCTGGCGGTGCTGATTGGGCATCTGCTGTGGTTTGCGGGGATTCACGGAGCAGCGATTGTCTCCGGGATGCTGCAAATGTTCTGGCTGACCAATCTCGGTATGAACCAGACCGCGTTGGCGCAGGGGGCGCCGTTGCCGCACATTTTCATGGAAGCCTTCTGGACTTTCTTCATCGTCATTGGCGGTTCTGGCGCCACGATGGGGCTGGTGATTTGTTATTTACGCAGCCGTTCCGTACATTTGCGCTCTATTGGCCGCTTAAGCGTCGTGCCGAGTATCTTTAATATCAACGAACCGGTTATTTTCGGGACGCCGATTGTGATGAACCCGGTGTTCTTTATCCCGTTCCTGCTGGCGCCAATGGTGAACGCCGTGCTGGCGTGGGCGGCGATGAAACTGGATCTGATTGGGCGGGTGATTTCCGTGGTGCCGTGGACTGCGCCCGCACCGGTTGGCGCTGCGTGGGCACTGGGCTGGGACTATCGTGCGGCGATCCTGGTGGTCATACTGGCGCTGGTGTCCGCCATCATATACTTCCCGTTCTTTAAGGTTTATGAGAAGCAGCTTCTGGCGCAAGAGGCAGAAGAAGCCGGGCGTGCAGAAGAGGAGAGCCAGCAGATGGCCTGACGTGTTGAACAAGGCGCTGCGGCGCCTTGTTTATTTCAGCGTACAGTCACCGCATTGCTGAACGTCTGGCAACCGGTAGCGTTGACAGCAGGTTCGGCGCACCAGCAGACCTTCGCGAGGGACGACGGTACGCCACAGCGGGTTATCCTGGCCGCTGGAAAGTTGCTTTTCGAAGAAGCAGCTCTGGCGCAGCGTTGCCAGCAATGCTTCGCCAAGTAGCGGTTTCATTTCGGTCAGATACCAGTTGATCAGATACCCGGTGTTACTCCAGATAAGCTTACCGTTAATATCGCCGGTTGATTCCAGCGCCTGAACGACCGGCATCAGCGCAGAGACGATCAGCGTTTCCATTCTCTGTTGAGGAGAATGCGCGGTTGCCCGCTCGTCCTGATGCACATCAACCCAAAAACAGGCTGCGCGTCCGGTTTCGTGGAACTCAACGTGCATGTGCTCGGGCGAAACGTCAATGGCCCTTTCCTGGGTGAGCAGGGCAAGCATCAGAGGCGGTACCATCAGACCGATATACCATTGCGCCCAAAGCGAAATGAGCGGCTTATTTTCGCGTGGTTGCGTCGGTTGATGACGATAAATATGGTCGGAATAGATAGCCAGCAGGGAGCGCATCGTACCCGGTCGAGCCCACTGCGCCAGTGTCATGGCGCCCGTTGGGTGCGGTTCGTCCAGCCGAATAAAATCAAGCAGATGTTCGCGTGTCCGGGTTATCGTTTCACGCACGGCTTCAGCCAGCGAGGGCATCTCAGGCTGGAGATGGGCTCGCCAGGTGATATCTTCAATGATCGGTGCGGAACGGTAAGGCATAGCGCTGTATATAAGGATAGTAATCTAAATGATAATGATTGCTAATCCTAATGATAGCGATAGTCGATGGCAAGCGCTTTGTCGTGACGCTGTGCGCGGTAGCACGATGATATCGCCCTGTGTCAGACCGTACGCAGTTCGTCACTCGCAAGAATGTTGTTGCGCCCCAGGTTTTTGGCTTCATACAGCGCTTTATCTGCCTTGACGATTGCAGCCTCCATGTCCTGACCCAGTAGCGGCGCGATGCCAACGCTGATGGTGACATTGGTCGCCACGCTGACATTAAACATATGTGGGATTTTGAGATCGTAGACCTTCTGGCGAATACGTTCGGCGGTCGTGCGCGCCTCCTGTGGATCGGTCGCGGTCAGCAGGACCATAAACTCTTCGCCGCCAAAACGGGTGACAATATCCCGGGAACGGACAGCGTCACGAATCGCGGCTGAAACGCGAATGAGAGCCTGGTCGCCCATCATGTGCCCATAGTGATCGTTATAAGCTTTGAAGTGATCGATATCCAGCAGCAATACGTAGTGTTCTTCGTGCGTTTCCAGAGCAAGGAGCGTATTCAGCTTATTTTGCAGGCCGCGGCGATTATACAGGCCAGTCAAAGGATCGAGCATACTCAGCCCGTTCAGCGTTTCTCTCTCTTCCAGCAGTTTGTACATCAGTTGTTGAGCGAAATCGTCATAGCGTTTTTGAATAACATGCTGGATGGCAATGCCCGCCATCGGGAGCGCCATGAGATAAATAATCCGTATGCCGTGTTCGCTGCCATTAAGCCACAGGCAGGCCAGAACTGAAGGCAATGAATGGAACGTAAACGCAATGATATTATTAGCAAAGGCGATGGAGCCAATAAATAACACGCAGAGAAGGGCGATGAGTAGAAAAGTATAATCGCTATGGTTCATAGCATTATATTTCAGTGTGATATGCCAGGCCCACAATATGCCTGATATAACAGAAATAAAGGGGATATTAATCTTTTTATGCGTATATTTTCCGTGCCATATCAGAAGTAACGTACTTGCAACAAAGAGCAGTATTGCCGGGACTGAGACAGCCCTGACCTCATAAAGAGGAAAGACAAGCGTAAACAGCCCGGACACCGCATTGAGAAACAGAAAAAGGCGTAAAGAGAATTGATATTTTTTGGTGCGTAGCGCGCGCCAGGATTGAGCTGTCATATCTGAATGTCGTTATTTATCTATGAATTACGCTGGTTGGGGCCAAAATGAAAAATAACGTGCGGGAAAAAGCCCGCATAAATAAACGTTTTTATTGTTTGTAAGTTAACCACTGCCCAATCTATCACCTTGCTGAATTCATGTCATCAATTGTTAAGACAATCTCATGCAAGGAAGTGTGACGAACTGCTGACAAATGAGAAATTTTATCATATGCTATTGGTTATCATTATCGGTATCAGAGGTAAAGCCATGTTGCAGCGTACACTGGGCAGTGGATGGGGGATATTGTTGCCGGGTATTTTTATTACCGGACTGGCGTTTGCCGGCCTCTCCATTGACGCATGGAAGGTACTGATTGTATTAGGATTACTACTGACTTCGTTGATGCTGTATCACAAACGCTTACGGCATTTCGTCCTGCTGCCGTCATGCGTCGCGCTGATCAGCGGCATGGTGCTGGTTATGATGAATTTGAATCAGGGATGAACAAACAAGACGTAAAGCAGAGAAGGGAAATAAGATAATTGGTGCGAGGGGGGGGACTTGAACCCCCACGTCCGTAAGGACACTAACACCTGAAGCTAGCGCGTCTACCAATTCCGCC
>NZ_JAOWFR010000026.1:623907-1234095 GCF_030333565.1 Citrobacter sp. CK185 | reverse complement strand
GCGAGAGTAGGGAACTGCCAGGCATTAATTAAGTGAAGAGGCCATCCTGAGGGATGGCCTTTTTGCGTTCATGCGCCCGGCATATATGCGCTGTTCTGCCGGATGACTATTCCCTCCGTATACTCCTAAATCGTTTTCCTGCTAACTAAAATATCGATCTCTGTCACAAAATAAATAATAACAATTATATAACATTTCATTCACTAAAAAAGACAGTGAAAAGCACCGACGAGCTCGGGTGGATCTTTGGCGGGAGTATATTTCTAATGACTGAAAGCAGTGTAACTGTAAACGGGTCGCTGGCAAGCAGTGACACCCGTCGTCGCGTATGGGCAATTGTGGGGGCATCATCAGGGAATCTGGTCGAGTGGTTTGATTTCTATGTCTATTCCTTCTGCTCTCTCTACTTTGCGCACATCTTTTTTCCTTCGGGAAATACCACCACTCAGCTTTTACAGACCGCCGGAGTTTTCGCCGCAGGCTTCCTGATGCGTCCCATTGGCGGCTGGCTTTTTGGTCGGATTGCCGATAAGCATGGTCGTAAGAAATCAATGCTTCTCTCTGTTTGCATGATGTGTATGGGCTCGTTAGTCATTGCCTGCCTGCCGGGGTATGCCACGATCGGCACCTGGGCTCCGGCTCTTCTGCTGTTGGCTCGTCTGTTTCAGGGGCTGTCTGTTGGAGGAGAATACGGAACCAGTGCGACCTATATGAGTGAGGTAGCTGTTGAAGGCCGCAAAGGTTTTTACGCATCGTTCCAGTATGTCACTCTGATCGGTGGTCAGTTACTGGCACTGCTGGTTGTGGTTATCTTGCAGCAAACGCTGGAGGAATCTTCCCTCAGAGAATGGGGATGGCGTATTCCTTTTGCATTGGGCGCCGTACTGGCCGTTGTCGCGCTTTGGTTGCGTCGACAGTTGGATGAAACCTCAAAACAAGAAACCCGCGCGCTGAAAGAGGCTGGATCGCTCAAAGGACTATGGCGTAACCGTAAAGCGTTTATTATGGTACTGGGATTTACCGCTGCGGGTTCGCTGTGTTTCTATACCTTCACAACCTATATGCAGAAGTATCTGGTGAATACCGCCGGTATGCATGCCAATGTCGCCAGCGGAATCATGACGGCGGCGCTGTTTGTCTACATGCTAATTCAACCCCTGTTTGGCGCTCTCTCAGATAAAATCGGCCGACGGACATCAATGCTCTGCTTTGGCGCTCTGGCTGCGCTATTCACCGTACCTATTCTGTCAGCATTACAGAATGTCACGTCACCTTACGCAGCCTTTGGGTTGGTGATGTGCGCCCTGTTGATCGTGAGTTTCTACACCTCAATCAGTGGGATCCTGAAGGCAGAAATGTTTCCTGCCCAGGTGCGGGCATTGGGGGTAGGGCTTTCTTATGCGGTGGCGAATGCGCTGTTCGGCGGCTCTGCGGAATATGTTGCGCTGTCTCTGAAGTCCGTTGGTATGGAGACATCATTCTTCTGGTATGTGACCATTATGGCTATCGTGGCATTTCTGGTGTCGCTGATGCTGCACCGCAAGGGAAAAGGGTTACGTCTCTAGTTCCGCGCCATTTGCCAGACGGCGTAACCCGTGGTTGCGCCTGCGACATCCCAGGCGAAATCTTTCCAGCTCCAGCCGCTCCCTCCGGGGCGGCTGTCCCACATCTCTTTTGACGCACCGAGACTAATGGAGAACAGCAGCCCAACGGTTGCACTGCGATCGTGGCTCATTCCCTGATGCCGGGCATACTCATTCCCGGCGGCGGAAAGCATGGCTGATGCAATGAAGTGTTGCGCTTTATCCTGCCCGCTCCAGTTGTCATTGGACATATGGCTACAGCCTGAGAGCAACAACATGCCAAAAAGTATAAGGAAACGCACCGTGACCCTCACAGGAAAAACCCCGTCGCAGGGACGGGGCTTTTTGATTTACAGAATACGGCTGATTAATCTGTCGATTCGAATACGACGGAGTCTGCGGATGAGTTTACGGACTTTAACCGGATAGTCAGCGATGCTTTGTAGATCGCGGTAATGCTTAACAACCGTGGTGTGAGTGCGGATAAGCTCCAGCTCTTTCTCTCTCTGGGGAGCAAGTTCCTGTTTTGGATCGTGAATCAGAATTGCGTTTTCCAGATCCAGACGCCATGCTCGCGGGTTAAGGTTGTTCCCGGTGAGCAGCATCCACTTATCATCAACCCACATTCCTTTCAGGTGATAAGTATTGTCGTCATCTTTCCACAAACGCACTACGAGCTGATCGGTATTGACGTAATACTGCAAGCGGCTGAGGAAGCGACGCAGGTTAATCTCGTAGAGATAGGGAAGCGCGCCGATGATTTTAAACGGTTCATCCTCAGGGATATAAAAGTCGTTGGCGGTTTTATCACCCACGATAATCTCAACCTTTTTCCCTTCGCGCAGCAGTTGGATGATGTTACGAACCAACAGCGCAGGCAAGTTGAAATAAGGTGTGCAAATTGTGAGCTTATGCTCTGCACAGGGCATAAGATGGAAAATGGTCTTGTTCAGCAGGCTCGATTTTCCCAGCCCAACCAGTGGCGTAACGGAAAGTTGCTCGTTGTCGGCATCGCCCTGGAAATGGTATGACGCATCGCGCAATTCCTGGCGATACAAACGAATGTCGTTTTTAATCTCCGGGCTTTTCGGACGCTGGGCACTGTCCAGGCGATTTACGCCGCGACCGTTAAGCAGATTCTGCGTGACCCACTCATACATGATGTCGGCCATCTTTGCATTACGAATCAACTGGTAACGATCATAACGATATTTATCATGCTGATGCAGATAGACGTCGTTCAGGCTGGCGCCGCTGTAAAGGACGCTATCATCAATGATAAAGCCTTTAAAATGCAGTACGCCAAGCGCTTCACGCGTGTTAATCGGCACGCCGTAGACAGGAATATCGATGCCTGGGTTTTCTTGCGCCATTCGGCAATACCAGTCAGCGTTAGTATTGGACGCGGCTGCGCCAATACGTCCACGCTGAGCGCGATGCCAGTCGACAAGTACCCGAACATCCAGCTCAGGACGCTGCCGTTTAGCCTCATAGAGCGCGTCGAGTATGCCCTTGCCGCCGTCATCCTGTTCAAGATACAGGGCAATAATGCAAATACGCTGCGTCGCGCTGGCTATCTTCTCCAGCAGAGTCTCCCTGAAATTAGCGGGAGCATAAAAGAAATCTACATCATCAACTGGCTGAGAGATCTTAGGTAGTTGGGCAAGGTGTTGTTGATGTTTATTACGCTTAAATTTTGACAACATCACAGTGCATTTCTTCTCTGTTCATTGAAGGGTCCTCTGTGCTATGCAGACGACATAAGCGAGCAATGATAACACCAGTACCCGTTAAAGTGGTCAACATTTCCAGTACCTTACTCACGATTCCTCGTATTGGGCCAGATTCAGCGTCAGCCCAACAATCCCCTCTTCGAGCTGGATATCAACATCAAACCCGAGCTTTCGGGCCAGTGCCACCATGCCGCGATTGTTTGGCATCGTAATGCCATTCAGGCGTCTCAGTCCGTGATCTCGGGTATAAGCAATCAATTTTTCCATTAATCGCCGGCCTAATCCTAACCCTTTGAGATCTGAGCGAACCAGCACGGCAAATTCCGCATCAATGTTATCCGGGTCGGAGATAGCGCGCGTTACCCCGAGGATTTCTTCAGTTTGATCAATACGGCGCACGGCAACAAATGCCATTTCCCGATCGTAGTCGATCTGCGTCATGTTGGCTAAATCTTCATGAGTAAATTCATTGATCTCGCTAAAATAACGGTAATACAAATCCTCTTTTGTTACCTGAGAAATGAACTGCTGTAGATAAGGCTCATCTTCCGGCAGGATAGGGCGAAACAGGCAACGTTCGCCATTTTTCATCTCAACCCACTCTTCAAGCTGCTGCGGATAGGGGCGAATAGCGAGTCGGCTCTCGTTGTCGCCATCATAAGGGGCGATATCCAGCGTGACGTCCAGCGCGGTAAACTCGCCAGCAGAAGCCAGCAGGGGATGGATATCCAGACGCTGAATTTCCGGGCAATCGACAATCAGGTTCGAGACCTGTACCAGCAGCTGGCTTAACCCTGTGATATCCAGCGGGCGTAGCGCGCTCCGGCCACGAATTTTTTTACTTTTGATTCCCTGAATAACCAAATAGCGCGCCAGATTCATGTTTAACGGCGGCAGCGCGACGACGGCCTGCTCTTCGGGTCGCCACTCTACGCCGCCTTCGCCAAGCATAATCAGCGGCCCAAAGACCGGGTCGTGTTCGACGACGACGCGAAGTTCCTGCGCGCCGGCACGGTTCGCCATACTCTGGACTAACAGACCGTGAATGCGCGCCTGAGGCCAGGCCATTTTTACACGATCGAAAATGGCATTCGCGGCTTGCTGAACTTCCGTTGCCGTGCGCAGATAGAGCATTACCCCCTGAACTTCCGATTTATGCGGAATATCCGGCGAACGCAGTTTTAACGCTACCGGGTAGCCAATTTGCTCGGCGATATGCACTGCTTCCGCGCTGTCGCCAGCAATCCAGGTGGGAAGCGTGTGTAACCCATACGCCTGCAGGATGGGCTGAACTTCATGGGTATCCAGCGACGTTGCACCCTCTGCAATCGCCTGCTGTAACAGGTTATGCGCTTGAGCCGTGTCTGAGGTCAGGTTGCCCGGCAACACCGGGGTTTCCCGTAATTGCTTCTGGTTACGCCGGTATTCCACCATGTGCATAAAGGCAGTGATGGTGCCTTCCGGTGTTCGATAGGTAGGTAATCCCGCTTCACTGAACATTTTGCGGGCTTCCTGAGAGGAAAACTCGCCGCACCAGTTGGTGAGTAAGGTGACGAATTTCCCTCTGGGATGATGTTTTACCGCTTCAATGAGCGCGTGTGCGCTCTCGGTACCTGGTGCGGCGGCGCTGGGTGAGTGGATCACCATCAGCGCATCAAAATCCTGGCTGGCGAGTAAGATATTCAGCGTTTTGACGTAGTGTTCACAGCTGGCATCATCACGCAAATCCAGCGGGTTGGCGATATCGACGTGAGCAGGTAGTGCTTCGCTTAGCTTAAGTCGGGTCTCTTCGCTCAGGGTGGCGAGCTTGCCGTTGCGCGACCACAGCTCATCCAGCGCCAGCGCGGCGGGCGCAGCGCCATTGCTGATGATCATCAACCTGTCGCCACGTAATGGCCGCATATGGCTCAGCGTTTCGACCGCCGAGAAGAGTTCGTGAGTATCCTGCACGCGTAAAAGCCCCGCACGCTGGATGGCGGCATCCCATGCCGGGTCCATGCCGACACTGGTATTTAACAAACGTTGCGCCGCCGGGCTGCGACCGCTTTTAATCACCAGAATGGGTTTATTTCGCGATGCGCTACGGGCGGCGGAGACAAAGCGTCGCGCGTCGCTCAGATGTTCGAGATAGAGCAAAATGGCGCTGGTTTTACTGTCGCGCGCCAGATAATCCAGCAGTTCATCAACATCAATGTCCAGACTGTCGCCAAGCGCGATAAAATAAGAAAAGCCCATCTCCCGTTGTTGCGCCCAGTCGAGAATCGTATTGGAGACGGCGGCGGATTGCGAAATAAACGCGAGTTTTCCACGTTTGATCGGAACCGGAGAGAAACTGGCGTTAAGCCCTTGCCAGGGGGCGAGTAAACCCAGGCTGTTTGGGCCGAGTAGTCGCATTTTATAGCGTTGGGCACATGCCAGAAGTTCAGCGTGCTGCGCTGCGGGCGCCGACAAAATAATGCAGGTTTTACAGCCTTTTTCCCCCAGCGCCTCCAGCAACGCGATATTACGGCTGGCGTTGGTGCACAGAACGGCGAGATCCGGTGTAAAAGGCAAACTGGCGACGTCGGGCCAGGCCAGGACGCCTAAGACGGCTTTCCATGCGGGCGTTACAGGTAATACCGGGCCATTAAAGCCTCCTGCCAGCAGGTTACGCATCATCAGGTAACCTGCGCGATTGGGCTTCATCGACGCCCCTAGCACCGCTATCGATTTTGGTCGCAGTAGTGCTTCCAGTCCTCTCTGACTCATGCCGGTCTCCCTTACGCAGAAGTGACCGAATGATTTTAAACGCTTTCTGCTGTTTCTGTTGTGACGCTTCCCTGATGTTGCGTTTTTCCTGCCAGATAGCGCGTTTTAAAGCGTGAGAAGTGATCGCCTAAATGGGTTGCCGCAGCCGTGTCGCCCGCCAGATCCAGCAACGCTATTGCCACTTCGGCAGTGCAATACTGCCCTTCGGCATGAATTTCTCGCAGGTGATAGGCGGAAAGACGCGATAAATCAACGGAAATAACCGGCAGGTTATCGAGATAAGGGCTTTTACGGAACATTTTGCGCGCTTCCGGCCAGGTGCCGTCGAGCATGATAAACAGCGGCGGTTTTCCGGCTGGTGGCGTGAAAATGACCTCGCGTTCTTCCCCGGCATAGGAGGCGGGGAATACGACCATCGGCTGATAATTCGGGTTGTTAACCAGATCGAGCAGCGCCTGCGGCGGTTCGGTACGTGACCATTGAAAGGCCGTTGTTTCCGGCAGAATATCGGCAATCAGACGCCCCGTATTGCTGGGTTTCATTGGCTCGGTATCAAACATCACCAGACAAAAACGGCTTGTCGCCTGAGAAGGTGAGAGGGTATCACACAGGCAGAGTTTCAACGGGAGCAGACAGCGCTGACAGCGACGAATGCGGTTTCCTCTGGCAAGAAAAGGACGCGTGGCGCGTGCGAGGCGTTCGGCGCGTAACTGGAGAACAGCGTTATCAGTCATGGAAGAATACAGTGAAAAACGCTATTGTCGCAGAGGTGAAAACGGGGCACAAGATGTGCCCCGTGGAGATTACAGCGATTCGTTCAGCCAGCTGTCAAATGGTGCTTTAGGAACTGCGCCATTTAACATGTCGATGACTTCGCCGTTCTTAAAGATCATGATGGTCGGGATGCTGCGGATACCGAAACGGGCGCTGAGTTCACGTTCCGCTTCTGTGTTAACTTTCACAAAACGCACCTTACCGCTGCGCTCTTCCGCGACATCTTCAAAAATCGGGGCAAAGTTACGGCATGGGCCGCACCACGGCGCCCAGAAATCGACCACCACAGGGAGATCGTCTTTCAGCAGCTTATCCAGCGTTTCACCGGTCGCATTAATCACCTCTCCATCGAACAGGTCGTGACCACAGCGTCCACATTTTGCCGCATCCTGAATACGATCATCGGGAATGCGGTTGATTGCCTGGCAACTGGTACAAACGGTATTCATAACTAACCTCTGGATGAGTAGGGTAGACTTTTCCGGCAATCACGCCGATATGTTTCCAATATGTTACATATTATCGATGAGAGTGTTTTAAACAACAATGTGTTTTATTCAATGAGTACAATAGTCATTAGCTTTTAAATGAAATAATGGCTAACCGGGTGCACATCGGGTAATCTTCGCGCTTCGCGCAGCGCTGGTGGAGAAAAGCATGAACGATGAATTAAAGAACAAAAGCGGCAAGGTCAAAGTGATGTATGTCCGCAGTGATGATGACTCTGATAAACGCACCCATAACCCGCGTACCGGGAAAGGGGGAGGTCGTCCAGGAAAGTCTCGTACTGACGGTGGCCGTCGCCCCGCCCGCGATGCTCGTGATGAAAGAAGCGGTCAGATTCGCGATCGTAAGCGTGAAGACTCACCGTGGCGTACCGTTTCCCGTGCGCCAGGCGATGACACGCCTGAGAAAGCCGATCACGGTGGAATCAGCGGTAAAAGTTTTATCGATCCTGAAGTTTTACGTCGTCAGCGTGCGGAAGAGACCCGTGTCTACGGCGAAAATGCCTGTCAGGCCTTGTTCCAGAGTCGCCCGGATGCGATTGTTCGCGCATGGTTCATTCAGAGCGTGACCCCTCGCTTTAAAGAAGCGTTACGCTGGATGGCGGCTAACCGCAAAGCGTACCACGTTGTGGATGAAGCTGAACTGGCGAAAGCCTCTGGAACTGAGCACCACGGCGGCGTTTGTTTCCTGATTAAAAAGCGTAACGGTACGACCGTTAAGCAGTGGGTAAGCCAGGCGGACGCGCAGGATTGCGTGCTGGCGCTGGAAGATGTGGCTAACCCGCACAACCTTGGCGGCATGATGCGTAGCTGTGCGCACTTTGGCGTAAAAGGTGTGGTGGTACAGGACGCGGCGCTTCTTGAATCCGGTGCGGCGATCCGTACGGCGGAAGGCGGCGCGGAGCATGTTCAGCCGATCACGGGCGACAGCATTGTGGATGTGCTGGATGATTTCCGTCAGGCGGGTTATACGATCGTCACCACATCCAGCGATCAGGGCAAGCCGTTGTTTAGTACGGCGCTGCCAGCGAAAATGGTGCTGGTGTTAGGGCGTGAGCTGGAGTCCCTGCCGGAAGCCGCGCGTGAACCTGGCGATCTGTGCGTGAAAATTGATGGCACCGGAAATGTTGAAAACCTCAACGTCTCTGTCGCAACCGGCGTATTGCTGGGCGAATGGTGGCGTCAGAATAAAGCATAATCAGGTGTAAGTGCCTGATGGCGCTGCGCTTATCAGGCCTACGGCAATGATTCGTAGGCCGGGTACTCGGCGTAAACGCCTGATGGCGCTGCGCTTATCCGGGCCTGCGGTAATGATTCGTAGGCCGGGTAAGGCGAAGCCGCCACCCGGCGCAAAGCAAAAACTTATTCGCTCTCTGCCGGTAATACCGGCATCCAGTCAATCGGCTTCTCGCCGTGCTGCTCCAGCCACTGATTCGCCAATACAAAATGGTTACAGCCAAAGAATCCCCGATGTGCCGACAACGGCGATGGATGCGGCGCTCTCAACACGTAATGGCGCTGGCGATCGATAATCGCCCCTTTCTTTTGTGCGTGTGAACCCCAGAGTAAAAAGACGACCCCTTCACGATGTTCGTTAACAAGGCTGATCACTTTGTCTGTAAAGGTTTCCCATCCCAGACTGGCGTGAGAATGCGCCTGGCCTGCGCGGACGGTCAGCACGGTATTTAATAACAATACCCCCTGACGCGCCCAGCTCTCCAGATACCCATGAGCCGGGCGGGTAAAGCCCGGTATGGACGTTTCCAGTTCTTTATACATGTTCAGCAGAGAAGGCGGTGTGGCAATACCCGGACGAACAGAAAACGCCAGACCATGCGCCTGCCCAGGGCCGTGATAAGGGTCTTGCCCCAGAATCACCACTTTGACATCACCGAGTTCAGTGAAGCGAAACGCGTTAAATACATCCTTCTGTGGAGGATAGACTGTCATTCCTGACTGACGTTCGCCCGCAACGGTATGGAGTGTGTTAACAAAATAGGGCTGCTGCTTCTCATCTGCCAGCACATCGTGCCAGGTTAAATCGGTGGCCATCTCGCTCTCCTGCGAATTTTTCAATCTGCATAGCTTAACTGCTTCTTTCTATGGTGCAAAATCGCGTGCGTCACAAACCCGGCTACCCCTTAAAGATAGTTGAAAATTTATGTAAAAAGTTTATGTGTGGATATGGTGTAAGTTGATGTAAAACAATAAATTCCATGCAACACCCTCTTTGTGGTGTGGTTTTTGTTGATTTAAATCAAAGAATCAAGGGTGTGTGAGGGGTATATATACACTCAAGCAACAATGGTTTTACCAATTGGCCGCGAACAGGCCGATCATAATCAAACACTTTTGCCGGGGAGGCATCACATGATTACAGGTATCCAGATTACTAAAGCCGCTAACGACGACCTGCTGAATTCTTTCTGGTTGCTGGACAGCGAAAAAGGCGAAGCACGTTGCATCGCAGCGAAAGCCGGTTTTGCCGAAGATGAAGTGGTTGCAGTGAACAAACTGGGTGAAATCGAATACCGTGAAATTCCGATGGAAGTAAAACCGGAAGTTCGCGTTGAAGGCGGTCAGCACCTGAACGTTAACGTTCTGCGTCGCGAAACGCTGGAAGATGCCGTTAAGCACCCGGAAAAATATCCGCAGCTGACCATCCGTGTTTCTGGCTATGCCGTGCGTTTTAACTCCCTGACGCCGGAACAGCAGCGCGACGTTATCGCTCGTACCTTTACTGAAAGCCTGTAAGGCTGACTGATAACATAAAAACGCCGGGTTAGCCCCGGCGTTTTTTTTACTCTTCGTTGGACTGCTTCTGCGCGTCCGTACCCGTACCAGCAGGCTTGCGGCGTTTACCAATGTTTTTGGTATCACGGTGACGTTTCTTCACGCGCGGCTTCTCTTTTTCTTGTTTTTTCTTCTCAGCACGTTTAGCCAGCACTTTCTTGGATGGCTTGCCGGTCAGTTTTTCGCTTGGCGCACGAGTGGTTGGACGCAATTCATCAATGACGCGCGCTTTCAGCGTCTCTTCAATATAGCGACCCACTTTTCCCAGCAGCAGATGGTCATGCGCTTCTACCAGGGAAATCGCTGTTCCTTTACGCCCTGCACGTCCGGTACGGCCGATACGGTGCAGATAGGTATCGCTGCTGCGTGGCATATCGAAGTTAAAAACATGGCTTACATCAGGGATATCAATCCCGCGAGCGGCGACGTCGGTTGCGATCAGCACGTTCACGCGGCCATCGGTCAGACGTTTGATCGCTTCGTTACGCTTACCCTGTACCATCTCGCCTTCGAGATAGCAGTTATTGATGCCTGCTTCGCGCAGCCAGCCTGCCAGCTCATGTACACGCTCACGTTTACGCACGAAGACGATAGAACGGGTGGCTTCAGGTTGTTTTAACAGGTGTACCAGCAAAGCGGTTTTGTGCTGAATGTCATCGGCACGGTAGTACCATTGATGAATCTTTTTGCGTTCGCGGGTAGACGGGGTCGCTGAGACCTCGACCGGATCTTCCAGCAGACGTTCAGCAAAATCGTTAATCGCGCCGCCTTCCAGCGTAGCGGAGAACAGCATGGTCTGTTTGCGCCAGCGGGTTTCACCTGCGATATGCTCGATATCCTGGGCGAAGCCCATGTCCAGCATACGGTCGGCTTCATCAAGAATCAGCGTTTCAACCGCGCGGCAGTCAAAGTTTTCTTCTTTAATATATTGCAGCAGGCGACCCGTGGTGGCGACCACAATATCCTGGTTCTCGCTGAACACCTCGGCATGGTTCATATAAGCCACGCCGCCGGTGATTGTCGCAATATCCAGATGGGTGTGTTTCGCCAGTTCACGGGCGTGATCGGCAACCTGCATCGCCAGTTCGCGGGTCGGCGTAAGGATCAGAATACGCGGCGGACCGGATTTTTTACGCGGGAAGTCGAGCAGGTGCTGCAACGCTGGCAGCAGGTATGCCGCCGTTTTACCGGTGCCTGTCGGCGCAGAACCGAGTACATCACGCCCATCGAGCGCAGGCGGAATGGCGGCAGCCTGAATGGCGGTCGGGCGAGTAAAACCTTTATCCTGGAGGGCATCCAGCAGGCTTTCATCGAGTTCAAGTTCGGAAAAAGTCGTTACAGTCATGTTCTACCTCTGTGTGGGGCGCTGATTATAGACGTTACGGCTGCAATCTTCATCTGTTTGTATGGATATCGCTTCTCAGGTATTGTTTTCACCCTACGCTATTGCCGTTTTTCCAGGAAGGTTGTTCTTTCATGTCCCAGTCTACATCCACACTTCGTCGTAATGGATTTACCTTTAAGCAGTTTTTTGTGGCGCACGATCGCTGCGCGATGAAAGTCGGTACTGATGGTATTTTATTGGGAGCATGGGCACCAGTCGCAGGCGTAACGCGGATCCTCGATATTGGTACCGGCAGCGGTCTGCTGGCGCTGATGTTGGCGCAGCGTACCGACGAAAGCGTCACCATTGATGCCGTTGAACTGGACAGCGAAGCGGCGACGCAGGCGCAGGAGAATATCGCCCACTCACCGTGGCCGCAGCGGATAACGGTGCATACGGAAGATGTCCGGCAGTGGGTGCCGCGCCAGACCGCGCGCTTTGATCTTATCATCAGTAACCCGCCTTATTATGAACAAGGGGTGGAATGCGCAACGCCGCAGCGAGAGCAGGCGCGTTATACCACCACGCTCGATCACGAAGCGTTACTTACCACTGCGGCTGACTGTATTACGGAAGAGGGATTTTTCTGCGTGGTGCTGCCGGAACAGACTGGCAACATCTTCACGCAGCAGGCGTTAAGCATGGGCTGGCATTTGCGTTTACGTACCGACGTAGCCGAAACGGAGTCGCGATTGCCTCATCGGGTACTGTTGGCATTTTCCCCGCGAACGGGGGAATGCTTTAGCGATCGCCTGGTGATTCGTGGGCCAGACCAGCTTTACTCTGAAGGGTACACGGCGCTGACCCAGGCGTTTTATTTGTTCATGTAAGCGTTGAGCGGCGAAAGCACCGACGGGCCGGATTCCGGCAGCAATGCGGGGTAATCCAGCGTATAGTGCAGGCCACGGCTCTCTTTACGCATCATCGCGCAGCGCACAATCAGTTCCGCGACCTGCACCAGGTTGCGCAGCTCCAGCAGATTATTCGATACGCGGAAGTTAGCGTAATATTCGTCGATTTCCTGTTGCAGCATCGTAATGCGTCGCAGGGCGCGCTCCAGACGTTTGGTGGTGCGCACAATGCCGACATAGTCCCACATAAACAGACGTAGCTCATGCCAGTTATGCTGGATCACGACCAGCTCATCCGGGTTTTCAACGCGACTTTCATCCCAGGCCGGAAGCGTGCTAACGCTACGGGCATACGGCATACGTCTGTCGATATCCTCTGCCGCTGACCAGCCATACACCAGACACTCCAACAGAGAATTGGACGCCATGCGATTCGCGCCGTGCAGGCCGGTATAGCTTACTTCGCCAATGGCATACAGACCGTCCACATCGGTTCGTCCAAAATCGTCGACCATCACGCCGCCGCAGGTGTAGTGGGCGGCAGGTACGACCGGCACCGGCTCTTTAGTCAGATCGATTCCCAACCCCAGCAATTTTTCATAAATCATTGGGAAGTGTTGACGGACAAATGCTTCCGGTTTATGGCTGATGTCGAGGAACATGCAGTCTGCGCCGAGACGCTTCATTTCGTGGTCAATGGCGCGAGCGACGATATCGCGCGGAGCCAGTTCGCCACGCTCATCAAAATCAGGCATAAAGCGCGTGCCGTCCGGGCGCTTGAGATGCGCCCCTTCGCCACGCAGCGCTTCCGTCAGCAGAAAGTTTCGTGCCTGAGGATGATACAGCGCGGTAGGGTGGAACTGATTAAATTCAAGATTCGCGACGCGGCACCCGGCGCGCCAGGCCATCGCGATACCGTCGCCGGAAGAGATATCCGGGTTGGTGGTGTACTGATACACTTTCGATGCCCCGCCTGTCGCCAGAACGACTGACTTCGCGTGGCATGTTTCGACCGACTCTTTATTCCGATTCCAGATCCAGGCGCCGACGACGCGGCGTGTTCCTGGCAGGCCGATTTTATCGGAGATGATCAGATCGACGGCGTTACTCCGCTCCAGTACGCGAATATTCGGATGGTTCTGCGCCTTGCTGACCAGGGTAGTTTCCACTTCTTTGCCGGTGGCGTCAGCCGCATGCAGGATACGGCGATGGCTATGGCCGCCTTCACGGGTCAGATGGTAGCTCTCTTCCCCGTTCGGTTGCACCTGGGTGTCAAATAATACACCCTGATCGATAAGCCACTGTACGCAAGAGCGGGCATTGCTGGCGACAAACTCCACCGCGTGGCGATCGCAAATACCGGCCCCGGCGATCAGTGTATCTTCAACATGCGAATCGATACTGTCCGTCTCGTCGAAAACGGCGGCAATACCGCCCTGAGCATAAAACGTTGAGCCTTCGCTCACCGGGCCTTTACTCAGGACAATCACCTGATGTTTTTCAGCCAGGCGCAGCGCCAGAGAGAGTCCGGCAGCACCGCTGCCAATAATCAGCACGTCACAGGAAAGTTCAGGAGTCGTAGTCATAGCGTTTGTTTAATTTACTAAACAGTGTTTGGGCAGCATAGCACCATACTGCGCGATACAGCACGTTTTATTTTTGAATGTGTTGCAATGGCTAAACATTAAAGGAAAATTCAAGGGGAAGTAAAACAAAGAAAATATTTTGCGAAGCAGGCCGTTAGCGCCAGATTATGTGATGAAATAAAGTGGCTGTTGGGTTACTCTTCAAGCGGCTAAAAGGGCATTTCTATACAGATAGTGCGTTGTTCAGACTCTGTAGACTTATAATGAGAGATAATGATCTGTCTACAACATGACAAACAAAAACAGATGCGTAACGGAACTTTACGAAAAAGAGACACTCTAAGCTGTTGCTTGCTCATAGTGCAGTTTATGGAGTGGCGTTTCGAGAGCGCGTGGAAATTTGGTTTGGGGAGACTTTACCTCGGATGAGCGAGCAGTTAACGGACCAGGTCCTGGTTGAACGGGTCCAGAAGGGAGATCAGAAAGCCTTTAACTTACTGGTAGTGCGCTACCAGCATAAAGTGGCGAGCCTGGTTTCCCGCTATGTACCGTCGGGCGATGTTCCCGATGTGGTGCAAGAGTCATTTATTAAGGCCTATCGCGCGCTGGATTCTTTCCGGGGGGATAGCGCTTTTTATACCTGGTTGTACCGTATTGCCGTCAATACGGCGAAGAATTACCTGGTTGCTCAGGGACGCAGGCCGCCTTCCAGCGATGTTGATGCGATTGACGCAGAAAACTTCGAAAGTGGCGGCGCATTGAAAGAAATTTCGAACCCTGAGAACTTAATGTTGTCAGAAGAGCTGAGACAGATAGTTTTCCGAACTATTGAGTCCCTCCCCGAGGATTTACGCATGGCAATAACCTTGCGGGAGCTGGATGGCCTGAGCTATGAAGAGATAGCCGCTATCATGGATTGTCCGGTGGGTACGGTGCGTTCACGTATCTTCCGTGCGCGGGAAGCTATTGATAATAAAGTTCAACCGCTTATCAGGCGTTGACGATAGCGGGATACTGGAAAAGGTATTAGGCATGCAGAAAGAAAAACTTTCCGCTTTAATGGATGGCGAAACGCTGGACAGTGAGCTGCTGAAAGAACTGGCTCACGACCCGGAAATGCAAAAAACATGGGAGAGTTATCACCTGATCCGCGATTCCATGCGGGGTGATACCGCTGACGTTCTCCATTTCGATATTTCCGCCCGCGTAATGGCCGCCATCGAAAATGAGCCGGTACGCCAGACGGCGCCGCTGATTCCTGAGGCCCAGCCCGCACCGCACCAGTGGCAGAAAATGCCATTCTGGCAGAAAATGCGTCCGTGGGCGGCGCAGCTCACTCAAATGGGTGTGGCTGCATGCGTATCACTTGCAGTTATTGTTGGCGTCCAGCACTATAATGGACAATCTGAAACGTCCCAGCAGCCCGAAACGCCGGTATTCAATACATTACCGATGATGGGCAAAGCCAGTCCGGTGAGCCTGGGAGTACCTTCTGACGCGACGGCTAACGGCGGTCAGCAACAGCAGGTGCAGGAGCAGCGTCGTCGCATTAATGCCATGTTGCAGGATTACGAACTGCAACGCCGACTGCACTCCGAACAGCTTCAGTTTGAGCAGGCGCAAACACAGCAAGCCGCTGTACAGGTGCCAGGAATTCAAACTTTAGGAACGCAATCGCAGTAATGAAGCAACTTTGGTTTGCCATGTCACTTGTGGCGGGTAGCCTGTTCTTCTCTGTTAACGCCTCGGCCAATACTGCGTCCGGGGCGTTATTGCAGCAGATGAATCTGGCCAGCCAGTCACTGAATTACGAGCTGTCATTCGTCAGCATCAATAAACAAGGCGTTGAGTCTCTGCGTTATCGACATGCACGCCTGGACAATCGTCCTCTTGCACAACTGTTGCAAATGGATGGCCCGCGCCGGGAAGTGGTGCAGCGTGGTAACGAAATCAGCTACTTCGAACCCGGGCTCGAACCGTTCACCCTGAACGGCGACTATATTGTCGATTCTCTGCCGTCCCTTATCTATGCCGACTTTAAACGTCTTTCTCCCTGGTATGACTTTATTTCCGTAGGCCGCACCCGCATTGCCGACAGGCTGTGTGAAGTCATTCGTGTTGTCGCGCGCGACGGCACCCGTTACAGCTATATCGTATGGCTGGATACCGAAACAAAGCTGCCGATGCGGGTGGATCTCCTTGACCGGGATGGTGAAACGCTGGAGCAGTTCCGCGTGATTTCCTTCGCCGTGAATCAGGACGTCGGTAATAGCATGCAGATGCTGGCAAAAGCGAATTTGCCGCCATTGCTTTCTGTTCCTGTGGGGGAAAAGGCGAAGTTCAACTGGAGCCCGACGTGGTTGCCGCAAGGGTTTAGCGAAGTCTCCAGCAGCCGACGCCCGCTGCCTACAATGGATAATCTGCCTATCGAGTCACGCCTCTATTCTGACGGCCTATTCAGTTTCTCTGTGAACGTGAATCGTGCGACGCAGAACAGCACCGATCAGATGCTGCGAACCGGGCGCAGAACGGTCAGCACCAGCGTACGTGAAAACGCTGAAATTACGATTGTCGGCGAACTTCCGCCGCAAACCGCGAAACGCATTGCGGACAATATTAAGTTCGGGGCGGCACAATGATTAAAGAGTGGGCGACCGTTGTCTCCTGGCAAAATGGCCAGGCACTGGTGAGCTGCGACGTCAAAGCATCGTGCAGCAGTTGCGCCTCACGGGCCGGATGCGGCAGTCGTGTGCTGAATAAACTCGGGCCGCAAACCACACATACCATTGTGGTGCCAAGTGCCGAACCGCTGGCGCCTGGTCAAAAAGTGGAACTGGGCATTGCCGAAGGCAGCCTGCTGGGGTCAGCAATGCTGGTTTACCTGTCGCCGCTGGTTGGGCTGTTTATCTTCGCGGCGTTGTTCCAGGTACTGTTTGGTTCTGATATTGCCGCGTTGAGCGGCGCGGTGCTGGGCGGCGTCGGGGGTTTTCTGATTGCGCGCGGCTACTCGCGTAAACTGGCTGAACGCGAGGCCTGGCAGCCGGTCATTCTTAACGTTGCTCTTCCTCCTGGTCTGGTTCGCGTTGAAACACCATCTTCCGAAACGAACCCGTGATATTTTTGCCGGATGGCGGCTTCGCCTGATCCGGCCTGGGAACGATAAGCAGACTCTCCAGGCCCGATAAGCTCGTGCTATCGGGCATCATGCTTCCCTTACGACGTTTTACATCAGAAAAGCGATGCCGTTTCCGGTTCCCGCTATCCTTGCTGTATGAACATTTCCTCGCCTCAGTGTTGTAGTGTAGAATGCGGCGTTTCAGTTAAACAGACGTTAAGCTCAGAACAGCGACTTCTAAGA
The DNA here is from genome assembly GCF_030333565.1 of Citrobacter sp. CK185. Taxonomy (NCBI): domain Bacteria; kingdom Pseudomonadati; phylum Pseudomonadota; class Gammaproteobacteria; order Enterobacterales; family Enterobacteriaceae; genus Citrobacter; species Citrobacter sp. CK185. Next base: position 1,216,779 of record NZ_JAOWFR010000026.1, on the reverse strand, counting down.
GCCTGCTCAGGCAGGCGTAAGGCACAATAATTACTCTATATGAAGAACATACGTAACTTTTCGATCATTGCTCATATCGACCACGGTAAATCGACGCTGTCTGACCGCATTATCCAGATCTGCGGTGGCCTGTCTGACCGTGAAATGGAAGCGCAGGTTCTCGACTCAATGGATCTTGAGCGTGAGCGCGGTATTACTATCAAAGCGCAAAGCGTGACGCTGGATTACAAAGCGGCTGATGGTGAAACCTATCAACTGAACTTTATCGACACCCCAGGCCACGTTGACTTCTCATATGAAGTTTCCCGCTCACTGGCGGCGTGTGAAGGCGCACTGCTGGTGGTTGACGCCGGGCAGGGCGTCGAAGCGCAAACGCTGGCGAACTGCTATACCGCGATGGAAATGGATCTCGAAGTGGTGCCGGTTCTGAACAAGATTGACCTGCCAGCCGCCGATCCTGAGCGTGTGGCTGAAGAGATCGAAGACATTGTTGGCATTGATGCGACCGATGCCGTTCGCTGCTCGGCAAAAACCGGCGTAGGCGTACAGGATGTGCTGGAACGCCTGGTGCGCGATATCCCGCCGCCGGAAGGCGATCCAGAAGGCCCGCTGCAAGCGCTGATTATCGACTCCTGGTTCGATAACTACCTCGGCGTAGTGTCGCTGGTGCGTATTAAAAACGGCACCATGCGTAAAGGCGACAAAGTCAAAGTGATGAGCACCGGGCAGGTTTATAACGCTGACCGTCTGGGGATCTTCACGCCAAAGCAGATTGACCGTACCGAACTGAAGTGCGGCGAGGTAGGCTGGCTGGTTTGCGCAATTAAAGACATTCATGGCGCCCCGGTTGGCGATACATTAACGCTGGCGCGTAACCCGGCAGAGAAAGCGCTTCCGGGCTTCAAAAAAGTGAAGCCGCAGGTATACGCCGGTCTGTTCCCGGTGAGTTCTGATGACTATGAGAACTTCAGGGATGCGCTCGGCAAGCTGAGCCTGAACGACGCCTCTCTGTTCTACGAGCCGGAAAGTTCAACCGCGCTGGGCTTCGGCTTCCGCTGTGGCTTCCTGGGTCTGCTGCACATGGAGATCATTCAGGAGCGTCTGGAACGTGAATACGATCTGGACCTGATCACCACTGCGCCGACCGTTGTGTACGAAGTGGAAACCACGGCGAAAGAGATTATCTATGTCGATAGCCCGTCCAAGCTGCCGCCGCTGAATAACATCTATGAACTGCGCGAGCCGATTGCCGAGTGTCATATGCTGCTGCCTCAGGCATACCTGGGCAACGTCATTACGCTGTGTGTCGAGAAGCGCGGCGTCCAGACCAACATGGTGTACCACGGTAACCAGGTGGCGCTGACTTATGAAATCCCGATGGCGGAAGTGGTGCTCGATTTCTTCGACCGCCTGAAATCAACGTCTCGTGGCTATGCGTCGCTGGATTATAACTTCAAGCGCTTCCAGGCGTCCGATATGGTGCGCGTCGACGTGCTGATCAACAACGAACGTGTCGATGCGCTGGCGCTGATCACTCACCGTGGTAATTCGCAGAGCCGTGGTCGTGAGCTGGTGGAGAAGATGAAAGAGCTGATCCCTCGTCAGCAGTTCGACATTGCGATTCAGGCGGCGATTGGCACGCATATTATTGCGCGTTCTACCGTGAAGCAGTTGCGTAAAAACGTTCTGGCCAAGTGTTACGGCGGTGATATCAGCCGTAAGAAAAAGCTGCTACAGAAACAGAAAGAAGGTAAGAAGCGAATGAAGCAGATCGGTAACGTCGAACTGCCTCAGGAAGCGTTCCTCGCCATTCTGCATGTCGGTAAAGACAGCAAATAATCCTAAGGAGTTGGCATGGCGAATATGTTTGCCCTGATTCTGGTGATTGCCACACTGGTGACGGGCATTTTATGGTGCGTTGATAAATTTATCTTCGCGCCAAAACGTCGGGAACGTCAGGCAGCGGCACAGGCCGTTACGGGTGATTCACTGGATAAAGCCACGTTGAAAAAAGTGGCGCCTAAGCCGGGCTGGCTGGAAACAGGGGCTTCGGTTTTTCCGGTACTGGCGATTGTGCTGGTGGTGCGTTCATTTATCTATGAACCTTTCCAGATCCCGTCGGGTTCGATGATGCCGACGCTGTTAATCGGTGACTTTATTCTGGTGGAGAAATTCGCCTATGGAATTAAAGATCCGATTTACCAGAAAACGTTGATTGAAACGGGTCATCCGAAACGCGGTGATATCGTGGTCTTTAAATACCCGGAAGATCCGCGCCTGGACTACATTAAACGCGCTGTCGGCCTGCCGGGTGACAAAGTGACGTACGATCCGGTAGCCAAAGAGGTTACTGTACAGCCAGGGTGCCGTTCCGGTCAGGCATGTGAAAACGCGCTGCCGGTGACTTACTCCGACGTTCAGCCCAGCGATTTCGTGCAGACCTTTGCCCGCCGTAATGGGGGAGAAGCCAGCAGTGGGTTCTTCGAAGTGCCATTAAACGAAACGAAAGATAACGGCATTCGTCTGGCGGAGCGCAAAGAGACACTGGGTGACGTAACCCACCGTATTCTGACCGTACCGATCGCACAGGATCAGGCGGGGATGTATTACCGTCAGCCGGGGCAGCAACTGGCGACCTGGATCGTACCGCCAGGACAATACTTCATGATGGGTGATAACCGCGATAACAGCGCGGACAGCCGTTACTGGGGATTTGTACCGGAAGCGAATCTGGTTGGTAAAGCGACCGCGATCTGGATGAGTTTCGACAAACAGGAAGGTGAATGGCCGACCGGCGTACGCTTAAGCCGTATTGGTGGGATCCATTAATTTCTGATAATCGTTCATGTTGTCGTCATTGCGGCGACAACATGAATTATTTATTGGATAAATCTCCGCAGACTAACGACATCCCCTGTCGTTGTGTATAGAATATTCCCCCGAAGTTTTAGGTTGGCGCCGTCAGGTTGCCACGGCACACTAAACAGCGTTGGTTTCCTCAGGTCTGTTTCGTGTGCTGAATTGTTGACGCATTCATTTATTGGTATCGCATGAACCCCATCGTAATTAATCGGCTTCAACGGAAGCTGGGCTACACTTTTACTCATCAGGAGCTGTTGCAGCAGGCATTAACCCACCGCAGCGCCAGCAGTAAACACAATGAGCGTTTAGAATTTTTAGGCGACTCGATTTTGAGCTTTGTTATCGCCAACGCGCTTTATCACCGCTTCCCGCGTGTGGACGAAGGTGATATGAGTCGTATGCGCGCCACGCTGGTGCGCGGCAATACGCTGGCGGAATTGGCCCGTGAATTTGATCTGGGTGAATGCTTACGTTTAGGGCCAGGTGAACTGAAAAGCGGCGGCTACCGTCGTGAATCTATTCTGGCGGATACCGTAGAAGCGTTAATCGGCGGCGTTTTTCTCGACAGCGATATCCAAACCGTCGAGAAGTTGATCCTTAACTGGTATCAAACGCGCCTGAATGAAATCAGCCCGGGCGATAAACAAAAAGATCCGAAAACGCGTTTGCAGGAATATTTGCAGGGTCGTCATCTCCCGCTGCCGTCTTATCTGGTGGTGCAGGTGCGCGGCGAAGCACACGATCAGGAATTTACTATCCACTGCCAGGTCAGCGGCCTGAGTGAACCGGTGGTTGGCACGGGTTCGAGCCGTCGTAAGGCGGAGCAGGCTGCCGCCGAACAGGCGCTGAAAAAACTGGAGCTGGAATGAGCGAAGATAAAAGCTATTGCGGATTTATTGCCATCGTCGGACGTCCGAACGTAGGCAAATCCACCCTGTTGAACAAGCTGCTCGGACAGAAGATCTCGATCACGTCCCGTAAAGCGCAGACCACGCGTCACCGTATCGTTGGTATCCATACCGAAGGGGCGTACCAGGCTATCTATGTTGATACGCCGGGGCTGCATATGGAAGAAAAACGCGCCATCAACCGCCTGATGAACAAGGCGGCAAGCAGCTCGATTGGCGACGTTGAGCTGGTCATTTTTGTCGTGGAAGGCACCCGCTGGACGCCGGACGACGAGATGGTGCTGAATAAACTGCGCGACGGTAAAGCGCCGGTCATTCTGGCCGTTAACAAAGTGGATAACGTACAGGAAAAAGCCGATCTGCTGCCGCATCTGCAATTCCTGGCAAGCCAGATGAACTTCCTCGATATCGTGCCTGTTTCTGCGGAAACTGGCATGAACGTGGATACCATCGCTGGTATCGTGCGTAAGCACCTGCCAGAAGCGACTCATCACTTCCCGGAAGATTACATCACCGATCGTTCACAGCGCTTTATGGCGTCTGAAATCATCCGTGAAAAACTGATGCGTTTCCTCGGTGCCGAACTGCCGTATTCCGTAACCGTTGAGATTGAACGTTTCGTTTCTAACGAACGCGGCGGTTATGATATTAACGGCCTGATCCTCGTTGAGCGCGAAGGGCAGAAGAAGATGGTCATTGGCAACAAAGGAGCCAAAATCAAGACCATCGGTATCGAAGCGCGAAAAGACATGCAGGAAATGTTCGAAGCGCCGGTACACCTGGAACTGTGGGTGAAAGTGAAATCCGGCTGGGCCGATGACGAGCGTGCGCTGCGCAGTCTCGGTTATGTAGACGACCTCTGAGTTAGCACTACGTGGAAGGCTGGCAGAGAGCTTTCGTCCTGCATAGTCGCCCCTGGAGCGAAACCAGCCTGATGCTGGACGTCTTCACGGAAGAGTCGGGACGTGTGCGTCTGGTTGCCAAAGGTGCACGCTCTAAACGTTCCAGTCTGAAAGGCGCATTACAACCTTTTACGCCACTGTTGCTCCGCTTTGGCGGGCGCGGCGAGGTGAAAACCTTACGCAGCGCTGAAGCGGTCTCTCTGGCGCTCCCCTTAAGCGGTATCACGCTTTATAGCGGTTTGTACATCAACGAACTGCTTTCCCGCGTTCTGGAATACGAAACGCGCTTCTCTGAACTCTTTTTTGATTACCTGAACTGTATTCAGTCGCTGGCTGGCGCGACCGGTTCGCCCGAACCTGCGCTTCGCCGTTTCGAACTCGCCCTGCTGGGGCATCTGGGCTACGGCGTGGATTTTCTGCATTGCGCAGGGAGCGGCGAGACGGTCGATGACACCATGACCTACCGCTATCGCGAAGAGAAGGGATTCATGGCCAGCGTGGTCATTGATAACAGCACCTTTACCGGGCGGCATCTGAAAGCGCTGGATGCACGAGAATTTCCTGATGTTGATACGTTGCGCGCGGCGAAACGCTTTACCCGCATGGCGCTAAAGCCGTATCTTGGTGGTAAGCCGTTAAAAAGCCGGGAACTGTTTCGACAATTTATGCCGAAACGGCCAGGGCGGGCAGAAAATACGAATAATGATTAACGAGGATTGTCATGGCTGAATTACTGTTAGGCGTCAACATTGACCATATTGCCACTTTACGTAATGCGCGTGGTACTGCTTACCCCGACCCGGTACAGGCGGCGTTTATCGCCGAGCAGGCGGGGGCGGATGGTATAACCGTACACCTGCGCGAGGATCGTCGCCATATTACCGACCGTGATGTACGCATTTTGCGCCAGACGCTGGATACGCGTATGAATCTGGAAATGGCGGTGACTGAAGAGATGCTGGCGATTGCCGTTGAGACGAAGCCGCATTTTTGCTGCCTGGTGCCGGAAAAACGTCAGGAAGTGACCACCGAAGGCGGGCTGGACGTCGCGGGTCAGCGTGACAAAATGCGTGATGCCTGCAAACGGCTGGCAGATGCAGGCATTCTGGTATCGCTGTTCATTGATGCCGATGAAGAACAGATTAAAGCCGCTGCGGACGTTGGCGCACCGTACATTGAAATCCATACCGGCTGTTATGCGGATGCCAAAACGGATGCTGAGCAAGCGCAGGAACTGGCGCGCATCGCCAAAGCGGCGACGTTTGCGGCAAGCCTGGGGCTGAAAGTGAACGCCGGTCATGGCCTGACCTATCACAATGTGCAGGCCATTGCCGCACTGCCGGAAATGCATGAACTGAACATCGGTCATGCCATTATTGGGCGGGCGGTCATGAGCGGCCTGAAAGAGGCGGTCGCCGAGATGAAACGCCTGATGCTGGAAGCGCGCGGCTAATGGCGATTCTGGGGTTAGGCACGGATATTGTGGAGATCGCCCGCATTGAGGCGGTGATCTCCCGTTCTGGAGAGCGCCTGGCAAGACGCGTGCTTAGCGACAACGAATGGGCTATCTGGGAGACGCATCAGCAACCGGTGCGTTTTCTCGCCAAGCGTTTTGCGGTAAAAGAGGCGGCGGCAAAAGCGTTCGGCACCGGCATTCGCAACGGGCTGGCGTTCAATCAGTTTGAAGTGTTTAACGATGAGCTGGGTAAACCGCGTTTGCGTTTGTGGGGCGAGGCGTTGAAACTGGCGGAGAGGCTGGGCGTGGCGCATATGCATGTGACATTAGCGGATGAACGTCATTACGCCTGTGCGACGGTGATCATCGAAAGCTAGATTCGGGTCTTTGTAGGCCGGATAAGGCGTTTACGCCGCCATCCGGCCTGGCGTCATTCCATCAGGGTGGGTTACAGCTTATCTGCGTGATGCATCAGAACAAACTTATCCCACAGCTGTTCTTCCGTTTCGACATGCGCCGGGTCTTTGAGAATGGTATTGGGGATCGGGCACACCTTCTGGCAGGTCGGTGTTTCGTAATGGCCCACGCATTCGGTGCATTTGTCGCTGTTAATCTCGTAAATGCTGTCGCCCATTGAAATCGCCTCATTCGGGCATTCAGGCTCGCACATATCGCAATTGATACACTTTTTAGTGATTAACAGGGCCATCAGGAAACTCTCAAAACATCACAAACCGGGCGGGCATTATACGCGCATTCTTTGCTCAGACCAGTTTTTTTACCAGGGCCTCACTGTGGCGAATACGCTCTGGCGCGCGCCCCAAATCCTGCTGTACCAGCGCCATAAAGAGCAAATCCGTCAACATCGTCTGCGCATGCGTAGAGGAGATTGCGGCGCTGCGCGTGGCCTGCTCTTCGGCGATCGTATACAGGCAACGGGTGGCGCGTTGTTGCAGGGCATTCGGTGTAAAGCCGGTGATCGCCAGAACCTTTCCTCCCACCCGCAACGTTTCATCCGCCGCCATATTCAACTCTCTGCGCTCGCCGCTATAGGAGATAGCCAGCAGGAGATCGTCCGGCGCCAGCGCCTGCACGGTGGCTAACAGCGCATGCATATCGTGTTCGGCGACGACATTGAATCCTATCTTCATCAGCTTCCAGGCGAAGTTCTGCGCCACCAGGCCCGATGTGCCAATACCGGTTATGACAACACGCCGGGCATTGCGCAGCATCATGACGCTTTCGAACAATTTCTCTTCGCTGTTAACATCGAGCGTTGCGTGCATTGCGGCGACATTTTCCTCGATCAATTTTTCGCCGACAAGCCGCATCGGATCGTCGCCCCGGATCTGATTATGTACCGGAATAGAGTGAGGATTTGGATTGCTGGCCAGCGCTTCGCTGATCGCCAGCTTCAGTGCCGGAAAGCCTTTGAAGCCCAGTTTCTGCGCGAATTTCACCACGCTGGACTGACTGACGCCCGCCTCAACGGCAAGCTGTTGTGAGCTGAGATGCCGTGTATCATCCGGCTGAGCAAGAATATAATCAGCAAGCTTTTTATCGCTTTGTGCGAGGTCCGGATAACGCTGACGTATACGAATCAAACAGTTCATGAGGACTCCTGGCGAAAAACATGACGGGGATCATAAAAAGATTTTCCCTCGCCCGAAAGAATATAATATTCCATTGTTATAGTTATTATGAATTAAAAATTCCTAAGGAACAAAAATGAATCTCGGCTCGTTAGTTTCAGAAACCCGCAATCCACAGACTATGGATCTTGACGCACTCCCTACGCTTGAGCTGGTTCATCGTTTTAATCAACAGGATACGCTTGTAGCGCAAGCAGTAAAAGAGACGCTGCCAGACATTGCCCGCGCGGTAGATGCCGCCGCCGACGCCTTAAAGGCGGGAGGGCGCATTATTTATATGGGCGCAGGCACCAGCGGACGCCTTGGCGTTCTGGACGCCTCCGAATGCCCACCAACGTTTGGCGTACCGCACGGGCTGGTGATCGGGCTGATTGCCGGTGGGCCCGGCGCGCTGCTGAAAGCGGTGGAAGGCGCGGAAGACAGTCAGCAGTTAGGGGAGGACGATCTCCGGGCGCTTAACGTGACCGCGCAGGATCTGGTTGTCGGGCTGGCGGCGTCCGGTCGTACGCCGTACGTCATTGGCGGGTTGAAATACGCGCGTCAGGTGGGCTGCGTCACGGTGGCTATCTCCTGTAATCCCGATTCTCCCATCGCGCGTGAAGCTGACATCGCCATCTCGCCGGTCGTTGGGCCGGAGGCGCTAACCGGTTCGACGCGACTGAAATCCGGTACTGCGCAAAAACTGGTGCTCAATATGATCTCCACCGGGGCGATGGTGAAGTTCGGCAAGGTGTACCAGAACCTGATGGTGGATATGAAAGCCACCAACGTTAAGCTCGTCGACAGAGCGTGCCGGATGGTGGTTGAGGCTACCGGGATTACGCGTGAAGAGGCCGAAGCGTTGCTTAAGCAGACAGATTTCGAGGTTAAACCGGCCATTCTGATGGCGCTTACCGGGCTGAATGCCGAAGACGCAAGGGCGAAATTGTCCGCTCACCGGGGATTTCTACGGGCGGCGTTAGAACGCTAACGTTACCGGAAAATTGAGGTTCTATCTGTTAGTCTATCTGGTAACGATTATCGCCGGGTTTCGGTTGACCCGGCTATTGGGCTTCAACAATCCAGAGGAGTAGGGTTTGGTTAATCACGAGCGTCGTGTCGTATTTTTTGATTTGGACGGTACGTTGCACCAGCAGGATATGTTTGGCAGTTTCCTGCGTTATCTGTTGCGTCGCCAGCCGCTGAATGCGTTGCTCGTGCTGCCGTTATTGCCGGTTATCGGGATTGGCTTGTTGATTGAAGGTCGGGCGGCGCGTTGGCCGATGAGCCTGCTGTTATGGGGTTGTACCTTCGGTCACAGTGAAGCGCGGCTCAAGGCGCATCAGGCGGATTTCGTTCGCTGGTTTCGCGATAACGTCACGGCGTTTCCGGTTGTTCAGGAGCGCCTGACGACCTATCTGTTAAGCTCTGACGCTGATATCTGGCTGATTACCGGCTCTCCGCAATCGCTGGTGGAACAGGTCTATTTCGATACGCTCTGGCTGCCGCGCGTGAACTTGATCGCCAGCCAGATGCGGCGTGGCTACGGCGGCTGGCTGCTGACTATGCGATGTCTGGGGCACGAGAAGGTCGCCCAACTGGAACGCCAGATTGGTGCGCCGTTACGTCTGTACAGCGGCTACAGCGACAGTAAGCAGGATAACCCGCTTCTCTATTTTTGCCAGCATCGCTGGCGCGTCACGCCGCGAGGGGAGCTCCAGCAACTCGAATAGAGTTAACGATAGCGCCCATGTATAATGCGCCCGCTTTTATTACCGGAGTGTCTCCTTTGTCTGATGTTGAATTTAGCCACGAATACTGGATGCGTCATGCGTTGACGCTGGCGAAACGCGCCTGGGATGAGCGTGAAGTGCCGGTTGGCGCGGTATTGGTGCATAACAATCGCGTCATTGGCGAAGGCTGGAACCGTCCGATAGGTCATCATGATCCCACTGCGCACGCTGAAATCATGGCGCTACGTCAGGGTGGGCTGGTGCTTCAGAACTACCGTTTGCTGGATACCACGCTTTACGTGACGCTGGAGCCGTGCGTGATGTGCGCGGGAGCAATGGTACACAGCCGCATTGGGCGGGTGGTATTTGGCGCTCGCGACGCGAAAACCGGCGCGGCAGGGTCGCTGATGGACGTATTGCATCATCCGGGCATGAACCACCGCGTAGAGATCACCGAAGGTGTGTTACGCGATGAGTGCGCAGCGCTGCTCAGTGATTTCTTTCGCATGCGTCGCCAGGAGATCAAAGCGCTAAAAAAATCTTCGCAAGAATCGTTGTAGGGCGGCCAGGGCGTGAAAGCGTCCAGCCCTGTGAGATTAGTTTTCGTCTTTCTTCTTCAGTGAAAACGGCAAAGAAGGAGAGTGTGACAGGTAGTTCGATGACGGCTGCGATAAGAAAGAAGAGAAAGGAAATGTCTCCGTGTCAAACTCGGCCGGAGACACTGCCGGGTAATCCTGCGCCAGCTTTATCGCTTCTGCCGTCTGCTTCTCTTTTTCTTGCAGATAGCCGACCAGGCTAATCTGATACTTCCGAATATTTTCCACATAAGCGTAGGCTTCATGCCCGCGCGCATAGCCGTACGTCAGCTTGCTGTAATATTGTTTCTGGCTGAGCAGCGGCAGCCGTTGTTTTACATCGGCCCAGCTATCCGGGTTGCCCCTGGTCTTGACCGTCAACGCACGGGCATCAAGCATATGCGCATAACCCATGTTATAGGCGGCGAGCGCAAACCAGATACGCTCCTCTTCCGGCACGGTTTCAGGCACTTTGCCCATCATATCCTGGATATAACGCACACCGCCGCTGATGCTCTGTTCCGCATCGGTACGGTCCGTCAGCCCCAGACTTTGCGCGGTGTTTTTGGTGAGCATCATCAGACCGCGAACGCCCGTCGGGGAGGTGGCCAGCGGGTCCCAGTGCGACTCCTGATAGGAAATTGCGGCCAGCAGGCGCCAGTCTATCTCCTGCGCGTATTTTTCAAACAACGGCTGGAGATCGGGCAGTACGCCGTCCACGGCCCGCAGGAAGGTGCGGGTATCGACATAATCAAAATCGTCGCCGTGCCCCAGATACTTCTCTTCCATACGCGCCAGTGAGCCGTCTTCATTAATAGCGTTGAAGAAATCGAGCAGCGCAGCGGAAAGCGTGTTGTCATCGTCCAGTTGGCTAAACCAGGTGACAGGCTGCTCATCGGTGACATCCAGCGCGACGGCCAGTTCAGGATGTACGCGCTGGAACAGGCTGATCGCGACAGAATCGGCAATGGTATAGTCCAGATTGCCGCTGATGACTTCGCTGAGCAGCGCCGCCGTCCCTTTTTTGTCATCGACTTTCCAGCTCAGATCGGGAAATTTTGTCTCTTTCAGCGCCTGCAAGTCATTCACCACGACATGCCCAGGCGCGATAGAGAGCTGGTTTTCATTCACCGTGGCCAGCGTGCGAGGCCGGTATTGTCCTACCCGGTAAACCAGCTGTTGCGAAACGGAATAGTAGGTCGGGCCGGGTTGATAATTCTTCACGCGCTCGCTGTTGTAAACCAGTCCTGCCGCCAGCAGATCGGCGTTGCCATTATCTAAATCGTCAAATAGCTGGCTGATATTCTGGCGTACGGTAATTTTCAGCTTTACGCCAAGATAGCTGGCGAACTGCTGCGCCAGTTCGTAATCCAGACCGTACTTTTTTCCGTTAATGCGGGCGTAGGTCAGCGGCGACTCTATTGTTGAGACGCGTAACTCTCCCCGCGATTGGATCGCGGCGATACGATTGTCGGCTTTGCCGAACCAGGGGATTGATGGCCAGAGGGCCGCTGCCAGCAGCAGAGTCAATATGCCGATGAACAGATAATTAATCTTTAATTTTTTCAATTAGTTAATTCTCTGAATCGTGCGTAATCTCAGCCTGCTAATGTCATTTTGGTGGGTTAAAATCATCATGAATGTGCGGCATTTTGCGCAACAATGCGCCAGTTGGCAACTAATTAGAATGATTGGCCGCACCGTATGATAAGAAAAGGCGGCGATTTTATTTCGACGCAAACGGTTTCGTCGGGGCGTCAGATTCTTTATAATGTCGCCCGTTTTCCCCCTTGCGCACACTTAAAGCGCCTCAGGCGCTTCGAAGACGAGAGACTTATGATGGAAATTCTGCGTGGTTCGCCTGCACTGTCTGCATTCCGTATTAACAAACTGCTGGCGCGTTTTCAGGCGGCCAATCTTCAGGTCCACAATATTTACGCTGAGTATGTCCATTTTGCTGACCTGAGCGCCCCCTTAAACGAGGATGAGCACGCGCAACTTGCACGTTTGCTGAAATATGGGCCGAGCTTAAGCAGCCATACCCCTGAAGGAAAGCTGCTGCTGGTCACGCCGCGTCCTGGCACCATCTCCCCCTGGTCTTCCAAAGCGACTGATATCGCCCATAACTGCGGTCTGCAACAGGTAAGCCGCCTGGAGCGTGGCGTTGCATACTACGTTGAAGCCGCTACGCTCACGGCTGAACAGTGGCAGACGATTGCCGCTGAACTGCACGACCGGATGATGGAGACCGTGTTCTCTTCTTTATCTGATGCGGAAAAACTGTTTGTTCATCACCAGCCTGCGCCGGTTGCCAGTGTGGATCTGCTGGGTGAAGGGCGTCAGGCGCTGACTGACGCCAACCTGCGTCTGGGCCTGGCGCTGGCGGATGACGAAATTGATTACCTGCAAGACGCCTTTACGAAGCTGGGGCGCAATCCGAACGATATCGAACTGTATATGTTCGCGCAGGCAAACTCCGAACACTGTCGCCATAAGATTTTTAACGCTGACTGGGTTATCGACGGGAAACCGCAGCCGAAGTCGCTGTTTAAGATGATCAAAAACACCTTTGAAACCACGCCGGATCATGTGTTGTCTGCCTATAAAGATAACGCGGCGGTGATGGAAGGTTCTGACGTGGGACGCTACTTCGCTGACCACGAGAGCGGTCGCTATGACTTCCATCAGGAGCCTGCGCATATCCTGATGAAGGTGGAAACCCATAACCACCCGACGGCGATCTCGCCGTGGCCGGGCGCGGCGACTGGTTCCGGTGGTGAGATTCGTGATGAAGGCGCAACCGGACGCGGCGCGAAGCCAAAAGCGGGTCTGGTGGGCTTCTCCGTGTCTAACCTGTGTATTCCGGGCTTTGAGCAGCCGTGGGAAGAAGATTTTGGTAAACCAGAGCGTATCGTTACCGCGCTGGACATTATGACCGAAGGCCCGCTGGGCGGCGCGGCGTTTAATAATGAATTTGGTCGCCCGGCGTTGAACGGGTACTTCCGTACTTACGAAGAAAAAGTAAACAGCCACAACGGCGAAGAGCTGCGCGGCTACCACAAGCCGATCATGCTGGCGGGCGGGATCGGCAACATCCGCGCCGATCACGTACAGAAAGGCGAGATCGTCGTTGGCGCGAAGCTGATCGTGCTCGGTGGGCCGGCGATGAACATTGGCCTGGGGGGCGGGGCGGCGTCCTCTATGGCTTCTGGTCAGTCGGATGCGGAGCTCGACTTTGCCTCCGTACAGCGTGATAACCCGGAAATGGAACGTCGCTGCCAGGAAGTGATCGACCGCTGCTGGCAGTTAGGCGATGCTAACCCGATCCTGTTTATTCACGACGTCGGGGCAGGCGGTCTCTCCAACGCGATGCCGGAGCTGGTGAGCGACGGCGGGCGCGGCGGTAAATTTGAGCTGCGCGATATCCTCAGCGATGAGCCGGGCATGAGCCCGCTGGAAATCTGGTGTAACGAGTCTCAGGAGCGTTATGTGCTGGCCGTGGCCGCCGACCAGTTGCCGCTGTTTGATGAGTTGTGCAAGCGTGAGCGCGCGCCGTATGCGGTGATCGGTGAGGCCACCGAAGAACAGCATCTGTCCCTGAACGACCGTCATTTCGATAATCAACCGATCGATCTGCCGCTGGACGTGCTGCTGGGTAAAACGCCGAAAATGACCCGCGACGTGCAGACGCTGACAGCGAAAGGCGATGCGCTGGATCGTGCTGATATCACGATTGCTGACGCGGTTAAACGGGTTCTGCATCTGCCGACCGTGGCGGAGAAAACATTCCTGGTGACCATTGGCGACCGTACCGTGACCGGTATGGTGGCGCGCGATCAGATGGTCGGCCCGTGGCAGGTGCCGGTGGCGAACTGCGCGGTGACCACCGCCAGCCTCGACAGCTACTACGGTGAAGCGATGTCTATCGGTGAACGTGCGCCGGTAGCGCTGCTGGACTTTGCCGCTTCCGCCCGTCTGGCCGTTGGCGAAGCGCTGATGAACATCGCCGCGACCCAGATTGGCGATATCAAACGCATCAAGCTGTCCGCAAACTGGATGGCGGCGGCCGGTCATCCGGGTGAAGATGCCGGTCTGTATGACGCGGTGAAAGCGGTAGGCGAAGAACTCTGCCCGCAGCTTGGCCTGACGATTCCGGTGGGCAAAGACTCTATGTCGATGAAAACCCGCTGGCAGGAAGGCAACGAGCAGCGCGAAATGACCTCGCCGCTGTCGCTGGTGATTTCCGCGTTTGCCCGCGTGGAAGATGTGCGTCATACCATCACGCCGCAGCTCTCGACCGAAGATAACGCGCTGCTGCTGATCGATTTGGGTCAGGGGCATAACGCGCTGGGCGCAACGGCGCTGGCGCAGGTGTATCGTCAACTGGGCGACAAACCGGCAGACGTGCGCGATGTGGCACAGTTGAAAGGCTTCTACGATGCGATTCAGGCGCTGGTGGCGCAGCGTAAACTGCTGGCGTATCACGACCGTTCCGACGGCGGCCTGCTGGTCACGCTTGCCGAGATGGCCTTTACCGGTCACTGCGGTATTCAGGTCGATATTGCAACATCTGGCGACGATCGCCTGGCGGCGCTGTTTAACGAAGAGCTGGGCGCAGTGATTCAGGTGCGGGCGGCCGATCGCGAAGCGGTCGAGGCGCTGCTGGCGAAGCACGGTCTGAGTGACTGCGTACACTATTTAGGTCAGGCCGTTTCCGGCGACCGTTTTGTGATTGAATCCAACGGGCAGGTCGTCTTCAGCGAAAGCCGCACCACGCTTCGTACCTGGTGGGCGGAAACGACCTGGCAGATGCAGCGCCTGCGCGACAACCCGGAATGTGCCGATCAGGAACATGACGCAAAAACCAACGATGCCGACCCGGGTCTGAACGTGAAATTGTCGTTCGATATCAATGAAGATATCGCCGCGCCGTATATTGCTACCGGCGCGCGTCCGAAGGTTGCCGTACTGCGCGAACAGGGCGTGAACTCCCACGTTGAGATGGCGGCGGCGTTCCATCGCGCGGGCTTTGACGCGATTGATGTGCATATGAGCGATCTGCTGGCTGGCCGTATTGGGCTGGGTAATTTCCAGGCGCTGGTTGCCTGTGGCGGTTTCTCTTACGGTGACGTGCTGGGCGCGGGTGAAGGCTGGGCGAAATCGATTCTGTTCAACAATCGCGTACGCGACGAGTTCGAAACGTTCTTCCACCGCCCGCAGACGCTGGCGCTTGGCGTATGTAACGGTTGCCAGATGATGTCTAACCTGCGTGAACTGATTCCGGGGAGCGAGCTGTGGCCGCGTTTTGTGCGTAACCATTCTGACCGTTTTGAAGCGCGCTTCAGCCTGGTGGAAGTGACCCAAAGCCCGTCTCTGCTGTTGCAGGGAATGGTTGGCTCACAGATGCCTGTCGCGGTGTCCCACGGTGAAGGACGCGTTGAAGTGCGTGACGATGCGCATCTGGCCGGACTGGAAAGCAAAGGTCTGGTTGCGCTGCGTTATGTCGATAACTTCGGTAAGGTTACGGAAAACTACCCGGCCAACCCGAACGGATCGCCAAATGGCATCACCGCCGTTACCACGGAAAACGGTCGTGCAACCATTATGATGCCGCACCCGGAGCGCGTCTTCCGCACCGTCAGCAACTCCTGGCACCCGGAAAACTGGGGCGAAGACAGCCCGTGGATGCGTATTTTCCGCAATGCGCGTAAGCAGTTAGGTTAATCCGCACGTAAATGGCCCGATAAGCAAAGCGCTATCGGGCCTGGACATACGCGTAGGCCGGATAAGGCGAAGCCGCCATCCGGCAAGGAAGCTTCCGTAAGGGAGCTTTTTTTTGCCCAGCCATCAACCATAAAGGTGTCGGGAAATGCCGACATCAGCAGATTGTTTGTGTCGCCAAAAGGAGACATTTAACTCATTGATTTACAAAGATGGCGTAAGGTTTGTTTTTAGGTGTCTCTGAATGGCGACACCTTGATGAAATTTTGTTCGTTTTGTAATGGTGACGGTTTCTCTATAAAACCAAATAAAATCATAATGTTAATTATTTGTTTTCAGAATTGGCACACTTACTGCATAATAGTAACCAGTGGCTCATTCACCTTCTTATGTCAGCCCCTTCGGGAAGCGCTACATAAACTTCGAATGACGCACAACAAGGTGCCTGCCGTCCAACTTCTGATAATAGCGTCGCTTTATCAACCACCGGGCGAAACGTCGAGTTAGGCACCGCCTTATTCCATAACAAAGCCGGGTTAATCCCGGCTTTGTTGTATCTGATGTTCCCCTCGGTTAGCATCCTTGTATCCTTATCCGATGAGAGTAACGCCTTGAAGCGCTGGTCTGTTTTTCCCCGGTCCTTGCGACAACTGGTTATGCTGGCATTTCTGCTGATTCTGTTACCTTTGTTGGTACTGGCCTGGCAGGCCTGGCAAAGTCTCAACGCGCTCAGTGCCCAGGCGGCGCAGACTAACCGCACCACGCTGATAGATGCCCGGCGCAGCGAAGCGATGACCAACGTGGCGCTGGAGATGGAGCGCAGCTACCGGCAATATTGCGTGCTCGACGACCGTACGCTGGCGAAGGTGTATCAGAGCCAGCGAAAACGCTACAGCGAAATGCTGGACGCACATGCGGGAGTATTGCCGGACGCTAAACTTTACCAGGCGCTACGCGATGATCTGAACGGTCTTGCACAATTACAGTGTAAAAATAGCGGCCCTGACGCTACCGCCGCCGCGCGGCTGGAGGCTTTTGCCAATGCCAATACGGAAATGGTGCAGGCAACGCGCACGGTGGTGTTCTCGCGCGGGCAGCAGTTACAGCAGGAAATCGCAGAGCGCGGACAATTCTTCGGCTGGCAGGCGCTGGTGCTGTTTCTGGTCAGTCTGGCGATGGTACTGCTTTTTACAAGGATGATCATTGGGCCGGTGAAAGGGATAGAACGGATGATTAACCGGCTGGGAGAAGGGCGCTCTCTGGGGAATACCGTGTCGTTTACCGGGCCGCGCGAGCTGCGTTCGGTGGGGCAGCGCATTATCTGGTTGAGTGAACGTCTGTCCTGGCTGGAATCCCAACGGCATCAGTTTTTACGTCACCTGTCGCATGAGCTGAAAACGCCGCTGGCCAGTATGCGCGAAGGGACAGAGCTGCTGGCCGATCAGGTCGTGGGGCCGTTGACGCCGGAGCAAAAAGAGGTCGTCGGCATTCTGGACGATAGCAGCCGCAACTTACAGAAGTTGATTGAGCAACTGCTTGATTACAACAGGAAACTGGCAGACAGCGCGATTGAGATGGAAACCGTGGAGCTTGAACCGCTGGTGGATATGGTGGTTTCCGCTCACAGTTTGCCTGCGCGCGCTAAAATGATGCATACCGAGGTCAGGCTGGCTATCGACAGCTGTCTGGCCGAGCCGATGCTATTAATGAGCGTGCTGGACAATCTTTATTCCAATGCGGTGCACTATGGCGCTGAATCCGGTAACATTTGTATTCGCAGCAATGTATATGGTTCAAAGGCGCACATTGATGTGATCAATACGGGCACGCCGATCCCGGAAGCGGAAAGGGCCATGATTTTTGAACCCTTTTTCCAGGGAAGCCATCAGCGTAAAGGTGCGGTGAAGGGGAGCGGATTAGGGTTAAGTATCGCCAGGGACTGCATCCGTCGTATGCAGGGGGAACTGTATCTGGTCGATGAGAATGCGCAAGAAGTTTGCTTTCGTATAGAACTGCCGCTATCTGCATCGAAAAACCACTAAAAATGAAGCTAAGCCTGGTGAGTATGCCACACGTTTTTGTTCGAGTTCTGAAGCGATTATTTCCCCGAAGAGGATGGTTAGCGAGTGTGCCTTGCCTGGTGCTGATGGGGTGCGCGCCACATGCCGCGAAGCATGTCGTAAATGATGCGTCGCAGGAAAAAATTCCACCGTATCAGCTGGCGGATTATCTCTCTACCGACTGTTCGGATATCTGGTTACTCAAAGGGCCATCGACGGATAACAATCCGCTTTACTGGCAGCGGGCAATTGATTGTGCCGATCGCCTGTTGCCTGTTCAGTCACGCAATGAAGCGCGGGCGCTGGAAGATGGCAGCTGGCAGAACACGTTCAAACGCGGGATTCTGCTGGCGGATGCTAAAATTACGCCCCTTGAACGGCGCGATATGGTCACTCGCCTCGATGCGCTAAGCGCGCAAATTCCCGCTCAGGTGCGCCCGCTCTATCAGCTCTGGCGCGACGGTCAGGCGCTACAGTTACAGCTTGCCGAAGAGCGCCAGCGTTACAGTAAACTCCAGCAAGCGTCGGATAGCGAGCTTGATACGTTGCGTCAGCAGCATCAGCACTTACAGGCGCAGCTCGATCTCACGACGCGCAAGCTGGAGAATCTGACTGATATTGAGCGTCAGCTCTCCACGCGCAAACCCGCAGGCAACTACAATCCTGACGCGACACACGGAAATGACAAACCCGCAGCGCCTGACGACGGCGCATCTTCCACACTGCCACAAGATGAGGTAACGCCATGATAAGCCGCAAACCGGCACATCTGCTGCTCGTGGACGATGACCCGGGGCTGTTGAAACTGCTGGGGATGCGCCTGACCAGCGAAGGCTACAGCGTCGTGACGGCGGAAAGCGGTCAGGAAGGGCTGCGCGTACTGAATCGCGAGAAAGTGGATCTGGTCATTAGCGATCTGCGGATGGATGAAATGGATGGCATGCAGCTGTTCACGGAAATCCAGAAAGTCCAGCCTGGCATACCCGTCATCATTTTGACCGCACACGGCTCTATTCCTGATGCGGTGGCGGCGACGCAAAAAGGCGTGTTTAGCTTTCTGACCAAACCGGTCGATAAAGATGCGCTGTATCAGGCCATTGATGACGCGCTTGAACAGTCGGCGCCGGCAATGGACGACAGCTGGCGCGAATCAATCGTTACGCGCAGTCCGTTGATGATACGCCTGCTGGAACAGGCGCGGATGGTGGCGCAATCGGATGTCAGCGTGCTGATTAACGGGCAAAGCGGCACCGGGAAAGAGATTTTCGCGCAGGCTATCCATAACGCCAGCCCGCGCAGCAGTAAACCTTTCATCGCCATTAACTGCGGCGCGCTGCCGGAACAGCTACTGGAGTCCGAACTGTTTGGCCACGCGCGCGGGGCGTTTACCGGCGCGGTCAGCAATCGCGAAGGGTTATTTCAGGCGGCGGAAGGCGGCACGCTGTTTCTTGACGAAATCGGCGATATGCCCGCGCCGTTACAGGTTAAGCTGCTGCGCGTTCTGCAAGAGCGCAAAGTCAGACCGCTTGGCAGCAATCGCGATATCGATATTGATGTGCGCATTATCTCCGCAACGCACCGCGATCTGCCTAAGGCGATGGCGCGGGGTGAATTTCGCGAAGACTTATATTACCGTCTGAACGTGGTGAGTCTGAAGATCCCGACGCTGGCGGAGCGTACGGAAGATATTCCGCTGCTGGCGAATCATCTTCTGCGCCAGTCAGCAGAGCGGCATAAACCGTTTGTGCGGGCGTTTTCAACGGATGCGATGAAGCGTCTGATGACCGCAAGCTGGCCGGGAAACGTGCGTCAGTTGGTGAACGTTATTGAGCAGTGCGTGGCGTTAACTTCCTCGCCGGTCATCAGCGACGCGCTGGTAGAGCAGGCGCTGGAAGGCGAAAATACGGCGCTGCCGACGTTTGTTGAGGCGCGTAATCAGTTTGAGCTTAACTACTTGCGTAAACTGCTGCAAATCACCAAAGGGAATGTCACCCATGCGGCGAGAATGGCAGGACGTAACCGGACGGAATTTTATAAGCTGCTCTCGCGCCATGAGTTGGATGCAAACGATTTCAAAGAGTAGTTTTCATGCCGTAAAGTAGCGTGAATTATGTTACGTTTATCAGATTAAAAGACAGGCGACCTTTTCAAGGAATAGCATGAAAAAGATTGATGCGATTATTAAACCCTTCAAGCTGGACGACGTCCGTGAAGCGCTGGCTGAGGTAGGCATTACCGGTATGACGGTTACCGAAGTGAAAGGCTTTGGGCGTCAGAAAGGCCATACCGAGCTGTACCGTGGCGCGGAATATATGGTGGATTTTCTGCCGAAGGTGAAAATTGAAATCGTGGTGACCGACGATATCGTGGATACCTGCGTTGACACCATTATTCGCACCGCGCAGACGGGGAAAATCGGTGACGGTAAAATTTTCGTCTTTGACGTTGCGCGCGTGATTCGTATTCGTACCGGTGAAGAAGACGACGCGGCAATTTAAGCCGCGTCGTGCTTGCCGGATGGCGGTGTAAACACCTTATCTGGCCTACAAAATCCCGTAGGCCTGATAAGCGCAGCGCCATCAGGCATGACTTAATTACAGCACTTTATGTGGGCCGAAGCATTCGTAATGAATGTTTTCGCTTTTCACGCCCAGCCCTGTCAGCTGCTTCGCAGCAAACTGCATAAAGCCGACCGGACCGCACAGATAAAACTGCATTGCCGGATCGCTGATCGCACTTTCCAGTTTGTTTAAATCCATCAGACCTGTGCTGTCGAACGCGCCATTCGCACGATCGGCTTCTGTCGGTTCGCGATACCAGGTATGTGCGGTAAAGCGCGGCAGGGTTTTACCCAGCTCGCTCACTTCATCTGCAAACGCATGCACGTCGCCGTTTTCCGCCGCGTGGAACCAGTTCACCTGCGCGGTGTGGTTGGCTTTGGTCAGCGTATCCAGCATAGCCAGCATCGGAGTCTGGCCGACGCCTGCGGAAATCAGGGAAACAGGCGTATCCGTTGCGACATCCATGAAGAAATCACCTGCCGGAGCGGCTAAGTGGACGATATCGCCGACGCTTGCGTGGTTGTGCAGCCAGCTGGAAACCTGACCGCCATCTTCACGCTTAACTGCGATGCGATAACCTTTACCATCCGGCTTGCGGGTCAGGGAATACTGACGGATCTCCTGATGCGGGAAGCCTTCCGGTTTCAGCCAGACCCCCAGGTATTGACCCGGATGATATTCTGCGACCGGGCCGCCATCGACCGGTTCAAATTCAAAGCTGGTAATCAGGGCGCTGCGCGGCGTTTTCGCGACGATGCGGAACGGACGAGTGCCTTCCCAGCCGCCATTCTTGCTGGCGTTTTCGCTGTAGATTTGCGCTTCGCGATTGATAAAGACATTGGCCAGAACGCCATACGCTTTACCCCAGGCATCCAGCACTTCCTGGCCTGGGCTGAACATTTCGTCCAGCGTTGCCAGCAGGTGGCCGCCAACGATGTTGTACTGTTCTGGTTTGATCTGGAAACTGGTGTGCTTCTGGGCGATTTTTTCTACCGCAGGCAGCAGCGCAGGCAGGTTTTCGATATTGCTGGCATAGGCCGCGATGGCGTTAAACAGCGCTTCACGTTGATCGCCATTTCGCTGGTTACTCATGTTAAAAATTTCTTTGAGTTCAGGGTTGTGGGTAAACATGCGATCGTAGAAATGGGCGGTCAGTTTTGGACCGGTTTCAACCAGCAGGGGAATGGTGGCTTTTACTGTGGCGATGGTTTGAGCGTCAAGCATACTGTCTTCCTTTATCTGAGACTTTAATGATGTATGTCAAATGCATCTTATAAAAAATAACCCTGTATTGTAAATGGTTCTTTGTAACTTTGCGTTTTTAACGTTACAACGTGAAAAATCTGCATCACAAACCTGAAAAGAAATCCGTTGAAATTCGTAAGGTCTTCATTCGACAAAGCCTTGTACAGCATGAAGGTAATCGTTTGCGTAAAATCCTTTGTCAAGACCTGTTATCGCAGAATGATTCGGTTATACTGTTGGCCGTTGTCCCACGGGATTGCCTTTTTAGGCCAAAAATTTATCGTTAGCTGAGTCAGGAGATGCGGATGTTAAAGCGTGAAATGAACATTGCCGATTATGATGCCGAACTGTGGCAGGCTATGGAGCAGGAAAAAGTACGTCAGGAAGAGCACATCGAACTGATCGCCTCCGAAAACTACACCAGCCCGCGCGTGATGCAGGCGCAGGGGTCTCAGCTGACCAACAAATATGCTGAAGGATATCCGGGCAAGCGCTACTACGGCGGTTGCGAATATGTGGATGTCGTTGAGCAACTGGCGATTGACCGCGCGAAAGAACTGTTTGGCGCAGACTACGCCAACGTCCAGCCGCACTCTGGTTCTCAGGCTAACTTCGCGGTCTACACTGCGCTGCTGCAACCGGGCGACACCGTTCTGGGTATGAACCTGGCGCAAGGTGGCCACCTGACTCACGGTTCTCCGGTAAACTTCTCCGGTAAACTGTACAACATCGTGCCTTACGGCATCGATGAGTCCGGTAAAATTGACTACGAAGAGATGGCGAAGCTGGCTCAGACTCACAAACCGAAGATGATCATCGGCGGCTTCTCTGCTTATTCCGGCGTCGTTGACTGGGCAAAAATGCGTGAAATTGCCGACAGCATTGGCGCGTACCTGTTTGTTGATATGGCGCACGTCGCGGGTCTTATCGCCGCAGGCGTTTACCCGAACCCGGTTCCGCATGCTCACGTTGTGACCACCACCACGCACAAAACCCTGGCGGGTCCGCGCGGCGGCCTGATCCTGGCGAAAGGCGGTGACGAAGAGTTGTACAAAAAACTGAACTCTGCCGTTTTCCCTAGTGCTCAGGGTGGCCCGCTGATGCACGTGATCGCCGGTAAAGCGGTGGCGCTGAAAGAAGCGATGGAACCGGAGTTCAAAGTCTACCAGCAGCAGGTTGCCAAAAACGCCAAAGCGATGGTGGAAGTGTTCCTGAACCGTGGCTACAAAGTGGTTTCCGGCGGTACGGAGAACCACCTGTTCCTGCTGGATCTGGTGGACAAAAACCTGACCGGTAAAGAAGCTGACGCCGCGCTGGGTCGTGCCAACATCACCGTTAACAAAAACAGCGTGCCAAACGATCCGAAGAGTCCGTTCGTCACTTCCGGTATCCGTATCGGTTCTCCGGCCATTACGCGTCGCGGCTTTAAAGAAGCTGAAGCTAAAGAGCTGGCTGGCTGGATGTGCGATGTGCTGGACAACATCAACGATGAAGCGGTTATCGAGCGCATCAAAGGCAAAGTGCTGGACATCTGCGCACGTTTCCCGGTTTACGCGTAAGCGATACGCCTGGCATCGTGAAAAAGGCTTCCTGCGGGAAGCCTTTTTTATTTCCGGGTCATGCCGTGCGGGCGAATCCAGGCGTGACTTTGATACCCGGTTATATGAATAATTTTAATACCACGCCGGTGGTTTTTCGTTCGACAAGCGGATCTCCTTTCATCGCTGGGTGTCGGACTCATACTCAGAGCGCGTTTAGCTGTGATTCGACGTACAGATAGCCGATCCCCATCAACTGTTGCGAACGACTGAGTGTGCCAAAGCCGATCCGGGTGGACCTTGCCTGCGGGTTATCGCCATGATCAAAGGGATTAAACCCCGTTTGCTGCACCAGCGTATTCAGCCAGCTTTCGCCAAAGGCGCAACTGCGGCCATAAATCCAGATTTGGTTAATATTCAGGATATTCAGAAAGTTATATAAACTCAGGCCAATCGCGCTGGCGGCGTGTTCCACCCAGGCCTGGATGCGGACATCGCCCTGTTGCCAGGCGGTAATCAGTTGATCGATGGTGATAGTTTCTGGATCGCAATCCGCCGTGGGCTGCGTTTTCATCCACCGTCGAGCCTGCTTTTTAAGCGCGCTGAGCGAGGCCACAGTTTCCAGACAGCCGTAGCGGCCGCAATCACAGGCCACCCCGTCCGGGTTGACGATGGTATGTCCGATCTGACCGCTGCCATACAAACTGCCGCGCCAGATGTTGTCGTTGATGACAAAGGAGGAACCAATCCCGTAATCGACGTTAATGACGCAGAAATCGCGGTTTGCCGCCGGGTTTTGCCACTTCTCCGCCAGCGCCAGCATCACGCAGTCATTGTCTAACCGCACCTGTACGCCGAGCATCTCCTCCAGCAAATATTTAATCTCAACCGGGGTTTTCCACGGTGCCTGCGGCATGGTTTTTGACGCCCCGGTAATGGGATCGACCTGACCGTGAACGCCTAATGCCAGATTGATGGTCACGTCGGGATAGCGCTGACGATATTCCCGCCAGTGCGCAGCAAGCGCGGTCAGCAAGGCTTTTGGCGAACCGGCATTGATCTCCGCATGGCGCCAGTCGCCTACGGCGACCAGACGCGCATCTGCCAGCTGGCTGGTGATGCTGGTGGGCGTCACGTTCATACACAGCGTCCAGTCTCCCTGTTCGGGCAGATGATAGCTGCCGCTACTCAGCCCTCGTTGGCTTAACGTCTCCCGGGAATGGCAAATTCTTCCCTCATCGATCAACTCCTCCAGAATATTGCTGACCGCCGGAATCGACAGGCCGCTGAGCTGCGCCAGCCGGGATTTACTGAGCTGTTTTTCACGCCACAGGTGCGACAGAAAGATCTGCTTGTTGGCTTGCCTGACCCGGGCGTTATTGAACCCTGTACGCTGCATACACTTAACTCCCTTAACTATATTGCGTGAGCATTGCGTATTTTAACGCCAGTTATCTGCCCCAGAATAGCAGCAAGGTGAAATTTTACTTTTGTTTGTTTAGTGGAGAATGACATGTACGGTTCAGTTAAGGTCTGGCAGGAAACACTCTCACTCCCTACGTGGACAACCGGCGAAGAAGATCCGAACCCGATGTTCCTGGAAAAGCGGGTTTATCAGGGGTCTTCAGGCGCGGTTTATCCTTATGGCGTCATCGATACGCTGACCGGTGAACGTGAAATGCGCGAGTATCAGGCAGTCTGGATGGAGAATGATTTTATTCGCATCATGCTGTTGCCGGAGCTGGGCGGACGTATTCATCGCGCGTATGACAAAGTGCAGCAGCGTGATTTTGTTTACTACAACGAAGTGGTGAAACCCGCGCTGGTCGGGCTGCTGGGGCCGTGGATCTCCGGTGGGATTGAATTTAACTGGCCGCAGCATCACCGTCCTACCACATTTATGCCGGTGGATTTTACCTGTCAGCAGGGCGAACGCGGAGAACAAACCGTGTGGATGGGGGAAGTGGAACCCATGCGCGGCTTGCAGGTGATGACCGGATTTACGCTGTACCCCGATCGGGCATTAATTGAAATCACCGGAAAAGTCTTTAACGGCAACGCTACGCCGCGCCATTTTTTGTGGTGGGCAAACCCGGCGGTGAAAGGCGGAGACGACCACCAGAGCGTCTTCCCGCCGGACGTCACTGCCGTATATGACCACGGTAAACGGGATGTCTCCGCCTTTCCGATCGCGACGGGCACTTATTACAAAGTGGACTACTCCGCCGGCGTGGATATCTCGCGTTATAAAAATGTGCCGGTGCCGACCTCTTATATGGCTGAAAAGTCAGATTATGATTTTGTCGGCGCCTGGCATCATGGCGAACGAGGGGGACTGCTGCATGTGGCCGACCACCATATTTCGCCGGGTAAAAAACAGTGGACGTGGGGATACGGTGATTTTGGCGTGGCCTGGGATCGCAACCTGACCGATGACAACGGCCCGTACATTGAACTCATGACCGGGGTCTTCACCGACAACCAGCCTGATTTTACCTGGCTTGCGCCGTATGAAGAGAAAGTCTTCGTGCAGAATTTCCTGCCCTACAGTGAACTGGGCATGGTGCAAAATGCCAGTACGCAGCTTGCGCTGCGCCTTGAGCGAGAAGGGAACCAGCTTTCATCCGGCGTTTATGCCGTTGCGCCGCTACATGACGTTCAGGTAACGCTTTGTGCCCAGGGGCAACCGTTCTTTGAAAAAACACTCACGCTGGAACCCGGTCAAAGCTGGCGCGCCGATCTTTCTGACGCGGGCCACGCGCGGGTGAAAATGACCGTTGCCCGTCGTGATGGCGTCACGCTGCTGGCGTATGAGGAGCATATCGCGGAGGACTTGCCGTTGCCGAAAGCGGCCTGCGCGCCCGAACTGCCAGAGGCGCTGTCCAGTACTGATGAGCTCTATTTTATTGGTCAGCATCTGGAGCAGTACAACCATGCCAGCCGCTATGCAGAAGAGTATTACCAGCGAGCGCTGGACGTGGACCCGCATGACTATCGCAACAATGTTGCGCTGGGTACGCTGGCGCTGAATCGTGCGGACTGGGCGCAGGCAGAGCGCTGTGCGCAGTCTGCTTTACAGCGGGCGCATAAGCTCAATAAAAACCCGCGTGATGGGGAAGCGAGTATGCTGCTGGCCGCCGCGCTGGAACGCCAGGGCAAGGACGACTTCGCCCGTGAGCACTATTACAAAGCCAGCTGGAGCGGCAACTGTCGTGACGCGGCCTTCTGGTCGCTGGCGCGAATCGCCATGAAGCGGAATGATTACGCCGATGCGCTGGAGAAAGTGAATCTGAGTTTGCGCTTTAATGGCAGCAATAATCTGGCGATGGGGCTGAAAGCACTGGTTCTGGCCGGACTCGGGCGCACAGCCGAAGCGCTGGCGTATATTTCACAGCAGCTTATTGAGTACCCGCTGAGTTACACCCTGCATTATGCGCGTTGGGCTATCCGTCAGGATGAGGCGGCGAAAGAGGCGCTTATCGCCATTACCGGGCGCCGTGGCACCAACGCCTGCGAGCTGGCGGGTTGGCTGGTCTCTTGTGGGCAAAAAGAGGCCGCCCGCGCGGTGCTGACGCTGCTCGACAGCCAGGAGACGCTGCCCATGCTGTGGCGCGCATCGCTGAGTGATGATCCGCAACCGTTTATTGCGCAGGCTCGCGACTGTTTGCACAACCGCGTTCGTTTTCCCAACACGCTCGACGAAGTGCAAATGCTGCAAACGCTGTCGGATTGCGCCTTCGCTCGCTATCTGCTGGGTTGTTTCTGGTACAGCAAACGTTGTTATGAAGAGGCGGTGAATTGCTGGCAGTTTACGCTGGAGCAGGAACCGAATTTCGCGCCGGTGCATCGGCTGCTGGGGATTTACGCCTGGAACAAACAGCACGATGCGCAGAAAGCGCTGAAATACCTGTCTCAGGCAGTCGTGCTGGAGCCGAAGAATGCCCGCTTCCTGTTTGAGCTGGATTATCTGAACAAACTGATGGCAGCGCCAGCCGGGGCGCGTTTACAACAGCTGGAGGCCAGCAAAGAGATTGTTTTCCATCGCGACGATCTGACCGTGGAATTGCTTAGCGTATGGAATAGCCTCGGTCGCTACGAAGCGGCCGCCGGGGTGTTGCGCGAACGTGTTTTTCACCCCTGGGAAGGCGGGGAGGGCAAAGCCACCGGGCAATATTTACTGAATCAGATCCATCAGGCGCTGGAAGCTATTCGCCGTGGCGAGCCGCAAAACGCCACCGTTTTGCTTCAGCAGGCGTTGCACTATCCGCACAATCTCGGCGAGGGGCGTTTACCGGGACAAACGGATAATGACATCTGGTATTTGCTGGGCTATTGCGCGCGCCAGCAAGGTCATCATGATGAGGCGCAGCGCTATTTCACCCGCGCGACTCGCGGAGGCAGCTCGCTGGACGCGGGACGTTACTACAATGACCAGCCGGTGGATTATCTCTTCTGGCAGGGGATGGCGCTGAAAGCGTCAGGTGACTGCACTGAAGCGAACCTTCTTTTCCAGAGTTTCCTGCAATGGGTGGAGACGCAGCGTGACAAGGTTCCCGACGTCGATTTCTTCGCCGTATCGTTACCGGATCTGGTCGTGCTGGATACACCCGCGCAGGAGAAACACCAGCAGCACTGCCTGTTCATTACCGCGCTGGGCCATCTGGGGCTGGGCGATATCCCGGCGTGCCAGCAGGCGCTAAACGCGCTCCTGCAACGCAATCCGACGCATGACAAGGCGCAGCTGCTGCGCCATGCGCTCAACGTACCGTTATTTCAATAGACCCTGAACAGGTGGAGGCGACTCCACCTGAAACCTGCTGTTCCCTGCGTTTCCCTGAAAGAGGAATCATAATGAATAACACGCAGACACATTTAAGAATCGGTTATGTCTGGACTATCTGTCTGGTTGCCGCCTGCGGCGGCTTGCTGTTTGGCTATGACTGGGTGGTGATTGGCGGCGCCAAACCGTTCTACGAAGCCTATTTTTCAATTACCGATCCCGCGCAGTCCGGCTGGGCGATGAGTTCAGCGCTGGTCGGCTGTATCTTTGGTGCACTGATGTCCGGCTGGTGCGCTGATAAATTTGGGCGAAAAATGCCGCTGATTCTGGCCGCGATCCTGTTCAGCGCATCGTCCTGGGGAACCGCTGTCGCCAGCAATTTCGATATGTTTGTGATTTACCGTATCGTTGGCGGCGTAGGAATCGGCCTGGCGTCCGCCCTTAGCCCGCTGTACATCGCGGAAGTCAGCCCGGCGGAAAAGCGTGGCCGTTTTGTGGCGGTCAACCAACTCACGATCGTGATCGGCGTGCTGGCGGCCCAGCTCATTAACCTGATGATTGCTGAACCGGTGGCGACCGACGCGACCCGGCAGGCGATTGTTGAAAGCTGGAATGGGCAGATGGGCTGGCGCTGGATGTTCGGCGCGGAACTGGTGCCTGCGCTGGCGTTTCTGGTTCTGATGTTCTTTGTGCCGGAATCACCGCGCTGGCTGGTCAAAGCGGGCAAACCTGAACGCGCCCGCGCCATGCTGCAACGGATTGGCTCAGCGGAGTATGCCGGGCAGACGTTGCGGGAAATAGAACATACTCTGCTGAAAGACAACCACAAAGTGGCCTGGTCAACGCTGTTGCAGCCGCAGATTAAACCGATTGTCATCATCGGCATGGTGCTGGCCGTCTTCCAGCAATGGTGCGGGATCAATGTGATCTTCAACTATGCGCAGGAGATCTTCGCTTCCGCAGGGTTTGATATCAACGGAACGTTAAAATCCATTGTCGCCACAGGGATTATTAACCTCGTCTTCACCCTCGCAGCGCTGCCGCTGGTCGATAAAATTGGTCGCCGAAAACTGATGCTGTTTGGCGCTTCAGGACTCACGGTGATTTATGTACTGATTGCTGCCGCTTACGGGATGGGGATTATGGGCTGGCCGGTTCTGGTGCTGGTGCTGGCGGCTATTGCGATTTACGCCCTGACGCTGGCGCCTGTCACCTGGGTTCTGTTGTCGGAAATCTTCCCGAACCGCGTCCGTGGTCTGGCGATGTCGCTGGGGACGCTGGCGCTCTGGATTGCCTGCTTCCTGCTGACCTACACGTTCCCGCTGCTTAATGCGGGGCTGGGAGCGGCGGGCAGTTTCCTGCTTTACGGCGTTATCTGCGCGATGGGGTATTTCTACGTGCTGCGCAATGTGCCTGAAACGAAAGGCGTGACGCTGGAAGCGCTGGAAGAGCAACTGGCGGCGCGGCATGTGAAATCCAGCCCGTCAGCTCAACAGCGAAGCGCACGGTAATGGACGATACGCTGACATTACAAAACACGTATCTGCGGATGCGTGTTGATCCACAGGGCGGCAGATTGTTGAGTTTGTTTTCATTAGCGCATCAGCAGGCCGTTTTACGTGAAGGATGCGGCGTAAAACCCGGCGAATGCGGCCTGTTCCCCATGCTGCCGGTCGCCAATCGCGTTGCCGAAAACCGTTTTTTGTTCCGGGGAGAGGAGGTGAATCTTCCCCGGCATGAGGAGGATGCCGTTTTCTTTCTGCACGGTGACGGCTGGCTCAGGCGCTGGGATACGATTGCCGTTCATGAGGATGCCTGTCATCTGCGTTCAGGTCGTCAAATGGCGTGCGGTTATGATTATGTCGCGGATCTTCACTATCAGCTGGACGCCTCTGTGCTTCATGCCTCGCTGACGATAACGCACCGGGGGGAACGACCGATGCTTTATGGTTGCGGATTCCACCCGTACTTTGCTTTTGATCGTCACAGTACCGTGCAGTTTGCCGCCAGCGGTTACTGGCCGGAAGGTAAGCAGCATCTGCCGCAGGAATGGCAAAGCGATATTCCCCGGCAGGCGGATTTTTCCGGCGCGCAATATGGCGAGGATGCGTGGCTTAACGTAGGGTATTCCGGCTGGAGTGGGCGGGCGATCGTGCAGCGTGATGTGATGAAGGTCACGCTTTTATCGCAAACGCCCTGGCTTATGCTATTCAGAATGCAAGGGGAGTCATTCTTGTGTCTGGAACCGCAGTCGCACCCGGTAAATGCCCACAACATGCCGGGGCAACCGGGACTCCAGGCTTTAGCTCAGGGAGACCAGTGCCATTTCGCGATGCAAATCGCTGTTGTTTAGGCTAAAAAAGATGTTATTCGCCTGTTAATGCTCTCTTGCGCCAGCCTGCATTTATCGCCAGACTATCGCCTCCATACGGGAGGGAATCATGGTTTTGCACTCCACGCGCTGGCTGGCGCTCGGTTATTTTACCTACTTCTTTAGCTACGGTATTTTTCTGCCATTCTGGAGCGTCTGGCTTAAAGGCCTGGGACTGACGCCGGAAACCATCGGTCTCCTGCTGGGGGCGGGGCTGGTGGCGCGTTTCCTCGGTAGCCTGTTGATTGCGCCACGGGTGAGCGATCCTTCCCGCTTGATTTCTGCGTTACGCCTTCTGGCGCTGCTGACGCTGGTGTTTGCCCTCGCATTCTGGGCAGGGACGCACGTTGCGTGGCTGATGGTGGTGATGATCGGTTTTAACCTCTTCTTCTCGCCGCTGGTGCCGCTCACCGATGCGCTGGCCAATACCTGGCAAAAACAGTTAACGATGGACTATGGCCGGGTGCGTTTGTGGGGGTCCATTGCGTTTGTGATCGGCTCGGCGTTGACCGGGAAACTGGTGAGCCTCTTTGATTATCAGGCGATTCTGGGGCTATTGACGCTTGGGGTGGCCTCGATGCTGTTAGGTATGCTGCTGCGACCGAGCGTATTACCGCAGGGGGAAAGCCGTCATCAGGAGAGCGCGGGCTGGCCTGCCTGGCGTACGCTCGTCGTTCAGAGCTGGCGCTTTCTCGCCTGCGTGTGCCTGCTGCAAGGCGCGCATGCCGCTTATTACGGCTTCAGCGCGATTTACTGGCAGGGGGCGGGCTATTCCGCCTCGGCAGTGGGGTATTTGTGGTCGCTGGGCGTGGTGGCGGAAGTGGTTATTTTTGCGCTGAGCAACAAACTGTTCCGCCGTTTTAGCGCTCGCGATCTGCTATTGCTCTCCGCCGTATGCGGCGTCATCCGCTGGGGATTAATGGGCTGGAGCACCGCGCTGCCGTGGCTGATAGCGATCCAGATTCTGCATTGCGGCACCTTTACCGTTTGCCATCTGGCCGCGATGCGTTACATCGCCGCTCGCCAGGGAAGCGAAGTGATTCGTCTACAGGCGGTCTATTCTGCCGTGGCGATGGGCGGCAGCATCGCCATCATGACCGTATTCGCCGGATTCCTGTATCAGCATTTAGGGAACGGCGTATTCTGGGTGATGGCATTGGTGGCGTTGCCTGCTATTTTCTTACGGCCTAACGTCGCCGCGTCATCATGATTCCAGTATTTTGCGGATCTGCTGCTGTTGGTGTGCGGTAAGCGACAGGTCCGCATGAATCAACGGCGGCGAAAAGAGCGGCAGCGGTGTGGCATATGGGGTGACAATCAGCGCCACGCCGCGCGGCGAACCGTCTTTCTGGAAGGTCTGCGTTGGCACATGCTTAATATTGAGCGGCAGGAGCGTCAGTTCTCGTAATTGCTGCTCAATGTGTGCCTCCAGTTCGCCGTTATTGCCTGTCAGTAGCACGATCTGCTTTTCGTGCAGGTCGTTCTCCTGCATCAGCCATGCGCCAAAAATCACCGCGACCAGTCCTGTCTCTTCATCAGAGAAACGCACACCGTATTCGCTTTCAAACCCGGCGAGGGCGTCACGCGTGGTGCGCACCAGCCGAGGGTAGAGGCGACTGAACTCTTCCGGCAGCGTGTTATCAATACCAATGGCGAATAAACTTCTGCTCAGCGCCTGGGCAAGGTGCACATAGAGTTGGTCGTTAAGTCCCTGTTCGTCGCTGAAGCGTACCTGCCCCATTTCCCGAAAGCGCAACACCAGCCGGGCGACAGCCAGGCGCAGGCGGCGATCCTGCTGATGGTTGTCGTGGATAGGGTCGGGGATGCGAATCATGGAAAACAGTAAAGCCATAAACAGCGTTTCGTCGGGCGGCGCGTTTTGCATGACGCGGCGCTGCCAGTGACGGCCAATCTCCAGCGCGAGCGGATATTCGGCGCAGGACTGCGCCCACTGTTTCTGTAGCGGATTAAACGCCGGTGCGATGCCCGCATGATGCTGTAGCAGGCAATATTGTAAAAACAGCCGCAGAAACTGCACATCCCGGCATTCAAACGGTTTTTGCAGCCGCCGCGAGCAAAGGTTGATCAGCGCATGCAGATTGGTATCGTCATACAACGTACGCGCGATCCCTCTCCGTTTAAGCTCGGTTTTTAATGCCGGCGTAAACTGTTGCGTAATGAAAGTCGGGCATATGCGTAAGCCGCGTCTGAGCCAGTGTAAAAGGCATAAACGTTGGTTGAGCGCAGCCCCCTCGATTCGGTAGCGTCCGTTCTGACCCGTTGTGATGGCGAGTCGATGATAGCGCTGGATCTCCAGGCCTGTTTCGGTGATATCCTCACGGGCAATTTCATCATCGACGCCATTGAGCGCGCTGAATGTTTCCGTGGTGGCGATTTGCCCCGGCTGGAAAAGCGTCAGTAAAACCTGGCAGCGGCGCTGGGGAGCAGAAAGTACAGACGGCGAAGTAAGCGTTGGCATCATCTGTCTGGTCTCCCGTTAGTTTGTTTGATAAGGATAGCTAAAGTTTGTGCGTGGAAATGGTTATAAGAGGGCTTTACGCCAGGAATGCTGGCGAGCATCACAGAATTTTTAACGTGAGGAACAGATGCAATTAGTTAAACGCAGCGCTTTAACACTCTTTCTCGCTGTTTTATCTTTCACAGCGCAGGCGCACCCTCATAGCTTTATTCGATTACAGACGCAGCTGGTGAGTGAAAACGATCGGTTTGTGGCGCTAAAAATGCGCTGGACGATGGATGAAATCACCTCCGCCGACCTGCTTTACGACGCGGGAGACGCGAAGCCCGGTTCGGAGATCTGGAAAAAGCTGGCGGCGGAAGTGATGGCGAACGTGCTCGGCCAGCACTACTTCACCGAAGTGTGGCACAACGGACAAAAGGTCAAGTTTAAAAATCGCCCGACGGAATACGGAATGGAACGGGAAGCGCACCAGGCGGTGTTGACGTTTGTCCTGCCGTTGGCTGAACCGCAGCCGCTGAGCGGCCAGACTTATACTTTCTCGACCTTCGATCCCACATACTATGTAGATATGAGCTACGCCAACGATCGGGACGCCTCGTTGCCGCAGGCGTTAAGCACACAATGCAGCATGAGCGTGCATACGCCGATGCCGAGTGAAGAGACGCTCAGTTTTGCGCAGTCGCTGGATAAAGAAGACGCACCGCCGGAGGATATGGATTTGGGTAAACAGTTCGCGCAGAAGGTAACGGTGCAATGTCAGTAATCTCCCAACAACGCCCGCGCTCCCGACGCTGGCTGCCGCTGTGGCCGCTGGCGGTATTTCTGTTGCTGGCCATCGCGGGCGGGCTGTGGTTATGGCAGGCCTGGCCACAGGTGATGGTGAAAAGCATTGTCTGGCAGCGGGAAGTGAATCAGCAGATGAGCGCTTTATTAAAAGCGGTGGCGGCGAATCCGGCGCAGGCGGGCGGTTCGCTGCTGTTGTTTAGCTTTCTGTATGGCGTACTCCATGCGCTGGGGCCGGGTCATGGAAAAGTGGTGATTACCACATGGCTGGCGACGCATCCATCAAAGCTGAAATCAAGCATCGGCCTGACGCTGGCCTCATCGTTGTTGCAGGGGCTGGTGGCCATTGCGCTGGTGGTTGTGGTGCTGACGGTATTGCAGCTTCCGGCGAGGCAGTTACATCTGAGTAGCTTCTGGCTGGAGAAGGGCAGTTATGCGTTAGTCGGCGTGCTGGGAATATTGCTTTGCTGGCGGGCGCTAAAGACGCTTCGCGCGCTGCTGCGCAAGCCGAAATTTATCTCATTTACGCCGCATCATGTTCACCACGAACATTGCGGCTGTGGGCATCAGCATCTGCCGAACCCAGAGCAACTCAGGAATGGCGATGACTGGCGCGCGCGGCTGATGATTATTCTGTCGATGGGGATGCGCCCCTGTTCCGGCGCGATTATGGTGCTGCTGTTCAGTAAAGTTATTGGCGTCTTTAGTTGGGGAATGGCGTCGGCGCTGGCGATGGCGGCGGGAACCTCGCTGACCATTACCTCTCTGGCGTTGCTGGTTCACAGTTTCCGCGCACTGGCGGTAAAATTAAGCGGCAATAAAACGCCGGTATTGTGGCGGCAAGTGGGATGGACAACGCTGGCGTTAGCCGGTGGCGTGATTTTGGTTGTGGCGGCGGTGGTGATGTGGATGAGTGCGGTGCCGGTGGGCAGGGGATTAAGACCGTTTTAGCACAGTTGTAGGATGAATGCCTGATGGCGCTTCGCTTATCAGGCCTACGGGAAACTCCCCTGGTAGGCCGGATAAGGCGCTAGCCGTCATCCGGCATCAAACGATTAACGCTTCAGCGCATCGCTCAATTCGTCGCGCATGCTTGCCAGCATCGCTTTAACCACGCGCGGGTTACCGGCCACGATGTTACCGGTCGTCATGTAGTTATGGCCGCCGGTAAAGTCGCTGACGATACCGCCCGCTTCACGCACCAGCAGTTCGCCACCGGCGAAATCCCACGGACGCAGACCGATCTCAAAGAAACCGTCAACGCGACCCGCAGCCACATACGCCAGATCCAGCGCAGCAGAACCGGTGCGACGGAAGTCAGCGCATTCGGTGAACAGTTTGCTAACGATATTAATGTAGGTGGTCGCATACTGTTTGGCTTTGAACGGGAAACCGGTCGCCAGGATGGTGCCATCCAGGTCGCGCGCGGTGCTGCCGCGCAGACGGTAACCGTTCAACTGTGCGCCCTGACCGCGAGTGGCGGTGAACAGTTCGTTACGCATAGGATCGTAAACTACCGCGACTTCAGTACGGCCTTTGATGCGTACGGCGATAGATACCGCGAAGTGCGGCAGACGTTTGATAAAGTTGGTGGTGCCATCCAGTGGATCGATAACCCATTGAACATCCTGATCGGTACCTTCATGTTCACCGCTTTCTTCGGTAATGATGGTGTGCTGTGGGTAAGATTTGCGGATCGTTTCGATAATAATCGCTTCGGCGGCTTTATCGACGTTGGTCACAAAATCATTGCTGCCTTTCTGGCTGGTTTCTACTGAGTCAGGCGTTTCGTAGTGTTTGGCAATTACATTACCCGCCTTGCGCGCTGCGCGCACGGCGATGGTCAGCATCGGATGCATCGGTCTCTCTCACTGGATGTTAAAGAACGGGAAAACGGCGCAGAGTATAGCAGCGAGTTCGGAATATGTCTCCGTTTTATGATAATATGCCCGAATAATCTTTAGCCGAAGAAAGACAATGCTGCAAAATATTCGAATTGTGCTGGTGGAAACCTCTCACACCGGCAATATGGGTTCTGTTGCCCGCGCCATGAAAACAATGGGTTTAACAAACCTGTGGCTGGTCAATCCGTTGGTCAAGCCGGACTCCCAGGCTATCGCGCTGGCGGCTGGTGCCAGCGATGTGATCGGCAATGCACAGATCGTCGATACGCTCGATGACGCGCTGGCAGGGTGTAGCCTGGTGGTCGGCACCAGCGCGCGTTCCCGCACGCTGCCGTGGCCGATGCTGGACCCGCGCGAATGCGGTCTGAAAAGCGTGGCGGAAGCCGCGAATACGCCGGTTGCGCTGGTCTTTGGCCGCGAGCGCGTTGGTCTGACCAACGACGAACTGCAAAAATGCCATTACCATGTGGCGATTGCCGCAAACCCGGAATACAGCTCGCTCAACCTGGCGATGGCGGTACAGGTGATCGCCTACGAAGTGCGTATGGCCTGGCTGGCAACGCAGGAAAACGACGAGGCGGCGGAACATGAAGAGACGCCATATCCGCTGGTGGACGACCTGGAACGTTTTTACGGCCATCTGGAGCAGACGCTGCTTTCAACTGGCTTCATCCGTGAAGGCCATCCGGGGCAGGTCATGAACAAACTGCGTCGTCTGTTTACGCGTGCGCGCCCGGAAAGCCAGGAACTGAACATCCTGCGCGGCATTCTTGCTTCTATTGAGCAGCAGAATAAAGGCAAGTAAGCGTGTTGATGCCGGATGGCTGCACGATTTGCAGGCCGAATATTGTAGGCCGGATAAGCGAAGCGCCATCCGGCAAACAGAAACGGCACTGAAGGTTAAATACCTGACTAAATTAGTCAAGTAAATAGTTGACTGATTTAGTCGGGAATGTCAGACTTGACCCTGCTATGCAATACCCCCATTTTACAATAAAAAACCCCGGGCAGGGGCGAGTTTGAGGTTAAGTAAGACATGAGACTGACATCTAAAGGGCGTTATGCCGTGACCGCAATGTTGGACGTTGCGCTCAACTCCGAAGCGGGCCCGGTACCGTTGGCTGATATTTCTGAACGTCAGGGAATTTCCCTTTCTTATCTGGAACAGCTGTTTTCACGTTTGCGTAAAAATGGTCTGGTTTCCAGCGTACGTGGCCCAGGCGGTGGTTATCTGTTGGGTAAAGACGCAGGTAGCATCGCGGTTGGCGAAGTGATTAGCGCTGTTGACGAGTCGGTAGATGCGACCCGTTGTCAGGGCAAAGGCGGCTGTCAGGGCGGCGATAAATGCCTGACGCATGCGCTGTGGCGTGATTTGAGTGACCGTCTGACCGGTTTCCTCAACAACATTACCTTAGGCGAACTGGTGAATAACCAGGAAGTTCTGGATGTGTCTGATCGTCAGCACACCCATGACGCGCCACGTAGCACCCGTACGCAAGACGCAATCGACGTTAAACTGCGCGCGTAATTTACCCGCCCTGTTTCGGGGCGCTGCTGCGTTGGCCGCGCTTGTTCACCTCAGTCACTTACTTATGTAAGCGCCTGGGCTTCACAAGCTTGTCGCCTTGCTGCACCGCAAAACAGTTAGGGTAAAAAATTATAATAGATTTCAGAATCAGGCCGGGGCGTTTACTCGCCCCGTGTACTCGGTCGTACATCCAGCCGGTTGCCTGATTCCTTGCATTGAAGCGATGTACGGAGTTTATAGAGCAATGAAATTACCGATCTATCTCGATTACTCCGCAACCACGCCGGTGGACCCGCGTGTTGCCGAGAAA
The DNA here is from genome assembly GCF_030333565.1 of Citrobacter sp. CK185. Taxonomy (NCBI): domain Bacteria; kingdom Pseudomonadati; phylum Pseudomonadota; class Gammaproteobacteria; order Enterobacterales; family Enterobacteriaceae; genus Citrobacter; species Citrobacter sp. CK185. The sequence continues at coordinate 1,179,429 of NZ_JAOWFR010000026.1, read as the reverse complement.
ATGATGCAGTTTTTGACCCTGGACGGAACCTTTGGTAACCCGGCCTCTCGTTCACACCGTTTCGGCTGGCAAGCTGAAGAAGCGGTAGATATCGCCCGCAACCAGATCGCAGAACTGGTTGGCGCCGATCCGCGTGAAATCGTCTTTACCTCCGGTGCGACTGAATCCGACAACCTGGCGATTAAAGGTGCGGCCAACTTTTATCAGAAAAAAGGCAAGCACATCATCACCAGCAAAACCGAGCATAAAGCCGTGCTGGATACCTGCCGTCAGCTTGAGCGCGAAGGGTTTGAGGTTACTTACCTGGCGCCGCAGAGTAACGGAATTATCGATCTGAAAGAACTCGAAGCGGCGATGCGCGATGACACCATTCTTGTGTCCATCATGCACGTTAACAACGAAATCGGCGTGGTGCAGGATATCGCGACCATCGGCGAAATGTGCCGTGCGCGTGGCATTATCTACCACGTTGACGCCACCCAGAGCGTGGGCAAACTGCCTATCGACCTGAGCCAGCTGAAAGTAGACCTGATGTCCTTCTCCGGCCACAAAATCTATGGCCCGAAAGGGATTGGCGCGCTGTATGTGCGTCGTAAACCGCGTATTCGTATCGAAGCGCAGATGCACGGCGGCGGTCACGAGCGCGGTATGCGTTCCGGTACGCTGCCTGTACACCAGATCGTCGGTATGGGCGAAGCTTACCGTATCGCGAAAGAAGAGATGGAAACCGAGATGGCGCGTCTGCGCACGCTGCGTAACCGTCTGTGGAACGGCATCAACGATATCGAAGAAGTTTACCTGAACGGTGACCTGGAACAGGGCGCGCCGAACATTCTCAACGTCAGCTTTAACTACGTTGAAGGCGAATCCCTGATTATGGCGCTGAAAGATCTGGCGGTGTCTTCAGGTTCCGCCTGTACGTCCGCAAGTCTGGAACCGTCCTATGTGCTGCGCGCACTGGGCATGAATGACGAGCTGGCGCATAGCTCTATCCGTTTCTCTTTAGGTCGTTTCACTACTGAAGAAGAGATCGACTACACCATTGAGCTGGTGCGCAAATCCATCGGTCGTCTGCGTGACCTTTCCCCGCTGTGGGAAATGTTCAAACAGGGCGTGGATTTGAACAGCATCGAATGGGCTCATCATTAATCGGTATCGGAATCAGGAGAATTTATAATGGCTTACAGCGAAAAAGTAATCGATCATTACGAGAATCCACGCAACGTGGGTTCCTTTGACAACAGCGACGAAAACGTAGGCAGCGGCATGGTGGGTGCACCGGCTTGCGGCGACGTGATGAAGTTGCAGATTAAAGTCAACAATGAAGGTATCATTGAAGACGCGCGTTTCAAGACTTACGGCTGCGGTTCCGCTATCGCGTCCAGCTCCCTGGTCACCGAATGGGTGAAAGGGAAGTCCCTGGACGAAGCGCAAGCGATTAAAAATACCGATATCGCAGACGAGCTTGAACTGCCTCCGGTGAAAATTCACTGCTCCATTCTGGCAGAAGACGCAATTAAAGCCGCTATTGCGGATTACAAAAGCAAACGTGAAGCAAAATAAGAAGAGTTGAGGTTGTTATGTCGATTACACTTAGCGACAGTGCTGCAGCGCGAGTAAATACCTTTCTGGCAAACCGTGGTAAAGGGTTTGGCCTGCGCCTGGGGGTGAGAACTTCCGGCTGTTCAGGTATGGCTTATGTACTGGAATTTGTTGATGAACCGGCGGCAGAAGACACCGTGTTTGAAGACAAAGGCGTAAAAGTCGTGATCGACGGTAAGAGCCTGCAATTTCTGGACGGTACGCAGTTAGACTTCGTAAAAGAAGGTCTGAACGAAGGGTTTAAATTCACCAACCCGAACGTAAAAGACGAGTGTGGTTGCGGCGAAAGCTTCAACGTGTAACGTGCTTACCGATAACCCCACCGTGGTCACCTGCGCGTGGGGTTTGTTTTACCTGACTCCCTGAAACATCAGAGAGTCGATGCCCTGAGAATGTTATGGACTACTTCACCCTCTTTGGCTTGCCAGCCCACTATCAACTCGATATCCAGGCGCTGAGCCTCCGTTTTCAGGATCTTCAACGTCAGTATCATCCTGATAAATTCGCCAGCGGTACGCAGGCTGAGCAACTCGCCGCCGTACAACACTCCGCGACCATTAATCAGGCCTGGCAAACGCTGCGTCACCCTTTGATGCGCGCCGAATATTTACTGTCACTACACGGCTTTGATCTGGCCAGCGAGCAGCATACGGTGCGCGATACCGCGTTTTTGATGGAACAGCTGGAACTGCGTGAAGAGCTTGATGAAATAGAACAGGCAAAGGACGAAGCGCGACTGGAAAGTTTCATCAAGCGCGTGAAAACAATGTTTGATGCCCGCCATCAGCTGATGGTGGAACAGTTGGACAACGAGACGTGGGACGTGGCGGCGGACACCGTGCGTAAACTGCGTTTTCTCGATAAACTGCGAAGCAGCGCCGAACAACTCGAAGAAAAGCTGCTCGATTTTTAATTCCCGGAAGCGAATATGGCCTTATTACAAATTAGTGAGCCTGGTCTGAGCGCTGCGCCGCACCAGCGTCGTCTGGCGGCAGGCATCGATTTAGGTACTACCAACTCATTGGTTGCGACCGTTCGCAGCGGCCAGGCAGAAACGCTGGCCGATCACGACGGTCGCCATCTGTTGCCGTCAGTCGTTCACTATCAGCAGCAGGGCCACACGGTCGGTTACGCGGCGCGTGCGAACGCGGCGCAGGACACGGCTAACACCATCAGCTCGGTAAAACGCATGATGGGCCGCTCGCTGGCGGATATTCAGACGCGCTATCCCCATCTGCCGTATCAGTTCCAGGCCAGTGAAAATGGTCTGCCGATGATTGAAACGGCGGCAGGTCTGCTCAACCCGGTACGTATTTCTGCCGATATCCTGAAAGCGCTGGCGGCGCGGGCGACGGAAGCGTTGTCGGGCGAGCTGGATGGCGTGGTCATTACCGTGCCCGCTTACTTTGACGATGCACAGCGTCAGGGAACGAAAGACGCGGCGCGTCTGGCGGGGCTGCACGTCTTGCGTCTGCTCAATGAACCTACGGCGGCGGCGATCGCCTACGGTCTGGACTCCGGCAAAGAAGGCGTTATCGCGGTTTACGACCTCGGCGGCGGCACCTTCGATATCTCTATTTTGCGCCTGAGTCGCGGCGTGTTTGAAGTGCTGGCGACCGGCGGTGATTCCGCGCTCGGCGGCGACGACTTCGACCATCTGCTGGCCGATTACATCCGTGAGCAGGCGGGCATTGCCGATCGCAGCGATAACCGTGTCCAGCGTGAACTGCTGGATGCCGCCATCGCGGCAAAAATCGCGCTGAGCGATGCCGATTCCGTTAGCGTCAATGTGGCGGGCTGGCAGGGCGACATCACCCGTGAACAGTTTAATGACCTTATCGCCGCTTTAGTTAAACGTACTCTGATGGCCTGTCGTCGCGCATTGAAAGATGCGGGCGTTGAGGCGCAGGAGGTGCTGGAAGTGGTGATGGTCGGCGGCTCCACCCGTGTGCCGCTGGTGCGCGAACGCGTGGGCGAATTTTTTGGTCGTCCGCCGCTGACGGCAATCGACCCGGATAAGGTCGTCGCCATTGGCGCGGCGATTCAGGCGGATATCCTCGTCGGCAACAAGCCGGACAGTGAAATGCTGCTGCTGGACGTGATTCCGCTGTCGCTGGGGCTGGAAACCATGGGTGGCCTGGTGGAGAAAGTGATCCCGCGTAACACCACCATTCCGGTGGCGCGCGCGCAGGACTTTACCACTTTTAAAGATGGTCAGACCGCGATGTCGATCCATGTCATGCAGGGCGAGCGCGAGCTGGTGCAGGATTGCCGTTCGCTGGCGCGCTTCGCGCTGCGCGGGCTCCCGGCGATGCCAGCGGGCGGGGCGCATATCCGCGTCACCTTCCAGGTGGATGCCGATGGCCTGCTGAACGTCACCGCGATGGAGAAATCCACCGGCGTTGAGGCGTCTATCCAGGTCAAACCGTCTTACGGTCTGACGGACAGCGAAATCGCCACCATGATTCAGGATTCAATGAGCTTTGCCGAGCAGGATGTAAAAGCCCGTATGCTGGCAGAGCAAAAAGTGGAAGCGGCGCGCGTGCTGGAAAGCCTGACCGGCGCGCTCGCTGCTGATGCCGCGCTGCTAAGCGCCGCAGAACGTCAGGTCATTGATGATGCCGCCGCGCACTTGAGCGAGGTTGCGCAGAGCGATGATGTTGACGCGATAGAACAAGCCATTAAAAACGTAGACAAACAAACCCAGGAATTCGCCGCTCGCCGCATGGACAAATCTGTTCGTCGCGCGCTGCAAGGCCATTCCGTGGACGAGGTTTAATATGCCAAAGATTGTTATTCTGCCTCATCAGGATCTCTGTCCCGATGGCGCAGTTCTGGAAGCTGAGACCGGCGAAACCATTCTTGACGTTGCCCTGCGTAACGGTATCGAGATTGAACACGCCTGTGAAAAATCCTGTGCCTGCACGACCTGCCACTGCATCGTGCGTGAAGGTTTCGATTCCCTGCCGGAAAGCACGGAAGACGAAGACGATATGTTGGATAAAGCCTGGGGTCTGGAGCCGGAGAGCCGTTTAGGCTGTCAGGCGCGCGTCACCGATGAAGATTTGGTGGTCGAAATCCCACGTTACACAATCAACCATGCACGCGAGCATTAACAGAGGGTAGTATGGGACTGAAGTGGACTGATAGCCGCGAAATCGGCGAGGCGCTGTACGACGCGTTCCCCGATCTCGATCCTAAGACCGTTCGTTTCACCGACCTGCATCAATGGATTTGCGATCTTGAGGATTTTGATGATGACCCGCAGGCATCAAATGAAAAGATCCTTGAGGCTATCCTGCTGGTCTGGCTGGACGAAGCTGAATAAATAAACGGGCTGCCCACGGGTGGCCCGTTTTCCTGTATGCGCGAAGAAGGAAAAGAACAATGACTGAAGCGATGAAAATTACGCTCTCCACCCAACCGGCTGACGCTCGCTGGGGAGACAAAGCCACATACAGCATCAATAACGACGGCATTACCCTGCACCTGAACGGTAAAGATGATTCCGGCTTAATCCAGCGCGCGGCGCGTAAAATCGACGGCCTGGGCATTAAACACGTACAACTGACCGGCGCTGGCTGGGATGTGGAGCGTAGCTGGGCATTCTGGCAGGGTTACAAAGGGCCGAAAGGCAGCCGCAAGGTCGAGTGGCCAGATCTTGACGATGAGAAGCGGAAGGAACTGGATAACCGTCTGGCGATCATTGACTGGGTGCGTGACACCATTAACGCACCGGCGGAAGAGCTGGGGCCGGAACAGCTGGCGCAGCGTGCCGTTGATCTGCTGTGCAGCGTCGCGTGCGATCACGTCTCTTACCGCATTACCAAAGGCGAAGATCTGCGCGAGCAAAACTACATGGGGCTGCATACCGTTGGCCGGGGTTCCGATCGCGCGCCGGTGCTGCTGGCGCTGGATTACAACCCTACCGGCGATAAAGACGCGCCGGTTTACGCCTGTCTGGTGGGCAAAGGCATTACCTTTGACTCCGGCGGTTACAGCATCAAGCAAAGCGCATTTATGGACTCGATGAAGTCCGATATGGGCGGTGCGGCAACGGTAACGGGCGCGCTGGCATTTGCGATTACCCGTGGTCTGAACAAACGCGTGAAGCTGTACCTGTGCTGCGCGGATAACCTGATCAGCGGCAACGCGTTTAAACTGGGCGATATTATTCATTATCGCAACGGTAAGAACGTGGAAGTGATGAACACGGATGCGGAAGGGCGCCTGGTGCTGGCGGATGGCCTGATCGACGCCAGCGCGCAAAAACCAGAGCTGATCATCGATGCGGCGACGCTGACCGGCGCCGCGAAAACCGCGCTGGGTAACGACTACCACGCGTTGTTCAGTTTTGATGACGCGCTGGCGGGGCGTCTGCTGGCGAGTGCGGCAGAAGAAAATGAACCGTTCTGGCGTCTGCCGCTGGCGGAGTTCCACCGCAATCAGTTGCCTTCTAACTTTGCGGAACTGAACAATACCGGTAGCGCGGCGTATCCTGCCGGGGCGAGCACCGCAGCGGGCTTCCTGTCGCACTTTGTCGAAAACTACCAGCAGGGCTGGCTGCACATTGACTGCTCTGCAACCTACCGTAAAGCGCCGGTTGAGCAGTGGTCGGCAGGGGCGACCGGTTTGGGTGTGCGCACCATCGCTAACCTGTTAACAGCATAATTATGTAGGCCGGATAAGCGTTAGCGCCATCCGGCAAGATAACGGCGGGGGCGCTTCGCTTGCCCGCCCTACACGCATCTCTATTGTGATCCTTATGTCCGAAACAAAAAACGAATTAGAAACCCTGCTGGAGAAGGCGGCGACTGAACCCGCGCATCGTCCGGCATTTTTCCGTACCTTACTGGAGTCCACCGTCTGGGTGCCAGGCACAGCGGCTGAAGGCGAAGCGATTGTTGACGATAGCGCGCTGGATTTGCAGCACTGGGAAAAAGAAGACGGCACGACGGTCATCCCGTTTTTTACCTCTCTGGAAGCCTTGCAGCAGGCGGTAGAAGACGAGCAGGCATTCGTGGTGATGCCGGTGCGCACGTTATTTGAAATGACGCTCGGCGAAACGCTCTTCCTGAACGCAAAACTGCCTACCGGCAAAGAGTTTATGCCGCGTGAGATCAGCCATCTGATCGGTGAAGAGGGCAATCCGCTGAGTACACAGGAAGTGCTGGAAGGCGGTGAATCGCTGATTCTGTCTGAGGTGGCAGAACCACCTGCGCAGATGATCGACTCCCTGACCACGCTGTTTAAAACCATCAAACTGGTTAAGCGCGCCTTTCTTTGCACCATTAAAGAGAGCAATGACGCTCAGCCGAATCTGTTGATTGGCATCGAAGCGGATGGCGACATCGAAGAGATCATTCATGCGGCGGGCAGCGTGGCGACTGACACCTTGCCCGGCGATGAACCGATTGATATCTGTCAGGTGAAAAAAGGTGAGCAGGGCATCAGCCACTTTATTACCGAGCACATCGCGCCGTTCTACGAGCGCCGCTGGGGCGGGTTCCTGCGCGATTTCAAACAGAATCGGATTATCTGATCCCGGTAGCCGGATGGCGTTAACGTCATCCGGGACACCTCGCGCGGTAGGCCGGATAAGCGCAAGCGCCATCCGGCACATTACAAAACGTTAGGCCGGTTCTACCGGTAAATCATTACGCGCGCCCCATTCGCTCCATGCGCCGTCATACAACGCGACATTGGGCACATCCAGCGTGGCGAGCGCCAGCACCACGACCGCCGCGGTGACACCTGAACCGCAGCTGGCGATAATTGGTCTGTCAAAACTGACGCCGTGACTGAAGAAAATGACGTCCAGTTCATCGGTCGTTTTTAATTCCCCTTCACGCACCAGCTCTGTCCAGGGCACGTTCAACGCGCCGGGAATATGGCCACGCTTCAGACCCGGACGCGGTTCATCGGCTTCGGCATTAAACCGTGGCGCCGGGCGGGCATCAACGATTTGCGCGGTTCTTTCATGGCTCGCCAGAAGTACATCGGTCAGACGCACAACCTTCTCCACCGTGAATTTAACGTCAAATTCCCCTTCCGGGAGTTCCACTTCGCCTTCCTGAAGCGGCAGCTCATCGCGCTGCCAGCCCGCCAGGCCACCGGCAAGAATTGAGACGTTTTCTACGCCAAACGTTCGCAGCATCCACCACGCGCGCGGGGCGGAAAACAGGTTGCCTTCATCGTAGACCACCAGATGTCTGTCCTGGTGTACGCCCAGTTCACGCATCGCCACGGCGAAGGCTTCCGGGCGAGGCATCATGTGCGGCAGCGGCGAGGTGTGATCGGAGAGCGCTTCAATATCGAAAAAGAGTGCTCCGGGGATGTGGCCTGAACGATATTCACCCGCAACATCCCTGTCTTCCTGTCCGGGAGGTGCCATGCGGGCGTCGATAATTTGAATTTGCGGATCGTCGATATGCTCTGCCAGCCAGTCGGCGGCGACAAACCAGGAGGTGGACATAGGCGTCTCCATCTTTTGCCATAATAATGCCAAATTGTCGGACGTTTACCGCAAAGGGACAAGTAAAAGAGGCTGATTTGTCTGGTGAAACCACATTTCTGATGAAAAAATCAGAACTTATATAACGAATACTGGCTTTCACAACGGGAAATCTCACGCATAATAGTTACTCTACGTTGCTAACGGGCCACTGTGGCCAGGGATGAAAGAATGAAACACATACGCGTAGCCGCTTGCATGCTCATGCTGGCGTTGGCGGGGTGCGATAACAACGATAACGCGCCAACGGCGGTGAAAAACGATGAGACGCCCGCCGCGCAATCCGCTCCGACGAAAGATTCGGCACAACTGCAAAAGCTGGCGCAACAGAGCGAAGGTAAAGAACTGACGCTGCTGGACGCCTCCGAAGTCCAGTTGGACGGCGCGGCGACGCTGGTGCTGACGTTCTCCATTCCGTTAGATCCTGAACAAGATTTTGCCCGCACCGTACATGTGGTCGATAAAAAAAGCGGCAAGGTTGATGGCGCCTGGGAGCTGTCGCCGAATCTGAAAGAGCTGCGCTTGCGCCACCTGGAACCCAACCGCGATCTGGTGGTGTCCGTTGAACGTGATTTAACGGCGCTGAATAAAGCCGCTTTTGGCCGCGCGTATGAAAAAACCATTACCACGCGAGACGTTCAGCCGAGCGTCGGCTTTGCCAGCCGTGGCTCGCTGCTGCCGGGAAAAGTGGTGGAAGGCTTGCCGGTCATGGCGCTGAACGTGAACGAGGTGGATGTAAACTTCTTTCGCGTGAAGCCTGAGTCGCTGGCGGCATTCGTCAGCCAGTGGGAATACCGCAATGCTCTTTCGAACTGGGAATCTGACAACCTGCTCAAAATGGCGGATCTGGTCTATACCGGGCGTTTTGATCTCAATCCTGCACGTAATACGCGTGAAAAACGCCTGTTGCCGCTGAGTGACATTAAGCCCCTGCAACAGGCGGGCGTGTACATTGCGGTAATGAATCAGGCCGGACATTACAACTACAGTAATCCTGCCACGCTCTTTACCCTCAGCGACATTGGCGTTTCCGCCCACCGTTATCACAATCGTCTTGATATCTTTACGCAGAGTCTGGAAAACGGCGCAGCGCAGCAGGGGGTTGAGGTTGCTCTGCTTGATGAGAAAGGTCAGACGCTGGCGCAAGCCGCCAGCGATGCGCAGGGGCATGTACAGCTGGAAAATAGTCAGCAGGCGGCGCTGTTGCTGGCGCGAAAAGACGGACAAACCACGCTGTTGGATCTGAAACTGCCCGCGCTGGATCTGGCGGAGTTCGCGATTGCGGGCGCGACGGGCTACAGCAAACAGTTCTTTATGTTCGGCCCGCGCGATCTGTATCGTCCTGGGGAAACGGTGATCCTCAACGGACTGCTGCGCGACAGCGACGGTAAAACCTTGCCCGATCAGCCCGTCAAACTGGAAGTGGTAAAGCCGGACGGTCAGGTACTGCGCACCGTTGTCAGCCAGCCTGAAAACGGGTTATACCGCTTTACGTATCCGCTGGATAGCGGTGCGCCAACCGGCATGTGGCACATCCGCGCGAACACGGGCGATAACCAGCCCCGGATGTGGGATTTCCATGTCGAAGATTTTATGCCGGAGCGAATGGCGCTTAATCTCAGCGCGCAGAAAACGCCGTTAGCCCCGTCGGAGGAAGTGACGTTCTCCGTTGTTGGTTACTACCTGTACGGAGCGCCTGCCAATGGCAACACGTTACAGGGGCAACTCTTCCTGCGCCCGCAGCGTGAAGCGGTACAGGCGCTGCCGGGCTTCCAGTTTGGCGATATTGCAGAAGAAAACCTTTCCCGCAGTCTGGACGAAGTCCAGCTTACGCTGGATGAAAATGGCCGTGGCGACGTCTCCGCCAACAGCCAGTGGCAGGAAGCGCATTCGCCGTTACAGGTGATCCTACAGGCAAGCCTGCTGGAATCAGGTGGTCGCCCGGTCACTCGCCGTGCGGAACAGGCTATCTGGCCTGCCGATACCTTGCCGGGTATTCGTCCGCAATTCGCCTCTAAAGCGGTGTATGACTATCGTACTGACGCCACGGTTAACCAACCCATCGTGGATGAGGGCGGGAACGCCGCCTTTGATATTGTCTACGCCGATGCGCAAGGCAATAAAAAAGCCGCTTCGGGTTTGCAGGTTCGTTTGATCCGTGAACGGCGCGATTACTACTGGAACTGGTCGGAAAGCGAAGGCTGGCAGTCGCAGTTTGATCAAAAAGATCTGGTTGAAGGGGAGCAGACGCTGGATCTCAGCGCCGATGAAACGGGCAAGGTGAGCTTCCCGGTTGACTGGGGATCGTATCGTCTCGAAGTGAAAGCCCCGAACGATGCGATCAGCAGCGTGCGCTTCTGGGCAGGTTACAGCTGGCAGGATAACAGCGACGGCAGCGGCGCGGCGCGCCCGGATCGCGTCACCCTGAAGCTGGATAAACCCACCTATCGTCCTGGGGACACCATCAAACTGCATGTCGCCGCGCCGGTGGCGGGTAAAGGCTACGCGATGGTGGAATCAAGCGACGGCCCGCTCTGGTGGCAGGAAATAGATGTACCTGCCGAGGGCCTCGACCTGTCAATTCCCGTCGATAAAGCCTGGAATCGACACGATCTCTACCTGAGCGCGCTGGTTGTGCGTCCGGGCGATAAGTCGCGTTCAGCGACGCCGAAACGCGCGGTTGGGCTGCTGCACCTGCCGTTGGGGGATGAAAATCGTCGTCTGGATCTGACGCTGGAAAGCCCGGCTAAAATACGTCCAAACCAGCCGCTGACGGTGAACGTCAAAGCCAGCGCTAAACATGGCGAAACGCCAAAACAGATCAACGTACTGCTCTCTGCGGTGGACAGCGGAGTGTTGAATATCACCGATTACGTTACGCCAGATCCGTGGCAGGCATTCTTCGGGCAAAAACGCTATGGCGCGGATATTTATGATATCTACGGTCAGGTGATTGAAGGGCAGGGACGTCTGGCGACGCTGCGTTTTGGCGGCGATGGCGATGAACTCAAACGCGGCGGCAAACCGCCGGTCAACCATGTCAACATCGTGGCGCAGCAGGCGTTGCCGGTTACGCTCAATGAGCAGGGCGAAGGTTCCGTTACGTTGCCGATTGGTGATTTTAACGGTGAGTTACGCGTTATGGCCCAGGCATGGACGGCAGAGGACTTCGGCAGCAGTGAAAGCAAGGTGATTGTTGCCGCTCCGGTGATTGCGGAGCTGAATCAGCCACGCTTTATGGCGGGCGGCGATACTTCGCGCCTGACGCTGGATGTCACTAACCTGACAGACAAACCGCAGACGTTGACGATTGAACTCGCCGCCAGTGGGTTACTGGAACTGGTGAGTCAGCAACCTGCTCCGGTAAACCTGGCGCCGGGCGTGCGTACGACCTTGTTTATCCCGGTACGCGCAAAAGAAGGGTTTGGCGAGGGAGAATTGCAGGCCACGCTGACCGGCCTGAACCTGCCTGGCGAGACGCTTCCCGCTCAGCATAAGCAGTGGAAAATTGGCGTCCGTCCGGCCTGGCCTGCGCAGACGGTAAATAGCGGAACGGTGCTTCAGGCGGGGGAAACCTGGCATGCGCCCGCCCAAAATCTGGAGAACTTCTCACCGGTAACGTTGCAGGGGCAGTTGTTGCTTAGCGGCAAACCGCCGCTGAACCTGGCGCGCTATATTCGGGAGCTGAAGGCTTATCCGTATGGTTGTCTGGAACAAACCGCCAGCGGCCTGTTCCCGTCGCTCTATACCAACGCGGCGCAACTGAAGGCGTTGGGGATCGCGGGTGATACCGATGAAAAACGCCGTGCGGCAGTCGACACGGGGATCTCCCGGATGCTGCAAATGCAGCGTGATAACGGCGGTTTTGCCCTGTGGGATAACAACGGGCCGGAAGAATACTGGCTTACCGCATACGCGATGGATTTCCTCGTGCGCGCTGGCGAGCAAGGATACAGCGTTCCGGCCGATGCGATTAACCGGGGAAATGAACGCCTGCTGCGCTATTTGCAGGACCCGGGCATGATGTCGGTTCGCTATAGCGACGATACCCAGGCCAGCAAATTTGCCGTTCAGGCGTATGCGGGACTGGTGCTGGCGCGTCAGCAAAAAGCGCCGCTTGGCGCGCTGCGGGAAATCTGGGAACGCCGGGGTCAGGCCGCGTCGGGCTTGCCGCTTCTGCAACTGGGCATTGCGTTGAAAAATATGGGCGATGCCGGCCGCAGTGAACAGGCGCTGACGCTGGCGCTGAACACGCCGCGCCGTGACGCGCAGCAATGGATGGCGGATTACGGTAGCCCGTTGCGTGATAACGCGCTCATGCTGTCGCTGCTGGAAGAAAATAAGCTGCAACCCGAGGCGCAAAATACGCTGCTGACGACGCTTTCTGAACAGGCATTTGGTCAGCGCTGGCTTTCGACGCAGGAGAGTAATGCGCTGTTCCTTGCTGCGCGCACGCTACAGGATCTGCCGGGGACATGGCAGGCGCAGACTTCGCTCGCTGACCAGCCGTTGACGGGCGATAAAGCGCAAACGCGTAATCTGGATGCCGATCGGCTTTCCGCGTTGCAGGTGACCAACAGCGGCGACCAACCGCTGTGGCTGCGTCTGGACAGCAGCGGATACCCGCAAACGGCGCCCGTACCTGCCAGCAATGTGTTGCACATCGAGCGCCAGATTCTGGGAACCGATGGTCAGAGTAAATCGCTCAGTTCCCTGCGCAGCGGTGAACTGGTGCTGGTCTGGCTCGAAGTGAAAGCGAGTCAAAACGTGCCAGACGCGCTGGTGGTCGACCTGCTGCCTGCCGGTCTGGAGCTGGAAAACCAGAACCTAGCAAACAGCAGCGCCAGCCTGCAGGACAGCGGCAGTGAAGTGCAAAATCTGTTAAATCAGATGCAGCAGGCGGATATTCAGCATATGGAGTTCCGTGACGATCGCTTTGTCGCGGCGGTGGCGGTTAACCAGGGGCAGCCGGTGACGCTGGTGTATCTGGCGCGCGCGGTGACGCCGGGAACCTATCAGGTTCCTGTCCCGCAGGTGGAGTCAATGTATGTTCCACAGTGGCGGGCGACGGGATCAACCGAGGGGCTTTTGATTGTCACGCCATAAATGATCGTCCTGCGTAGTCTACGCGGTGGCTGGCGCTGGCTGGCCATCGCTCCATTTCTGATGATTCTGACAGTCTGGGCGGCGGACAAAATCTGGCCGCTACCGCTGCATGAGGTCAATCCGGCACGGGTGGTGGTGGCGCATGACGGCACACCGCTGTGGCGCTTTGCCGATGCGGAGGGGATCTGGCGCTATCCCGTGACGATTGAAGACGTTTCTCCCCGCTATCTTGACGCGTTAATCAATTACGAGGACCGCTGGTTCTGGCAGCATCCGGGCGTGAACCCGTTTTCGGTACTGCGTGCCGCCTGGCAGGATCTGTCGTCAGGACGCGTGATTTCCGGCGGCAGTACGTTGACCATGCAGGTGGCGCGACTGCTGGACCCGCATCCGCGAACCTTTGGCGGTAAATTTCGCCAGCTCTGGCGCGCGCTCCAGCTGGAGTGGCACCTGTCCAAGCGCGATATTCTGACGCTGTATCTGAACCGTGCGCCGTTTGGCGGAACGTTGCAGGGCATCGGCGCCGCCAGTTGGGCTTATCTGGGTAAACCACCGGCGCAACTGAGCTATTCGGAAGCGGCGTTGCTGGCGGTTTTACCGCAGGCGCCGAGCCGCTTGCGTCCCGATCGCTGGCCGGAACGCGCGCAAGCGGCGCGCAATAAAGTGCTGGAGCGGATGGCGGCGCAGGGCGTATGGTCGGCCCGGCATGTTCAGGAGGCCCGCGAAGAACCCGTCTGGCTGGCGCCCCGACAAATGCCGCAACTGGCGCCGCTGTTCTCACGCATGATGCTGGGCAAAAGCAACAGTGACAAAATCGTCACCACGCTGGATGCCGGGTTGCAGCGTCAGCTTGAAGAGCTGGCGCAAAACTGGAAGGGGCGGCTTCCTGCGCGCAGTTCGCTGGCGATGATCGTTGTCGATCATACCGATATGAGCGTGCGTGGTTGGGTTGGATCGGTGGATATGAATGATGACAGTCGTTTTGGTCATGTGGATATGGTCACTGCGATCCGATCGCCGGGATCGGTGCTTAAACCCTTTGTCTATGGGCTGGCGCTGGATGACGGGTTGATCCATCCCGCCTCGCTGTTACAGGATGTGCCGCGCCGTACCGGCGATTATCGTCCGGGAAACTTTGACAGCGGGTTTCATGGCCCCGTCAGCATGAGCGAAGCGCTGGTGCGTTCGTTAAATTTGCCTGCGGTACAGGTGCTGGAAGCATATGGCCCAAAACGTTTTGCGGCAAAACTGCGTAACGTTGGCCTGCCGCTGTATCTGCCTGCGGGCGCGGCCCCTAATCTTTCCCTGATTCTGGGCGGCGCGGGCGCAAGGCTGGACGAGATGGTGGCGGCATACAGCGCGTTCGCCCGTCATGGCAAGGCGGCAATATTGCGCTTGCAGCCAGGGGATTCGTTGCAGGAGCGTCCGCTGATGTCGCCGGGCGCGGCGTGGATCATCCGGCGGGTGATGGCCGATGAAGCGCAGCCGTTGCCGGATAGCGCCCTGCCGCGCGTAGTGCCGCTCGCCTGGAAAACCGGCACCAGCTATGGCTATCGCGACGCGTGGGCGATAGGTGTTAGCTCCCGCTACGTGACTGGCATCTGGACGGGCAGGCCCGACGGCACACCCGTTGCCGGACAGTTTGGTTTTGCCAGCGCGGTGCCGCTGCTTAATCAGGTGAATAATATGCTGATGGCGCGCGCCGCGACGCAGCCTGAAGATCCGCGTCCGGCGTCGGTGAGCCGGGGCGTTATCTGCTGGCCGGGCGGACAGGCGCTTTCGGCGGGAGACAGTAACTGCCGCCGTCGACTGGCGACCTGGCTGCTGGAGAACAGCCAACCGCCGACGCTGCTGTTACCTGAACAGGAAGGGATTAGCGGCATTCGTTTTCCTGTCTGGCTGGATAATGACGGAAAACGCGTCGCCGCCGATTGCGCCCAGGCGCGGGAGCAGACGTTGATTGTCTGGCCGTTGCCGCTGGAGCCCTGGTTGCCCGCTGCTGAACGCCGCGCTGCGCGACTACCGACGGCTTCGACGGCCTGCCCGCCGCTGGGGCAGGATGCGCCTTTACCTCTACAGTTAACGGGCGTGCGTGATGGCGCGATAGTGAAACGGTTACCCGGCGCTTCCGGGGTGGATTTATCGATTCAGAGCAGTGGTGGCGCGGGGGCGCGCTGGTGGTTCCTCAATGGTGAGCCGTTGGGAGAACGCGAACGGAATATTACGTTACATCTTGCCGAAAAAGGCGAGTATCAATTACTGGTTATGGATGCTGCTGGACAGATTTCTGCGCTGCGATTTACTCTGCAATAGAGCTGATAGCAACAGTTTGTTGCTAATACTCATCTTATTTTAAAAAAATGTTACCTTCATCCATAGGCAATAACCCGGATGCTCTTTATAATCCGCGCCAGGTCGTACAAGCATATATACAACAGCAGAACACATTACAGAGGTAATCATGGCGATTGAACGTACTTTTTCCATCATCAAACCAAATGCGGTGGCAAAAAACGTTATTGGCAACATCTTTGCGCGCTTTGAAGCAGCAGGGTTCAAAATTGTCGGTACGAAAATGCTGCACCTGACCGTTGAGCAGGCGCGCGGTTTCTATGCCGAGCACGATGGTAAGCCGTTCTTCGACGGTCTGGTCGAGTTCATGACCTCTGGCCCGATCGTGGTTTCCGTACTGGAAAGCGAAAATGCCGTGCAGCGTCACCGCGACCTGCTGGGCGCAACCAACCCGGCTAACGCGCTGGCGGGCACCCTGCGTGCCGACTACGCGGACAGCTTCACCGAAAACGGCACCCACGGTTCAGATTCTCTGGAATCCGCTCAGCGTGAAATCGCCTATTTCTTTGGTGAAGGCGAAGTGTGCCCGCGCACTCGTTAATAAATCAGTGATGTAGTATGTAGGCCGGATAAGACGCATCTGCGTCGCCATCAGGCAGTCGCGCAATGCCGGATGGCGCTGATGCTTATCCGGCCTACGACTTATCAGGTCTACGACGCTGCTCTGCCTTTACACATTATTTTCGCTAATGTCCCGCGCAGGCGTGGCATCCTTGCGATAGAATTTGTACAATGCAGCGCCCCAGGACGAGCACCGCTCACTGGGGCGCTTCTTTTTTCAACCCTCCAGGGGCCATAACGTGTAATAACGAGGCCGGAATAGAATATGTCTGAACAAATTGTCACGTCTGAAATCATCACCCCAGTTGTTCCTGATAAAAATGGAAAAATCAACCTGCTGGATCTGAACCGTCAGCAGATGCGGGAGTTTTTTAAAGAATTAGGTGAAAAACCCTTCCGCGCCGATCAGGTGATGAAGTGGATGTACCACTATTGCAGCGATAACTTTGATGAGATGACCGACATCAACAAAGTGTTACGTGGCAAACTGAAAGAGGTGGCGGAAATCCGCGCGCCAGAGGTGGTGGAAGAACAGCGTTCTTCAGATGGCACCATCAAATGGGCGATTGCCGTTGGCGATCAGCGCGTGGAAACGGTCTACATCCCGGAAGACGATCGCGCCACGCTGTGCGTCTCTTCACAGGTTGGTTGCGCGCTGGAGTGTAAATTCTGCTCAACTGCGCAGCAGGGCTTTAACCGTAACCTGCGCGTCTCTGAAATTATCGGCCAGGTGTGGCGTGCGGCGAAAATCGTCGGCGCGGCGAAAGTCACCGGGCAACGCCCGATCACCAACGTGGTGATGATGGGTATGGGTGAACCGCTGCTGAACCTGACCAACGTCGTACCGGCGATGGAAATCATGCTGGATGATTTCGGTTTCGGTCTGTCTAAACGCCGCGTTACGCTGTCGACGTCAGGCGTTGTTCCGGCTCTGGATAAACTGGGCGACATGATTGACGTTGCGCTGGCGATCTCTTTGCATGCGCCGAACGATGAAATTCGCGATGAAATTGTACCGATCAACAGAAAGTACAACATCGAAACGTTCCTCGACGCGGTTCGCCGTTATTTGCAGAAATCCAATGCGAATCAGGGACGCGTCACAATTGAATACGTCATGCTGGACCACATTAACGATGGAACGGAACATGCGCATCAGCTGGCGGAACTGCTGAAAGATACGCCGTGTAAGATTAACCTGATTCCGTGGAACCCGTTCCCGGGCGCGCCGTATGGCCGGAGTTCCAACAGCCGCATCGATCGTTTTTCTAAGGTGTTGATGAGCTATGGTTTCACGACCATTGTGCGTAAAACACGCGGCGATGATATCGATGCCGCTTGTGGTCAGCTTGCCGGGGATGTGATTGACCGTACCAAACGTACTCTGCGTAAGCGTATGCAAGGTGAGGCTATCGACATTAAGGCGGTCTGATACGGCTTGCGCCATTGTGTGTTTTGTATACAGTGGCGCAATGTTGGTTGAATGATGCCTCAAGTTGTACTTATCTGGTCAATATTAACGGTGCGTTTTTGTCAACTTTAGGGCAGTATGTAGCGGTGCAACAATAGTTTAGCCTTAAGGATTAAGCTGTTTTGTCATAAGTAGCCTGACAGTCTTATACTGTCCAACTAAGGTTAACTGACCAGATGTTTCGCGGTGCGGGTGGGCATTGTGTCTCACCGGCGCCTGAACCCCAATTTACGTACCAGCAGCTGTAGCGAATGAATACTGAAGCCACGCACGACCAAAATGAAGCACAATCCACCGGCGTTCGTCTGCGCAATGCCCGTGAACAACTCGGACTCAGCCAGCAGGCGGTTGCAGAGCGACTTTGCCTGAAGGTTTCCACGGTACGCGATATTGAAGAAGATAAGGCCCCGGCCGATCTCGCTTCAACGTTTTTGCGCGGGTATATCCGCTCTTATGCGCGTCTGGTGCACATCCCTGAAGAAGAACTGCTGCCCGGTCTGGAAAAACAGGCGCCGGTTCGTCCTTCCAAAGTCGCGCCGATGCAGAGCTTCTCTTTAGGTAAGCGTCGTAAAAAGCGCGATGGCTGGTTGATGACGTTCACCTGGCTGGTGCTGTTTGTGGTGGTTGGCCTGACGGGGGCCTGGTGGTGGCAAAACCATAAGGCGCAGCAGGAAGAACTCACCACGATGGTCGATCAATCCTCTGCTGAACTGAATGCCGGCGGCGATAGCGCCCAGAGCGTACCGCTGGACACCAGCGAAGCCGCAAGCCAGGATTCGACGCCAGCGCCAACTGCGCCTGTTGACTCTACGGCGACAAACGCTGTGCCGCAGACGCCGGATGCGTCCGCGACGACCACGGCGCCTGCCGCAGACGCTCAGCAGAATGCGGTCGTTGCGCCTTCTCAGGCGAATGTGGATACCGCAACCACGGCGCCTGCCGCGACGGGTGATGCGGCGTCATTGCCGACCGAGCAGGCGGGCGTGGCTGCGTCAGCGGTCGATCAGAACGCGCTGGTGATGAACTTTACCGCCGATTGCTGGCTGGAAGTCACCGATGCGACAGGGAAAAAACTGTTTAGCGGAATGCAGCGTAAAGATGGCAATTTAAACCTAACCGGTCAGGCGCCTTATAAGCTTAAAATTGGCGCCCCGGCTGCGGTACAGATCCAGTATCAAGGAAAACCTGTCGATCTGAGCCGTTTTATCAGAACTAACCAGGTTGCGCGTCTGACCCTTAATGCCGAACAATCACCGGCGCAGTAACAGACGGGCAACGCGGGAGATTTTTCATGCATAACCAGGCTCCAATTCAACGTAGAAAATCGAAACGTATTTACGTTGGGAATGTGCCGATTGGCGATGGCGCCCCCATCGCCGTACAGTCAATGACCAATACGCGCACGACGGATGTGGAAGCGACGGTCAATCAAATTAAAGCGCTGGAACGTGTTGGCGCGGATATCGTCCGCGTCTCCGTGCCGACAATGGATGCCGCAGAGGCGTTTAAGCTGATCAAGCAGCAGGTTAATGTCCCGCTGGTTGCTGATATCCACTTTGACTATCGCATTGCGCTGAAAGTGGCGGAATATGGCGTGGATTGCCTGCGAATCAACCCAGGCAACATCGGTAACGAAGAGCGTATTCGTACCGTTGTTGATTGCGCCCGCGATAAAAATATCCCTATCCGTATCGGCGTAAACGCCGGATCGCTGGAAAAAGATCTACAGGAAAAATACGGTGAGCCGACGCCGCAGGCGCTGCTGGAATCGGCGATGCGCCATGTGGATCATCTCGATCGCCTGAACTTCGATCAGTTTAAAGTCAGCGTGAAAGCCTCGGATGTTTTCCTCGCGGTAGAATCCTATCGTCTGTTGGCGAAACAGATCGAACAACCGTTGCATCTTGGGATCACCGAAGCGGGCGGCGCGCGCAGCGGCGCGGTGAAATCGGCGATTGGCCTCGGTTTACTGCTGTCGGAAGGCATTGGCGATACGCTGCGCGTCTCTCTGGCGGCCGATCCGGTAGAAGAAATTAAAGTGGGCTTCGATATTCTGAAATCGCTGCGCATTCGTGCGCGTGGGATCAACTTTATCGCTTGCCCAACCTGTTCCCGTCAGGAGTTCGACGTCATCGGCACGGTCAACGCGCTGGAACAACGCCTTGAAGACATCATCACGCCAATGGACGTTTCCATCATCGGCTGTGTGGTGAACGGGCCGGGCGAAGCGCTGGTTTCGACGCTGGGCGTAACGGGCGGCAACAAAAAAAGTGGCCTGTATGAAGACGGCGTGCGTAAAGACAGACTCGACAACGATGATATGATTACGCAGCTTGAAGCCCGTATCCGCGCGAAGGCCAGCATTATGGACGAAGCGCGTCGAATCGACGTGCAGCAGGTTGAAAAATAATAACGCGATGGGAAGCGGCGCGCTTCCCGTGTATGATTGAACCCGCATGGCTCCCGTATCGTTTGGGAAGCGCTGAGGGTTCATTTTTATATTCAGAAAGAGAATAAACGTGGCAAAAAACATTCAAGCCATTCGCGGCATGAACGATTATCTGCCTGGCGAAACCGCCATCTGGCAGCGCATTGAAGGCACACTCAAAAACGTGCTCGGCAGCTACGGTTACAGTGAAATCCGTTTGCCGATTGTAGAGCAGACCCCGTTATTCAAACGCGCTATCGGTGAAGTCACTGACGTGGTTGAAAAAGAGATGTACACCTTTGAGGATCGTAATGGCGACAGCCTGACGTTGCGTCCTGAAGGGACGGCGGGTTGCGTACGCGCCGGTATCGAACATGGTCTCCTGTACAATCAGGAACAGCGCTTGTGGTATATCGGGCCGATGTTCCGCCACGAGCGTCCGCAGAAAGGGCGTTATCGTCAGTTCCATCAGTTGGGTGTCGAAGCCTTCGGTCTGCAAGGGCCGGATATTGATGCGGAGCTGATTCTGCTGACCGCGCGCTGGTGGCGTGCGTTGGGTATTGCTGAACATGTGAATCTGGAGCTGAACTCCATCGGTTCGCTTGACGCGCGCGCCAACTATCGTGATGCGCTGGTGGCATACCTTGAACAGCATAAAGAGAAGCTGGACGAAGACTGCAAACGCCGCATGTATACCAACCCGCTGCGCGTGCTGGATTCCAAGAACCCGGACGTTCAGGCGCTGCTCAACGATGCGCCTGCTCTGGGCGACTATCTGGATGACGACTCCCGCGAGCACTTTGCCGGTCTGTGCAAACTGCTGGAAGCGGCGGGTATCGCTTACACCGTCAACCAGCGTCTGGTTCGCGGCCTTGATTACTACAACCGCACCGTATTTGAATGGGTAACCAACAGTCTGGGGTCTCAGGGCACGGTGTGCGCCGGCGGTCGTTATGACGGTCTGGTGGAGCAACTTGGCGGTCGCGCAACCCCGGCGGTGGGCTTTGCGATGGGTCTGGAACGACTTGTTTTGTTAGTTCAGGCAGTTAATCTGGAATTTAATGCCGATCCTGTTGTCGATATATACCTGGTAGCCTCAGGCGCGGATATGCAGTCTGCGGCGATGACACTGGCGGAGCGCCTGCGTGATGAAAATCCGGGCGTGAAACTGATGACTAACCACGGCGGCGGCAACTTTAAGAAACAGTTTGCCCGTGCCGATAAATGGGGCGCCCGCGTTGCACTGGTGCTGGGTGAGTCCGAAGTGGCTGACGGCACCGTTGTAGTGAAGGATTTGCGCTCTGGTGAGCAAACGGCAGTCGCACAGGATAGTGTGACCGCACATTTGCGCACGTTATTGGGTTAAGGAGAAGGACAGCGTGGAAATTTACGAGAACGAAAACGACCAGGTTGATGCGATTAAACGCTTCTTTGCTGAAAATGGCAAAGCGCTGGCTGTTGGGGTGATTTTAGGGGTTGGCGCGCTGCTCGGTTGGCGCTACTGGACCAGTCATCAGACGGAGTCCGCACGCTCTGCTTCTCTGGCATATCAAAATGCGGTGACCGCGGTGAGCGCGGGCAAACCGGATAGCATCTCCGCTGCGGAGAAATTCGCCACGGAGAATAAAAATACCTACGGCGCGTTAGCTTCTATGGAACTGGCGCAGCAGTTTGTTGATCAAAATGAACTTGAGAAAGCCGCAGCCCAGCTACAGCAAGGACTGGCGGCCACCAGCGATGAGAACCTCAAAGCGGTGATTAATCTGCGTCTTGCCCGCGTTCAGGTGCAGCTCAAGCAGGCCGATACCGCGCTGAAAACGCTCGATACCGTAAAAGGTGAAGGATGGGCTGCGATTGTCGCCGATCTGCGTGGCGAAGCGTTGTTGAGCAAAGGCGATAAACAAGGCGCGCGCAGCGCATGGGAAGCAGGCGTGAAAAGCGATGCCAGCCCGGCGCTGAGTGAAATGATGCAGATGAAAATCAATAATTTGTCCATCTGAGAGGGACCCGATGCAATTGCGTAAATTACTTCTGCCAGGACTGCTTTCTGTTACGTTATTGAGCGGTTGTTCACTGTTTAGTGGCGAAGAAGATGTTGTCAAAATGTCCCCGTTGCCGACGGTGGAAAACCAGTTTACGCCGTCTACCGCATGGAGTACGTCTGTAGGTAGCGGTATCGGCGAGTTCTATTCCAACCTGCACCCGGCGTATGCCGATAACGTGGTCTACGCGGCTGACCGTAAAGGCACCGTAAAAGCGGTAAACGCGGATGACGGGAAAGAAGTCTGGTCCGTGAACCTGGCGGAGAAAGACGGCTGGTTCTCCAGAGCGCCTGCGTTGCTGTCTGGCGGCGTAACGGTCTCCGGCGGCCATGTCTATATTGGCAGCGAAAAAGCGCAGGTTTATGCGTTGAACGCGGCTGACGGTACGACGGCATGGCAGACGAAAGTCGCCGGTGAAGCGTTATCTCGCCCGGTTGTCAGCGATGGCCTGGTGCTTATTCATACCAGCAACGGTCAGTTGCAGGCGCTGAATGAGGCGGACGGCGCGATCAAATGGACCGTGAACCTCGACATGCCGTCGCTTTCGCTGCGCGGTGAGTCCGCTCCGGCTACCGCGTATGGCGCCGCCATTGTGGGTGGTGATAACGGTCGCGTCAGCGCCGTGCTGATGCAGCAGGGCCAGATGATTTGGCAACAGCGTATTTCCCAGGCGACCGGTTCGACTGAAATCGACCGTCTGAGCGATGTCGATACCACGCCGGTTATCGTCAATGGCGTCGTTTACGCGCTGGCTTATAATGGTAACCTGACGGCGCTGGATCTGCGCAGTGGTCAGATTATGTGGAAACGTGAGCTGGGCTCGGTGAATGATTTCATCGTTGACGGCGATCGTATCTACCTGGTGGATCAGAACGACCGTATTCTGGCATTGACCACCGACGGCGGCGTGACGCTGTGGACGCAAAGCGATCTGCTGCACCGCCTGCTGACATCGCCTGCGCTGTATAATGGCAATCTGGTGGTAGGTGATAGCGAAGGCTATATGCACTGGATTAACGTTGAGGACGGTCGTTTTGTGGCTCAGCAAAAAGTGGATAGCTCCGGCTTCCTGACCGAACCGGTCTCTGCCGATGGCAAACTGCTGATCCAGGCGAAAGACGGTACGCTGTACTCTATTACGCGTTAATCGTCACGGCCGCACGCTTTGAAAAACGGCTCCTGGTGCAGGGGCCGTTTTACTGTTTTTAACAACGGCGCAAAAATCGCGCGCGTTGTTTGATGATTTTTTAAATGAGGCTTTAAACATGGTACCTGTGGTCGCGCTTGTCGGGCGCCCTAACGTCGGAAAATCCACGTTATTTAACCGTCTAACTCGCACCCGAGATGCGCTGGTTGCGGATTTCCCGGGTCTGACTCGTGACCGTAAGTACGGTCGTGCGGAGATTGAAGGCCGCGAGTTTATCTGTATTGATACCGGCGGTATTGATGGCACCGAAGACGGTGTGGAAACCCGCATGGCGGAACAGTCGCTGCTGGCGATTGAAGAGGCTGATGTTGTGCTGTTCATGGTGGATGCGCGTGCTGGCCTGATGCCAGCGGATGAAGCGATCGCCAAACATCTGCGCTCCCGCGAAAAACCCACGTTCCTTGTGGCAAACAAAACTGACGGGCTCGATCCCGATCAGGCGGTTGTCGACTTCTATGCGCTGGGTTTGGGTGAAATTCACCCGATTGCAGCTTCTCACGGTCGTGGCGTGCTCAGCCTGCTGGAGCATGTTCTGCTGCCGTGGATGGACGACGTCGCCCCGCAGGAAGAGGTGGATGAAGACGCCGAATACTGGGCGAAACTGGCAGCGGAAGAGAACGGGGAAGAGGAGTCGGAAGATGACTTCAACCCTCAGGATCTGCCAATCAAACTGGCGATTGTCGGTCGTCCGAACGTAGGTAAGTCCACACTGACTAACCGTATTCTGGGTGAAGACCGCGTAGTGGTCTATGACATGCCGGGAACGACGCGCGACAGTATCTATATTCCGATGGAACGCGATGAGCGTGAATACGTGCTGATTGATACCGCAGGCGTACGCAAGCGTGGGAAAGTCACCGATGCAGTAGAAAAATTCTCCGTCATTAAAACGTTGCAGGCGATTGAAGATGCCAACGTGGTGATGCTGGTTATTGATGCGCGCGAAGGGATTTCCGATCAGGATCTGTCGCTGCTGGGCTTTATCCTTAATAGTGGGCGCTCACTTGTCATCGTCGTGAATAAATGGGACGGCCTGACCCAGGAAGTGAAAGAGCAGGTGAAAGAGACGCTGGACTTCCGTCTGGGCTTTATCGACTTTGCGCGCGTACACTTTATCTCTGCGCTGCATGGCAGCGGCGTGGGCAACCTGTTTGAGTCCGTACGTGAAGCGTATGACAGTTCAACCCGTCGCGTCAGCACCGCCATGCTGACCCGCATCATGACTATGGCGGTTGAAGATCACCAGCCGCCGCTGGTTCGCGGTCGCCGCGTGAAGCTGAAATATGCCCACGCCGGGGGATATAACCCGCCAATCGTGGTGATTCACGGCAACCAGGTGAAAGACCTGCCGGACTCTTACAAGCGCTATCTGATGAACTACTTCCGCAAATCGCTGGACGTGATGGGAACGCCTATCCGTATTCAGTTTAAAGAAGGGGAAAACCCGTATGCGAATAAGCGCAATACGCTGACCCCGACTCAGATGCGTAAGCGTAAACGTCTGATTAAGCACATTAAGAAAAGCAAATGACGATTTACTGAAAATCATCTGCTGTCAAAAAATCCTGAAGCCCGCATTGCGTCGGGCTTTTTTCATATCAAGAGCTATGATAAATAATCAACAAAGTGCATGATTAGCGTGTACACAAGGGTGTAACCGGCATGAGTATTTCAACGAGCGCAAGGCGGCGCTGACTCAGTGGGCTGATTTGCTGGTAGCGTTGGAACGAGGTGAAACATATAACGTAATGCCTTTGCGTTTGGCTGAATAAAGGGATGAAAGTATGTGTGCATTCGTGAGCAAAAAAACAGGGGAAAAAACGAATCATCCAGTTGTCAATTACGTAAATAATGTGAATAAAAGAATAGCTGATGAAGCCGTGAAGTTCTCCCAAAGCGCAGATTTTTACATAATGGAAACAGCATCAGGTTCGCGGGGATTTGTTACAACAAATGAAAAGAGAACTGTTCTTGAAGAGTTAAATAAAGGCTTTAGGTTTTATCTTCGAGATGAAATATCAAAACCAGAAGTAATTGATTTGATAAATGAATTTTCTGGTGTTGAGCATGGATCATTTGGCGATATTTTTAAATTAGAAGAAAGCAATGATTTAGTTCTTTCGGCTTGCATTATGCATTTCATGGGGCTTGATTCCGTTGCTGATAATCTGTTAAAAGTTGCTTTCTACAATGAAAACATGAAATTAGGACAGTTACACTTTGTTTATCATTCTGGCAAGGTTGTTGAGCGACTGAAGCAGCGAAAAAATTCATCACAACCACGGAATCCCAATTATGCAAAAGCCATCAGAATACTTAAAGACACTTGGGAGAAGTATCCGGCGGCAAGTAAAAACGAAATGCTCTCGAAACTACATCAATACTTCAACGGCTCGGTGAGTAAAGACTCAATCAAACGTTGGATAAAAAAATAAAAATTACAACCGCCTAAACCAGATAAGTACACGGCATTTTCATTAGTGATCAATTCCGACTAATACAAATAATGGTGCATAGCTGGATATGCACCCTATCGCCTTGAGGCAAA
Organism: Citrobacter sp. CK185; assembly: GCF_030333565.1. NCBI lineage: Bacteria > Pseudomonadati > Pseudomonadota > Gammaproteobacteria > Enterobacterales > Enterobacteriaceae > Citrobacter > Citrobacter sp. CK185. Next base: position 1,153,598 of record NZ_JAOWFR010000026.1, on the reverse strand, counting down.
TCAGTCTTCAATTTATTCCGTTACAAGTCATCAACCACCAGCAAGAGGTAACGGGGCATATGAAAAACCAACCCTCCACACAGTCTGCAATTCCTACAACCGGCTACATCCGCCGCTATCGTTTGGCTGAAATGCTGGGTATGAGCCTTTCTACTCTGGATCGCAAGGTACGTGACGGCACTTTGCCGAAGCCAACAAAGCTAGGTGAGAAAATCACAGCATTCGATGCTGTGGCGATCAATCAGTGGCTGTCGCCGCAGCTGATGAACTGGGCTATGAGGTAGCGCTTCTGGAGGATGAAGGTATTTATCTTGATACGCAGGATGCTGAATTTTATTTTCAGCGTTATGACCTGAAAGAGAATGCGGCGCTGCTGCTGTTGACCCTGAGGCGCGAACTGTTTTACACCTCCACGGATTACCCTGATGAAATGGCGGACTGGAATCCGGAGGGGATTAAGGCTCTTTCACTCTGGCGCGAAAAGGTGCACAGGTGATATGTGTCAACGTCGCCCGGTGGCAAAGTGTAAACCGTTCCTGAGATACGAAACGCGCAGGTTGACACTTTTCACTTTCCTACGAAAAAGCGTCAACCCGGCCACAGCCCCTGTGATTGCAGGCCCCGAATTAATTTATCCCCGTTAACGCTGCTATAAAACCCCGGATTTTCCGCAAAAGTGTCAACCGGCCTCCTAAGATTTCCTAAGGTTAAATGCGAGTTTTCCCGGAAAGTGTCAACCTATCCCAATCCGGAAAAATCCGCGCTGGTGGTATGTATGTCCTGCTGGCAAAAGGTGGTGTGTGCTCCTGAATGCGCTTGGTGCTTGATGTAAATCAATCTGTTGCTCTGGAATGGCTTAATATTGGCCGTTATGATTGCCCTTTGCACAAAAAAGGAATTGGCTGTGGATACGGTTGAGGAATTAAACGGAACATACTTCTACGCTGGAAAGTCGAATCTTACCGCCTCTGAACTATTTTTTATGGTGTTTATTTTCAACACTGCTGACCAGTTCGGCATTAAAGACATTGCCGCAATTTATGCACTGTACGCAGGTATGAATGACCAAGATACTCGGACTAAGCCAGAAACGGCACTGAAAGGAACTTCCAGACTTTCAAAAGGCGTGAGGAAAGTATTCGGAAATAGAATGTTCCCGTTCGGGTTGAAAATGCCGACATGGATCGGTGGTTATACTCCGTGGACTGTAAAACGCAGAATGGTGCGGAAGGTTGGTACATGGGTAGGCCGTACTATTCCATTGGTTGGCGAGGTTGTTCTTTTGGCTGATGTTTCACAGATTACCTACAATTCGATCCGCGAATACAACACCATAGCGAGAGGCAATGATAAGTTATGGTAATCGGCGAAGACGACATTGAACAGCGTGTACTACACATGTTTTCTGTTCGTTCAGGTGCTTACATGTTCAGGAAAAAGAAATACGACACGTACACGGCAGAGTCAAACATTCATTTTGATGTGCAGCTTGATCAGGATGATGTTGAAGAGTTAGTTGAAGATTTTGCAAAAGAATTTGGCGTAGACATGTCTGATTTCCATCTTGAAACCTACTACCCTGAAGTTAAATTTTCATGGAACCCATTCAAGAAGCCTAATCCTATAGATGTTCCTGATTTCACGATAGACATGTTTATTAAATCGGCTAAAGCCGGGAAATGGTTGTACGAATAATTGCAAGGAGCTTTATAAATGGCAGTACCAGTACACTTGTTTTTGACCGACGATGGCGGTGCAATGATCCGTGGATCTTCCGATGTACAAGACCGTGAAGGAGGTGTTGAGCTTCGAGGGTTACACCATATTTAACTATCCCTACCGACCCAATGACAGGGAAGGTGACGGGAACACGCCAGCATTCACCTTTCCAGTTTACCAAAGAGCTTGATAGCACATCGCCGTATCTGTTTAAGGCGGCAGCGACCGGTCAGACGCTCAAATCAGCCGAATTCAAGTTTTATCACATTAACCACGCCGGACAAGAGGCGGAGTATTACCGGATTACTCTGGAAAATGTGAAAGTTATTTCGGTCAGTCCAGTTATGCATGATACGCGAGGCTGTCCGGGAACCGGCCATATGGAAGAAGTGGCCCTGAACTATGAAAAAATTACCCATCTGTATAAAGATGGTAATTTACTGGCTCATGATGCCTGGAATGAACGCCCTACCGCGTAGCGTTTGGAATTGATTAAAAATAGAGCGAATTAAGTAAGCACTTTGTTTTTTTAATGTACACACGGGTGTACACAATTAGATGTGTTTATTAAAAAACTCTTTTATAACAATCGATAACTGGCTTATTTGCCATTCACATTAAAAAGCAAATAATCGTCGCTGACGTTGATAAAACCCGCGCTTGTCGCGGGTTTTTTTGTTTTGCTCCAGCCGATGGTTTCCCTGTGTGATGTCAATGACTATTCGTTTTCTTCCAACTTTAAATCTAAGAAAGTAGACAATTGTCGAATTTTCATCTTAAAGTCCAGGGGTTGGTACTAGACAAAACTGGCTCCAGGTTATCAAATGGTTAAATAACCCTTCGCCGCATGTAAAAAAATCGGCCAGATACGTAACTGGTCGGCGTGCATTGCGGTGTTTATAAGCACAACGACATACCTTTTCGGGAGAATTATGCAATCCTCTGTTAATCAAAAAGAAAGCCGAACGTTCTTCGGCCATCCTTATCCGCTCGGTTCGCTGTTCTTCACCGAGATGTGGGAACGTTTCTCGTTTTACGGCATCCGTCCGTTACTGATCCTGTTTATGGCTGCGACCGTCTATGACGGGGGCATGGGACTGGCGCGTGAAAACGCCTCCGCGATTGTCGGTATCTTTGCCGGTACGATGTATCTCGCGGCGTTGCCGGGCGGCTGGCTGGCGGATAACTGGCTCGGCCAGCAGAAAGCGGTCTGGTACGGCTCGATTCTGATTGCGCTCGGCCACCTGTCGATTGCGCTCTCTGCCGTGATGGGCGACAACCTGTTCTTTATCGGCCTGATGTTTATCGTGCTCGGTTCTGGCCTGTTCAAGACCTGTATCTCGGTCATGGTAGGGACGCTGTATAAAAAAGGCGATGCGCGTCGTGACGGCGGTTTCTCGCTGTTCTATATGGGCATCAATATGGGGTCGTTCATTGCGCCGCTGATCTCCGGCTGGCTGATTAAAAGCCACGGCTGGCACTGGGGCTTTGGTATCGGCGGCATCGGGATGCTGGTGGCGTTGATCATCTTCCGCGTGTTTGCCGTTCCGGCAATGAAACGCTACGACAGCGAAGTGGGGCTGGACTCCACCTGGAACAGCCCGGTAGTGAAGAGAAACGGCGTGGGCGCATGGCTGCTGGCGCTGGCAGTAGGCGTGGTGGTTATTGTTGCGCTGATCGCTCAGGGCGTGATTGTGATTAACCCGGTCGCGGTAGCCAGCATGCTGGTGTACGTGATTGCGGCGTCTGTTGCGCTCTACTTTATCTACCTGTTTGTTTTTGCGGGCCTGAACCGTAAAGAGCGCGCACGACTGCTGGTCTGCTTTATCCTGCTGGTTTCAGCCGCATTCTTCTGGTCTGCGTTTGAGCAAAAGCCGACCTCATTCAACCTGTTCGCCAACGACTACACTAACCGCATGATCGGCGATTTTGAGATTCCAGCCGTATGGTTCCAGTCGATCAACGCCCTGTTTATCATCCTGCTGGCGCCGGTGTTCAGCTGGGCATGGCCAAAGCTGGCGAGCATGAACATTCGCCCGAGCAGCATCACCAAGTTTGTTATCGGTATTCTGTGTGCGGCGGCGGGCTTTGGCCTGATGATGCTGGCGGCGCAGAACGTACTGAATAACGGCGGGGCGGGCGTATCGCCGTTCTGGCTGGTAGGCAGCATTCTGATGCTGACGCTGGGCGAGCTGTGCCTGAGCCCGATTGGTCTGGCGACCATGACGCTGCTGGCGCCGGAAAGAATGCGCGGTCAGATGATGGGGCTGTGGTTCTGTGCGAGCGCGCTGGGTAACCTGGCTGCGGGCCTGATTGGCGGCCATGTGAAGGCCGATCAGCTCGATATGCTGCCGGACCTCTTCGCGCGTTGCTCCGTCGCCCTGCTGATTTGCGCTGCGGTGCTGATCGTGCTTATTGTTCCGGTTCGTCGTATGCTGGAAAATACACAGACTAAAAATGAGCAGAAGCCGGTCACTAACGCCTGATGCAACATTCGACCTGGCCGGGGCGTGAGTGACGCCCTGGCAGTTCAACGAATGAGACGGGAACAGGCGTTCAGGGATTTATTGGTCATGGGTTTTGATGCTCAGCTCGCAACATATCAAAGGAGTTACCGTGTCGATTACCTGCCCGGATTGCCATACAGAGCTGGAACCGCAAAACGGTGCGGCGCACTGCGACAGCTGCAATAAAGATATTGAACTTGAAGCGCGCTGCCCGGAGTGCCATAAGCCGCTCCAGGTGTTAAAAGCCTGCGGCGCGGTGGATTATTTCTGCCAGAATGGTCATGGGCTGATCTCTAAAAAGCGCGTGGAGTTTGTGCCGCTTTAATCCGTCTTTTTCCTGCGCGTTTTCTTCGCGGTCGTCACGCCTTTCACTTCGCTTTCCACCCAGCCGTCTGACAGCCGGGTGGTGAGCACATCACCGGCTTTCACCTGTCTGGTTTGCTTCAGCACCTTGCCGTCCGTCGCCGTGGTTACGCTATAACCACGCGCCAGCGTGGAGAGCGGGCTGACGGCTTCAAGATGCGTTACCGCATTGCCAAAGCGTTCGCGTGTGGCGCTCAGACGTGCGCGCACGTTCTCGGCCAGACGATACTCCAGCTGCTGAATACGCGTTTGCGCACGATAAATTCGCGGCTGCGGGTTTTGCTGGTTTAAACGCTGAAGGACACGTTGCTGGCGCGAGGCCGCGCGCTTGAGTTGATTATCCAGCGCGAAGTTCATCCGCTGGCGCAATCTTTCCAGCATTGTCTGCTGGCGCGCCAGGCGCAGTTGCGGGTGTTGCTGCTGTAACCGATGGAAAAGCTGCGTAAAACGGCGGTTGCGGTTTGCCAGATAGTAATCCATCGCCATCCCGAGGCGTTGTTGCGCGGACTGAATCTGGCGCAGCAACTCCTGCTGATTACGGCTGACTATCTCGGCGGCTGCGGAAGGCGTCGGCGCGCGCAGGTCGGCAACAAAATCGGCGATGGTGACGTCGGTTTCATGGCCGACGGCGCTAACGACCGGAATGCGGCTGGCGAAAATCGCCCGCGCGACGCGTTCATCGTTAAAACTCCACAGATCTTCCAGTGAACCGCCGCCGCGCCCGACGATCAGCACGTCGCATTCACTTCGGGCGTTAGCCCGTTCAATGGCGCGAACAATCTGGCCCGGCGCGTCATCACCCTGAACAGCGGTCGGGTAGATGATAACCGGCAGGGAGGGATCGCGGCGTTTCAGGACATGAAGAATGTCATGTAAAGCGGCACCGGTTTTTGAGGTGATCACCCCGACGCAGTGAGCGGGCGAGGGGAGCGGTTGTTTATACTGCTGATCGAACAGCCCTTCAGCCTGCAATTTTGCTTTCAGTAATTCATATTTCTGCTGGAGCAGGCCTTCACCCGCAGGCTGCATGCTTTCAACGATGATCTGATAGTCGCCGCGCGGCTCATACAGGGTGATATTGGCGCGAACCAGCACCTGCTGCCCGTGCTGCGGGCGAAAAGTGACGCGGCGGTTGCTGTTACGGAACATCGCGCAGCGTACCTGGGCGGTGTCATCCTTTAGCGTAAAGTACCAGTGACCGGAGGCGGGCTGCGTGAAATTAGAGATTTCACCGCTGATCCATACTTGCCCCATTTCCTGCTCAAGCAGCAGACGAACCGTCTGATTAAGGCGGCTTACGGTAAAGATTGAGGAGGTCTGAGAGGATAACATGTGAGCGGGATCAAATTCTAAATCAGCAAGTTATTCAGTCGATAGTAACCCGCCCACAGGGGATCGCAAGCATTATTTGCAAAAAAGTGTGGATGCAATCGGTTTCGCTCTGTATAATGCCACGGCAATATTTATCCACCCCCAGGTTAGAGATATTGCCCATGCTACGTATTGCTAAAGAAGCTCTGACGTTTGACGACGTCCTCCTCGTTCCCGCTCACTCCACCGTTCTGCCGAATACTGCCGACCTCAGCACGCAGTTGACGAAAACCATTCGTCTGAACATCCCTATGCTCTCCGCAGCAATGGATACCGTGACGGAAGCGCGCCTTGCAATCGCCCTGGCACAGGAAGGCGGCATTGGTTTTATCCACAAAAACATGTCTATCGAGCGTCAGGCGGAAGAAGTTCGCCGCGTGAAGAAACATGAATCCGGCGTGGTTACCGACCCGCAAACCGTTCTGCCAACCACCACGCTGCGTGAAGTGAAAGAACTGACCGAACGTAACGGTTTTGCTGGCTATCCGGTTGTCACCGAAGATAACGAGCTGGTCGGTATCATTACCGGTCGTGACGTGCGTTTTGTCACCGACCTGAGCCAGCCTGTCAGCGTGTATATGACGCCGAAAGAGCGCCTGGTCACAGTGCGCGAAGGTGAAGCGCGTGAAGTGGTTTTTGCCAAAATGCACGAAAAACGCGTTGAGAAAGCGCTGGTTGTGGATGACAGCTTCCATCTGATCGGCATGATCACCGTAAAAGATTTCCAGAAAGCGGAACGTAAACCGAACGCCTGTAAAGATGAGCAGGGTCGTCTGCGCGTTGGCGCGGCAGTCGGCGCGGGCGCGGGCAACGAAGAGCGCGTTGACGCGCTGGTTGCCGCTGGCGTTGACGTACTGCTGATCGACTCCTCTCACGGCCACTCCGAAGGCGTTCTACAACGCATTCGTGAAACCCGCGCCAAATACCCGGATCTGCAAATCATCGGCGGCAACGTAGCAACCGGCGCAGGCGCGCGCGCGCTGGCAGACGCTGGCGTCAGTGCGGTGAAAGTGGGTATCGGTCCTGGCTCTATCTGTACGACCCGTATCGTCACAGGCGTAGGCGTTCCACAAATTACTGCTGTCTCTGATGCAGTAGAAGCACTCGAAGGCCTGGGCATTCCGGTTATCGCCGATGGCGGTATTCGTTTCTCCGGCGATATCGCCAAAGCGATCGCCGCAGGCGCAAGCGCGGTAATGGTCGGTTCCATGCTGGCGGGTACTGAAGAATCCCCGGGCGAAATCGAACTGTACCAGGGCCGTTCTTACAAATCCTACCGTGGTATGGGTTCTCTGGGCGCGATGTCCAAAGGCTCCTCTGACCGTTACTTCCAGAGCGATAACGCGGCAGACAAACTGGTGCCGGAAGGTATCGAAGGCCGCGTAGCGTATAAAGGCCGCCTGAAAGAGATCATTCACCAGCAGATGGGCGGCCTGCGCTCCTGTATGGGTCTGACCGGCTGTGGTACTATCGACGCGCTGCGTACCAAAGCGGAGTTTGTACGCATCAGCGGTGCGGGTATTCAGGAAAGCCACGTTCATGACGTGACCATCACCAAAGAGTCCCCGAACTACCGTCTGGGCTCCTGATTTTCTTCGCCCGACCTCGTGTCGGGCGATTTATTTAATCTGTTTCACTTGCCTCGGAATTAGCGTCAATGACGGAAAATATTCATAAACATCGCATTCTCATCCTGGATTTTGGTTCTCAGTACACTCAGCTGGTTGCGCGTCGCGTGCGTGAACTCGGCGTTTACTGCGAACTGTGGGCGTGGGATGTTACGGAAGCACAAATTCGCGAATTCAACCCAAGCGGTATTATTCTTTCCGGCGGCCCGGAAAGCACCACTGAAGAAAACAGCCCACGCGCGCCGGAGTATGTGTTTGAAGCTGGCGTGCCGGTATTCGGCGTGTGCTACGGTATGCAGACGATGGCGATGCAACTGGGCGGCCATGTTGAAGCATCCAATGAACGTGAATTCGGTTACGCGCAGGTGGAAGTGAGAACCGACAGCGCGCTGATTCGCGGCATTGAAGACTCCCTGACCGCAGACGGCAAGCCGCTGCTGGACGTGTGGATGAGCCACGGCGATAAAGTTACCGCTATCCCGTCTGACTTTGTCACCGTTGCCAGCACCGAAACCTGCCCGTTCGCTATTATGGCTAACGAGGAAAAACGTTTTTACGGCGTGCAGTTCCACCCGGAAGTCACGCATACCCGCCAGGGTATGCGCATGCTGGAACGCTTTGTGCGTGATATCTGCCAGTGTGAAGCGCTGTGGACTCCGGCGAAGATCATCGACGATGCGGTAAATCGCATCCGTGAACAGGTTGGCGACGACAAAGTGATCCTCGGCCTGTCTGGCGGCGTTGACTCTTCCGTTACCGCGATGCTGCTGCACCGTGCCATCGGTAAAAACCTGACCTGTGTATTCGTTGATAACGGCCTGCTGCGTCTGAACGAAGCCGAGCAGGTAATGGACATGTTCGGCGATCATTTTGGTCTCAACATTGTCCACGTTCCGGCGGAAGAACGTTTCCTGACCGCGCTGAAAGGCGAAAACGATCCAGAAGCGAAACGTAAGATCATCGGTCGCGTATTCGTTGAAGTCTTCGACGAAGAAGCGTTCAGACTGGAAGACGTGAAATGGCTGGCGCAGGGCACTATCTATCCTGACGTTATCGAGTCCGCCGCTTCCGCCACCGGTAAAGCGCACGTCATCAAATCTCACCACAATGTGGGCGGCCTGCCGAAAGAGATGAAGATGGGTCTGGTTGAGCCGCTGAAAGAGCTGTTCAAAGACGAAGTGCGCAAGATTGGTCTGGAACTGGGCCTGCCGTACGACATGCTGTACCGTCACCCGTTCCCGGGGCCGGGTCTGGGCGTACGCGTGCTGGGTGAAGTGAAGAAAGAGTACTGCGACCTGCTGCGTCGTGCGGATGCTATCTTCATCGAAGAGCTGCACAAAGCGGATCTGTACAACAAAGTGAGCCAGGCGTTCACCGTGTTCCTGCCGGTTCGCTCCGTTGGTGTAATGGGCGATGGCCGTAAATACGACTGGGTTGTCTCCCTGCGTGCGGTAGAAACCATCGACTTTATGACCGCGCACTGGGCGCACCTGCCGTATGATTTCCTCGGCCGCGTCTCTAACCGCATCATCAACGAAGTCAACGGCATCTCCCGCGTGGTGTATGACATCAGCGGTAAGCCGCCAGCAACCATTGAGTGGGAATGATGTATAGCTAGTTCATAGCTCATCATATCTATTCAGATTCATCATTAGCCCTCTGTAATTGCAGAGGGTTTTTGTTTTTATGTATTCATGTCTATTCACTCTACCTCACATCTTTTGACGGTACAGGTGACGGTATTGTCGAAGAGCGTTTGCTGGCCGCTCCACATTAGCAAGCCTCGACAGCAGGAAAAAGATGAATACTTGTTGTTAGTCTAAATGTGGTCTATATTTGAACCGAAAAGTGACCAATGACTATTCGGTGGGGCGTATCATGAAAGTAGAGACAATTAGCTACGTTAAAAAGAACGCAGCAACGCTTGATCTGTCAGAACCGATCCTGGTCACGCAAAATGGTGTCCCTGCTTATGTTATAGAATCCTATGACCAGCAGCAGGAGCGGGAAAACGCTATTGCGTTGCTGAAGCTGCTTACCCTGTCAGAGAAAGATAAAGCTGAAGGGCGTGTATTCTCAAAAGACCAATTGCTGGATGGACTTGCGGATTAAACGCAGAGCACTCAACGTTAAGGGACTTCCATGGAACAGCTGGTGACCTTTGAGTACACGCTTACGGTAAAGCACTGCATCGATACAATAGCGGGTTTTCTGCGCCATGTTGATGTTGAACCGCGTCCGGTTATTGCAGATATACTGACGCAGTTTGAGAGTACCGTTGGCCAGTTCCCGCTGGGATGCCAGATTTGCCCTGAACTGCTGAAAATTGGCTGTGCAAAGTACCGGGAGTTTAACCACGCTGAAGGCTATCGAGTTTTGTATTCAGTAGACGGCGCATTAGTGACAGCACATGCGATTTTGTCACATCGGCAGGATATACAGCAGTTGTTGTTCAGGCGTCTGATTGCCGCCTGAACAATCAGGCGACGATACCGCTTACAACGTCATCTTCCAGAATCCATTCCATTACCCGACCGAGGCACAGCGCTATCTGTCTGGCGAATGCATATGCAATCCAGAAAACAGTATGTTTATGTGAGCAGGAAAAGTTTAGCGTTGAGCAGGCGTCTCGACTGAGAGAGTGGACTGTTGAGCTTCTTTTTTATCCTGATGATGATGCCAGGCACCGATAGAAGAGTAGACGAAGCGTCCGAAGAAGAAGAGAAAACTGATAAACAGTACGATACGGGTCATTCGACTGTTAAATCGATGTCGTTTTCGCATACTGGTTGCCTGACTCACAAAAGGTTCCTTAGGGTATGCCCAGCATAGTGGGCGATGGGTACATTAAGGCACATTGTAAAGGAATGGTCAATTGTCGATTATGTAAAAATACGTCAGTTGATTTATCTCTTATTGTTATGGAAGATAATTTTAGTATTTACATTAATAATAAATTAATGATAACGAAGCAGAAAAAACGTAATTATTAGTTAATGAGAAGGAAATTGATTGATATATATCAAATGTTGCTTCCCGTTGATAACTAGAATCAAGACACATATTGTGACGTTGTTTTTATTATTATTTTAAAGTCAGGTGGGATGCCTGTCTGAAGCACCTTGCAGGAAGCGAGGGTTTTTGCTGAGCATCTATGAAACTAAATCAGACCTATATCAAAATCAGAGATAAATGGTGGGTGCTGCCTCTCATTTTACCCTCTTTGCTGTTGCCCATATTAAGCATTGCCAATACCTACGCGCATACCAATACGGGTTCCGGCAATGTCACGCTTTTTTATCTTCCCCTGGCATTCACCATTAGCCTGATGTCATTTTTTGACTGGGCGGCATTACCAGGCATTGCGGTCGCAATCTTCTGGAACCGCTATCCGATAGTGGGATTGTATGAGACGCTCTCCATTATCGGACATTTCATTATCCCGGTCGTGCTCTGCTGGGGCGGGTATCGCGTGTTTACTCCCCGGCGTAATCAGGTGTCTCATGGCGATGCTCATCTGATGTTTCAGCGGATGTTCTGGCAGGTGTTTTGCCCGGCGACGTTATTTCTGGTGCTCTTTCAATTTGCCGCCTTCCTGGGAATGTATGCGAGCAAATCAAGCATGATGGGCGTAATGCCTTTTAATATCAATACATTGATTAACTATCAGGCTTTGCTGGTGGGAAATCTTATCGGCGTTCCGCTGTGTTATTTTATTATTCGTACTGTCCGCAATCCGCTATATCTGCGTGGATATTATGCGCAGCTGAAACAACAGTTTGATAAGAAAGTCACAAAGAAAGAGGTTGTTATCTGGTTGCTCGTGCTGACATTGCTCATGACAATGCTTTGCATGCCATTGAATGAAAATAGTTCAATATTTAGCACTAACTATACCTTGTCATTATTATTGCCGGTAATGCTATGGGGAGCGATGCGCTACGGTTATCGATTTATTTCGCTGATATGGTCGGCTGTTCTCATTACCGCAATTCATTATTACCAGAGCTACATGCCTTATTACTCCGGGTATGACACACAACTCACTATTACGTCTTCAAGCTACCTGGTTTTCTCTTTTATTGTGAGCTATATGGCGGTGCTGGCGACGCGCCAGAGAATCGTCAGCGGTCGGGCGCGTCGGCTCGCGTATCTTGATCCCGTCGTGCATCTGCCTAACCTGCGGGCGCTAAATCGCGCGCTGAAAAATTCGCCCTGGTCAGCACTCTGTTTTTTACGCGTGCCCGGCCTGGAATTACTGGGGAAGAACTATGGCGTTATGCTGAGAATTCAGTACAAGCAAAAGCTCTCCCACTGGATAAACACCTTGCTGGCGCCCGGTGAGTGCGTGTATCAGCTGTCGGGGCATGATTTGATTCTGCGTCTGAATATGGAGTCGCATCAACAGCGCATTGAAGCGCTGGACAACCATATCAAGCAATTCCGTTTCATGTGGGATGATATGCCGCTCCAGCCGCAGGTTGGGGTCAGCTACTGCTATGTGCGCTCTCCGGTCAGCCATATCTATCTGTTATTAGGCGAATTAAGTACCATCGCCGATCTTTCTCTGATGACCAACAAACCGGAGAATATGCAGCGGCGTGGCGCAATGCATTTGCAGCGGGACCTGAAAGATAAAGTGGCGATGATGAACCGCTTGCAGTATGCGCTGGAGCACGATCATTTTTGCCTGATGGCGCAGCCGATTTCAGGCATTCGCGGCGATGTTTACCATGAAATACTGCTGCGACTGAAAGACGATAATGGCGGCATGATCAATCCCGATGGTTTCCTGCCCGTTGCTCACGAATTTGGCCTGTCGTCCAGCATCGATCTGTGGGTGATTGAAAATACCCTGCGCTTTATGGCGCAGAACCGGGATAAGCTGCCAGCCCACCGGTTTGCCATCAATCTGTCACCAACGTCGGTATGCCGCGCCCAGTTTCCGATTGATGTCAGTAACCTGCTGAGCCAGTATGAAGTTGAAGCGTGGCAGCTGATCTTTGAAGTGACCGAAAGCAATGCGTTCTCCAATGCCGAACAGGGTCAGGCAACGTTGTCACAGTTGCAACAGTTAGGTTGCCAGATAGCGATTGATGATTTTGGAACCGGTTATGCCAGTTATGCGCGGCTGAAAAATGTGAGCGCGAATATTCTCAAGATCGATGGCAGCTTTATTCGCAATATCGTTTCTAACAGTCTCGATTACCAGATTGTGGCGTCCATTTGTCATCTGGCGCGAATGAAGAATATGCAAGTGGTGGCGGAATATGTGGAAAGTGAAGAAATTCGTAGTGCGGTGAGCGCGTTGGGGATCGATTACCTTCAGGGCTATTTGCTTGGCGAGCCCAGGCCGCTGGCGGCGACGCTGGAAGAGGTGCAGGCACCATTGTCTGGTGCCTGAGGCGAAATTACGCCGCGATAGTGGGCGAACTCTCTTCTTCGATTTTGAGACGCCAGCCCGTGACCGCTTCCCAGTATTGCTGCTCTTTTTCCAGATCGAGCAGGACGAGCGCGTTTTGGCTAAACCAGTCATGCGGGAAGCACAACGTCCAGTGATTGTCGTCAGTTTTAAGCCGTAGCGTTGGCGGCGTTGTGGTGGCCTGGCGCTGATTATTCAGCAGAACGCCCAGGCGCAACAGCTGAATCAACGGCAGGAATTGTTTTTTCTTGAACAGCGTAAAGCGGGGCAAGTCATCCAGCTTAACGGCTTTACGATGATAACGGACTAATGTCGCCATCATCAGTTGCTGTTCCTGGTTAAAACCCGGCAAATCGCTGTTTTGCAGAATATAGGCAGAGTGGCGGTGCAGGCCGCTGTGGTTGATGTTCAGCCCCACCTCATGCAGCATTGCAGCCCACTTCAGTAACGCTTCCAGCTGTGGATGCGCCAGCTTTGGCTGTTGCGTCTGCCACTGTTCATACATCTGCATGGTTGTTTCCAGCACGCGCCGGGCCTGATCGCTGTCGATGTTATACTGATTCGCCAGGCTTTTGGCCGTACGGCTGCGCACATCCTGATGACGGAAGCGGCCTTCCATTTCGTACAGCACGCCTTCGCGTAGCGCCCCGTCGGAAAGGCGGAGTTCGCGGATCGCCAGCGCATCAAAAACGCCGCACAGAATGGCCAGACCCGGTACAAAGACCGCTTTTCGCTCTTCAGACAGACCCGGCAGGCTCAGCGCTTCAAAGGAACGGTGCCTGAGCACTTCAGCCATCAGTTTATCCAGCCGTTCTGGCGTAATGAAGCCGTCCTTCTCACCCATTTCCAGCAGCACTTCATGGGCGGCTTTGATGGTGCCAGACGCGCCCAGCGCGACGTTCCAGCCCTGAATGCGGAACTGCCAGGTTAACGTCTCCAGTTTTTGCGCAGCGGCCATTCGGGCGCGCTGGAAATTTTCCGGGCTGATGGCGCCGCCAGGAAAATAGATTTGTGCGAAACTGACGCACCCCATGCGACGGCTTTCGACCAGTTTGGGCTCGAAGTTTTCACCGATGACTAACTCCGTCGAACCCCCGCCGATATCGATCACCAGCTTGCGGCCTTTTTCCGGCTGCGTATGCTCCACGCCCATAAAAATCAGGCGGGCTTCTTCGTTACCGGAAATGATTTCGATCGGGTAGGGGATGACCTTCTCCGCGCGCTTCAGAAAATCGGTGGCGTTCAGCGCCTGGCGCAGGGTATGGGTGCCTACGATACACACGCTTGACGGGGAGAATCCCTGTAGGCGTTCGGCGAATAACGATAAGCAGCTTAACCCGCGTTCTATCGCTTCTTCACTTAACATATTGTCTTCGCCGAGACCATCCGCCAGATGTACGCGCTGTTTCAGCCGACCGATGATCTGCATGGCGCCATCCACCACGCGGGCAATGACCATATGAAAACTGTTCGAACCGAGGTCGACCGCCGCGAACTCCTGCGGCCGGGGTGTCTTGTCATGTATTGGCATAGCGTTAGTCAGGTTGCTCGAGTGATTTGATGTAGTCGTAAATCGCCAGTTGCGACTGCACCTTGCGACGATTTCCGCGCGGCACGTAGCGATTACTCAGTTCTTTATCTATGTAGCGGGCTTTTACCGTGTCGCTAAACAGGATGTCAATAATATCCAGCACGCGTTGCTTAAGGCACGGGTCGAGCAGCGGCGCAGCAACTTCGATACGGTAATCGATATTTCTCGTCATCCAGTCAGCGGAGGAAAGATACACCTGCTTGTCGCCGCCGTTGGTAAAAATATAAACCCGGTCATGTTCGAGATAACGATCCACGATACTGATCACGCGGATATTGTCGCTAATGCCTTCCAGATTTGGAATCAGCGAACACATCCCACGAACCAGCAGATTGACCGGCACACCCGAGCTGGATGCGGCGTACAGACGGTCGACCAGCCCCTTGTCCACCAGGTTATTCAGCTTCAGCGTAATGCCGGAGGGGAGACCTTGCTGGGCGTTGGCGATTTCTTTATCGATCATCTCGTACAGCAGGCGTCGTGAGTTCTGCGGAGAGACCAGCAAATAGTCGAACGTCACCGGGCGGTAAGGGTTCTCGATAAAGTTGAACACGCGACGGACTTCGTTCGTGATACGCGCATCGGCGGTCAGTAAGGAATAGTCGGTGTACAGGCGTGCCGTTTTTTCGTTGAAGTTCCCTGTGCCGATGTGCGCATAACGCACCACCTCATCGCCTTCTTTACGCGAGATGAGGAACAGTTTGGCGTGAATTTTCAGGCCTGGCGCCGAGAAGATCACATGTACGCCTGCTTCGGTCAGCCGCTTCGCCCAGTGGATATTCGCCTCTTCATCGAATCGCGCCTGCAATTCTACCACCACGGTGACTTTCTTGCCGTTATGGGCGGCGTGAATCATCGAGTCGATGATGCGTGAATCTTTCGCCACACGGTAGATGTTGATTTTGATCGCCAGCACGCTGGGGTCAAAGGAGGCCTGGCGCAGCAATTCCAGCACATGTTCGAAAGTGTGGTACGGATAATAGAGCAGAACGTCGCGCTCGCGAATGGCGTCGAACCCGTTGCGGAACTTCTCTTTATCGAACCAGAGATGGCGCAGTCGCGGCAGCGGCTTGTTCACCAGATTGGCTTTTCCCACGTTGGGGAAGCTAATGAAGTCTTTGAAGTTGTGATACCGGCCGCCGGGTACGATGGAGTCGTAGCGGGAGATGGTCAGCTTTTCACGCAGCACTTCCACCAGCGCGTTTGGCATATCGCGCTGGTAAACAAAACGCACCGGCTCGGCGGTCAGGCGTTGTTTCAGGCTGGAGGACATCAGCTCCATCAGGCTCGATTCCATCTCATGCACCAAATCGTATTCGGCATCACGGGTCATCTTCATTGAGTAGGCATTCAGCGCGTCGTAGTCAAAGAAGCCTTTGAAGATGTCGTCCAGGCAGTAGCGCAAAATGTTATCCAGCAGGATCATCGGCTTACGGCGACGCGGCGCTTCCGGCGGCAGATTCACAAAACGCGGCACTTTGTCGGATGGAATTTCCAGCAGCGCGTAGCGGATAGCATCGCCACGAATAATCTCTACGGCCAGATAGGTGTAATCATCTTTCAGAAACTGAACTAAATCCGTCTCGCGATTGATCAGAATTGGCGTGATGTGTTGGCGTAAGTAGTGTTTAAAATAATGCCGCAGCCAGCTTTGCTGGTTGGCCGACAGTTGGCGTTCGTTGATTAAGAAGATCTGATTACGCGCCATTTCCAGCAGCAATTCGTTGTACAGGCTGTCGAATTCCTGGTCGGCTTTTAGTACCCGGGACTGGATTTTTCCTAGCAGATGGCGAGAATGAGAATTAGAACCCTGTTCTTCGCTGATTATGATGCGACGTTTCAGTTCGGCGAAACGAACTTTATAGAACTCGTCAAGGTTATTGGAATAGATGCCCAGGAAGCGCATGCGTTCAATAAGCGGATTTGATTTATCCGCAGCTTCCTGGAGCACGCGTTCGTTGAACGCTAACCAACTTAGCTCTTTCTCGATGTATAGTTTTTCCTGACCCATTACAACTCACACTCCGTTTTATTCACGGGACACTGCCTGATTATTATGGCGAGCATTGCGCTCAGATGTCCAACTGTGCCAGAAAAATATGACAATAAACCGTCAGATAAGCAAAGAGATGAGGGGAATTCCTGAGGCGTAGGCCGGATAAGGCGTTGACGCGCCACCCGGCATTGAAACGTTGGATTGCCTGATGGCGCTTCGCTTACCCGTCCTGCGAGGGAATGTTATTACTCGGCGGCATAGCCTTGCGGCGGCAGGCGATTGCCATCCAGCCAGGCGGCGTTATCACGCATTTCCAGACGGCCATCCACAAACCAACTGACGACCAGAGGATAGATAGCGTGTTCCTGCGTCTGAACGCGGGCCGTAATTTCATCTTCGCTGTCGCCTTCAAAGACCGGAATCTTCGCTTGCAGAATAACCGGGCCGCCGTCGAGTTCATCGGTAACAAAATGGACAGAGGTTCCGTGTTCTTCATCGCCGTTTTCCAGCGCCTGACGGTGCGTATGCAACCCCGGGTATTTTGGCAGCAGGGAAGGGTGAATATTGAGTAGACGCCCCTCATAGTGGGCGACGAACGCGGGGCTCAGGATGCGCATATAGCCCGCCAGCACCACGAGATCGGGGGCGTAAGCGTCTATTTCACGCATCAGTTCGCGGTCAAACGCTTCACGGCTGGCGAATTGATCGGCCGTTAACGCATGTGCCGGAATTCCGGCCTCACGCGCGCGTTCAAGGCCGAACGCGTCGGCCTTGTTGCTGAATACTGCCCGAAGGGTGCCTTTGATTCTTTTCTCTTTGCAGGCATCGATAATCGCCTGCAAATTGCTTCCGTTGCCGGAAATAAGCACCACAAGATTCATCATTGAATAACCACGCGCTGTTCGGAATCAGAGGCTTTAATGATACCGATTTTCCAGGCGTTTTCACCTTTTGCTTTCAGCAGGGCGAGGGCGTTATCCACTTCCGCTTCCGGCAGGGCGATCACCATCCCGACGCCGCAGTTGAAGGTGCGATACATTTCATGCTGGCTGACGTTGCCTGCGGTTTGCAGCCAGTTGAAGACGGCTGGCCATTGCCAGGAAGATTCGTCAATCACCGCCTGGGTGTTATCCGGCAATACGCGAGGAATATTTTCCCAGAAACCGCCGCCGGTCAGGTGGGCGATGGCGTGCACATCGACTTTTTCAATCAGTTCCAGAATGGACTTCACATAAATGCGGGTTGGCGCCAGCAGGTGATCGGCTAACGGTTTGCCTTCCAGCTCGGTGTTTTCCGGGTCGCAACCGCTGACTTCAACGATCTTGCGCACCAGAGAATAGCCGTTGGAGTGCGGGCCGCTGGAGCCAAGGGCAATCAACACATCGCCATCGGCCACTTTGGAACCGTCGATAATTTCTGATTTTTCCACCACGCCGACGCAGAAACCGGCGACATCGTAATCTTCGCCATGATACATCCCTGGCATTTCAGCGGTTTCGCCGCCGACCAGCGCGCAGCCTGATTGCAGACAACCTTCGGCAATACCGTTGATCACGCTGGCGGCGGTATCGACGTCCAGCTTGCCGGTCGCGTAGTAATCCAGGAAGAACAGCGGCTCCGCGCCCTGAACGACCAGATCGTTGACGCACATCGCCACCAGGTCGATCCCGATGGTGTCGTGGCG
This sequence comes from Citrobacter sp. CK185, assembly GCF_030333565.1. Taxonomy (NCBI): domain Bacteria; kingdom Pseudomonadati; phylum Pseudomonadota; class Gammaproteobacteria; order Enterobacterales; family Enterobacteriaceae; genus Citrobacter; species Citrobacter sp. CK185. The sequence goes on along the minus strand of NZ_JAOWFR010000026.1, from coordinate 1,135,317 downwards.
TTTCAGATCCATCGCCAGACGCAGTTTTGTCCCTACGCCGTCAGTGCCGGAAACCAGTACAGGCTCACGATATTTTTGCGGCAATGCGCACAGCGCGCCGAAGCCACCCAAACCACCCATGACTTCCGGGCGGCGAGTTTTCTTCACTACGCCTTTGATTCGATCAACCAGAGCATTACCAGCGTCAATATCAACACCGGCATCTTTATAGCTAAGAGAGGTTTTGTCGGTCACTGCTTAGGTCCCCACGCGTTACTTGCGGTGAAAATTAAATTCGGCGCAATTCTAACAGGGAAAGCAAACGTTTGCGAGCCTGCTCTGCATCCGTTTTTATCTGCCGAATTTTTCAGCGTTTTACCGTTGTGTACCCATTTGTTTGAACTGCTCCACGAAAATGAAACCGGGTTCATTACCGTGCTTGAAACCTGCGCCAGTTATGCACAGTATCGTACTGAAACCGGTTTCTGTTTTGCTTCGGGTTGTCAGCGTAGCGGCGTTAACATTGCAATTACAATGAGGGAAACGTATGTCTGGATTTAAAGCGAATTTCATGTGGGGCGGCGCCGTTGCCGCTCACCAGTTAGAAGGCGGCTGGCAGGAAGGCGGAAAGGGGATTAGCGTGGCGGATGTGATGACCGCCGGTGCGCATGGCGTTCCGCGGGAAATTACCGACGGCGTGATCGCCGGGAAAAATTATCCTAACCATGAGGCTATCGATTTCTATCACCGCTACAAAGACGATATTAAGCTCTTTGCCGAGATGGGCTTTAAATGTTTTCGCACCTCTATCGCCTGGACGCGCATTTTCCCGCAGGGGGATGAATTACAGCCGAATGAAGCGGGTTTGCAGTTTTATGACGCCCTGTTTGATGAATGCCTGAAGTACGGTATTGAACCGGTGATTACGCTGTCGCATTTTGAAATGCCTTACCATCTGGTCACGGAATATGGCGGCTGGCGTAACCGTAAGCTGATCGATTTCTTCGTGCGCTTCGCGAAAGTGGTATTTACCCGCTATCAGCACAAAGTGAAATACTGGATGACCTTCAATGAGATCAACAACCAGGCCAATTATCACGAAGATTTCGCGCCGTTCACCAACTCGGGGCTGAAATACCTGCCGGGCGAAGATCGTGAACCGGTGATGTATCAGGCGGCGCACTATGAGCTGGTCGCCAGCGCGCTGGCGGTGAAAGCGGCGCGGGAGATCAACCCGGCATTGCAGGTTGGCTGCATGATCGCCATGTGTCCGATCTATCCGCTGACCTGCGCGCCGGACGATATGATGATGGCGATGAACGCGATGCACCGTCGCTACTGGTTTACGGATGTGCATGTGCGCGGGAAATATCCGCAGCATATCCTCAACTACTTTGCGCGTCGGGGCTTTGCGCTGGATATCACCGATGAAGATCGCGCGGCGTTGTTACAGGGCTGTGTGGACTATATCGGTTTCAGCTATTACATGTCTTTTGCCACGAAAGCGACCGCAGATAACCCACAGCTTGATTACGACGAAACGAAAAGTCTGGTCTCCAATCCGTATGTGCAGAAGTCGGACTGGGGCTGGCAGATCGATCCTGTGGGGTTACGCTACTCGCTCAACTGGTTCTGGGATCACTACCAGCTACCGTTGTTTATTGTCGAGAACGGTTTTGGCGCGATAGATATTCAGCAGGCAGATGGTTCCGTTGACGATCGGTATCGTATCGACTATCTCGCAGCGCACATTCGTGAAATGAAAAAAGCCGTTGTGGAAGATGGCGTTGATTTGATGGGCTACACCCCGTGGGGCTGCATTGATTTGGTGTCGGCGGGGACGGGCGAGATGAAAAAACGTTATGGCTTTATCTATGTCGATAAAAATAATGACGGCAGCGGGACGCTAGCGCGCCATCCGAAGAGATCTTTTGCCTGGTATCAAAATGTGATTAAAAATAACGGAGAAAACATTTAAGATTCAATGCGTTGTTATTCAGCCCCGCCATCTGTGCGGGGCGTGTTTTATACTCATTCTCCAGACGTATGTCACTTTGGTTGATCCATGTCAAGCATACGTTGTGTTGCGCCAGAGAGGAAAAGCGGTATAATCCGGCGATTTTTTTTGTGGTTGCCACTCGTCTGAGGAAAGGAGAAGAGTATGAAGATCGTGGAAGTCAAACACCCACTCGTCAAACACAAGCTGGGTCTGATGCGTGAAAACGACATTAGCACTAAACGCTTTCGTGAACTCGCCTCGGAAGTAGGCAGCCTGCTGACCTATGAAGCGACCGCAGACCTGGAAACCGAAACGGTAACCATCGACGGCTGGAATGGCCCGGTTGAAATCGAACAAATCAAAGGTAAAAAAATCACAGTGGTTCCTATCCTGCGTGCCGGTCTGGGCATGATGGAAGGCGTCCTGGAGCATGTGCCGAGCGCGCGTATCAGCGTGGTGGGCATCTACCGTAACGAAGAAACGCTGGAGCCCGTTCCGTACTTCCAGAAACTGGTATCCAACATCGATGAGCGTATGGCGCTGGTGGTTGACCCAATGCTGGCAACCGGCGGTTCAATGATTGCGACGATCGATCTGCTGAAAAATGCAGGCTGCCACAGCATTAAAGTGCTGGTGCTGGTTGCTGCGCCGGAAGGCATTGCGGCGCTGGAGAAAGCGCACCCGGATGTTGAGCTGTACACCGCATCGATTGATAAGGGACTTAACGAGCACGGATACATTATTCCGGGCCTCGGCGATGCCGGCGATAAGATCTTTGGTACGAAGTAAGTGAATGAATAATAAAGAGCCGACTTTAAGAGTCGGCTTTTTTTTGAATAAAACACCCATAACATACAACACTCAGAGGAAAACACTATGACGCGCCGTGCTATCGGGGTAAGTGAAAGACCGCCGCTTTTACAGACAATCCCGCTTAGTTTGCAGCATTTGTTCGCCATGTTTGGCGCAACCGTGCTGGTGCCAGTCCTGTTTCATATCAACCCGGCTACCGTTCTGCTGTTTAACGGCATCGGTACGTTGCTGTATCTCTTTATTTGTAAAGGTAAAATTCCTGCATATTTAGGGTCGAGCTTTGCCTTTATTTCGCCGGTTTTGCTGCTGTTGCCGCTGGGGTATGAAGTGGCGCTGGGTGGTTTTATCATGTGCGGCGTGCTGTTCTGTCTGGTCTCTTTTATCGTGAAGAAAGCCGGAACCGGCTGGCTGGACGTGATGTTCCCGCCTGCGGCGATGGGCGCAATCGTTGCCGTTATCGGTCTGGAACTGGCGGGCGTGGCTGCGGGAATGGCCGGGTTACTGCCTGCTGAAGGGCAATCCCCGGATACCAAAACCATTACCATCTCCCTTGTGACCCTGGCGGTGACGGTCTTTGGCTCCGTGCTGTTCCGGGGTTTCCTGGCCATTATCCCGATCCTGATCGGCGTGCTGGCAGGCTATGCGCTGTCATTTGCAATGGGAGTGGTGGATACCGCGCCGATTGCCGAAGCGCACTGGTTCGCGCTGCCGACGTTCTATACGCCGCGCTTTGAATGGTTTGCCATTCTGACAATCCTGCCAGCGGCGCTGGTGGTGATTGCCGAACACGTAGGCCACCTGGTCGTGACGGCGAACATCGTTAAAAAGGATCTGGTTCGTGACCCTGGCCTGCATCGTTCGATGTTTGCCAACGGGTTATCAACGATGATTTCCGGGTTCTTCGGTTCTACGCCGAACACCACCTACGGTGAAAACATCGGTGTTATGGCGATCACCCGCGTGTACAGCACCTGGGTTATCGGTGGCGCGGCGATTTTTGCCATTCTGCTCTCCTGCGTGGGTAAACTGGCCGCTGCGATTCAGATAATCCCGCTGCCGGTAATGGGCGGCGTATCGCTGCTGCTGTACGGCGTGATCGGGGCATCCGGTATTCGTGTATTGATTGAATCAAAAGTCGATTACAACAAAGCGCAGAACTTGATCCTGACTTCGGTGATTTTGATCATCGGCGTCAGCGGCGCGAAAGTGCATATTGGCGCGGCTGAACTGAAAGGAATGGCGCTGGCGACCATTGTTGGGATCGGCCTGAGCCTGATCTTCAAACTGATCAGCGTCCTGCGCCCGGAAGAAGTGGTGCTGGATGCGAAAGACGCGGATACGCCGCAGCAATAATCCTGAAACCGGGCAGTGCTTGCTGCCCGGTTCTATCGTGATGGAATTCTGTGGTAAACTCATCGCGATTTTATGGAATCCTGGATTGAGGTATCTCTGAACACTCCGGCACAGCTCTCTCTGCCACTTTATCTTCCTGACGACGAAACTTTCGCAAGTTTCTGGCCGGGGGATAACGCCTCTTTACTGGCTGCACTGCAAAACGTGCTGCGTCAGGAACATAGCGGATATATTTATCTCTGGTCGCGTGAAGGCGCGGGCCGTAGCCATCTACTGCACGCGGCGTGTGCTGAACTGTCGCAACGCGGCGACGCGGTAGGCTATGTGCCGCTGGATAAGCGCACCTGGTTTGTACCGGAAGTGCTTGACGGCATGGAGCATTTGTCGCTGGTGTGTATTGACAATATTGAATGTGTCGCCGGAGATGAACTGTGGGAAATGGCGATCTTTGATCTCTATAACCGCATCCTTGAGTCGGGAAAAACGCGCCTGCTGATCACCGGCGATCGCCCTCCACGTCAGCTAAAGCTGGGATTACCCGATCTGGCTTCTCGTCTGGACTGGGGGCAAATCTACAAGCTGCAACCTCTCTCTGATGAAGACAAACTCCAGGCGTTACAACTGCGCGCCAGACTGCGTGGGTTTGAACTGCCGGAAGATGTCGGGCGTTTTCTGTTGAAGCGGCTGGATCGCGAGATGCGTACGCTATTTATTACGCTGGATCAGCTCGATCACGCCTCAATCACCGCACAGCGTAAACTCACCATTCCGTTCGTTAAAGAGATTCTGACGCTGTAACGCTGCCGTTTTTGCCCGGTGGCCGGGCAAAAAACTCAGGCAATATCTTCCAGTAAGTGCTCAACCAGCAGTGGAATCGGCCTGCCGGACGCGACGCTTCTGCCGTTTTCTCGCCATAGCGCTGTACCGCTAATGTCCAGATGTGCCCACGGGATATCCGACGGGCAAAAATGATGCAGTAACCAGGCTGCGGAAGCGCTGATTGCCGCATTGTTCGTCGGCGTATTACAGAGATCGGCTATGGCGCTTTCGGTCTGCTTTTTCAGTCGTGCATCCAGAGGTAAAGACCAGACTTCATCTCCGCTCTGCCGTCCAGCCTCTGTTAGCGCCTGTCTTAACGCATCGTCCTGAGTCATCAGCCCGCTGAGTTCGTAGCCAAGCGCTTTCACCACCGCACCGGTCAAGGTGGCCATGTCGATGATATAACGGGCCTGCGGCTGTCGTTGGCTCGTCCATGCAATGGCGTCGGCCAGCACCAGCCGTCCTTCGGCGTCGGTGTTATTGATTTCCACTGTCATACCGTTGCAGGCGCGAGCAACGCTGCCAGGCTGCATTGCGTTCGGGCCGATCGCGTTTTCAGCCAGCGCCAGTACGCCCATTATGCGTACGGGCAGTTGTAACTCCGCAACCGTCAGGAGCAGTCCCAACACGTTGGCTGCGCCACACATGTCATATTTCATGGTGTACATACCCGCGCCCTCTTTCAACCACAGGCCACCGGTATCAAACGTTATCCCTTTACCTATATAGCAGCGTACCGGGCCGTCACTTATGCCGTTGTAATGAATGGCAAGCAAACGCGGTGGACAGGTCGCTCCTTTGCCAACTGCATGGAGCAGTCCGAGGCCTTGTTCAACAATTTGTTGTTCATCAAGGACTTCACAGTGCAGCGCAGGAAAAGAGGCGCACAGGGTTTGTGCCTCATTGACCACGAACTGCGGCGTACAGCAATCGGAGGGGGTATCCGCCAGCCGCCTTGCAGCGACCATGCCGTTGGCAATGGCCTGCTGCTGCCTGAACATTTTTTCACGTTTCTCGTATTGTTCTGGCTGGCAGAACGCGGTGATATGGCGGATGCGAGTGGCGGTGGCATCCGTTTTTTTCAATTGTAAATCATTGAGCGTATACGCCTGATTGAACAGAAAACGCAGCAGCAGCGCCAGTACAGTGTCATTTATTTCGGTGACATCAATCAGCACATTTTCGCTGACTGGCGAGGCCAGCAGCGGTCGTATCGCATTGAGTAAACCTTCGGTCAGGCTGTCCTGCCAGAGCGCATCAGGCAACAGGGTAATTCGCGTAAAAGGCGCGCAGCCAAAGCGGGTATCCGCTACTTTATCTTGCGCCAGTACGTGCATTTCCGCGAGCAGAGCGGAATCCCGCAATAACGAACAGCCAGGAGGTGCGATAAGATGGCCTTGTGGTTGAACCTCTGCTGGTGAGCAAATCAGTTGGTATGAAATCATTTCTCTTCCTCGACTGGAGCACGTATCCGCGCGGCATAGTCTTGCATCCATTCTTCATCGACGGGGTGATAATGGGTCTTCTCGTGCTGGCGTTCGGCGCGAAATACGGTGAGCGGTTGGCGTGCGGTAGCGACAACGAACGAGAATGTTTTGATGTTAGTGGCTGCGCCAAACTCGCCTTTACGGTTCATGCAGACCACAGAGAGGTCGCCTGTGCGACCAAATCGCGACATCAATTTATCTTCCAGCTCAAACACGACAGAATCAGCCGCTTGTTGCGGTGTCATCCCCTGCGCCATGCGACGAACAATTTCATAGCTGGCGCAGCCTTTCATCAGATCTTCACCGACGCCCGTTGCCGTCGCTGCGCCGACTTCACTGTCGCAATAGAAGCCGGAACCAATAACCGGAGAGTCGCCAATGCGGCCGCGTTTTTTCATAAACAGGCCGCTGGTGGAGGTGGCAACGCTCATCGACCCCAGTTTATCCAGACCAATAATGCCGACCGTATCGTGGCCGTTATATGGACTTAAGCCTTTATCCAGCGTCTCCCGGCAGCGTTTTTGATAGTGCTGGATGGCTCTGTCGGTGAGCATGGTTTTATCCGCAAATCCCTGGCTCAGTGCCCATTCACGCGCACCCTGGCCAACCAGCAGACAGTTATAGCGCTGACGGCTTAACGCATGTGCGACGCGCACCGGGTTGGCAATATCCACCAGATTCCCGACCGCCCCAAACGCGAGGGTATCGCCGTCCATATAGGCGGCATCCAGTTCGACCTCGCCATTTTCAGTAGGCAGTCCGCCATAGCCCACGGATTTATAAAACGGAAAGTCCTCAACGGTTGCGACGGCGTCTACCACCGCCATTGCGACCGGGTTCCCCGCAGCCAGTACAGACGCGGATTCCGCCACACCTTCAAGCGCCATTCGCCAGGTTGCGATAATTCCCCACATGGTTTACTCCTGTTTTGCAAGTGGTGCATCGGGCTGCGTTACGGCAGCCCGTTCCGCCGCGCGGTACTGTTTATCGACGATCCGCATAAAGGGCAGATACAGCATTGCGCCAATCAGCAGGTTAATGAGCTGCATGACGCTGCCGCTAATATGTCCGGTAACGATAAAACCGCTGATGACTGGCGGCAGCGTCCACGGAATAAAGACGCCCGTGGTGACGGCGACCGCGCCGAGCTTCATCGCGGTATACTATACGGTGACCAGCACCAGCGGCACCAGGTTGAAGGGGATCAGCATTATCGGATTCATTATCACCGGCAGACCGAACAGAATCGGTTCGTTGATGTTGAACACAGACGCTCCGGCACCGAGCCGCGCCACTTCCCGCATGTTTTTACTGCGCGCAAAGAAAAGCATGGCTAACACCAGCGACAACGTTGCGCCCGCGCCGCCCATCCAAATCATGTCAAAAAACTGTTCCGTAATGATGTGTGGGGGTGTGGTGCCAGCCTGAATAGCCGCAATGTTGTCGGTCTGGTTTTCCATCCACAGCGGACGGATGATGCCGTTAACCATTGAGCCGGAGTTAATACCGACCGACCACAAAATAGTGATGCTGAACACTGTCATCAGCGCGCCAAAGTAAGAGGTACCGTAATGACGAACCGGTGTGGCGACCACTTCGTAAATAAACTGATGGATGGTCTGGTAATGGGTGTTTTCAAACAAGATGCGAATGCTCAGTACCAGTATCATGACCAGTAAGGCGGGGATCAGCGCGGCAAAAGATTCTTGCACCGCTGGTGGCACACCTTCTGGCATTTTAATCACCAGATTTTTACGCTTTAGCCAGCAGAAAAGTTCAGTCCACAGCAGCGAACCGATCATCGCGACGAACAATCCTTTTGTGCCAATCCACTCTACGGGGATCACGGTAATACCGCCGCTTTCCGCCACTTTGATAAACGGTGTAAGGATCAGAAAACAGACCAGCGCCAGAATGCCGCAGGATATGCGATCTTCGCCGTAGTGTTCCGCCAGACGAAATGCGACCAGGAAACTGATAAACAGCGACATCGTTGAGAACACCGCGTTAAACGGAATCTCAATAATCGCACTCCAGCTCTCGCCAAAAGCCTGAGACATAAACTGCTGATAGTTTTGATTCGGAAACGAGGAGATCACCAGCAGAATAGAGCCGACGATAATAAACGGCATAAACGAAACGTATGCGCCACGAATCGCGCCGAGATGCCGCTGCTGAGCGGTTTTCGCCGCCAGAGGCATCAGTTTTGCTTCAAGAAATCCCAGAACATTGTTCATTGTGAACTCCGTACAAGATTAACTCACGTTGTGTGTGCTATGCATGAGGATTATCTGCGAAGGCGTGTGAACGAAAGGTGAAATAGCTCACAATGTGATCGCGATTAGCATATAAATCTCATAAGATTAATTATCTAAAAATCGACAGGGATTCTTGCGATGGAAATAAAATTGCACGCCAATGCCACTACCACACCGCGTATTCGTCGCTATCTTCAACAGTCTGAAAAAAGCGACAGAGAGCTTGCCGCCGAGCTTGGGATTTCTGTTACGACAGTAAGGCGATGGCGACATCGTGATCGGGTTAGTGATGGGCAAACTACGCCGAAGACGATATACAAAGCGATGAGACAAGAGCAGGTTGTTTTGGTGAACGCCTTGCGCGACGCAACAGGTGCGCCGCTGGATGACCTCTTATTGTTGGTGAACGAGGTGCTGGGCATTGTTGTGTCGCGCGCGACGTTGAATCGTTATCTTAAACCGGCGACACCTCGGCGACAGCGGACGTCGTTACAAGGGAAAAAAGCGTTAAAATCCGGGATGCTGCCGAATCATCTGGCGCTGTATCACCTTCCACTCTCGTTACATATGGACGACGGTGGCGAACATCATTTGTTCTGGGCGCGCGAGCCGATGAGCGGCTGGTGCTTTGCCCGACTGTATGCGGGTATTTCACCGCAGCGGGTCGTGGTCTGGCTGGATGAATTGCTGGAAACCTGCCCGACTGATATACAATCTATTGAGACAAATATTTCTTATCGCATATGCCCGCAGCTAAAAACGCACCTGGCGACGCGCGGCATGTCATGCCAAATAACCGGTACGATTCCCGGTTGGGTGTCGGTGACAGTACCGCTGAATGAGATTATTCCCCGGCTAAATAGTGAATCTGCCAGCGAGTTGCTTATCCGCTTATGTGAATGCTACAACCGTGGTAAGACACAGAAAAAACTGGGGGATTGTACGCCGCAGGACTTTCTGGAAGCGCTGCGGCGCATGGATTAGCTCACGATTTCCAGCACCTGCTCCGGCGGGCGGCCAATACGAGCCTGACCGTTGGCGACGACAATCGGTCGCTCCATCAGTTTCGGGTTTTCCACCATCGCCTGAATCAACGCCTCTTCGCTCAGGTGGCTGTCGGCCAGATTGAGTGACTTGTAGAGATCTTCTTTCTGGCGCATCAGTTCGCGTGCGCTGGACATCCCTAACATACGCAGCAGTTCACGTAGCGTCGCTGCGTCGGCAGGTGTTTCCAGGTAAAGCACCACTTCCGGTTCAACGCCGTTAGATTTCAGCAGGCTCAGCGTGTCGCGGCTCTTTGAACAACGCGGGTTGTGGTAGATTTTTACTGCATCAGACATGATTTCTCCTTTCGCGCGAACTGTAGGCCGGATAAGACGCGATAGCGTCGCCACCCGGCAACAGAACGAATACTACATTTTGGTGTATGGCTTAAAGCGTTCCTGCAACTGGCGAAGCTGGTCGATACGGGCATCGTAACGCGCCTGTTGCTGGCTGCCCAGCTTGACCTGAGAACTTGCGCTGCTGAGCATAGAGATCGCCTGATCCAGTCGCCCGGCCAGCGCATAGCCTTCGGCGCGCGCCGCCAGCTCCTGATCGCGGTTATTGAGCGCCGCTTCAGCCTGCGCCAGGAGATCCCAGCCGTTGCCGTCGTCTTTGTTGTTGAAAGTGTAGCGATTGAGGATGGTCGTGGCTTCTCTGGCTTGCCCGCCCTGTAAATAAGCATTCGCCAGGTTTAGCTGCAATACCGGGTTTGCGCGCAGATCGCGGGCATTTTTCAGACGGTTAATCGCTTCGCTGGTTTTCTTCTGCCCCAGATCGATATCGGTCGCCAGGTCGAGATACCACGCGTTATTCGGTTCAGTCGTCAGCAACGGTTGCAGCGCTTTGCGAGCTTCGTCGTACTTGCTGGCTTCCATCGCCTGTAGCGCCCGGCCATATTGCGCCGCACGCTGTTGGTGCACGTTTCCTTTTTCCCATGCGTCGAGCAGGTCGCTGGTAAGCTGATTACGGCCAGAATTGTACATTCCCAGCGTACGCGCCTTCGCCAGATAAAAATCTTCCGACGATTCCACTACCACCGGGCGCATCTGGTTTGCACGGTTGCGGGCATCCGCCAGACGGCTTTCCGGCAGGGGGTGCGTCAGCAAAATTTCGGGAGGACGCGTGGAGTAGCGCGCCTGGTCGAGCAGTTTTTCCAGGAACGTCGGCATCGCTTGCGGATCGAACCCTGAACGTTGCAGCACCTGAATACCGATTCGGTCTGCTTCCTGTTCGTTTTGTTGGGTGAAGCTGATCATCCCCTGACGCGTTCCCGCCAGCGTACCGGTCAGCGCCGCCATACCGGCCTGCGGGCTGGCCATCGCCAGAAGAATAGAGCCTAAGGCACCGACCCAGGTCAGCGGAGCGCTGCGCTTTTGATCTTCCATCGCGCGCGCCAGATGGCGTTGGGTTACGTGGGAAATTTCGTGCGCCATCACCGAGGCTAACTGACTTTCGTTATCGGAATAGCGAAAGAGCGCGGAATGCAGCACAACGTTGCCGCCGAAAAAGGCGAAGGCGTTGATTTCGTCGTTGTTAATCAAAAAGAAATGGAACGGCGTTTTCACGGAGTCTGCATGAGAGACTAAACGCATCCCCAGCGCGTTGATGTACTGACTCAACAGCGGATCGTTGATCAACGGCGCGCTGCCGCGCAACTGGCGAACGTAATAGTCGCCCATTTGCATTTCCTGACCGATAGAAAGCGTGCTTCCTGCTGAGGTCCCCATATCCGGTAGCGTGTCTGCGGAATCTGCAAACGCGGGGGCTATCTGACCGATAGTCAGCGCAGCGATGAGGGTAGCAACCAGGTTTTTCTTCAACAGCCTGAACATAGACCTCTGTCCTGTTTTCTTTAATATAGCCATTTGACCGATGCCGCGACGTATCGTTCCGCCACGCCAGCACAGGGAGTGTAACTGCGAAACCCGGTGGTGAATACCCCGCTCAAATGACTTTTCAGTTTCCTGAATCAGCAACAAAAAGCGAAGTCTTTTTTGTGACATTTAGATACAATTCGGGATCGCAATCCCGCTATTGAGGTTCAGGGAACGGTTTCTATGCTTGAGATGTTGATGCAGTGGTATCGCCGTCGTTTTAGCGACCCGGAGGCGATCGCCTTGCTGGTTATCCTGGTTGCCGGTTTTGGCATCCTTTTCTTTTTCAGTGGGCTTCTGGCGCCGTTGCTGGTGGCTATTGTCCTCGCTTACCTGCTGGAGTGGCCTACGGTCCGTCTGGAGGCGATTGGCTGCTCCCGGCGTTGGGCCACCTCAATCGTACTGATTGTTTTTGTCGGCATTTTACTGCTGATGGCGTTTGTCGTGATGCCGGTGGCCTGGCAGCAGGGGATCTATTTGATTCGCGATATGCCGGGTATGCTCAATAAGCTCTCTGATTATGCCGCCACGTTACCCCGTCGTTACCCGGCGCTGATGGATGCCGGGATCATTGATGCGATGGCGGAAAACATGCGCACCCGGATGCTGACGTTAGGTGATTCGGTCGTGAAATACTCCCTGGCCTCTCTGGTCGGGTTGTTGACGCTGGCGGTGTATCTGGTGCTGGTGCCGCTGATGGTCTTCTTCCTGATCAAAGATAAAGAGCAGATGCTGAATGCCGTGCGCCGGGTTCTGCCGCGCAATCGCGGTCTGGCCGGGCAGGTCTGGATGGAGATGAACCAGCAGATCACCAACTATATTCGTGGCAAAGTGCTGGAGATGGTGGTGGTTGGCGTGGCGACCTGGCTTGGCTTCCTGCTCTTTGGTCTCAACTACTCGCTGCTGCTGGCGGTTCTGGTTGGATTCTCGGTATTAATCCCCTACATCGGCGCGTTCGTGGTGACCATTCCGGTGATTGGCGTGGCGTTATTCCAGTTTGGCCTCGGAACGGAGTTCTGGAGCTGCTTCGCCGTGTATCTGATCATTCAGGCGCTGGATGGAAACCTGCTGGTGCCGGTACTGTTTTCAGAAGCCGTCAACCTGCACCCGCTGGTGATTATTCTGTCGGTGGTGATTTTCGGCGGCCTGTGGGGCTTCTGGGGCGTGTTCTTCGCCATCCCGCTGGCGACGTTAATTAAAGCCGTGGTACATGCCTGGCCGGACGGACAGGTCAGCGACGGTTAAGCACGATTATCACTCTGCCCGGTGGCGCAACGTCATCGGGCGTTCCACGTTTTATCCGCTTTCTCCTTTCCTGAACGTTTTCCGAATGTGCTGTCCCGCCCTCCTTTTTTGCTTTCAACTTACCGGTATAGATGGTTTTTTAATCTCACAAGGACAAGACCAACCGGAGAAAAAAATGGGTCATCAGATGCACACGCAGCAAAAAGTGGGGTGGGGCGGTTATCTCGCCTTTTTTATTACCATTATCCTTTTTTCAGGCATGTTCGCGAAAAGTACGGAATGGTGGCGAGTGTTTGATTTTACCGTGCTCAATGGCGCGTTTGGCCTGGTTAACGCAGCAGGCGACACGGCGGTTTCATTTCGCGGCACTGGCGGTACCGGGGCGAGAGATGGCTTTTTATTCGCACTGGAGCTGGCGCCATCGGTTATTTTATCGCTCGGCATTATTTCCGTGACGGAAGGGCTGGGCGGACTGCGCGCCGCACAGCAGTTGATGACGCCGATACTCAGGCCGATCCTGGGCATCCCCGGCATTTGCTCCCTGGCGCTTATCGCCAATTTGCAAAATACGGATGCCGCCGCCGGGATGACCAAAGAGCTGGCGGAAGAGGGGGTGATTACCGAACAGGAACGGGCAATTTTCGCCTGCTGGCAGACAAGCGGCAGCGCGATTCTGACGAACTACTTCTCATCAGGCGCCGCGCTATTTGCCACGATAACCGTACCGGTTATTACGCCGCTGGCGGTCATTTTAGTCTTCAAATTTATCGGTGCGAACCTGTTGCGGGTGTGGATCGCGCAGCTTGAACATCGTCGTATGAAACAGGAGGCCTGAAATGAGCGCACAGGTACGTAAAAACGTCATGGATCTGTTTATCGACGGCGCGCGGCGCGGTTTTACCATCGCCACCACCAGCCTGTTGCCCAACGTCGTCATGGCCTTTGTCATTATTCAGGCGCTGAAGGTGACGGGGTTGCTGGATATCGTCGGGCGAGTGTGTGAACCGGTAATGGCGCTATGGGGTTTGCCGGGAGAATCGGCGACCGTTTTGCTGGCTGCGGTGATGAGTATGGGCGGCGGCGTGGGCGTCTGCGCCAGCCTGGTGGTTACTGGCGCGCTGTCCGGTCACGATGCCACTGTGCTGTTACCCGCCATTTACCTGATGGGCAACCCGGTTCAGAATGTAGGGCGCTGCCTGGGAACGGCGGGCGTTCATCCGCGTTATTACCCGCATATTATTGCGGTGTGCGTGATTAATGCCCTGGTCTCTATTTGGGTAATGCAGGCTATTGTTTAAAAAGGACTATCATGGACTATTCCATTCTTAATCTGACGCTTTTTCAGCGCGGACACGTATATGCCCCGGACGATCTGGGCCAGCAGGACATTCTGGTTGCCAACGGCAAAATTGTCGCTATTGCGCCGACTATCGCTGCGAAAGACTTCCCCGGTTGCCAGCAGATCGATCTTCACGGTGATATCGTCTGCCCGGGATTTATCGATCAGCATGTTCATCTCATCGGCGGTGGCGGCGAAGCCGGGCCGCATACCCGTACGCCAGAGGTGCGGCTGTCACGGTTGGTTGAAGCCGGTATCACCTCCGTTGTCGGGCTGCTGGGAACGGACGGCATCACCCGTTATCCTGAATCTCTGCTGGCGAAAACGCGCGCGTTGGAATATGAAGGGATCAGCGCATGGATGTTAACGGGGGCGTATTCTCTGCCTTCGCCAACCATCACCGGGAGCGTCGATCGCGATGTGGCGTTGATCGATAAAGTGATTGGCGTGAAATGCGCCGTCTCCGATCATCGTTCTTCGGCGCCGAATTCCGCCGCGCTGGCGACAATGGCGGCGCAGTCCCGCGTGGGGGGATTACTGGGCCAGAAGCCGGGAATCAGCGTCTTTCATATGGGCGACAGCCCACACATGCTGGAACCGCTGTACGATATTCTCGCCAACGCCGATGTCCCTATCACGAAACTGCTGCCGACGCATGTTAACCGCGCCGAACCGCTGTTCCAGGCGGCGCTGGAGTACGCGCTTGATGGCGGCTACATTGATATTACCAGCAGCATTGATGAACCGATCGATCCGGCGACGGCCATCGTGACAGCCTTGCGCCATGAGGTTCCGCTGTCGCGCATTACCCTGAGTTCTGATGGCAACGGCAGCCAGCCGGAATTTGATGAGCATGGGAATTTGACGGGCATTGGCGTGGCGGGTTTTGAGTCGCTGATCGGCACGCTGCGTCAGTTAGTTACGCAGCATAAACTGCCGCTGGAGCAGGCGCTGCGTCCGCTTACCCGCACCGTTGCGGAATTTCTCGGCTTTGAGCATAAAGGACGTCTGGCGGCAGGTTGTGACGCCGACATTCTGGTGCTGAATCAGGCGCTGGAAGTCAGCCATCTGTGGGCGAAAGGCAAAGCGGTGGTGAAAGACGGTAAAGCGTGCGTGAAAGGAACGTTTGAATAAACGACGCGTATGCCGGATAGCGGCCTGATAAGACGCGTTAGCGTCGCATCAGGCTTTATCCGGCAAAACGCAAATCAGGCGTTTTCTTTCAGCCAGTTCAGCACTACATCGTGGTGGTTACTGGTTTTAAAGTCGTCAAATACGTGTTCGATCTTGCCGTCAGCGTCGATCAGGAAGCTGATGCGATGGATGCCGTCGTAGGTTTTCCCCATAAAGGATTTTTCCCCCCAGACGCCGAATTGCTCGCAGACCTGATGATCCTCATCGGACAGGAGCGTAAAGTTAAGCAGCTCTTTTTCGGCGAAACGAGACAGTTTTTCAGGTTTATCGGTGCTGATCCCCAACACGTCTACGCCTGCTTTTTTCAGATCGTCCATGTTATCGCGTAAACCACAGGCCTGTACGGTACAGCCGGGCGTCATGGCTTTAGGGTAGAAATACACCAGTACGCGCTGTCCCTGGAAGTCGGTCAAATTTACTTGTTCTCCGTCTTGATCCGGCAAGCTAAATTTCGGTGCGATGTCACCGGCTTTCAGTGGATTCATTACTTAACTCCATCCTGTTCATCATGTTGTGAGTAATTAACAACGTTAATACTGCCTTGCGCATTGAGTTCTGTACATAGTGCTTTAAAGGCATGCTCAATATTTACGGCATCATGGGATGCCGGACTGTGCGCGGTGATTTGAATAAACAGCTGTGCAGCCTTTTCATTTTCAGCAGGTTGCGTGCGGGAGACCAGCTCAGCGATGTTCATCTGATGGCTGTCGAAAAGCGCGGTAAAACGTTCAATTAAATGCGGAGAATCTTCCACCTCGACCTGTACCCATACCGTTGCGGGCATGGCCGGACGGGGGCGAGCGGTGGTGCGCTTCATCACAATCAACAAATCCAGCTCTGCGCCTTTCAACGGCAAGGTTGATTCAATCAGGGTGATGGCGTTCCAGGAACCAGACAGCAGCATGATAAACGTGAATTCATCGCCCAGCATGGCCAGTCGGCTGTCTTCGATATTACAGCCGCAGCTGCTGACATGGCGGGTGATAGTATTCACAATTCCCGGGCGATCGGCACCCAGCGCAGTGATAACCAGGTAATGTTGTGATGACGATGTCAAACCGGTTCTTCCTTTGAGAGGTGAGGTAATCATAAGGAAAGCATAAAAAAAACCTGCATACAATAATCAGAAGGGCTATGGTCTCTTGCTTTTATTGTCGTACCAAACGTACCATTGAGAAACTTGTTTGCACAGAGGATGGCCCATGTTCACGGGAAGTATTGTCGCGCTTGTTACACCGATGGATGAAAAAGGTAATGTCTGCCGGTCAAGCCTGAAAAAACTGATTGATTATCATGTCGCCAGCGGTACCTCGGCGATTGTTTCTGTTGGCACCACCGGCGAATCCGCCACGCTGAGCCATGACGAGCATGGCGATGTGGTCATGATGACGCTGGAGCTGGCGGACGGGCGTATTCCGGTTATCGCCGGAACGGGCGCGAACGCGACGGCGGAGGCCATTAGCCTGACGCAGCGTTTCAACGACAGCGGCGTTGTCGGTTGCCTGACAGTGACGCCTTACTACAACCGCCCGACTCAGGAAGGTCTGTTCCAGCATTTCAAAGCCATCGCTGAACATACTGACCTGCCGCAAATTCTGTATAATGTGCCGTCCCGTACAGGCTGCGATATGCTGCCGGAAACCGTCGGCCGTCTGGCGAAAGTAAAAAATATTGTCGCAATCAAAGAGGCGACAGGGAACTTAAGTCGGGTTCACCAGATCAAAGAGCTGGTTTCAGACGATTTTATTCTGCTCAGCGGTGATGATGCGACCGGGTTGGACTTCATACAGCTCGGCGGTCATGGCGTGATTTCCGTTACCGCGAACGTTGCGGCGCGTGATATGGCGGAAATGTGCAAACTGGCGGCGGAAGGTCGTTTTGCCGACGCGCGGGTGATTAATCAGCGTCTGATGCCGTTACATAACAAACTATTTGTCGAACCCAATCCGATCCCGGTGAAATGGGCATGTAAGGAGTTGGGACTTGTGGCGACTGATACGCTGCGCTTGCCGATGACGCCGATCACCGATACGGGTCGTGAGATTGTCAAAGCGGCGCTCAAGCATGCCGGTTTGCTGTAAAGTTTAGGGAGATTTGATGGCTTACTCAGTACAAAAGTCGCGCCTGGCCAGGGTTGCGGGTGTTTCGCTCATTATGCTGCTCGCGGCCTGTAGCTCTGACTCGCGCTACAAGCGCCAGGTGAGCGGTGATGAATCCTATCTGGAAGCCGCGCCGCTTGCTGAACTTCATGCGCCAGCAGGGATGATTCTGCCGGTAACGACGGGCGACTATAACATTCCGGTGACCAACGGCAGCGGCGCTGTCGGCAAAGCGCTGGACATTCGTCCGCCTGCTCAGCCGTTAGCGCTGGTGACCGGCGCGCGTACCCAGTTTACGGGTGATACCGCAACCTTGCTGGTGGAAAATGGTCGCAATACCAACCTGTGGCCGCAGGTTGTCAGCGTGATTCAGTCCAAAAACTACACGATTGAAAAACGTGATGACGCCAGCCAGACCCTGACGACCGATTGGGTTGAATGGAACCGTCTGGATGAAGACCAGCAGTACCGTGGACGTTATCAAATCTCGGTGAAACCGCAGGGTTATCAGCAGGCTGTAACGGTGAAACTGGTGAATCTGGAACAGGCTGGCAAGCCTGCCGCAGATGCCGCTTCGCTACAGCGTTATAGCGCTGAGATGATGAACGTAATCTCGGCGGGTCTGGATAAAACCGCCACCGACGCTGCGAACGCCGCGCAAAACCGTTCTGCCGCCACGATGGATGTGCAGAGCGCCGCAGATGACACCGGTTTGCCAATGCTGGTCGTCCGTGGGCCGTTCAACGTGGTGTGGCAGCGTCTGCCAGCCGCGCTTGAAAAAGTGGGCATGAAAGTGACCGACAGCACGCGTTCTCAGGGCAGCCTGGCAGTGACCTACAAACCGCTGTCTGACAGCGGCTGGCAGGATCTGGGCGCAACCGATCCGGGGCTGTCGTCCGGCGACTATAAATTGCAGGTGGGCGATTTAGACAACCGCAGTAGCCTACAGTTTATCGATCCGAAGGGGCATACCCTGACGCAGAGCCAGAACGACGCGCTGGTTGCCGTCTTCCAGGCAGCGTTCAGCAAGTAAAAATTGAGGGGCTGGAGCAATCCAGCCCTTTTTTCTGATATGATACGCAAACGTGTGCGTCAGCAGAAAAACGCAATTTTTACCGTAATTTCGCCCCCAGGCTGTAGGTCGGATAAGGCAACGCCGCCATCCGGCAAAGTGTGGCAGAAAATGAATTTTTATCGTTAATTCACACCAGGAGTAATAAAGATGCAAAAGCAAGCTGAGTTGTATCGTGGTAAAGCGAAGACCGTATACAGCACGGAAAACCCGGACCTGTTGGTGCTCGAATTCCGCAATGATACGTCAGCAGGGGATGGCGCGCGCATTGAACAGTTTGATCGCAAAGGGATGGTGAACAACAAGTTTAACCATTTCATCATGACCAAACTGGCAGAAGCGGGCATCCCGACCCAGATGGAGCAGCTGCTGTCCGATACCGAGTGTCTGGTGAAAAAGCTGGATATGGTGCCGGTCGAGTGCGTGGTGCGTAACCGTGCGGCTGGTTCTCTGGTCAAGCGTCTGGGCATTGAAGAAGGCATCGAACTGAACCCGCCGCTGTTCGACCTGTTCCTGAAAAACGATGCGATGCACGATCCGATGGTCAACGATTCTTACTGCGAAACCTTCGGCTGGGTGAGCAAAGAGAATCTGGCGCGCATGAAAGAGCTGACTTACAAAGCTAACGACGTGCTGAAAAAGCTGTTTGACGATGCCGGTCTGATCCTGGTCGATTTCAAACTGGAGTTTGGTCTGTACAAAGGCGAAGTAGTGCTGGGCGATGAATTTTCCCCGGACGGCAGCCGCCTGTGGGACAAAGAGACGCTGGATAAAATGGACAAAGACCGTTTCCGCCAGAGTCTGGGCGGTCTGATCGAAGCCTATGAGACCGTCGCACGTCGCCTGGGCGTGCAGTTAGATTAATTCTTCCTCCGTCAGCATCAACCGGAGAGTCAACGCTCTCCGGTTTTTCTCTACCACCATTATTCTAATGGTAATCTTGCGCTGAACCGCCTACGATCATCATCATAATGAATAGTATGTTGAGGTGATTATGCGCTGGCAAGGGCGTCGTGAAAGTGACAATGTAGAAGACAGACGCAATAGCTCCGGCGGCCCGTCAATGGGCGGGCCGGGTTTTCGTTTGCCCAGCGGCAAAGGCGGAATCATTCTGCTGATTGTCGTGCTGGTGGCGGGCTATTACGGGGTGGATCTTACCGGTTTAATGACCGGGCAGCCGATTTCTCAGCAGGAAACGACGCGTTCGATCAGTCCAAATGACGACGAGGCCGCGAAGTTTACCTCCGTCATTCTGGCGACCACAGAAGATACCTGGGGTCAGCAGTTTGAGAAAATGGGGCGCACATATCAGCAGCCTAAGCTGGTGATGTACCGTGGCGCGACGCGCACAGGATGCGGTGCGGGTCAGTCCGTGATGGGGCCGTTCTATTGCCCGGCGGATGGCACGGTCTACATCGATCTTTCCTTCTACGATGACATGAAAAACAAACTGGGCGCGGATGGCGATTTTGCCCAGGGTTACGTTATCGCCCACGAAGTGGGGCACCATGTGCAAAAACTGCTGGGCATCGAACCGAAGGTCCGTCAGCTGCAACAGACCGCATCGCAAGCGGAAGTGAACCGACTCTCCGTACGTATGGAGCTACAGGCGGATTGCTTCGCGGGCGTCTGGGGGCACAACATGCAGCAACAGGGCGTACTGGAATCCGGCGATCTGGAAGAAGCGTTGAATGCGGCGCAGGCGATTGGCGACGATCGTCTGCAACAACAAAGTCAGGGACGCGTGGTGCCGGACAGCTTCACTCACGGCACTTCCGAGCAGCGCTATACCTGGTTTAAACGCGGTTTTGATAGCGGCGATCCGGCGCAATGTAATACCTTCGGCAAAGGTTTTTAACATACCGGGGCAGGGATGTCTGACAATGACGCATTGCGGGCGCTAACCGCACAAATGGCGCAGGAAGGGATTCGTCGGCTGCTGGTGCTCAGCGGCGATGCGTCCTGGTGTCGTGAACGGGCGCTGGCGCTGCGAGAAGCATTGGCTGGCGACTGGCTGTGGGTGGCAACCGATGCGCCCGCCGCGCCGCACTGTACGCCGCAGGCGTTACAAACGCTACTGGGACGCGAGTTCCGCCACGCGGTTTTTGATGCGCAGTTGGGGTTTGATGCCTCGGCATTCGCGGCGCTGAGCGGCACGCTGCGAGCCGGAAGCTGGCTGGTGCTGCTGACGCCGCCGTATTCTGCATGGGAATCCCGTCCCGATGCGGACTCGCTGCGCTGGAGCGACTGCCCGCAGCCTGTTGCAACGCCACATTTTATCCAGCACCTCAAACGCGTGATGGCCCGTGACGAGCAGGCGCTGCACTGGCAGCAGTCTCAACCGTTTTCATGGCCGCGCTTTCCTGCCCGTCCCCACTGGCAACCCGCTACGGGTGAACCGCAGCCTGAGCAGGCCGCGATTTTGCAGCACCTGCTGCGAATGCCACCCGGCGTGGCCGCCGTTACGGCGGCGCGAGGGCGGGGTAAATCGGCGCTGGCCGGGCAGTTAATTTCGCGGATGAGCGGGACGGCCATTGTAACTGCGCCGTCGAAAGCGGCGACGGACGTGCTGGCGCAGTTTGCCGGTGAGAAATTTCGCTTTCTCGCTCCTGATGCGCTGTTGGCGGGCACGGAGACGGCCGACTGGCTGATTGTCGATGAGGCGGCGGCAATCCCCGCGCCGCTGCTGCATCGCCTGGCGTTGCGTTTTTCACGCATATTGTTGACCACCACCGTTCAGGGCTATGAAGGGACGGGACGCGGTTTTCTGCTGAAGTTCTGCGCCCGTTTTCCTCATCTCCGGCGTTTTGAACTGCGACAGCCTGTTCGCTGGGCGCAGGGGTGTCCGCTGGAACAATGGGTCGGCGAAGCGCTGATATTCGACGACGAGACGTTTGCCCATGCGCCGCAGGGGGCGATTCGGTTCTCCGCTTTTACGCAGGCGCTCTGGCATACCGGGCCGGCGCAGCCGCTGGCGGTGTATCAGCTGCTTTCCGGCGCGCATTACCGCACCTCTCCGCTCGATCTGCGTCGCATGATGGATGCGCCGGGGCAGCATTTTCTCGGCGCTTTTACGGCTGAACGAGTGGCGGGGGCCGCCTGGCTGGTGGAGGAGGGCGGATTATCGGCCGCGCTGAGCCAGGCCGTGTGGGCGGGCTATCGTCGCCCGCGCGGAAATCTTGTCGCGCAGTCGTTGGCCGCTCATGGCGGCGATCCGCTGGCGGCGACGCTGACCGGGCGTCGGGTGAGCCGTATTGCCGTCCACCCGGCCCGCCAGCGGGAAGGGATTGGGCAGCAGCTGATCGCTGAGGCATACGGCGGCGCCAGCCAGTGCGACTATCTCTCCGTCAGTTTTGGTTATACCGCCGAACTCTGGCGATTCTGGCAGCGTTGCGGTTTTGTGCTGGTGCGGATGGGGAACCACAAGGAGGCGAGCAGCGGCTGTTATACGGCGATGGCTTTGCTGCCCATAAGCGAGACCGGCGCGCGGCTGGCGCACCGCGAGCACCAGCGTCTGCGCCGGGATGCGGAGATCCTTGCTCGCTGGAACGGCGAAGCGATCCCGGTTATCCCGCTGAAAGCGTCTACGCTTAATGATGATGACTGGGATGAACTGGCGGGCTTTGCGTTTGCCCATCGACCGTTGTTCACGTCGTTAGGCAGTCTGAGTCGACTGCTTGAGCGCAGCGAGCTGGCGCTCCCCGCGCTGCGTGGACGCCTGGAGGAGAAGTGCAGCGACGCGAATCTGTGTATCCGGCTGGGTTTGCCTGGGCGTAAAGCGCTGCTTGTCGCCCAGCGCCGGGAAGTCGCCCATGCGCTTACCGCGCTGGATGACGAACGGGCGCAGCGGTTACGCGAACGCGTTTTGCAATGGCAATTTTTTCACTAACTCCTTCAATTTCCTGGCATGGTCATTGTGATTAAGCGGCGTAGAATCTGTTCTATCAGTTAAGGAGATCGCCATGAAACATGACCATTTTGTTGTTCAAAGCCCCGATAAACCCGCGAAACAACTGCTGTTGCTGTTTCATGGCGTGGGCGATAACCCGGTCTCAATGGGAGAAATTGGCTCCTGGTTCGCACCGTTATTTCCAGAGGCGCTGGTGGTCAGCATTGGCGGCGCGGAACCTTGTGGCCCGGCGCCTGGGCGTCAGTGGTTTTCGGTTCAGGATGTGACGGAAGAGAACCGCCAGGCGCGGGTTGATGCGATTATGCCGGTGTTTATCGAGACGGTTCGCTACTGGCAGAAACAGAGCGGCGTTGGGCCGGAGGCTACCGCGCTGATTGGGTTTTCGCAGGGGGCGATTATGTCTCTTGAAAGCATCAAAGCCGAGCCGGGTCTGGCATCGCGCGTGATTGCTTTCAACGGACGCTACGCCAGCTTGCCGGAAATCGCCACGACCGCCACAACGGTACATTTGATTCACGGCGGTGAAGACCGGGTGATTGAGTTATCTCATGCGGTTGCCGCACAGGAAGCGTTAGTCCGTGCCGGAGGCGATGTGACGCTGGATATCGTCGAGGATTTAGGCCATGCGATTGACGATCGCAGTATGCAGTTTGCGCTCGACCATTTGCGCTATACCGTGCCGAAACACTACTTTGATGAAGCGTTGAGCGGCGGTAAGCCGAATGATGATGATATTATCGAAATGATATAAGCCGGAACTGAACCGTAGGCCGGATAGGGCAAAGCCGCCATCCGGCATTCAGACGGTATGTTGCCTGATGGCGACACGCTTATCAGGCCTACAGGTTTATCTGACTATTTCTTTGGCTGATCTTTCTTCGGCCAGTCGTCGTCATCGTCCCACTTATCGTTAAAATCACGATGCGGGGGCAGCTCCGGTTTATTGGCGAGGAATTTTTTGTGATCGACCCGCTTGAGGTCTTTGATCACATTGATCAGTACACCCACCAAAAACACCAGCACCAGAATCCACCAATATTTTGCCAGCCAGTCCATGCTTATTTCCTCTTACAGGAACACGCGTCAGGCGACGAGTTGTTCCATAATACGTTGATACATGCGGGCAAGCAGTTGCAGATCGGCTGCATTAACACATTCATTAATTTTATGAATGGTGGCGTTGACCGGCCCGAGTTCGACTACCTGCGCCCCCATACGCGCAATAAAGCGCCCGTCGGACGTTCCACCCGTAGTGAGTAACTGCGGTTTTATCTCATTATAGTGCTCAATGGCATTCACCACCGCATCCACCAGCTTGCCGCGCGCCGTCAGGAACGGCTGGCCGGAAAGCCACCAGTCCACCGTGTAGCGTAATTGATGTTTATCCAGCAGCGCGTGAACGCGCTCTTTGAGAGTCTCATCGGTAAGCTCGGTGCTGAAGCGGAAATTGAACTGAATAAACAGCTCGCCCGGAATGACGTTATTGCTGCCGGTGCCAGCCTGAATGTTGGCAATCTGCATACTGGTTGCAGGGAAAAATTCATTTCCCTGATCCCACTCGATCGCCACCAGTTCATTCAGCATCGGCGCTGCGCGATGCACCGGGTTATCCGCCAGATGAGGATAAGCGACGTGCCCCTGCACACCGTGGATCGTCAGGTTACAGGTCAGCGACCCGCGACGACCATTCTTGACCACATCCCCGACGATTTCAGTGCTGGACGGTTCGCCGACCAGGCAATAATCCAGACGTTCGTTACGCGCCATCAGCGTTTCGACCACCTTCACGGTGCCGTTTTTCGCGCTGGCTTCTTCATCCGAGGTGATAAGGAACGCCAGACGCCCCTGATGATCTGGATGCTGGGCGACGAAACGTTCAGCCGCAACGACCATCGCCGCCAGAGAGCCTTTCATGTCTGCCGCACCACGGCCAAACAGCATTCCGTCGCGGATTGTCGGCTCAAAAGGCGGGTTGATCCAGCGATCGACATCACCCGCAGGTACGACATCGGTATGCCCGGCAAAGGCCAGCGTTTCGCCTTGTCCGCGCCATGCCCAAAAATTCTGTGTATCGCCAAAATCCATATGCTCAACGGTAAAACCGATTGCACGCAGGCGTTCAATCATTAACGCCTGGCATCCTGCGTCATCTGGACTCAGGGAAGGGCGGCGAATAAGCTGCTGTGTCAGCTCAATAACCGGGCACGACATAGACTACACCTCATCAAAAAACTGCTGATAACTGGATTCGCTAAAACCCAGCAGCATAGGCTTCCCGGTCGCGCAGAGCAATGGGCGTTTGATAATTGCTGGCATTTCAGTCATTAATGCTGCGGCGGACGCCGCATCCGTGATGCCGTTACGCGTGGCTTCATCAAGTTTACGCCATGTCGTTCCGCGCGTATTCAGCAGGGGTTGCCAGCCTGACTCCGCAATAAACGTATTCAATAACGCGGCATCGATTCCGTCTGCGCGGTAATCGTGAAAGCGGTAGTCAATACCGTGAGCCTCCAGCCAGCGTCGCGCCTTTTTAATCGTGTCACAATTTTTGATGCCGTAGACGGTGATCATGTTGAATCCTTTTACGCGAATTACGAATAATTAAGCAATATTATCGTGGTATCCGTCAGTGCGGAACTGCCATATACCGGTTATTTATCATGACATAATAAACGGTAAATATAACATTGTTGAACTCTTGTGAATAATAATTCTGAAATGTTGCTTAATAAGCATCTCATCGGGAAGTATAAATCCAGCGAACTGCAATAGGCTGTTTCTTAACTGAAATGAGCGCGGTTTTCAGAAGTGGATTAATGTTTCAAAATATTGCAGTAAGTCACATAAAATTTATGGTTACAGGGTCATAGTAATGCCATGAACCCCATTCACCGGAGGATGTAATCACTGCAATCGGTTAAATTATCTTCTCTTGAGGATAATGTTTTCGTAGAATAGCCATAATAATAAGAGAGGTTGTTATGATTGAACGTGAACTGGGGAACTGGAAAGATTTTATCGAAGTTATGCTTCGCAAATAAATTTCTGGAAGATATCCTGATCCTGAAAAGGATAAGAAAAAGGCGACTCAAAGTAAGTCGCCTTTTTTGTGCCTTATTCCGGCTTCGGTTTCAGCGGGAAGCGGCGACGCACCAGCACAAAGAACAGCGGTACGAAGTAAATCGCCAGGATGGTGGCGGAGATCATCCCGCCCATGACGCCTGTCCCGACGGCATGCTGGCTCCCGGAACCCGCCCCGTTGCTAATCGCCATCGGCAGCACCCCGAAAATAAAGGCCAGAGAGGTCATCAGAATTGGGCGTAAACGCTGGCGGCAGGCATGCAGCGTGGCATCCAGCAGATCGTGGCCTTTCTCGTTCATCTCATTGGCGAATTCGACAATCAGGATCGCGTTTTTCGCGGAAAGGCCGATCACCGTTAGCAACCCGACCTGGAAGTAAACGTCATTTTCCAGTCCGCGCATCCAGGTGGCGAGCAGCGCGCCAATGACGCCCAGCGGCACCACCAGCATAACCGAGAACGGCACCGACCAGCTTTCATACAGCGCGGCCAGACACAGGAAAACGACCAGCAGCGAAATGGCGTACAGCGCAGGCGCCTGCGCGCCAGAGAGGCGTTCCTGATAAGACATCGCCGTCCATTCAAGCCCAAACCCCGTTGGCAACTGGCGAACCAGCGACTCCATTACATCCATTGCCGTACCGGTACTGACGCCAGGCGCCGCTTCGCCGACAATCTCGACCGCCGAGTAGCCGTTATAGCGCTCCAGACGCGGAGAGCCCGTTTCCCAGCGTGACGTCGCAAAGGCGGAGAAAGGCACCATGCCGCCGTCTTTATTACGCACATACCAGAGATTGATATCGTCCGGCAGCATGCGGTATTTCGCCGCCGCCTGTACATAGACCTTCTTCACGCGACCCCGGTCCATAAAGTCATTGACGTAACTGGAGCCCCATGCGGTTTGCAGCGTGTCATTGATGTCGTCGATAGAGACGCCCAGCGCCTGGGCTTTGCGCTGATCGATATCAATTTGCAACTGCGGACTGTCGTCCAGACCATTGTGACGCACGCGGGTCAGCGCACTGTCCTGCGCCGCCAGCTCAATCAACCGATCGCGCGCGGCCATTAAGGCATCGTGACCGGCGCCCGCATGGTCCTGAAGTTCCATATCAAACCCTGCGGAACTGCCCAGACCGCTGATTGCCGGTGGACTGCTGGCGTAAACGCGCGCTTCTTTAATCTTGTTAAAGGCTTTCGTGGCGCGTTCAATAATGGCAAACGAGGTGCCGGTTGTGGCGTTGCGTTCGTCCCAGTCTTTTAAGCGGACAAACATGCGCGCCACGTTTTGACCGTTCCCGCCAGGCCCCGATCCCACCGTCGAGAAGACGGACATGACGTTGTCTTTCTCCTGGGTGAAGTAATATTTTTCAACTTCCTGCACCACTTTTAAGGTCTGCTGCTGCGTGGAGCCGCTTGGCAACTGTACCGAGGTAATAAACATCCCGCGATCTTCCTGCGGCAAGAAGGAGGTCGGCAGACGCAGGAACAGCACCACCATCGCGCCGAGCAACAGAACGTAGATCAGTATCCAGCGCAGGCTGCGATGCAGGATCTTCGCAACGCCTTTCTCGTAGCGTTCAGCGTTGCGGTTGAACGTCCGGTTAAACCAGCCGAAGAAGCCTTTCTGTCCGTGATGTTCGCCTTTGTGCAGGGGTTTTAGCAGCGTGGCGCACAGGGCGGGCGTCAGGATCATCGCCACCAGCACGGAGAGCACCATCGCGGCGACAATCGTGATGGAGAACTGGCGATAGATAGCCCCGGTCGTACCGCCAAAGAAAGCCATCGGCACAAATACGGCTGACAGCACCATCGCGATACCGACCAGCGCCCCTTGTATCTGCCCCATCGATTTTCTGGTGGCTTCGCGCGGCGAGAGACCTTCCTCGCTCATGATGCGCTCGACGTTTTCCACCACCACGATGGCGTCATCGACCAGCAGGCCGATCGCCAGCACCATCGCGAACATCGTCAGCGTGTTAATGCTGTAGTCGAAGGCATACAGGACGGAGAACGTCCCCATCAATACCACCGGTACGGCGATAGTGGGGATCAGCGTGGCGCGGAAGTTTTGCAGGAACAGGTACATCACCAGGAACACCAGCGCGATGGCTTCCAGCAGGGTTTTCACCACATCGATAATCGAGGCTTTGACGAAGGAGGTGGTTTCATACGCCACCTTATACTCCAGACCGTGCGGGAAGTATTCGGCCAGCTCGTCCAGGCGGTTAAGCACCAGTTTGGCGGTTTCCATTTCGTTGGCGCCAGAGGCCAGTTTGACCCCCAGACCGGAGGCCGGATTACCGTTGAAGCGGCTGAGATAATCATATTTTTCAGCGCCCATTTCGACGGTCGCCACATCGCCCAGCTTGACCTCTGAACCGTCCTGGTTTACGCGCAGCGTGATATCACGAAACTGCTCGGGCGTTTGCAGCAGCGACTGGGCGTTGATTGTCGCATTGAGCGCCTGCCTGTCGACCGAAGGCGTGCCGCCAAGCTGCCCGACGGCAATTTGCGCGTTCTGTGATTCGATGGCATCCGTGACATCTTTCGCGGTCATCTGGTAGCTGTTGAGTTTGGCCGGGTCCAGCCAGATACGCATCGAATATTGCGAACCGTAGGCATCGATATCCCCCACGCCGTTTACGCGGCTGAGCGGGTCCTGGATATTACTGGCGACATAGTCGGCGATGTCCTGTTTATCCATTGAACCGTCGGTGGAGACAAACGCAATGGTCAGGATGTTGGTGTCCCCGGTTTTACGGACCGTGACGCCCTGGTTCTGTACCGCCTGCGGCAATTTACGCATTGCCGATTGCAGCTGGTTTTGTACCTGCTGGACGGCTTCATCGGGGTCGGTTCCGGCCACAAAACTGAGCGTCACCGTTGCCTGGCCCGTCCCGCTGCTTTGCGACGACATATACATCAGATTATCGAGGCCGGTCATATTCTGTTCGATAACCTGAGTGACGGTATTTTCCAGCGTCTGCGCGGATGCCCCCGGATAATTCGCGGTAATACGGACGTTTGGCGGCGCCAGGTCGGGGTATTGCTCTACGGGCAAAGAGAGAATGGCCAGGGTGCCCGTCAGACACAACAGGATTGCCAGCACCCAGGCAAAAATGGGGCGATCGATAAAGAAATTCGCCATTAAAGGAGGACCTCGTGTTTCTGCGTATAATTATTGGGTATGACCTGCTTCACTGTAGCGGCAAGGTACGTGTCAAACGTGGAGAAAAAAAGAAGATAATGTAAATTATCATGCACGTTTACAGCATACATTTTGTGCCAGTGCCGCCCTGTCTGTATTCCCGCCGTGCGGTGCTTTGCCGTTCTTTACGCTAATTGACCCTCTTCATCTTCCGATGAGCGAAAACTGATGCTGACCAGCGTCCCGCCCCCTGACGGTTGCGAGAAATTCAGCGTGCCGCTAAGTCTTTCCGCACGCTCGCGCATAATGTTCAGACCGTAGTGTCCCGTTGGTTCGTTCGGTTCGCCAATACCGACGCCGTTATCCCGAATATAGACCGTATGGTTGCCATCAGGGGCGGTGACGCAGCTAACGGCGATCTCCGTGGCGCTGGCGTGTTTAATCGCATTCAGCACCGCCTCGCGAACGATTTGTAGCAGATGCACCTGCATTTGCGCATCCAGCGCCAGCGTCGGTAAACGGCAATCCAGCGTCAGTTTCGCAGAGGTCTGGCTTTGCAGGGTATCCAGCATTTCATGCAGCGCAGAAGGTAAGTCGGCCTGCTGTAACGTCAGGCGGAAGGTGGTCAGCAGCTCGCGCAACTGACGATAAGCGTCGTTCAGCGCCCGGGAGAAATCCGCCATGATGCTTTGCGCGGGGAGGTTATCTTCTGGAATTGAGCGCTTCAGCAGCGTCAACTGAATGCGCAAATAGGAGAGCACCTGCGCCAGTGAGTCATGCAGCTCGCGGGCGATAGTCGCGCGCTCCTCCATCAGCAGCAGTTGCTGGAAATGTTTTTGCGCCTGATTAAAGTACAAACCGCGCCCCAGCATGGTCGATACGCTGTGCAGCAGCGGGGTGGAGGCGCTGACGTTGGGGCTTTGCCAGTGCAGTTCGCCGTAGACCGTTTCCTGCATCGTGACCGGCAGAATCTGCATGGGCAAATCAGCGCTTTCCGCTCCTTCGCTGATCCGCCAGTTATCGCCCACGGTTAATTCCAGATAGTACGCGGCGTCATGTTCGCGGACGATCTGTAAAATATGGCGGAAACAGTGAACGTCGATTTGGCTGGTATTGAGCGCCTGTGAGCACTGGTACAGCACTTCCAGACGGCGGTTGGCTTCGTGCAGATCGTGGGTTTTTTCTTCTACCGAAGCCTCGAGAGAGCGGTACAGCTTATGCAGCTCGCTCGACATCTGGCTAAACGTTTTGGCCAGCAGCCCCAGCTCATTCGGCAAGTGGGTATTCAGCGGCGGGATGTCGAACTGACCATGTTCAATGTGCTGGCTGGCGGCGACCAGTTGGTTAAGCGGCTGGACTACCTGCTGGCGAATGCGCCGCAGGGTGAAAAAGACCAGCGTGAAGATCCCGATGCCGCCCGCCAGCGATATGCCGACCACCAGCATCACCTTGCGCTCGGCATAGTGTTGCAGCGCCAGAACGAAGAGATCAATCTGATCGACATAGTTATTAATATTGGCGCGATACCACTTTATATCCGCATCCACCAGTCTCGTGTTCATCTCCAGCCAGTTCGCATGCAGTTGCCCGTAACGGCTTTTAACCGTCTGCGGAACGTACCAGGCGTTCAGGTTACTTAACGCGGGAGAGTTGAGCGCTTGCTGAAAAAGCTGACGGTGCGCGTTCAATTGCGAACTGCCGCTTTGCAGATCGTAACCCAGTCGGTAGCTCTGCATACGCAGTGAACCGGCCACGTTAATGGCCTCGGCATCCCGCAAACTGCTCGCCAGCGTCAGCAGGGCGATACCGGTTGAGAGAATCGACAGCAGCACAATGTAAAAAAAGGCCCGGGCCAGGCTGGCCGAGACAGGGCGTTTGACGACCACGCGCGTAATCCCCGAAAAATATGCTCACAGTGAACGGATAAATATTGGCATTGGCAAGTGTAACTGAAACGCAATTTCACCAGCGATGAAATAAATTGATCTGCCACAGGTTCTGGATAAATAGTTGTGCGTCCTGGGCAAATGAACATTGCCGACCCCTTCGGCGTCGGTTAATAACATTCATATAAAGAATAAGGTTTTTGCCACCAAAACAGAAGGACGCCATGAATCGTTTTATTATGGCCAATAGCCAACAGTGCCTGGGATGCCATGCCTGTGAGGTCGCTTGCGTAATGGCCCACAATGATGAGCAACACGTACTGCATCAGCGGCATTTTCAGCCCCGAATTACGGTGATCAAACATCAGCATCAGCGCAGCGCGGTAACCTGCCACCACTGCGAGGATGCGCCTTGCGCCCGGAGTTGCCCAAATGGCGCAATCCGTCATGTCAAAGACAGCGTTCAGGTCAACCAGCAAAAATGTATCGGCTGTAAATCCTGCGTGGTTGCCTGTCCCTTCGGCACAATGCAGATAATCCTCACGCCAACAGGCCAGGATCAGGTCAAAGCCACGGCGCACAAATGCGATTTGTGTCTGGATCGCGAAGGCGGCCCGGCCTGTGTTGAAAACTGCCCGGCAGATGCGTTGCAATTGGTAACGGAGGCGTCGTTGACCCGGCTGTCGAAAGCGCGGCGTCTGCGCACCGCGCGTCAGGAAAATCAGCCCTGGCATGTCTGTGCGACGGGAGTCACTCCTGGTGAGCTCAATAAAGTCGAACAGATGCGGGCGACGCCCCCACGCGGCGAGCCGGATAAGCTGGCGATTGACGCGCGAAAAACCAGCTTTGATGAAATCTACCTGCCGTTTCGTACCGCGCAGGCTGAACGCGAAGCGGCCCGCTGCCTGAAGTGCGGTGAACACAGTATCTGCGAGTGGACGTGCCCGCTGCACAACCATATTCCGCAGTGGATTGAGCTGGTAAAAGCAGGAAACATTGACGATGCGGTGGCACTGTCGCACCAGACTAACTGCCTGCCGGAAATTACCGGGCGCGTATGCCCGCAGGACAGGCTGTGCGAAGGCGCCTGTACGGTGCGCGATGAGTATGGCGCGGTGACGATCGGCAATATTGAACGCTACATTTCCGACCGGGCGCTGGACAAAGGCTGGCGGCCAGACCTGAGCGGCGTGCAGCAGCAGGATAAACGCGTGGCGATTATTGGCGCGGGTCCGGCCGGGCTGGCCTGCGCGGATGTGCTGGCGCGTCATGGCGTGAGCACGACTGTGTTCGATCGCCACCCTGAAATTGGCGGCCTGCTGACCTTTGGCATTCCCTCTTTTAAGCTGGATAAATCACTGCTGGCGCGCCGTCGCGAAATCTTCAGCGCGATGGGAATTCATTTTG
Organism: Citrobacter sp. CK185; assembly: GCF_030333565.1. NCBI lineage: Bacteria > Pseudomonadati > Pseudomonadota > Gammaproteobacteria > Enterobacterales > Enterobacteriaceae > Citrobacter > Citrobacter sp. CK185. The sequence goes on along the minus strand of NZ_JAOWFR010000026.1, from coordinate 1,103,311 downwards.
AACTGAACTGCGAAGTCGGCAAAGACGTCAGGCTGGCGTCGCTGCTGGATGAGTACGATGCGGTTTTTGTCGGCGTCGGCACATACCGTTCCATGAAGGCCGACCTGCCAAACGAAGATGCGCCGGGCGTATATGATGCGCTGCCGTTCCTGATTGCCAACACGAAACAGGTTATGGGGCTGGATGAATTGCCTGACGAACCTTTTATCGACACCGCCGGGCTTAATGTTGTGGTGCTGGGCGGCGGCGATACCGCGATGGACTGCGTGCGTACCGCGCTGCGTCATGGCGCAAGCCAGGTGACCTGCGCATATCGTCGCGACGAGGCAAATATGCCGGGGTCGAAAAAAGAGGTAAAAAACGCGCGGGAAGAGGGGGCGCACTTTGAATTTAACGTACAACCGATTGAGCTGGTGCTGAATGCCGACGGTTGCGTCAGCGGCGTGCGTTTTTTACGTACTCAGCTTGGCGAACCCGATGCGCAGGGGCGTCGCCGCCCGATGCCCATCGCGGGCAGCGAGTTTGTCATGCCCGCTGATGCGGTAATTATGGCATTTGGTTTTCATCCGCATGGTATGCCGTGGCTGGAGGCGCACGGTGTGAAAGTGGATGACTGGGGGCGCATTGCGGCAAATGTCGAAAGCGCGTTCCGTTACCAGACCAGTAATCCTAAAATCTTCGCGGGCGGTGATGCCGTGCGCGGCGCCGATCTGGTGGTGACGGCGATGGTGGAAGGGCGTCACGCCGCGCAGGGGATTATTCAGTGGCTGGGGATCATGCAAACCGGATAAGTCTCCATTCGGCGTGAGCAGCATGATAGCGCGCAGACAAAACCGGCCTTGCGGCGTAAGATTACCTGTCTTCTTACGCTGTGGAGCCGGTATGTCGCAAAAAATTACTCTCATCAAAGACAAAGTTCTCTCTGATAACTACTTTATCCTGCGCAATATTACCTACGATCTGACCCGTAAAAATGGCGATGTGATTCGCCATAAGCGCGAGGTTTACGATCGCGGCAATGGCGCAACGATCCTGCTGTATAACCGTGAAAAGCAGACCGTGGTGCTCATCCGCCAGTTTCGCGTTGCCACCTGGGTGAACGGCAATGAAAGCGGCCAGTTGATAGAAACCTGCGCCGGGCTGCTGGATAACGACGAGCCGGAAGCGTGCATTCGCAAAGAAGCGATTGAAGAGACCGGCTATGAAGTGGGTGAGGTGCGTAAACTGTTTGAGTTATATATGTCGCCTGGCGGCGTGACGGAACTGATTCACTTCTTCATTGCAGAATACAGCGACAGCCAGCGGGCAAACGCAGGCGGCGGTGTGGAAGATGAAGATATTGAGGTACTGGAACTGCCATTAACACAGGCGCTGGCGATGATCAAAACCGGTGAGATACGAGACGGTAAGACCGTGTTATTGCTCAATTATTTGCATTCTTCCTCGCTAATGGATTGATAAATAAGGTTTATATTTCTTTACATAATGATGCCGCTATCCGACAAATCTGATTGAGCCACAGGAGTCGCGCAAGGAAGATACCGCCTAAAGCCGTTTCGTTTTTCTTCTGGGGTTGTACCGTCCATGCGCAATCGCGTTATTTTCGTTTTCCTGCTCGGCCTGCTGCCGACGTCGCTGACGTGGGCGGCGCCAGCGCAGCAGACTTTTTCTGACTGGCAGGTCACCTGTAACAATCAGAACTTTTGCGTGGCGCGTAATACCGGCGAACATCGCGGGCTGGTGATGACGTTAAGCCGCAGCGCCGGGGCGCATACCGATGCGGTACTTCGCATTGATTTGGGGGGGCTGACCTCGCCCGGTGCGAAAGAGGCGGAGATTGCGCCGCGTCTGCTGCTGGATGAAAAACCGCTGCCGCTAAATGCCGGGCAATGGCGTATCACGCCCTGGCATCTGATGACGGACGACACCGCCACCATTGCCGCGTTTTTACAGACCATTCAGGAAGCCCAGGCGATTACCCTGAAAAAGGGAAAACAGACGATTTCTCTGGTGGGGCTTAAAGCTGCGCTGTTGTTTATCGACGCACAGCAAAAACGCGTTGGCAGCGAAACGGCGTGGATTGATAAAGGGAATGATCCGCCGCTCAGCGTGCCGCCCGCGCCAGCGCTGAAAGGCGTGGCTATCGTCAACCCAACGCCGACGCCGCTCTCTTATGATGAACGCAACGATCTGCTGGATTACGGTAACTGGCGGATGAACAGTATTCACTGCTCGCTTGACCCGATGCGCCGGGAAGTGCGCGTCGCGGCCCTGACCGATGACAAAGCCCTGCTGATGATCGGTTGCGAAGCCGGAGCCTATAATACGGTCGATCTCGCGTGGATTGTCTCACGCAAAAAACCATTCGCCTCCCGCGCTGTACGGTTGCGTTTGCCCTTTAACTCCGGGGCTGAAAGCAATGATATGGAGCTGATGAACGCGGTTTTTGACGAGAAATCCCGGGAATTAATCACGCTGGCAAAAGGGCGTGGGTTGGCCGATTGCGGTATCCAGACGCGCTGGCGTTTTGACGGCCAGCGTTTTCGTCTGGTGCGTTATGCCGAAGAGCCAAGCTGCGATAACTGGCATGGGCCAGATGCCTGGCCCACGTTGTGGATCACACGTTAGGGGCGCCCGGTGGCGCTAACGCTTACCGGGCCTACGGGCCATTTTGTAGGCCGGATAAGACGCATCGCGTCGCCATCCGGCTTCCGACCCACTCATCCATTTTCACGCTTTAAGCACCTTATGCGCTTTTTCGACGATATTCTCGACCGTAAAGCCGAAATAAGGGAACAGTTTTTCGGCCGGGGCCGATTCGCCATATCCCGTCATCCCGACAATCGCGCCTTTCAGCCCGACATATTTGTACCAGTAGTCGGCAATGCCTGCCTCAATCGCCACGCGAGCGGCAACGTTCGACGGCAGCACGGATTCGCGATACGCCTCATCCTGAGCATCAAAAATATCCGTCGAAGGCAGGGACACCACCCGGACGTTATGGCCTTCTCCGGTTAGCTTTTCCGCCGCCAGCAGAGTGATTTCCATTTCAGACCCGGTAGCAATCAGGATTACATCCGGCTTACCGCCGCTGTCTTTCAGCACATAACCACCACGGGCGATCTCCTTCACCTGCTCCGGGGTACGCTCCACCTGCGCCAGATTCTGCCTTGAGAGAATCAGCGCCGTCGGGCCGGTATGGCGCTCAACCGCCAGCTTCCAGCCGACTGCCGCCTCAACCTGATCGCACGGACGCCAGGTGCTGAAATTTGGCGTCAGACGCAGGCTGGCCAGTTGCTCCACGGCCTGGTGCGTCGGCCCATCTTCACCCAGCCCGATAGAGTCGTGGGTATAAACCATGATCTGCCGGGCTTTCATCAACGCCGCCATTCGCGCCGCGTTACGGGCGTATTCCACAAACATCAGGAAGGTCGCGGTGTAAGGCACGAATCCGCCGTGGTGGGCAATGCCGTTGGCAATGGCCGTCATACCAAATTCGCGCACGCCGTAGTGAATGTAATTCCCGGCCGGATCTTCTTTCAGCGACGTCGAACCTTTCCAGATAGTCAGGTTACTGGGCGCGAGATCCGCCGAGCCGCCGAGCAGTTCCGGCAGTATTGGGCCGTAGGCGTTCAGCGTATTTTGCGATGCCTTGCGGGTGGCGATTTTGGCCGGGTTGGCCTGCAATTCAGCAATGTATTTTCGCGTCGTGGTTTCCCAGGACTCTGGCAACTCGCCGCGCATTCGTCGGGTAAACGCTCTTGCCAGATCGGGATACGCTTTCTGATACGCCGCGAACTTCTCCTGCCATGCCTGCTGCGCTTTTTCACCTTTTTCACGCGCATCCCAGGCACGGTAAATCTCTTTCGGGATCTCAAAAGCAGGGTGATGCCAGCCCAGTTTCTGGCGGGTCAGCGCCACCTCTTCTTCTCCCAGCGCCGCGCCGTGAGACTCCTCTTTCCCGGCTTTATTCGGTGAGCCGAAGCCGATTACCGTCCGGCAAATAATCAACGACGGTTTGTCTTTCACACTCTGCGCTTCAAGAATCGCTTTCTTCACGGCTTCGGGATCGTGTCCGTCGATCTCATGCACTACATGCCAGTGATACGCTTCGAACCGTTTGGCGGTATCGTCGGTAAACCAGCCTTCGGTTTCGCCATCAATTGAGATGCCGTTGTGATCGTAGAAGCCGATTAGCTTGCCCAGCCCCAGCGTACCCGCCAGCGAGCAGACTTCGTGCGAAATCCCCTCCATCAGGCAGCCATCGCCCATAAAGACATACGTGTAGTGATCGACGATGTCATGATCGGGCTGATTAAACTGCGCGGCCAGCGTGCGTTCGGCAATCGCCAGACCGACGGCATTCGCCAGTCCCTGACCTAATGGCCCGGTGGTGGTTTCAACGCCTGGCGTATAGCCGATTTCCGGGTGTCCCGGCGTTTTTGAATGGAGCTGACGGAAGTTTTTCAGCTCCTCGATTGGCAGATCGTAGCCGGTCAGGTGCAGCAGGCTGTAGAGCAGCATTGACGCGTGGCCGTTGGAAAGAATAAAGCGATCGCGGTCATACCAGGTGGGGTCGGTCGGGTTGTGGCGGAGAAAATCATTCCACAGCACTTCGGCAATATCCGCCATGCCCATCGGCGCGCCGGGATGACCGGAATTGGCTTTTTGTACGGCATCCATACTGAGCGCACGAATGGCATTGGCAAGGTCTTTTCGGGACATAAATCACTCCGTGGCAAGGTTTACAGTTTGGCGGCGAGCAGGTCTTCCAGTTTGCGTTGGTCAACGGCGAACAGGCGGATACCTTCCGACAGTTTCTCAACGGCCATCGCGTCCTGATTATGTTCCCAGCGGAATTCCGCTTCGGTCATCGGGGTCGGGCGATGGAACGTCTGCGATGACGGCACCAGTTTGCGGATCACCGGCTCTTCTTTTTCTTGTAGCGCTTTCAGTAGGTTGGGAGAAATGGTCAGGCGGTCGCAGCCTGTCAGCGCCAGGATTTGCTCGGTGCGACGGAAACTGGCCCCCATGACGATGGTTTCGTAGCGGTGACGTTTGAAGTAGTCATAGATATTACGTACCGATTTCACCCCCGGATCTTCTTCCACGACGTAGGGGTCCATCGGGCTGTGCGCCTGATACCAGTCATAGATACGCCCGACAAACGGCGAAACCAGAAAAACGCCCGCTTCCGCGCAGGCGCGCGCCTGTGCAAAAGAGAACAGCAGCGTCAGGTTACAGTTGATGCCTTCTTTCTCCAGCTCTTCCGCCGCCCGTATCCCTTCCCAGGTTGACGCGAGCTTAATTAAAATGCGCGATTTTTCCACGCCCTGCTGCTGGTAGAGGTCAACCAGGTGGCGGGCCTTCTGCATACTTTTTTCTTTATCGAAGGATAAGCGCGCGTCCACTTCCGTAGAGACCCGTCCGGGGACGATTTTCAGAATTTCCGCACCGAAATTGACGGCCAGTTTATCGCTGGCCTCGGCGACCTGTTGCTCCTGGGTTTTACCGCGTTTCTTGCCCCAGGCGATCGCGTCATCAATCAAATGGCTGTATTGCGCAAGGCCAGCCGCTTTTAGCAGCAGCGAGGGATTGGTGGTGGCGTCCTGAGGCTGATAATGGCGAATGGATTCGATATCGCCGCTGTCTGCCACGACAGTGGTGAATTGTTTGATGCCGTCTAACTGGTTCATAGGAAATACTCCTTGAAAAGTAAAGCGTTAGGTGAGTGCGTTGATTCACACTTCTGAGAAATTCATGCAGTACACAACAAAAAAGCATAGCAGACAGGCATGGTAATGCGGGTTTAAGCGGGTAACATGGATGCTATAAATTGATAACAAATTCTTTCTTTGAGTAGTGAGAGTATGGCTACCTTCAAAGTTTATGCCGCGCAGGGAGGTGATAATGTGCGGCGCACCAGAGGTTACCCGCGCCACTTTTTTGATCGATACGTGAAAGGAACAACAAGATGGATGACCAATTAAAACAAAGCGCCCTCGATTTCCACGAATTTCCCGTTCCAGGTAAAATCCAGGTTTCCCCGACCAAGCCCCTTGCCACACAGCGCGATCTGGCGCTGGCCTATTCGCCAGGCGTAGCGGCGCCGTGTCTTGAAATTGAAAAAGACCCGCTGGCGGCTTACAAATACACCGCTCGCGGCAATCTGGTCGCGGTGGTCTCTAACGGAACGGCGGTACTCGGCCTGGGCAACATCGGCGCGCTGGCCGGTAAACCGGTAATGGAAGGTAAGGGCGTTCTGTTTAAGAAATTCGCGGGCATCGACGTGTTTGATATTGAAGTCGACGAACATAACCCGGATAAATTCATTGATGTCGTTGCCGCGCTGGAGCCGACGTTCGGCGGGATTAACCTCGAAGATATTAAAGCGCCTGAATGTTTCTATATCGAGCAGAAACTGCGTGAGCGCATGAATATTCCGGTATTCCATGATGACCAGCACGGAACGGCGATTATCAGCACCGCCGCGATTCTTAACGGCCTGCGCGTGGTGGAAAAAAATATCTCTGACGTGCGGATGGTGGTTTCCGGGGCAGGGGCGGCGGCAATCGCCTGTATGAACCTGCTGGTAGCGTTGGGGATGCAGAAACACAATATCGTGGTCTGTGACTCGAAAGGCGTTATCTATAAAGATCGCGAACCCAACATGGTGGAGACCAAAGCGGCCTATGCGGTGGTGGATGACGGCAAACGCACGCTGGATGACGTGATCGACGGGGCGGACATTTTCCTGGGCTGTTCCGGCCCGAAAGTGCTGACCCAGGAGATGGTGAAAAAAATGGCGCGTGCGCCGATGATCCTGGCGCTGGCGAACCCGGAGCCGGAAATTCTGCCGCCGCTGGCGAAAGAGGTGCGTTCAGACGCCATCATTTGTACCGGACGTTCCGACTATCCGAACCAGGTCAACAATGTGCTCTGTTTCCCGTTCATCTTCCGTGGCGCGCTGGATGTCGGCGCAACCGCGATCAACGAAGAGATGAAACTGGCGGCGGTACACGCCATTGCCGAACTGGCGCACGCCGAACAAAGTGAAGTGGTCGCTTCCGCCTATGGCGATCAGGATTTGAGCTTCGGCCCGGAATACATCATTCCAAAACCGTTCGACCCGCGCCTGATTGTGAAGATTGCGCCTGCCGTGGCGAAAGCGGCGATGGATTCCGGCGTGGCGACGAGGCCGATCGCTGATTTCGATGCCTACATCGATAAGCTGACCGAATTTGTCTACAAAACCAACCTGTTCATGAAGCCAATCTTCTCTCTGGCCCGTAAAGCGCCGAAGCGCGTGGTACTGGCGGAAGGGGAAGAGGCGCGTGTCCTGCATGCGACGCAGGAGCTGATTACGTTAGGTCTGGCGAAACCGATCCTGATTGGTCGCCCGAGCGTGATCGAAATGCGCATTCAGAAGCTGGGGCTACAGATCAAATCGGGTGTGGATTTTGAGATCGTCAATAATGAATCCGATCCGCGCTTCAAAGAGTACTGGGGTGAATACTATAAGATCATGAAACGCCGTGGCGTGACGCAGGAACAGGCGCAGCGGGCGGTGATCAGCAATACCACGGTGATTGGCGCGATCATGGTTCTGCGCGGTGAAGCGGATGCGATGATCTGCGGCACCATCGGCGAATACCACGAACACTTCAGCGTGGTGCAGGAACTGTTTGGCTACCGTGAGGGCGTCCACGCGGCGGGGGCGATGAACGCCTTGCTGTTGCCGAGCGGCAACACCTTTATCGCCGACACCTATGTCAATGACGACCCGACGCCGGAGCAACTGGCGGAAATTACGTTAATGGCTGCGGAAACGGTGCGCCGCTTTGGTATTGAGCCGAAGGTGGCGCTGTTGTCGCATTCCAACTTTGGTTCGTCTAAGTCTGTCGCTGCTTGCAAAATGCGTCAGACGCTGGAGTTAGTACGCGAGCGCGCGCCTGAGCTGATGATCGACGGAGAAATGCACGGTGATGCCGCGCTGGTTGAAAGTATTCGCAACGACAGGATGCCGGACAGCCTGCTGAAAGGAGCGGCGAATATTTTAATTATGCCTAACGTGGAGGCCGCGCGTATTAGTTACAACTTACTGCGTGTCTCCAGCTCGGAAGGCGTGACGGTAGGGCCGGTATTGATGGGCGTTGCCAAACCGGTGCATGTATTAACGCCGATCGCTTCTGTTCGCCGTATCGTTAATATGGTGGCGCTGGCGGTGGTCGAAGCGCAAACGCAGCCACTGTAATTTCACTTTAATTCATTCCGGCGCGGGGTTCCCCGCGCTTTTTTATTTCCTCCTTTCTTAGTGATCTACTTCACCTTTTAAATCTGCTTGCCGAATTTTGTTATTTACTCTGACAAAAAATTGCCACGATGAGGTCAGTTTCAGCGGAGGCGGTGAGCAATGGATAAAGAACGCATTATTCAGGAATTTGTGCCGGGGAAACAGGTCACGCTGGCGCATCTGATTGCCCACCCGGGTGAAGAACTGGCGAAAAAGATCGGCGTTCCCGAAGCGGGCGCCATCGGCATCATGACGCTAACGCCAGGGGAAACGGCGATGATCGCGGGCGATTTAGCCATGAAAGCCGCCGATGTTCATATCGGTTTTCTCGATAGATTCAGCGGCGCGCTGGTGATTTATGGCTCCGTTGGCGCCGTCGAAGAAGCCTTATTGCAAACGGTCAACGGGCTGGGACGCTTATTAAATTTCACGTTGTGCGAATTAACAAAAAGTTAATTGGGGGGCGGCAATGAAACGTATTGCGTTTGTCGGCACCGTTGGCGCGGGGAAAACAACGCTTTTTAACGCCTTGCAGGGAAATTATTCCCTCGCCCGAAAAACACAAGCCGTGGAATTTAATGACAACGGCGATATCGATACGCCGGGAGAATATTTTAGCCATCCTCGCTGGTATCACGCCTTAATTACCACGCTACAGGATGTGGATACGCTGATTTATGTACATGCGGCAAATGACCGCGAAAGTCGCTTACCCGCCGGGTTATTGGATATTGGCGCCAGTAAACGACACATCGCCGTCATCAGCAAAACGGACATGCCGGATGCCGACGTCGCCGCCGCGCGACAGCTACTGAGCGGGTTGGGATTTCAGGAGCCGATTTTCGAGCTCAACAGCCATGACCCGCAAAGTGTGCAGCACCTGGTGGATTATCTGGCAGCACTCACCGAACAGGAGGAAGGCGCAGGTGAAGAAACTCATCACAGCTAACGATATTCGTGCGGCTCACGCACGCGGCGAACAGGAAATGTCGGTTGTTCTGCGCGCCAGCATCATTACCCCGGAGGCCCGCGAAGTTGCGGAACTGCTGGACTTCACGATCGTGGAATGCGACGAATCGGCACCGGCTGTCGCGCCGGTGGAAGACGCGAAAACCGAAAGTCAGCGCATTCGTGAAACCATCATCGCGCAACTGCCGGAAGGGCAATTTACCGAAAGCCTGGTCGCGCAGCTGATGGACAAAGTGATGAAGGAAAAACAGTCGCTGGAGCAGGCTGACATGCAGCCGGGCTTTAAGTCGGTCACCGGCAAGGGCGGCGTAAAAGTGATCGACGGCAGCAGCGTGAAGTTTGGTCGCTTCGACGGCGCGCAGCCCCACTGCGTCGGCTTAACGGATTTGGTCACCGACAAGGACGGCAGCAGCATGGCCGCCGGGTTCATGCAGTGGGATAACGCGTTTTTCCCGTGGACGCTGAACTACGACGAGATCGATATGGTACTGGAGGGCGAACTGCATGTGCGTCATGAAGGCGAAACCATGATCGCGAAAGCCGGGGACGTGATGTTTATCCCGAAAGGCTCCAGCATTGAGTTTGGCACACCGTCGACCGTGCGCTTCTTATACGTTGCCTGGCCTGCGAACTGGCAGTCCTGCTAAGGCGGATGTATGAAGGATTTCATTACCGAAGCATGGCTCAGAGCGAATCATACGCTCAGCGAAGGGGCGGAGATCCATCTTCCCGCTGACGCTCGCCTGACGCCATCTGCCCGGGAATTGCTGGAAAGTCGCCATTTGCGCATCAAGTTTCTGGATGAGCAAGGCCGTCTTTTTGTCGATGACGATGAGCAGCAATTACAGCCGGTGCACGGTTTGACCAGCAGCGATACGCACCCTAAGGCGTGCTGCGAACTGTGTCGCCAGCCGGTGGCGAAAAAGCCCGATACGCTGACCCACCTGACCGCCGACAAAATGGTTGCGAAAAGCGATCCGCGCCTGGGATTTCGCGCCGCGCTGGACAGCACCATCGCGCTGGTGGTGTGGCTGCAAATTGAGTTGCCGGAGCAGTGGCAGCCCTGGCTTGCCGACATTCGTTCCCGCCTGGGCAACATCATGCGTGCCGATGCGATGGATGAACCGCTGGCCGCGCAGGCCATTGTGGGGCTAAACGAAGACGAATTGCATCGTCTGTCCCATCAGCCGCTGCGCTATCTCGATCACGATCATCTGGTGCCGGAAGCCAGCCACGGCCGCGATGCCGCGCTGCTGAATCTGCTGCGTACCAAAGTGCGTGAGACGGAAGTCGTGGCCGCTCAGGTCTTTATCACCCGCAATTTTGACGTGCTGCGCCCGGATCTTCTACAGGCGTTGAACCGCCTCTCCAGTACGGTCTACGTGATGATGATTTTGTGCGTGACAAAGCATCCGCTCACCGTCAGCCAGATTCAACAGCGACTGGGAGGGGAGCAATGATCATTGAACGTTGCCGCGAACAGGCCTTACGCACGCCCGCCAGAGTGGTCTTCCCGGATGCGCTGGATGTCCGTGTCCTGAAGGCGGCGCACTATCTGCAACGGTATGGTCTGGCGCGACCGGTTCTTGTCACCAGCCCGTTTGCGCTACGCCAGTTTGCGCTCACTCACCGTATCGCGATGGATGGCATTCAGGTGATTGACCCACAGAGCAATCTGTCTATGCGCGAGGTGTTCGCCGGGCGTTGGCTGGCGCGGGCGGGAGAGAAAACACCGCCGGATGCGCTGGAAAAACTGAACGACCCGCTGATGTTCGCCGCCGCGATGGTGAGCGCCGGTCATGCCGATGTGTGCATTGCCGGCAACCTCTCTTCGACAGCGAACGTGCTGCGGGCAGGGCTACGCCTGATCGGTTTGCAGCCGGGCTGCAAAACGCTGTCGTCGATCTTCCTGATGCTGCCGCAGTACACCGGGCAGGCGCTGGGATTCGCCGATTGCAGCGTGGTGCCGCAACCCACGGCGGCGCAACTGGCGGATATCGCCATCGCCAGCGCGCAGACCTGGCGAACCATTACCGGAGAGGAGCCTCGGGTCGCCATGCTGTCGTTCTCCAGTCATGGCAGCGCGCGTCACCCCAATGTCGCCAATGTGCAGCAGGCGACAGAGATCGTTCGCGAGCGCGCGCCGGATTTGATTGTTGACGGCGAGTTGCAGTTCGACGCCGCTTTTGTCCCGGACGTCGCCGCGCAAAAAGCGCCCGCCAGTCCGTTACAGGGCAAAGCCAATGTGATGGTCTTTCCGTCACTGGAAGCGGGCAACATTGGCTACAAAATCGCCCAGCGTCTGGGAGGATATCGCGCCGTTGGGCCGCTGATTCAGGGGCTTGCCGCACCGCTTCACGATCTCTCCCGAGGCTGTAGCGTACAGGAAATTATCGAACTGGCGTTGGTGGCAGCAGTGCCGCGCCAGACTGACGTGAGTCGTGAACTCGACTCGCAAACACTGGTTGTATAAAGGTCCCGTCTGGACCCCCTTACCGAAGAGGAAAACACAATGGAAGCATTAGGAATGATTGAAACCCGGGGCCTGGTTGCACTGATTGAGGCCTCTGATGCGATGGTTAAAGCAGCACGCGTGAAACTGGTTGGCGTGAAGCAGATTGGCGGCGGTCTGGTCACCGCGATGGTGCGTGGCGATGTGGCAGCGTGCAAAGCCGCTACTGATGCCGGCGCCGCAGCGGCGCAGCGTATTGGCGAACTGGTTTCCGTACACGTCATTCCGCGCCCGCACGGCGATCTGGAAGAGGTGTTCCCGATCAGCTTCAAAGGTGACAGCAATATCTAAGCTGGATGGCTACGTCTGATCGTGTAGGCCGGAGAAGACGCAAACGCGTCGCCATCCGGCAATGAGATGGCATCGATGCCGGATGGCGCCTCGCTTATCCGGCCTACAGTTTCGGCACGCAACACACAACACATGGAGGCGGGTATGAAGCTGGCAGTCGTCACAGGACAAATTGTTTGTACGGTGCGCCATGAAGGACTCGCGCATGACAAATTGCTGATGGTGAAAATGATTGATGCCGAAGGGAATCCCGACGGGCAGTGCGCCGTTGCAATCGACAGCATTGGGGCGGGAACCGGGGAGTGGGTGCTGCTGGTTAGCGGCAGTTCTGCCCGCCAGGCGCATCGGAGCGAATCCTCACCTGTCGATCTGTGCGTGATTGGTATTGTCGATGAAGTGGTGGCTGGCGGGAAAGTCGTTTTCCATAAATAGGACTGAACATCATGAATCAACAGGATATTGAACAGGTGGTAAAAGCGGTATTGCTGAAAATGAAAGACAGCAGTCAACCTGCCGCCGCCGTTCATGAAATGGGCGTCTTTGCCTCCCTGGATGACGCCGTTGCCGCAGCGAAAGTGGCTCAGCAGGGGCTGAAGAGCGTGGCCATGCGCCAGCTCGCTATTCATGCGATACGTGAGGCGGGTGAAAAGCACGCCAGAGAACTGGCGGAACTTGCCGTGTCAGAAACCGGCATGGGACGCGTCGAAGATAAATTAGCGAAAAACGTGGCGCAGGCGCGCGGTACGCCGGGCGTGGAATGCCTCTCGCCGCAGGTACTGACCGGCGATAACGGTCTGACCTTAATTGAAAATGCGCCGTGGGGGGTTGTGGCGTCGGTCACGCCGTCCACCAATCCGGCGGCAACCGTGATTAACAACGCCATTAGCCTGATTGCCGCAGGCAACAGCGTGATCTTTGCGCCGCATCCGGCGGCGAAAAAGGTTTCTCAGCGCGCCATTACGCTGCTTAACCAGGCGGTTGTTGCCGCAGGCGGCCCGGCTAACCTGCTGGTGACCGTTGCGAACCCGGATATCGAAACCGCCCAGCGCCTCTTTAAATATCCCGGTATCGGCCTGCTGGTGGTGACCGGCGGCGAAGCGGTCGTTGAGGCCGCGCGTAAACACACCAACAAACGTCTGATTGCCGCAGGCGCCGGGAACCCGCCGGTGGTGGTGGATGAAACCGCTGACCTGGCGCGTGCCGCGCAGTCCATCGTCAAAGGCGCATCCTTCGATAACAACATCATTTGCGCCGACGAGAAGGTGCTGATTGTTGTCGATAGCGTTGCCGATGAACTGATGCGCCTGATGGAAGGGCAGCATGCGGTGAAACTCACCGCCGCACAGGCCGAACAGCTTCAGCCGGTATTGCTGAAAAATATCGACGAGCGTGGCAAAGGAACGGTCAGCCGCGACTGGGTTGGGCGTGACGCCGCCAAAATCGCCGCCGCGATTGGGCTGACGGTGCCGGAGCAAACGCGCTTGCTGTTTGTGGAAACGCCTGCCACGCACCCGTTCGCAGTCACGGAACTGATGATGCCGGTACTGCCGGTGGTGCGGGTTGCCAACGTAGAAGAGGCCATTGAGCTGGCGGTCACGCTGGAAGGCGGTTGCCACCATACGGCGGCGATGCACTCGCGCAACATCGACAACATGAACCGGATGGCAAACGCCATTGATACCAGCATCTTCGTCAAGAACGGGCCGTGTATCGCCGGGCTGGGTCTGGGCGGCGAAGGCTGGACCACCATGACCATTACTACGCCAACCGGGGAAGGGGTGACCAGCGCGCGCACCTTCGTGCGTCTGCGTCGCTGCGTGTTGGTGGATGCGTTTCGCATTGTCTGATTCCGGCCCAGCAGACTGTCTATAAGGAGAAAAGAGATGGCGCACGATGAACAACGTTGGCTGACGCCGAGACTCCAGAAAGCCGCTGAGCTGTGTAATCAGCATCCCGTCGCCAGCGATTCGCCGCTGTGGCTGGGTATTGATTTAGGGACGTGCGATGTGGTGTCGATGGTTGTCGACCGCGACGCGCAGCCAGTCGCCGTTTGTCTGGACTGGGCTGACGTCGTGCGTGACGGCATCGTCTGGGACTTCTTCGGCGCCGTCACCATCGTGCGTCGCCATCTCGACACGCTCGAACGCCAGCTTGGCTGCCAGTTCACCCACGCGGCGACCTCATTTCCGCCAGGCACCGACCCGCGTATCTCCATCAATGTTCTGGAATCCGCCGGGCTGGAGGTCAGTCATGTGCTGGATGAGCCGACCGCTGTGGCGGATCTGCTGCGACTGGATAACGCGGGCGTGGTGGATATCGGCGGCGGTACGACGGGGATCGCCATTGTGAAGCAGGGCAAGGTGACTTACTCCGCTGATGAAGCGACCGGCGGACACCATATTTCCCTGACGCTGGCCGGAAACCGCCGCATCGAACTGGAAGACGCTGAGCAGTTCAAGCGCAGCAACGCCCGGGAGATTTGGCCGGTGGTAAAACCGGTATACGAAAAGATGGCGGAGATTGTTGCCCGGCATATCGAAGGGCAAGGTATAGCCGATCTGTGGCTGGCGGGCGGCTCCTGTATGCAACCGGGCGTGGATGAACTATTCCGTAAACGCTTCCCGGAACTGCGGGTGCATTTACCTGAACACAGCCTGTTTATGACGCCGCTGGCGATTGCCAACAGCGGGAAAGAAAAAGCGGAGGGGATCTATGCAAAGTGAATTGCAGACCGCGCTCTTTCAGGCATTCGATACCCTGAATCTGCAACGGATAAAAACGTTCAGCGTTCCGCCCGTCACGCTGTGCGGCCTGGGGGCGCTTAGCGCCTGCGGGCAGGAAGCGCAAACGCGCGGGCTGACGCATCTGTTTGTCATGGTTGACAGTTTTCTGCATCAGGCAGGGATGACCGCCGGGCTTGAACGGAGTCTGGCGATGAAAGGCGTGGCGATGAGCATCTGGCCCTGCCCGGTGGGAGAACCTTCCATCACTGACGTTTGCGCGGCGGTCGCGCAGCTGCGCGAATCAAAATGTGACGGCGTGGTGGCGTTTGGCGGCGGCTCGGTGCTGGATGCGGCAAAAGCCGTAGCGCTGCTCTTTACCAACCCAGGGCAGACGCTGGCGGATATGACGGCGCAGAGCGTACTGCGCCCGCGTCTGCCGCTGATTGCCGTGCCGACAACGGCGGGTACGGGGTCGGAAACCACCAACGTGACGGTGATTATTGATGCGGTAAGCGGGCGCAAGCAGGTTCTGGCGCATGCCTCGCTGATGCCGGACGTCGCCATTCTGGATGCGGCGCTGACGGAAGGGGTGCCTTCTCACGTAACGGCGATGACCGGGATTGACGCGTTGACCCATGCGGTTGAGGCGTATAGCGCTCTGAATGCCACGCCGTTTACCGACAGCCTGGCGATTGGCGCTATTGCGATGATCGGCAAGTCGCTACCGAAAGCGGTGGGGAACGGGCACGACATGGCGGCGCGGGAAAACATGCTGCTGGCGTCCTGCATGGCGGGGATGGCCTTTTCCAGCGCGGGGCTGGGGCTGTGTCATGCGATGGCGCACCAGCCGGGCGCGACGCTGCATATTCCGCATGGCCAGGCGAACAGTATGTTGCTGCCGACGGTGATGGGATTTAACCGCATGGTGTGTCGCGAACGGTTCAGCCATATCGGCCGGGCGTTACTCAACAAGAAAGCGGACGATCGCGACGCGATCGGCGCAGTTAGCGAACTGATTATTGAAACCGGGCTGACAAAACGCCTCGCCGACGTTGGCGCGACGTCCGCGCATTACAGCGCGTGGGCGCAAGGCGCGCTGGAAGATATTTGTATTCGCAGTAACCCACGAACCGCCACACAGGAACAGATTATCGACCTGTACGCGGCGGCACAATAAAGCATACCAGGATGTAGGCCGGATAAGGCGTTCGCGCCGCCATCCGGCAAAAACGCGGCACTATTGCCTGATGGCGCTGCGCTTATCAGGCCTATGAAACACCTGGCAAATGGAGATAGGGCTATGGGAATTAATGAAATCATCATGTACATCATGATGTTCTTTATGCTGATTGCCGCCGTGGACAGGATCCTGTCGCAGTTTGGCGGTTCGGCGCGTTTTCTCGGTAAATTCGGTAAGAGCATCGAGGGGTCGGGCGGTCAGTTTGAAGAAGGTTTTATGGCGATGGGCGCGCTGGGGCTGGCGATGGTCGGTATGACCGCCCTGGCGCCGGTGCTGGCGAAGCTGCTCGGGCCGGTGATTATCCCGCTGTATGAAATGCTCGGCGCGAACCCGTCGATGTTCGCCGGAACGCTGCTGGCCTGCGATATGGGCGGCTTCTTCCTCGCCAAAGAACTGGCGGGCGGCGATGTGGCGGCATGGCTGTACTCCGGTCTGATCCTGGGGGCGATGATGGGGCCGACGATCGTCTTCTCCATTCCGGTGGCGCTCGGCATTATCGAGCCGTCTGACCGCCGCTACCTGGCGCTGGGCGTGCTGGCGGGGATTGTTACCATTCCCATTGGCTGTATCGCCGGTGGTTTAGTGGCGATGTACTCCGGCGTGGAGATCAACGGGCAACCGGTGGAGTTCACCTTCGCGCTGATCCTGATGAACATGATCCCGGTGATCATCGTCGCGGTGCTGGTTGCGCTGGGGCTGAAATTTATCCCGGAGAAAATGATCAGCGGTTTCCAGATCTTCGCTAAATTCCTGGTGGCGTTGATCACCATTGGTCTGGCGGCTGCGGTGATTAAATTCCTGCTGGGATGGGAGCTGATCCCAGGCCTCGACCCGATCTTCATGTCCCCTGGCGACCAGCCTGGCGAAGTGATGCGCGCCATTGAAGTGATCGGCTCTATCTCCTGCGTTCTGCTCGGCGCCTATCCGATGGTGCTTCTGCTGACCCGCTGGTTTGAAAAACCGCTGATGCGCGTTGGCGGCCTGTTAAAAATCAACAATATGGCGGCAGGCGGCATGGTAGCGACGCTGGCGAACAATATTCCGATGTTCGGCATGATGAAACAGATGGATACCCGCGGCAAAGTGATCAACTGCGCCTTCGCGGTCTCCGCTGCCTTTGCGCTGGGCGACCACTTAGGCTTTGCGGCCGCCAACATGAACGCGATGATCTTCCCGATGATTGTCGGCAAGCTGATCGGCGGCGTGACGGCGATTGGCGTGGCGATGATGCTGGTGCCCAAAGATGAAGATGTTCCGGCAGAAACGGAAGTGGAGGCGCAGTCGTGAACACTCGCCAGCTACTGAGCGTCGGTATCGATATCGGCACCACCACCACTCAGGTGATCTTCTCACGCCTTGAGCTGGTTAACCGTGCGGCAGTGTCGCAGGTGCCGCGCTACGAATTTATCAAACGTGAAATTAGCTGGCAAAGCCCGGTCTTTTTTACCCCTGTGGATAAGCAGGGCGGATTGAAAGAGGCCGAACTTAAGGCGCTGATTCTGGCTCAGTATCAGGCGGCGGGGATTGCGCCGGAGACGGTGGATTCCGGGGCGATCATCATTACCGGCGAAAGCGCGAAAACCCGCAATGCGCGTCCGGCAGTGATGGCGCTGTCGCAGTCTCTCGGCGATTTTGTCGTCGCCAGCGCCGGGCCGCATCTGGAATCGGTGATTGCCGGGCACGGCGCGGGGGCGCAGACCCTGTCTGAACAGCGTTTGTGTCGCGTGCTCAACATCGACATCGGCGGCGGCACTTCGAACTATGTTCTGTTTGACGCCGGAAAAGTGAGCGGCTCCGCCTGTCTGAACGTGGGCGGCAGATTGCTGGAAACGGACGGTCAGGGGCGGGTGGTGCATGCGCATAAACCGGGGCAGATGATCGTTGAGGCGGTGTTCGGCGCGGGCACTGACGCCCGCTCGCTCAATGCCACACAGCTGGCGCAGGTCGTGCGGCGGATGGCGGATTTGATTGTCGAAATCATTGACGGCGAGCCTTCGCCGCTGGCGCAGGCGCTGATGCAAACCGGATTACTGCCCGCAGGGGTGAAACCGGAGGTGATCACCCTTTCCGGCGGCGTCGGGGAGTGCTACCGCAATCAGCCTGCCGATCCGTTCTGCTTTTCTGATGTCGGCCCGCTGCTGGCGACGGCGCTGCATGAGCACCCGCGCCTGCGTGAGATGAACGTGCAGTTCCCGACGCAAACCGTGCGCGCCACGGTGATTGGCGCGGGGGCGCACACGCTGTCGCTGTCCGGCAGCACCATCTGGCTGGAGGGGGTTGCGCTTCCGCTGCGCAACCTGCCGGTGGCTATTCCACAAGATGAAAACGAACTGGTGGCCGCCTGGGAACAGGCGCTGACTCAGCTCGATCTCGACCCTGGCACTGACGCATACGTGCTGGCGCTTCCCGCCCGGCTTCCGGTGCGCTACGCGGCATTACTCACGGTCATCGACGCGCTGCTGGCGTTTACCGCGCGTTTTCCCAATCCGCATCCCCTGCTGGTGGTGGCCGAGCAGGACTTTGGCAAAGCCCTGGGCATGTTATTGCGCCCACAGTTACAGCAACACCCGCTGGCGGTCATTGACGAAGTGAGCGTCCGGGCGGGGGACTATATCGACATTGGTACGCCTCTTTTTGGCGGATCGGTTGTGCCGGTGACGGTGAAATCACTCGCATTTCCTTCCTGAGGGAACGACTTATGAAACTAAAGACCACATTGTTCGGCAATGTTTATCAGTTTAAGGATGTAAAAGAGGTGCTGGCAAAAGCCAACGAACTGCGTTCGGGGGATGTGCTGGCAGGTGTTGCGGCTGAAAGCTCACAGGAGCGCGTTGCCGCGAAACAGGTGTTGTCGGAAATGTCGGTGGCGGATATTCGCAACAACCCGGTGATTTCCTATGAAGAGGACTGCGTGACGCGTCTGATTCAGGACGACGTCAATGAAACGGCCTATAACCGCATTAAAAACTGGAGCATCAGTGAGCTGCGCGAATATGTGCTGAGTGATGAAACGTCCGTCGATGACATTGCGTTTACGCGTAAAGGGCTGACTTCGGAAGTGGTGGCGGCGGTCGCGAAGATCTGCTCCAACGCCGACCTGATCTACGGTGGCAAGAAAATACCGGTGATCAAAAAGGCCAACACCACCATCGGTATTCCGGGCACCTTTAGCTGCCGTTTGCAGCCGAACGATACCCGTGACGATGTACAGAGTATCGCCGCGCAAATCTATGAAGGGCTCTCTTTCGGGGCGGGCGATGCGGTGATTGGCGTTAACCCGGTAACGGACGACGTGGAAAACTTAAGCCGCGTGCTGGATACCGTGTACGGGGTGATCGACAAGTTCAATATTCCGACGCAGGGCTGCGTGCTGGCGCACGTCACCACTCAGATTGAAGCCATTCGTCGCGGCGCGCCGGGCGGGCTGATTTTCCAGAGTATTTGCGGCAGCGAAAAAGGATTAAAAGAGTTCGGCGTGGAGCTGGCGATGCTGGATGAGGCGCGTGCGGTCGGCGCGGAGTTCAACCGTATCGCCGGGGAAAACTGCCTGTACTTTGAAACCGGGCAGGGTTCTGCGCTTTCGGCTGGAGCCAACTTCGGCGCCGACCAGGTGACGATGGAAGCGCGTAACTACGGCCTGGCGCGGCACTACGATCCGTTCCTGGTGAATACGGTGGTCGGTTTTATCGGGCCGGAGTATCTCTACAACGACCGGCAGATTATTCGCGCTGGTCTGGAAGATCACTTTATGGGCAAGCTGAGCGGCATCTCAATGGGCTGCGATTGCTGTTACACCAACCACGCCGACGCCGATCAGAACCTCAACGAAAACCTGATGATTCTGCTCGCCACCGCAGGCTGTAACTACATTATGGGCATGCCGCTCGGCGACGACATCATGCTCAACTACCAGACCACCGCATTCCACGATACCGCAACGGTACGTCAGTTACTCAACCTGCGTCCGTCACCGGAGTTTGAGCGCTGGCTGGAAACGATGGGCATTATGGAAAACGGTCGCCTGACCAAGCGGGCGGGCGATCCGTCACTGTTCTTCTGATGACGCGGGGATGACATACGATGGATCAAAAACAGATTGAAGAAATTGTACGCAGTGTAATGGCGTCAATGGGCGAGTCGCAGCCGCAGGCCCCCGCAGAATCCGCGCCAGCCTGTAGCGCTAAACAATGTGCCGCACCTTCAGCGCCTTCAGCGGCGGAAAGCTGCGCGCTGGATTTAGGTTCGGCTGAGGCGAAAGCCTGGGTAGGCGTGGAGAATCCGCATCGCGCGGATGTGTTGGCCGAACTGCGCCGCAGCACCGCTGCGCGCGTGTGTACCGGTCGCGCTGGCCCACGTCCGCGCACCCTGGCGCTGTTGCGCTTCCTGGCGGATCACTCGCGTTCGAAAGATACCGTCCTGAAAGAGGTGCCGGAAGAGTGGGTGAAAGCACAGGGGCTGCTGGAAGTGCGTTCGGAAATCAGCGACAAAAACCTCTACCTGACCCGCCCGGATATGGGGCGTCGTCTGAGCCAGGAGGCCATTGACGCGCTGAAAGCGCAGTGTGTCGCCAGCCCGGATGTCCAGGTGGTGATTTCCGATGGTTTATCGACGGATGCGATTACCGCCAACTATGAAGAGATCCTGCCGCCGCTGCTCTCTGGCCTGAAACAGGCGGGGCTGAAAGTCGGGACGCCGTTCTTTGTACGCTATGGCCGCGTGAAGATTGAAGATCAGATCGGCGAAATTCTCGGCGCGAAAGTGGTGATTCTGCTGGTGGGCGAGCGTCCTGGCTTAGGCCAGTCGGAAAGCCTCTCCTGCTATGCGGTTTACTCACCACGGGTGGCAACCACCGTTGAAGCGGATCGTACCTGTATTTCGAATATTCACCAGGGCGGCACGCCGCCGGTTGAAGCCGCAGCGGTAATTGTGGATTTGGCGAAACGTATGCTGGAGCAGAAAGCATCCGGCATCAATATGACCCGTTAAGGAGGCAACATGCCAGCATTAGATTTGATTCGACCGTCGGTCACCGCAATGCGCGTGATTGCCTCGGTGAATGACGGTTTCGCGCGTGAGCTTAAATTACCGTCACATATACGTAGCCTCGGTCTCATCACGGCAGACTCTGATGACGTAACATATATTGCGGCAGACGAAGCGACAAAACAGGCGATGGTGGAAGTGGTGTATGGCCGTTCACTGTATGCCGGAGCGGCCCACGGGCCGTCGCCGACGGCCGGTGAAGTTTTGATTATGTTGGGCGGCCCGAACCCGGCGGAAGTGCGGGCGGGTCTGGATGCGATGGTGGCGCATATTGAAGGCGGCGCAGCGTTCCAGTGGGCCAACGATGCGGAAGATACTGCATTCCTGGCGCATGTGGTTTCGCGTACCGGGTCTTATCTCTCATCAACCTCAGGCATCGCGCTGGGCGATCCTATCGCCTATCTGGTGGCGCCGCCGCTGGAAGCGACGTTTGGCATTGATGCGGCGATGAAATCCGCCGATGTTCAACTGGTGACCTACGTGCCGCCGCCGTCAGAAACCAACTACTCTGCGGCGTTTTTAACGGGGAGCCAGGCCGCCTGTAAAGCCGCCTGCAACGCCTTTACCGATGCCGTTCTGGATATTGCCCGTAATCCCGTCCAGCGCGCGTAAGAGAGGTAGCGATGATCAATGCACTGGGATTACTGGAAGTGGATGGCATGGTTGCCGCCGTTGATGCGGCGGACGCCATGCTGAAAGCCGCCAATGTGCGATTGCTCAGCCACGAAGTGCTCGATCCCGGCAGGCTGACGCTGGTGGTGGAGGGCGATCTGGCGGCGTGTCGCGCGGCGCTGGATGCCGGAAGCGCCGCAGCACAACGCACGGGCCGTGTTATCAGCCGCAAAGAAATTGGGCGGCCGGAAGACGACACCCAGTGGCTGATCGGCGGCTTTAAGCGCCAGCCAACGAAAGTCGGAAAGACGCCAGATGCGCCTGTTACCTCTGAATCCTCAGAAGCGCTGTTGGCGTTATTAGCATCAGTACGTCAGGGAATGACGGCAGGGGAGGTGGCCGCGCATTTTGGCTGGTCACTGGAGCGCGCCAGAAATGCGCTGGAGCAACTCTTTTCTGACGGGGCGTTACGTAAACGCAGTAGTCGCTATCGTCTGAAGAAAGTATAACCTGTCGGAGGTGCCGGGGACGTTGCGCCCCGGCTTTGAAGATCATGAAAAAGACTCGTACAGCAAACTTGCACCATCTTTATCATGAAGCGTTACCCGAAGACGTTAAACTTACGCCTCTGGTTGAGGTGGATAATGTTCACCAGCGGCTGACAACGGACGTCTATGAGCACGCCCTGACGATAACCGCCTGGCAGCAGATTTACGATCAGCTGCATCCCGGTAAATTTCATGGGGAATTCACGGAAATCCTGCTGGATGAAATTCAGGTGTTCCGTGAGTACACCGGTCTGGCGCTGCGTCAGTCTTGCCTGGTCTGGCCGAACTCCTTCTGGTTCGGTATTCCGGCAACGCGCGGCGAGCAAGGTTTTATCGGCACGCAGTGCATTGGCAGCGCGGAGATCGCCACCCGTCCTGGCGGGACGGAGTTTGAGCTGAGTACGCCGGATGATTACACCATCCTTGGCGTGGTTATCTCGGAGGAGGTGCTTACCCGGCAGGCCAATTTCCTGCATCACCCGGAAAGGGTGCTGCATATGCTGCGTAACCAGTCTGCGCTGGAGGTGAAAGAGCAGCATAAAGCGGCGCTGTGGGGCTTTGTCCAGCAGGCGCTGGCGACGTTCAGCGAGAACCCGGAAAACCTGCATCAGCATGCGGTGCGTAAAGTGCTGGGGGATAACCTGCTGCTGGCGATGGGGACGATGCTGGAAGAAGCGCAGCCGATTATAACGGCAGAAAGCGTCAGCCATCAGAGCTATCGAAAATTGCTGTCCCGCGCGCGGGAATACGTGCTGGAGAATATGTCGGAGCCGCTGACGGTGCTCGATCTGTGCAATCAGCTGCACGTCAGCCGCCGCACGTTGCAAAACGCGTTTCACGCGATTCTGGGGATTGGCCCGAACGCGTGGCTGAAGCGGATTCGATTAAACGCGGTGCGAAGGGAGCTGATCAGTCCGTGGTCGCAAAGTTCGACGGTCAAAGAGGCGGCAATGCAGTGGGGGTTCTGGCATCTGGGGCAGTTCGCGACCGATTACCAGCAGCTGTTTGCCGAAAAACCGTCGCTGACGCTGCATCAGCGTATGCGCCAGTGGATGTGATGACATTATTGTGCCGGATGCGACGCTTTGCGTCTTATCCGGCCTACGGGGCGCTACCGTTGTAGTTGTAGGCCGGATAAGGCGTTAGCCGTCATCAGGCAAAAACGCGGCCAGGTAAATTACACCCAGTCGCGGACTTTGATAAATTCGCTCAGCGCCGCTTCCGGGCTGCCTTCTTCCGGCTGCCAGTCGTACTCCCAGCGCACCAGCGGCGGCATCGACATCAAAATGGACTCGGTGCGTCCGCCCGTTTGCAGGCCAAACAGCGTGCCGCGATCCCACACCAGATTAAACTCCACATAGCGGCCCCGGCGATAAAGCTGGAAATGACGCTCGCGCTCGCCCCAGGCCATTGCTTTACGCCGCTCGACAATTGGCAGAAAAGCATCGGTATAGCCTTTGCCTACCGCCTGCATAAAGCGAAAGCAGCTGTCGAAATCCGGCGTGTTCAGATCGTCGAAGAAAAGCCCGCCAATGCCGCGCTGCTCATCGCGATGCTTCAGGAAAAAGTAATCGTCGCACCATTTTTTATAGCGCGGATAGACGTCCTCGCCGTAGGGCTGGCACAGATCCCGCGCCGTGCGGTGCCAGTGAATGGCATCCTCTTCAAACGCGTAATAGGGCGTCAGGTCGAAACCGCCGCCAAACCACCAGACCGGCTCCGCGCCGGGCTTCTCCGCAATAAAAAAACGAACATTGGCATGGCTGGTTGGAATGTACGGATTCAACGGATGCACCACCAGCGACACGCCCATCGCTTCAAAACTGCGCCCTGCCAGCTCCGGGCGGTGTGCCGTCGCGGAGGCGGGCATTGCGTCGCCGTGAACATGGGAGAAATTTACCCCAGCCTGCTCAAAGACACCGCCGTTACGCAGTACCCGGCTGCGCCCGCCGCCACCCGCGTCGCGCTGCCAGCTATCTTCAACAAAATCAGCGCCATCAACGGCGGCTAACTGCTGGCAAATATCATCCTGAAGGCTGAGCAGGAACTGTTTTACGCGTTGTGCATCGGGTTTCATGATTACCGTTTCTTCGAGTGTGCTTTCTGGTTATCAAACCAGTGGAAATAACTGATCACGCCATTGGCTATCGCGGTGGCGATTTTCTGCCGGAATGCGGTGGTGCCTAACAGACGCTCCTCTTCCGGGTTGGTGATAAATGAGGTTTCTACCAGTACGGAGGGAATTGACGGTGATTTTAGCACCACAAACGCCGCCTGTTCCGTATTGCGACTGTGCAGACGATGCACTGGCTTGATCTTCTTAAGAATATGCGATCCCAGCGTCAGGCTGTTTTTGATGGTGTCGGTTTGCACCAGATCGAACAATACCTGCTGCAACAGATGATCTTTATCGGTCGCTTTTTTCCCCGCGACTTCATCGGCGCGGTTTTCACGGTCGGAGAGGTATTTCGCCATGGCGCTACTGGCGCCGCGATTAGAAAGCGCAAACACCGAGGCTCCTGCGGCGCTGGGGTTGGTAAAGCCATCTGCGTGGATGGACATAAACAGATCCGCGCCGTGCTTGTGGGCGATTTCCACGCGATCGTACAGGGGAATAAAGGTGTCGCCCGTGCGTGTCAGGCGCGCATCAATCCCCTGGTTGCGCAAAATCGCGCGCACGTTTTTGGCGATCTCCAGCACGACGTGTTTTTCCTTCGAGCCGTTGCGACCAATCGCGCCGGTGTCGATACCGCCGTGGCCGGGATCGAGAACAACAATGCGTCTGGCGCCTGCTTTTTTGGCCTTCGGTTTGCTGTGACCATTACTGGTCTTTAGCGCTTCTTCTTTAGCGATGGCGTGCGACATGCCCGACAGCGTCAGAGCCGCCAGCCCGGCTTTCAGCACCTGGCGGCGCGATGTGAGAGTTTTTAAGGGTTTAAAAGTGCTCATACAGCCTGAGTTGTGAAAATTGAGTTCCAGATGTTATATCGTATCGCGTAATCCGTTACGACTGTTCGTGATGAGAATTGTTTTACTTTTCATTTCAATACGTGACAATCCGTCATTATGCCATTTTTTTCGCCGTTTCGCGTCAGATATTGGCTAAATCAGTCGTTCGCGCCATAATCGGAGTTTTAACCTTGAAAAGGGTCTCAATACCATGGAGATACGCGTTTTTCGCCAGGAAGATTTCGAAGAGGTGATCACCCTCTGGGAGCGCTGCGATTTGCTGCGTCCGTGGAACGATCCTGAAATGGATATCGAACGTAAGCTGAACCATGACGTCAGCTTGTTCCTGGTCGCTGAGGTGAATGGCGAGGTGGTCGGTACGGTCATGGGCGGCTATGACGGCCATCGGGGTTCTGCCTATTATCTTGGCGTACACCCGGAGTTTCGCGGTCGTGGCATCGCCAACGCGCTGTTGAACCGGCTGGAGAAAAAGCTCATTGCTCGCGGCTGCCCGAAAATCCAAATCATGGTGCGGGAAGACAACGACATTGTACTGGGCATGTACGAGCGCCTGGGTTATGAACATTCGGACGCGTTAAGTCTGGGCAAGCGTCTGATTGAAGATGAAGAGTACTGAGTTTCATCCTGCTGACTACGACGGTCATGGGCGCTTGCGCCTGCCTTTTCTGTTCTGGTGCGTGCTGCTGCTTCAGGCGCGTACCTGGGTGCTGTTTGTGATTGCTGGCTCCTCCCGCGAGCAGGGCGATACGCTGCTGAATCTGTTTTATCCCGATCACGATACGTTCTGGCTGGGGTTGTTGCCCGGCGTCCCGGCGGTACTGGCGTTTTTACTGAGCGGGCGGCGCGACGCTTTCCCGGTGCTGTGGCGCGGGCTGCGCGGCTTGTTGATTCTGGCGCAGGGCGTTCTGCTCTGCTGGCAACCGGTGCTGTGGCTGTACGGTGAACCGGTAAACGGCATCGGGCTGGCGCTGGTGGTGGCCGATATTGTCGCGCTTATCTGGTTGCTCTCTAACCGTCGTTTACGCGCCTGCTTTGCACCGGTAAAAGAATAACGGCACTTTTTGGCGAAACCGGACTCCAAACAACGTTGATTAATAAAGAAAGGAAGTGAGATGAAATCGCTGCGTTTGATTTTATGCGCAATGCCGCTGGTGCTGAGCGGCTGTTCAACCCTCTCGTCGGTGAACTGGTCTGCTGCGAATCCGTGGAACTGGTTTGGCTCGTCGACAGAGGTCACTGAGCAGGGCGTTGGGGCATTAACTGCGTCCACGCCGCTGGATGAAAAAGCGATTACTGACGCGCTGGATGGCGGCTATCGCCTGCGTAGCGGAATGAAAACCCAGAACGGCAACGTGGTGCGTTTTTTTGAAGCGATGAAAGAGGACAAGGTTGCGCTGGTTATCAATGGCGACCAGGGAACCATCAGCCGTATTGATGTGCTGGACAGCGATATTCCATCGCATGCAGGCGTTGAAATCGGTACGCCGTTTAGCGACCTTTACAGTAAAGCCTTCGGTAACTGCCAGAAAGCGACGGGCGATGACAGCGCGTCGGTCGAGTGTAAAGCACAAGACAGTCAACATATTAGCTATCTGTTCTCCGGCGAGTGGAACGGCCCGGAAGGGTTAATGCCTCCTGACGACACGCTGAAGAACTGGAAAGTGAGCAAAATCATCTGGCGCCGTTAATTTGCGTCTGAACAAACCGCCTCGCTGAAAAAACGGGTACAATACGCCCATCAATGCCACGCAGCCGTGGCATTCTTATTTTTCAGGAGGAACAATGTCTCAGGTTCAAAGTGGCATTTTGCCAGAACACTGCCGCGCGGCGATTTGGATTGAAGCCAATGTAAAAGGGGATGTCGATGCCCTGCGTGCGGCCAGCAAAGCGTTTGCCGATAAACTGGCAACCTTCGAAGCGAAATTCCCTGACGCGCATCTGGGCGCGGTTGTCGCATTTGGCAACAACACCTGGCGCGCCCTGAGCGGCGGCGTTGGGGCTGAAGAGCTGAAAGATTTTATCCCTTACGGTAAAGGTCTGGCGCCAGCAACCCAGTACGATGTGCTGATCCACATTCTTTCACTGCGTCACGACGTGAACTTCTCTGTCGCGCAGGCGGCAATGGCGGCTTTTGGCGAGTGCATCGAGGTGCAGGAAGAAGTCCACGGTTTCCGTTGGGTGGAAGAACGCGATCTCAGCGGCTTCGTTGACGGGACGGAAAACCCGGCGGGAGAAGAGGTTCGCCGCGAAGTCGCGGTCATCAAAGACGGCGTGGGTGCGGGCGGCAGCTACGTGTTCGTTCAGCGTTGGGAACACAACCTGACGCAGCTCAACCGCATGAGCGTTCACGACCAGGAGATGATGATTGGTCGTACTAAAGAAGCCAACGAAGAGATCGATGGCGATGACCGTCCGGTCACGTCTCACCTGACCCGCGTGGATCTGAAAGAGGACGGCAAAGGGCTGAAAATTGTGCGCCAGAGCCTGCCATACGGTACGGCCAGCGGCACCCACGGCCTCTATTTCTGCGCTTACTGCGCGCGTCTGTACAATATTGAGCAGCAGTTGCTGAGCATGTTTGGCGATACCGACGGGAAGCGTGACGCCATGCTGCGCTTCACGAAGCCAGTGACGGGCGGCTATTACTTCGCACCGTCTCTGGACAGATTGATGGCGCTGTAATTTCTTTTGCCGGATGGCGGCGTCGTTTTACCCGGCCTACAGAGACTTTTTGTAGGCCGGGCAAGCGAAACGCCCCCGGTAGTCCCGCCTTATCGGTTACTCATGTTTTAGCGCCGCGTATATTTGATCCACCACCCAACCGTATGTGGCTATCGGCATCAGCCCGCTGTTAAACATATTCGGGTTCTTTTGCGGGTCGGCGACGGGTGAGTGCGGTTTGTTGCTCAGCATCACAATCGCCATCTGATTGGCCGGGTCGATAACGGTCAGCGTCCCTGTCCATCCGGTATGGCCGTATGCCTGCGCGCTGGCCAGCGTGCCGAATGTCGGCGTCATGGACGCATTGCCGTTAACGCGCCAGCCGAGACCAAACGTGGCATCCTCCGGCGAGGATTGCGTGAACATTTTCACGGTTTCCGGGCTGAACAGCGTCACGTTACCGTACCCTCCGCCATTCAGCATGGTCTGCATCAGTACCGCAATATCGCCGGTATTCGAAAACAGTCCTGCATGTCCTGAAACACCGCCCATCGAGTAGAATGCTTTTTCATCATGCACCTGGCCCCATAGGGTGGTCGTGCGGATATTGGGGAAATGAATCACGCCATCCCGGGTATTGCCGTTCAGTTCCGTCGCGGCGATCTGCTGTTGGCGGAAGCCTTTCTGTAGCGGGTTAAAGACCGTATGCGTTAAACCGAGCGGGCGATAGAGGTTCTCTTCAACATAACGATCGAGCGGCTGGCCCGTCACGGACTCCACGATAAACCCAAGCAGCATATAATCCACATCGCTGTAGATGTGTTTCGTGCCGGGGCGGTACGCCAGCGGCGTGCGTTTGATCATCTCCAGCGTGGTGGCTTTATCCTGCGAATACAACTCGCCCGCGACGGCCTGGTTCGGGTATTGCGGGTCAGCAGGGAAACCGCCGGAATGATGCAGCAAATCCGCAATGCGTAACGTGCTTTTCCCTTTAATCGCATCCCCCGGACGATCGCCAAAATCGGGAATATATTTCGAGATAAGATCGTCCGGCTGTAATTTGCCCTCTGACATCAGTTTTTGCAGGGCAAAGTTCGTGGCATACATTTTTGTATTTGATGCCAGGTCGTACAGGGTGTCAGTGGTTGCCTTGACGGGATGAGACATCAGGACGCTGCCGTCATATTTTTTAGCCTGACCCCAGGCCTTACGATAAACAATATGACTGTCTTTAATAATGAGCAGGTTAACGCTCGGATAACCGGCATCAACCTGTTGCGCTATCCAGTTATCCAGCGCGTTAAGCCGTTCAATATTAAATCCTGCTTTTTCCGGCGCGGCGTCAGTCAATACCGGAAATGGCGCGGCGCTGGCAGTGCAACTGAGCGCCAGCAGGGAAGCAAAAAGTAATGTCATTTTCATGGTATTAGTCCAGATTCACATTACGGCAGCCAAAGAGAGCGGTAAAAATAAATCCGCCAAGATACGCAATCAGCATTCCTCCGGCATATACCGCCATTGCGGGCAGAATACCTTGCGCGGACGTCATTAACGGCAGCGCCACCAGACCGGATGGACCAAAGGCGCTGTTTAAGCCCATCGGCAGACCCGACCAGGCCACTAAGCCGATGAATAGCCCCCCGGCAGCGCCGCCGAGGCAGGCGGTGATAAACGGTTTCATTCGTGGCAGCGTAACGCCGTAAATCAGCGGTTCGCCAACACCGAGTAAGCCGGGAATAATCGCCCCGCGAACCTGGCTGCGTAACACGCTGTGTTTTTCTGCTCGCCAGTAGAGCGCCAGTGCGGCGCCGACCTGACCTGCGCCCGCCATAGAAAGAATAGGGAACAGGCTGTTGAATCCCTGGCTACTCATTAATGCCAGATAGACGGGAATGAAGCCCTGATGGACGCCAAACACCACCGAAACAAGAAACAGACCCGCCAGAACGGCGCAGCCCAGCGGGTTGCTGTTGAGGTGGATAAAGAGCCATGACATCCCTTCGAACAGCCAGCCGCCCAGCGGCATGATGATCAGGTAGGCCAGTGCGGCGGTGACCAGCAGGGTTAACATGGAGGTCAACAGCATGTCCAGATCGTCGGGCATAAAGCGTCGGATAAAGCCCTCAATACGCGCGCTGGCCCAGGCGGCGATCAGTACGCCGATAATGTTGCCGCGCGGGTCGATCGGCAGGCCAAAGAAGTCCTCAATACCGGAGAAATAGCCCGTGGTAGCGGCAGGGTTGTATCCCAACAGGAACAGCGAGGCGATGATCGCCCCGTTAACGCCGGTGCCGCCGAAAGCCTGCGCGGCGTTATAGCCAATAAGAATGACCAGAAAGGTAAACAGCCCTTTACTGAACACTTTCATAAAGTTCAGGGCGTCGGGAAGCATACCTTGCGCATCGGCCGGAACGTGCAATACCGTACCCAGCAGCGTGGCAATCCCCAGCAGCAGACCCGCAGCAATAAAACCGGGAATGAGCGGCGTAAAAATAGTGGCGAACTTCGACAGGAATTGCTGAATGCCTGAGGTTTGTTTCGCTTTTAGCTGGCTTTTGGTTTTGGCGGCGATATCTGCCGCCTGCGTGACGGCGCCGCTGTTGTCGCTCAGTAGCGCATTCATGGCATCTGCCGCCCGCTGCGCTTTACCGGGGCCAAAAATGACCTGCACCTGGTTATTCGAGAGGACCACGCCTTTCACGCCTTCGAGCGTTTTAATCGCCGGATCGACCCGATCGCTGTCATGTACCGCCAGGCGTAAACGGGTCATGCAGTTCCCGCAGGTGGCAATATTACCCGGGCCACCGACCCGGGAGATAATCGTATTCAGGAGATCATTACTGATTTCTTTTGCCATTCGCTTTATTCCTCTTCCAGTACCTGGCGAATGAAGCCGCCATGTTGCTCAAGACGCAGACTGGCTTCTGTTGCGTTGAGGTTTTTCAGTAGCATGACGATAGCGGTTTTGCAGTGACGGCCACAGGCCATCAGCGCGGCTTCAGCCTGTTGCCCGGTGCAGCCTGTCGCATTTTTCACAATATTTACCTGACGCACGTTGAGTTTTTCGTTCGTGGCGACAACATCCACCATCAGGTTGCCAAACACCTTGCCGGATTTAATCATCAGGCCGGTGGACAGCATGTTGAGAATCAGCTTCTGCGCGGTGCCCGCCTTCATACGGGAAGAACCGCTCACCACTTCGGCGCCGACAACGGGCGTGATGGCAAGCTCCGCCGCCTTTGCTACGGCGCTCCCCGGATTGCAGGAGATCCCGACCGTCCGGCAGCCGAGCGTACGGGCATATTCCAGACCGGCAATTACATACGGCGTGCGACCGCTGGCCGCAATGCCCACAACCACATCTTTTTCATTGAGTGCGAGGGCTTTCAGGTCGTTGACCCCAAGCTCGCGGTTGTCTTCCGCGCCTTCAATCGCATGCTGTATCGCGCGCTCGCCACCGGCGATCAAACCGATAACCAGACCTGATTCCACGCCATAGGTCGGGGGGCATTCGCTGGCGTCAAGGATACCCAGGCGACCGGACGTTCCGGCGCCGGTATAAATCAGCCGCCCGCCAGCGCTGACCTGCGCATAAATGATGTCGATAGCCGCGGCGATCTCGGGCAGAACCTGCTCCACGGCGAGTGGAACCGTTTTATCTTCATCATTAATGATGCGGCACATATCGAGGGTGGAAGCCCGGTCAATCTCAAAAGAGGCGCGGTTAACACCTTCGGTAATCATATTTTCAAGTTGCATATTACTTACAGCCTTACAGGTTTAGCGCCCATTTCAGGAATGCTTTTTTCTGGGTGTCGTCAGCTTTCAGATACAGTTGCTGTAGCTGGGAGAGCTGGTCATGCGAAGTGGCGGGCGCCGCCGGGGAAGCGGAGCGCGCCGGAGAAGGTATCATCGTGCTGTCATCGTTGACGATGGCGCTCAGGTCGGTGAACACGGTGATGCTGTCACGGTCGAGAATTTTGATATCAAACGGTACGGGTTTCCCGGCCGCCGTCAGGGTGAATACCGGTTTTTGCGCCATCTGACTGGCTTCTTTTTCGTCCAGCGGTTTTCCCGCAGACAGTTGCAGATCCACATTGCCGGAAGCGTTAAACGAGATGATATACGGGTTAGACGTCACGCGGCCCCGGTTATTGTTCACCGATTCAGGATTTGCTGGACTGTCGAACTTCACTACCATTTTTTGAGCGCCGTCTGGCAGCGCCACGTCTTTACTAAAAATACTGACTTTTGCCGAACGGGCCGCCAGCACGCTGACGTTATCGCCAATAAAGAGATGCGGAGCGGCAAAAGCCTGGCTGCAAAACAACAGTGCTGCGGCGGACACAAAATATTTCTTCATTTTTACTCTCCCGGAAAAGGGGAATCAGAATTCGTAACGTAAGCCAAGGTGGAAATAGTCATCAGCCGGGTTGCTGCCGCCGAAGGAGACATCATTGCCGTTCGTCCGTTTTTTCCCTTCTTCACCATTACGCCAGGAGTAAGACGCAAATATGGAACTGCGAACGGTGAGTTTGTACTGCGCTTCAAAGGTGGTATCGCGCAGTTTCAGCCCGTCGCCGTCCTCATTTTTCAGATGGCGATAGCCGGTACGTAACGCCCAGTCCGGGCTGACGTTCCAGACCAGCGTTGCTTCGTAATCTTTATCGGTGCTGTCCGCAGAACCGTCGAGGTAGGTCACTTTATCCTGGGCATAGAGCAGGCCGAACATGAAATCGCCCAGGTAGTAGCGGGTGCCGATGCCATAAAAGGTGTACTTATCGACATTATTATCCGACAGCGTGGATGTATCGTCATGGCTCGCTTTCTCTGTCTGACCGGCAATCACCGGCTGGAGGCGGCCAAAATCGCCCATATCGAGCGTATAGCGAAGGGCGGCATTATAACCGTAATCCAGATCGGAGGTGTTGTTGCCCAGAATATAGGCGGTAGAGAAATCAAAATTGCCGAATGTGTTCTGGTACTGAATGGTGCCGTCCTGACGGAAAACCTGTACTGCCGTCGGGTCAACAAAGTTTGCCTGGCGAGCCATTGCGACATCGGAGCTGGCGAACACATCGCCGATATCCGTGAACATGATCAGGCCGGATGACACGCGCCCGCCGGTCAGCTTGCCGTATTCGGCAAAATCAATCCCTGCCCAGACGTAACGCGCGGTGAAGTCATTCGGGTTTTCCGCGCTGATGTTGTTCGCGTACTCTGCGGCATTTACCTGATACTGCGTAAAACCAATAACGGCCAGCTTGTCATTAATCGCCTGGCGGGCGGAGAAACCGATACGCGCGTCAAAATCGCCCGAGGTGTCGCCTGATTTCTTGTCAGAGATATTGAATCCGAGACGTCCGTAGAGATCGATATTCGATCCGTCATTGGCCTGGTAGATCACGGCGGCATGGCTGGCGCTGGTTGCGAGGAGAGTAAAGATTGCCAGGGACTTCAGAGTACGTTTCATTATGATTATCCTTTTCTGTGTGTAGTTTTTTGTTGCTATGAAAGACGCAAGGAATCATATATTCCATAAAAATATTTACAATAGAATCATTGAATCGCAATACAAATATTGTGAGGGCTATCAAATTCTCACCCGCGTTGTGTTATCCTGCGAACAGTGCGTTGGAATTAATGATTCCATGATGACGGGAGCGGAAGAGCGATGTTGTATCTGGCGAAAATGCGTAATGCAGAGGGAGAGTTAACGGAAAATGAACAGAAAATTGCCAGCTTTCTTTTGGCCCATGTCAGCGAGCTAAAAACCGTTTCTTCCCGCAATCTGGCGAAGCAGCTGGAAGTCAGCCAGTCCAGTATTGTGAAATTTGCCCAGAAACTTGGCGCGAAGGGATTCACCGAGCTCAGAATGGCGCTCATTGAGGAGTACAGCGTCAACCGGGAAAAGAAACATGACACGGCGCTGCATCTGCACAGTACGATTACCAGTGAAGACAGCCTGGAGGTGATTGCCCGTAAGCTGAACAGAGAAAAAATGTTCGCGCTGGAGGAAACCTGTAGTCTGATGGATTTCGATCGCCTGAAGCAGGTGATTAACCTGATCAGCAAGGCTCGGCTTATTCAGATTACGGGCGTCGGCGGTTCGGCGCTGGTAGGACGGGATTTATCCTTCAAGCTGATGAAAATTGGTTATCGCGTGGCCTGCGAGGTCGATACCCATGTGCAGGCAACCATTGCTCAGGCCTTGCAAGAAGGGGACGTGCAAATAGCCATTTCCTACAGCGGGTCGAAAAAGGAGATCGTGCTTTGCGCCGAAGCGGCGCGTAAGCAGGGGGCGACGGTGATTGCGATCACCTCTTTGACGGATTCTCCGCTGCGGCGGCTGGCCGATTACACGCTGGATACCGTATCCGGTGAGACCGAATGGCGCAGTTCGTCCATGTCCACCCGAACCGCGCAGAACTCGGTGACCGATCTGCTGTTTGTTGGCATGGTGCAGCTCAATGATGTTGAGTCGCTTCGTATGATTGAGCGCAGCAGCGAGCTGATTAATCTTTTAGGCAGGAGCTAGGGACTTTTACGTAAGATTTACCCTAATTAGTGAGCTGTTCCGCAGCACTTATTTGTTTTTTCTGTATTTTCAATGTTAATGGAGTGTAAGACTTCATCGTAGTTTCGCTGGAGACGAGAGTAGCGCATAAGACGCACCGCTTATGCGCTGCAACAGACTGAAAAGGAGAACATTGAAATGGGTAAACTCACGGGCAAAACGGCATTGATTACCGGCGCGTCACAGGGCATTGGCGAGGGGATCGCCAGAGTGTTTGCTCGCCACGGCGCGAATTTAATTTTGCTGGATATCTCCGATGAGGCGGAAAAACTGGCGGATGAGCTGGGCGGACGCGGTCATCGTTGTACCGCCATCAAAGCGGATGTCAGGGATTTTGCATCGGTCGCGGCGGCAGTGGCGCGCGCGAAAAAGATAGAAGGTAAAATTGATATTCTGGTCAACAATGCGGGTGTTTGCCGGTTGGGCAACTTCCTCGACATGAGCGAAGAAGATCGCGATTTCCATATCGATATTAATATCAAAGGCGTCTGGAACGTCACAAAAGCCGTTCTGCCGGAAATGGTTGAACGCAAAGATGGGCGTATCGTCATGATGTCCTCCGTGACCGGGGATATGGTGGCCGATCCAGGCGAAACGGCTTATGCCCTGTCTAAAGCGGCGATTATCGGACTCACCAAGTCCCTGGCCGTGGAGTATGCGCAGTCCGGCGTTCGTGTGAACGCAATCTGTCCGGGTTATGTCCGCACGCCGATGGCGGAAAATATTGCCCGTCAGTCTAATCCTGACGATCCTGAATCGGTACTCACCGAAATGGCGAAAGCGATCCCGATGCGCCGTCTGGCCTGTCCGCTCGAAGTGGGTGAACTGGCGGCCTTCCTGGCATCGGATGAGTCCAGCTATTTGACCGGGACGCAAAACGTGATTGATGGCGGCAGCACGCTGCCTGAAAGCGTGAGCGTGGGCGTCTGATTAACGCCGCTTTCCTCCTCACCGCATGTGGGGAGGGATTCTCTTATTCCCTTTTCGACTTTCAAATCATCAAACGGTATATAAAACCGTTACTCCTTTCGTACCCGTTATAAATATTATGACCATAAGAAAGTCATCAAATTTATAAGGGTGCGCAATGGCTGTTAACTTACTGAAAAAAAGATACCTGGCGCTGAGCGCGATGCTGTTGTTGGCCACGCAGGCGCAGGCAACAGAGCTGCTGAACAGCTCATACGACGTTTCTCGCGAACTGTTTGCCGCCCTTAATCCGCCGTTTGAACAGCAGTGGGCGAAAGATAACGGCGGCGATAAGCTGACCATCAAGCAGTCTCACGCCGGTTCGTCAAAACAAGCGCTGGCGATCCTGCAAGGGCTGAAAGCTGACGTAGTGACCTATAACCAGGTCACGGATGTGCAGATCCTGCATGACAAAGGCAAGCTGATCCCTGCCGACTGGCAAAGCCGTTTGCCGAATAACAGTTCACCGTTCTATTCCACGATGGGATTCCTGGTGCGCAAAGGGAATCCGAAAAATATCCATGACTGGAATGACCTTGTGCGTTCCGATGTAAAACTGATTTTCCCGAACCCGAAAACCTCAGGCAACGCCCGTTACACCTATCTGGCTGCATGGGGCGCGGCAGATAAAGCTGACGGTGGCGACAAAGCCAAAACCGAGCAGTTTATGACCCAGTTCCTGAAGAACGTCGAAGTGTTTGACACCGGCGGTCGCGGCGCGACCACCACCTTTGCGGAACGCGGCTTGGGCGATGTGCTGATTAGCTTTGAATCGGAAGTGAATAACATCCGTAAACAGTATGAAGCGCAGGGATTTGAAGTCGTTATCCCGAAAACCAATATTCTGGCCGAATTCCCGGTGGCATGGGTGGATAAAAACGTACAGGCCAACGGTACTGAAAAAGCGGCGAAGGCTTACCTGAACTGGCTCTACAGCCCGCAGGCGCAGACCATCATCACCGACTTCTACTACCGCGTGAATAACCCGGAAGTGATGGACAAACTGAAAGATAAATTCCCACAGACCGAACTGTTCCGCGTGGAAGATAAGTTTGGCTCCTGGCCGGAAGTGATGAAAACCCACTTCGGCAGCGGCGGCGAGCTGGACAAACTGTTGGCGGCGGGGCGTAAGTAATGTTCGCAGTATCGACAAGACGTGTGCTGCCCGGCTTTACCTTAAGCCTCGGAACCAGCCTGTTGTTCGTCTGCCTGATATTGCTGCTTCCGTTGAGCGCGCTGGTGATGCAGCTGGCGCAAATGAGCTGGGCGCAATACTGGGAGGTTATCACCAACCCGCAGGTGGTGGCGGCCTACAAAGTCACGCTGTTGTCGGCGTTTGTGGCATCAATCTTCAACGGCGTATTTGGCCTGTTGATGGCGTGGATCTTAACCCGCTATCGCTTTCCGGGACGTACGCTGCTGGATGCGCTGATGGATCTGCCGTTTGCCCTGCCGACGGCGGTGGCGGGTCTGACGCTGGCGTCATTGTTTTCCGTGAACGGTTTTTACGGCGAATGGCTGGCGAAGTTTGATATCAAAGTGACTTACACCTGGCTTGGCATCGCGGTAGCGATGGCTTTTACCAGCATCCCGTTTGTGGTGCGCACGGTGCAGCCGGTACTGGAAGAGTTAGGCCCGGAATATGAAGAAGCGGCGGAAACGCTCGGCGCAACGCGCCTGCAAAGTTTCCGCAAAGTGGTGTTGCCGGAGCTGTCTCCTGCGCTGGTGGCGGGTATTGCGCTCTCGTTTACCCGAAGCCTCGGCGAGTTTGGCGCGGTGATTTTTATTGCCGGGAACATCGCGTGGAAAACCGAAGTGACCTCGCTGATGATTTTTGTTCGTTTGCAGGAGTTTGACTATCCGGCGGCCAGCGCGATTGCGTCGGTGATCCTCGCGGCGTCGCTGTTGCTGCTGTTCTCGATTAACACCCTGCAAAGTCGCTTTGGTCGACGTGTGGTAGGTCACTAATGGCGGAAGTTACCCAATTGAAGCGTTATGACGCCCCCCGCATTAACTGGGGAAAATGGTTTCTGATTGGCACCGGGATGCTGGTTTCGGCGTTTATTTTGCTGGTGCCGATGATTTATATCTTCGTACAGGCCTTCAGCAAAGGGCTGATGCCGGTCTTACAGAACCTGGCCGACCCGGACATGCTGCACGCGATCTGGCTGACGGTGTTGATTGCGCTGATTGCCGTACCGGTAAACCTGGTGTTTGGCGTTCTGCTGGCGTGGCTGGTGACGCGCTTTAATTTTCCCGGTCGCCAGCTGCTGCTGACGCTGCTGGATATTCCGTTTGCCGTCTCGCCGGTGGTGGCCGGTCTGGTCTACCTGCTGTTTTACGGCTCGAACGGCCCGCTGGGCGACTGGCTGGATGAGCACAACCTGCAAATTATGTTCGCCTGGCCGGGGATGGTGCTGGTCACTATTTTCGTCACCTGTCCGTTTGTGGTGCGTGAACTGGTGCCGGTTATGCTGAGTCAGGGCAGCCAGGAAGATGAAGCGGCGATTCTGCTTGGCGCTTCCGGCTGGCAAATGTTCCGTCGCGTTACGTTGCCTAATATTCGCTGGGCGCTGCTGTACGGCGTGGTGCTGACCAACGCGCGCGCCATTGGCGAGTTCGGCGCGGTGTCGGTGGTTTCCGGCTCGATTCGCGGCGAAACCCTGTCGCTGCCGTTACAGATTGAATTACTGGAGCAGGACTACAACACCGTCGGCTCCTTTACCGCTGCCGCGCTGCTGACGCTGATGGCGATTATTACCCTGTTTTTGAAGAGTATGTTGCAATGGCGCCTGGAAAATCAGGAGAAACGTGCGCAACAGGAGGAAAATCATGAGCATTGAGATTGCCAATATTAAGAAGTCTTTTGGTCGCACCCAGGTGCTGAACGATATCTCGCTGGATATTCCTTCAGGTCAGATGGTTGCCTTGCTGGGGCCGTCCGGTTCCGGTAAAACCACGCTGCTGCGTATTATTGCCGGGCTGGAGCATCAGACCAGCGGGCACATTCGTTTTCACGGTACAGACGTAAGCCGTCTGCACGCGCGCGATCGTAAAGTCGGCTTTGTTTTTCAGCACTATGCGCTGTTTCGTCATATGACGGTGTTCGACAATATCGCCTTTGGCCTGACGGTGCTGCCGCGTCGCGAACGTCCGAATGCGGCGGCCATTAAAGCGAAAGTGACGAAACTGCTGGAAATGGTGCAACTGGCCCATCTGGCGGAGCGTTTTCCGGCACAGCTTTCCGGCGGGCAGAAACAGCGCGTGGCGCTGGCGCGCGCGTTAGCGGTTGAGCCGCAGATCCTGCTGCTGGATGAACCGTTTGGCGCGCTTGATGCGCAGGTGCGTAAAGAGCTGCGCCGCTGGCTGCGTCAGTTGCATGAAGAGT
This sequence comes from Citrobacter sp. CK185, assembly GCF_030333565.1. Lineage (NCBI taxonomy): Bacteria > Pseudomonadati > Pseudomonadota > Gammaproteobacteria > Enterobacterales > Enterobacteriaceae > Citrobacter > Citrobacter sp. CK185. Next base: position 1,064,515 of record NZ_JAOWFR010000026.1, on the reverse strand, counting down.
TGAAATTCACCAGCGTGTTTGTCACCCACGATCAGGAAGAGGCTACGGAAGTGGCGGATCGCGTGGTGGTGATGAGCCAGGGCAACATTGAACAGGCCGATGCGCCGGATCAGGTGTGGCGTGAACCCGCCACCCGCTTTGTGCTGGAGTTTATGGGCGAAGTGAACCGTTTGCAGGGAACGATTCGCGGCGGTCAGTTCCACGTTGGCGCGCATCGCTGGCCGCTGGGGTATACGCCAGCGTACCAGGGAGCGGTCGATCTGTTCCTGCGTCCGTGGGAGGTGGATGTCAGCCGTCGCACCAGTCTGGATTCCCCGCTGCCGGTACAGGTGCTGGAGGCCAGTCCGAAAGGTCACTACACCCAATTAGTCGTGCAGCCTCTGGGGTGGTATAACGAACCGCTGACGGTGGTGATGCAGGGGGATAATCCCCCACAGCGCGGCGAGCGGCTGTTTGTCGGGCTGCAAAATGCGCGGTTGTACAATGGCAACCAGCGCATTGAGACGCGCGAAGAGGAGCTTGCTCTGGCAGAATCGGCCTGATAGGTTAATATCACGTAGTTTTGCCGGGTGGCGCTGCGCTGACCCGGCCTACAATATGATCTGCGTAGGCCCGGTAAGCGAAGCGCCACCGGGCTTTTTACTGGACAGAGAAGTGAACACATTAGAACAAACAATTGGCAATACGCCTCTGGTGAAATTGCAGCGGATGGCGCCGGATAACGGCAGTGAAATTTGGGTCAAGCTGGAAGGCAATAACCCTGCCGGGTCAGTGAAAGACCGGGCGGCGCTGTCGATGATCGTCCAGGCGGAAAAACGCGGGGAAATTAAGCCCGGCGATGTGCTGATTGAAGCGACCAGCGGCAATACCGGTATTGCGCTGGCGATGATTGCCGCACTGAAAGGCTATCGCATGAAACTGCTGATGCCGGACAACATGAGCCAGGAGCGCCGCGCGGCGATGCGCGCCTATGGCGCGGATCTGATTCTGGTGTCTAAAGAGCAAGGAATGGAAGGCGCGCGCGATTTGGCGCTGGAAATGGCCGAACGCGGCGAAGGTAAGCTGCTCGATCAGTTTAACAATCCCGACAACCCTTACGCGCACTACACCACGACCGGGCCGGAAATCTGGCAGCAAACCTCAGGTCGCATCACCCACTTTGTCTCCAGTATGGGAACAACCGGTACGATTACCGGTGTGTCGCGCTTCCTGCGCGAACAGGAAAAATCGGTAACGATTGTTGGCCTGCAACCGGAAGAGGGCAGCAGCATTCCGGGGATTCGTCGCTGGCCCGCAGAATATATGCCGGGTATTTTTAATGCTCAGCTTGTGGATCAGGTGCTGGATATTCACCAGAGCGAGGCGGAAAACACCATGCGCGAACTGGCAGTACGCGAAGGTATTTTCTGCGGCGTGAGTTCCGGCGGCGCGGTTGCCGGTGCGTTACGCGTTGCCCGCGCGACGCCGGGCGCCGTGGTGGTGGCGATCATCTGCGATCGCGGCGATCGCTATCTTTCTACCGGCGTCTTTGGCGAAGAACACTTCAGCCAGGGGGCAGGGATTTAGCCTGTCGGCCTGATAAGCGTAGCGCCATCCGGCAACCGCAAGGCATGATCGCCGGATGACGACGCAAAGCGTCTCATCCGGCCTGCAACGTCAAGCGTTACGTTTCTCCACCAGCAGGTCGAGGAAGTGCCACAGTTTCTCGTTCATCTCCTGATAATTCCACTCGCGCATTTCGGCGTTCGAGCGAATAAAGCGCTTCCCTTTTGCCGCAGCCAGTTCCTGTTCTGAATGCTGGATCAGCCCTTCTACCGCCTCGGCGGTAAACTCCATATGGCACTGAAAACCGTAGACGGCGTTACCGTATTGCACGATCTGGCGCGGACATCCTTCGCTTGTCGCGAGAACGACCGACTGATCGGTTAACCCTGGCATATCGTTGTGCCAGTGCCCGACCACAAGCGGAGAGCCGAAATGAGCAAGCAGCGGATTCTGTTTCCCGGCTTCCGTCAGCGTAATCGGGTAGTGGCCGATCTCCTTTTCCGGGCTCTGGCGTACTTTTGCGCCCAGCGCCTCACCAATCAACTGGGAGCCAAGACAGATGCCGATCACAATACGACGCGCAGAGATCGCCTGATTAATAAGCCGCTGTTCCGCTAAAGAGTCAAAATACGGGCACTCTTCGAGCGTAGTACGCGGTGACTGCGGGCCGCCAAACACCACCAGCATATCGAAACCATCCGCATTGGCGGGGACAGGTTCACCGGCATACACGCGGGACCAGGAGAGGGGATAACCGCGATCCTCAGCCCATTGCAGATAGGCTCCGGCAGATTCGAAAGACTCATGAACGACAAAATGAACTCGCACTTTTTCTCTCCTGTTAACGTTTCAACGCCTGATGGATATCAGCCGCCAGTTTGTTGATATCGCCGTCGCCCAGTGTCGATAGCGTAATACGCAGACCGTGGGCGGGCGCATTGACGCCAAATGCTTCGCCTTCCCGTACCAGCCAGCCCGCTTTCGCCAGCATAAACGCGATGCTCTGGCTGTGGCTTTTCAACGGCAACCACGCATTCAGCCCATCGCCGGGGGCGTGTGTAAGCCCGGTTCGCTGGAGCGCGCAGGCCAGCTTCTGCTGCTGCGAAGCATAAAATTGCCGGGTCTGCGCCAGCGTTCGCTGATAGTTTTTGTCACTCAGACAGGCATGCACTAAATCTTGCAACAGATGGCTGACCCACTGACTGCCGGAATTAAGGCGCAGGCGCAGTCTGGCTGAGGTGGCGGGATCGCTGGCGACAATGGCGAGGCGCAGATCCGGCCCCAGCGTCTTTGACATCGAGCGAACCACTGACCAGTGTAGCGTCTCCGGGGCGATCACCGGGTGCCAGGGAGATGAAGAGAGCAGGGCAAAGTGGTCGTCGATAATAACCAGCGCTTGCGGGTATTTCGCCACAATGTTCTGTAGCGCGGCGGCGCGGGAGGCGCTCAAACTGCACCCCGTAGGATTGTGGGCGCGCGGGGTTAAAATGACGGCGCGGGCGCCATTTTTCAGCGCCTGTTCCAGCATCTCAGGCTGCATACCTTCGCTATCGACGCCAACGGGGATGGCGGAAAACCCGGCGTAGCGCAGCATACTGATGCTGCTTAAAAAGCAGGGGTCTTCCACTGCCACGCTGTCACCCGGCAGTAAATGGGCGCACAGCAGACGCTCGATGGCGTCAATCGCCCCACTGGTGATATCAATCTCGCCTTCGCCAGGTATGGCATCCTGCATCCACTGCTTCGCCCACGCGTGAAGGGCGGGAGAAACGGCCGCATCGCCGTAAAGACGCGGTGACTTATTTATTGTTGAAAAATAACTGCTGAGATCGGGCAGCCGTTGGGGATCGGGATTGCCGCCGGAAAGATCGGTCAGCGGCGTATTGGGGCTGCTTCCTTCCAGCGCGAGCGGAGAAGGCGCACCTTTAATGACCGTACCGTTACGTCCCTGGCTCAGGGCCAGGCCGGATGTCACCAGCCGTTTGTAAGCCGCCGCGACAGTATTGCGGTTCACGTTTAATTCCGATGCCAGTTCCCGCACCGGCGGCAGCGTTTCCCCTGGCGCCAGTGCGCCGGTGGTGACATGCTGACGAATACTGTCAAAGATTTCGCTGGCGGTTTTTCCGTCGATCATTATTGACCTATGACAAAATGAATTTTAGCATATGACGATAATAGTGAGGCGTTAGCCCGCTGTCCAGTGAGAGGAGAGGTAAATGGGGCAGGATAGTGAAATACAGTCAGTGCTCTTCGACGATAAGCATCGGGCTTTACAGACCGACATTGTCGCCGTTCAGTCACAGGTGGTGTACGGCAGCGTAGGCAACAGTATTGCCGTACCGGCGATTAAAGCGCAGGGCTTGCGGGTGACGGCGGTGCCCACGGTGCTGTTCAGCAATACGCCGCATTATGAAACGTTTTACGGCGGCATTATTCCTGCCGACTGGTTCAGCGGTTATCTCCAGGCCTTAAATGAGCGGGATGCGCTGCGTGAGCTTAAAGCGGTCACGACAGGCTATATGGGCAGTGCGGAACAAATCGTTCTGCTGGCGAAATGGCTGGAAACGGTGCGGATCGCGCATCCTGAGGTGTGTATTCTGGTCGATCCGGTGATTGGCGACACGGACAGCGGAATGTATGTGAAAGCGGAAATCCCGCAGGCGTATCGTCATTATCTGCTGCCGCTGGCGCAGGGGCTGACGCCGAATGTGTTCGAGCTGGAGATGCTCAGCGGCAAACCGTGCGGCACGCTGGATGAAGCGGTTGCGGCGGCGAAATCGCTGCTCTCCGACACGCTGAAGTGGATTGTGATCACCAGTGCGCCAGGCCAGACGGCGGATACCATCAATGTGGCGGTGGTGACGAACGGCGGCGTGGATGTGATTGAACACCCGCGTGTGGAAACCGATTTAAAAGGGACGGGCGATTTGTTCTGCGCCGAACTGGTGAGCGGTATTGTGCAGGGGAAAGCGCTGACGGCGGCGACGCGACATGCCGCAGAGCGTGTGCTGGAGGTGATGACCTGGACGCAGCGCTGCGGGTGTGATGAGTTGATTCTGCCACCGGCAGGGGAGGCGCGATGAAGAGCTATCGGCTGGTGGTTCGCCAGCAGGGGCGTGTGGTTGGTCACTTTGAAACGAGCGGGCTTGATGCGCTGGAGGATATCTGCGTGGCGCGCGCGATGTTCGGCATTGCGGGCGGCTATCAGTGTGAATTGCTGGTGTCGGACTCGGAGAAGCGGATGCTGGAAAGCGGGCCGGAAGGGATGAAGATCCTGATGCGCGAGAAGTGCTATCGTCCGGTCACCTCGCTGTTGTGAGTGCGTAACTATGCCGGATGGCGGCGAAAAACGCCTTATCCGGCCTACGATCTTTTATTGTAGGCCTGATAAGCGCAGCGCCATCAGGCAAACATCGCCTTATCCGGCATACGATATTTTGTTGTAGGCCTGATAAGCGCAGCGCCATCAGGCAAACATCGCCTTATTCGGCATACGATATTTTGTTGTAGGCCTGATAAGCGAAGCGCCATCAGGCAAACATCGCCTTATCCGGCCTACGACATTTTATTGTAGGCCTGATAAGCGCAGCGCCATCAGGCAAACATCGCCTTATCCGGCATGCGATATTTTATTGTAGGCCTGATAAGCGAAGCGCCATCAGGCGCGGTTTTACCGTAACCAGGATAAAAAAATGGCGCCAGTCGGCGCCATTTTTCCCTGCGGCAAGAATTACTTCTTGATGCGGATAACCGGGGTTTCACCCACAGTCACGCTACCGGACAGTTTGATCAGTTCTTTGATTTCGTCCATGTTGGAGATAACAACCGGAGTCAGGGTAGACTTGGCTTTTTCTTCCAGCAGCGGCAGATCGAACTCAATTACCGGATCGCCAACTTTAACGCGTTGACCTTCTTCAGCAATACGCTTGAAGCCTTCGCCTTTCAGTTCAACGGTGTCGATACCGAAGTGAACGAACAGCTCAATGCCGCTATCCGATTCGATAGAGAACGCATGGTTGGTTTCAAAGATTTTGCCGATGGTGCCGTCTACTGGCGCGACCATTTTGTTACCGGTTGGTTTGATAGCAATGCCATCGCCAACGATTTTCTCGGCAAAAACTACATCCGGCACGTCTTCGATGTTGACGATCTCGCCAGAGAGCGGAGCAACAATCTCAATAGTTCCGGTGTCTTTCTTATCATCAGAAACCAGAGATTTTAGTTTATCGAACAAACCCATGATCTTCTCCTAAGCAGTAAATTGGGCCGCATCTCGTGGATTAGCAGATTGTTTTTTCTTCAATGAACTTGTTAACCAGCGTCATTAACTCGTCCGTTGTCGGTTGAGCAAGAGCCTGCTCTGCTAACACCTTCGCATCTTCGAAGTTCGTGTTACGGATAATCTTCTTAATGCGCGGGATAGAAATGGCGCTCATAGAGAATTCGTCCAGACCCATCCCCAGCAACAGAAGTGTAGCACGTTCGTCGCCTGCAAGCTCACCACACATGCCAGTCCATTTACCTTCAGCATGAGAAGCATCAATAACTTGCTTGATCAAGTTCAGCACGGACGGTGACATTGGCTGGTAAAGATGTGAAATCATATCATTACCACGGTCAACTGCCAGGGTGTACTGCGTTAAATCATTGGTGCCGATACTAAAGAAATCAACTTCTTTAGCTAAATGACGAGCAATGATTGCCGCAGCCGGTGTTTCCACCATCACGCCAATCTCAATGCTTTCATCAAATGCTTTACCTTCGTCGCGCAGTTCCTGTTTGTAGATTTCAATCTCTTTGCGCAGCGCGCGAACTTCTTCAACAGAGATGATCATCGGGAACATGATGCGCAGTTTACCGAACGCAGAGGCGCGCAGAATGGCGCGAACCTGGTCACGCAGGATCTCTTTGCGATCCATAGCGATACGTACCGCACGCCAGCCCAGGAACGGGTTCTCTTCTTTCGGGAAGTTCATGTACGGCAGTTCTTTGTCGCCGCCGATATCCATAGTACGGACGATAACCGCCTGAGAGCCGCAGGCTTCAGCGACGGCTTTGTACGCCGCAAACTGTTCTTCTTCAGTCGGCAGCGCGTCACGGTCCATGAACAGGAATTCAGTACGATACAGACCAACGCCTTCCGCGCCATTGCGCTCTGCGCCTTCAACGTCACGAACGGTACCGATGTTGGCGCAAACTTCTACCTGATGACCGTCCAGCGTGATAGCCGGCAGATCTTTCAGTTTAGCGAGTTCCGCTTTCTCGGTTGCAACCTGCTCCTGAACGGCGCGCAGTTTTTCAATTTCTTCGTTGGTTGGGTTGACGTAAACCTGATTGTTTACGGCATCCAGAATCAGATAGTCGTCGTTTTTCACCTGAGAGGTGACGTTACCGGTGCCCACGATGGCCGGCAGTTCCAGAGAACGCGCCATGATAGAGGTGTGGGAGGTACGTCCACCTGCGTCAGTGATGAAACCCAGCACCTTTTGCAGGTTCAGCTGTGCGGTTTCTGATGGGGTCAGGTCAGCGGCAACCAGGATGACTTCGTCCTTGATTGCGCTCAGGTCGATGATTGCCAGACCCAGGATGTTGCGCAGCAGGCGCTTACCAATGTCACGCACGTCAGCCGCGCGTTCTTTCAGGTATTCATCATCCAGTTCTTCCAGGGCAGTGGCCTGACCTTCGATAACTTCATGCGCAGCTGCGTCAGCCGTCATGTTCTTATCTTTAATCAGGGCTATGATTTCCTGCTCCAGCTCCTCATCTTCGAGCAGCATGATATGCCCTTCAAAGATGGCTTCTTTTTCTTCACCGAACGTTTCACCAGCTTTCGTTTTGATCGCTTCCAGTTGCGCAGATGCCTTGGCACGACCGCTCAGAAAACGTTCAACTTCCTGATCAACCTTGTCGGCAGAAATTTTTTTCCGGTCAATGACGATTTCGTCTTCTTTCAGCAGCAGTGCTTTGCCGAAAGCGATACCCGGGGATGCTAAAATGCCTGAAATCATAACCCTACCTTACTTGTGACTGATTTTTAAAAGAACCCGGGAACTTACTCGAGTTCCGCCATCAGTTTGACCAGATGCTCTACCGCTTTTTGTTCGTCTTCGCCTTCAGCAGCGATGGTGACAACGGTGCCCTGAGTCAGGCCCAGAGTCTGTAGTTTGAACAGGCTTTTTGCGCTGGCGCTTTTGCCGTTGGAAGTCACAGTAATCTCAGAAGTGAAGCCTTTCGCTTCTTTAACAAACTGAGCAGCAGGGCGGGTGTGCAGACCGTTCGGAGCGGTAATGGTAACTTCTTGCTGGAACATTGTATTTCCCCAACTTATAGGTTTAGTGTTGTGGAACTAAAGTCTAGCCTGGCGGTTTGACTTTAGCCTGTATTGTTAGCGTCGGCGTAAACGGGACGCGACACACCAGGTGTTATGCGCAATCCGTTGCTGGCAACTGCTGGCCGCTGACGTTTCGCTCGTCATTAAACATTATGCCGTGAAAGGAAGACTTGAACCAAATCATTAAATCGATTCAGCTAGCGCTTTTCCTGTAACGATTAATTTCGGGCATCAAAATAATTAGTCTGGTTAAATACCAGACCCGGCAGGGTGAATCAATGCCAGGAGGGTTGAAAATTTGAAGCAGGCCACAAAAAAGCACCCAAAAGGGTGCTTTTTTACGCGTTTTTAACATGCTGGCATTACTGTTGCAGTTCTTTTTCAGTAAAGAGATCGGCAAACAAAGCAGTGCTCAGATAACGCTCACCCGATGACGGTAGGATAACCACAATATTCTTATTGGTAAAGGTTTCATCTTCCTGGAGCTTAAGTGCTGCCGCAACGGCCGCGCCGGAAGAGATCCCCGCCAGAATACCTTCCTCTTCCATCAGGCGACGAGCGGTGGAAATGGCTTCTTCATTTGTGATACCGACAACTTTATCAATCAGTTTCAGATCGAGGTTGCCCGGAATGAAGCCTGCGCCAATGCCCTGAATTTTGTGCGGGCCGGGCTTCAGTTCTTCACCAGCCAGCGCCTGCGCGATAACCGGAGAGTCGGTCGGTTCTACTGCTACGGTAATGAGGTCCGTTTTGCCTTTGGTGCCTTTGATGTAGCGGGTGACGCCTGTCAGCGTACCGCCGGTGCCGACGCCGGAGATAAAGACATCGACCTGACCATCGGTATCTTCCCAGATTTCCGGGCCGGTGGTTTTTTCGTGAATTTCCGGGTTAGCCGGGTTGCTGAACTGCTGAAGCAGCAGGTATTTTTCTGGATCGCTGGCGACAATCTCTTCCGCTTTCTGGATAGCGCCTTTCATGCCTTTCGCGCCTTCGGTCAGTACGAGGTTCGCCCCCAGCGCTTTGAGCAGTTTGCGACGCTCAACGCTCATGGTGTCCGGCATGGTCAGCGTCAGCTTGTAGCCACGCGCGGCAGCAACATAAGCCAGCGCGATACCGGTGTTGCCGCTGGTCGGTTCCACCAGTTCGACGCCCGGTTTCAGCACGCCGCGTTTTTCGGCATCCCAAATCATATTGGCACCGATACGGCATTTAACGCTGAAGCTCGGGTTACGTGATTCCACCTTCGCCAGAATGCGTCCGTTACCGATACGGTTCAGTCGAACCAGCGGCGTATGACCGATAGTCAGCGAGTTATCTTCAAAAATCTTACTCATGGCCTGTCCTTAACTGTATGAAATTGGGATACATGGGCTAGCATACCTGCTCAGAGAATATGCGGAAGTAAGGATTTAGCATATCTATATTCGGAAGGGAAATAATGGCTACCGAGATGGAATAAGGAGCGGCATAAGCCCCTCCTTTTTTATACAACTATTTTACAGGTTTATGAGTGTGCTGTGATTCATTTCCATGACCCATGTCTGGAACGGTAGCAATCAACCCACATCGCCGTTGCGCCACACACGGCGACGGGCATGATCACCAGGTTAAGCACCGGGATCATGGTGAACAAACTGGTTAACGCGCCGAACTGCATATTGGCGACTTTCTGCGTGCGCAGGGCGGTGCGCATCTCTTTGAACGGGACTTTGTGGTTGTCGAAGGGATAGTCGCAATACTGAATCGCCAGCATCCACGCGCTGAACAGGAACCACAGCACCGGGGCGACGGTTTGCCCGACTCCTGGAATAAAATAGAGAATTAACAGCACAATGGCGCGCGGCAGATACCAGATGAACTTTTGCCATTCGCGTTTCATAATGCGCGGCACATCTTTCATAATCCCCAGTACGCCGGTATCTGGCGGCGTTGCGCCGGTCAGGCGCGCCTCAAGCTGTTCCGCCAGCAGACCATTGAAAGGGGCGGCGATCCAGTTGGCAATGGTTGAAAAGAAATAGCCGAAGACCAGTAAAACCGAGATGACCGCAATGGGCCACAGCAGATAGCTTAACCACTGCAACCAGTCGGGAACGTGGCTCATCAGCGAAGGGATCCAGACGTCCAGTTGCGTAAACAGCCACCAGAATGCGCCGCCCATCAGCAAAATGTTTACCAGTAACGGCAAAATAACAAAGCGACGGATCCCCGGTTGCGTGACCAGTTTCCACCCCTGTGAGAAATAGTAAAAGCCGCTGCGAGGTGTAGTTGCGGATGATGACACCATAATCAGGACATGCTCCTTTAATAAAGCCCCGGGTAAACTTTGCGTATCTTACCGGGTTGTGACGCGTTCGCCAGTTAAGAAATGTTCGAAAAAACAGCAAAAAGCACGATTTCGTTCATCTTTATGCTGTGAAAGCCAAGAGCGCACTTGCACTTGACGTAATCGGCAAATACTCTTAGTGAGTAAATGTTTGCCGTGGTGGCAAGGTGTTAGAACAACAGAGAATATAATGATGCAGGATTTGCGTCTGATATTAATCATTGTTGGCGCGATCGCCATAATCGCTTTACTGGTACATGGTTTCTGGACCAGCCGTAAAGAACGATCTTCTATGTTCCGCGATCGTCCACTGAAACGCATGAAGTCAAAACGTGACGACGATTCTTACGACGATGACGTCGAAGAAGAGGAGGGCGTGGGTGAAGTTCGTGTTCACCGCGTGAATCATGCCCCCGGCAACGCTCAGGAGCATGATGCGCCTCGTCAGTCGCCGCAACACCAATACCAGCCGCCTTATGCGTCTGCACAGCCTCGTCAACCGGCTCAGCAGCCGCCTGAAGCGCCAGCGCAGCCGCAGCAACGGCCGCAGTATGGGCAGCCGTCGCAACCGCAACCGGCACAACAACCGGCACAGCCTGTGCAGCAGCCAGTACAGCAACAGCCGGTAGCGCCGCAGGTTCAGTCTGCGCCGCAACAGCCTGTTCAGCCAGCGCCACAGCAACCTGCGCCTCAGCCTGCTCCGCAGACTTTCCAGCCAGCGGAACCTGTCGCAGAGCCTGCGCCAGCGCCTGAACCAGTAGTGGAAGAAGCGCCCGTCGCGGAAAAACCGCAGCGTAAAGAAGCGGTCATTATTATGAACGTCGCCGCTCATCATGGCAGCGAGCTTAGCGGCGAAGTGCTGCTGAACAGCATCCAGCAAGCGGGCTTCAAATTTGGCGATATGAATATTTTCCATCGCCACCTGAGCCCGGATGGCAGCGGCCCTGCGCTGTTTAGCCTGGCCAACATGGTGAACCCGGGAACGTTTGATCCTGAAATGACCGGTGATTTCTCCACGCCGGGGGTCACTATCTTTATGCAGGTGCCTTCTTACGGCGACGAGTTGCAAAACTTTAAGCTGATGCTCCAGTCTGCGCAGCATATCGCTGATGAAGTCGGCGGCGTGGTGCTTGATGACCAGCGCCGGATGATGACGCCGCAGAAACTGCGTGAATATCAGGATCGCATTCGCGAAGTGAAAGAATCCAACGCCTGAGAAACCCAGGCGTGATCCCCCCTTTCTGAACCCCCGCCTGTCGGGGGTTTTTTATCATTGATGGTGCGATATGGAATCAATCGAACAACAACTGACAGAACTGCGAACCACGCTTCGCCATCATGAGTATCTTTACCATGTGATGGATGCGCCGGAGATCCCGGACGCTGAGTATGACCGTCTGATGCGCGAACTTCGTGAGCTGGAAGCGCAGCATCCAGATTTAATTACGCCGGACTCCCCGAGCCAACGCGTCGGAGCGGCGCCGCTGGCGGCGTTCAGCCAGATTCGCCACGAAGTGCCCATGTTGTCGCTGGACAACGTGTTTGATGAAGAGAGTTTTCTGGCGTTTAACAAGCGCGTGCAGGATCGGCTAAAAAACAGCGATAAACTGACCTGGTGCTGCGAGCTGAAGCTGGACGGTCTGGCTGTCAGCATCCTGTATGAAAACGGCGTGCTGATCAGCGCGGCAACGCGTGGCGATGGAACGACCGGCGAGGACATCACCTCCAATGTGCGTACCATTCGCGCTATTCCGCTGAAGCTGCGTGGCGATAACATTCCGGCGCGTCTGGAGGTTCGTGGCGAAGTTTTCCTGCCGCAGGCCGGGTTTGAAAAAATTAATGAAGAGGCGCGCCGCACCGGTAATAAAGTGTTTGCCAACCCGCGTAACGCTGCGGCGGGGTCGTTGCGCCAGCTTGATCCGCGTATTACCGCGAAGCGACCGCTCACTTTCTTTTGCTACGGCGTCGGCATTCTGGAAGGTGGCGAACTGCCCGATACGCATCTGGGGCGCTTGCTGCAATTCAAAGCCTGGGGGCTTCCGGTAAGCGACCGGGTGACGCTGTGCGACTCTCCCGAAGCGGTGCTGGACTTCTATCACAAAGTGGAAGAAGACCGCCCGACGCTGGGTTTTGACATTGACGGCGTGGTGATTAAAGTCAACTCGATGGCGTTGCAGGAACAGCTTGGATTCGTCGCCCGCGCGCCGCGCTGGGCGGTGGCCTTTAAGTTCCCGGCGCAGGAGCAAATGACGTTTGTACGCGATGTAGAGTTCCAGGTGGGGCGGACTGGCGCGATCACGCCCGTCGCCCGTCTCGAACCGGTGCATGTTGCAGGTGTGCTGGTCAGCAACGCCACCTTGCACAACGCGGATGAAATTGAGCGTCTTGGCCTGCGCATTGGCGACAAAGTGGTGATTCGCCGTGCGGGGGATGTGATCCCGCAGGTGGTGAACGTGGTGCTTTCCGAACGCCCGGAAGAGACGCGCCCGGTCGAGTTCCCGACGCATTGCCCGGTGTGCGGTTCTGATGTTGAGCGCGTGGAAGGCGAAGCGGTCGCTCGCTGTACCGGCGGCCTGATCTGCGGCGCGCAGCGCAAAGAGTCGCTCAAGCACTTTGTTTCCCGCCGGGCAATGGACGTTGATGGCATGGGCGATAAAATTATCGACCAGCTTGTCGAGAAAGAGTATGTCCACACCCCGGCAGATCTGTTCCGTCTGACGGCAGGCAAACTGACGGGCCTGGATCGTATGGGGCCGAAATCGGCGCAGAATGTGGTGAATGCGCTGGAAAAAGCGAAAGAGACCACTTTCGCGCGATTCCTCTATGCGCTCGGTATCCGCGAAGTGGGCGAAGCCACGGCGGCAGGGCTGGCGGCGTACTTCGGTACGTTAGAGGCGCTGGAAGCGGCCTCTATCGACGAACTGCAAAAAGTGCCGGATGTCGGCATTGTGGTCGCTACGCACGTCTTTAACTTCTTTGCTGAAGAGAGTAACCGGGACGTGATCGGGCAGTTACTGGCGGAAGGCATTCACTGGCCTGCGCCGATCGTGGTTAACGCCGACGAAATCGACAGCCCGTTTGCCGGTAAAACGATCGTCCTGACGGGCAGCCTCAGCCTGATGTCGCGAGATGATGCGAAAGCGCGCCTCGTGGCGCTGGGGGCGAAAGTGGCGGGCAGCGTATCGAAAAAAACCGATCTGGTGATTGCGGGCGAAGCGGCGGGATCTAAGCTGGCGAAAGCGCAGGAACTGGGGATTGACGTGATCGACGAAGCAGAGATGCTCCGCTTACTGGGTGTCTGACATGGAAAAAGAGCAGCTGATTGAGATAGCCAATACGGTGATGCCGTTCGGCAAGTACAAAGGGCGTCGGCTCATTGATGTGCCGGAGGAGTATTTGCTGTGGTTTGCCCGTAAGGATGAATTTCCGGCGGGAAGACTGGGTGAGCTGATGCAAATCACGCTGCTGATTAAAACCGAGGGGCTGACGCAGCTGGTGCAGCCCCTGAAACGGCCTCTTTAAGCCTTCGCGGCGCGGCCTTCTTGCTGCGCCTGCAACTTATCGGTCTGGCGTTTGTAGCGACGCGCCAGCATCGCGCAGACCATCAACTGGATCTGATGGAAGATCATCAACGGCAGCACCATCATCCCAATCACTGAGGTGGGAAACAGGATATTGGCCATCGGGATGCCGTTCGCCAGACTCTTTTTCGACCCGCAGAAGACAATGGTTATCTCATCTGCTTTGTTGAATCCGAACCTGCGGGCGGCAAACACGTTAACGCCAATGACAATCGCCAGCAGCACAAGGCTGACGACGACAATAAACAACAACGAGCCCCATCCCACTTTGTGCCAGATACCGTTAACGACGGCTTCGCTGAATGCGGAATAGACGACCAGCAGAATGGAGGTCTGGTCCGTTTTCGCAATCCACTTTTTATGACGCGCGACCCAGTTGCCAATCCACGGACGCGACAGGTGCCCCAGCACAAACGGCAGCAGCAGTTGCAGCATGATCTTGCCGACCTGTTCCAGGCTGCCTTCTGCTCCGTGGATATTCATCACCAGGCCGACGAGCAGCGGCGAAAGAAAAATCCCCAGCAGGCTGGAGGCCGATGCCGAACAGACGGCCGCCGCGACGTTTCCTCCCGCCAGAGAGGTAAAGGCGATGGCAGACTGTACGGTCGCGGGCAAAATACACAGGTACAGGAAACCGGTATACAGCATGGGATCGACATTGACGGGCGCCCACCAGGCAAATAACACCCCGAGAACCGGAAACAGGATGAAGGTGCTGCACATTACCCACAGGTGCAGCCGCCAGTGGCTGCCGCCCGCGATAATGGCTTCGCGTGAGAGTTTTGCGCCATGCATAAAAAACAGCAGCGCAATCGCGGCGGTGGTTAAGCCTTCAAAAAACGGAACGAAATCCCCTTTGGCCGGAAAAAAGGAGGCCAGCAAAACGACGGTGATAAGCGTCAGCGTGAACGGATCAAGAATACGAAAAAGTTTCATAAAAACTCCTGAAAGTCGATGCAGGTATTTTGCTTTTTTCCGTTTGAGAAATAAAATTGATTTATTGCATCTATATATGAATTTAACAGATGAATTATTCTCTGCGTCAACTTCGTATCTTCGTCACCGTCGCTCAGGCTAAAAGCTTTAGTCGGGCAGGGGACGTCATTGGTCTGAGTCAGTCTGCGGTGAGCCACAGCGTAAAAGAGCTGGAACGGCAGACGGGAGTTAAGCTGTTGGATCGCACCACGCGAGAAGTGACGCTGACGGAAGCGGGTCAGCAGCTGGCGGGGCGTCTGGAGCGTGTTCTCGATGAACTGCACAGTACTCTGCGGGAAGCCGGAAGAGTGGGGACGCAGTTAACCGGCACCGTGCGCGTGGCGGCCAGCCAGACGATTTCCGCGCATCTTATCCCGCAGTGTATCGCGCAGAGTAACCAGCTGTACCCGGAAATTGATTTTGTACTGCACGATCGTCCCCAGCAGTGGGTGCTGGAGAGCATTCGTCAGGGGGATGTGGATTTTGGCATTGTCATCGATCCCGGGGCTGTTTCGGATTTGCAATGTGAAGCCGTACTGTCGGAACCCTTTTTGCTGTTGTGTCGCCAGGATAGTCCGTTAGCGCAGCGGGAGTGGGTTAACTGGCAGGATCTTAAACATGAGCGGCTGGTATTACAGGATTACGCCTCCGGCAGCCGCCCGTTGATTGACGCGGCTTTCGCGCATTTTGCCATTGATGCCACGATCGTGCAGGAGATTGGGCATCCCGCAACGCTGTTTCCGATGGTGGAGGCGGGGATTGGCATCAGCGTGTTGCCCGCGCTGGCGTTACCGCTGCCTCAGGGAAGTCATTTGCAGGTGAAACGGCTGACGCCCGTCGTCGAAAGGCAGTTGATGCTGGCGAGACGCAAGAACCGGTCGCTCTCTACGGCGGCTCAGGCGCTGTGGGACGTCGTGCGCATGCAGGCCAGTGAACTTACCGCTGGCCGTGCACGCGATCCGTTGTATCAGATATAAACATCAATTTGGTGATCGTCGGAAGGCGCGTTGACACCTTCGGCCCTGAGTTGTTTCTGCTCCTGCTTCTGCTGCGTTTCTTCTGCCTGCTGGCGCTGTAATTGCGCCAGCTGCGCCTGCAACATTTTAATTTGCGTCTGTATCAGTTCCTGCTGCTTTTGTTTCTCTTCTGTGCTGCCACTGCCGTCAGCAACCTCTTTGAGCTGCTGTGTAAGCTTTGTAATTTGCTGCGTGATGCGTGAGATTTGCGCAGACAAATCGTTACCGGTAGCGGCTTTGCTGCCCGTGCTGCCGCTCTGAACGGCGGAGACTGAAGTGTTGATCGTCGTCATTACCATTTCCTCTTGCCTTAAAACATTAATATCGGCAGAGGTGAACAGACCTTCAGCAGTCCCTGCCATTTCTGGTGGGCAAATCAGGCAAAGTCTGACCATTTTATTTTACGTATCAATATACATTTTATATCGATCGTCCGGGAAAACGGTATTGGTAATCGGTTGGTTACTCTCGTTATAACAACGACGTACCCAACGTATTTATCGATTATTCCGTTTTTAAGGACCCCTTATGACCCACACCCTTTTTTCGCAGAATCCCTGGTACAGCGCTGACATCATTCGCGCGCACAAGCCTGATTTTACCCCGCGTGTTGCTTTCATTCTTGGCTCCGGTCTGGGAGCGCTGGCGGAGCAAATTGAAGACGCGGTGGCAATTTCTTATGCGCGTTTGCCTGGTTTTCCGGTCAGTACCGTTCACGGGCATGCGGGGGAACTGGTGCTGGGGAATCTGGCTGGAGTCCCGGTGGCATGTATGAAAGGCCGTGGGCACTTTTACGAAGGTCGCGGCATGACGATCATGACTGACGCGATCCGTACCCTGAAACTGCTGGGCTGTGAACTGCTGTTTTGCACTAACGCCGCCGGCTCTCTGCGCCCGGAAGTCGGGCCAGGCAGCCTGGTCGCGTTGAGCGATCATATCAATACGATGCCGGGCACGCCGATGGTGGGGATGAACGACGAACGCTTTGGCGATCGCTTCTTCTCGCTGGCCAATGCCTACGATGCGGATTACCGCGCCATTCTCCAGCGCGTTGCAGGGGAAGAGGGCTTCACGCTTCACGAAGGGGTGTTTGTCTCTTATCCGGGGCCGAACTTTGAGGCGGCAGCGGAAATTCGCATGATGCAGATCATCGGTGGCGACGTGGTGGGAATGTCGGTCGTCCCGGAGGTGATTAGCGCGCGCCATTGCGGACTAAAGGTGGTGGCCGTATCCGCGATCACCAATCTGGCGGAAGGGCTGGGTGATGTGAAACTGTCCCATGCGCAAACGCTGGCGGCAGCTGAGCTTTCCCGGCAGAACTTCATCAATCTGATTTGCGGCTTCTTACGCCAACTGGCTTAAAACACAAAATAATAATGGCCCTGCTTGCAGGGCCGTACTTTACGGCAAGGAACGAAAAAAATGGGTATTACGTCCCGCTTAAAAGTCATGTCGTTTTTACAATATTTTATCTGGGGAAGCTGGCTGGTGACCCTGGGTTCTTACATGATTAACACCTTACATTTTACTGGCGCTAACGTTGGAATGATTTACAGCTCAAAAGGGCTGGCGGCGATTATTATGCCGGGCATTATGGGGATCGTCGCCGATAAATGGCTGCGTGCCGAGCGTACATATATGCTCTGCCATCTGGTGTGCGCCGGCGCGTTGTTGTATGCCACGACCGTGACCGACCCGGATGCGATGTTCTGGATAATGTTAATTAATGCAATGGCCTATATGCCGACTATTGCCTTATCCAACAGCGTTTCTTACGCCTGTCTGGCGCAGTCCGGCCAGGACCCGGTTACTGCATTCCCGCCCGTTCGCGTCTTTGGCACCGTGGGCTTTATTATCGCTATGTGGACGGTCAGCCTGATGGGGCTGGAGCTAAGCAGCGCGCAGCTGTACATTGCCGCTGGCGCTTCGCTGTTACTGGCGCTGTATGCCTTTACGCTACCGAAAATTCCGGTGGCGAAGAAGAATACGTCCGCCACGCTTGCCAGCAAACTGGGGCTGGATGCGTTTGTCTTATTCAAAAATCCGCGAATGGCGATTTTCTTTTTGTTTGCGATGATGTTAGGGGCTGTGCTGCAAATTACGAATGTTTTCGGTAATCCCTTCCTGCACGATTTTGCCCGCAATCCGGCGTTTGCCGACAGCGTTGTGGTGAAATATCCCTCCATCCTGCTGTCTGTTTCCCAAATGGCTGAAGTGGGTTTCATTCTGACTATCCCGTTCTTTCTGAAACGCTTTGGCATTAAAACCGTGATGCTGATGAGTATGCTGGCATGGACGCTGCGCTTTGGCTTTTTTGCGTTTGGCGATCCATCCCCGTTTGGCGTTGTGCTACTGCTGATGTCGATGATTGTTTACGGTTGCGCTTTCGACTTTTTCAATATTTCAGGATCGGTATTTGTTGAGCAGGAAGTCAGTTCGACGATCCGCGCCAGTGCGCAAGGGCTGTTTATGACTATGGTCAATGGTGTAGGCGCCTGGGTCGGGTCAATTTTGAGCGGTATCGCCGTGGACTACTTCTCGGTGGGCGGCGTGAAAGACTGGCAGACCATCTGGCTGGTATTCGCCGCTTATGCGCTGGCGCTGGCAGTGATTTTTGCGCTGTTTTTCAAATATAAACACGAGCCAGAAAAATGGCTGGCGAAACCACTGGCGCACTAACGGCTGAAACGGCGGGGCGCCTGCCCGCCGTTTCAACGTCCCTGAGACAAATGTGCTAACGTTGCGCATTATTCCTTATCTATGGAGCGCAATAATCATGGAACGCGTACATCGTATAGATCTTAAATTATTGCGCTATTTTCTCGCTGTTGCTGAGGAGCTGCATTTTGGCCGGGCGGCGGCGCGTCTGAATATGTCTCAGCCTCCTCTGAGTATTCATGTCAAAGAGCTGGAAAATCAGCTCGGCACGCCGTTGTTTGTTCGCCATTCCCGCAGCGTGGCGTTAACGCATGCGGGGAAAATTCTCATGGAAGAGTCGCGGCGTTTGTTGTTCAGCGCGAATCAGGCATTTGCGCGCGTGGAACAGATCGGACGCGGTGAGGCAGGGCGCATTGAACTGGGCGTTGTGGGCACGGCGATGTGGGGGAAAATGCGTCCTGTGATGCGCCGTTTTTTGAAAGAGAACCCCAATGTCGAGGTGTTATTTCGCGAAAAAATGCCTGCGATGCAGATGGCGTTACTGGAACGACGCGAGCTGGATGCTGGCATCTGGCGGATGGCGATCGAACCGACGGAGGGATTTACCAGTCTGCGTTTACATGAATCCGCATTTCTGGTGGCGATGCCGGAAGATCACCCTCTGGCTTGCTGCCCGGCGATCCCTCTTGATGCGTTACGCAACGAATATTTCGTTACCATGCCTTCGATTCATACCGACTGGGCATTTTTGCAACGTGTTTGTCAGAAAGCCGGATTTACGCCGATGATAGTGCGTGAAGTTATGGAGCCGCAAACGGTGCTGGCGATGATCAGCATGGGGATTGGCATTACGTTAATCGCGGATAGTTATGCGCAGATGAACTGGCCGGGCGTGGTGTTTCGCCCTCTGGAAGAACGTATTCCGGCAGATTTGTATATTGTTTACGAGCCGCAGCAGGCAACACTGGCATTAACGAAGTTGATTGATGCGCTGATTCGTTGAGCATTGCCGGATGGCGGCGCAAGCGCCTTATCCGGCCTACAAGACCCGTAGGCCTGATAAGCGAAGCGTCATCAGGCATATAAATATCGCGCATAGCAAAAAGGCACCTTTAGGGCGCCTTTTTACATTGGTGGGTCGTGCAGGATTCGAACCTGCGACCAATTGATTAAAAGTCAACTGCTCTACCAACTGAGCTAACGACCCGAAGTGGTGGGTGATGACGGGATCGAACCGCCGACCCCCTCCTTGTAAGGGAGGTGCTCTCCCAGCTGAGCTAATCACCCACTTCGGTACTTCATTTTACTGCAAGAAATCCAGCTGGCGAGAAAGTGGTGGGTGATGACGGGATCGAACCGCCGACCCCCTCCTTGTAAGGGAGGTGCTCTCCCAGCTGAGCTAATCACCCACTTCTCAATTTCTTGCTACACGGCGGAGACTACATAAAGTAGTTGGTGGGTGATGACGGGATCGAACCGCCGACCCCCTCCTTGTAAGGGAGGTGCTCTCCCAGCTGAGCTAATCACCCCCGCTGTGTGGAGTCGCATTATAGGGAGAGTTGAAAATGAGTCAACGCATTTTCTAAAGAAATTGTCCGTTCGTCGTAAATTTAAACAAAACGATCGCGAATTACTCCGTTCAGCATGATTTGTATACGAAAATCGCAAAGCGTGATGTTCCAACCCGAACAACATTGAGGAATCAGACCACGGTGATAGAATACCAGCCTGATAATCTTTCCCGGATTTGCCGGTTGTCGGCATCTTTAATAAACGTAAGGCCATTTCATGAAAATCAAAACTCGCTTCGCGCCAAGCCCGACAGGCTATCTGCACGTCGGCGGCGCGCGTACTGCTCTTTACTCCTGGCTTTTTGCACGTAACCACGGCGGTGAGTTTGTGCTGCGTATTGAAGACACCGATCTCGAACGCTCCACGCCGGAAGCTATTGAAGCCATTATGGATGGTATGAACTGGCTGAGCCTGGAATGGGATGAAGGCCCGTATTTCCAGACCAAACGTTTTGATCGTTACAACGCGGTGATTGATGAGATGCTGGAAGCGGGTACGGCATATAAATGCTACTGCTCCAAAGAGCGTCTGGAAGCACTGCGCGAAGAACAAATGGCGAAAGGCGAGAAGCCGCGTTACGACGGCCGCTGCCGTCATGGTCACGAACATCATTCTGACGATGAGCCTTGCGTTGTGCGTTTTGCCAACCCGCAGGACGGCTCCGTTATTTTTGACGACCAGATCCGTGGGCCGATCGAATTCAGCAACCAGGAGCTGGACGATCTGATCATTCGTCGTACCGACGGTTCCCCGACCTATAACTTCTGCGTGGTTGTGGATGACTGGGATATGGAAATCACCCATGTGATTCGTGGCGAAGACCATATCAACAACACGCCGCGCCAGATTAACATCCTGAAAGCGCTGAACGCGCCGGTTCCGGTGTACGCGCACGTTTCCATGATCAACGGCGACGACGGTAAAAAACTGTCCAAGCGTCATGGCGCGGTCAGCGTGATGCAGTATCGTGACGACGGCTACCTGCCGGAAGCGCTGCTGAACTACCTGGTGCGTCTGGGCTGGTCCAGCGGCGATCAGGAGATCTTCACCCGTGAAGAGATGATCAAGCTGTTCTCGTTGAATGCTGTGAGCAAATCCGCCAGTGCGTTCAACACTGACAAACTGCTGTGGCTGAACCATCACTACATCAATTCTCTGGCGCCGGAATATGTGGCAACGCACCTGCAATGGCACATTGAGCAGGAGAATATCGATACCCGTAACGGCCCGCAGCTGGCTGAACTGGTGAAACTGCTGGGCGAACGCTGCAAAACACTGAAAGAGATGGCGCAAAGCTGCCGCTATTTCTATGAGGACTTTGCTGAGTTCGACGCGGATGCGGCGAAAAAACACCTGCGCCCGGTCGCGCGTCAGCCGCTGGAAGTGGTGCGTGATAAGCTGGCGGCCATCACAGAGTGGAGCGCAGAAAACGTACACCATGCAATTCAGGCGACAGCCGATGAACTGGAAGTGGGGATGGGGAAAGTCGGTATGCCGCTGCGCGTTGCCGTCACTGGCGCAGGCCAGTCTCCGGCGCTGGACGTCACGGTGCATGCGATTGGTAAATCCCGCAGCATTGAGCGCATCAATAAAGCGCTGGCTTTTATCGCGGAACGTGAAAATCAGCAGTAAGGTGTATTAACCGTAGGCCGGGTGGGGGTTGCGCCGCCATCCGGCCTGTTGCCCGATGGCGCTGCGCTTATTGGGTCTACGATTCATCAAGGCCCAAACGGGCGAGAAAACCGCGTATGCCTTCTCGCGACAGAAACTGCGCCAGCTTTTCCTGCTCTTTGGACGACATGTTCTCCACGGCATCAATAATCTGGCGATAGGCGTGGCTGCGCACAACGTGGCTGTATTCGGCAAGCGGCTCTTCCGCCTGATAAAACGCAGAATGGTTGCGGAAGGCAGGGATGTTAAGAATAAATTCCTGTACGCGAGCATCAATGTGAATGAGCCTTGCCCGACCGCCTTTTACGCCCGGAAACTTTTCAGTTTCCCATCCTTGTTCTCTGATCCACCGATTAACGGTTTGTCTGGCGACGCCAAGGCACTCCGCCAGCTCTTCGGTCGTCATTTTGCTGCGTAATTTTTTCATATTATTTGCTATCGCGAATCCCTAAGCGTTGTAACAAACCGGTAATCCCTTCACGCAAAAGCAAAGACGTAAAGTGCTTCTGTTCAGATGGCGTCATCTCTTTGGCCAGCGTGACCAGCAGCGATTCAAGAGAGGTATCGCTGGTTAACGAAAAGGATTCCGATGCTCCCTCCGCAGAACGTTCGGCGCTGCGGATATATTCGCGAACCTGCTCATTAACGTGTACCAGCCGGGCTTTTCCTCCCTGTACGCCTGGTTTGGGCGACGTCGTCCAGCCTTCCTTGCGCACCCATTTATTGATGGTTTGTCGGCTGTAACCGGTCAGATTAGCGAGTTCTTCTGGCGTCATCCGTTCCTTGAACATAACGATTCCCTGAATAGTCGTATGGTTAATTAGCGGTTCACTTTATAGCATCATTTTAGTTGAAACCGTGACGCGTTTAACTACTAAATGCGAGTTGTTACGCAATGTTCTTCATTTGCCTGCTTTTTCAGCGATTGAATTTGCCGGCGGCATTTTGCCGTTGACACATGCGAAGGGAATTCATATGATGCCGCCCGTCAACTCGACAAGCTTTACGTGACGGGGCTATAGCTCAGCTGGGAGAGCGCTTGCATGGCATGCAAGAGGTCAGCGGTTCGATCCCGCTTAGCTCCACCAAATTTGAATCCCAACAAATCTGGTACGTAAAAGCATCGTGGGGCTATAGCTCAGCTGGGAGAGCGCTTGCATGGCATGCAAGAGGTCAGCGGTTCGATCCCGCTTAGCTCCACCAAAATTTGAACCCTCGCTGAAAAGCGGGGGTTTTTTGTATCTGCGTTCCCGCCATTTTTGTAATACAGTTTCAGTAAGCGTCAATACCTTTGTATCAAATGAAAGAACGTGTAAGAGCGCCTGATATCAGGCCTGTGCAGGTTTGCTTCGCGTCACGAATAAACTTATTATTTGTGTGCCTTATAGCGTGACTGATGAGAACAGGGAATCTATGCAGGATAAGCATAACTTACTAAAAAATATAAGAATATTTATCGTTTCTTTGACGCTATCCATTGTCGGTATACAGTTCTCCCGCTCTATTTCTCCGCTCGCCGTTGTCGATGACAGCTCTATTTTCCTGGCCTGGCTGCCGCTATGCGTCATGTTTTCCGTGCTTTTCTTATTTGGCCGACGCGGTATTGTCCCCATCATTTTAGCGATGATGGCGACCAATCACTGGAACCTTCATCTCCCGTTAATGCAGGCAGCGGTGCTGTTATTTTGTCAGACCTTTTCCGTATTGGGCATTTGCGGGATCGTCCGCTGGCAAGTGGGGGCGCGCTGGCGTCATGGATTGCCTGACAGGAATATCTGGTTGCGTATCTTCTGGCTCGGGTTTGTCGCGCCGGCGGGCATCAAAGCCAGCATGTATCTCGCGGGGCATTGTCTGGACTACCCTGTTGCGATATCAACATTCTTTGGTACGGCAACCATTATTTATACCATCGTGGATATTCTGAGCCTGATTTCAGCGGTCCTGATTTTCACTATGCTCTTTTATTATCCTCTGCGGATGATAATCAACCCGCGCTATTGCCGCATTTTCTGGCGCAGGGACATTGCGCCGTATCTGGTCAAAGAGAAGCGTCTGTTTACCCTGACCTGGATCTCCGTCGTTGTGGCGCTGATCGTTCTGATGTGCGCGCCTTTTGATGCCGACTATATTGCCGGTTATCTGGTGCCCGTCTTTTTTATTGTTTTTACGCTCGGCGTGGGCAAGCTGAGTTAT
Organism: Citrobacter sp. CK185; assembly: GCF_030333565.1. NCBI lineage: Bacteria > Pseudomonadati > Pseudomonadota > Gammaproteobacteria > Enterobacterales > Enterobacteriaceae > Citrobacter > Citrobacter sp. CK185. Next base: position 1,040,650 of record NZ_JAOWFR010000026.1, on the reverse strand, counting down.
CCGCTGCTGAACCTCAGCTGGGCCATCTCTGCGCTGTGCCTGCTGGTGTATAACCGGAATTTCTTGCAGGGCGTCGGCTCCGAATATTCACTGGCCTTTATCCTCTCTGTTCTCATCTCCTTTAGTATTTGCTTGCTGTATATGGTGTGTATTTATCAACGCAGCGAATGGTTGAACCGACAGTGGCATGGTCAGGCATTAACCGACCCGTTGACGCGCCTTCCTAACATTCGCGCGCTGGAGCAATTTTTGTTGCAGGGAACAGGACAAACGGTGTGCTGCCTGCGGATGGAAAACCTGGAATTTTTGAGTCGACATTACGGCATGCTGATGCGCGTTCATTGCAAACGCTCGGTGTGTCGAATGCTGCAACCGTTCCTGCAAGAAAACGAGAGCGTATTTCAGGTGCCAGGCAGCGAATTGTTGTTAGTGCTTCGCGGCCCTGAGACGGAAGCCCGCCTGCAACATATGGTTAATCTCCTCAATAGCCGCAAAATTTACTGGAACAATACCGGGCTGGACATGGAATACGGCGCCGCGTGGGGCGCTTACGACGGCAGACAGGAGACGCTACAACCCCTGCTGGGGCAGCTTAGCTGGCTGTCGGAGCAATCCTGCGCGAACCACCGGGTTATGGCGCTGACCCAAAGTCTTGAGGCGGTCTCCGATCAGACGACGGAACGGGTATTACTGCTGCAAAAGGTTCGCAAGGCGCTGGAAAACGGCGATCTGGTTTTGTACGCGCAACCGATTCTCAACGCGCAGGGGAAAGGGTATGCGGAGGTTCTGGCGCGACTGAAAAGTGATGACGGCATTATGACGCCGGATCAGTTTATTCCACTGATTGCCCAATTTAACCTCAGCGCCCGCTTTGATTTACAGGTTGTGGAAGCCCTGCTGCGATGGATAGCCACCCATCCGACGACAGCGCCGGGCGCCCGTTTCTCGGTCAATTTAATGCCGTTGACGTTACTGAATAAAGAGAGCGCATCACGCATTATCGGCCTGTTCAGGCGTTATGGTATTACGCCTGAAAGCGTGATCATCGAAATCACCGAAGAGCAGGCGTTTTCCAATTCTGAAATCAGCACGCAGAATATTGCGCAACTGCGGAATTTCGGTTTCAGGATAGCCATTGATGATTTTGGTACGGGATACGCGAACTATGAACGTCTTAAACGCCTGCGGGCAGACATCATCAAGATTGATGGTTGCTTCATAAAAGACATTATGACGGACTCTCTGGATGCGATGATCGTGAAATCAATTACCGATCTCGCGAAAGCGAAATCCTTATGCGTGGTTGCCGAATTTGTCGAGACGCCGGAGCAGCGGGAATTACTTTTAAGCCTGGGCGTGAACTATCTGCAAGGTTATCTGATTGGGCGACCGCGCCCGCTGGAAGCGCCACAGCCATAAAAAACCGGGGAACATGTCCCCGGTTGCGCGTCGTAAGGCCAGATGAAGACGTTTGCGCCGCCGCCTGGCGATACCGTAATTACAGCACCAGCGCTGCGATAGACGCAGACAGTACGCTCACCAGCGTTGAGCCGTACACCAGTTTCAGACCAAAACGTGAAACCACGTTGCCTTGCTCTTCGTTCAGACCTTTAATCGCGCCGGCGATAATCCCGATGGAAGAGAAGTTAGCGAAGGAGACCAGGAATACAGAGATGATGCCTTCCGCGCGCGGAGAGAGCGTAGAGGCGATTTTCTGTAGATCCATCATGGCGACGAATTCATTAGATACCAGTTTGGTCGCCATGATACTGCCTACCTGAAGCGCTTCATTCGCCGGAACCCCCATGACCCAGGCCACCGGGTAGAAGATGTAACCCAGAATGCCCTGGAAGGAGATGCCCAGAACGGCCGCGAACAGGGCGTTCAGCGCCGCGATCAGGGCGATAAAGCCAATCAGCATCGCCGCAACGATAATCGCGACCTTAAAGCCTGCCAGAATGTATTCGCCCAGCATTTCGAAGAAGCTCTGACCTTCGTGCAGGTTAGACATCTGAATATTTTCTTCGCTGGCTTCGACGCGATACGGGTTGATCACTGACAGAACGATAAAGGTGCTGAACATGTTCAGAACCAGCGCCGCAACGACATATTTCGGCTCCAGCATGGTCATGTACGCGCCTACGATAGACATGGATACGGTAGACATTGCCGTTGCCGCCATCGTGTACATACGATTGCGGGACATTTTGCCGAGGATGTCTTTATACGCGATAAAGTTCTCAGACTGGCCCAGAATCAGGGAACTGACGGCGTTAAATGATTCCAGTTTACCCATCCCGTTGACTTTGGATAAGAGGAAACCAATCGCGCGAATCACAACCGGCAGAACGCGGATGTGCTGAAGAATACCGATCAGCGCGGAAATAAAGACGATGGGGCAAAGGACTTTCAGGAAGAAGAAGGCCAGGCCCTGATCGTTCATGCTGCCGAAAACGAAGTTGGTCCCTTCGTTGGCAAAACCGAGCAGTTTTTCAAACATCTCGGAGAAACCTTTCACGAAGCCCAGGCCAACGTTTGAGTTCAGGAAGAACCAGGCCAGTAAAACTTCGATAACAAGCAGCTGAATGACGTAACGAATGCGAATTTTTTTACGGTCATGGCTTACCAGCAGTGCGAGTACCGCAACAACAGCGAGGGCCAGGACAAAATGAAGGACGCGGTCCATATTTGCTCCAAATATGAGGCAGGTTTAATTTCCGTGCACATTCTATGCAACAACAATAAAGAAAACGAGATCAAACACACACTATAATAAGGAGCTGTGATGAGATTCAAAATTAGTGATCTGGAATACGTTTCTGTTATGTTTAGTATGGAAGTGAAAAGTTATGTCATTGTGCTAATCTCATACAATTAACAAACAACCTGGTTTTGTTTTTCGACCCTCCCTTGCTGGCCCATAGCCTGGCGCTATCAGAGATATCAACGTTACCCATTAAAATGCACTTGATAATCATTCTCAATAAACATAGCATAAAACATAGCAAAGGCTATGTTTCTGAGGCAAAAGATGACAAACGATCGCGTTGAAAGCAATAGTGGACGGGCGGCGCGCAAGTTAAGGCTCGCATTGATGGGCCCGGCGTTCATCGCCGCGATCGGATACATCGATCCCGGTAACTTTGCGACTAATATCCAGGCCGGGGCCAGCTTTGGCTATAAATTGCTGTGGGTGGTTGTCTGGGCGAACCTGATGGCGATGCTCATTCAGGTTCTGTCGGCCAAACTGGGGATTGCGACAAGCAAAAACCTGGCGGAGCAAATTCGCGATCATTACCCGCGCCCTGTCGTCTGGTTCTATTGGGTTCAGGCGGAAATCATCGCGATGGCCACCGACTTAGCGGAATTTATCGGGGCGGCGATCGGCTTTAAACTCATTCTCGGCATCTCCCTGTTGCAGGGGGCGGTGCTGACAGGTATCGCCACATTCCTGATTCTGATGTTGCAGCGTCGTGGGCAAAAACCGCTGGAAAAAGTGATTGGCGGATTACTGCTGTTTGTGGCCGCAGCCTATATTGTGGAACTGATTTTTTCGCAGCCAAGCCTGGCGCAGCTGAGCAAAGGGATGATCATCCCCAGCCTGCCGAACTCTGAGGCGGTATTTCTGGCTGCCGGGGTGCTGGGCGCGACCATCATGCCCCACGTTATCTATCTGCACTCTTCTTTAACGCAGCATCTGCACGACGGCTCCCGGCAGCAGCGCTATGCCGCCACTAAATGGGATGTGGCGATAGCGATGACGATTGCAGGGTTCGTGAACCTGGCGATGATGGCGACCGCTGCCGCCGCGTTCCATTTTAGCGGGCATACCGGTATTGCCGATCTTGATCAGGCGTATCTGACGCTGGAACCGCTGCTTAGCCATGCTGCGGCGACGGTGTTCGGCCTGAGCCTGGTTGCGGCGGGGCTCTCTTCCACCGTGGTCGGTACGCTGGCGGGGCAGGTTGTGATGCAGGGATTTGTTCGCTTCCACATTCCGCTGTGGGTACGCCGCACCATCACGATGATGCCGTCGTTTATCGTTATTCTTATGGGGCTTGATCCAACCCGAATCCTGGTGATGAGCCAGGTCCTGCTGAGTTTCGGCATTGCGCTGGCGCTGGTGCCGTTATTGATTTTTACCAGCGATCGCACATTGATGGGCGATCTGGTGAATACCCAATGGGTTAAGTACATCGGCTGGATGATTGTGGTGCTGGTGGTGGCGCTGAATATCTGGTTGCTGGTAGGAACCGCGCTGGGGTTGTGATTTGAAGACCGTATAGCCAGGGAAGTTAAGAGAAATGGTTGAATCGGTATTGCTGATAAAAACACAATTCGAAAATAGCCCCGTTTGAACGGGGCTATTTTTAATGGCGGTGTCCGTGACCCCGGCCAGGGTGGTGGTCGCGATCGCGCCAGCCTTCGCGGTAGCCGCGTTCATAGGCTTTGCGCTTATCCCAGCCGCGATGATAGCCATTATCGTGTCGCCACCAGCGATTTTTACGCCATTCATAATGGTGGTGCCAGTAATCCCGGTCGCGCCAGTATCTGCCGTCCCAGTAGTTACCGTAATTATCGCGATCGCCAATTTGTAATTTTATCGATGGCAACAGGGTGATTTCGCCAGCGTTCGCGGCAAGCGGTGTAAAAGCCAATAAGGCTACCGCCAGAATCAGTGACCTGAACATTCTTTTTCTCCTTCACGATCGAGCCGTAATCGGCCTGTTAACGCAATATTACGGGGCGGTAAAGCCCCGTTTCATCGCCTTAACTCTTAAATCATGAGCGAGAGCACTTTTTGCTAAAAAATGATTATTGGCTGCCGTTCAGGATTGCGTTGATTTCTGCGCATTCGGCGGGAGAAAAATGACGATTCGCCAGCATCCCCACGGCATCTTCAATTTGTGCGGTCTTGCTGGCGCCAATCAGCACTGACGTCACTTTGTCGTCGCGCAGCACCCAGGCCAGCGCCATCTGGGACAGTTTTTGCCCCCGACGTCCGGCCAGCGCATTTAACTGGCGCACTTTTTCCAGTTTCTCTGGGGTAATCTGATCCGGGTTAAGGAAGCGGCTTCCGCTGGCGGCCCGGGAATCAGCCGGAATGCCGTTGAGATAACGATCGGTTAATTGCCCGCCCGCCAGCGGTGAAAAGGCGATACTGCCAACGCCTTTCTCCTGCAATAAGGCCAGCAAGCCGTCTTCGACCCAGCGCTCGAACATCGAGTATTTGGGCTGGTGAATCAGGCACGGCGTGCCCAGGTCGTCCAGGATCTCAATGGCCTGTCTGGCCAGATCCGCCGGATAGTTGGAAATCCCGACGTACAGCGCTTTTCCCTGACGAACAATATGATCCAGCGCTTTCATCGTCTCTTTGAGCGGCGTTTCCGGGTCAGGGCGGTGGTGATAGAAGATATCGACATATTCCAGCCCCAGACGTTTCAGGCTTTGATCGAGGCTGGCTATCAAATACTTGCGCGAACCCCAGTCACCGTAAGGGCCATCCCACATGGTATAACCCGCTTTAGTAGAAATGATCAGTTCATCGCGCCACGGTAAAAAGTCTTCCTGTAGGATACGGCCAAAGTGGCGCTCTGCTGAGCCTGGCGGCGGGCCGTAATTATTCGCGAGATCAAAATGGGTAATTCCCAGATCAAAAGCACGCTGTAGCAGCGCCCGGCTGTTCTCTACCTGAGTGGTATCACCGAAATTGTGCCATAGCCCAAGTGAAATGGCGGGGAGCTTTAAACCGCTCTGACCGCAGCGGCGATACTCCATTGTCTGGTAGCGATTTTCATCGGCCCGATAAACCATGTTGTTGCCCTCTGAATGACGTGAGTTTTCAGTGTATACGTTTACACGGATTGTTATTCAATGAGATTACACCGTGAAAAACTGTAAATCCTGCTTTCCACCCCTTTTGCAGCAGCTTTTCTGGACAGCTATCACAGTTCTTTAATACTCAACATGAGGTTACCGTCAGAAGGATAGCTGTCATGCAAACCCCATATTCCGTTGCGGATTACCTGCTGGACAGACTGGCAGGCTGCGGTATCGGGCATCTTTTTGGTGTGCCGGGCGATTATAATTTGCAGTTTCTTGACCATGTGATTGCGCATCGTGACGTATGCTGGGTAGGGTGCGCGAATGAGCTGAATGCCGCCTATGCGGCTGATGGCTACGCCCGGTTAGCCGGGGCAGGGGCGTTGTTGACCACTTTCGGCGTAGGGGAGTTAAGCGCGCTTAATGGCCTGGCGGGAAGCTACGCAGAGTACGTTCCCGTGCTGCATATTGTCGGCGCGCCATGCAGCGGCGCACAGCGGCGGGGCGAACTGATGCATCACACTCTCGGCGATGGCGACTTTCAGCATTTTTACCGTATAAGCCAGGCTGTAACGGCCGCCAGCGCCGTGTTGAATGAACAGAACGCCTGTTATGAAATCGACCGCGTATTACGCGGAATGCTGACGATGCGCAGACCCGGCTATCTGATGTTACCGGCGGATGTGGCAAAACGACCTGCTGTCCCTCCTGTAAACGTTCTCACACCTGACCGTGCTGAAGGGGAAAATGACACGGTGGCGGCGTTTTGCTATCGCGCGCGCCAGCGGCTGATGAACAGCCCGCGCGTGGCGCTGCTGGCAGACTTTCTCGCCTTGCGTTTTGGCTTGCAGCCAGTTTTACAACGCTGGATGGCGGAAACGCCAATAGCGCACGCGACGCTGCTCATGGGCAAAGGGCTGTTTGATGAGCAGCACCCGAATTTTGTCGGTACATACAGCGCCGGAGCCAGCAGTGAATCGGTGCGTCAGGCGATTGAAGAGGCTGATACCGTTATCTGCGTTGGCACCCGGTTTGTCGATACGCTGACGGCGGGCTTCACACAGCAACTGCCGCAGGAACGCACGATTGAAATCCAGCCGCATGCTTCGCGCGTCGGGAATAGCTGGTTCAGCGGTCTGTCGATGGAGCAGGCGGTCACTACGTTGCGCGAGTTATGTCTGGAACTTTCATTTTCGCCTCCTCCGACCCCGGCGCATGCGCCCGGCGGCCATATTGAGAAGGGGACGCTGACGCAAGAAAACTTCTGGCATACGGTACAGGCGTACCTGCTGCCGGGCGATATTATCCTTGCCGATCAGGGAACCGCCGCGTTTGGCGCGGCGGATCTTTCACTGCCTGCTGGCGCGGACGTGCTGGTGCAACCGCTTTGGGGATCAATCGGCTATGCTTTGCCCGCCGCCTTTGGCGCGCAAACCGCCTGCCCGGAACGGCGAGTGATTCTGATTACCGGAGACGGCGCGGCGCAGCTGACGATTCAGGAACTGGGGTCGATGATGCGGGATGGACAGTCGCCGGTCATTCTGCTGCTCAATAACGATGGCTATACCGTGGAGCGCGCCATTCATGGGGCGAACCAGCGTTATAACGATATCGCCGGATGGAACTGGACGCAGGTTCCGCAGGCGCTCAGTGCGAACTGTCAGGCGGAGTGCTGGCGGGTAACGCAGGCTATCCAGCTGGAGGAAGTGCTGGCGCGCCTGAAATCCCCGCAGCGGCTTTCGCTGATTGAGGTCGTGCTGCCAAGCCGATTTGCCGGAATTGCTGCGTACCGTCACCCGCGCGCTGGAATCGCGCAACGGGGAGTAAACGCGGTGGCCGGTTATCTGTCGTGGCGGTTGACGGCCATCATTGGCTTGCCTGCCAGCAGGAGCCAGGCGGGAAGCATAACGATGCACAACAGCGGAAGCAGGGTGGTGTCCGGTACGACGACTGCGGCCATAAACAGACTCAGCCAGCCGTCACGGGTTACGACCAGCATCAGCCCCAGAATCGCGCATGAGACGGTAATTGCCGCCGGAACCGCTTCAACATGCGCGTGCAGCATCAGACCCAGCGCCACGCCCACAAAGACCGCCGGGAAGATACGCCCGCCCCGGAAACCGCAGGCGGCGGCGATAACCAGCGCGCCCAGCTTAACGATCGCCAGCATAAAGTAGTCCGTGGCGCCCAGCGTCTGGCTGAACGCCAGCTGCTGCATCTCGTCCAGTCCTTTAAAGAGGGTCAGCGGCCCGCCCAATACGCCCAGAATCCCCAGCATAAAACCACCGATACCGAGAATAAGTACCGGATTTTTCAGACGATGCACCAACGTATGCAGACGTGGTAAACACCATACCGCCACCATACCCGCCGCAATCGCAATGGCTGCCACCACTGCGCCGCTGAAAATATCGCTCAGCCGCATTTGCGTGTAGTGCGCAATCGGCAAGGAGAAGTGCGGATGGAAGAACAGGCTGGTGGTTAACGATCCCGCGGCTGCCGCCATCAGCGGAGCGAACAGACGATCCCACAAGGGCGTATCGTCAGAGCTGTTCAGGGTTTGCGAGAAAATCAGCGCGGCGGCGACAGGGGTGCCGAACAGCGCGCCGATAGTGCCTGCGGAAGCCAGGATCGTCCAGTCCAGCGCCCCTATGCGTGGGAAAAGGCGAGCGCCGATAGCGACGGCCAGCGCGATATTCACCGCCATAATGGGATGCTCCGGCCCCAGGCTTACTCCACCTGCCAGGCCGAGAATGAGCGCGATCAGCAGGCCCGGAAGCGCGACAGGGTTCATCGGCGCTCCGATCAGCGGTTCGGTCGCCGGGTCCGGGCCCGCATGCCCAGGGCTGTAGCGGATGACAAGCCCGACCATGATCCCGGTAAACGTGAGCATGCCGATAATCCAGACGGGGGAATCATGGGCAATGCCCAGGCCGACGGGGATTTGCTCCCACAGCAGGCGCTGTAAAACGGAGGCGACTTTCATCACGGCGATCAATACCAGACTGGAGGCAATGCCAATAATGAGTGCGGGAAGCGATAATAACAGCATCGTTCTGGCTCGCGGATGGAGCATGATCTATTCCTTAATACTGAGTCATATGCTTAGTTTGCACAGCCTGCCCGACGGCATCGCTGCAAATGGTGCTGAAACGATAAAGTAATTATGTGATGCAGATCGATATTTTTGGGGAGCTCGCCTCTCGACCGTTGTTGTTATGCCCCCATGAATTTACAGTGTGGCAAAGATTTATTCTGACTTTAGCGGAGCAGTAGAAGAATGACAAAATATGCTTTAGTAGGTGATGTAGGCGGCACCAACGCGCGTCTTGCTCTGTGCGATATGACCAGCGGGGAGATTTCGCAGGCGAAAACCTATTCCGGGCTGGACTATCCGAGCCTCGAAGCCGTGGTGCGCGTGTATCTGGACGAGCATAGCGCCAGGGTGGAAGACGGCTGTATCGCTATCGCCTGCCCGATCACCGGTGACTGGGTGGCGATGACCAACCACACCTGGGCATTTTCTATTGCGGAGATGAAAAAGAATCTTGGCTTTAGCCATCTGGAAATCATCAACGATTTTACCGCCGTGTCGATGGCGATCCCGATGCTGCGCAAAGAGCATCTGATCCAGTTCGGCGGCGCGGAACCGGTTGCCGGCAAACCGATTGCCGTTTACGGCGCCGGAACCGGATTAGGGGTGGCGCACCTGGTTCATGTCGATAAACGCTGGATCAGCCTGCCGGGCGAGGGCGGTCACGTTGACTTCGCGCCGAACAGCGAAGAGGAAGGCATTATTCTCGAAGAACTGCGTGCGGAAATTGGTCACGTCTCCGCCGAGCGCGTGTTGTCGGGGCCTGGGCTGGTGAATCTGTATCGCGCTATCGTCAAATCTGATGGCCGTCTGCCGGAAAATCTGCAACCGAAAGATATTACCGAACGCGCGCTGGCGGATACCTGCATTGACTCTCGTCGTGCGCTGTCGCTGTTTTGCGTCATTATGGGCCGTTTTGGCGGTAATCTGGCGTTGACGCTGGGCACGTTTGGCGGCGTCTACATTGCGGGCGGCATCGTGCCGCGCTTCCTGGAGTTCTTTAAAGCCTCTGGCTTTCGTGGTGGGTTTGAAGACAAAGGCCGTTTCAAAGCCTACGTTCAGGATATTCCGGTTTACCTGATTGTGCATGATAATCCCGGTCTGCTCGGCTCCGGCGCGCATCTGCGCCAGACGTTAGGGCAAATTCTGTAATTGAAGATCGGCAGGCCTGATACGCGTTAGCGCCATCAGGCAGGGCATGACAGTCGTTGCCTGCATTATCCGGCCTTAAACCGCGTCACTGACGCGGTTTTTTTGTGCCTGTCACCGACCTTTCCGACGCCCGTCACATTTCTGTTTAACGGGATTATTTGTCCAGTAAAAGCATTATTTGTCTGATAACAATGCGCAGGCTCTCACCGCCATAATTTCTCTCGTTAACTATCTGGAGGAGTCTGTTATGGCGAAAAAACTCATTGCTGTTTGCGCATGCCCGATGGGGCTGGCCCACACATTTATGGCGGCTCAGGCGCTGGAAGAGGCGGCGGTTGAAGCGGGATACGAGGTGAAAATTGAAACCCAGGGGGCGGACGGCATCCAGAATCGCCTGACGGCGCAGGATATCGCTGAGGCGACGCTAATCATCCATTCCGTTGCCGTGACCCCCGAAGACAATGAACGGTTTGAGTCGCGCGATGTGTATGAAATTACGCTCCAGGACGCGATAAAAAACGCCGCCGGTATCATTAAAGAAATCGAAGAGATGATTGCGGCAGAGCAACAATAATTTTCGACAGGGATACACATATGGCCATTAAAAAACGCAGTGCAACCGTTGTGCCTGGCGCATCCGGTGCGGCAGCGGCAATAAAAACCCCTCCGGCCTCCCGTAACAGCTTCTGGGGCGAACTTCCGCAGCACGTCATGTCGGGTATTTCGCGCATGGTGCCCACGTTAATCATGGGTGGGGTGATTCTCGCTTTCAGCCAGCTGATTGCCTATAGCTGGCTGAAAATTCCCGCAGATACCGGCATTATGGATGCGCTGAATAGCGGAAAATTCGACGGTTTTAACCTCTCATTACTGAAATTCGCCTGGCTATCGCAATCCTTTGGCGGCGTGTTGTTTGGCTTTGCGATTCCAATGTTCGCGGCGTTTGTCGCTAACTCTATCGGCGGTAAGCTGGCCTTTCCCGCAGGATTCATCGGCGGCTTAATGTCCACCCAGCCAACCCAGATACTGAATTTTGACCCGGCCAGCCTGCAATGGGTAACGACCGCGCCCGTACCGTCAACGTTCATCGGGGCGCTGATTATCTCGATTGTCGCGGGCTATCTGGTGAAGTGGATGAATCAAAAAATCCAGTTGCCTGATTTCTTACTGGCCTTCAAAACCACCTTTTTGCTGCCCATTTTGTCCGCCATTTTTGTGATGCTAGCGATGTACTACGTGATCACGCCGTTTGGCGGATGGATCAACGGCGGTATCCGCACGCTACTGACGGCGGCGGGTGAAAAAGGAACGCTGATGTATGCAATGGGGATCTCAGCGGCAACGGCAATTGACCTCGGCGGCCCGATTAACAAGGCCGCAGGATTTGTCGCTTTTAGTTTCACTACCGATCACGTTTTACCCGTCACCGCGCGTTCTATCGCGATTGTGATCCCGCCGATTGGTCTGGGGCTGGCAACGATTCTCGATCGTCGCTTAACCGGTAAACGCCTGTTTAACGCGCAACTGTATCCGCAAGGCAAAACCGCGATGTTCCTGGCGTTTATGGGGATCAGCGAGGGGGCGATTCCTTTCGCGCTGGAAAGCCCGATCACGGCAATCCCTTCGTATATGGTGGGCGCGATTGTCGGCTCGACAACCGCCGTCTGGCTGGGCGCCGTGCAGTGGTTCCCTGAGTCTGCGATTTGGGCATGGCCGCTGGTGAGCAATCTTGGCGTCTATATGGCGGGGATCGTGTTAGGGGCGGTGATCACGGCGCTGATGGTCGTTTTCCTGCGTCACATGATGTATCGCAGAGGCAAACTGCTGATTGAAAGCCTCTGAAAAAAGGACTGACATCATGACGTTACGTGCATCGCTTCGCCAGTGGCTGGTGGAACAACGCCTGGATGCGGTATTGATTTCATCCCGGCAGAACAAGCAACCGCATTTGGGGATTTCCAGCAGCGCCGGGTTTGTTTTTATCACGCATAAAAGCGCGCATCTGCTGGTGGATGGCCGCTATTACGCTGACGTTGAAGCGCGTGCGCATGGCGATCAACTGCATCTGTTGGCCGGGTCGCAGACGCTGACTTCCATTGTGAACCAGATAATCGACGACGAGCAATTGCAGGTCATTGGTTTTGAAGGCGCGCAGGTGAGTTGGGATTGCGCGCAACGCTGGCAGGAAAGGCTGCGGGCGAAGCTGGTGAGCGCGTCGCCGGACGCGCTGCGACAGATCAAAACGGCACAGGAAATAGCGTTGATACGTGAGGCCTGCCGGATTGCCGATTGCAGCGCGGAGCATATCCGCCGTTTTATTCGCCCCGGCCTTCGCGAACGAGAAATTGCCGCGGAGCTGGAGTGGTTTATGCGCCAGCAGGGGGCGGAAAAAGCCTCTTTTGACACCATCGTCGCCAGCGGCTGGCGTGGGGCGTTACCCCACGGTAAAGCCAGCGAAAAAATCGTCGCGGCGGGTGAATTTATTACCCTGGATTTTGGGGCGCAATATCAGGGGTATTGTTCGGATATGACGCGAACATTCCTCGTGAACGGGCAGGATGCGCCCGTCGCATCTCATCCGCTGTTCGCCGTTTACCAGACGGTTCTTGAGGCGCAGCAGGCGGCGATTGCCGCCATTCGTCCGGGCGTGTGCTGCCAGGCGGTGGATGCTGCGGCTCGTCGGGTGATTGAGGCGGCGGGCTATGGCGATTATTTTGGCCACAACACCGGGCACGCTATCGGCATTGAGGTGCATGAAGCGCCGCGCTTTTCACCAACGGATACCACCCGACTTGCCGCAGGTATGTTGCTGACCGTAGAGCCGGGCATTTACCTGCCGGGGCAGGGCGGCGTGCGTATTGAAGATGTCGTACTGGTCACGGAAGACGGCGTGGAAGTGCTCTACACGATGCCGAAAACAGTATTGCTCACGGGAGAAGCATAATGGATTTATCGCTGTTAAAAGCCCTGAGCGAGGCGGATGCCATTGCCTCCTCAGAGCAGGAAGTGCGCCAGATCTTACTGGAGGAAGCGGATCGTCTGCACAAAGAGGTGCGCTTTGACGGGCTGGGATCGGTGCTGATCCGTCTTAATGAGTCCGATGGGCCGAAAGTGATGATCTGCGCGCACATGGATGAGGTGGGGTTTATTGTGCGCAGTATCTCGTCGGAAGGGGCGATCGATGTGTTGCCGGTCGGCAACGTGCGTATGGCGGCCCGCCAGCTCCAGCCCGTGCGTATTACCACGCGGGAAGACAGTAAAATTCCCGGTTTGCTGGATGGCGAGCGTAATGGAAATGAGGTTGGCGCCTTGCGGGTCGATATTGGCGCACGCTCATATGATGAGGTGATCCAGGCGGGCGTTCGACCTGGCGATCGCGTCACTTTTGACTCTGCGTTTCAGGTGCTGCCACACCAGCGGGTAATGGGGAAAGCGTTTGATGACCGACTGGGGTGCTACTTGTTGATCATGCTGCTGCGTGAATGGCATGACGCAGCGCTGCCCGCCGAGGTCTGGCTGGTAGCCAGCTCCAGCGAAGAGGTCGGATTACGCGGCGGGCAAACGGCCGCTCGCGCGGTTGCTCCCGATATCGCTATCGTGCTGGACACCGCCTGCTGGGCGAAAAACTTTGATTATGGCGCGGCGAATCATCGGCAGATCGGTAAAGGGCCGATGCTGGTGCTTGCCGATAAGTCGCTTATCGCGTCGCCCAAACTGACCGCCTGGGTTGAAAGCGTCGCCAGTGACTCCGGTCTGCCGCTGCAACTGGATATGTTCAGTAATGGAGGGACGGATGGCGGAGCGGTGCATTTGACCGGGACGGGAACCCCGACGGTGGTTATTGGGCCCGCCACGCGTCACGGGCATTGCGCCGCGTCCATTGCGGATTGCCGCGACATTATCCACACGCAGCAACTTTTATCGGCACTTATTACCCGTCTTACGCGTGAGACCGTCGTTCATCTTACGGATTTCAGATGAGCGTCTTGCGTTAATCAGGAGTTGTTATGTTAACGATTCAATTTCTTTGCCCGTTGCCAAATGGCCTGCATGCGCGTCCGGCGTGGGAACTGAAAGAGCAGTGCAGCCAGTGGCAAAGCGAGGTGACGTTTATTAACCATCGCCAGAATGCGCGCGCGGATGCGAAAAGCTCGCTGGCGCTGATCGGCACCGGAACGCTGTTTAACGACAGTTGCAGTCTGAACATTAGCGGCAGTGATGAAGAGCAGGCCAGGCGTTCTCTGGAGACCTATCTCCAGCACCGGTTTATCGACAGTGACAGCGTTCAGCCGACCTCTGCGGAACTGGCGGCGCATCCGTTGCCGCGCTCGCTGGTTCGACTGAATCCCGATTTACTGTATGGCGCGGTATTGGCTAACGGCGTCGGCGCTGGCGCGCTCACGTTGTGGCAAAACGACAATCTGGAGGCGTATCGCGCAATTCCGGCCAGCGCGGAAGACAGCACCCGGCTCGAACATAGCCTGGCGACGCTGGCGGAGCAGCTTAATCAACAGCTTCGCGAACGTGACGGTGAAAGTAAAACGATCCTTAGCGCCCATCTGTCGCTGATCCAGGATGACGAGTTTGCAGGAAACATTCGTCGCCTGATGGACGAGCAGCACAAGGGGCTGGGCGCGGCGATTATCGCCAATATGGAGCAGGTGTGCGACAAGCTGTCGTCCTCCGCAAGCGACTACTTACGCGAGCGGGTAAGCGATATTCGTGATATTAGCGAACAGTTGCTGCATATCACCTGGCCGGAACGATGCCCGCGTAATACGTTGATTCTTGAACAGCCGACCATTCTGGTGGCGGAAGATCTGACGCCAAGCCAGTTCCTGAGCCTCGATTTGCAGCACCTGTCCGGCATGATTCTGGAGAAAACCGGCAGAACGTCGCACACGCTGATTCTGGCGCGCGCATCCGCGATTCCGGTGCTCAGCGGGCTGCCCCTGGACGCGCTCGGTCGCTACGCCGGGCAACCTGCGGTGCTGGATGCCCAGTGCGGCGTGCTGGCGATTAACCCGAACGTCGCCGTCTGCGGCTATTACGCCATTGCGCAGCAACTGGCGGATAAGCGTCAACAGCAACAGGCGAGAGAAGCGTCTTTGCCTGCTTTCTCCCGGGATAATCAGCGTCTTGATATCGCCGCCAATATTGGTACGGCGCTGGAAGCGCCGGGCGCGTTTGCCAATGGCGCGGAAGGCATCGGTCTGTTTCGCACCGAAATGTTGTTTATGGATCGCGACAGCGCCCCTGACGAACAGGAACAGTTTGAGGCCTACCAGCAGGTATTGCTGGCAGCGGGAGAGAAGCCGGTTATTTTTCGCACGATGGACATTGGCGGCGATAAAAATATTCGCTATCTCAATATCCCGCAGGAAGAGAACCCTTTCCTCGGCTATCGCGCCGTGCGTATTTATCCTGAGTTTGCCGGGCTGTTTCGCACGCAGCTTCGCGCTATTTTGCGTGCGGCAACCTTTGGTCATGCGCAACTGATGATCCCGATGGTGCACAGTCTTGATCAGATCCTGTGGGTTAAAAGCGAGCTGCAAAAAGCGATCGTGGAACTCAAAAGAGACGGGCTGCGCCATGCTGCAACGATCCCGCTGGGGATTATGGTGGAAGTTCCGTCGGTCTGTTACATCATCGATCACTTCTGCGATGAGGTGGATTTCTTTAGCATCGGCTCGAACGATATGACCCAGTATCTGTATGCCGTCGATCGTAATAATCCGCGCGTCTCGCCGCTGTATAACCCGATTACGCCGTCATTCCTGCGCATGTTGCAGCAGATCGTCCACGCGGCGCATCAGCACGGGAAATGGGTGGGGATTTGCGGCGAGCTGGGCGGTGAAAGCCGGTATTTACCGCTGCTGCTGGGGTTGGAACTGGATGAATTAAGCATGAGCAGCCCGCGAATCCCTGGCGTGAAAAGCCAGTTGCGGCAGATGGACAGCCAGGCGTGCCGGGCGCTTGCGGCGCAGGCCTGTGAGTGTCGTAGCGCAGAGGAGATTGAAACGCTGTTGAATCAGTTTGCGCCGCAAAAAGACGTGCGTCCGCTGCTGGCGCTGGAAAATATCTTTGTGGGCGAATCATTGAGCAACAAAGAGCAGGTGATCCAGTTTCTTTGCGGCAATCTCGGCGTAAACGGGCGTACTGAGCATCCGTTTGAGCTGGAAGAGGATGTCTGGCAACGCGAGGAGATTGTCACGACTGCCGTTGGTTTTGGCGTGGCGATCCCGCATACCAAATCACAGTGGATACGCCATTCCAGCATCAGCATTGCGCGGCTGGCGCGCCCTGTTGACTGGCAGTCGGAGATGGGCGAGGTTGAGCTGGTGATTATGTTGACGCTGGGCGCTGATGAAGGGATTAACCATGTGAAAGTCTTTTCGCAGCTGGCGCGTAAGCTGGTGAATAAAAACTTCCGTCAGTCGCTGTTCGCCGCTCAGGATGCCGAAAGTCTTCTGGCGCTGCTGGAGGCGGAACTGACGTTTTGAATCTGCGTGTCTGAGTGAATGCCCGGTGGCGCTTCGCTTACCGGGCCTACGTGTACGCCCAATTATTCGTTTTACGTGTACGCCGCATCCGGCGGTTAACCCTGAAAACGCGCGCTGTACTCTCCCGGCGTCAGGCCAAACTGCCGACGAAACAGGCGGCAAAAATAGTCGCTGTCGTGATATCCGCAACGTTCCGCCACCTCGCTAATCGACAGATGGTACTTCTGCAAAATGATGCGCGCCTTCGCCATTCGCACCCAGCGAACATACTCGACAAAACTCATGGTGCCGTGCTGGGTGAACAGTTTTGATAAGTGATTCGGCGTGATATTGAAAAACTGCGCCACGCTTTCCCGCGTCAGCGGCCGGGCGTAGTTGTCCTGCACCCAGTTGCACATACTGTGATAGAGAAATTCCGAGCGCGGGCGGCGTGAGTCCGGGCGAGTATTGACCACGCTACGGCACAGATGCAGCAGGCTGAGAACCAGAGGCTGAATAATATCCTGCGCCTGAGGCGAGCGGCTCAGGTGGGTCAGAGCCGTGAGCATGGCTTCCCCTTCGCCGCGCTGCTGGTGCGCTAACTCAATGCGTCGCACCGGGCGTAACAGAGAAGCGGTACGGTTATCGTAAAACGATAATCCTAACCAGGCCGGGGCAAACACCAGACTTAACAGCATCACCGGTTTATCGCTACCGGGCAGGTTTGCCGCCCTGGCGGGGATAAACAGCATCTCCCCCTCCGTCAGGGCGTGCTGTTTTTTTTCGAGCAGGTTACCGTATTCTCCGCGCAATACGATGTCGAGACGCGGTAAATCAATACACAGGCTGCCTGTGGGGAGAGCGGTATGTTGCGTGGCAAACCAGACGCGTCCCAGTCGCTGCGGGTTTAACACCAGGCCGCTGAACAGATCGGCAAAAAACTGTTGGTCTGCGGGCAAGCCTGGTTCTTTCATCACCTAATCCTGCGTCATAAATGCATTAACTGCCTGAACTCTTTCACTTTACTCCGACTGACCGGGATTTCAAATTCCAGATCTTTGAGCCGCAGGATGTACGTGTTGTTAAACCAGGGTTCGATTTCGCGGATCTTGTTCAAATTCACACAAAACGAGCGGTGGCAGCGAAAGAAATGCGACGCTGGCAGTTTGCTGCAAAACTCGGTGATATTCATCGGCATAACATACGATTCCCGCCGCGTGTAGACAAACGTCATCTTTTCATGCGCTTCGGCGTAATAGATATCGTTGATCGGCGTGACGATAATGCGTTCGTCTTTGATCAGATTGATGGTGTCGTTTTCACGGGCGACAGGGCTGCCGGGAACGGCGACGACCTGCTGCTGTTGCCAGGCGGCCTCCAGTTTTTGCAGCATCCCCACGATGCGTGATTCCTGGTACGGCTTCAGTATGTAGTCAAATGCTTCCAGTTCAAACGCCTCTACCGCGTGCTCTTTCCATGCGGTAATAAACACAATAAACGGCTTATGGGCAAACTGGCTGATGTTTTGCGCCAGCAGTACGCCATCCAGCGAGGGAATATTGATGTCCAGAAAAATGGCGTCAACGCGGTTATGCTGTAGAAATTTGAGCACGTCCAGACCGTCGTCAAACGTACCGACAATCTCCATCTGGCTATGCTCTTTTATCAGCCAGCTTAATTCTTGCTGGGCCAGGAATTCATCTTCAACGATGATGACTTTCACTACTCATCTCCGGGTTAAAGCAATAACGTTGCCGGTGCGGCGGCAGGGGAGCGCTGATTGGGTACATAAAAGGCGATTTCGGTGCCCGGTTCCAGACGGCGGATGTGCAGCCCTTCACCGTATAACAGCTTAACGCGATGATGGACATTCAGCAGGCCGATTTTATTTCCCGGCATTTCATTCGCCTCCACCCGCTCAATTACTTTAGGATCAATACCGTGGCCGGTATCCCTGACGGTGATTCGCACACGATTGCCGCATTCGGCGACGCTGATGGTCACTACGCCTTTTCCTTTACAGGGCTGAATGCCGTGGACGATTGCATTCTCTACCAGCGGCTGAATAAGCAGGCTGGGAATGTAGCAGTTCACCTCTTCATCAATATCATAAATGACGGTCAGCTTGTCGCCAAAACGAGCCTGCTCAATGGCGATGTAGTCCTTGATTTGATACAGCTCCTTTTTGATATCAATTTGCTCATCATCTTTTAATTCAATGTTATAGCGAAGATAGCGTGACAGATTAAAAATGAGCTGGCGTGCGGTGTCCGGGTTGAGTCGAATGGATGATGAAATGGCGTTCAGCGCATTAAACAGGAAATGGGGATTAATTTTACTTTGCAGCGCTCGCAGTTCTGCCTTATTTGCCATTTCCCGCAGTTGCTCCGCGCGGGACACTTCCAGTTGGGTGGAGATAATCTGCGACAGGCCGATCGCCATCTCTTGCAGGGAAGAGGTGATCTGATGCGCGTGGCAGTAGTAGATTTTTAGCGTCCCGGTCACTACGCCTTTTTCCCATAATGGGATGACCAGCATTGAGTGTATTTCCGGCGTGCGGTGCGCTTCATCATTGTTTTTAATGATGATTTTCCCGTAATTGATGGCCTGTTGCGTGGTCGGGCTGACAAAATCATCGTTATTGCGGTAGTTGGTTTCCCCCACGCCGACATAGGCCAGAACGTGTTCGGTATTGGTGATTGCTACCGCGTCGGCATGGATATCATGACGGATGATTTCGCACACCTGGCGGAGTGATTCGCTGTTGACCTGGCGAAAGAGCGGCAACGTTTTGTTGGCGATATCCAGCGCCAGCTTGGCCTGCCGCGCGGCGCTGGCCTCTTTCTCGCCCTCCACGCTTTGAACCAGCAGCACGATAAAACCGATACATACGCTGCCGAGGATCATCGGGATACCGATTTTGGACACGATATCTACGCCCAGCGCGATGGTCGGCGCCCAGACAATGACCAGAATCATGGTCAAGGTTTCACAAAGCATCCCGCCCAAAATACCCACGCGCCAGTGCTGTGCTTTTGGGATTTTCCGGTTTATCCAGCCCGCGATACATCCCGCCAGAATACTGGTGATAAAACACGGTACGGCAGTGACCCCGCCAATATCAATAAGGTAGCGGTGAATACCGGCGATCACACCCGTAATGATCCCGACCCACGGGCCAAACAAAATGCCCCCGGACATCACGGCGATGATGCGAACATTCACCAGCGAGCCTTCGACCGGCACGCCGGACCAGGTGCTGAACAGGGCGAACATCGAGAAAATTGCGGTAACGGCGAGCAGCTCTTTTGGGGAGTGCGCTGACTTATGCAACAGTTCGCGAAACAGGCGGATACGGATGAGGAAAAACAGACAGAACAGCATTAGCGCTGCCCGGTCAAATACCGCCAGCAGCATGTTGAATATTTCGTGCACGGGTGACTCTTGTGACTGGGTTAAACCACTATGATAGGTAACCCGCACCCATATGACCAGCCCGCTGATGCGGCGCTGTTAATGAGGAAAAACCATAATATTAAAAGGGGATTGATCTTTTGTTAGAGAAATGACAAGACCTCACCAGGATGAGGAACGCCTTAAGGTAATTTTATTGATATCAAAATGTTAATTAATTGATGGTTGTTATGGGCGGTATTTTGCTGAATATTCCCGTTTTCTTTTTAGTATTCCCCTTTTAAGCCGATGAAAAATATTTTCGTTTGCCTCTCGACAGGAGGATTTTTTTCAGGCTATTTTCTAAGCATGCCACGGTCGTGGCAGCGTCGCTCGGACGGTCCGGGCGCTAACGTGAATCTGAGGATACTATGGCTGATACCCGCCCTGAACGTCGCTTTACGCGTATTGATCGTCTCCCTCCCTACGTTTTTAACATTACCGCTGAGCTGAAGATGGCTGCGCGTCGGCGCGGCGAAGATATTATCGACTTCAGCATGGGGAACCCGGATGGGGCAACGCCTCCTCATATCGTCGAGAAACTCTGTACGGTGGCTCAACGCCCGGATACGCATGGTTACTCGACCTCACGCGGTATCCCGCGTTTACGCCGGGCGATCTCCCGCTGGTATCAGGAACGTTACGACGTGGATATCGATCCAGAAACGGAAGCGATCGTCACTATTGGTTCGAAAGAAGGGTTAGCGCACCTGATGCTGGCAACCCTCGATCATGGCGATACCGTGCTGGTGCCGAACCCCAGTTATCCCATCCATATTTATGGCGCCGTCATCGCCGGCGCGCAGGTGCGTTCGGTTCCGCTGGTGGAAGGCGTGGATTTCTTCAACGAGCTGGAACGCGCGATCCGTGAAAGCTACCCGAAACCGAAGATGATGATTCTTGGTTTCCCCTCCAACCCGACGGCACAGTGCGTTGAGTTAGAATTCTTCGAAAAAGTGGTTGCGCTGGCCAAACGCTACGACGTGCTGGTGGTTCACGATCTGGCCTATGCCGATATCGTATATGACGGCTGGAAAGCGCCGTCAATTATGCAGGTGCCGGGCGCGCGCGACGTGGCGGTGGAGTTTTTCACCCTGTCAAAAAGTTACAACATGGCGGGCTGGCGCATTGGCTTTATGGTGGGCAACCAGACGTTAGTCAGTGCGCTGTCGCGGATTAAGAGCTACCACGATTACGGAACCTTCACGCCGTTACAGGTGGCGGCGATTGCCGCGCTGGAAGGCGATCAACAGTGCGTGCGTGATATCGCTGAGCAGTATAAACGTCGCCGTGACGTACTGGTGAAAGGCTTGCATGAAGCCGGATGGATGGTCGAAATGCCAAAAGCCTCGATGTATGTCTGGGCAAAAATACCGGAGCAGTACGCGGCAATGGGGTCGCTGGAATTTGCGAAAAAGCTGCTCAACGACGCCAAAGTGTGCGTGTCGCCGGGGATCGGTTTCGGCGACTACGGCGACACCCATGTGCGTTTCGCGCTGATAGAAAACCGGGATCGTATACGTCAGGCGATCAGAGGCATTAAGACCATGTTCCGCGCAGACGGTCTGCTGCCTGTGGGGGCGAAATCGGTAACAGAAGGTACCGAGTAGAAAAGCAAACAGGAGCCATCTGGCTCCTGTTTTTTGCTGCATCTTCTCAATTTAGATCATCAGGGCAAAAGTACCGGCCCAAACGATGACCATAAATGAAATGCCCATAAAGAAATATTTCACGTTTCATCTCTCCGCGTCGCTTTAAGCACGCCTAAATGAACTTAAATTTACCTGTGTATAGAGAGCTGGTGCCCGCCAGAATGAGATTGAGAATGTTCTCCGTCTTTCTTGTGGCATCACCTCAGAATTCTGTGCGTTATTGCTCCAGACGGCGCTAATGTACGCCTAAAAATGAGGCGAGACAAGAGGCATTTTTTTATTTACTTTTAGTAACTTACAACTGTCGTGATTCGGCGACAGTTTAATTTCTGACGGTAATAAATTGCTATTCAGCGACGCTATTGCTGTTCAGAAAAAGTCACATAAAAACCAGATGGTTAACAGGGATATTGGAAGGAAAGATAGCGCCGGGCAATAAAAAAGGCCTTGCGGCCTTTTTTAAACATACAACGATGCTTCCCCTAAAGGGCGCGTTTTGAAACGACGATGAATCCAGAGATATTGCTCAGGTGCGCGCATAATCTCTTTCTCAATAATCTTGTTCATATAGGCTGCCGCCTGGTTCTCTTCTTCCGGGTAGCCTTCCATTTCTGGCGTGATGTACAGACGATAACCTGAGTTATCACCTTTTCTGATCATGGTGACGGTCAGCATCGCTGCGCCGGAAAGGCGGGATAACACATAGGTGCCGTTAGTCGTTGCGACGTCTTTGACCGCGAAGAAGGGGGCAAATGAACTGCCTTTACGGCCGTAATCCTGATCCGGGGCGAACCATACGGCTTCACCTTTTTTCAGCGCGCCGACGATGCCGCGCAGATTGTTGCGCCCAATCATCGCTTTATTTGAACGCATGCGACCCCGCGTCTGAACCCACTCCATCAGCGAGTTATTGTGCGGGCGGTATGTCGCCATCATCGGCTGGCACAGCCCCATGACCCGACCGCCTAATTCCAGCGACATAAAGTGGACGCCAACGACCATCACACCGCGTTTTTGCGCTTGCGCCTGCATGAGGTTATCCAGACCGTCCACATCAAACCATTTACGTACCCGCTTATCAGGCCAGAACCACGCCATACCCGTTTCAATAAGTGCCATACCGAGGGAGTGGAAGTTCTCCACTATCATCTTTTCCCTTTCTTCCGGCATCAGATTGGGGAAGCAAAGCTCAAGATTCTTACGGGCGATGGATTCGCGACGTTTCAGAAAGGGACGGGCAAGTCTGCCGGTTCGCGTACCCAGGAAGCGTAAAACGGGGTAGGGAAGCAGCACCAGTAACCAGAGTACAGTAAGACCAAACCAGGTAAGCCAGTAGCGCGGGTGCAGTAACGCACGAGAAAATTTGCATTGTGGGAACATAAATACCCTCTGTTGATACGAACAATATGTATCGCAGAAGATTCATTGTCCGCAGCGGTACACTCACGATAGTTAGGCCATCATGTACGACAATGGTTCCTGTAAAGAGTGTAAAGCTTAGTCAGGACAAAACCACGAGGGGCATGAATGCTTGGACAACTAATGTACCACCGGGGGATTAATATCAGCCAGAAATTATTAATTAAGATGCGTAAATATTTTTTGATGGGGGTGAAGGATGACGCGAATGTGCTGCTTGTCATGGCATTACCCACATCACACAGTCTGAAATATCAGGTACTGACACTGCATTTCTACTCTTCCTCTTATTTTATTCATTTTTCTGTTTTTCATGCTGAAATATAAGGTTTTTTTATTGATATTTTTTAAATTTCCGATCGCCGGTGACGATCGATCTATGTATTTTTGATTGTTATTTCCTATTGAAATTATGATATTGATCGTTTTTGTCGATCTAATTGATATTTTGTATAATAATAGTACTCCTCTGAGTAGGGGTTTGTTTCTGCTTCGCAGCTTAACTGACTTTTATTCTGGTTACGGCTTTTACATCTGCGTCATAGCCCAGGTATTACCTGGGGTGGATGAGCTCCCGTCAGCGTAGCTCGTATCCTGCTATAGCAGAGTTTAAGTATTCATGATTAACCGTGAGCTTAAAGTTGGTCTCTTATGCAACTGAGTAAAGTGTTTCTTGCTGTTGTTTCTGCGTTATGCGCAACAAACGCGGTGGCGACAAATATCAACAATAATCAGGAAAGCACAATTGATTATTTATGGAGTGATACCTCTCCCACGAATGTAGGATATGAAACTAACGGTATCCTGAATATTATTCGTGGTGGTGAAGTACAAACTGATTTATTAAAGATTGGCAGAGCCGGTTCCAACGGAATCGTAAATGTTGTCGATGGTGGAAAATTGACAATCAGGGCTTCCAGTTATTCTTATCCTTTGGATATTGGCGGTACAACAGATGTTTCCAGTACTCAAAGCAAGGGGGGGACTGGTACGCTCAATGTTTCTGGTGAGGGGAGTATCGTTACTGTATCTGTGGGAACCAGTGCCATGCAGGTTGGCGCTGGCGCCGGAAGTGGTGTACTGAATATCACTGATGGCGGTAAATTTTATCATGAAGATCCGAGCATATCATTCGGTGGAATATGGATTGGTGGACGAAGAGCAACATCTGCGGAGACTTTTGGCATCGTTAATGTTGACGGTAAAGGAAGTGAGCTCAGGACTGCCAGTCGAATTATTGTTGGAACATATGGCTCTGGAAGCCTCATCACATCGAATGGCGGGGTTACTCGCGCCGAAGCTAATATTCAGGTAGGAAACCAGGCGGAAACGAAGGTCTACGATAACCTGCTTAAAGTTGATGGAACGGATTCAATAGTCTCTGCGGGGGGCATATTAACCGTTGGACTTGCTGGAAGAGGAACCGCGGTTGCTTCCGATAACGGAACGTTGAACGCTCCGGAAATCCGTATTGCGAACAGTGCAGGTTCTTTAGGGGAATTAGCAACCGGCGCCAGAGCCGGCGAGAATGCTGTCGCTGCGGGAATGATCGACGCTCAAAAAATTATTTTTGGTTCCGGAAATGGCGTACTGACTCTGAATCATACCAGCAGTGATTTTTCCCTTGGGGCAGATATCAGCGGTAATGGGGCAATAAATGCGTTAAGCGGAGTTTCTGCGCTGTCTGGTGATAACTCAGCTTATCAGGGGGACTTTAATATTGATGCTCCTGCCACGCTGGTTATTTCAGAACAAAAAAATATCGGCTCCAATGATATTGCGGTTACTGGCGGCACACTGGCGATTAATACCGATCATGACTGGCAGTTTATTAACCTGCTGACGGGGCAGGGTACGCTTGCAGTGAATACCGGGGGGAATATTTTTGATTTTAACTCCTCTTCATTGACCGATAATTTCAGCGGCATTCTGGCGCTTAAAGAGACCTTATTTAACCTTGCAAATACGAATACAGCTGCGCTGAAAACTATGTGGCTAAAGGTGGGCCAGGGAGCGACAGTTAAAGTGGGGCCAGGACAGCAGGTTATTGATGGACTTGCCTTTGACGGCGGTACGCTGGTTTTTGGCGATATTATTCCGGGCCAGACGACGACAGAAAATACCGTACATACCACAGGAATACTGGATATTTCAGGTCAGGGAACCGTACAGGTTACAACGGGAGCGGCCTTCAGTAACGACAGACCAACGCCGGATACTCATATCCCTCTTCTGGAACAGGATAACAGCAATATTCTTGTTCAACTTGTGTCCAGTGACGGAGGCGTTATCGGTAACGGTGGTAATTTAACGCTAACTGACCAGAGCAGTAATGCTATCAGTGATGCTGTTGAAGCCGATATCGCCCAGAATGGCGTGGTGGTGGCGAAAGGAACGTATGACTATCGTCTGACCGGCGGTGACAGTGATGACGGACTTTATGTCAGCTATGGCCTGACCCAGGTCGATTTGTTGGGTAAAGACGCCGATGCGCTTATCCTTGATGCGAACGGGAAAAGCGGCAACGCGGCTGACCTGAGCGCCAGAGTGACCGGCAGCGGCGATCTGGCGTTTGACAGCCAGAAAGGCCAGACGGTGACGCTGTCGAATATGGATAATGATTACAGCGGCGTCACCGATGTGCGCAGCGGTAATCTGGCGATGCTGAACGATAACGTGCTGGGAAATACCCGCGAGCTGAAACTGGCTGGCGATACCGGGTTTGATATGCGCGGTCATTCACAAACCATCGGCAAGCTCACGGCTGAAAGCGGCTCTCTGACCGATTTGAACGGCGGTCATCTGACGCTGACAAACGGCGGTGAAGCGTCTGGCGTACTGACGGGCGACGGGGAGCTCACCGTTGCAGGCGGAACCCTGAATGTCTCCGGGGCGAATACGGGGCTGAAGGCGACGACCACGATTGCTCAGGGCGCGACGGCGGTGCTGGATAATACGCTGGGGCTGGGTACCGGAGATATTGTTGCCGCCGGGCTGCTTAATCTGAGCAACGCCACGGGCGTGCTGTACAACAGCATCAGCGATGCCGGGAAAGTCGCGCTGGATGCCAGTGATGTGGTGCTTGCCGGCAACAATAGCCATTTTGCCGGGACCTTCGACATCGACAACGACTCCACGCTGACGGCCTCTTCCGCGCAGCAGTTAGGCACCTCCGCGATTCAGAATGCCGGTAAGTTTGTGCTGAACACTCACGAAAACTGGTCGCTGGAGAACGGTGTTACAGGCAGCGGGAGCGTGGTGAAGAATGGCAGCGGCAACGTCACGCTTAGCGACAGCGCCCAGTGGACCGGCGCGACGGATATCAACGCCGGTGGTCTGACTCTGGGCAGCGCGGATAACGCGTTCACGTTGGCCAGTCATCAGGTCAATATCGGGAAAGACGGGCGCTTATCCGGGTTTGGCGGCGTAGCCGGAAATATGGCTAACCAGGGCACGTTATTGATTGGCGATGACGTCAGCGCGGCTCGCAGAGCGGCTTCTTCACCTGTCAGCTTTACCGTAGGCGGCAATCTGACGAACAGCGGCGATATCTGGACCGGAAGCAAAGGTAAAGATGCCGGTAATCAGCTTGTGGTAAACGGGAACTATCAGGGAGATGGCGGTCATCTTCATCTGAATACCGCGTTGAATGATGATAATTCCGTCACGGATAAACTGATTGTTAAAGGAAACACCTCTGGCACAACCGGCGTCAGCGTGACGAATGCTGGCGGTTCTGGTGCGCAGACGATCAATGGCATTGAAGTGATTCATGTTGATGGTCAGTCCGACGGTGAGTTTACGCAGGACGGCAGGATTGTGGCCGGGGCGTATGATTATTCACTGGCTCGTGGTCAGGGCGACAACAACGGTAACTGGTATTTAACCAGTCATAAGACAGATCCAAATCCGGGGCCGGGCCCGAAACCTGAACCCGATATCCGTCCTGAACCGGGCTCCTGGACGGCTAACCTGGCGGCAGCCAATACGCTGTTTGTTACGCGGCTTCACGATCGTCTTGGCGAAACGCAGTACATTGACGCGCTGACGGGCGAGAAGAAAGTCACCAGCATGTGGATGCGTCAGGCGGGCGGGCATAATGCCTGGCGGGACAGCTCCGGTCAGCTTAAAACCCAGAGTAACCGCTATGTGATGCAGGTAGGGGGCGATGTTG
Source organism: Citrobacter sp. CK185 (assembly GCF_030333565.1). Classification (NCBI taxonomy): domain Bacteria; kingdom Pseudomonadati; phylum Pseudomonadota; class Gammaproteobacteria; order Enterobacterales; family Enterobacteriaceae; genus Citrobacter; species Citrobacter sp. CK185. Next base: position 1,013,401 of record NZ_JAOWFR010000026.1, on the reverse strand, counting down.
CCCGCTGGAGCGGCGACGGACTGGATCGCTGGCACCTTGGCGTCATGGCTGGATATGGACACAACAGCAGCAACACGCGCTCCTCATCGACAGGGTATCGCTCTGACGGTTCCGTGAACGGCTACAGCGCCGGTGTGTATGCAACGTGGTATGCCAATGATGAAACGCATCAGGGCGCTTATCTGGATTCATGGGCACAGTACAGCTGGTTTAATAACAGCGTCAAAGGCCAGGATATTCAGAGCGAATCGTACAAATCTAAAGGGATCACCGGGTCGCTGGAGCTGGGGTACACCCACAAGCTGGGTGAATTTGCAGGAAGTAAGGGTTCTAAAAATGAATGGTTTATCCAGCCGCAGGCGCAGGCCATTTGGATGGGCGTCGAAGCTGACGATCATCGTGAATCGAATGGCACACGTATCAGCGGTGAAGGGGACGGCAACGTTCAGACCCGACTGGGCGTACGTACTTTCCTGAAAGGCCACAGCGCGATTGATGAAGGCAAAGCGCGCGAGTTCCAGCCGTTCGTGGAAGTGAACTGGCTCCACAATACGCGCGATTTCGGCACAAAAATGGATGGTGTCAGCATCCGGCAGGAAGGCGCGCGTAATCTGGGTGAAATAAAAACGGGCGTTGAGGGGCAAATTAATCAACAACTCAATGTCTGGGGGAATGTCGGCGTCCAGCTGGGCGATAAAGGATACAATGACACCTCAGCAATGATAGGGATTAAATATAATTTTAAATAGCAGAAAGGGGGCGTTGTGCCCCCTTTTTCTGTCGTGAGTTCTCATCTTTATAACATTAAAAAACAATTTTCTTCAGGAAGAATAGAGTGAGGGATGAATGATTGTAATCTCAGAAAATAGTTTTTTCCATCTTGGGGTTAGCGCATTAGTAGAAAGAATGGCATTGAATACCACCCGTAATTTGATTGTGTTTGATACGGGGCGCGATTGTCTCTATATGCTTGATACTGAAGAGGCAAAGATGCCTTTTTTCCATGAACCGATTTTGATTTTTTCACATTGTCGGCGTATTTATCTCACCGAGAAAAACAGAAAATTCAAAATCGAAACGCTGCTATCAAAAACGAAATCTCATCCCGCTGTCAGACGGAAGCGAGAAGTATTAACCGTAAGTGAGTTACGCGTCATAAAAAAAGTTTGTCAGGGGATCAGTCAACGACGAATTGCAGAACAGTTCAAGGTCAGCGAAAAGACGATCAGTAATCAAAAAATGAACGCCTTGCGAAAGCTGAGCATCAATAAAACAACAAAGTTTTTCGTTGAGTATCTGGCCTGGCTGAGATTGTGGCATGAGTATGTTGAGTATAAAAACAATCAAATGCGAAAACCGGTTAAACTCTCTGTCATCACGCCTGAAACCTTTACAAAAAGGCGGAGTGAGGTTTTAATAGAGGTTTAATCTACGTAAGCCAGGATGACAATGAGTCTTGCTTATATTTAAAGGGACTTTTACAGAACTCAATGAAACAACATGCTGGGGGATTGGTGGGAAACAAGCTAGTTTTTGTGATCGTATTCTTAACCATCACTATAACCGGCATGGTGACTTTTTGGCTGGGTGCGTCCAGCCGGGTAGATAATGACAAAAGAGCATTAATCCAGCGCGTAGATTCGCTACTGTTTGAAGCGAAACAGATATCAGATTCGTTGACCGCCCATTTAACAGAACGCTGCTCAGATGAAACGGTGCGTATGCTGACGAAACAGATACACCGTTATCCGCATATTGGGGGCATTTTCCTGTTGCAGGATTCGCGGGTATATTGCTCATCCGGGATGGCGAAACCTGAACTCAGCAATTTAACCGCAGGGGAGAACGGTAATCGGCTATTTTTAGTTGATGAAACGCCGGCATTTCGCGGGGAGCCTGTATTAGCCTACGTTACTGTGAGAGGAAATAACGCAATAGTGGTGACGATCAGTACCTACTGGTTTAAGTCGCTGCTTGCAGACAGTCGTTTACTTGTTAACGTGAATGGAAATATTCTCTCCGATGATAAGTTAATCAGTACAAACAGTATTGATTTTCAAAACTCCGCCTGGCAACAATCTAATATGTTTGATTATCAGGTAATGGAATACCCGGAACATACGGGCATTGCTTCTGTTCTTAACTTTATTTTTATTCTCTTTTTATCCGCAGCGATTGCCGTCCCTGCCGCTTTTCTGTTTAACTATACGCTACAACGAATCGCGATGTCCCGGTATATACAACTTCGCCGGGGGCTGCGCAAACAGCAGTTCGTTCCTTATTACGAACCCGTCATGAATTGTGCTTCCGGGGCATTATATGGCGCAGAAGTGGTCATGCGATGGAAGAAGGGGAACGATACATCCGTTATTAATGAAGAGATTATCTCTCTGGCAAATAAAACCGGGATGATATCTCCATTAGTTAACTTTATTTTACGACAGGTGGAAAAAGATATACTCTCTTTACGCCTCAGACTGCCGAGAACATTCTACATTAATTTCCGACTTAGTGAATCGATGATCGCTATGCCAGAACTTATTGATTCGTTTGTTGAGTTTCAACAACGCTTGCCCAGCGATGTAAAACTGACGCTGGAATTTCCTGAGGTTGTTTATCGTGATACAACGCTTGAGTTTGATTCAGTTCTCAGGAGGTTACGTGTTGAAGGCATTAAAATTAAAATGAGTTCCTTATTTTTAGAGCGTTTAAATGCTGACCGTAATTTATACCTTCCGGTTGACGCTGTCAGAATTGAAAAGTCAATTACCGGATTAATTTCGGACTCCAAAGAACCTGTCGCGAGTGTTGATGATATTATTCGTTCGGCAGTAAATAAAAACTATACGATTATCGCGGATGGTATTGAAAATGATCAGCAGTACCACTATTTATCACTGCGCGGTGTTGTTTTACAACAGGGGAATTACTGGTCAATGCCATTGTCCAGTTTTCATTTAATGCAGTATATTATTCAGAGCGATAAAGTATTACTGTGTTAATTTCTGATAATAATGCGAAATTTATCGATATATCATGCGCATATTACCCGGAGTAATATGCGCATGTATATATCAGGACTTAAGTTGTAGCGCGATCTCAACCACATATTTACCCTGGTGGCGGGCGATATCCAGTTCACGACTGTCACGAATGATCCACCACGGATTACCGCCATTGCTGAATGTTTTTTTATTCGTCAGCCGTCTTTTTCTGCACGTCCAGCCAGGCCACGAGCAGAAAGCCGCCAACAAGACCCAGATGCTCAAAAAATGCGTTGGCGGTGCTGAATCTCTCCATGCCTGCCGGAAGTTCCCAAAAGCGCAGCGCCAGGAACGTCGCGACAAGGGTGAACCCCGCCAGTGCCAGCGAAGCAAGCCAGCGCAGGCAACCCGTCAGGATCATGATTGACGCGCCCAGTTCCAGCGCAATAACCAGCGCGGCAAACAACGGCGCAGGAGACAGGCCGAAATGGTTCATCTCGCCGATAGCGCCCTGAAAATCCAGCAGCTTATTGATCCCGCCCTGCAAGTAGGCCGCGCATAGCCCGAGATAAGCCAGCCAACGGCATACCGCCGCCCCGATAAGGGGGCGAACGGCATGCGTCAGACGTTGTGAAAATGTCATGTCAGGTTCCACGGTCAGACAGCCCAGCAGGAGCAGCCAAGCGCGCCAAAGAACCCTTTCAGATCCGATACCGGCAGGCTGGATGTCCATGCGCCAGCATGATCGTGCCCGTGCAGGCCGCAGCCGTGAGAGCAACCGCAGGAGGCCATCGCCATTTGTCGTACGGCAAGCGAGTTTTTCCCCGCGCCTTCTGGCTCTCCCCATGCGGCGTAGCCTTTGAAGGTGCGCGTCGGCGACCAGTCCGGCATCGCGGGTGGGACAGGATTGTCATCCAGGGATTCGAAAGACCCCGCCCCCCAGACGATTTTTCCGCCCACCATCGTTAATTCTGAAGACAGGAAGGAGATCTCATCCTCGGCGCAGGCAAAAAAGTCTTTGTCCGGCACAATGAGGTCAGCGAACTGACCGGCCTGAATACGGCCTTTTTTACCTTCTTCATTGGAGAACCAGGTGACGTTCTCCGTCCACATTCGGAGCGCTGTTTCCCGATCCAGGCAGTTACGACGCGGATAAAGCTGCATGCCTCCCACGGTTTTCCCGGTGATCATCCAGGCGAGAGAAACCCACGGGTTATAGGATGCTACGCGGGTGGCATCCGTACCGGCGGATACTTTCACCCCTTTTTCCAGCATACGGGCAATGGGCGGCGTGGCTTCCGCAGCGCCGGCACCGTAACGCTCAACGAAATATTCACCCTGATATGCCATACGGTGCTGAACCGCAATACCGCCGCCTAACGCCGCGATACGATCGATTGAACGCTCAGAAATTGTTTCGGCGTGGTCGAAGAACCAGTTAATCCCTTCAAGCGGGATATCCTGATTGACCTTCTCAAAAACATCGAGGGCGCGAGAAATGGTCTCGTCATAGGTGGCATGCAGACGCCAGGGCCAGCGGTTTTCCGCCAGAATGCGAACCACTTCTTCCAGCTCGCCTTCCATTTCCGGCGGCATATCCGGTCGCGGCTGGCGGAAGTCTTCGAAATCCGCCGCCGAAAATACCAGCATTTCACCGGCGCCGTTATGGCGGAAGTAGTCGTTACCCTGTTTGTAGGTGACGGAGCGGGTCCAGTTGAGGAAATCCTCTTTCTCTTCCTGGGGTTTCTGCGTGAAGAGGTTATAGGCCAGGCGCACGGTCATCAGATTTTCATCTGCAAGTTTCTGAATAACGGCGTAGTCATCGGGGTAATTCTGGAATCCGCCACCGGCGTCGATGACACCGGTTACGCCCAGACGATTCAGCTCACGCATGAAATGGCGGGTGGAGTTAACCTGGTAGTCAAACGGCAGTTTGGGGCCTTTGGCCAGCGTGGCATAAAGGATGCCTGCGTTGGGGCGTGCCAGTAATAATCCGGTAGGATTGCCTTTCGCATCGCGGGTTATCTCGCCTCCGGGTGGTTCCGGCGTCTCTTTTGTATACCCGACAGCACGCAAAGCCGCGGCGTTCAGGAGCGCGCGGTCATAGAGATGCAGCAGAAACACCGGGGTGTCCGGCGCAATGGCGTTGATCTCTTCGATAGTTGGCAGACGCTTTTCCACAAACTGATGTTCAGTAAAACCGCCAACCACGCGAACCCACTGCGGTGCCGGGGTGATGGCTACCTGCCGACGCAACATATCCATCGCGTCAGCCAGCGAACGTACGCCATCCCAGCGAAGCTCCATATTGTAATTAAGCCCGCCGCGTACTACGTGCGTGTGGTTATCAATCAGCCCGGGTAATACCCGTTTGCCTTTCAGGTCGACGACTTTGGTTGCCGGACCTGCGAAGGCCATAATTTCAGCGTCGCCGCCAACCGCGAGAAACTTCCCGTCTTTGACTGCGACGGCGCTGGCGGTTGGGTTGCTTTTATCGAGAGTGGTAAACAGACCATGATGCAGAATAACGTCTGCGACAACATGTTGTGTCATGAGCGTTTCTCCTCTGAGGAATGACTGTCTTCAGCTGCCTGGCGGCCGGGGAGCTGCCCGAAGATATGGCTGATGGCATGTGTTTTGGTACAGGCCGAAGAAAAGGCTGTGCCGGACAGAAGTTGTTTGCCTACCGGAATAACTTGTTCGCCGACCAGCATTCCCAGCAAGCCAAGGAGGGCTATCAGCGGTGGGGCGGGGGAGCGGACATTCAGCAAACTGTAAATAATGCCGACAAGAAGTCCGGCACCCAGAGAAAGGATATACATTTTCATGCGGACCTCATCAGGACAGGCGCAATGCGTGGTGCATTACGCCTGCCGTAAATCAGTTGGAGGTGTTATTTAGCCGGGTTTGGGCCGATACGTTCGCCGTGTTGTACGCGCTCAGGCGCTTTATGAACCATAGTATAGGCATAATCGACGCCCATGCCGTAGGCGCCGGAGTGTTCACGCACGATATCCATAATGCCGTTGTAGGTCTCTTTACGGGCCCAGTCGCGCTGCCACTCAAGAATGACCTGCTGCCAGGTTACCGGTACGATGCCTGCCTGAACCATACGATCGATAGCGTATTTGTGCGCATCAACGGAGGTGCCGCCGGAAGCATCAACCACCATATAGATTTGATAATCCGCGTCTTTGACTGCACACAGGGCAAACGTGGTGTTACAGACTTCCGTCCACAGACCGGAAACAATCACTTTCTTACGACCATTCGCCGCCAGTGCATCACGAACGTTCTGATCGTCCCATGAGTTCATTGAAGTACGTTCCAGGATGTTGTTTTCCGGGAAAACGGCCAGGAGTTCGGGATAGGTGTTACCGGAAAAACTTTCGGTTTCTACGGTCGTGATGGTGGTGGGGATATTAAACAGTTTTGCCGCTTTGGCCAGGCCAACAACGTTGTTTTTCAGTACCTGACGGTCAATAGATTGTACCCCGAAGGCCATCTGGGGTTGCTGGTCGATAAAAATCAGTTGACTGTTCTGCGGGGTGAGGACATCAAGGTAATGAGACATATCACTTTCTCCTGAACTAATATAGTGTAAGCACAACATGATTAGAAATGCGCATTCCCGAAGAGAATAATGCCGTGTTATTCCTTCCTGACGTTCAACATTTTCCCGTCGCATTTATTTCATGTTACGGTATACGTGCTGTCAGCAATGTTCGTTCCTTATCCGCGTACTCTTCCTTTTATTTGTTATCCATCCGTCATCTGATTAATGACAGGGGAATATCTTTACCATCATTTTGATCTGTCGGTCAGAATGTGACGACAGACTCAGTTTAGAAGTTTTATGGCTAACATCAATGTTCAAAAACATTACTCACTGTCTTTTAAAATGTGACAATCATATTTTTCTCATGTCTTGTTTAAGAATTTTATACAACATGTTTAAGAAAACTTTTGGAAACTTATTATTTATTAAATATTGTTCCTTGTCATGACTCATGGGGTTTACGATTTCACCATCGGTAAACTATTATAGGGACTGTATTCATAACAGGACAATCATACGTCCCGTATCTGGTGACAGTAATGCATTTAGAAGATATTCGAATTTTTGTAACCATCGTAAATATGGGAAGTTTTACAGCAGCAGCCGAACACCTGAGTCTATCCAAACAATTTGTCAGCAGAAGAATGGCCGCGCTGGAGAAAAAAGTTTCAGCCCGATTACTGGTGCGAAATACCCGAAAGTTGTCCGTTACGGATACCGGCCAGGCTTTTTTTCATCATGCCCGGCGCATTCTGGAAGAGGTTCATGAAGCCGAGCAGGTTATCTCCGCCCGGCAGCAAAAACTGGCCGGGTCATTCAGGATTAGCCTGCCGATGACATACGGCATCAGGCGACTTGCCCCCCTGATTGTTGAATTTCAGGCGGCGCATCCAGAACTTACCGTTCATATTGATATGAATGACAGATATGTTGATGTGGTGGGCGAAGGCTACGATATGGTTTTGCGCATCGGGAACCTGATGGACTCTACCTTAATTGCTCGCTGTCTGGGTAAATTACCGATGGTGATTTGCGCCAGCCCGGATTATCTCCGTTTGCACGGTACGCCTCTGGCGCCTTCTGAACTGGCGCAGCATAGCTGCCTTTTGTATGGTCGGGAGGGGCAATTCGGCTGGAAATTGACGGAGGAAAATTCACCGAATACGTATGCCGTCAGAGGCAATCTGAGCAGTAATAACGGGGACGTGATCCGCGAGGCCGCAGAAGCGGGGGCCGGTATTGCGCTTTTGCCGCTTTTTATCGTTGAAGACTCGCTGCAACAAGGTGCTTTAGTGCAGATATTGTCTGATTACTCGCCGCCTCCGCTGACGATCAGCGCGCTGTATCCAAAACATCGCCAGCGCAGCGCAGTGACCCGGATCTTATTGCCATTTCTGGCCGAAAGAATTGCCGGCATCGTCGACCCGATTAAAAAAATATGAGTGATGTAGGGGCCGATGTTGTCAACTAAATCAGGATAGTGAATATGTTATTTGAGTATTGATGGGCTCAGGCAGTGACATAAAATGGCCGTGTCAAGCCGACGCTGATAACTATCATATGATCATCAAAGCGATGTAATCCCTGGTATTCCAGAAGGGATAAGATGTTCGTTGCTCTTTAAAATTATGCTTGCCTGATGTTCGGTTGAAATTAAACGCGTTCTCTTTTTTCTGTCATATCGCGTCTGACTTGTCCTGGCGTTTTCCCAAAGTATTGATGGAATCGTCTTGAAAAGGCTTGCTGACTGGAAAAACCTACGATAAAGGACACATCCATTATCGGTGTTCTGGTTGTCGATAAAAGTTCAAAGGCCTTATTTAATTTTAACTCTGTCACATACTGACCAAGGGTTACGCCGGTATGCGACTTGAATATTCTCTGGAGGTGCCAGGGAGAATATCCAGATCTCGCGGCTATGTCAGTAATTCGTAATGGTTTGTCTGTATTGTTGTGGAGCCATTCAAGTAGAACGTCGAGCACACTTTTGTACATGATAATACATCTGCCATTTTCGGTTATTGATTATGTATCAACGTATCATAATCATAATGCTTATATCGAACTTTATTGTGCAGTTTTTTTGATGATAACCAGCAATAAAATTATGCAGCATCGGTAATCTTGTTGTGTATGTTGGTAGTGTCTTATGAGCGCTTTTATTTTGAGGATTGAATATGAAAAGAATTGGCATCAATGGTTTCGGTCGTATTGGCAGACTGGTATTACGCCGGATTCTGGAAACCGAACTGAATGTGGAAATTGTCGCTATAAACGATCTTACCTCGCCGGATGTTTTTGCTTATTTGCTGAAATATGATTCAAACTATGGTCCCTTTAACGGCACGGTTTCCCATGCTGACGGTTCAATTATCGTCAATGGTAAAGTCATCAAAGTATTTGCTGAGAAAAATGCGGGTGATATCCCCTGGGGTAGCCTGGGTATTGATGTTGTTGTGGAATGTACCGGTTTTTATACCTCAGCAGAAAAAGCGAATGCCCATATTGAAGCCGGAGCGAAAAAAGTGCTTATCTCCGCGCCTGCTGGCGATATGAAGACCATCGTTTATCATGTGAATGATGAAACGCTCACTTCTGCTGATAACATTATTTCCGTTGCGTCCTGTACGACAAACTGTCTGGCGCCGGTGGCAAAAGCCCTGAATGACGCCTTTGGTATTAACGTCGGCACGATGACGACGGTACATGCTTATACCGGCACCCAAGCTCTGGTGGATGGTCCCCGAGGTAAAGACTTCAGGGCTTCTCGTGCTGCGGCGGAAAATATTATCCCGCATACGACAGGGGCGGCCAAAGCGATTGGTCTTGTTATTCCTGAACTTAACGGGAAACTGAAAGGTCATGCCCAGCGTATTCCGGTAAAAACGGGTTCAGTGACGGAGTTAGTGACCGTCCTGAATAAGACCGTCACCGTTGAAGAGGTCAATAACGCGCTGAGAAATGCAACAGTTGATAATGAGTCATTTGGCTATACGGATGAGCCAATTGTATCGTCTGATATTATTGGCATCCATTTTGGTTCCGTTTTTGATGCGACCCAAACGGAAGTGACCGAATTTGATGGCGTGCAACTGGTCAAAACGGTCGCCTGGTATGATAATGAATACGGGTTTGTGACCCAGTTGGTCAGAGTATTGAAGAAGTATATTTCCCTCTGATTTTTGTTGAAAAGAAACCCCTGCACAAAAATGCGGGGGTTTTTAAATGGTGATATAAATTTAGGTTATGTCAGATTTTTATTGTTGATGTGCGCTGTCGTTCAGGTAATGAAAACGGCAAACATGGCTTCGTACTGCGTAAGAAAAGGAACCGGGCAGAAAAGGAATAGCAGGCATGATAAGCGTGACATATTTTATACCGCTGAGTGGAAGTAATCCGTTTGCTTCAGTAGACTTTTCCTACAGGGTTTGAATAGCGAAACGCGGCAGGTGACGTCATCACCATGTATCGGCCTGCCTGAGGCTGTGGTTTGCAGGGACAATTGTTCAGGATAATGCGACTTTCCGTCAGTCAGGCATTATCTGTTGAGGAGTTATCTGAAAATGAAAGCTGCGGCTGACAATATTCTGTTTCCTGCTCTTGAGCAGACGTTCATGGCGGTTGTCCTCGTCGACGAGCGTAACCGGGTTCTGTTCTTTAACGAAGCCGCAGAGAAATTGTGGGGCTATTCCAGGGATGAAGTGCTTGGCCGGGATATGAATATATTAATTCCCGGGCCTCTGAAGCATGTTCATGGGGATTATGTCCACCATCACCGCGACGGGGGAAATTCCCGGGTTGTCGGGATGAATCGTGAACTTCAACTGGAACGAAAAGACGGCACGCAGGTCTGGACCAGCTTTTCGCTCTCCAAAATAGACGTGGATGGCCGCATCCACTACATGGCCGCCGCCCGGGACGTCAGCAAAGAGGTGGCCAGGCGCGAGCAAAACCGTCTGTTGTTGCTTGCCGTCAATAATACGGACAGAGCCGTGGTTGTTCTGGATGAACAACGTCGTATTGTCCAGACCAACCGTGCGTTCACCAGCATGTTTGGATATGGCGCAGATGAAGCCATGAACCAGGTATTCCCTGATTTCCTGCTGTCTTCAGGAAACAGCGATGACGCGCTAAAGCGTGTGGAAGAACATCTGCGGGGAAGTCGCTGGTTTCAGGAAGAACTCCTCACCGCGACCAGAAACGGCAGGGAAGTCTGGAGCCGGGTTTCGGTAAACCCTGTCCTCAATGAGCGTGACCACCGCCAGACCCGTAACCTTGTCGTAACCTTCGTTGATATTACGGAAGAACGTAATATTCGTAATCTGGAACGGGATGTACTGGCCGCGCTGACCAGCCGGATGACTTTCCAGGAAACGGGTGATTACATCTGCCAGCGAATTGGAAATATTGCGCCAGGCGTACTGGTCTCGGTATGCCGGATCGTCGATAACCGGATGCGCCCGTGGGCAGCTCCCGGTTTTCCAAAAGAATATGGTGAATACTGGGATGGCGTGGCCGTCGGTGAAGGCGTGGCAAGCTGCGGTACTTGTGCTGTGCGTGGCGAGCCCGTCATGGTCCAGGATATCAGCACCGATCCTCTATGGGCTCCCTATAAACATCAGACGTTGCCTCATGGTTTTCGGGCATGCTGGACATACCCTGTAAAACGTCGAGATGGTTCCGTGGCAGGGACGTTTGCTTTTTATTTCAGGACACAGAATGAGCCGGATACATTTCTGGTTCGCATTGCCGATGCCAGCGTTCATCTTTGCGCTCTGGCGATTGAGCGGGAGGAAGGTCGCCAGCAAATCGACCGGCTGGTTCGGTTCGATGCCCTTACGGGGCTGCCCAATCGTCAGTATCTCTATCACCATCTGGATAAACTGCTGTCGGGTAACGAACCGGAACTCGCCGTGTTTTTCCTCGATATTAACCGTTTTCGTAAGGTGAATGAGTCACTGGGGTATTCCGCTGGCGACCAGGTGATTATCACGCTGGCTAACCGCTTGCAGGAGAGGTTCGGGCCGCATCACTTTATCAGCCGGGTGGGTGGCGCGCAGTTTGTTGTGGTGGCGAGCGCCTGTCGTGTTGATGAGGCCTCACACCTGGCTGAGCTTATGCAGCATATCGTTGGCGCTGAAATGAGCGCCGCCGGGCAGACCTTCGAGCTTAAAGCCTGTATTGGGATCAGCCATTCCATTGGCGGCGACAGGGAAACGCTGCTGGCCCACGCCGAGAGCGCGATGGAGCGGGTACGTGAAAGCGGTGGAAGCTATCAGTTTTTTAACCCGGAACTGAATCAGGCCGTCATGCAACGTCTGAAACTGGGCATGGCGCTGCGAAATGCGATTACGGAGGGGCATTTGCGGCTGGAATATCAGCCTCAGATCAGGGCTGCGGACGGGCAGGTATACGGTTTTGAAGCGCTGACCCGATGGCACGATCCGCACGCTGGCGACATCTCTCCAGGGACGTTTATTCCTCTGGCTGAAGAGACGGGAGAGATAGAGCATATCGGCCTCTGGGCGCTGCGTGAAGTCTGCCGACAGCTTTTTGAATGGCGGGAAAAGGGCACGAATGTGTCGGCAGTATCTGTAAACCTGTCTGCCCATAACTTCCGTAAGCCTGATTTACCCCGTTATATCGCCGACCTGCTGAATGAATATCAGCTGCCCGGCAATATCCTGACCATTGAAATTACGGAAAGCGCCATGATGGAACTGACGGACGAGATGCTTGCGCGGGTCAGGGAGATTCGTGCGATGGGCGCGGGGGTCTCAATGGATGATTTCGGCACCGGCTTTTCCAGTCTGGCCAGCCTGGCGTATCTGCCGGTGACGGAGGTCAAAATTGATAAAAGCTTCATTGACCGGTTCGCCCGCGATCGTCGCGTCAATGCGCTGGTCGAAGCGGTTGTCAGTATTGGGCATAACCTCGACCTGACGGTTGTGGCGGAAGGTGTGGAAAATACCCATCAGCATCAGCAACTGAGAAAAATGGGCTGTTCCGTACTTCAGGGATTTCTTTTTTCCCGACCATTGTCGGCGAATACGTTACCGGTATGGCTAGAGGCTTACCGTTCACCCTTGCAGGATGCACAATCATGAAGAAAAAACTGTTACAGATGCTGAATTTGCGTCTGCTTATTATTGCTTTTGCGTTTCTGATGACCCTCCTTACTCTTTTCAATAGTTTCTATTCAGCCTGGCGTGTCCAGAAGCAGGTACTTATTGAGAATGAACTCAGTGAAAACCAGGCATATGCGGAGAGGATTGCTTCCACTATTGATTTGTATCTGGCGGTTTTCATGGAGCGTCTGGAATACAGTGCGAGCGTCATCGGTCAGCATTTCGATGATGAGAGCATTATCTCTGGTGAAATGATGAGGATGCAGCGGCGAGATTTTGGTTTTGATTCCGTTACGCTGGTGGATGAAAAAGGCAAAATTATTGGCGTGCTGCCTGAATCCCTGAACCTGAAGGGGAAAATGCTGACCACGCCAGGCGGCGTCGAGGCTCTCAAAGAAATGCAGCCGACGGTCAGCAGCGCCTACAATTCTCTGTCCGGTAATCTGGTGGTGTATATTTCACATCCCGTCAGGAATGCGCAGGGGAAATACCTCGGTTTTATTGGCGGCGCGATTTATCTGCAAAGAAGCAACGTTCTTTCTGCGCTCATTTCTAATCATTTCCGCAATGATGACAGCTATATTTATGTCGTTGATAAAAATGACCAGCTCTTATATCACCCCGATCCGGCCCGCAGAGGGGAAAAAGAGGAAGGCAATGCCGCAGTGAAAGCCGTGGAGCAAGGGCTGAGCGGCGCGATGGAGGTGACAAACTCCCGTGGCGTGGAAATGCTGGCGGGGTATGCCAGTATAAACACCTCGGGCTGGGGCGTTGTGGCGCAAAAACCAAAAGATAAAACCCTTACTGCGCTTGATGGGCTCATGTGGCAAATGATACGCGGCGTTGTACCGCTGGGTATTGTGGGGTTGTTTATTCTCTGGTGGCTGGGGAATGAAATCGTCAGACCATTGCGTCAACTGGCGGATCACGCCATTTCGATGGACAGCGATGAGTCCGCAGAAAAAGTACGAAACGTTCGATCATGGTATATCGAAGCCTCCCGACTCAGGCGCGCGTTGCTTCAGGGAATGGAATTAATCCGGGAGAAAATGAAATGGCTGAACGATCAGGCCAGCACTGACCCGCTTACCGGGCTGGTCAACCGACGGGCGGCAGAGAAACTGCTGGCTGAATACGAACATCAGCAGCGACAGTTTGCGGTGATTTCTCTGGATATCGATCGCTTCAAAGCCGTCAACGACACGTTTGGTCATGACATTGGCGATGTTACGTTAAAAGCGCTGGCGCAGCTGCTGAAGCGAAGCTGTCGTAAAAATGATACCGCCTGCCGTATGGGAGGAGAGGAGTTTATGATGTTTTTCCCGGAGACGTCGGTAGAGGCTGCGGCGGATATTGCGGAGCGGCTGAGAAAAGAGGTCGCCGCCGCAAAGATAGAGACGGTAGGGCATATCACCATTTCTCTTGGCGTGACGGTGTGGCCGTCGGGCGTTGACTCTGTCTCTCAGGCGCTGAAACGGGCTGATGAATTGATGTACCAGGCGAAACAGGCGGGCAGAAACCAGGTGGTCGCAGGATAAAAAAGCAGGCGAATACCTTATTCGTATTCGCCTGTTATTGAATTATTTGCCCGTGTATTCAAAGACGATAATAGAACCCGGGTTACTCAGATTATGCGTTGGATGGTTGGATTCATCCATCACATTACCAAAGTTATCCGTCGCCACGTAGATTTTACGGGTGTCCGGGCTGACCAGCACCATGCGGTAACGGTTTGCCGTGTGGAAATATTTCGCGACGTCACCCTGAACATCTTTCTTATCGGCATTCAGCAGAACACGGTACAGCGCGCCATTTTTCATGGAGCTGATAATCACCGAGTTTCGCCAGCCTTTAATTACGCCGTTTTCCGGGTAGTATGCCACGCTGGATGGTGCAATTGTCGGCCAGCAGATATATGAAGAATCCGGGCCGCAGCTGGCGTCGTTATAGGTAAAGCCTTCTTTGACCGTAAAGAACGTTTTAATCGGCGCTTTAAAGTCTGCGGCTTTCCACTCTGTTTCTTTCTGGACCGGAACGCCTGCCGGAATATGGTTAGGGTCCCAGGTCAGAGACGGGCAATTCGCCGCTTCAGAGTAGTTGGCATAAACATAAGCCTGATCGTCCTGGAAACCGGCAACGTGTGGCCAGCCATAGTTGCCGCCGGGTTCGAGGATATTCAGCTCGTCATCGGAGGATGGCCCTTGTTCGGATGCGTAAAGGGTATCGCCAATAAATACCAGTCCCTGAGGGTTACGGTGTCCGTAAGTAAACAGGTGGCTTTTGATGCCTTTAATAACGGGGTTATCATCTGGAATAGAACCATCGGTATTCAGACGCAGCACTTTACCGGCATAGGCGGCATAGTCTTTATTCTTCAGTTCATTCTCAGTGGGAATACGCTGAGCTTCGATAGGTTTACAGAAATTCGCGCCCTGGTTATGCCCTTGTTCACCGATGGTATAATACAACTTCCCGTCCGGGCCAAAGCGCAGGCGTCCACCGTTGTGGTCATTGCCCGCCGGGAATCCAGCCAGGATCTCTTTTTCATTACCTAGCTTCTGGGTTTTTTCGTCATATTCCAGGCGAACGATTTTGGCGTGTTCCTTGTCGCCGTTCATATAGGTATAGGCCGTATAAACATAATTATCGCCACCCGGTTTCATGAAGTTCGGTGACAACGCCAGGCCCAGAACGCCTTCATGCTGCGGCCCGGTATGAACCCTGCTCAGCGTAATGGCGACTTTTTTCTCACCGGTTTTCGGGTTGATACGATCGATAGAAGCGGCTTTACGTTCGGTTACCCATAAATAATCATCCGGCCCCCACACCATATCCCACGGGGCATCAAGCCCGCTAATGAGGACATGCGCGGAAAAAGGTTCTGAGGCTTGTATCTCGGTTTGTTTTGAATTTGCGGCCTGTGATGAGGTTGCGGCATAACTAACGCCAGATATGGCAAGGGCTAACGTAACAGCCTGACTGATGCGCTTTATTTTATTATTCATCATTGCGTTCCTGTATATGATAAATAGTTTCGACGGATGTCGAAATTTTCAAAGATGTAACAACTATTGTCCTTGAGAGGTAATTTGTCAAGTTGCGCCAGAAGCCGATAATTTATTAAAAATGAATCTGTTGCGATAAGGTGGAATAAGTCGATTTGGGTGTGTCGGCATTGGGGGGTTGTTTAACGTGTTGTTTGTACTGAATGTTTTCTCTGGCAGTTGTTAGAGGTTCATTTGTTGGCTTCTCACAATATCGCGATATGAATTTATTGTCTCATTTTTTGAAATTCACTGTCCGACATGTGTTGTTAATGTTGATTTTCACCCACTGGATTATGTAGTTGTGTTCTATAATGAGAGTGATGTCCATGAATAATCTCTATTTTTCAGTGATAACACTTTATTTAAGGATTATCAGGCACATTTCTACCGGAGATGGTATTGTCTGAACGCGGATTTTAATTCTTGTTATTTATTTTTATAAAAGGTAATGTCATGAGATAAGGGACTGTATCTAAATATTCCCCATAAATCTTCTTTTCCTGTTTTGTATTTTGATTACGATATCGTTGATATCTGTGACAAGTAAATGATTACCGGTCATCTTAAGCTGGAGGGCATATTTATATGGCAGAACAACATTCATCAGCATGGTCACCTTTACGTAACCGTGTTTTCTTCATGTTATGGATAGCCACACTCTTTTCCAATATCGGGACCTGGATGAATGATGTTGGCGCCGGTTGGTTGATGACCAATTTAAGCCCGGACCCTGTCATGATTGCCGCTATTCAGGCAATGACCACGCTGCCCGTATTCTTGCTGGCGTTACCTGCGGGGGCTATTGCGGATATTTTCGACAAGAGAAAATTACTTATTCTTGTTAATATTATGATGCTGTGTGCCGCGTCTCTGCTCGCAATTATCGTCTATTTTAATGTTGTCAGTATCGGATGGTTATTATTCATCACGTTTATTCTCGGGTCCGGCGCCGCGTTTTTAGGCCCGGCATGGCAGGCCATTGTACCTGCTATTGTTGAACCTCATGAATTAAAATCCGGGATTGCGTTAAACAGTATGGGTATTAACATCAGCCGGGCGATCGGGCCCGCGCTGGCCGGTATTTTGATTTCACAGGTCGGTCTTTATCTTCCTTTTCTTCTGAATGCGTTGAGTTTTATTGCGATTATTGCTGCGGTATGGTGGTGGAAAGGAGAAGAAAAAACGAACGGGAGTCTTCCGGCTGAATCTGTTGTTGCCGCAATGGTTTCAGGTTTGCGTTATGCCCGTTACAGCCCTGAATTAATGAGAACAATAATAAAGGCTGCCAGCTTCTTTGTTTTTGCCAGCGCGTATTGGGCAATGCTCCCGCTGGTGGTGAGACTCTCACTTCAGGGAGATGCAACATTATATGGCGTGTTAACAACCAGTATCGGGATCGGCGCTGTCTGTGGCGCATTCAGTTTGCCCGCGCTGCGTAAGCGACTCAGTGCCGGCGCTCTTATTACCTCAGGAACATTCGGTACTGCTGCCGTATTACTGATATTCGCCGGAGCAGCATCTCAATATGCCGCCATTTTCGCCAGTATTGTGGCTGGTTTCAGCTGGATTATTACCTTGTCAACGCTCATGATATCAGCCCAGACAGCGCTCCCGGACTGGGTTCGCGCAAGAGGGCTGGCCTTGTACCTGACCGTATTTTCCGGGTCAATGGCATTCGGTTCTCTGGTCTGGGGACAAATTGCCTCGCATACGTCAGTAACCACAGCATTACTTTCTGCCGCAATCGGTATTGTCGTTGTCTGGTTATGCGTATTAAAGGTAAAAATTGACCATGACAATATTAACTTGCAGCATTCAGATCACTTTAGCCTTGCTGAGGACGGTCTTAATGATATTACCGGCCATACCGGCCCGATGCTGGTGTCTGTTTATTATCATGTCGATGCTGAAAAGAATGGCCAATTTATCAGTTTGATGAAAAAGTTAAAAAATATCCGGTTAAGGGATGGCGGTTACGCCTGGGGACTGTTTGTAGTTCCTGAGAAATCCAATGAATTTATTGAAACATTCATGGTGTCGTCATTGGCTGAACATCTGCGTCAGCACGACAGAGCGACTGTCGATGACAGACAAATACAGCAGCAACTGGATGACGTCATTCTGAATAAAAAAGCAACACACTATTTTTCTGCGAGTGTAGCGGAATCCTTTGTCATACAAGAGGAATAAGAATAAGCGTTCAGCTTATACCGTCTGGTGAATAATAGAACGTTGTGGGGCGGCAGGACTGAATCACGCATCATCCTGTCTGCCTCGTGGCAATGTAGAAATGCAAAATCACAAGACGATGGCTGATTGTGGCGGTTTTACTGAACCCGGCAGACGTCAGGAGAGGTATGTATGGTGTCCCCTGCAGGAATCGAACCTGCAACTAGCCCTTAGGAGGGGCTCGTTATATCCATTTAACTAAGGAGACGAGGCGGCACGAGTATAGCGTTTTTTACCCTGCACAGTAAGTATATCGCCGCCTGACTGCTCAAACAGTCGCCATTCAGGACTGTTTTTTCTGCTTTTCCGCCTTCTTTCCGGCACGCAGCCTGGCCTCTTCTTTGCGTCTGGCGCTCATATCATTACGGATCTGCGCATGGCTCATAAGCGCGAAGATGAATGTACCGCCGCAGATATTCCCCGCCAGCGTGGGCAAAGCAAAGGGCCAGAAAAAGTCGCTCCAGTGCAGCGTGCCGTTAAACACCAGATAGAGGATTTCAACCGAACCCACGACGATATGGGTCGTGTCAGCGAGGGCGATAAGCCAGGTCATCAGAATGATCACCACGATTTTTGCGGCGCCGGCAGCGGGAAACATCCATACCATTGTGGCAATGATCCAGCCGGAGATAATGGCATTGGCAAACATCTCGCCAGGGCTGTTTTTCATCACATCCATGCCGATTTTGACAAACGCATCACGCGTTTCTTCGTCAAATATAGGCATATATTCAAAAGCCCATGCGGCGATGCCAGTACCGACTACGTTGCCCAGTAACACCACGCTCCAGAGCCGCATCAGCAGACCCGCGTTGCCCATCGTCGGGTTTTGCATCACCGGCAGAACGGCGGTGACGGTATTTTCAGTAAACAACTGCTGGCGCGCCATGATGACGATGATAAAACCAAAGGTATAACCCAGATTCTCAAGTAAAAAACTGCCGGGGACGCCGTCCAGCTGTACGTGAAAAATACCTTTCGCCAGTAGCGAGGCGCCCATTGAGAGCCCTGCGGCAATGGCTGACCACAGCAGCGCCATAGCGTCACGCTCCAGCTCTTTTTCGCCGTCCTGGCGGATATGTTCGTGAATCGCCATCGCGCGTGAGGGGAGGCGATCCTCGTCGACCTCTATCTTTTTCCCGCGTTGTTTTTCTTCGCTTTCGACTTCGAGTTCGTCACTGTGTTGATCAATTTTCTCTTCGCTGAATTTATCCATTGTGAGACCTCGTGATGAACACATTTGTCTAAAGCGTAGTGGCTTTTATCCGACTGAAGGCAGGGCAAACTCTGAAATCGCAAAAAAGGCGACGCGCGTTTTTACCCGCCCGGTTAGAATGAAACCCGCCATGAGCCAGAGTTACAGGCTATGATCAAATCAACAAGAATCAGTATATAGACATCATTTGACGTGCTGTTACAATCGCTCACACCTAAACAGGCGGATACGGTCTCGTTCCGTCATGGATGGCAATCAGCGATAGCCATAATCAACAGGGAGACATTTATGAAGCTTCGCCTGTCGGCGCTTGCGCTGGGGAGCACACTGCTGGTGGGATGTGCAAGCTCCGGTACAGAACAGCAGGGGCGTTCAGATCCGCTCGAAGGATTTAACCGCACCATGTACAACTTCAACTTTAACGTGTTGGACCCGTATGTCGTTCGACCGGTCGCTGTCGCCTGGCGTGATTATGTTCCGCAGCCTGCCAGAAATGGTTTGAGTAATTTTACCAGCAACCTCGAAGAGCCTGCGATTATGGTGAACTATTTCCTGCAGGGCGATCCCTATCAGGGCATGGTGCACTTCACCCGCTTCTTCCTGAATAGTATTTTGGGAATGGGGGGCTTTATTGATGTTGCGGGGATGGCGAATCCAAAACTACAGCGTGTTGAACCGCACCGTTTCGGCAGTACGTTAGGCCATTACGGTGTGGGGTATGGCCCCTACGTGCAACTTCCGTTCTATGGCAGCTTCACGCTGCGTGAAGATGGCGGTGATATGGCCGATACCCTTTATCCGGTACTCTCCTGGCTCACCTGGCCGATGTCTATTGGTAAATGGACCATTGAAGGAATTGAAACCCGCGCGCAACTGCTGGATTCCGATGGTCTGCTGCGTCAGTCTTCCGACCCGTATATTCTGGTGCGTGAAGCATACTTCCAGCGTCATGACTTCATCGCTAACGGCGGGAAGCTTAAACCGCAGGAAAACCCGAATGCCCAGGCGATTCAGGACGATCTCAAAGAGATTGATTCTGAATAACCACACGAGGCTAATAAAAAAGGTGAGTCAAAAGACTCACCTTTTTTTACGTCTGATGAAAATCAGAACGCGTAGTTAAAGTTCGTACCGAACAGCCAGGCTTTACCGTCAGACTTGAAGGAGTAAGCTGCCGGGCCTTCCCCTTCGGTGAATTTCACGTTCTGACCGTGCATATAGGATGCGCCAACGTCAATAGAAGCATCTTCATTGAAGGCGTAAGTTGCACCCGCGCTCAGCCACAGACGGTCCTGATCGGGAATAGAAATGGAACGTTTGTTTGCCGGAACCGGGCTATCGTCATACGCGATACCGGTACGGAAAGTCCAGTTCTTATCGTAGTAGTAGGTCGTACCCAACGCGATACGGTACGCATCCTTAAAGCTTTCATCTTTATAGAAGAGCGTCTGGCCGTCGTCGCCTTTGGCTTTTAACTCCTGGAACTGGCTCCAGCTGGTATAAGTCAGGCTATAGTGGATAGCCCATTGCGGCGCGACGCGGTTATAACCGGAGATTTCCCACATTTCAGGCAGGTTCAGGGTTAAGGAACCATTCTGTGTTGCGCCGCCAGTGCCGTATGGCAGGCTTGAAAGCCCCATACTGGCGAAAATATTGTTCAGATTTGGGTTAATGGAGCTTTTGTAATCGCCTTCGAAGTCGATTTTCACTTCAGAGCGGTAGGTCAGGCCCCAACGGTTATCCTTGTCGAGTTCATACAGGATGCCTGCATTCCAGCCGAATCCCCACTCATCACCCTTCAGGTGGGCGATCTGGGAGTCAGGGGAGTTAATGCCATCCGTCCACTGAGAGGGTACGCCTTGTCCAACCAGCTGTTGTGAAAGCACCGGACCGAGGGAACCCGCGTAGCGCTCAATTTTAGCCTTCGCGTAAACCGCATCAAAACCGACCCCGAAGCTCCAGCTATTATTCAGGCGATAGGCGCCGCTGAGGTTCAGGTTCACCGTTTGCAGGTCTGTTTTACCGCCATAGATACCGGCTGAATAATCTTTATTGAATTCGGTGGCGAGGCCATAGTTGGAGGTAATGGATGCCCCCCAACCGAACTGATCGTTGATCGGCGCAACGAAGTGCAGGTTAGGAACCCACGCTGTTGGCGCAATATTATTCGCGTTGGCATTTTGCCCGGTTAAGTTAGAGCGGCCGGTCACATTGACATCTGGATCGATATACACCGCACCCGCAGAGAAGGTGGGGCGATCGAACATCATAATTAACGCCGGGTTGCGGCTAACGTTACCGGCATCATCTGCGATAGCGCCTTCACCCGAATAAGCCCGGCCAAGGCCAGAGGAAGAAAATTCGTTTAACTGAAAGCCTGCAGACCAGGCCTGTGTGGAGACGATTGCCACTGCGACTGCGAGAGCAGACTTTGTAAACAGGGTTTTCTGGCTCATGACCATAAC
This sequence comes from Citrobacter sp. CK185, assembly GCF_030333565.1. Lineage (NCBI taxonomy): Bacteria > Pseudomonadati > Pseudomonadota > Gammaproteobacteria > Enterobacterales > Enterobacteriaceae > Citrobacter > Citrobacter sp. CK185. Next base: position 991,773 of record NZ_JAOWFR010000026.1, on the reverse strand, counting down.
CTCATCGATTTATTTTTATACAAACTATGTTACATGCCGTAACAGGAGCGCGAAGTGTAGGGTCTGAGGTACGACAGAGAAATCAGACCAGTGGCGTGAGTATAGGTCTGACCAGCTGGAATGTTGCAAGTATGTTTATAATATTTTTCAATTGTGATCGTGGAAACGCGATCCAGCTGGCAAATTTGAGGCCTGGCGCACTCACTCGATTGGGCGATTTTTGTTTTAGATCATTTTTAAGTGTGATTTCGGTCACTTATCCCATTTTGCGTCATTAACGACTGGAGAGCCTTTTTCCACGAGCGTAAAATATCCTCAATATTTATCTGGCACTTTGAGTGCAAATACAGAGGAAATCTACAATGAGTAAATGCAGTGCTGATGAAACCCCGGTTTGCTGCTGTATGGATGTTGGCACCATTATGGACAACTCCGATTGCACCGCGTCTTACAGCCGTGTGTTTGAAAACCGCGCGCAGGCCGAAGAGACGCTGGCGGCTCTGACAGAAAAAGCGCGTGGCGTGGAGTCTGAACCTTGCCAGATTACATCCACCTTTACCGAAGAAGCTGAAGGCGTGCGTCTGGACATCGACTTTGTCTTCGCCTGCGAAGCTGAAACGCTGATCTTCCAGCTGGGTCTGCGTTAATCCCCTTCTTTGAATGCCCCTGTCAAATTCTGGCAGGGGCATTTTCGTAACCCTCTGTTACTATCCTCTGTGTCTTAGCTCTCACTTTCTGGCGTCTCCGCTTGGCGAAATGTAAAAAATTGGTTAAGACTGTGATCAGGTCAGACCACTTATTTTATTTTTTACAGGGGAATGTTATGAGTCAGGCTTTACCACTGGTTACCCGCCAGGGCGATCGTATCGCCATTGTAAGCGGATTACGTACGCCGTTTGCTCGTCAGGCCACCGCTTTTCATGGCATTCCTGCTGTTGAGTTGGGAAAAATGGTTGTTGGGGAATTGCTGGCGCGCAGTGAAATACCTGCCGAGGTTATTGAGCAACTGGTTTTTGGCCAGGTGGTGCAAATGCCTGAAGCTCCCAACATCGCCCGGGAAATTGTGCTGGGTACGGGGATGAATGTTCACACCGATGCCTACAGCGTAAGCCGGGCGTGCGCGACCAGTTTTCAGGCGGTAGCGAATGTTGCGGAAAGCCTGATGGCGGGGACGATTCGCGCGGGGATTGCTGGCGGCGCGGACTCCTCTTCCGTGTTACCCATTGGCGTCAGCAAAAAGTTGGCGCGTATACTGGTGGACGTCAATAAAGCCCGCACGACCGGGCAAAAACTCAAACTCTTTTCCCGCCTGCGTCTGCGAGACCTGATGCCTGTTCCGCCCGCGGTCGCTGAATATTCCACCGGGCTGCGGATGGGCGATACGGCCGAGCAAATGGCGAAAACCTATGGCATTACGCGTGAGCAGCAGGATGCGCTGGCGCATCGTTCCCATCAACGTGCCGCACAGGCCTGGGCCGAAGGTAAACTGGCGGATGAGGTGATGACGACATATGCGCCGCCGTATAAAGATCCTTTCTCTGAAGACAATAATATTCGTGGCAACTCTACTCTGGCAGATTATGCGAAGCTGCGCCCCGCGTTTGATCGACAACACGGGACGGTCACTGCGGCGAACAGTACGCCGCTGACGGATGGCGCGGCAGCCGTCATCCTGATGACGGAGTCTCGCGCTAAAGAACTTGGCCTGGCGCCGTTGGGCTATCTGCGTAGCTATGCGTTTACCGCAATTGACGTCTGGCAGGACATGCTGCTGGGCCCGGCCTGGTCGACGCCGCTGGCGCTGGAGCGGGCCGGATTAACGCTGGCCGATCTCTCGTTAATTGATATGCATGAAGCCTTTGCCGCTCAGACGCTGGCTAACATTCAACTGCTTGGCAGCGAGCGTTTTGCTCGCGACGTACTGGGCAGGGCGCATGCGACCGGGGAAGTGGATGACAGTAAGTTTAACGTCCTCGGCGGGTCGATTGCCTATGGACATCCGTTTGCCGCAACGGGGGCGCGGATGATCACGCAAACCCTGCATGAGCTACGCCGTCGGGGAGGCGGTTTTGGCCTGGTGACCGCGTGTGCTGCGGGGGGTTTAGGGGCGGCAATGGTTCTGGAGGCGGAATAATGGACATGACATCAGCGTTCACGCTTAACGTGCGTCTGGATAACGTCGCGGTCGTCTCTATTGATGTCCCCGGTGAGAAAATGAATACCCTGAAGGCGGAGTTCGCGACGCAGGTTCGCGCCATCCTGAAACAGATTCGGGAAAACAAGGCGCTGCGCGGTGTGGTTTTTATTTCTGCGAAGCCGGATAACTTTATCGCGGGGGCGGATATCAACATGATCGGCAACTGCAAAAGCGCGCAGGAAGCTGAAACGCTGGCGCGTCAGGGCCAGCAGATAATGGCTGAAATTCAGGCGTTGTCTGTTCCGGTTGTCGCCGCCATTCACGGCGCGTGTCTTGGCGGCGGGTTAGAGATGGCGCTGGCTTGCCATCGGCGCATTTGTACTGATGATGCGAAAACCGTGCTGGGCCTGCCGGAAGTGCAACTGGGGCTGCTGCCAGGGTCTGGCGGTACGCAGCGATTACCGCGCCTGGTTGGGGTGAGTACGGCGCTGGACATGATCCTCACCGGTAAGCAGTTACGGCCAAAACAAGCGCTCAGGGTTGGCCTGGTGGACGAAGTCGTGCCGCATGCCATCTTGCTTGAGGCTGCCGTGGAACTGGCGATTAAAGGGCGTTCCGCTCAGCGGAATTTACCGGTGCGTGAACGTATTCTGGCCGGACCGCTTGGACGCACGCTGCTGTTTCGCATGGTCAGTAAAAAAACCGGGCAGAAAACGCAGGGTAATTACCCGGCGACAGAGCGAATCCTTGAGGTGATTGAAACCGGGCTGGCGCAGGGAAGCAGTAGCGGATACGACGCGGAAGCGCGGGCGTTTGGCGAACTGGCGATGACGCCGCAGTCGCAGGCGTTGCGGAATATCTTTTTTGCCAGTACCGAAGTGAAAAAAGATCCGGGGAGCGATGCGCAGCCTGGCCCGTTAGCCAGCGTAGGCGTGCTGGGCGGAGGTCTGATGGGCGGCGGTATTGCTTACGTGACGGCCTGTAAAGGCGGCTTGCCGGTTCGCATCAAAGATATTAATGCCAAAGGCATCAACCACGCGCTGAAGTACAGCTGGGATCAGCTTGAAACCAAAGTTCGCCGCCGCCATATCAAAGCGGGCGAACGCGACAAACAGCTGGCGCTAATCTCCGGCTCAACGGATTACCGCGGCTTCTCGCATTGGGATCTGGTTATTGAAGCGGTGTTTGAAGATCTGGCGTTAAAACAGCAGATGGTGGCGGAAGTCGAGCAAAACTGCGCTCCTCACACCATTTTTGCCTCCAACACCTCATCTTTACCCATCGGCGACATCGCGGCTAACGCGGCCAGGCCTGAGCAGGTGATTGGTTTGCACTTCTTTAGCCCGGTAGAAAAAATGCCGTTGGTGGAGGTCATTCCTCATGCGACAACCTCCGCGCAGACGATCGCAACGACCGTTAAGCTGGCGAAAAAACAGGGCAAAACGCCGATTGTGGTCAGCGATAAAGCCGGGTTCTACGTTAATCGTATTCTTGCCCCGTATATCAACGAAGCAATACGGCTGCTGACCGAAGGCGAACGCGTCGAAGCGATCGATGCCGCGCTGGTCAAGTTTGGTTTTCCGGTCGGGCCAATCCAACTTTTGGATGAGGTTGGCATCGATACAGGCACTAAAATTATACCTGTACTGGAGGCCGCTTACGGCGAACGTTTTAGCGCGCCTGCAAACGTTGTTGCCTCAATTTTGAATGACGATCGCAAAGGCAGAAAAAATGGTCGCGGTTTCTATCTTTATGGCGTGAAAGGGCGTAAAAGCAAAAAACAGGTCGACCCTGCAATTTATAGGCTTATTGGTACGCAAGGGCAGAGCCGACTTTCTGCGCAGCAAATGGCTGAGCGGTGCGTGATGTTAATGCTCAATGAAGCGGCGCGCTGCTTTGATGAGAAGGTGATCCGCAGCGCGCGTGATGGCGACATCGGCGCGGTATTTGGTATTGGTTTTCCGCCGTTTCTTGGCGGTCCGTTCCGTTATATGGACACTCTCGGCGCGGGTGAAGTGGTTGCGGTTCTGCAACGACTGGCTACGCAGTATGGCGACCGGTTTACCCCGTGCGAGCGCTTATTGCGGATGGCTGAACGCGGTGAACGTTTCTGGAACAGTGGGGAAACAGACCTGAAGGAATAAGGTCATATCAGGACGAGACCGCACCGAATGACTGTGTGGTGGTCAATTTGTAAACAAAGATTGACTATACTTACGCCATTGAGGTAAAAAACAGCGTTTCATTCGGTGAATGGATAAGGCACAATGCCGGCCACCGCATTTTTATCATACCCGTCAGGGTTTTTGCTAAGAATGTGGGTGATTCTGGTTAACAAAAGCGGTGCAATATGCAAGTTTTTATCATGCGTCACGGCGACGCGGCCCTCGATGCCGCCAGTGATTCGGTTCGTCCCTTAACCTCGTGTGGTTGTGACGAATCCCGCCTTATGGCGAACTGGCTGAAAGGTCAAAAAGTGGATATCGAACGTGTTCTGGTGAGCCCGTTTCTACGAGCCGAGCAAACGTTGGATGTGGTAGGGGAGTGTATGAACCTGCCTGGCAATGTGGACGTTTTGCCGGAGCTTACTCCTTGCGGCGATGTCGGTATGGTCAGCGCCTGGTTGCAGACGCTGGCGAATGAAGGCGTCGCATCGGTGTTAGTGATCTCTCACCTGCCTTTGGTGGGATATCTGGTGTCTGAACTCTGTCCTGGCGAGACGCCGCCAATGTTCACCACATCTGCGATTGCCAGCGTAACGCTTGATGAAAGCGGCAAAGGGATTTTCAACTGGCAGATGAGCCCGTGTAATCTGAAAATGGCAAAAGCGATTTAACGTTATTATCGTCGGTTGGATACTGTGCCTGATGGCGCTTCGCTTATCAGGCCTACATCCTGCACTGACTCCGTAGGCCGGATAAGGCGCCTGATGGCGCTTCGTTTATCAGGCCTATAGCCTGCACTGACCCCGTAGGCCGGATAAGGCGCTTGCGCCGCCATCCGGCAATCGGCATTGTCAGGGAAGCTCCGGCGGCAACCACTCTTCTACTTCAATCAATACCAGCAGCGCAGCGTCCCCGCCGTACTCTTTTGGCGCCTGATGGAAGGCCATAACGTGCGGATGTTGCGCCAGCCATAACGGCGTTTGTTGCTTAAGAATATGCTTTCCGTGGCCGTGCATCACACAGGCGCAAAAGACATGCTCGCGGCGACAGGCGGCAATCAGCGCCCCCAGCTCTTGTTTGGCCTGTTGTTGCGTCAGACCGTGCAAATCCAGGAACAACTCCGGCGAATAGTCGCCCCGACGCATTTTCTTCAGCTCGAAATGGCTGACGTCGGCACGCACATATTTCACCGGGCCGTCCGTATTCAATAACGGTTGAAATTCATCGGAGAAATAGTGGCTGGCATCAGCCTGCTCCTGTATCAGACGCTTGACCGGGGCTTCTGTGATTTTTTTACGTTGCGGTCGGTGGACAATGGTGTCCTGCTTAATCTGGCGGGTGCCGGTCATTAACTGCCGGAACAACGCCTGGTCCTCCTCGCTGAGCGATGTTTTCTTTTTCATTCGAACGTCTCATCTTTTATTTTGCGTTAGTTTACCCGACTCAGGGGACATTCGTTCAGCCAAAACGCAATTTTCACGCTCTGGCGCCGCGTGAGTGCTGATTTATCGCCGTCTTCGTGGCAAACTAGCCGCCGAATTTAATGCGAGCATGCCCTGGAGGAATACGTGGATAAAATTTTCGTTGATGAAGCAGTGAGTGAGCTGCATACCATTCAGGACATGTTGCGCTGGGCGGTAAGCCGGTTTAGCGCGGCGAATATCTGGTATGGTCACGGCACGGACAACCCGTGGGATGAGGCCGTACAGCTGGTACTGCCGTCACTTTATCTGCCGCTGGATATTCCAGAAGACATGCGCACCGCGCGCCTGACGTCCAGCGAACGTCACCGCATTGTTGAACGGGTCATTCGTCGTGTCAACGAGCGTATTCCGGTGGCCTACCTGACCAATAAAGCCTGGTTCTGCGGCCATGAATTCTATGTTGATGAACGCGTATTAGTGCCACGTTCGCCGATTGGCGAGCTGATCAACAACCGCTTCGCGGGGCTTATCAGCGAGCAGCCGCACCACATTCTGGATATGTGTACCGGCAGCGGATGTATCGCTATCGCCTGTGCTTATGCTTTCCCGGAGGCGGAAGTGGATGCCGTTGATATCTCCAGCGACGCGTTAGCCGTAACCGAACACAACATTGAAGAGCACGGTCTGCTCAACCATGTCACGCCGATTCGCTCCGATCTGTTCCGCGATCTGCCGAAAGTGCAGTATGGCCTGATTGTGACGAACCCGCCGTACGTTGATGCGGAAGATATGTCCGATCTGCCGAATGAATATCGTCATGAACCTGAACTGGGCCTGGCGTCCGGCACTGACGGTTTAAAACTGACCCGCCGTATTCTGGGCAACGCGCCGGACTACTTGTCCGATGACGGTATTCTGATTTGTGAAGTCGGAAACAGCATGGTACATCTGATAGAACAATATCCCGATGTACCGTTTACCTGGCTGGAGTTCGATAACGGCGGCGACGGCGTCTTTATGCTGACGAAAGCGCAGCTCATTGCGGCTCGCGAGCATTTCAGCATCTATAAAGATTAATCAACGGTCAACAACACAACAACGATAACGGAGCCGTGATGGCAGGAAATACACTTGGACAACTCTTTCGCGTAACGACTTTTGGTGAATCACACGGGCTGGCGCTCGGTTGTATCGTTGATGGCGTTCCGCCGGGCATTCCGCTAACGGAAGCCGACCTGCAACACGATCTCGACAGACGCCGTCCGGGAACCTCGCGTTACACGACCCAGCGTCGTGAACCGGACCAGGTGAAAATTCTCTCCGGTGTCTTTGAAGGTGTGACGACGGGCACCAGCATTGGCCTGTTGATTGAAAATACCGATCAGCGTTCACAGGATTACAGCGCCATTAAGGACGTTTTCCGCCCGGGCCATGCCGACTATACCTACGAGCAGAAATACGGTCTGCGCGATTACCGTGGCGGCGGTCGTTCTTCCGCCCGTGAAACGGCGATGCGCGTCGCGGCTGGCGCGATTGCTAAAAAATATCTGGCGGAGAAACACGGCATCGTCATTCAGGGGTGTCTGACCCAGATGGGCGATATTCCGCTTGAAATCAAAGACTGGCAGCAGGTTGAACAAAACCCGTTTTTCTGTCCTGATCCAGATAAAATCGACGCGCTGGACGAACTGATGCGCGCCCTGAAGAAAGAGGGCGATTCGATTGGGGCAAAAGTGACCGTCGTGGCAAACGGCGTTCCGGCAGGGCTTGGCGAACCGGTCTTTGACCGTCTGGATGCGGACATCGCTCATGCGCTGATGAGCATCAACGCGGTAAAAGGCGTGGAGATTGGCGATGGGTTTGATGTGGTCGCGTTGCGAGGCAGCCAGAATCGCGATGAAATTACCAAAGAGGGCTTCCTGAGCAACCATGCGGGCGGTATTCTCGGCGGTATCAGCAGCGGGCAACAAATTGTTGCACATATGGCGCTGAAACCCACTTCCAGTATTACGGTGCCGGGACGTACGATTAACCGCTTTGGTGAAGAAGTCGAGATGATCACCAAAGGGCGTCACGATCCGTGCGTTGGGATCCGCGCCGTGCCGATCGCTGAGGCCATGCTGGCGATCGTGCTGATGGATCACCTTCTGCGTCAGCGCGCGCAAAATGCGGATGTAAAGACTGATATTCCACGCTGGTAATCAATGAAAAAAACGGCACTCGCGTTGCTGGCTCTTCTGGTCAGCAGCGCCAGCCTGGCGGCGACGCCCTGGCAGAAAATTACGCATCCTGTTCCCGGAAGTGCGCAATCCATCGGCGGCTTTTCGAATGGCTGCATTGTTGGGGCAGACACGCTTCCCGTGCTGTCCGAACACTATCAGGTGATGCGTACCGATCAGCGCCGCTATTTTGGTCATCCCGATCTCGTGATGTTTATTCAACGACTGAGCACTCAGGTCAGCAATCTTGGGTTTGGAACGGTGTTGATCGGCGATATGGGGATGCCTGCGGGCGGGCGGTTCAACGGCGGACATGCCAGCCACCAGACCGGGCTCGATGTTGATATTTTTCTGCAACTGCCGAAAACACGCTGGACGCAGGCGCAGCTACTGCGACCTCAGGCAATTGACCTGGTCTCCCGCGACGGCAAACATGTGGTGCCTTCGCTGTGGAAGCCGGAAATCTCCAGCCTGATCAAACTGGCGGCGGAAGATAACGACGTCACGCGTATTTTTGTTAATCCTGCCATTAAACAGCAGTTATGCCTGGATGCCGGAACCGATCGTGACTGGTTGCGTAAAGTGCGACCCTGGTTCCAGCATCGTGCGCATATGCATGTACGATTACGTTGCCCTGCCGACAGCCTGGAGTGCGAAGATCAGCCTTTGCCTCCGCCTGGCGATGGATGTGGCGCAGAACTACAAAGTTGGTTTGAACCTCCTGAACCTGGAACAACAAAGCCTGAGAAGAAGACACCGCCACCGTTGCCGCCTTCCTGCCAGGCGCTACTGGATGAGCATGTACTCTAATGGACAATTTTTTAAATCTGTTTATGGTGTCCCCGCTGTTATTGATTGTTCTTTTTTTCGTGGCAATGCTGGCTGGATTTATTGATTCGCTGGCGGGGGGAGGCGGCTTATTAACGATCCCTGCATTAATGGCGGCAGGCATGTCGCCAGCACAGGCGCTGGCGACCAATAAATTGCAGGCCTGCGGCGGCTCCCTCTCCGCGTCAATCTATTTCATTCGTCGCAAAGTGGTTAATCTTGCCGATCAGAAACTCAATATTCTGATGACGTTCATTGGCTCAATGAGCGGCGCGTTACTGGTGCAATATGTCCAGGCGAGCATTTTGCGGCAGATTTTACCGGTGCTGGTTATTTGTATTGGCCTTTATTTCCTGTTGATGCCGAAACTCGGCGAAGAGGATCGTCAGCGTCGGCTTTATGGCCTGCCTTTCGCGCTGGTCGCCGGGGGCTGTGTCGGATTCTACGATGGCTTCTTCGGCCCGGCTGCCGGATCGTTTTACGCGCTGGCGTTTGTGACGCTGTGCGGGTACAACCTGGCGAAATCCACCGCCCATGCCAAAGTGTTGAATGCCACCTCGAATATTGGCGGCCTGTTGCTGTTCGCTATTGGCGGTAAAGTCATTTGGGCGACAGGTTTCGTGATGCTGATTGGCCAGTTTCTGGGCGCTCGTATGGGCTCGCGACTGGTGTTAAGCAAAGGACAGAAGCTCATTCGCCCGATGATTGTCATCGTCTCTGCGGTGATGAGCGCCAAACTACTTTATGATAACCACGGACAGGAGATTCTCCACTTGCTGGGGATGAACTAATGAACAGTACGCATCATTACCAACAGCTAATTGATATTTTTAACGGCTGCTTTGCCGACGATTTTAATACCCGTCTGATTAAAGGCGATGACGAACCGGTCTATCTTCCTGCTGATGCGGACGTGCCGTACCACCGGATTGTTTTTGCGCACGGCTTTTACGCCAGCGCGCTGCATGAGATTTCGCACTGGTGTATTGCCGGAAAGGCGCGTCGTGAGCTGGTGGATTTTGGTTACTGGTATTGCCCGGATGGGCGTGATGCGCAAACCCAAAGCCAGTTTGAAGACGTGGAAGTGAAACCGCAGGCCTTTGACTGGTTGTTTTGCGTGGCGGCGGGTTATCCGTTTAACGTCAGTTGCGACAATCTGGAAGGGGACTTCGAACCGGATCGCGTGGTATTTCAGCGCCGGGTTCATGCCCAGGTGATGGAGTACCTGGAAAAAGGCATTCCTGAACGCCCGGCCCGGTTTATTAAAGCGTTACAGAATTATTATCACACGCCTGACATTACGGCGGAACAGTTCCCGTGGCCGGAAGCGCTCAACTGAGGCCGACGCCACGTTTACAATGAGGAAAGAAGATGATCGCGGAGTTTGAATCACGCATTCTGGCATTAATCGACGATATGGTAGAGCACGCAAGCGATGACGAGCTGTTTGCCAGCGGATATCTGCGTGGCCACCTGACGTTAGCAGTTGCAGAACTGGAAGGCGGTGATGACCATTCCGCAGAAGCGGTGTATGCCAACGTCACCAGCAGCCTGGAAAAAGCGATTGGCGCAGGCGAGTTGTCGCCGCGTGACCAGGCGTTAGTAAAAGAGATGTGGGATAACCTGTTCCAGAAGGCCATTAACGCGTAGGCCGGATGCGTCGCCATCCGGCATTTTCACCTTGCCGGGTGGCGTTAACGTTCATCCAACGGATGGACTTATTTCACCGCTTTTCCCTTCAATAACTTCCGTACCCACAGACGATTCGGGTTTAACGCCGCCAGCGTGTCAGCATCCATCGGAATGGGCTCTTCACTCATTTGCGCCGCGAGAATTTCCGCACAGAGCGGGGCTGAACACAACCCGCGCGATCCGAGCGCTCCTAGCATAAACAAATTAGGATAAACCGGCGCGCGTTCGGCGGCGTCTTTCTGTCTGGCAAGAGCGGCGTATTGTGCGAGCGTTGCATCATAGTCCGGCACATTTCCGACCATCGGCAGATGATCGCGCGTGGCGCAGCGTACGCCACAGCGCGCTGCTTTTTCGCTGACATCAACCTCTTTTGCCCATGCGGCATTCGGGAAGCAGTCGATCAAGCGCTGGCGATTCTGCTGCTGATCGTCTTCACGATAGGCAGTTTCCTCACTGCCGCGATGGTAACTGGCGCCAATGCAGTGCTGATGAGTGGCAGGGTTTTGCGGCGTGAGGTATCCGTCGTAGCACAGCACCTGGCGTAATGCGGAAAGCGCAGGCGTCGTCGGGATATGGCTTACCTGACCAGCCACCGAATAGACCGGTAACGGACGCGTCTGGTCAACGTGGTTAATCTGATGCCCGTTTGCCAGCACGACCACCTCATGTTCAACTGCCTTACCCTCTGCAAATTGCAACTGCCAGCCTGTGGCCTGGTGCGAAAGGGCGGTGAGCGTGTGTGTATAATGCCTCCGCAGCCCTTGTGTGGCCGCTAGCGCCAGCAGCGCAGCGGTTAATTGTGCGGGGCACAGCCAGCCGCCAGCCGGATACGTTATTCCGCGACAGTGTGTCGCCACGCCTGTTTCCTGCTGCGCCTGGTCTGGATCTACAGCCACTGCGAGCGCATCGGGCAACGCCAGCGACAGCATCTGATCGATTTTATGCTGGCTCTTTTCGTCCCAGCCCAGTTGCGTGACGCCGCACCAGTCATGGTCGAAAGTCACCGGCAGCGCGTCATACAGACGCCGCGCGAACGTAAACGCGCTCGGGAAAAAGAGGTTAATCGCCGCATCGTGTTTGCTGAGCAGGGGATAAAGTGCCCCCTGGCGATTGCCGGATGCGCCTTGCGCGGGCTGCTCATCTGAACAATAGAGCGTTACCTGCCAGCCGCGGCGCAGAAGCGCCAGTGACAGCAGCGCGCTGGCGATGCCACCGCCGATGATTGCGACGTCTCGTTTGGCGCTGCCGCTGCGGGTGAACCACGGCGTCGGAGAGGGGAACCTCAGCGCGTGCGCTATGACGCCGCAAAGCATTTCACGCTTGCGGCCAAAACCTTTGCGTTTTTGCATCGTGAACCCTGCCTCCTGCAACCCCCGGCGCACGAATCCCGCAGAGGTAAACGTCGCCAGCGTTCCGCCGGGGCGAGCCAGTCGCGCCATGGTGGAAAACAGATTCTGCGTCCACATGTCAGGGTTTTTCGCGGGGGCAAAACCATCCAGAAACCAGGCGTCCACTTTCTGGTTCAGAGATTCATCCAGTTTCCCCGTCAGTTCATTAATATCGCCGAACCAGAGATCCAGCGTCACGCGACCGTCATCAAGAATCAGACGATGGCACCCGGCCAGCGGCAGCGGCCACTGCGCGTGTAGCTGCTGTGCCCAGGGGGCAAGCTCCGGCCAGTGTTGATGGGCTAACGCGAGATCGGCCTGCGTCAGGGGAAATTTTTCAAAACTGATAAAATGTAATCTTTGTAGCGTAGCCTCAGGGTGAGCGTCGCGAAACTGCGAGAACGCCTGCCAGAGCATCAGGAAGTTAAGGCCAGTGCCGAAACCGCTCTCCGCCACCACGAATAATGGGCGAGGGTGCAGCGGAAAACGCTCCTCAAGCTGATTGCCGCCGAGAAAAACATAACGCGTCTCTTCCAGCCCATTATCATTGGAAAAGTAGACGTCATCGAAATCTCGGGAAACAGGTGTACCCTCAGCGTTGAATTCAAGGTTGGCAGGTTGTATAGCGTATTGTTTCACGTAAGTTACTCGTCTGACAGGCAGTGTCACGATCTTAGCGATGTGCGCCCGGAGGCGCAAATTTCCATATTAATTGGCTGATCGGACTTGTTCGGCGTACAAGTGTACGCTATTGTGCGAGTCGAATCTTAAAATAGTGCGACTTACAGAGGTATTGAATGAAACGTGCAGTGATTACTGGCCTGGGCATCGTTTCCAGCATCGGTAATAACCAGCAGGAAGTCCTGGCATCTCTGCGTGAAGGACGTTCAGGGATCACTTTCTCTCAGGAGCTGAAGGACTCCGGCATGCGTAGCCATGTTTGGGGTAACGTCAAACTGGATACCACTGGCCTCATTGACCGCAAAGTAGTGCGCTTTATGAGCGACGCATCCATCTATGCTTACCTTTCTATGGAGCAGGCGATTGCTGATGCGGGTCTCTCTGTAGAAACTTACCAGAATAACCCGCGCGTTGGCCTGATTGCAGGTTCCGGCGGCGGCTCCCCGAAATTCCAGGTCTTTGGCGCAGATGCCATGCGTAGCCCGCGTGGTCTGAAAGCCGTTGGCCCGTATGTAGTGACCAAAGCGATGGCCTCCGGCGTTTCTGCCTGCCTCGCTACGCCGTTTAAAATCCACGGCGTGAACTACTCCATCAGCTCTGCTTGCGCGACCTCTGCACACTGCATCGGCAACGCGGTTGAACAGATTCAACTGGGCAAACAGGACATCGTCTTTGCCGGCGGCGGCGAAGAGCTGTGCTGGGAAATGGCGTGTGAATTCGACGCGATGGGCGCACTGTCCACCAAATACAACGACGATCCGTCTAAAGCTTCCCGTACCTATGATGCGAACCGTGATGGTTTCGTTATCGCGGGCGGCGGCGGTATGGTTGTGGTTGAAGAACTGGAACATGCTCTGGCGCGCGGCGCGCACATCTATGCGGAAATCGTCGGTTATGGCGCAACGTCCGATGGCGCTGACATGGTTGCACCGTCAGGCGAAGGCGCAGTGCGCTGCATGCAGATGGCGATGCACGGCGTTGACACTCCGATTGACTACCTGAACTCCCACGGTACTTCTACGCCGGTAGGCGACGTGAAAGAGTTGGGCGCAATTCGTGAAGTCTTTGGCGATAAGAGCCCAGCTATCTCCGCGACCAAAGCGATGACCGGTCACTCTCTGGGTGCGGCTGGCGTGCAGGAAGCTATCTATTCGCTGCTGATGCTGGAACACGGCTTTATCGCGCCGAGCATCAACATTGAAGAGATGGACGAGCAAGCGGCAGGTTTGAACATCGTCACCGAAGCCACCGATCGCGAGCTGACGACCGTTATGTCCAACAGCTTCGGCTTTGGCGGCACCAACGCGACGCTGGTTATGCGTAAGCTGAAAGCGTAAATCTGAAGACGTTGGGCGGATAAGGCGTTTACGCCGCTATCCGACATCAACGTTTGCCTGATGGCGCTTCGCTTATCAGGCCTACAGGGGAGCCGATAATGGCTCCCTTTTTTATTGCTTGTTTTCGTATTCCTGCGCGACTTTTGCCGACCACGCCCTGGCGCGGGAAATAGCGCCTGCATCGTAGATCGGGTGTTCAAACTGGTGGGTAAGATCGCGTACCCGATAAATTTTCCATTGACCATTTTCCCGGCGAGTGTACACCATTAAATGGATAAGGCGGGTATCGGAATCGCCAAGCCACACATCCACTTTTTCACCTCCCAAAAAAGCACTGGCTGTTCCTGCGTGGAATTTAGCGATCCATTCCGGCGCGTAGTCCTGCACGTACATAAAGTAGTCTGACGCCACGATTTCCTGCTCATAAAGGTTATCAATTAGCGTCAGGCGATTGATAAGTTCTTTCGCGACATAGCGTTGCATTAATGCCAACTTATCATGAGGGGTATCCTGATCCTCTGTGAATGTTTTCATCCATGAGAGATAGAATTGGTTAATATCCTGCGTACTATCGCGATGAGGTGTAGCGCAGCCGCAAAGCAACAGGATAAGCGTAATAAGAGGAAACGCTTTCATTACTTTTTTCCCTGAAAGAAAATGACAGTATGTTTTAACCGTGTTCAATTCGACAGAAATGACAAATAATGCTGTGATTTCTAAGTTGACAAGCCCGGTCTCCCACAGGCAGACTTCACGCTCAACATTATCCCCATGATAATGCGTAAGCGTTTAACGTTATCCAACGCACCTTAATCCTGATGGTCAGGTGGAGGGGGCGTGGCATTTCCTCGCCTTACTCTGCATTCTGGAGTAACGCATGACAGCTGTATCCCAAAAAGAAAAAACACCTTCTGCGAATTTTTCGCTTTTTCGTATCGCTTTTGCGGTTTTTCTGACCTATATGACGGTCGGTTTACCGTTACCTGTAATCCCTCTTTTTGTTCACCATGAGCTGGGCTATGGCAACACGATGGTCGGCATCGCGGTGGGCATTCAATTCCTTGCAACGGTATTAACCCGTGGTTACGCCGGGCGACTGGCCGATCAATATGGCGCCAAACGTTCCGCGCTACAGGGGATGTTGGCCTGCGCGCTGGCGGGGGGCGCGTGGCTGTTGGCGGCGTTGTTACCTGTTTCTGTACCTGTAAAATTCGCGTTGCTGATCGTCGGGCGACTGATCCTGGGTTTTGGCGAAAGCCAGCTACTGACCGGAACCCTGACCTGGGGGATGGGGCTGGTAGGGCCTTCGCGCTCCGGTAAAGTGATGTCGTGGAATGGCATGGCGATTTACGGCGCGCTGGCTGCCGGTGCGCCGCTTGGTTTACTGATTCACAGCCATTACGGTTTTGCGGCGCTGGCGGGAACAACAATGGCGCTGCCGCTGCTGGCCTGGGCATTTAATGGCACCGTGCGTAAAGTACCTGCGCACGCGGGCGAACGTCCGTCGCTGTGGAGCGTCGTTGGCTTCATCTGGAAGCCGGGCCTGGGGCTGGCGCTACAGGGGGTTGGCTTCGCCGTTATCGGCACCTTTATTTCACTCTATTTCGCCAGTAAAGGCTGGGCGATGGCCGGTTTTACGTTGACCGCGTTTGGCGGCGCTTTCGTGCTGATGCGCGTGCTGTTTGGCTGGATGCCGGATCGCTTTGGCGGTGTGAAGGTGGCGGTTGCGTCCCTGTTGGTCGAAACGGCAGGGCTGGTGCTGCTTTGGCTGGCGCCTGTGGCCTGGATTGCGCTATTGGGCGCGGCATTAACCGGGGCTGGGTGCTCGCTTATCTTCCCGGCGTTGGGCGTTGAAGTGGTGAAGCGCGTACCTTCTCAGGTACGCGGTACGGCACTTGGCGGCTATGCCGCGTTTCAGGACATCTCCTACGGCGTTACCGGCCCGCTGGCCGGGCTGTTAGCCACCTCGTGCGGCTACTCTTCCGTATTCCTCGCCGGGGCGATTTCTGCCGTCGTGGGGATTGTGGTGACGCTGCTGTCGTTTCGCCGGGGTTAAGACACCAGCCAGAACAGAATGAAGGCAACCGCCAGTGCGATAAAGATCAGCCCCGGTCGCGCCGTTACGGATTTGATGGTTTCAATCATCGGGGCGAATGGGCTGTATATCGGCTGAATGTGATGCGGCTCGGTTAACTCTCTTTCGCGCGCAACGCGGCGCAGAAAGACCTGGTTCAGCAGATCCTGAACCTGAGCGGTTGTCAGAATCGTATGCGGCAACGCCTGATATGTCTGTTGGGCGTAATCTCTTAACGCCGTGAATTCATTCGGCTCCAGCGGCAGTTTTAGCGCCGCCTGTAGCGTCTGTAGGGTGGGCGCGCTCTGGTTGCTGAGGGTCTGGCGCGCTTGCAGCCAGGTGACCAGGTGCGTGAACTGTTTTGCGGGGATCAGCTCGCCGCTTTTCACACCGGAAAGTTCCAGCATGGACTGCCAGATAAGTTTGCCCGATTCGCCCGTCGCGGCGGCCAGCTTCGTCACCAGTTGGTTGAGCGTATTATGCTCGGCAGGCAATAACGGTCTGTCGGTTGGCGGACGTTGTTGAGGCTGAGGAATGGAAAGTTGCCCCTGTTGCAGTAGCGTCAGCACATTCTTTAACTGCTCGGGCGTTAACTGGCTGAGCGCCGTCTGACCGTACTGTTGGCGAATAAAATCGCTGACGGCCTGGCGGTTGTTCCCCTGGCTCAATAATTCCGTCAACTGCGAGAGTACCTGACGATTCGCGTGGTTCTGCTGAGCGACGCTCAGGCGTTGCGTGAGATTTTGTTCTGCGGCGGGGAAGTGACGCGACAGCAACGGCGTGTCGCTTTTTACGCCCAGATCGTGTTTCATTCCGGCCCAGACTTCCGCACTTTGCTGTTGCGTCAGCGAAATCAGACGCGTAATCAGGCGTTCCAGCACCGTGCGCTGCTGGGTGGATAGCGGCTGTTCTCCGGCAACGGAAGGCGCAGTCTGACCTTCACCGGGAGGGCGTGCGGGAGTACCGGAAATGGGTTGCATCATCACTTATCCTTAAACCATAAATCTTAGCAAAGTATGCCTGGCGGCCAGATTATGGCACACTTGCCCGGTTAACTCTCGTTCTCAAACAGGTACGCAGACGTGAAAATCCTCGTTGATGAAAATATGCCTTATGCCCGCGAATTATTTAGCCGTCTGGGCGAGGTCAAAGCGGTTCCCGGTCGCCCCATTCCCGTTGCAGAACTTGATGATGCGGATGCGTTAATGGTGCGTTCAGTCACCAAAGTGAATGAAGCGCTGCTTGGGGGGAAATCCATCAAATTTGTCGGCACCGCAACCGCCGGAACCGATCATGTGGATGAGGCGTGGCTTAAGCAGGCTGGCGTGGGGTTTTCAGCGGCGCCTGGCTGCAATGCTATCGCTGTTGTTGAATATGTTTTTTCCGCTTTACTGATGCTGGCGGAGCGTGACGGTTTTGCTTTAAGCGACCGCACCGTGGGGATTGTCGGCGTAGGTAATGTTGGCGCTCGCTTGCAGGCGAGGCTGGAAGCGTTGGGCATTCGCACTTTGCTGTGCGATCCGCCGCGTGCGGACCGGGGCGATGAAGGTGATTTCCGCTCGCTGGATGAGCTGGTCCAGGAAGCGGATATTCTGACGTTCCACACGCCATTGTATAAAGAGGGGCCTTACAAGACGCTGCACCTGGCGGATGAGGCGCTGATCGGGCGGCTGAAGCCGGGGACGATTCTGATTAACGCCTGTCGCGGCCCGGTGGTGGATAACACCGCGCTGCTGGCGCGCCTGAATGCCGGGCAGTCGCTGAGCGTGGTGCTTGATGTCTGGGAAGGGGAGCCCGATCTCAACGTGGCGCTGCTGGAAAAAATTGATATCGGCACATCGCACATTGCCGGTTATACCCTGGAAGGGAAGGCGCGCGGCACCACGCAGGTCTTTGAAGCCTATAGTACGTTTATCGGACGGGGGCAAAAAGTGGCGCTGGATACGCTGCTACCCGCGCCGGAGTTTGGGCGTATTACGCTGCATGGCCCGCTGGATCAGCCGACGCTGAAAAGGCTGGCGCATTTGGTGTATGATGTGCGCCGCGATGATGCGCCACTGCGTAAAGTCGCCGGAATTCCGGGCGAGTTTGATAAGCTGCGTAAGAATTACCTTGAGCGCCGTGAATGGTCTTCCTTGTACGTGATGTGCGACGATGCCAGTGCCGCCACGCTGCTGCATAAGCTCGGTTTCAACGCCGTTCATCATCCGGCCCATTAACATTCTTTTTGTCGCTCCCTGCATAGCGCGGGGAGCTTTGCTATTTCTGGAGTAAACCACCATGTCTGAAGGCTGGAACATTGCCATCCTGGGCGCAACAGGCGCCGTAGGCGAAGCCCTGCTCGAAACGCTGGCTGAACGTCAGTTCCCGGTCGGTGAGATTTATGCGCTGGCGCGTAATGAAAGTGCGGGCGAACATCTGCGCTATAGCGGCAAGTCGGTCATTGTGCAGGATGTCGCTGATTTTGACTGGACGCAGGCGCAACTGGCGTTTTTTGTCGCTGGCGCTGAAGCCTCTGCCGCATGGGTTGAGGAAGCCACCAATGCGGGCTGTCTGGTGATCGACAGCAGCGGCCTGTTTGCCCTGGAACCGGATGTGCCATTAGTGGTGCCGGAAGTGAACCCGTCTGTGCTGGCCGATTACCGCAACCGCAATGTGATCGCCGTAGCCAACAGTCTGACCAGCCAGTTGCTGGCCTCGCTGAAGCCGCTGATTGATGAAGGCGGTCTGTCGCGCATTAGCGTCACCAGCCTGCTTTCCGCTTCGGCACACGGGAAAAAAGCGGTGGATGCGCTGGCCGGTCAGAGCGCGAAACTGCTCAACGGTATCCCTATCGACGAAGATGATTTCTTTGGTCGCCAACTGGCGTTTAACATGCTGCCGCTCCTGCCGGACAGTGAAGGCAGCGTGCGCGAAGAGCGCCGTATCGTTGATGAAGTGCGTAAGATTTTGCAGGACGACGGGCTGATGATTTCCGCCAGTTGCATTCAGTCGCCAGTATTTTATGGCCATGCGCAAATGGTCAGTTTTGAAGCGCTGCGCCCGCTGGCGGCGGAAGAGGCGCGCGATGCCTTTTCTCGCGGCGAAGATATTGTGCTGTCTGAAGAGACTGACTTCCCGACTCAGGTGGGCGATGCGTCAGGCAATCCGCAGCTTTCTGTCGGCTGTGTGCGTAACGACTATGGCATGCCGGAGCAGGTTCAGTTCTGGTCGGTGGCCGATAACGTTCGCTTTGGCGGCGCGCTGATGGCGGTCAAAACCGCGGAAAAACTGGTGCAGGAGTACCTGTACTGATGTCAGCAGTGGAACAACCGCCAGTTTATAAAATTGCGCTGGGCATTGAGTACGACGGCAGCAAATATTATGGCTGGCAACGCCAGAACGAAGTGCGCAGCGTTCAGGAAAAGCTGGAAAAGGCGCTTTCTCAGGTTGCCAACGAACCTGTTAACGTGTTTTGCGCCGGGCGGACAGATGCTGGCGTACACGGAACGGGGCAGGTGGTGCATTTTGAAACCACCGCGTTGCGTAAAGACGCGGCATGGACGCTGGGTGTAAATGCGAATTTACCTGGTGACATCGCGGTTCGTTGGGTTAAAGCTGTACCTGAGGATTTTCACGCCCGGTTTAGCGCAACGGCTCGCCGTTATCGCTACATCATCTACAATCATCGGTTGCGCCCGGCGATTTTAGGTCATGGGGTTACGCACTTTTATGAGCCGCTGGACGCAGAACGTATGCACCGGGCGGCGCAGTGTCTGATTGGTGAAAATGATTTTACCTCGTTTCGCGCGGTACAGTGCCAGTCGCGTACGCCGTGGCGAAACGTGATGCACATTAACGTGACGCGTCACAGTGCGTATGTGGTGGTCGATATAAAAGCCAATGCCTTTGTACATCATATGGTCAGGAATATTGTCGGTAGCCTGATGGAAGTAGGCGCCCACAACCAGCCGGAGAGCTGGATAGCAGAGTTGCTGGCGGCTAAGGACAGGCGGCTTTCAGCAGCAACGGCGAAAGCGGAAGGGTTGTATCTGGTTGCGGTTGATTACCCGGAACGGTTTGACCTTCCCAAAACGCCACTGGGCCCGCTGTTTCTGGCGGACTAATTTGAGTCGTATAAGGCATCAATATGGACCTGATTTATTTTCTGATTGATTTTATCCTGCACATTGACGTGCACCTGGCGGAGCTGGTCGCGGAATACGGCGTCTGGGTATATGCCATTCTGTTCCTGATCCTGTTTTGTGAAACCGGACTGGTGGTGACGCCGTTTCTGCCGGGGGATTCGTTGCTGTTTGTGGCGGGCGCGTTGGCGTCGCTGGAAACCAACGATCTCAACGTACATATTATGGTGATGTTAATGCTGATCGCCGCGATTGTCGGCGACGCGGTGAACTACACGATCGGCAGATTGTTTGGTGAACGGTTATTCAGTAACCCGAATTCAAAAATTTTCCGTCGCAGTTACCTTGATAAGACGCACCAGTTTTATGAAAAGCATGGCGGAAAAACCATTATTCTGGCCCGTTTTGTCCCGATTGTCAGAACCTTTGCGCCGTTTGTTGCGGGTATGGGACATATGTCTTATCGCCATTTTGCCGCGTATAACGTCATTGGCGCGCTTTTATGGGTGCTGCTCTTCACATATGCGGGGTATTTCTTCGGTACGATTCCTATGATTCAGGATAACCTTAAATTACTGATCGTAGGGATTATTGTGGTGTCGATATTGCCAGGCGTGGTTGAAATCATTCGTCATAAGCGCGCTGCGTCGCGTGCCGCAAAATAGAAAGTAACTCAGCGGTTCGACCACTTTTTTATCCAAAGTTTCGGGCTGTTATGTTTTAATGTGCAACATTCATAGTCTGTTGGGGGCAAAAATGGCATTATGCGCTCCTGATAACAAAGCTGACGACTAAGGTTCAGGCAGAAAGGTCACTAATGAGCTGGATTGAACGAATTAAAAGCAACATTACTCCCACCCGCAAGGCAAGCATTCCTGAAGGGGTGTGGACCAAGTGTGATAGCTGCGGTCAGGTTTTATACCGTGCTGAGCTGGAACGTAATCTTGAGGTCTGTCCGAAGTGTGACCATCATATGCGCATGTCGGCGCGCAATCGCCTGCATAGCCTGTTAGATGAAGGAAGCCTTGTGGAACTGGGCAGCGAACTTGAGCCGAAAGATGTGCTGAAGTTCCGTGACTCCAAGAAGTATAAAGATCGTCTGGCTTCCGCGCAGAAGGAAACCGGCGAGAAAGACGCGCTGGTGGTGATGAAAGGTACGCTCCACGACATGCCGGTTGTCGCGGCGGCGTTTGAGTTCTCCTTTATGGGCGGTTCTATGGGGTCTGTGGTCGGCGCGCGTTTTGTCCGTGCCGTTGAGCAGGCGCTGGAAGATAACTGCCCGCTGATCTGCTTCTCCGCTTCCGGCGGCGCGCGTATGCAGGAAGCGCTGATGTCGCTGATGCAGATGGCGAAAACCTCCGCTGCGCTGGCGAAAATGCAGGAGCGTGGTCTGCCGTATATCTCCGTGTTGACCGATCCGACAATGGGCGGCGTTTCCGCAAGTTTTGCGATGCTCGGCGATCTCAACATTGCAGAACCGAAAGCGTTAATCGGTTTTGCGGGACCGCGTGTTATTGAACAAACCGTACGTGAGAAACTGCCGCCGGGATTCCAGCGCAGTGAGTTTCTGATTGAAAAAGGCGCTATCGATATGATCGTCCGCCGCCCGGAAATGCGCCTGAAACTGGCAAGCGTTCTGGCGAAGCTGATGAATCTTCCGGCGCCGAACCCGGATGCGCCGCGCGAAGGCGAGGTGGTGCCGCCGGTACCCGATCAGGAACCCGAGGCCTGATAATTTACTCTATGGATTTCGAGTTGCAGGAAGGCGGCAAGAGAGCGAATCCCGATGAGCTTGCACAGGCAAGTGATTCGGGTGAGCGAGAGCAGCCAACACACCTGCAGCTTGAAAGACGACGAGTACAAAAGGGCAGGGCCAGCTGGCGCTGCCTTTTGCTTTTCTCAACGTAATAAATTTACAGGCATCATGGACAATAAACGCATTCCCCAAGCCGCGTCGCCCCTGGCAGCGTGGCTTTCTTATCTGGAAAACCTGCACAGTAAAACTATCGATTTGGGTCTGGAACGCGTAAGCCGGGTTGCGGCGCGTCTGGGCGTGCTGAAACCCGCGGCATTTGTCTTTACGGTGGCGGGCACTAACGGTAAAGGAACAACCTGCCGCACGCTGGAGTTTGTGCTGACGGCGGCGGGCTATAAAGTGGGCGTCTACAGTTCTCCGCATCTGGTGCGCTATACCGAGCGCGTTCGCGTGCAGGGGAACGAGTTGCCGGAGTCTGCTCATACCGCCTCGTTTGCCGAGATTGAGGCCGCGCGCGAAGACATTTCTCTGACCTACTTTGAATATGGCACGCTGTCGGCGCTGTGGCTGTTTAAGCAGGCTCAGCTTGACGTGGTGATTCTGGAAGTCGGGCTGGGCGGACGTCTGGACGCGACCAATATTGTTGATGCGGATGTTGCGGTAGTGACCAGCATTGCGCTGGATCATACCGACTGGCTGGGGCCGGACCGCGAAAGTATCGGGCGTGAGAAGGCGGGGATCTTCCGGGCGGAAAAACCGGCTATCGTCGGCGAACCGGAAATGCCGTATACCATCGCCGATGTGGCGCAGGAAACCGGGGCGCAGTTACAGCGTCGCGGCGTGGACTGGCATTATGATGTGACGGGCGACGGCTGGTCGTTTACGGACGGCGAAGGTACGCTGGCGAATCTTCCGCTGCCGCAGGTGCCTCAGCCTAACGCCGCCACCGCGCTGGCGGCACTGCGCGCCAGCGGGCTGAACATCAGCGAGCAGGCGATTCGTGACGGTATTGCCCGGGCGATTTTGCCCGGTCGTTTCCAGATAGTGAGCGAATCGCCACGGGTGATTCTGGATGTTGCACATAATCCCCATGCTGCGGAATATCTGACAGAACGCCTGAAAATGTTGCCGAAAAACGGGCGTATACTTGCCGTTATCGGTATGCTACATGATAAAGATATCGCAGGGACGTTAGCCTGGCTGAAAAGCGTGGTCGACGACTGGTATTGCGCGCCGCTGGAAGGGCCGCGCGGCGCGACGGCGGAGCAATTGCTGGAACATCTGGGCAAAGGCACTGTCTATGACAGTGTCGCGCTGGCGTGGCATGCAGCGCTGGCAGAGGCGAAACCAGAAGATACCGTGCTGGTGTGTGGATCATTTCACACGGTTGCACATGTCATGGAAGTGATAGACGCGGGGAGAAGCGGTGGCGAGTAAGTTTCAGAATCGTTTAGTTGGCACAATCGTGCTGGTCGCTCTCGGGGTGATTGTGCTTCCCGGGTTGCTCGACGGGCAGAAAAAACATTATCAGGATGAGTTCGCGGCGATCCCGCTGGTGCCAAAGCCTGGCGATCGCGATGAGCCTGATATGATGCCAGCCGCAACACAGGCGTTGCCGACCCAGCCGCCTGAAGGCGCTGCTGAGGAGGTGCGTGCCGGAGATGCGGCAGCGCCGTCTCTGGACCCTTCCCGTTTTGCTGCGGAAAACAACGCCAGTTTCGATCCTGTCCCCGCACCTGTTGAGCCGCCGAAACCGAAACCGGTTGAAAAGCCGAAACCACAGCCGAAGCCGCAGCAACCGGTAGCGGCAACGCCGACACCGGCGCCTGAGCCGAAACCTGCTGCTGAAGAAAAACCCGCGCCAACGGGTAAAGCGTACGTTGTGCAGTTGGGGGCGTTGAAAAATGCCGATAAGGTCAATGAGATAGTGGGTAAACTTCGTGGCGCGGGCTTCCGGGTATATACTTCTCCGTCAACGCCGGTACAGGGTAAAATAACCCGTATCCTCGTCGGGCCTGACGCCTCAAGAGACAAGCTGAAAAATTCTCTTGGCGAGTTACAGCAGATCTCCGGTTTGAGTGGCGTGGTGATGGGTTACAGCCCGAACTAAGCCACCGCTGCCTGATGGCGACGCTGCGCGTCTTATCAGGCCTACGATGTACTGTTTTCCAGGCCGGATAAGGTGCTTGCCCGCCATCCGCGCGGAGTTCAGCCAGGCCTACGGTGTACTGTTTTGTAGGCCGGATAAGGTGCTTGCACCGCCATCCGGCAATGCCCGAAGAGGCAAAAAGTTTGATGGCGTTGAATATTTTTTCAGCGCCATTTTTATTTACGCACGGGAAGGAAATCCCTACGCAAACGTTTTCTTTTTCTGTTAGAATGCGCCCCGAACAGGACGACAGGGCGTAAAATCGTGGGACACATATGGTCTGGATTGATTACGCCATTATCGCGGTGATTGGTTTTTCCTGTCTGGTTAGCTTGATCCGTGGCTTTGTTCGTGAAGCGTTATCGTTGGTGACATGGGGTTGTGCTTTCTTTGTCGCCAGCCATTACTACACTTACCTGTCTGTCTGGTTTACGGGCTTTGAAGACGAACTGGTTCGAAATGGGATTGCTATCGCGATACTGTTTATCGCGACGCTTATCGTCGGCGCTATCGTGAACTTTGTGATAGGTCAGCTGGTGGAGAAAACCGGCCTGTCGGGTACTGACAGGGTGTTGGGGATCTGTTTTGGCGCGCTGCGAGGAGCGTTAATCGTCGCCGCCATTCTGTTCTTTCTCGATACGTTTACCGGCCTGTCGAAAAGCGAAGACTGGAGCAAGTCGCAGCTTATCCCGCAGTTCAGTTTTATCATCAGATGGTTCTTTGACTATCTGCAAAGCTCGTCAAGTTTCTTGCCCAGAACGTAACGGTTCTGAGATGTGGCTTAACGAGGAAAAGACGTATGTGCGGTATTGTCGGTATCGCCGGTGTTATGCCGGTAAACCAGTCGATTTATGACGCGTTAACGGTGCTCCAGCATCGTGGTCAGGATGCCGCTGGCATCATCACCATTGATGCCAACAACTGCTTCCGCTTGCGTAAGGCAAACGGACTGGTGAGCGATGTTTTTGAAGCTCGTCATATGCAGCGTATGCAGGGCAATATGGGCATCGGGCATGTGCGTTACCCAACGGCTGGCAGCTCCAGCGCCTCCGAAGCTCAACCTTTTTACGTCAACTCGCCGTATGGCATCACGCTTGCTCATAACGGCAACCTGACCAACGCGCATGAGCTGCGTAAAAAGCTGTTTGAAGAAAAACGTCGTCACATCAACACCACGTCAGATTCTGAAATCCTGCTCAATATTTTTGCCAGCGAGCTGGATAACTTCCGTCATTACCCACTGGAAGCCGATAACATCTTTGCCGCCATTGCCGCGACCAACCGCCAGATTCGCGGCGCGTATGCCTGTGTGGCGATGATTATCGGGCACGGTATGGTGGCTTTCCGCGATCCGAACGGCATCCGCCCGCTGGTGCTGGGCAAGCGCGACATTGGCGATGGCCGCACTGAATATATGGTTGCGTCCGAAAGCGTGGCGCTTGATACGCTGGGCTTCGAATTCTTGCGCGATGTGGCGCCGGGCGAAGCGGTGTACATCACCGAAAAAGGCCAGTTATTTACCCGCCAGTGCGCGGATAACCCGGTCAGCAATCCGTGTTTGTTCGAATACGTCTACTTTGCGCGCCCGGACTCGTTCATCGATAAAATTTCCGTCTACAGCGCCCGCGTGAATATGGGGACGAAGCTGGGCGAAAAAATTGCCCGTGAATGGGAAGATCTGGATATCGACGTGGTGATCCCGATTCCAGAAACCTCCTGCGATATCGCGCTGGAAATCGCCCGCATTCTGGGTAAACCGTACCGCCAGGGCTTTGTGAAAAACCGCTACGTTGGCCGGACGTTTATCATGCCGGGCCAGCAGTTGCGCCGTAAGTCCGTGCGTCGCAAGCTGAACGCCAACCGCGCTGAATTCCGCGATAAGAACGTCCTGCTGGTGGATGACTCCATCGTGCGCGGCACCACCTCTGAACAGATTATTGAGATGGCCCGTGAAGCCGGCGCGAAGAAGGTCTATCTGGCTTCTGCGGCGCCGGAAATTCGCTTCCCGAACGTTTACGGTATCGATATGCCAACGGCAAATGAGCTAATTGCTCACGGTCGTGAAGTGGATGAAATTCGCCAGATCATCGGCGCTGATGGGCTTATCTTCCAGGATCTGGACGATCTGATTGAAGCTGTTCGCGCTGAGAACCCGGATATTCAGCAGTTTGAATGTTCGGTCTTTAACGGCGTGTATGTCACGAAAGACGTTGACCAGCAGTATCTCGATTATCTGGATTCCCTGCGTAATGACGACGTCAAAGCGATGCAGCGTCAGAACGAAGTGGAAAACCTGGAAATGCATAACGAAGGTTAATCTCTCCTCCCGGCAAGGGCGCGCAATCCGCGCCCTTGCTTGCAACGCCCCGTAAAATCCTGCAAAGTCAGCCCAGACGCAAGAAAGGGCAAAAATCATGAAACGACTCATTGTAGGGATTAGCGGCGCCAGCGGCGCGATTTATGGCGTGCGCTTGTTGCAGGTTCTGCGTGACGTGGCGGATGTGGAGACCCACCTGGTGATGAGTCCGGCAGCGCGTCAGACGCTTGCGCTGGAAACCGAATTTTCCTTGCGGGAGGTGCAGGCTCTGGCCGATGTCACCCATGATGCGCGCGATATTGCCGCCAGTATCTCTTCTGGCTCCTTTCAGACGGCGGGGATGGTGATTTTACCGTGCTCGATCAAAACGCTCTCCGGTATTGTGCACAGCTATACTGACGGACTTCTCACCCGTGCGGCGGATGTTGTTCTGAAAGAACGCCGCCCGCTGGTGTTGTGCGTGCGGGAAACGCCGCTGCATTTAGGACACCTGCGCCTCATGACTCAGGCGGCTGAAATTGGCGCCGTTATTATGCCACCGGTTCCCGCGTTTTATCATTGCCCGCAAACGCTGGATGATGTGATTAATCAGACGGTTAATCGAGTTCTGGATCAGTTTGATATCACGTTGCCGCACGATCTTTTCACCCGTTGGCAGGGTGCATAACGCTGCCCGTTCACAGTGCGTTTTTGCACAAATTGCCCTGTTTCAGGGCAATTTTGTAACCGCGATCATATCCTCAACATTTAATTCGCTAAAAGCGACCGAAACGCTGCGGTTCAACCGTCATACCTGCTATCTTCAACATCAGGACAATATTGCAACGTTTTATTAACATATTTAACGTCAAATAGGGACGCCGACGTGAAAATGGCATAAGACCTGCATGAAAAAGTCTGCAAACACACAACACAATGCAAAACATAATAAAATTACGCCACTTGAGGGTTATGTATGAAGAAGACAGTTCTCGCTTTGTCTTTGCTGGTAGGACTTTCCGCAACGGCGGCCAGCTACGCAGCGCTACCGCAGACGGTTCGTATTGGTACAGACGCGACATATGCGCCTTTCTCATCGAAAGATGCCAAAGGGGATTTTGTCGGTTTTGATATCGATCTGGGCAATGAGATGTGCAAGCGTATGCAGATCAAATGCACCTGGGTCGGTAGCGATTTTGATGCGCTGATTCCTTCCCTGAAAGCGAAGAAAATCGATGCCATCATTTCATCGCTCTCCATTACCGAGAAACGCCAGCAGGAGATTGCCTTCTCCGACAAACTGTATGCCGCCGACTCGCGCCTGATTGCCGCGAAAGGCTCATCTGTCCAGCCGACGATTGACTCGCTGAAGGGCAAGCACGTTGGCGTACTGCAAGGCTCCACTCAGGAAGCCTATGCGAATGATAACTGGCGCAGCAAAGGCGTGGATGTTGTGGCCTACGCGAACCAGGATCTCATCTATTCCGACCTGACGGCGGGTCGTCTTGATGCTGCATTGCAGGATGAAGTTGCGGCCAGCGAAGGGTTCCTCAAACAGCCTGCGGGCAAGGACTATGCGTTTGCCGGTCCTTCCGTGAAAGATAAAAAGTACTTTGGCGACGGCACCGGGGTTGGCTTACGTAAAGACGATACCGAGCTGAAAGCGGCGTTTGATAAAGCGCTGAGCGATCTGCGTGCTGACGGCACCTACGACAAGATGGCGAAAAAGTACTTTGACTTTAACGTCTACGGCGACTGACAGGTTGCTGCGGGGAGTGTTGCGCACCGTTTTGGTTAACCATCACGGTGCGTGATGAGAGATTTGCACCATCATGGTGCGTTTGTCGCTGTCAAAATGAGCATAAATGCATACTTAAGCGCTTTTCATGCAAAATAAACCGGCTGACAGGGTAGAATGCTTTGCCTTGTCGGCCCGATTAATGGCACGATAACTGCACCTGGTCCTGTAAAGATCCCCTATAAAAGACAGTCTGTTGAGGATAGTTATGAAAAAACTGGTGTTGTCTCTTTCTCTGGTCCTGGCTTTCTCCAGTGCTACCGCAGCATTTGCAGCCATTCCGCAAAAAGTTCGTATCGGTACCGATCCGACTTATGCCCCTTTTGAATCGAAAAATGCACAGGGTGAATTGGTCGGTTTTGATATCGATCTGGCCAAAGAGCTGTGCAAACGCATTAATACACAATGTACCTTCGTGGAAAACCCGCTGGATGCGCTGATCCCGTCGTTAAAAGCGAAGAAAATCGATGCCATCATGTCCTCGCTTTCCATCACCGAAAAGCGTCAGCAGGAAATCGCGTTTACCGACAAGTTCTATGCAGCAGACTCTCGCCTGGTCGTCGCCAAAAATTCTGATATTCAACCGACCGTTGAGTCCCTGAAAGGCAAGCGTGTTGGCGTATTGCAGGGCACCACGCAGGAAACGTTTGGTAATGAGCACTGGGCGCCGAAAGGCATTGAAATCGTCTCTTACCAGGGTCAGGACAATATCTATTCCGACCTGACGGCAGGGCGTATCGATGCCGCTTTCCAGGATGAAGTCGCAGCCAGCGAAGGCTTCCTGAAGCAGCCTGTAGGCAAAGATTACAAATTCGGCGGCCCGTCGGTGAAAGACGAGAAACTGTTCGGTGTGGGTACGGGTATGGGGCTGCGCAAAGAGGATAACGAACTGCGCGAAGCCCTGAACAAAGCATTTGCGGAAATGCGTGCTGACGGTACTTACGAGAAGCTGGCGAAAAAGTACTTTGATTTTGATGTTTACGGCGGTTAATCGCCGCTGGTGCAGATAACGCCCGCAGATTTTTGACGCGCTGATTTTATGCCTGATGGCGCTGCGCTTATCAGGCCTACAGAGATTTTGTAGGTCGGATAAGGCAAAGCCGCCATCCGGCATTTAACGGTTCGACTGAGATCAAAAGAGGCGTCTTACTCACCACACACGACAGGACAGGCAGCATGTTGTACGGGTTTTCAGGTGTTATTTTTCAGGGCGCGCTTGTCACGCTTGAGCTGGCCCTCAGCTCAGTTGTGCTGGCCGTGCTGATCGGTCTTGTCGGCGCGGGCGCGAAACTTTCGCAAAACCGGGTGACGGGACTTATTTTCGAAGGCTATACCACCCTGATTCGCGGGGTGCCGGATCTGGTTTTAATGCTGCTGATTTTCTACGGGTTGCAAATCGCGCTCAATGCGGTGACCGACGCGATGGGAATAGGGCAGATTGATATTGATCCGATGGTCGCCGGTATTATCACCCTGGGTTTTATCTATGGCGCGTACTTTACGGAAACCTTCCGTGGCGCGTTTATGGCGGTGCCAAAAGGGCATATTGAAGCGGCGACGGCATTCGGTTTCACCGGTTCGCAAATATTCCGGCGGATTATGTTCCCGGCGATGATGCGCTACGCCTTACCGGGGATTGGTAATAACTGGCAGGTTATCCTCAAAGCGACGGCGCTGGTTTCGCTGCTCGGGCTGGAAGATGTGGTCAAAGCCACGCAGCTGGCCGGCAAGAGCACCTGGGAGCCATTCTATTTCGCCGTAGTGTGCGGGCTGATTTATCTGGTATTTACAACGGTTTCCAATGGTGTGCTGCTGTTCCTCGAGCGCCGCTACTCCGTGGGTGTGAAGAGGGCTGACCTGTGATCGAGATTATTCAGGAGTACTGGAAATCCCTACTCTGGAGCGATGGCTATCGCTTTACCGGCGTGGCCATTACGCTGTGGCTGCTGATCTCCTCGGTGGTGATGGGCGGCATTCTGGCGCTGTTTTTGGCGATTGGCCGCGTTTCCAGCAACAAATTTATCCAGTTCCCCATCTGGTTGTTTACCTATGTTTTTCGCGGTACGCCGCTGTATGTGCAACTGCTGGTGTTCTATTCCGGGATGTACACGCTGGAGATCGTGAAAGGAACCGATCTCCTCAACGCGTTTTTCCGTAGCGGTCTTAACTGTACCGTTCTGGCGTTGACGCTGAATACCTGCGCCTATACCACGGAGATTTTCGCTGGCGCCATCCGTTCAGTACCGCACGGGGAAATTGAAGCGGCGCGGGCGTATGGCTTCTCATCGTTCAAAATGTATCGCTGTATTATTTTACCTTCCGCGCTGCGTATCGCGCTGCCAGCATACAGTAACGAAGTGATCCTGATGCTGCACTCAACCGCGCTGGCGTTTACCGCGACGGTGCCAGATTTGCTGA
Organism: Citrobacter sp. CK185; assembly: GCF_030333565.1. NCBI lineage: Bacteria > Pseudomonadati > Pseudomonadota > Gammaproteobacteria > Enterobacterales > Enterobacteriaceae > Citrobacter > Citrobacter sp. CK185. The sequence goes on along the minus strand of NZ_JAOWFR010000026.1, from coordinate 961,287 downwards.
AAATCGCCCGTGATATTAACTCGGCAACCTATCAACCGTTTACCGCATTCGGCATTGCCGCTGTGCTGTATTTGATTATTTCGTATGTCCTGATTAGCCTGTTCCGTAAAGCGGAAAAGCGCTGGCTCCAGCACGTGAAACCTTCTTCAACGCACTGAGAATACGATGTCTGAGAATAAATTAAACGTTATCGATTTGCACAAGCGCTACGGCGAACATGAGGTGCTGAAAGGGGTATCGCTACAGGCTAACGCCGGAGATGTGATCAGTATTATCGGATCGTCTGGCTCCGGTAAGAGTACCTTTCTGCGCTGTATTAACTTCCTCGAAAAACCGAGCGAAGGGTCGATTGTGGTGAGCGGCCAGAATATTTCCCTGGTGCGTGATAAAGACGGCCAGCTCAAGGTCGCCGATAAAAACCAGCTGCGGCTGCTGCGTACGCGCCTGACGATGGTATTTCAGCACTTCAATCTCTGGAGCCACATGACGGTGCTGGAGAACGTTATGGAAGCGCCGATTCAGGTGCTGGGATTAAGCAAACATGAAGCGCGCGAGCGTGCGGTGAAATACCTGGCGAAAGTCGGTATTGATGAACGTGCGCAGGGAAAATACCCGGTACACCTCTCAGGTGGTCAGCAGCAGCGCGTCTCAATTGCCCGCGCGTTGGCGATGGAACCTGAGGTGCTGCTGTTTGATGAGCCGACATCGGCGCTTGACCCCGAACTGGTAGGCGAAGTCTTGCGTATCATGCAGCAGTTAGCGGAAGAGGGGAAAACGATGGTGGTGGTGACGCATGAAATGGGGTTTGCCCGCCATGTTTCCACCCATGTGATTTTCCTGCATCAGGGGAAAATCGAAGAAGAAGGCGATCCAGAGCAGGTATTTGGCAACCCGCAAAGCCCGCGTTTGCAACAGTTCCTGAAAGGCTCGCTGAAGTAGCGGTTTATCCGTCGCTCAGAGAAACAATTTTGCCCGGTGGCGCTGTGCTTACCGGGCCGACACGTAGGCCGGATAAAGCATCGCCGCCATCCGGCGATTATCGCCCCATTTCGCTTTCCAGACGGTATACCCATTCGTCATACCGGATGCCGTTCACCTCATAGGCGTTTTCCAGCACCTGAGTCCGCGTAAAACCACGCTTTTCCAGCACGCGCACAGACGCGTGATTCTCTGCCAGCACATAGGCGTTTATCGCTTTCACGCTGGTATGCGTAAAGGCGTAATCGCAGACGGCATATAAGGCTTCTGTGGCGATCCCTCTCCCTTGCGCTTCCGGGAGCACCGTATAGCCGATATCGGCTTCCTGCGGATAATGGTGGCTAATTTGTAAGCCAATGTCGCCCAAAGGCTTATCGCTGTTATGCAGGCGGATGACGAAGGTATGCTTTGAGACGAGGCGACGGGCGAACAGCAGGCGAGTGTCTTTTTCCGGCGTGATATCAGCCATATAACGCATGATTTCAGGGTTTTCACGCAGTGCGAGAAAAAAGGACCAGTCAGTAGGTTGAAAAAGGGAGAGGGTCAATCGGGAGGTGGTTATTATCGCCATAAAATCGCCATTCCAGAAGTCAGGCATACTACCTTACCACCGGAATGGCTACAGTGACCAGGTGAATGGTTTAACGGATCACATCGGCCAGCGCTTCTTCTAAATCGTACCAGCGAAATGAAAACCCCGCCGCCTCCAGTCTTTTTGGCAATGCGCGCTGTCCGCCCAGCACCAGTACCGATGATTCCCCCATTAACAGGCGGATGACGGTCGCGGGAACGCGCAGGATTGCGGGGCGGTTCAGCGCATGACCCAGCGCATGGGCGAACTGTTCATTACGAACCGGATAAGGCGAAACCATATTGAACGGACCGCGCAGGTCGTTATCCAGCAGCCAGAGAATACCGTTTACCATATCATCAATATGGATCCAGGCCAGATACTGACGCCCATTGCCAATTGGCCCTCCCAGCCCCAGGCGAAACGGCGGGATCATTTTGGCCAGAATGCCGCCTTCCGGTGCCAGGACGACGCCGGTGCGTAGCAGACAAACGCGCGTTTTATCACTTTGCGCGCTACAGGCAATCTGCTCCCAACGCGCGCATAATTTATGGGTAAATTCGTTATGCGGCGGCTCTTCTTCCGTTACGACAACTTCGCCCAGATCGCCGTAATAGCCTGCGGCAGACCCGGAAATTAACGTGGATGGGGGCGTCTCGCTGGCGTTGATCAAATCCGCCAGCTTTTGCGTGATGGACCAGCGGCTTTGACACAAACGCTCTTTTTGCTGCGCGGTCCAGCGTTTGTCGGCGATAGGCTCGCCAGCAAGGTTGACCACGGCGTCTATGTCGTTGAGGTTTTGCCTGTCCTCCAGCCCTTTCCACAGCGCAACCCGGGAGTCGAGAAGCTGACGCGCCTTATCGGGACTCCGTGTGACGACCGTCACCTGATGCCCCAGTTCCAGCAGACGGGGAATCAGGTGGCGTCCTATCAGGCCAGTACCGCCGGTAATCAGAATCTGCATGTTTCCTCCCGGATAGCGTTTAACGTCGCCAGCTGAGCGTCATGGAGACGGAATCGGCATAACGCAGCGCATGAAGTTTGTCGATCTCTACTTCAGCATAAGTGACCCAGTGATGTTCGCGTGCGATGTCGAGCACATCCTGAGTTAATTTTTCTAACAGCGAGAATCGGTTGCTCTCCACATGCTGAATAATGTTTTTTGTGATGGTGCGGTAATTCAGCGCGTCGTTGATGTCCTCGCTTACGCGGGCTTTTTCCGCCGGATAGTGAATGGCAACGTTAATAACGATATCCTGGCGGTTGAGGATCTCTTCCTCTTTGATACCGATAAACGTGCGCAGACGAAGGTTTTTTATACGAATAATAGCGTCAGGTTGTGACATTGCAGGCGTCCTCCATGGTTGAACCTTTGCATGATACACGAGAACCCGGCCGCGTTATTCGCTCTGACTCTCAGGCTTCTGCTAAGGTCGCAGTCTTGCGCGTTCTGTTGTCGGGCTCAGTATGAGTTTTCATCAGGTGACAGTATGCGAAAGACTCTATATTTTGAGAGAAAGCCCAAAGAACGAAGAGGACATTATGAGCAAACCCGAGATTACGCTTTGGTCAGACGCTAACTTTTTCTCTCCTTACGTCTTATCCGTTTATGTTGCCTTGCAGGAGAAAGGACTGCCTTTTAGCCTCAAAACCGTTGACCTGAGCAGCGGCGAGCATTTGCAGCCCTCATGGCAGGGCTACGCGTTAACGCGCCGCGTCCCGGTGCTGGAAATCGATGGCTTTGAGCTTAGCGAGTCGTCGGCGATTACCGAGTATCTGGAAGATCGCTTTGCGCCGCCGCAGTGGGAGCGCATCTACCCGCACGATCTGCAAAAACGCGCCCGCGCGCGCCAGATTCAGGCGTGGTTACGCAGTGATTTAATGCCCATTCGCGAGGAACGTTCGACGGATGTGGTCTTTGCGGCGGCCAGGAAAGGCCCGTTGAGCGAAGCGGGGAAAGAGAGCGCGGCAAAACTGGTGGCGACGGCCAGTGGTTTGCTCGCTCACGGTAAGCCGAATTTATTTGGCGAATGGTGTATTGCGGATACCGATTTGGCGCTCATGCTTAACCGCCTCGTACTGAACGGCGACGAGATTCCTGAGGCACTGGCGGAATATGCAGCATTCCAGTGGCAGCGCGCCTCCGTTCAACGTTTTATTGCGCTTTCCGCAAAGCGTTCAGGCTGATAATCCGCGTATAATCCAGTATCATAGAGCGGTTTTTTATGACGAGGAGTGAGTGATGAAACTGATGTTTGCATCGGACATTCATGGTTCGTTACCTGCGACAGAGCGCGTACTTGAACGGTTTGCGCAAAGTGGCGCGCAATGGCTGGTGATACTGGGTGATGTGCTTTATCACGGGCCGCGTAACGCGCTGCCGGAAGGCTACGCACCGGCGCAGGTGGCAGAACGCCTGAACGAGCAGGCGGCGCGTATTATTGCGGTACGGGGAAACTGTGACAGCGAAGTGGATCAGATGCTGCTCCATTTCCCGATAACCGCGCCGTGGCAGCAAGTGCTGCTGGAAAACCGGCGCATCTTCCTGACCCACGGACACCTGTTCGGGGCGGATAATGTACCCGCGTTAAATGCGGGCGACGTTCTTGCTTATGGGCATACTCATCTGCCGGTCGCTGAAAAACGCGGCGAGCTGTATCACTTTAATCCAGGCTCAGTCAGCATCCCGAAAGGTGGGTTTGCAGCAAGCTACGGCATTCTGGATGATAATGTTTTGAGCGTAATCGCACTCAATGATCAAAGTATCATTGCGCAGGTCGCGATTAATCCGTAATTTACCCCACAATTGTAAATGCGCCGTAAGAGCGCCAGAAAAAGAAGGTTTCCTGATGGTGGAACAGCGTCGTTTGGCAAGTACTGAATGGGTGGATATTGTGAATGAAGAGAACGAAGTCATTGCGCAATCCAGCCGGGAGCAAATGCGAGCGCAGCGCTTACGTCATCGTGCAACGTATATCGTCGTGCATGATGGTATGGGCAAAATTCTGGTTCAACGCCGTACTGAGACAAAAGACTTTTTGCCCGGCATGTTAGATGCCACCGCAGGTGGGGTGGTGCAGGCCGATGAGCAACTGCTGGAGTCTGCACGACGTGAAGCGGAAGAAGAACTGGGTATCGCAGGCGTGCCGTTTGCTGAGCACGGTCAGTTCTATTTTGAAGATGATAATTGCCGTGTCTGGGGCGGATTATTTAGCTGCGTTTCTCATGGACCATTCGCGCTTCAGGAAGAAGAGATCAGCGAAGTCTGCTGGCTGACGCCGGAAGAAATTACGGCGCGTTGCGATGAGTTCACCCCGGACTCATTGAAAGCGCTGGCGTTGTGGATGACCCGCAATGCCAACAATGAATCGGCAAAGCAAGAGAAGCAAGAAGAGACGGAATAAGGTCTCTAACAGCTATCCCGCAGGCATAAACTGGAGGCGATCTGTTTCCGATCGCTCCAGTTGCCATCCTTCAGACGTTCCAGCAGCGCGCGTCCGGCTTCAAGGCCTATCTTACGATGCGGTACGGCCATTGTCGTTAACGGCGGCTGACAAACCCGGCTCACATCGCTGTCGCCGAATCCTACCACCGCCAGATCGTCAGGGACTTTGATCCGTCTGCGCTGGCACTCATATAACGCACCGCAAGCCAGTTCATCGGATACGCACACCAGCGCGTCCAGCTCGGGCCACGCCAGAATAAATTCGGGAAGCTGCGAGGCGCCGGTGGAAAAGTTTGGCGGCAGGGCGGCGTTAATCACGCGATTGGGCGACATATGGTGGCGCAACATCGCCTTGTACCAGCCCTGCAAATGCTGTTGAAAGATCCACTGCTCCTGATTGGCGCAAAGCAGGCCAATATTCTGATAACCGCGCTGAATGAGCATTTCGGTCAGTTCGTACATTGCCGCGACGTTATCAATACCGATATTCATATCAATCGGATCGGTACGAATGGCGCCAATTTCCATCACCGGAATCGACGCGTTTTTTAACCAGTGACGCACCGTGTCGCTGTGCTCGACGCTGAGTAAAATGGCTGCGGCGATGTTGGAGGCCAGCAGCGTCTCCAGCAGTTTCTCTTCCTGTTCGAGATGGTGAAGGGACTCCGCCAGCATAATCTGGTATCCCGCAGGCTGTAAAACTTGCTGAAGTCCGGCAAACATTTCTGAACAACCGGCTTCCGTGAGGTTTGGGACGACCATCGCGATGGTCCGTGACGAGGCGGAAGCCAGCGCGCTTGCGGCGAGATTGGGCATATAACCGAGTTCATTTACTGCGGCTTCGATTTTTTCCCGGAGTTTATCGGAAACTTGCTCAGGCGTGCGTAACGCACGGGACACGGTCATGGTGCCGACACCGGCAAGCTGAGCAACATCGGCGATGGTCACCTTACCAGTACTACGCCGTTTTCGAGTTATAGACATACAGATTCCTGCGCAATTACAACGTATTGAGATGTTTTTTTATTGTCATTCATCGCTTCACGGGAATAGCAGTATACGCCTTAAATCCGGTTTAAGGCTGTGATTTCACGCGTTGATTGTATTTTGATAGCGCTATCACATATCTGACTGATAACTTTTGATAGCGCTATCTTTGTGAATATGATCACAGATAAGGTTTCAGCGCTTGAATAAAGTTTGCTCATATCTGGCAATCACGCGAGGAGGATATGTGCTCAATCACTGGCTAACGGATGCAACCATCATGCGGCAGGCGAGGGTGGAAAACTGGCCGCAGGCGCTGGAAATATGCGCCAGACCGCTGCTGGATGCTGGCGTTATCACACCTGAATATGTGACGGCGATTGTTGAGCAGCACCATAAGCTGGGCGCGTATTACGTTCTGGCGCCGGGTCTGGCGATGCCGCATGCGCGACCGGAAGAGGGAGCAAAGGGATTAGGCTTGTCGTTGTTAAAGCTGGAGCAGGGTGTCTCATTTGGGGCGGGCGAGTTCGATCCGGTGGATATCATCGTGATGCTCGCGGCACCCGACAAACACAGCCATATTGAAATGATTTCGGCGCTGGCAGAGTTATTTTCCAGCGATGACGATATGGATAAATTACATCAGGCGAAGTCGCTGGAGGAAATAAAAACAATAATCGCACGTTTCTAATTTAATTACGCATTCCGAATTACCTGACACATTACGCGCCTGCGTGATGCGGTCGTACTCTACTTAAAAGAAGGTGATGATAATGAAAATTATGGCTATTTGCGGTTCTGGCCTGGGCAGTAGTTTTATGGTCGAAATGAATATTAAAAAAGTGCTCAGGAAGCTTGAAATTGATGCCGATGTTGAGCATTCCGACCTCTCCTCGGCGACGCCTGGCGCTGCGGATCTGTTTGTCATGGCGAAAGATATTGCCGCCAGCGCCAGCGTGCCGGAAAGCCAGCTGGTGGTGATTAATAACATTATCGATATTAATGAACTTGAAGCGCAGCTGCGCGCCTGGTTCGCCAAACAATAACCTTATTGCAAGCGAGGCGGATATGTTTATCCTTGAAACGCTGAATTTTGTTGTTGATATCTTAAAAGTGCCCTCGGTGCTGGTGGGGTTAATTGCCTTAATTGGCCTTGTCGCGCAGAAAAAAGCGTTTTCCGATGTGGTGAAAGGCACGATTAAAACTATTTTAGGTTTTATTGTACTGGGCGGCGGCGCAACGGTACTGGTCGGGTCTTTAAATCCACTCGGCGGAATGTTTGAACATGCATTTAATATCCAGGGGATTATTCCAAATAACGAAGCGATTGTTTCCATTGCGCTGGAAAAATACGGGGCGTCTACGGCGCTGATCATGGCCTTTGGCATGGTGGCGAATATTGTGGTCGCCCGTTTTACCCGTCTGAAATACATCTTTCTGACAGGACACCATACGTTTTATATGGCCTGTATGATCGGCGTAATCCTGACGGTTGCCGGTTTTGACGGCGTTGGTCTCGTCTTTACCGGATCGCTGATTCTGGGGCTGGTGATGGCCTTTTTCCCGGCGCTGGCGCAGCGCTATATGAAGCGTATCACCGGCACTGATGATATTGCGTTTGGTCACTTCGGCACGCTGGGTTATGTGCTGTCCGGCTGGATCGGCAGCCTTTGCGGTAAAGGTTCCCGCTCTACCGAAGAGATGAACCTGCCTAAAAACTTAAGCTTCCTGCGCGACAGTTCGATCTCTATCTCTCTGACCATGATGATTATCTATCTGATCATGGCGGTGAGCGCGGGGCGTGAATATGTCGAGAGCACCTTCAGCGGCGGTCAGAACTACCTGGTCTACGCCATCATTATGGCGATCACCTTTGCGGCGGGCGTGTTCATCATCCTACAGGGCGTACGTCTGATTCTGGCGGAAATCGTACCGGCCTTTACCGGATTCTCAGAAAAACTGGTGCCGAACGCCCGCCCGGCGCTGGACTGCCCGGTCGTCTATCCGTATGCGCCTAACGCGGTGCTGATTGGCTTCCTGTTTAGCTTCCTCGGTGGCCTGGTCGGTCTGTTCCTGCTCGGACAGATGAAGCTGGTGCTGATCCTGCCGGGCGTGGTGCCGCACTTCTTTACCGGTGCGACGGCTGGCGTATTTGGTAATGCCACCGGCGGGCGTCGCGGCGCGATGATCGGCGCATTTGCCAACGGTCTGTTGATCACTTTCCTGCCCGTTCTGCTGCTGCCCGTGCTGGGGGCGATCGGCTTTGCGAATACGACCTTCTCAGACGCTGATTTCGGCGCAGTGGGAATTGTGCTGGGCAATCTGGCGCGCTACCTGTCGCCGCTTGCCATCACTGGGCTTGTTGTGGCGTTGTTCGTGCTGCTGGTGGCGTACAACGTGTTTGCGAAAAACAAATCTGCGGGGGGTAACACGCAGGAGAATACCGGAGCCAAATTATGAATGTGAATGAAGTTACTCAACTGGCGCGCGATATTCGCGTTGCCACTCTTAAGTCATTGACGCAGCTTGGCTTTGGCCACTACGGTGGCAGCATGTCGGTAGTGGAGACGCTGGCGGTGCTGTACGGCGCGGTGATGAAGATTGACCCGGCCGACCCTGACTGGCCGGAGCGCGATTACTTTGTGCTGTCTAAAGGTCATGCTGGCCCGGCGCTCTACAGCACGCTGGCGATTAAAGGTTACTTTCCGACAGAAGAACTGAACACGCTTAACCAGAACGGCACCCGTCTGCCGAGCCATCCAGACAGGTTAAAAACACGCGGCGTGGATGCGACGACCGGTTCACTGGGGCAGGGGATCTCGATTGCCGGAGGGATGGCGCTGTCGCACAAACTTGCCGGGCGCCCGAATCGGGTATTTTGTATCGTCGGTGACGGCGAGCTGAACGAAGGGCAGTGCTGGGAAGCGTTTCAGTTTATCGCCCATCATCGCCTGAACAACCTGACGGTGTTTATCGACTGGAACAAGCAGCAACTGGACGGCGAACTGGATGAGATTATTTGCCCGTTCGATCTGGAAGGGAAATTCCGCGCTTTCGGTTTTGATGTTGTCACCGTGAAAGGCGATGACATTGCCCGGCTGCTGGAGGTCGTTCAGCCGGTTCCGGCGGCGGATGCCCGTCCGCGCATGGTGATCCTCGACAGTATTAAAGGACAGGGCGTGCCCTACCTGGAACAATTAAGCAACTCCCACCACCTGCGTCTGACCGATGAGATGAAAAAGGCGCTTAACGAGACGATTCGCCAACTGGAGGCCGCGCATGATTAAGGTTGCACCCGCGGGACAAAAAGAGAGCATGGAAATGCGTAAAGTGTACGCCGGATTTGTGGCGGAGCAGATAGAGGCCGGAAGCCAGATTATCGCACTTGAAGCGGATCTCATGAGTTCTATGGCGATGGACGGCGTTGCGAGGGATTATCCTCAGCATGTGATCAACTGCGGCATTATGGAAGCCAATGTGATCGGCACTGCGGCAGGGCTATCGCTCACCGGACGCAAACCGTTTGTCCATACCTTCACCGCCTTTGCCAGCCGTCGCTGTTTTGATCAGCTGTTTATGTCGCTCGATTACCAGCGCAACAACGTCAAGGTGATCGCGTCGGATGCCGGCGTGACTGCCTGCCATAACGGCGGCACCCATATGTCTTTTGAAGATATGGGCATTGTGCGCGGGCTGGCGCATTCGGTCGTGCTGGAAGTGACCGATGCCGTCATGTTTAAGGATATTTTGCGCCAGCTTATCGATCTTGAGGGTTTTTACTGGGTTCGAACCATCCGCAAACAGGCCCCGAGCATTTATGCGCCGGGATCGACGTTCACCATCGGTAAAGGGAATGTTCTGCGTGAAGGCAGTGATATCACGCTAATTGCCAACGGCATTATGGTTGCCGAGGCGCTGGAGGCGGCGCGCCAGCTGGAGCAGGATGGCGTGAACGCGGCGGTTATCGATATGTTTACCCTCAAGCCCATCGACCGCATGCTGGTAAAAAATTACGCGGAGAAAACCGGGCGAATCGTCACCTGTGAAAACCACAGCATTCATAATGGACTTGGGTCGGCCGTGGCTGAAGTGCTGGTTGAAACGTGCCCGGTGCCCATGCGTCGCGTCGGCGTTAAAGAGCGTTATGGTCAGGTCGGGACGCAGGATTTCTTGCAGAAGGAGTATGGTTTGACCGCAGAGGCCATTGTGGAAGCGGCGAAAACGCTGCTGTAATAACGATGTGTTGTTGCCGGATGGCGCTGCCGCTTATCCGGCCTACAATAACCTGACTCGTAGGCCGGATAAGACGCGCCAGCGTCGCCATCCGGCATTTTTGATCAATGGTATCCCATCAACTGTGCGCCGATAACCACCACGCTGGACATGATAAACAGCAACCCCAGCAGCGTCGCGCCAACCTTCAGCCAGTTGCGAAAATCGACCCGGCACACGCCTAATGTCGCCATTAACGATGCGGACGTTGGATAGATGATGTGACTGAAGCCATCGCCAAACTGGAAGGCCAGTACCGTAACCTGACGGTTTACGCCTACCAGATCGCCTAACGGAGCCAGAAGCGGCATCGTTAACGCCGCCTGACCGGAACCGGAGGTAACAAAGAAATTGAATACGGCCTGAAACAGCAGCATAAACCATGCGGCGACAGCGTTGTTCAGACCGCTAATGCCGTGAGCAATACTGTTCAACAGGGTATTTAACACGCTGGCGTCGCCCGCCTCGCCATTGCCCACGAGCAATAAAATGCCTTTGGCGAAGCCGACCAGCAGGGCCGGGGCAATCATCATTCTGGCGCCTTCGGTGAACGAGGAGGCCATGATGTTCACCGTCATACCGTTGAGGCGGAAAATAACCCCAATGATGCCGATGACCACGCCCATCGTGAAGAACTGGCTGGCAATCTCAGGAATAAACCACGCGTGAACAATCACTCCCCAGATAACCCAAATCATCACTCCAGTCAGCACAATCAGCACCAGCCAGTCGCCTGCTGTGAAAGGACGTTGGGCGATTTCGTCCTGCTTCTCACGGAAATAGCGATCGGATTCATGGACGCGCGACAGATGGGGATTCTTTTTCACCCGCGCGGCATAGGTCAGGGTAAAAAGAAGACCAATCAGCGTGGAAACGAACCACACAACAATGCGCAAGCCAGAGCCGGAAAGGACCGGTACGCCCGCAATCCCCTGCGCGACCACGACGCAAAACGGGTTCATCCATGAACTGGCAAAACCAATCTGGGTGGCGATATAGGTGACCAGTACGGTGGTAATGCTGTCATAGCCCAGGCGTACCATCAGCGGTGCGATAATAATCGCAAAGGCGACGGCCTCTTCCCCCATACCAAAAACCGCGCCGCCCAGTGAGAAGAGGATGAACAGCACCGGGATAAACAGCACCTCATTGCCGCGCGTATGGCGTATCAGCGCCAGAATACCGTTATCAATGGTGCCTGTACGCATGACGATGCCGAACGCGCCGCCGATCACCAGCATAAACATGATGATGCCGACAGCCGTGCCGAATTTAGAACCGGAGGTTAATCCTTCGAACGGGAAATTCATTAAGCCGGGTCTTTCATCGCCGGTTGTAAAGAGCTGGACGCGGTGATACTGCGCTTCACCGGCTTCGTTGGTGAGAATACGAAAAGAGTGGGGATCGACCACTTTGCGGGTTTTCGTCTGCCCGTCAACCTGATACTGCACCTCCTGGCTGTCGAACATTCCGACGGGAACAACCCAGGTGGCAAGACTGGTCAGAATGGCGACGAAAAAAATAATCACCAGCGTATCGGGCATCGCCCATTTTTTGGCAGGCCGCGATTGCGATTCTGTTACTGCGGACATAACACACTATCCCTGTTGCAAGGCAAAGAGATAATTATGCGAACAGAGGAATAGTTATTCATTGATACAGCGCAGCTAAGCGGGAAAATCGGATTTCGTTCATGCCGGTTCGGCGGGCATAAAAAATCTGGAAATAATCGCTATTTCCAGACCTTAGATATGAAGTGCTGGCCGGATAAGGACGCCTTAGCGTCGCTATCCGGCACACAAAGCAGATTACTGCTGTTGCTGTGAAGACTGAATCGCGGTCAGGGCGATGGTGTAGACGATATCATCTACCAGCGCGCCACGGGACAGGTCGTTCACCGGCTTGCGCATACCCTGTAGCATCGGCCCGATGGAGATCAGGTCAGCAGAACGCTGTACCGCTTTGTAGGTGGTGTTACCGGTGTTCAGATCCGGGAAGATGAACACGGTCGCGCGACCTGCAACCGGAGAGTTCGGCGCTTTGGATTTCGCAACATCAGCCATGACTGCGGCGTCGTATTGCAGCGGGCCGTCGATCATCAGGTCAGGACGTTTTTCCTGCGCCAGACGGGTCGCTTCACGCACTTTCTCTACGTCGCTGCCTGCGCCAGAGGTGCCGGTGGAGTAGGAGAGCATCGCAACGCGCGGTTCGATGCCGAAGGCAATTGCGGATTCCGCAGACTGGATGGCGATTTCAGCCAGCTGTTCTGCCGTCGGGTCCGGGTTGATCGCGCAGTCGCCGTAAACGTAGACCTGTTCCGGCAGCAGCATGAAGAACACGGAAGAGACCAGAGAGCTGCCTGGTGCTGTTTTGATCAGCTGTAGCGGCGGACGAATGGTGTTTGCCGTGGTGTGAACCGCACCGGAAACCAGACCGTCAACTTCATCCTGTTCCAGCATCAGCGTACCGAGAACCACATTGTCTTCCAGCTGTTCGCGGGCGACGGTTTCGGTCATGCCTTTGCTCTTACGCAGCTCAACCAGACGAGCGACATAGCTTTCGCGAACCACTTCCGGGTCGACGATTTCAATGCCTGCGCCCAGTTCTACGCCCTGAGAGGCGGCAACGCGGTTGATCTCTTCCGGGTTACCCAGCAGGACGCAAGTCGCGATGCCACGTTCAGCACAGATGGCTGCCGCTTTAACGGTACGCGGTTCGTCGCCTTCCGGCAGAACGACGCGTTTACCGGCTTTACGCGCCAGCTCGGTCAGCTGGTAGCGGAATGCAGGCGGAGACAGACGACGGCTGCGCTCAGAGGTCGCGGTCAGGGATTCAATCCAGTCAGCGTTGATGTAGTTGGCAACGTATTCCTGAACTTTTTCGATACGCTCATGGTCATCAACCGGAACTTCCAGGTTGAAGCTCTGTAGGCTCAGAGAGGTTTGCCAGGTGTTGGTATTCACCATGAATACCGGCAGGCCGGTTGCGAAAGCACGTTCGCACAGTTTAGAGATGCGCGCGTCCATTTCGTAGCCGCCGGTCAGCAGCAGAGCGCCGATTTCCACGCCGTTCATTGCCGCCAGGCAAGCCGCAACCAGTACGTCAGGACGGTCAGCAGAAGTCACCAGCAGAGAACCCGCACGGAAGTGCTCCAGCATGTGCGGAATGCTGCGCGCGCAGAACGTGACAGACTTCACGCGACGGGTGTTGATATCGCCTTCGTTCACAACGGTAGCGTTCAGGTGACGCGCCATGTCGATTGCACGGGTTGCAATCAGATCGAAGCTCCACGGCACCGCGCCCAGAACCGGCAGCGGGCTGGATTCCTGGAGTTTAGCCGGATCGACTTTCACCACTTTCGCTTTGGAAGAGTCGTCGAAAATCTCAGACAGATCCGGGCGGGTACGGCCCTGCTCATCAACCGGTGCGTTCAGTTTGTTAACAATAACGCCGGTGATGTTGGTATTTTTCGCGCCGCCGAAGCTGCTGCGAGTCAGTTCGATACGCTCATTCAGCTGTTCCGGGGTGTCGGTGCCCTGAGACATCACGAAGACGATTTCCGCATTCAGCGTTTTCGCGATTTCGTAGTTCAGAGACTGAGCGAACTGGTGTTTACGCGTCGGAACCAGGCCTTCAACCAGCACCACTTCCGCATCTTTGGTGTTCGCGTGATAGTTCGCGATGATCTCTTCCATCAGCACATCTTTCTGATTGCTGGACAGCAGAGATTCAACGTGGCTCATCTTCAGCGGTTCAGCCGCCGGGACAGATGAGTTTGCACGAACGATAGCGGTAGTCTGGTCTGGCGCATTGCCACCCGCGCGCGGTTGAGCGATTGGCTTAAAGACGCTCAGACGAACGCCTTTGCGTTCCATAGCACGGATGACGCCAAGGCTGACGCTGGTCAGGCCGACGCTGGTTCCGGTAGGGATCAGCATAATAATACGGGACACGGTTTATCCTCTTTCGTTACCGCCGGTTTCAGGCGGGTTACAAAACAGCACCGCCAGCTAGGCTGGCGGTGTAAAATCAGGCAGTCAGACGGCTCGCGTCTTGCGCGATAACCAGTTCTTCGTTGGTTGGGATAACCACCGCAGGACGGGTACCTTCTTTGTTGATGAAACCAGATTTGCCGAAACGGGCAGCCAGGTTACGTTCGTGATCGACTTCAAAGCCCAGCACGCCCAGTTTACCCAGAGACAGCTCACGCACCATCGCCGCGTTTTCACCGATACCGCCAGTGAAGACCACTGCGTCCAGACGACCTTCCATCAGCGCGGTGTAAGAGCCGATGTATTTCGCCAGACGGTGGCAGTATACGTCCATCGCACGTTTTGCATCTTCTTTAGCGGTGTAGTTGTCTTCAACATAACGGCAGTCGCTGGTGACTTCGGTCAGACCCAACAGACCTGATTCTTTGGTCAGCATTTTGTTGATCTGATCGATGTTCATGCCCAGGTTGTCATGCAGGAAGAAGATGATTGCCGGGTCGATGTCACCGGTACGGGTGCCCATCACCAGACCTTCCAGCGGGGTCAGACCCATAGAGGTGTCAACGCACTGGCCGTTGCGGATTGCAGAAACGGAACCACCGTTGCCCAGATGGCAGGTGATGATGTTCAGTTCTTCAACCGGCTTGTTCAGCATTTTTGCGGCTTCCTGAGTCACATAGTAGTGGCTGGTGCCGTGGAAACCGTAACGACGTACGCCGTGTTCTTTGTACAGGCTGTACGGCAGGGCATACAGGTAAGACTCTTCCGGCATGGTCTGATGGAACGCGGTGTCGAAAACTGCAACGTTCTTTTCTTTCAGTTCCGGGAAGGATTTCAGCGCTTCAGTAATCCCGATCAGGTGAGCCGGGTTGTGCAGCGGAGCGAACGGCGCAGCGTCTTTGATGCCCTGGATAACGGAGTCATCAATGACCACGGAGCTGGTATACTTCTCGCCGCCGTGTACGATACGGTGACCAATTGCGGTCAACTGCGCAGACAGTTCTGGTTTTTGTGCCAGAATAGTATTAACAATAAAGTTCAGCGCTTCACTGTGAGCGGCGCCTGCACCTAAAGCCGCTTCTTGTTTATTGCCGTCCATTTTCCATTTGATACGTGCTTCAGGAAGATGGAAACATTCGGCTAAACCAGAAAGGTATTCTTCACCGTTCGCTGCATCGATGATTGCAAATTTCAGTGAGGAGCTACCGCAGTTCAGAACCAGTACTAACTTACTCGACATGGAAGTACCTATTTATGATACGTGGCTAAAAAAACGTCAGTGAGCCATAGAGCGTAACGCATGATGACGCTGACGTTTATGATTAACATCATGCGCAATAATCTTTTTCGGCATGATGGAAGAAATACCTTTGAGTCTATGCCATTTTGCGTATTTTTCAGCCAATGGCATACTATATGTAAATTTGACGACTCAATGATTTTGGACTACTGGCCTTAGAGGCCGACACAGGATACCTGATAGTGGGTATCAATGACAAAATGTTTTGAACGATGTCCCTTGCAGTTGTTGTTTTGCACAAATTTTTGAATTTTTATATGTGAAGTTGAGGTAAAGCCATGTCGACACCGGATAATCGCTCCGTGAATTTTTTTAGTTTGTTTCGCCGGGGGCAGCACTACGCAAAGACGTGGCCGATGGAAAAGCGCCTTGCGCCGGTCTTTGTTGAGAACCGCGTGATTCGTATGACGCGTTACGCCATTCGCTTTATGCCGCCGATCGCGGTGTTTACGCTGTGCTGGCAAATCGCGCTGGGCGGTCAGTTAGGCCCGGCGGTTGCCACAGCCCTGTTTGCGCTCAGTTTACCGATGCAAGGCATGTGGTGGCTGGGAAAACGCTCCGTTACGCCACTCCCGCCTTCCATCCTGAACTGGTTCTATGAGGTTCGGGGAAAATTGCAGGAAGCCGGGCAGGCGTTGTCGCCAGTAGAAGGCAAGCCGGATTACCAGGCATTAGCTGACACGCTTAAGCGCGCCTTCAAACAACTGGATAAAACTTTCCTTGATGATTTGTAATTGACCCCTGATTACGCATATAAAAGAAGGCATACCAATGCCTTCTTTTTTTGACCGCAGTAGAGTGATACAGGAGTCCCAAAATGGAAATGACCAACGCTCAACGTCTGATTTTGTCTAACCAGTACAAAATGATGACCATGCTCGACCCGACCAACGCCGAGCGTTATCGCCGTCTGCAAACGATCATTGAACGCGGCTACGGCTTGCAGATGCGTGAGCTGGATCGTGAGTTTGGCGAACTGAAGGAAGAAACCTGCCGCACGATTATCGATATCATGGAGATGTATCACGCCTTACATGTGTCCTGGACTAACCTGAAAGACGCGCAGACTATTGACGAGCGTCGCGTGACGTTCCTCGGGTTTGATGCCGCAACCGAAGCGCGTTATCTGGGCTACGTTCGCTTTATGGTGAACGTGGAAGGGCGCTATACCCACTTTGATGCCGGTACGCATGGCTTTAATGCCCAGACGCCGATGTGGGAAAAATACCAGCGTATGCTGAATGTCTGGCACTCCTGCCCGCGCCAGTATCACCTGAGCTCGAACGAAATTAATCAGATTATCAATGCCTGAGGGGGTGAGCGTGCAGTGCAAAGGCTTTCTGTTTGATCTGGATGGAACGTTGGTTGACTCCTTACCCGTTGTAGAGCGGACATGGTGCAACTGGGCCGATCGTTTTGGCCTCACGCATGATGAAGTGCTGAGCTTTATTCATGGCAAGCAGGCTATCACCTCTCTGCGACACTTCATGGCGGGAAAGCCGGAAGAGGAGATCGCCGCAGAGTTTACCCGTCTGGAACAGATAGAAGCGACGGATACGGCAGGGATTGTGGCGTTGCCGGGCGCGGTCGAATTGCTGAACCATCTCAATAAAGCCGGTATCCCCTGGGCTATCGTTACCTCAGGCTCGATGCCGGTTGCGCGGGCGCGCCATCAGGCGGCCGGCCTTCCTGCGCCAGAGGTGTTTGTTACCGCTGAGCGTGTGAAGCGCGGCAAACCGGAACCGGATGCCTATCTGCTGGGCGCCCAACTGCTCGGCCTCTCGCCGCAGGAATGCGCGGTGGTGGAAGACGCGCCTGCCGGGATTCTCTCCGGGCTGACCGCCGGGTGTCATGTCATTGCGGTCAATGCGCCTGAGGACACGCCCCGCATTGCGGACGTCGATTTTGCCCTGAGCAGCCTTGAGCACATTTCCGTGACCAAACAGCCCAACGGAAACGTGGTCGTTCTTAGAAATACCTGAACATGATTTAGCCCCGCATTGTTGGGGCTTTTTTATGGCAGAATCAGTCCATCCCTCTCATTTAACAAGGATATGTTGTGAACGGTGAATTGATATGGGTTCTCTCCTTACTGGCGATTGCCGTTATCTTGTTTGCGACGGGCAAAGTGCGCATGGACGCGATTGCTTTGCTGGTCATTGTCGCCTTTGTTCTGAGTGGAACATTGAGCATCTCAGAGGCCTTTTCCGGCTTCAGCGATCCTAACGTTGTTCTGATTGCCGCCTTGTTCATTATCGGCGACGGGCTGGTGCGTACCGGCGTCGCAACGGTCATGGGCGCCTGGCTGGTGAAAATGGCTGGTAGCAGCGAAGTCAAAATGCTGGTGCTGCTGATGATCACCGTTGCCGGGCTTGGCGCGTTTATGAGTTCAACCGGCGTGGTCGCGATTTTCATCCCGGTGGTGTTAAGCGTTTCTATGCGTATGCAGACCTCGCCTTCACGCCTGATGATGCCGCTCAGTTTTGCCGGTCTTATCAGCGGCATGATGACGCTGGTGGCGACGCCGCCCAACCTGGTGGTGAACAGTGAACTGCTGCGCGAAGGGCTGCACGGTTTTAGCTTCTTTAGCGTCACGCCGATTGGGCTGGTGGTGCTGTTCCTCGGCATTATCTACATGCTGGTGATGCGCTTTATGTTGAAAGGGGATGATGCGTCGCAGCAGCGTGATGGCTGGAAGCGTCGCGCCTTTCGCGATTTAATCAAAGAGTACCGTCTGACCGGTCGCGCTCGTCGGCTTGCCATTCGTCCAGGTTCGCCGATGGTCGGCCAGCGTCTGGATGACCTCAAGCTGCGTGAACGCTATGGCGCGAACGTTATCGGCGTTGAACGCTGGCGGCGCTTTCGGCGCGTTATTGTTAACGTCAATGGGGTGTCGGAATTTCGCGCCCGCGATGTGTTACTGATCGATATGTCTGCCGCCGAGGTGGATCTCCGGGAATTTTGCAGCGAGCAACTGCTGGAGCCGATGGTTTTACGCGGCGAGTATTTTTCCGATCAGGCGCTGGACGTGGGGATGGCGGAAATCTCCCTGATTCCCGAATCGGAACTGATTGGCAAATCGGTGCGCGAGATCGGTTTTCGTACGCGCTATGGCCTGAATGTCGTCGGTCTGAAGCGTGACGGCGTGGCAATCGAAGGGTCGCTTGCTGATGAAGCGCTGTTAATGGGCGACATTATTCTGGTAGTAGGAAACTGGAAGCTGATTGGTCAGCTGGCGAAACAGGGCCGTGACTTCGTGGTGCTGAATATGCCTGTGGAAGTGAGCGACGCCTCCCCGGCGCACAGCCAGGCGCCGCATGCGATCTTCTGTCTGGTGCTGATGGTTGCGCTGATGCTGACCGATGAGATCCCTAACCCGATCGCGGCAATCATTGCTTGCCTGCTGATGGGGAAATTCCGCTGTATTGATGCAGAAAGCTCCTACAAAGCGATTCACTGGCCGAGCATTATCCTGATTGTCGGGATGATGCCTTTTGCGCTGGCGTTGCAAAAGACCGGCGGTGTTGATCTGGTCGTTAAAGGATTGATGGATGTCGGCGGCGGTTATGGCCCCTATATGATGCTGGCATGTCTGTTTGTGCTGTGCGCCACCATCGGGCTGTTTATTTCCAATACCGCGACCGCCGTGCTGATGGCGCCGATAGCCCTTGCGGCAGCGAAGTCGATGGGGGTGTCACCGTATCCTTTCGCGATGGTGGTGGCAATGGCGGCGTCGGCGGCGTTCATGACGCCGGTCTCCTCGCCGGTAAACACGCTGGTTCTGGGGCCGGGGAACTACAGTTTTAGCGACTTTGTTAAGATCGGGGTGCCGTTTACGATAATCGTTATGGCGGTATGCGTGGTGATGATCCCGGTGCTGTTTCCGTTTTGATTTTTTGCCGGATGGCGCTATTCGCTTATCCGGCCTACAAATGTAGCAGTAGGTCGGATAAGACGTTTACGTCGCCATCCGGCAAAACGATTTATAGCGGCGAATCCTGGCTGATTTCATCCAGCGAGAGGTGAAAACTGGGCACAAACACCGCCATAAAATAGTCCATTTCTTCGCTGCGGCGCGACGCCAGGGTTTTTTCCAGTCGCGTTTTTGCCAGCAGGAATTCATTATTGCCCGCCGATAACTCTTCCAGACACTTCAGATAGGCGCAAAGCGCGTCGGCTTGCTTCACAACCGATTTCTCTTCTTCGCTGTAAGCATGTTCGTCGATCAGCGGTGCAAAAATATCGCGCAGTTCGTCAGGAACCATATCCACCAGTTTTTGTTGGGCAATTTTCTCAATCGCTTTGTATTCCTGCGCGATTTGCGAATTGAAGTATTTCACCGGAGTCGGGAGATCGCCGGTCAACACTTCAGAGGCATCGTGGTACATCGCCAGTAGCGCAATACGCTCGGCATTGACCTGGCCGCCGAATTTGCGATTTTTGATAGCGGCAAGCGCGTGGGCGACCATTGCCACCTGCAAACTGTGTTCGGAGACGTTTTCGGTGCGCACGTTGCGCATCAATGGCCAGCGGTTAATCAGTTTCAGGCGGGAGAGGTGGGCAAAAAAATGGCTCTGCTTCATAGTGACCTTTTCATGATGACAACCTGAGGGTCATTGTGCGCAGAGAAGGCCATCGGATGCAAATACTCGTCTTGCTCACGTTGCACCCGACGGCCAGTTTACGGTTACAGCTGATGATATCCTGACAGGAAGCGCCCGAATTTACTCAGCGACATTTCAATGTCGTCAATACGAGGCAGCGTTACAATGCGGAAGTGATCCGGCCAGGGCCAGTTGAACGCGGTTCCCTGCACCAGCAGCACTTTTTCCTGCAACAGGAAGTCGAGCACCATCTTCTGGTCATCGTGGATGTTAAAGCGCTTCGCATCTATTTTCGGGAACATATACAGTGCGCCGCGCGGTTTCACGCAGGAAACGCCCGGAATATCGTTAATCAGCTCCCACGCACGGTTACGTTGTTCATACAAACGCCCGCCCGGCATGATGAATTCGCTAATACTCTGGTAGCCGCCCAGCGCCGTCTGGATCGCGTGCTGCGCCGGAACGTTGGCGCACAGACGCATTGACGCCAGCATCTCCAGCCCTTCAATGTAGCCTTTGGCGTGTTTTTTTGGCCCATTCAGCACCATCCAGCCCTGGCGGAATCCGGCGACGCGATAGGTTTTGGACAGCCCGTTGAACGTAATGGTCAGCAGGTCCGGCGCCAGCGCGGCGATAGAATGATGCTCAGCGTCGTCGTAGAGGATCTTGTCGTAAATCTCATCGGCGAAAATGATCAGATTATGTTGACGGGCAATCTCAACGATCTCCATCAGCAACTCTTTGGAGTAAACCGCGCCAGTTGGGTTATTCGGGTTGATTATCACAATGCCACGGGTACGCGGCGTGATTTTGGCGCGGATGTCGTCGAGATCCGGGAACCAGTCAGAAGATTCATCGCAAAGATAGTGTACCGCTTTGCCGCTGGAGAGCGAGACTGCCGCTGTCCACAGCGGGTAATCCGGCGCGGGAACCAGCATTTCGTCCCCGCTGTTCAGCAACGCCTGCATTGCCTGCACGATCAATTCGGATACGCCGTTACCAATATAGATATCTTCTACGGTGACGTCGCGCATGCCGCGCGCCTGGTAATGCTGCATGATCGCTTTGCGTGCGGAATACAGACCCTTTGAATCGCAATACCCCTGCGCCGTTGGTAAATTGCGGATGACATCGACCAGGATCTCATCAGGCGCTTCAAACCCAAAAGGGGCGGGGTTGCCGATGTTCAGTTTCAGAACTTTATTGCCTTCTTCTTCCAGGCGTTTCGCTTCTTTCAGAACAGGGCCGCGGATGTCATAACAGACATTTTCTAGTTTGCTGGATTTTTCAATGGGGGACATGAATCTTGACCTTTTTAGCTGTTATCGCCACTCCCTGCCGTGGAAGTCAGCACGGAACAATGTACTCCCACAGCGGTGAGTTTTGAAGGGTCAGCAGTAGAAGATTTTGCTCAGGCTTAGTGTGGGATTGTGCTGTTAAGTCCTGCTTTAATGCCATTCTTGCAGTTTTTATTGCTGCTTTTATTTATTTTATTGGTTTTTTGTTTTTGGTATCAGGCTTTTGTGTGGTTGTATGTTTTGTTAAAAAATAGTCTAAACTCAGGGAGGAAAGTGTTAGCGGCGTCAGCATAACTCAATTATCAGGAAAATACTGAATGCTTTTACGAAACTACTGTTATCGCCATGATCTGTAAACGTTAGGGTGTAAATCTATTGTTAAGTAGAATTAATGAGTAGTGGCGATCTTAATTAATTATTATTTAATATTTAAAAAGCACCTGCTGGTGAGATTAATAATACATAATTTTCTTGGTTAAGATAACATAATCACGCTTCAGATTATTCGTATTAAGGCTTATAAATATAGTGGTTTTGGGTTAAGATAAGCCCCAGGAAATGGTGCGCAGTCTGCGTTGTCTGCTAATTTTTATGACGAGCATCTATAACTAACTTGTTGCTCAGTAGGCTTTTTTTGTGTCGGTAAATGTCCGTTAACTTCTTTTACATTTACAAAATTACACGTTTATCCTTAGCAGAATTCCGTTGTTACCTAAAAAGGTATGCGTCTTCTCCTCGATATATCCCTGGTAATGACCTCTGGGATTATTCGAAAAGAAAGGAGAAGAGGTTGTTAGCAGCACCAAATACATTTTTACTTTCACTTGGTTACGCAAGTGAAACGGCGAGGGAAGCACATTACAAATGGAATTGTTTGTTTATGAACACACAGCATTAACCAGGTCAGCATGGTATGACCCGCCAGTAAGTGAAAAATTATGATAAATGCAAATCGTCCGATAATTAACCTCGACCTCGATCTGCTGAGAACGTTTGTTGCTGTTGCCGATCTGAACACGTTCGCCGCTGCGGCGGCGGCGGTGTGTCGTACTCAGTCTGCGGTGAGTCAGCAAATGCAGCGTCTTGAGCAGCTTGTGGGCAAGGAGTTGTTCGCCCGTCATGGTCGTAACAAGCTGTTGACTGAACACGGTATTCAGCTTCTGGGTTACGCCAGAAAAATCCTGCGCTTTAATGATGAGGCGTGCTCATCATTGATGTTTAGCAATCTTCAGGGCGTATTAACAATTGGCGCTTCTGATGAATCCGCCGATACGATATTGCCTTTCCTGCTCAATCGGATCAGTTCGGTTTACCCGAAGCTTGCTCTGGATGTGAGGGTGAAACGTAACGCCTTTATGGTGGATATGCTGAAATCGCAGGAAGTGGATTTGATTGTCACTACGCACCGTCCGGGATCTTTCGAGTTCCTGAACCTGCGCACATCGCCGACACACTGGTACTGCGCGGCGGAATATGTGCTACAGAAGGGGGAACCGATCCCGCTGGTGTTGTTAGACGATCCCAGCCCGTTCCGCGATATCGTATTAGCGACGTTGAATGCGGCGAATATTCCCTGGCGCCTTGCCTATGTGGCCTCAACGTTAGCGGCGGTACGAGCGGCCGTAAAAGCCGGACTGGGGATCACCGCGCGACCGGTTGAGATGATGAGCCCGGATTTACGCGTACTCGGCGCTGCGGATGGATTACCGCCGTTGCCAGATACGGAATACTTACTGTGTCGCGATCCATCAGGCCAGAACGAACTGGCGCAGGTTATCTATCAGGCGATGGACAGTTACCAAAACCCCTGGCAATACAGTCAGTTTACTCCCGAAGGAGGAGACGATTCGCTGATGGTTGAAGGTGACTTTGAGTAGCCAGTCACAAAAAAAACGTTATAAAATGTAAGTGTAAAAAAGGGCCGCTGATGCTGAAAAAACATCCAGCGGTTCTTTTTTTATACAATTTACCGGCGTTTCGAACGTAAATGCGGGAAAAAGCCTAAAAAATCAGTAAGTAGTCATTAACCTGTTAATTTGGATGAAAAATAGGCACTGACGGTCAGGTTTTGTTTCCATGTTAAAAAACTAGAGAAATTGTTGCTGTTTTTTATGGCGGATTAACAAAAGCGTGTCACAGATCAAGAAAATACTCCCATTTAGGGGGAGGCATCTGCGTAAAATCCTGTCAAAATAGGAGTGTATTATCTCATTTACTTCACAACGGACACGATTCAACAACATTAAATTCGGGCTGGTGATGCGATCGAAATCAGTCAAAATGGCATTAAATGTTAATGGTGTTGGGTCGATGTAAATTAATGTGAGGAAACTTTTGTTAAAGTTGACAAAAGGTTATAGAAAGGAGTAAAAAACCACATCAATTAGCTGTTTAATCATTTTCTACAGTGATTGTAAGGTTTTTTTTATTCCTCCCCATGAATCGATGTGGCGTTCATCTGCCGAAAAGAGCAGAGAATTTGGCGCTACTTTTGATGAGTAAGCAATGAGTATGTCAACATCCACTGAAATCATCGCTCATCACTGGGCATTCGCTATCTTTCTTATTATTGCCATTGGCCTGTGCTGCCTGATGCTCGTCGGCGGTTGGTTTTTAGGCGGTCGCGCACGCGCGAGGTCGAAAAACACCCCGTTTGAATCAGGTATCGACTCGGTCGGCTCCGCCCGCTTACGCCTGTCTGCCAAGTTTTACCTGGTAGCCATGTTCTTCGTTATCTTCGACGTTGAAGCGCTGTATCTGTTCGCATGGTCGACCTCTATCCGTGAAAGCGGTTGGGTAGGCTTTGTGGAAGCTGCAATTTTTATTTTTGTGTTACTGGCTGGTCTGGTTTATCTGGTGCGTATTGGCGCGCTGGACTGGACGCCCGCGCGTTCACGCCGCGAGCGTATGAACCCGGAAACGAACAGTATCGCTAATCGTCAACGCTAACCGCGAGGCATTAAGATGGATTATACGCTCACCCGCATAGATCCCAACGGTGAGAATGACCGTTACCCCCTGCAAAAACAGGAGATCGTAACCGACCCCCTGGAGCAAGAAATCAACAAAAGCGTGTATATGGGCAAGCTCGAACACGCGCTGCATGACATGGTTAACTGGGGTCGTAAGAATTCAATTTGGCCGTATAACTTCGGCCTTTCCTGCTGCTATGTCGAGATGGTGACCTCTTTTACCGCCGTGCATGACGTGGCGCGCTTCGGCGCGGAAGTACTGCGTGCTTCGCCGCGTCAGGCCGACCTGATGGTGGTAGCGGGAACATGCTTTACCAAGATGGCGCCTGTTATTCAGCGTTTGTATGACCAGATGCTGGAGCCGAAGTGGGTGATTTCCATGGGGGCATGCGCTAACTCTGGCGGTATGTACGATATTTATTCGGTTGTGCAGGGCGTTGATAAATTTATCCCGGTAGATGTGTATATCCCGGGCTGCCCGCCGCGCCCCGAAGCGTACATGCAGGCGCTGATGTTGTTGCAGGAATCAATTGGCAAAGAACGTCGTCCGCTCTCCTGGGTGGTTGGCGATCAGGGCGTTTATCGCGCCAATATGCAGTCAGAGCGCGAACGTAAACGCGGCGAACGCATTGCAGTAACGAATCTACGTACACCAGACGAGATTTAATTTGCGCCTGTCGGCAGCAGACTTCACTTCGCTTATCACTACATAAATAACGCGAAGCACTGCCGACTACCACGGACCATTTGCAATGGTGAACAATATGACCGACTTAACCGCGCAAGACGCTGTATGGCAAACCCGGGATCATCTGGATGACCCGGTCATTGGCGAACTGCGCAACCGTTTTGGGCCGGATGCCTTTACCGTTCAGGCGACCCGCACCGGGGTACCCGTTGTTTGGGTCAAGCGTGAACAATTACTGGAAGTTGGCGATTTCTTAAAGAAACTGCCGAAACCTTACGTCATGCTGTTTGACTTACACGGCATGGACGAGCGTCTGCGCACGCACCGCGACGGATTACCCGCTGCGGATTTTTCTGTTTTCTACCACCTGATCTCAATAGACCGCAATCGCGACATCATGCTCAAGGTGGCATTGTCTGAAAACGACCTGCATGTGCCGACGTTTACCAAACTCTTCCCGAACGCCAACTGGTACGAGCGTGAAACCTGGGAGATGTTTGGCATCACGTTTGACGGCCACCCGCACCTGACGCGTCTGCTGATGCCGCCGACCTGGGAAGGGCATCCGCTGCGTAAAGACTACCCGGCGCGCGCCACCGAATTCGATCCGTTTGAGCTGACCAAAGCCAAGCAGGATCTGGAGATGGAAGCGCTGACCTTCAAACCGGAAGACTGGGGGATGCAACGCGGCACCGAAAACGAGGACTTTATGTTCCTCAACCTCGGTCCGAACCACCCGTCCTCACACGGCGCATTCCGTATCGTTCTTCAGCTTGACGGCGAAGAAATTGTCGACTGCGTGCCTGACATCGGCTACCACCACCGTGGCGCTGAGAAAATGGGCGAACGCCAGTCCTGGCACAGCTACATTCCGTATACCGACCGTATCGAATACCTCGGCGGCTGCGTCAACGAAATGCCGTACGTACTGGCGGTAGAGAAACTGGCGGGTATCACCGTACCGGATCGCGTAAACGTGATTCGCGTTATGCTCTCCGAGCTGTTCCGCATTAACAGCCACCTGCTGTACATCTCGACGTTTATTCAGGACGTCGGCGCGATGACCCCGGTCTTCTTCGCCTTTACCGACCGTCAGAAAATTTACGATGTGGTGGAAGCGATCACCGGTTTCCGTATGCACCCGGCCTGGTTCCGTATCGGCGGCGTCGCGCACGACCTGCCGCGCGGCTGGGATCGCCTGCTGCGCAATTTCCTGGACTGGATGCCGAAACGTCTGGACTCCTACGAGAAAGCGGCGCTGCGCAACACCATCCTGAAAGGGCGTTCCCAGGGCGTTGCCGCTTACGGCAAGAAAGAAGCGCTGGACTGGGGCTGTACAGGCGCCGCGCTGCGTGCGACCGGTATTGATTTCGACGTGCGTAAATCACGTCCGTACTCTGGCTACGAAAACTTTGACTTTGAAATCCCGGTTGGCGGCGGCGTGTCCGACTGCTATACCCGCGTGATGCTGAAAGTCGAAGAGCTGCGTCAGAGTCTGCGCATCCTTGAGCAGTGCCTCAATAACATGCCGGAAGGCCCGTTCAAAGCGGATCACCCGCTGACGACGCCGCCGCCGAAAGAGCGCACGCTGCAACATATCGAAACCCTGATCACCCACTTCCTGCAAGTGTCGTGGGGCCCGGTCATGCCTGCGAATGAATCCTTCCAGATGGTAGAGGCGACCAAGGGTATTAACAGTTACTACCTGACCAGCGATGGCAGCACCATGAGTTACCGTACTCGTATCCGTACCCCGAGCTATGCGCATTTGCAGCAGATTCCGGTGGCGGTGCGCGGCAGCCTGGTGTCTGACCTGATCGTTCATTTAGGTAGTATCGATTTTGTTATGTCAGATGTGGACCGCTAATTATGCACGAGAATCAACAACCACAAACCGAGGCTTTTGAGCTGAGTGCGGCAGAGCGTGAAGCCATTGAGCACGAGAAGCACCACTACGAAGACCCGCGTGCGGCGTCCATTGAAGCGCTGAAAATCGTACAGAAGCAGCGTGGCTGGGTGCCGGATGGCGCGATCTACGCGATCGCCGACGTGCTGGGTATTCCGGCGAGCGATGTCGAAGGCGTCGCCACATTCTACAGCCAGATCTTCCGCCAGCCGGTCGGTCGCCATGTGATCCGTTACTGTGACAGCGTGGTGTGCCATATCACCGGTTATCAGGGCATCCAGGCCGCGCTGGAGAAAAAACTCAATATCAAGCCGGGGCAGACGACCTTTGACGGTCGCTTTACGCTGCTGCCGACCTGTTGCCTGGGGAACTGCGACAAAGGGCCGAACATGATGATTGATGAGGATACTCACAGCCATCTGACCCCGGAAGCCATTCCCGAACTACTGGAGCGGTATAAATGAAAAACGTTATCCGTACTCCCGAAACGCATCCGCTGACCTGGCGTCTTCGTGATGACAAGCAGCCGGTATGGCTGGACGAATACCGCAGTAAAAACGGCTACGAAGGCGCGCGTAAAGCGCTGACCGGGCTGTCTCCTGACGAGATCGTCAATCAGGTGAAAGACGCTGGCCTGAAAGGGCGCGGCGGCGCGGGCTTCTCCACCGGTCTGAAGTGGAGCCTGATGCCGAAAGATGAATCCATGAACATCCGTTACCTGCTGTGTAACGCCGATGAAATGGAGCCAGGCACCTATAAAGACCGTCTGCTGATGGAGCAACTGCCGCACCTGCTGGTGGAAGGTATGTTGATCTCCGCCTTTGCCCTGAAAGCGTACCGTGGCTACATCTTCCTGCGTGGCGAATACATCGAAGCGGCTGTGCATCTGCGCCGCGCAATCGCGGAAGCGACCGAAGCAGGTCTGCTCGGCAAAAACATCATGGGCACCGGTTTCGACTTCGAACTGTTTGTTCACACTGGGGCAGGGCGTTACATCTGCGGTGAAGAAACCGCGCTGATTAACTCCCTTGAAGGTCGTCGCGCCAACCCGCGCTCCAAGCCGCCGTTCCCGGCAAGTTCCGGCGTATGGGGCAAGCCGACCTGCGTCAACAACGTGGAAACGCTGTGTAACGTCCCGGCGATCCTCGCGAACGGCGTGGAGTGGTATCAGAACATTTCGAAGAGCAAAGATGCGGGCACCAAGCTGATGGGTTTCTCCGGTCGCGTGAAAAATCCGGGACTGTGGGAACTGCCGTTCGGCACTACCGCGCGTGAGATCCTCGAAGATTACGCCGGTGGCATGCGCGATGGCCTGAAATTCAAAGCCTGGCAGCCAGGCGGCGCGGGAACCGACTTCCTGACCGAAGCGCACCTCGACCTGCCGATGGAATTTGAAAGCATCGGTAAAGCGGGCAGCCGTCTGGGTACGGCGCTGGCGATGGCCGTTGACCACGAAATTGGCATGGTGTCGCTGGTGCGTAACCTGGAAGAGTTTTTTGCGCGCGAATCGTGCGGCTGGTGTACGCCGTGCCGCGACGGCCTGCCGTGGAGTGTAAAAATTCTGCGTGCGCTGGAACGCGGCGAAGGCCAGCCTGGGGATATCGAGACACTTGAGCAACTGTGTCGTTTCCTCGGGCCGGGTAAAACCTTCTGTGCGCATGCGCCAGGCGCGGTCGAACCGTTGCAGAGCGCCATTAAATATTTCCGCGAAGAATTCGAAGCTGGCATCAAGCAGCCGTTCAGCAATACCCATGTGATTGGTGGTATACAGCCGAACCTGCTGAAAGAGCGCTGGTAATTGCGGGCTTACCCCTGCATCGCGATAAGTCATTCGATTAACGCTTAGTCCCTGACTAAGCCAACTGGAAGCATGCTGACTATGGCTACGATTCATGTAGACGGCAAAGAATATGAGGTCAACGGCGCAGACAACCTGCTACAGGCATGTCTGTCCCTCGGCCTTGATATTCCGTACTTTTGCTGGCACCCGGCGCTGGGTAGCGTCGGTGCTTGCCGCCAGTGTGCGGTGAAGCAATATCAAAACGCGGAAGATACGCGTGGTCGCCTGGTGATGTCTTGTATGACGCCTGCCACCGACGGCACCTTTATTTCTATTGATGACGAAGAAGCGAAACAGTTCCGCGAAAGCGTGGTGGAATGGTTAATGACCAACCACCCGCACGATTGTCCGGTCTGTGAAGAGGGCGGTAACTGCCACCTTCAGGATATGACCGTGATGACGGGCCACAACTTCCGTCGTTACCGTTTCACTAAGCGTACTCACCGCAACCAGGATTTGGGGCCGTTCATCTCTCACGAAATGAACCGCTGCATCGCCTGCTACCGCTGCGTGCGTTACTACAAAGACTACGCAGACGGCGCGGATCTGGGCGTATATGGCGCGCATGACAACGTCTACTTCGGTCGTCCTGAAGACGGTACGCTTGAAAGCGAATTCTCCGGCAACCTGGTAGAAATCTGCCCGACCGGCGTATTCACCGACAAAACGCACTCCGAGCGCTATAACCGTAAGTGGGACATGCAGTTTGCGCCAAGCATCTGCCAGCAGTGCTCCATCGGTTGTAACACCAGCCCGGGCGAGCGCTACGGCGAACTGCGTCGTATCGAGAACCGTTACAACGGGACCGTTAACCACTACTTCCTCTGCGACCGTGGTCGTTTCGGTTATGGCTATGTGAACCTGAAAGACAGGCCTCGTCAGCCGATTCAGCGTCGTGGCGATGACCTGATCACCCTCAACGCCGAGCAGGCGATGCAGGGCGCGGCGGATATTCTGCGTCAGTCGAAGAAAGTGATCGGCATCGGTTCTCCGCGCGCCAGCGTTGAGAGCAACTTCGCGCTGCGTGAACTGGTGGGCGCGGATAACTTCTATACCGGTATCGCTCAGGGCGAGCAGGAACGTCTGCAACTGGCGCTGAAAGTGCTGCGCGAAGGCGGCATTCATACTCCGGCGCTGCGTGACATCGAATCTTACGATGCGGTACTGGTGCTGGGCGAAGATATTACCCAGACCGGCGCGCGCGTTGCGTTGGCGGTTCGCCAGGCGGTGAAAGGCAAAGCGCGTGAAATGGCGGCGGCCCAGAAAGTGGCCGACTGGCAGATTGCGGCCATCCTCAACATCGGCCAGCGCGCTAAGCATCCGCTGTTTGTGACCAATGTTGACAACACCCGTCTGGATGACATCGCGGCATGGACTTACCGTGCGCCGGTGGAAGATCAGGCGCGTTTAGGCTTTGCCATCGCTCATGCGCTGGACGACAGCGCACCGGTGGTCGACGGCATCAGCAGCGATTTGCAGAACAAAATCGACGTCATCGTTCAGGCGCTGGCGGGTGCGAAGAAACCACTGATTATCTCCGGCACCAACGCCGGTAGCGCGGAAGTGATTCAGGCGGCCGCCAACGTGGCGAAAGCGCTGAAAGGCCGTGGTTCGGATGTCGGCATCACCATGATTGCCCGCTCGGTCAACAGCATGGGGCTGGGCATGATGGGCGGTGGTTCGCTGGATGACGCGTTAACCGAACTGGAAACCGGTCGTGCCGACGCTGTCGTGGTGCTGGAAAACGATCTGCACCGTCATGCAAGCGCCGTTCGCGTAAATGCCGCGCTGGCAAAAGCGCCGCTGGTGATGGTGGTTGACCATCAGCGCACGGCGATTATGGAGAATGCGCATCTGGTGCTCTCCGCCGCAAGTTTTGCGGAAAGCGACGGTACGGTCATCAACAACGAAGGCCGCGCGCAGCGTTTCTTCCAGGTTTATGACCCGGCCTATTACGACAGCAACACCGTGATGCTGGAAAGCTGGCGCTGGCTGCACTCGCTGCACAGCACCGTGCAGAACCGCGAGGTGGACTGGACGCAACTGGACCACGTTATTGACGCCGCGATCGCCGCAATGCCGCAACTGGCGGGCATTAAAGATGCCGCGCCGGACGCGACCTTCCGCATTCGCGGGCAGAAACTGGCGCGTGAGCCGCACCGTTACAGCGGTCGTACCGCGATGCGCGCTAACATCAGCGTTCACGAGCCGCGTCAGCCGCAGGATAAAGACACCATGTTCGCCTTCTCAATGGAAGGGAACAACCAGCCGGGCGCGCCGCGTTCGCAGATTCCGTTTGCCTGGGCGCCAGGCTGGAACTCCCCGCAGGCGTGGAACAAGTTCCAGGATGAAGTGGGCGGCAAACTGCGTCATGGCGATCCGGGCGTGCGTTTGATTGAAGCATCTGAAAACGGTCTTGATTACTTCACTACCGTTCCGGCCAGCTTCCAGGCACAGGATGGTCAGTGGCGTATCGCGCCGTACTATCACCTGTTTGGCAGTGACGAAATGTCGCAGCGCTCTCCGGTCTTCCAGAGCCGTATGCCGCAACCGTACATCAAACTCAACCCGGCTGATGCCGCGAAGTTGGGCGTGAATGCGGGAACGCGCGTTTCCTTCAGCTACGACGGCAATACGGTAACGCTGCCGGTTGAAATTGCTGAAGGCTTAACGGCAGGGCAGGTCGGATTGCCGATGGGTATGCCTGGCATCGCGCCGGTTCTGGCGGGCGGTCGTCTTGAGAATCTGCAGGAGGCGCAACAATGAGTTGGATTACACCGGATCTGATCGAGATCCTGCTGAGCATTCTCAAAGCGGTGGTGATCCTGCTGGTGGTGGTCACCTGCGGGGCATTCATGAGCTTTGGCGAACGTCGTCTGCTGGGTCTGTTCCAGAACCGTTATGGGCCAAACCGCGTTGGCTGGGGCGGTTCGCTCCAGCTGGTCGCGGACATGATCAAAATGTTCTTTAAAGAGGACTGGATCCCGAAATTCTCGGATCGCGTCATCTTTACCCTGGCGCCGATGATCGCTTTTACCTCGCTGCTGCTGGCGTTCGCTATCGTTCCGGTTAGCCCTACCTGGGTTGTCGCTGACCTGAACATCGGGATTTTGTTCTTCCTGATGATGGCGGGCCTGGCGGTGTATGCGGTGCTGTTCGCCGGTTGGTCGAGCAACAACAAATACTCGCTGCTGGGGGCGATGCGTGCATCAGCACAGACGCTCAGCTACGAAGTGTTCCTCGGGCTTTCCCTGATGGGCGTGGTGGCGCAGGCCGGTTCATTTAATATGACCGACATCGTCAACAACCAGGCTGATATCTGGAACGTTATTCCGCAGTTCTTTGGTTTTGTCACCTTTGCCATCGCGGGCGTGGCGGTGTGTCACCGTCATCCGTTTGACCAGCCGGAAGCCGAACAGGAACTGGCCGATGGTTATCACATTGAATACTCCGGTATGAAATTCGGTCTGTTCTTCGTGGGGGAATACATCGGTATCGTTACTATCTCCGCACTGATGGTGACGCTGTTCTTCGGTGGCTGGCATGGCCCGTTCTTACCGCCATTCATCTGGTTCGCGCTGAAAACCGCGTTCTTTATGATGATGTTCATTTTGATTCGTGCGTCGTTACCGCGTCCTCGTTATGACCAGGTAATGTCCTTCGGCTGGAAAGTCTGCCTGCCGTTGACGCTCATCAACTTGCTGGTAACGGCGGCTGTCATTCTCTGGCAGGCGCAATAAGGGGCACAAAGACCATGACCTTAAAAGAATTGTTAGTAGGCTTCGGCACCCAGGTACGCAGTATCTGGATGATCGGCCTGCATGCGTTCGCGAAACGCGAAACGCAGATGTACCCGGAAGAGCCGGTCTATCTACCGCCTCGTTACCGTGGCCGTATCGTGCTGACGCGCGACCCGGACGGCGAGGAGCGTTGCGTTGCCTGTAACCTGTGTGCGGTAGCCTGCCCGGTAGGCTGTATCTCGCTGCAAAAAGCAGAGATGAAAGATGGTCGCTGGTATCCTGAGTTTTTCCGTATCAACTTCTCACGCTGCATTTTCTGCGGCCTGTGCGAAGAAGCCTGTCCGACGACGGCCATTCAGCTCACCCCCGATTTTGAAATGGGTGAGTACAAGCGCCAGGACCTGGTTTATGAGAAAGAGGATCTGCTGATCTCCGGTCCGGGCAAATACCCGGAATATAACTTCTACCGGATGGCAGGTATGGCAATCGACGGCAAAGATAAGGGCGAAGCAGAGAACGAAGCCAAGCCTATCGACGTCAAGAGCCTGTTACCGTAAGGAGAGGGGCAATGGAGTTCGCTTTTTATATCTGTGGCCTGATCGCCATTCTCGCAACCTTGCGAGTCATCACCCACACCAATCCGGTACACGCGCTGCTGTATCTGATTATTTCGCTGCTGGCGATTTCCGGGGTGTTTTTCTCGCTGGGCGCTTACTTTGCCGGTGCGCTGGAAATTATCGTTTATGCGGGCGCCATCATGGTGCTGTTCGTGTTCGTGGTCATGATGCTCAACCTCGGCGGTTCGGAAATCGAGCAGGAACGCCAGTGGCTGAAACCGCAGGTGTGGATTGGCCCGGCGATTTTGTCGGCCATCATGCTGGTGGTGATCGTGTACGCCATTCTGGGCGTCAACGACCAGGGTATCGACGGTACGCCAATTAGCGCCAAAGCGGTCGGTATCTCGCTGTTTGGGCCTTACGTTCTGGCGGTCGAACTGGCCTCTATGCTGCTGCTGGCCGGTCTGGTTGTCGCCTTCCACGTCGGTCGCGAAGAGCGTGTGGGCGAAGTGCTGAGCAACCGTCCTGGTGACAGCGCGAAAAGAAAAACGGAGGAGCACGCATGATCCCCTTACAACATGGACTGATCCTCGCGGCGATTTTATTCGTGCTGGGCTTAACCGGTCTGGTTATCCGCCGCAATCTGCTGTTTATGCTGATTGGGCTGGAAATCATGATTAACGCCTCCGCGCTGGCC
The DNA here is from genome assembly GCF_030333565.1 of Citrobacter sp. CK185. Taxonomy (NCBI): domain Bacteria; kingdom Pseudomonadati; phylum Pseudomonadota; class Gammaproteobacteria; order Enterobacterales; family Enterobacteriaceae; genus Citrobacter; species Citrobacter sp. CK185. Next base: position 927,440 of record NZ_JAOWFR010000026.1, on the reverse strand, counting down.
TTCGTGGTCGCCGGAAGCTACTGGGGCCAGACGGATGGTCAGGTGATGTACATTCTTGCCATCAGCCTTGCGGCTGCGGAGGCGAGTATTGGCCTGGCGCTGTTACTGCAACTTCACCGCCGTCGCCAGAACCTGAACATCGATTCAGTAAGTGAGATGCGTGGATGAACATGCTTGCCTTAACCATTATTCTGCCATTGATTGGCTTTGTATTACTGGCGTTCTCTCGCGGTCGCTGGTCGGAAAACCTCTCCGCGACCGTGGGCGTCGGCTCCATTGGCCTGGCGGCGCTGGTGACGGCGTTTGTCGGCGTTGACTTCTTCGCTAACGGCAAGCAGGCGTTCAGCCAGCCGCTGTGGACGTGGATGTCGGTGGGTGATTTCAACATCGGTTTCAACCTGGTGCTGGACGGCCTGTCGCTGACCATGCTCTCGGTAGTGACCGGCGTGGGTTTCCTGATCCACATGTTCGCCTCCTGGTATATGCGCGGTGAAGAGGGATACTCCCGCTTCTTCGCCTACACCAACCTGTTTATCGCCAGCATGGTTATTCTGGTGCTGTCCGATAACCTGCTGTTGATGTACCTCGGCTGGGAAGGCGTGGGTCTGTGCTCCTATCTGCTGATCGGTTTCTACTACACCGATCCGAAGAATGGCGCAGCGGCAATGAAAGCGTTTGTTGTGACCCGCGTGGGTGACGTGTTCCTCGCGTTTGCGCTGTTCATTCTGTACAACGAACTGGGCACCCTGAACTTCCGCGAAATGGTGGAACTGGCGCCAGCGCACTTCGCCGACGGCAACAACATGCTGATGTGGGCGACGCTGATGCTGCTGGGCGGCGCGGTAGGTAAATCTGCGCAGCTGCCGTTGCAGACCTGGCTTGCAGACGCGATGGCGGGCCCGACGCCTGTCTCCGCGCTGATCCACGCCGCGACGATGGTTACCGCCGGTGTTTACCTGATTGCCCGTACCCACGGCCTGTTCCTGATGACGCCGGAAGTGCTGCATCTGGTGGGGATCGTTGGGGCGATTACGCTGGTGCTGGCCGGTTTCGCCGCGCTGGTGCAGACCGACATCAAACGTGTTCTCGCTTACTCCACCATGAGCCAGATTGGCTACATGTTCCTGGCGCTGGGCGTCCAGGCGTGGGATGCGGCGATTTTCCACCTGATGACGCACGCCTTCTTTAAAGCGCTGCTGTTCCTGGCGTCCGGCTCGGTGATTCTGGCCTGCCACCACGAACAGAACATCTTCAAGATGGGCGGCTTGCGTAAGTCTATTCCGCTGGTGTATCTCTGCTTCCTGGTGGGTGGCGCGGCGCTGTCGGCTCTGCCGCTGATTACCGCCGGCTTCTTCAGTAAGGATGAGATTCTGGCTGGCGCGATGGCGAATGGTCATATCAATCTGATGGTTGCAGGTCTGGTCGGTGCGTTCATGACCTCCTTGTACACCTTCCGTATGATTTTCATCGTGTTCCACGGTAAAGAACAAATTCACGCTCATGCAGGGAAGGGGATTACGCATCACCTGCCGCTGATTGTGCTGATGGTACTGTCCACCTTTGTTGGCGCGCTGATTGTGCCGCCGTTGCAGGGTGTGCTGCCGCAGACGACCGAGCTTGAGCATAGCCGCGTGATGACCCTGGAAATTGCCTCCGGCGTGGTTGCGATTGTCGGCATCCTGATTGCCGCATGGCTGTGGTTGGGTAAACGTACTCTGGTGACTTCTGTCGCCAACAGTGCGCCGGGCCGTCTGCTGGGCACCTGGTGGTATAACGCCTGGGGCTTCGACTGGCTGTACGACAAAGTGTTCGTGAAGCCGTTCCTCGGCGTCGCCTGGCTGCTGAAACGCGACCCGCTCAATGCGCTGATGAACGTTCCGGCTATCCTTTCCCGCTTTGCAGGTAAAGGCCTGCTGCTCAGCGAGAACGGATATCTGCGCTGGTATGTGGCATCCATGAGCATCGGTGCGGTCGTTGTGCTGGCGCTGTTGATGGTACTGCGTTGAGTTTGAGGATTGTGGGTTGATGTCGGATGGCGCTGGCGCTTATCCGACCTACGGGAATCTGTAGGCCCGGTAAGCGTTAGCGCCACCGGGCAAAAAAGGCCGCAATCCGAAGTGAATTTTCTGTTGTGAGAATTCGTTGAAAATCAGGTCCTGATGGGACTTTAACAAGGAATAAAGATCGCCATGTTACTACCCTGGCTAATATTAATTCCCTTTATCGGTGGCTTTCTGTGCTGGCAGACCGAACGCTTCGGCGTGAAGGTGCCGCGCTGGATTGCGCTGATCACCATGGGACTGACGCTGGCGCTTGGCCTGCAACTGTGGTTGCAGGGCGGCTATTCACTGACGCAAGCCGCTGGCATTCCGCAGTGGCAGTCTGAGTTCATTCTGCCGTGGATCCCGCGCTTCGGCATCTCTATCCATCTGGCTATTGACGGTTTGTCGCTGCTGATGGTGGTGCTGACCGGTCTGCTGGGCGTTCTGGCGGTACTCTGCTCCTGGAATGAAATCGAAAAATATCAGGGCTTCTTCCACCTGAACCTGATGTGGATTCTGGGCGGCGTTATCGGCGTGTTCCTTGCCATCGACATGTTCCTGTTCTTCTTCTTCTGGGAAATGATGCTGGTGCCGATGTACTTCCTGATCGCGCTGTGGGGGCACAAAGCCTCTGACGGTAAAACGCGTATCACGGCGGCTACCAAGTTCTTCATCTATACCCAGGCGAGCGGTCTGGTGATGTTGATTGCCATCCTGGCGCTGGTGTTTGTACACCACAATGCGACCGGCGTCTGGACCTTCAACTACGAAGACCTGCTGAAAACGCCGATGTCGCACGGGGTGGAATACCTGCTGATGCTGGGCTTCTTCATCGCGTTTGCGGTGAAAATGCCGGTGGTTCCGCTGCACGGCTGGCTGCCGGACGCGCACTCCCAGGCGCCGACCGCAGGTTCCGTTGACCTCGCCGGTATTTTGCTGAAAACGGCGGCTTACGGTCTGCTGCGCTTCTCGCTGCCGCTGTTCCCGAACGCCTCCGCCGAGTTTGCGCCGATTGCGATGTGGCTGGGTGTGATTGGCATCTTCTACGGCGCGTGGATGGCCTTCACCCAGTACGACATTAAACGTCTGATTGCGTACACTTCCGTTTCGCACATGGGCTTCGTACTGATTGCTATCTACACCGGCAGCCAGCTGGCGTACCAGGGCGCTGTAATCCAGATGATTGCGCACGGTCTGTCGGCAGCGGGTCTGTTCATCCTGTGTGGTCAGCTGTACGAACGTCTGCATACGCGTGATATGCGTATGATGGGCGGTCTGTGGAGCAAAATTAAATGGTTGCCTGCGCTGTCGATGTTCTTCGCGGTGGCGACGCTCGGTATGCCGGGCACCGGTAACTTCGTTGGCGAATTTATGATTCTGTTCGGTAGCTACCAGGTGGTTCCGGTCATTACCGTGATCTCAACCTTTGGTCTGGTGTTTGCTTCCGTTTACTCGCTGGCGATGCTGCATCGCGCTTACTTCGGTAAAGCGAAGAGCCAGATTGCCAGCCAGGACATGCCAGGGATGTCGCTGCGAGAGCTGTTTATCATCCTGTTGCTGGTCGTGCTTCTGGTACTGCTTGGCTTCTATCCGCAGCCGATTCTGGATACCTCGCATTCTGCGATGAGCAACATCCAGCAGTGGTTTGTTAATTCCGTTACTACTACAAGGCCGTAAATCGCCATGACAATAACTCCACAACACCTGATTGCGCTGCTACCGCTGCTGATCGTCGGCTTGACGGTGGTGGTTGTGATGCTCTCCATTGCGTGGCGACGCAATCACTTCCTCAATGCCACGCTGTCGGTCATTGGGCTTAACGCCGCGCTGGTTTCGCTCTGGTTTGTCGGCCAGGCGGGCGCGATGGACGTCACCCCGCTGATGCGCGTTGACGGTTTCGCCATGCTTTACACCGGGCTGGTTCTGCTGGCGAGTCTTGCCACCTGTACCTTTGCCTATCCGTGGCTTGAAGGCTATAACGACAACCAGGAAGAGTTCTACCTGCTGGTGCTGATTGCCGCATTGGGCGGTATTCTGCTGGCGAACGCCAACCACCTGGCGGCGCTGTTCCTCGGTATTGAGCTGATCTCTCTGCCGCTGTTTGGCCTGATTGGTTACGCCTTCCGTCAGAAACGCTCGCTGGAAGCCAGTATCAAATACACCATTCTGTCTGCCGCAGCGTCTTCCTTCCTGCTGTTCGGTATGGCGCTGGTGTACGCGCAGTCTGGCAACCTGTCGTTTGTCGCGCTCGGTAAGAGCCTCGGCGACGGCATGCTGCACGAACCGCTGCTGCTGGCGGGCTTCGGTCTGATGATTGTTGGTCTCGGCTTTAAACTCTCGCTGGTGCCGTTCCACCTGTGGACGCCAGACGTATACCAGGGCGCGCCAGCGCCGGTTTCCACCTTCCTGGCGACGGCGAGCAAAATCGCTATCTTCGGCGTGGTGATGCGTCTGTTCCTGTACGCGCCGGTTGGCGACAGCGAAGCGGTACGTATCGTGCTGGGCGTGATTGCCTTTGCCTCCATCATCTTCGGTAACCTGATGGCGCTGAGCCAGACCAACATTAAGCGTCTGCTCGGTTACTCCTCTATCTCTCACCTCGGCTATCTGCTGGTGGCGTTGATCGCCCTGCAAAGCGGCGAGATGTCGATGGAAGCCGTCGGCGTCTATCTGGCCGGTTATCTGTTCAGCAGCCTCGGCGCGTTCGGCGTGGTCAGCCTGATGTCCAGCCCGTTCCGTGGCCCGGATGCCGATTCACTGTTCTCCTACCGTGGTCTGTTCTGGCATCGTCCGATCCTCGCGGCGGTGATGACCGTGATGATGCTCTCTCTGGCGGGTATCCCGATGACGCTGGGCTTTATCGGCAAGTTCTACGTCCTGGCGGTCGGTGTGCAGGCCAGCCTGTGGTGGCTGGTTGCCGCGGTGGTGGTTGGTTCCGCGATTGGTCTCTACTACTACCTGCGTGTTGCGGTAAGCCTCTATCTGAGCGCGCCGCAGCAGCTTAACCGCGATGCGCCGTCTAACTGGCAGTACAGCGCGGGCGGTATTGTGGTTCTGATCTCCGCGCTGCTGGTTCTGGTGCTGGGTATCTACCCGCAACCGCTGATTAGCATCGTGCAGTTAGCTACGCCGCTGATGTAAGCGAAAGCAGAAACGAAAAAACCCGCCGTGGCGGGTTTTTTTATGCCCTGAACGTCAGGACGTTAACTCAGCAACTGACGGCTGACCAGCGGCCCGCTGACGTTTTGCGCGGCGCGTTCCATTACTTCCTGAATCACCGACGACAGTTCGTTGACTTCAAACTTCGCGACATAACCATCCGCTTTGACTTTACGCACATGATCTTCGTTGGCGCTGCCGGAAAGGGAAGAGTGGATCACCACCGGAATTTTCTTCAGGCGCTCGTCGGTTTTGATCTTACGCGTCAGGGTGAAACCGTCCATCTCCGGCATTTCGAGGTCGGTCAGCACCAGAGCGATTTTCTCGCTAATTGGTTTGCCTTCCGCCTCCGCTTCTTTCGCCAGTTGCTGGATTTTCTCCCAGGCATCCTGACCGGTAACGTGCATCTGATGCGGGATCTCCATTGCATTCAGCCCTTTCTCCAGCATGGCGCGGGCAACTTTAGAATCTTCCGCCACAATCGCCACCGCACCCGGCGTGATGTTGAACTTGCTGGTTTTCAAATTGGTGGCGCGCAAGTCGTGATTTGACGGCACGATATCATAGAGAATTTGCTCTACGTCGAGTACCAGCGCCAGGTTGTTGGTCTCTTTGTCTTCATCCAGACAGGCAATGCTGGTGATATAGCGGCCGTTAACCGCTTTCTCGGCGGTATGCACCTGCTGCCAGTCCAGACGCATAATATTCTCGACGGACTCCACCGCAAATGCCTGTACGCTGCGCGCATATTCGGTGATCAGCAGGATGTTAAGCCCATTCTCCGGTTTACACCCGGCCACGGCGGGCAGGTCGATGACCGGGATCACCTGATCGCGGATGTTGACCATACCTAAAAGCGGGGCTTTCATTCCGGCAGGGCGCGTAAATGTGGGCATTGGCACAATTTCGCGCAGTTTGAATACGTTGATGCCAAATAGCTCCGACTTCTGCTCATGCAGCGATGTGCCGAGACGGAATAACAGCAGTTCAAAGCGGTTAGACAGGGTTAAGTTAGCCCTGTCATCAATATCTTTCTGGAAATTATCCATCGCATCCTCAATATGAAAGCCAGCCTTTTCTCTGTTATCGGCACTGAGGAAGAAAAATGGAGCGTTAAACCGTGAAAACGGCGAAATCGTGAGCCAGCGCAGTTGCGGGGAAGATCGCCTGACATTCTGCCAGCAGGCGTTGACTGCCTCTGTCGTCGTAACGCGAGCTGACGTGAGTAATGATGAGCTGGCCTACCTCGGCATCGTGCGCCAGCTGCGCGGCCTGCCTGGTGGAGCTGTGCCCACGGCTGTTGGCTTTTTCTTCCATTGAGGTATCCAGCGTTGCTTCGTGCACCATTACGTCCACGCCTTTTGCCAGCGTGATGGCCGACGCGCATGGCGCGGTGTCGCCAAATATCGCCACCGATTTCCCGGGCGTGGCTGGCGCGAGAAAATCGGCGCCGTTAATAACGCGACCATCGTTCAGGGTGACGGTTTTACCCGCTTTCAGATCCTGAAACAGCGGGCCGGGCTTCACGCCTGCCGCTTTTAGCGCACTGGCATCCAGCGCGCCGGGCTTGTCATGCTCTTCAATCCGATAGCCATAGCATTCAAGCGGATGCTCAAGCGCAAAGGCGGTCACTTTGCGCAGGCCGTCGTCCAGAATTTCGCCGGCGGTAATTTCAACGATCTCCAGCGGATAATCTGTCCAGGAGCCGCTAAGACGCAATGCGGTTTCGGTGAACTCGCGAATGCCTTTGGGGCCGTAAATCGTCAGCGGCTGTGCGTTTCCCGCCATCGAACGGCTGCACAGCAGACCGGGCAAACCGAAAAGGTGATCGCCATGCAGATGGCTGATGAAAATGCGATCGAGCTTACCTGGGTTGAACGCGGTGTTGAGCATCTGGTGCTGGGTGCCTTCACCGCAGTCGAATAACCATAGCCCCGCCTGCGTCGGGTGCTGTAAATTCAGTAATATGGCCGTGACATTACGCGTGCGGGTAGGAACGCCGGCAGAAGTACCTAAAAAAATTAATTCCATTATTTCATTACACGTTTAAAAAATATTCTGGCTAGTATAAAGCGAATACGTAAAAGGAGCGCACCATGATTCACTGGCAAGACCTGCATCATTCTGAATTATCCGTCCCGCAACTCTATGCGTTACTGAAATTGCGCTGCGCGGTATTTGTGGTTGAACAACAGTGTCCGTATCTGGATGTGGACGGCGATGACCTGGTGGGGGGGAACCGTCATATCCTGGGCTGGCATAACGATGAGCTGGTAGCGTATGCGAGGATTCTGAAAAGCGACGACGAACTGGAGCCGGTGGTGATTGGGCGTGTGATCGTCAGCGAAGCGCTGCGCGGCGAAAAACTGGGGCAACAGCTTATGGCGCAGACCCTGGCATCCTGCGAGCAACACTGGCCGGAGAAGGCGCTTTATCTCGGCGCACAGGCGCATCTGCAATCCTTCTATGCGCGATTCGGCTTTGTTCCGGTGACGGACGTTTATGACGAAGACGGTATCCCGCACATGGGTATGGCGCGCGAGGTTAGCCAGGTGTGATGTTCCGGTTTTGTCTATAGTTAGTGGGAACGTTAATCGAAAGGGAGAATATAATGTCTTTTCATTCTTATGGTTCACGTATTGATGACGACCTGGAACTCCTGAGCGAAACGCTGGAAGAGGTGCTGCGTTCCTCCGGCGATCCTGCCGATCAAAAATATGTTGAGTTAAAAGCACGCGCAGAACGGGCGCTTGAAGAGGTAAAAAATCGCGTCAGCCATGCGTCTGACAGCTACTATTACCGCGCAAAACAGGCGGTTTATAAAGCGGATGATTACGTGCATGAAAAACCCTGGCAAGGGATTGGCGCAGGCGCGGCGGTCGGCCTGGTGCTGGGATTACTGCTGGCGCGGCGGTAATGTAACCGGGATCGCATTTCCTCCCTAAACGGGGGTACTGCTTTTTCTCCGCTGTACCCCGTATAATGTGAGGTTTTTAACAGGGAGAGGTCCGCGTGCATTCAATCACTACTGCGCTGGAAAATCTGCGGCGCCAGTTATCGCAGGAGATACCGGCGGCGCCAGGAATGCGTATTGTTGATGTGCCTTTCCCTCTGAATGATGCGTTTGACGCATTAAGCTGGCTGGTCAGTCAGGCCATCTGGCCGCAATTTTACTGGCAACAGCGTAATGGCGATGAAGAAGCCGCGGTGCTCGGCGCCGTTGAAACGTTCCCCTCTCTCGAACAGGCGCAACACTTTCTCCGCCAGCATGAATCACAATCCGATTTGCGTATCTGGGGACTGAATGCGTTTGAACCGCAGCAGGGGCATTTGCTGCTGCCGCGTCTTGAATGGCGACGCGCTGGCGCTATGGCAACGCTGCGGCTGTATCTCTACAGCCCGGTTTCACTGCGTGAAGACGCCGGGCGGGCGATCGCGTTTCTCTCTTCATTAAGGGGCGTGAAGCCGATTCCGGTGCTGCGCCTGCACCTGACGGGCGAGCAGCACTGGCCGGATAAAGCAGGCTGGACCAGCCTGATTCAGCTTGCCACGCAGACTATCGCCGAAGACGATCTCGACAAAGTGGTGCTGGCGCGGGCGACGGATTTGCAGTTTTCCCACTCGGTGAATGCCGCCGCCGTGATGGCATCCAGTCGCCGTTTAAACCTTAACTGCTACCATTTTTTTATGGCGTTCTCCGCCGGAAGCGCCTTTCTTGGCTCGTCGCCGGAACGTCTTTGGCGGCGACGTGAAACGGCATTGCGCACCGAGGCGCTGGCCGGCACGGTGGCGAATCATCCCGACGACCATCAGGCCTGGCAACTGGGCGAATGGTTGATGAAGGATGATAAAAACCAGCGTGAAAACATGCTGGTGGTGGAAGATATTTGTCAACGCCTGCAAAGCTGCACCCACTCGCTCGATGTTTTGCCGCCGCAGGTGCTCAGATTACGCAAAGTACAGCATCTGCGCCGCTGTATCTGGACGGCGCTCAATCAGGCTGACGACACGCTCTGTTTGCTACAGCTACAGCCCACGGCCGCCGTCGCGGGGATCCCGCGTGAACGGGCGCGCGCGTTTATTCAGCAACATGAACCGTTTGAACGTGAGTGGTATGCCGGGTCGGCGGGTTATCTGTCTTTACAGCAAAGCGAATTCTGCGTGACGCTGCGCTCGGCGAAAGTCGCGGCGAACGTTGTTCGTCTGTATGCCGGGGCAGGCATTGTGCGCGGGTCTGACCCGGAACAGGAATGGCAAGAGATCGACAACAAAGCAGCCGGGCTACGCACGTTATTACAGATGGAAAGCTAATGAGTCGCACATACACCTCATCCTTCAGGCGCTCTGCTGAATGATTTTGTGTATATTCCCGACTCATATCAATAATCCATTTTTTCTGATCCTTATACTGAGTCGCAATATTGATACCGGACAATCTCATGTCAGTAAGCGCATTTAACCGACGCTGGGCGGCGGTCATTCTGGAAGCACTCACTCGCCACGGCGTCAGGCATGTTTGCATTGCCCCTGGCTCCCGCTCCACGCCTTTAACCCTGGCGGCAGCGGAAAATTCAGCCTTTATTCATCACACGCACTTTGATGAGCGTGGTCTTGGTCATCTGGCGTTAGGGCTGGCGAAAGTCAGTAAGCAGCCCGTTGCCGTTATTGTTACTTCCGGTACGGCGGTGGCAAATCTCTATCCGGCGCTGATTGAAGCGGGGCTTACCGGTGAAAAACTGATTTTATTGACTGCGGACCGTCCGCCGGAACTGATTGACTGCGGCGCGAATCAGGCGATTCGTCAGGCCGGGATGTTTGCTTCTCATCCTTCTCAGACGCTCTCTTTGCCGCGCCCGACGCAGGATATTTCCGCGCGCTGGCTGGTCTCCACCCTTGATAACGTCCTGGCGACGCTGCATGCCGGCGCGGTACACATCAACTGTCCATTTGCGGAACCGCTGTATGGCGATATGGACGACACGGGGCTTGCCTGGCAGCAGAGCCTTGGCGACTGGTGGCAGGATGACAAACCCTGGCTGCGCGAAGCGCGTCGGCTGGAAAGCGACAAACAGCGCGACTGGTTCTTCTGGCGGCAAAAACGCGGCGTAGTGGTGGCCGGGCGCATGAGCGCGGAAGAGGGCAAGAAAGTCGCGCTTTGGGCGCAGACGCTGGGCTGGCCGCTGATTGGCGACGTGCTGTCGCAAACCGGGCAGCCGCTGCCGTGCGCCGATCTCTGGCTGGGTAATGCGAAGGCCGTCACTGAGCTTCAGCAGGCGCAAATTGTGGTGCAACTCGGCAGCAGCCTGACCGGAAAGCGTCTGCTGCAATGGCAGGCCACCTGCGAGCCGGAAGAGTACTGGATTATTGATAATATCGAAGGTCGTCTGGACCCGGCGCATCATCGCGGACGCAGGCTGGTGGCGAAAATCGCCGACTGGCTGGAGCTGCATCCGGCGGAGAAACGCCATCCCTGGTGCGTCGATATCCCGCGCCTGGCAGAGCAGGCGTGGCAGGCGGTTGTCGCGCGTCGCGATATGTTCGGCGAAGCGCAACTGGCGCACCGCATTCGCGACTATCTGCCGGAACAAGGGCAACTGTTTGTCGGCAACAGCCTGGTGGTACGCCTGATTGACGCGCTGTCGCAGCTACCGGCGGGCTACCCGGTGTACAGCAACCGGGGAGCCAGCGGTATTGATGGTTTGATCTCGACGGCGGCGGGCGTTCAGCGCGCCAGCGCGAAATCGACGCTGGCTATCGTCGGCGATCTGTCTGCGCTCTACGATCTCAACGCACTGGCGCTATTGCGCCAGGTGTCCGCGCCGTTTGTGCTGATTGTGGTGAATAACAACGGCGGACAAATTTTCTCTTTGTTGCCGACACCGCAGAGCGAGCGCGAGCGGTTTTACCTGATGCCGCAAAACGTCCACTTTGAACACGCAGCGGCTATGTTTAACCTCAAATATCACCGCCCGCAAAGCTGGGATGAGCTGGATGTGGCGCTGGCTGGCGTCTGGCGAACGCCGACAACCACGGTGATTGAGCTGGTCGTGAACGATACGGACGGGGCGCAAACCCTGCAACAGCTGCTGGCGCAGGTGAGCCATCTATGATCCTGCGCGCGCAGGCGAACGGTGGTCAGCCGGGGTCTCCCTGGCTGGTTTTTCTGCATGGATTTTCCGGTGATTGCCGGGAATGGCAGCAGATCGGTGAGCAGTTTCCCGACTTTTCGCGCCTGTATATCGACTTGCCTGGTCACGGCGATTCTGCCGATATTCGTGTCAGCGGCTTTGCTGATGTGTGCGACTTATTGCGTAACACATTATTTAGTTACAACATACTTAAATACTGGCTGGTCGGCTACTCGCTCGGCGGCAGAGTGGCGATGATGGCGGCGTGCCAGACTCTGCCGGGTCTTTGCGGGCTGGTGGTTGAAGGCGGCCACCCGGGACTGCAACGCGAGGCTGAGCGTGACGCGCGCCGACGGTCTGACGGTCGTTGGGCAGCGCGCTTTCGCCGTGAACCGCTGCGCGACGTGTTTACTGACTGGTATCAGCAGCCGGTTTTCGCTTCGCTGGATGCTTCGAAAAGAGAGGCATTAGTCGCGCTGCGCAGCCAGAACAATGGCGAAACGCTGGCGGCGATGCTGGAGGCAACCTCGCTTGCCGTACAGCCTGATTTACGCGCGCGGCTAAATGCGCGCACATTTCCGTTTTATTATTTATGTGGTGAACGCGACAGCAAATTCCGCGCGCTGGCGGCGGAGTTGTCTGTACCTTGCCATATGATTCGTAACGCCGGACACAACGCGCATCGGGAAAACCCCGCAGGCGTGGTGGACAGTCTGGCTCAGATTCTGCGTCTCTGACTAAAGGACACACTATGATCTATCCTGATGAAACAATGCTTTACGCACCGGTTGAATGGCACGACTGCTCCGAAGGTTACACGGACATTCGTTATGAAAAATCCACCGATGGTATTGCAAAAATCACCATTAACCGTCCACAGGTGCGCAACGCATTCCGTCCTTTGACCGTCAAAGAGATGATCCAGGCGCTGGCGGATGCCCGGTATGACGACAACGTGGGCGTCATTATTCTGACCGGCGAAGGCGAGAAAGCCTTCTGTGCGGGCGGCGACCAGAAGGTACGCGGCGACTACGGCGGATACCAGGATGATTCCGGCGTGCATCACCTGAACGTACTGGATTTCCAGCGCCAGATCCGTACCTGCCCGAAACCGGTCGTGGCGATGGTCGCAGGGTACTCTATCGGCGGTGGTCACGTACTGCACATGATGTGTGACCTGACCATCGCGGCGGAAAACGCCATCTTCGGCCAGACGGGCCCGAAAGTCGGCTCCTTCGACGGCGGCTGGGGCGCTTCCTATATGGCGCGTATCGTCGGGCAGAAAAAAGCGCGTGAAATCTGGTTCCTGTGCCGTCAGTACGACGCTAAACAGGCGTTGGATATGGGGCTGGTCAACACCGTCGTACCGCTGGACTCCCTCGAAAAAGAGACCGTGCGTTGGTGCCGCGAAATGTTGCAGAACAGCCCGATGGCGCTGCGCTGCCTGAAAGCCGCGCTGAACGCCGACTGCGACGGTCAGGCGGGTCTACAGGAGCTGGCGGGCAACGCCACGATGCTGTTCTACATGACGGAAGAAGGTCAGGAAGGCCGTAACGCTTTCAACCAGAAACGTCAGCCTGATTTCAGCAAATTCAAACGGAATCCGTAATGCGTAGCGCGCAGGTGTACCGCTGGCAGATCCCCATGGACGCGGGGGTGGTTCTGCGCGACAGGCGGTTAAAAACTCGCGACGGGCTGTATGTCCGTCTGTGCGACGGCGAGCGCGAAGGGTGGGGGGAGATCTCCCCGCTTCCGGGTTTCAGCCAGGAAACCCTGGAGGAGGCGCAGGCCGCGCTGCTGGACTGGGTTAACGGCTGGCTGCAAGGCCAGTCAACGTTGCCTGAAGTGCCCTCCGTGGCGTTTGGCGTTAGCTGCGCGCTGGCGGAGGCGGCGGGGACGTTGCCAGAGGCGGCGGATTACCGCGCCGCGCCGCTGTGTACGGGCGATCCAGACGATCTGGTGCTACAACTGGCTGATATGCCTGGCGAGAAAGTCGCCAAGATCAAAGTCGGTCTGTACGAAGCGGTACGCGACGGAATGGTGGTCAACCTGCTGCTGGAGGCGGTTCCCGATCTGCATCTGCGTCTGGATGCCAATCGCGCCTGGACGCCGCTGAAAGCGCAGCAGTTCGCGAAATACGTCAACCCGGACTACCGTGCCCGCATCGCCTTCCTTGAAGAACCGTGTAAAACCCGCGACGACTCCCGCGCTTTTGCGCGTGAAACCGGGATTGCGATTGCCTGGGATGAAAGTCTGCGTGAAGACGATTTTGTCTTTGCGGCGGAAGCGGGCGTCAGCGCGGTGGTCATCAAACCGACGCTCACCGGAAGCCTGGAAAAGGTTCGCGAGCAGGTACAGGCCGCGCATACGCTGGGACTGACGGCGGTGATCAGCTCTTCCATCGAGTCGAGCCTCGGTTTAACGCAGCTGGCGCGTATTGCCGCGTGGCTGACGCCGCAGACCATTCCGGGTCTGGATACGCTAAGCCTGATGCAAACCCAGCAGGTGCGCCGCTGGCCGGGCAGCGCTTTGCCGTGTGTTAGCGACGATGCGCTGGAACGGCTGCTATGAGCCTCCGGGAAATGCCCGATAGCGCAAGCGTATCGGGCCTCCAGCCGTCATCTTTTAATGACTGGCCGTGGCGTCACTGGCGGCAGGTGCGGGGAGATGCGCCCGCCTTACGCCTTAATGATGAAGTGCTAAGCTGGCGCACACTCTGTACCCGTATTGACGCGCTGGCGAGCGGTTTTGCCGCTCAGGGTGTCTCTGAAGGCTGCGGTGTGATGCTGCGCGCCTGGAATCACCCGCAAACGCTGCTGGCCTGGCTGGCTTTACTGCAATGCGGGGCAAGAGTCCTGCCGGTTAACCCGCAGCTTCCGCAACCGCTGCTCGACGCGCTGCTGCCGGACTTAACGCTCCGGTTTGCTTTGCTGCTGGAGGGGGAGAATACCTTCCCGGCGTTGCAACCGCTGCAAATGCAGCAAGAGTCAGGCGAACACGCCGCAGACTGGCAGCCGACGCGGCTGAGTTCAATGACGCTGACCTCTGGCTCAACCGGATTACCCAAGGCCGCAGTGCATACCTGCCAGGCGCATCTGGCCAGCGCGGAGGGGGTGCTGTCCCTGATGCCGTTTGCCGATGGGGATGACTGGCTATTATCGCTGCCGCTGTTTCACGTTTCCGGCCAGGGCATTATGTGGCGCTGGTTGTTTGCGGGCGCCCGAATGACCGTGCGTGAGAAGCTGCCGCTGGAAGCAATGCTGCAAGGGTGTACGCATGCGTCTCTGGTTCCCACTCAGCTGTGGCGGCTGCTGGAGAATCCGGCATCGGTAACGTTGAAAGCGGTACTGCTGGGCGGCGCGGCTATCCCGATTGAACTGACGGAGCAGGCTCGCGCGCAGGGTATTCGCTGCTGGTGCGGTTATGGCCTGACGGAATTTGCCTCGACGGTGTGCGCGAAAGAGGCCGACGGCCTGGGCGATGTCGGCGCGGCGTTACCGGGGCGGGAAGTCCGAATCGTGAATGACGAAGTCTGGCTACGCGCCGCCAGCATGGCGGAAGGCTACTGGTGCGACGGTAAGCTGATCCCGCTGGTGAACGGCGAAGGCTGGTTCGCCACCCGCGATCGCGGCGAACTGAACGACGGTAAGCTGACGATTGCCGGTCGGCTGGATAATCTGTTCTTTAGCGGCGGGGAAGGCATTCAGCCGGAAGAGGTGGAACGCGTTATCTCGGCGCATCCATATGTTCTACAGGCGTTCGTGGTGCCGGTAGAGGACAGGGAGTTCGGCCATCGTCCGGTGGCGGTGGTGGAATATGATGCGCAGGCCGGGAACGTCGATCTCGCGGAATGGGTGAAAGACAAGCTGGCGCGTTTTCAGCAGCCGGTACGCTGGTTGACGTTGCCATCAGCGCTGAAAAACGGCGGGATCAAAGTTTCGCGCCGGGCATTGCAGGAGTGGGTGCGCGCTAACCGTCCGTAATGTAAACAACACGGGAGCCGCAGCTCCCGTGGAAACGGTTATTTCGCTTCTTTTAACGCCCGCAGGGCAGCGGCGACGCCCGCGCCATAGTCAGGATGAACTTCGCTAAACAAGCCAATCTGACGCTGCTGAATAAATTCTGGCACATCTTTCATGTCGCCGGCGATGCGCGCGAACATACGCTGATGTTCTTCATCACTCAGCAACTCATACAGCTTACGCGGCTGGCTGAAGTAGTCCGTATCTTCCCGGTGATCCCAGTGCGCGGCAGCGCCTTCGACAGAGAGCGGCGGTTCGCTGAAATCAGGCTGTTCCTGGAAGACGCCAAAGCTGTTTGGCTCATAGGTTGGGCCGTTGCCGCTGTTGCCGTCCACCCGCATCGCGCCGTCACGATGGTAGTTATGGAACGGGCAGCGCGGGGCGTTGACCGGGATCTGCTGATGGTTAACGCCCAGACGATAGCGGTGCGCATCGCCATAGGAGAAGAGACGCCCCTGCAACATACGGTCAGGGGAGAAGCTAATCCCCGGCACGACGTTCGCCGGATTCATCGCCACCTGTTCCACTTCGGAGAAATAGTTTTCCGGGTTGCGGTTCAGTTCCAGCACGCCGACTTCAATCAGCGGGTAATCGCCGTGTGGCCATACTTTGGTCAGATCAAACGGGTTGTACGGCACCTGTGAGGCTTCGGCTTCCGGCATGATCTGCACGTAGAATTTCCAGCGGGGGAAGTTGCCCTGTTCGATGGCGCTGTACAGGTCGCGCTGAGAACTTTCGCGATCGTCCGCCATCAGGCGTTTCGCTTCGTCATCCATCAGGTTGGCGATGCCCTGCTGCGATTTCAGGTGGAATTTCACCCAGAAACGTTCGTTGTCGCTGTTGATAAAGCTGAATGTGTGGCTACCGAAACCGTGCATAGTACGGTAAGAGAAAGGCAAACCCCGGTCGCTAAAGTCGATAGTCAACTGGTGCAGCGATTCCGGCAGATGGGAGAAAAAGTCCCATTTGTAGGTCGGATTGCGCAGGTTGGTGCGTGGGTCGCGCTTCACGACATGGTTCAGATCCGGGAATTTCAGCGGATCGCGCAGATAGAAAACGGGCGTGTTGTTACCCACCAGATCCCAGTTGCCCTCTTCAGTGTAAAACTTGATCGCAAACCCGCGAATATCGCGCTCGGCATCCGCCGCGCCGCGCTCTCCCGCCACGGTGGAAAAACGCAGGAACAGATCCGTTTTTTTACCGGGCTCCGAAAAGATTTTTGCGCGAGTGTAACGTGAAATATCGTGCGTGACGGTGAAGGTGCCGTACGCGCCTGAGCCTTTGGCATGCATACGGCGCTCAGGGATCACTTCACGATCGAAGTGGGCCAGTTTTTCCAGGAACCAGATGTCCTGTAGCAGCATGGGGCCGCGCGGGCCTGCGGTTGCAACGTTGTTATTATGGGCGACAGGCACGCCTGCTGCGGTGGTGAGTCCTTTTTTGCTCATCTTTATCTCCCGACGATCGTTAGAAAAAATGTTTAATTTCCGTTTAATTTCGGAAACTAATGTAGAAAATATTTGTGAATGAAATATTGATCTCGGGCAATGACTGCTGCGCTGAACGCCTCTTCTTGTAACGTTTAATAAACCTGAAAGGTAGTGTTTAGTTACAATATGTTATTAGATCGCTTTTTTAGCTCATTGATTCTGTTGCGCCTGGCAGTACAATCCTGCGGTTTTGGGGTCTTTTGTTTATTTCTTTGCTGGAAAGGGTAAAAATGAAAAAAAGCATTTTATTAGGCGTTGCCGGACTGTTGTTCGCTTCTGCATCGGCGAATGCGATGAGCATTAGCGGCCAGGCGGGTAAAGATTACACCAACGTTGGCGTAGGTTTCGGTACTGAATCCACCGGGCTGGCGTTGAGCGGCAACTGGATGCATAACGACGACGATGGCGACGCTGCCGGCGTGGGGCTCGGCCTGAATATTCCGCTTGGGCCGCTGCTGGCAACGGTCGGTGGGAAAGGCGTTTATACCAATCCGAACGACGGCGATGAAGGCTATGCGGCGGCGGTAGGCGGCGGGTTACAGTGGAAAATCGGCGACAGCTTCCGTCTGTTTGGCGAGTATTATTACTCTCCAGATTCACTGTCCAGCGGCATCGACAGCTATGAAGAAGCCAATGCCGGAGCGCGCTTTACCATTATGCGTCCGCTGAGCATTGAAGCGGGCTATCGCTATCTGAACCTGGCGGGTAAAGACGGCAACCGTGACAACGCGATTGCCGATGGCCCGTACGTCGGCGTTAACGCCAGCTTCTGATTTTCGGGCGCGGCATCCGTCGCGCCGTTTCCTGTATGCTATCGCTTTCTTTCCCGATTTGTTTCCTCTGAGTTTCTTACTCCGCCCCAGCGGGCTTTGCGTTATAGTGTTTTCATCATAGAAGCAGGAGAACACGATGTTAAACGTGGAGATGTTATCCACCGGGGATGAAGTGTTGCACGGGCAAATCGTCGACACGAATGCCGCCTGGCTGGCCGATTTTTTCTTTAATCAGGGGTTGCCGTTATCACGCCGAAATACGGTGGGAGATAATCTGGATGCGCTGGTCGCCATTTTACGCGAACGTAGCGAACATGCTGACGTGCTGATTGTGAATGGCGGCCTGGGGCCGACCAGCGATGATTTAAGCGCGCTGGCCGCCGCCACGGCGAAAGGTGAAGGTCTGGTGCTTCATGACGCGTGGCTGGCTGAGATGGAGCGTTTTTTCCATGAGCGCGGACGGGTTATGGCGCCGAGTAACCGCAAGCAGGCAGAACTGCCCGCCAGCGCCGAGTTTATTAATAACCCGGTTGGCACCGCCTGTGGGTTTGCGGTGAAGCTAAATCGCTGCCTGATGTTCTTTACCCCGGGCGTCCCGTCTGAATTTAAGGTGATGGTCGAGTATGAAATTATGCCGCGTCTGCGTGCGCGTTTTGCGCTTCCTGAACCACCGGTTTGTCTGCGACTCACCACGTTTGGACGTTCGGAAAGCGATCTGGCGCAGAGCCTCGATTCGCTGCCGCTACCGGCGGGCGTGACGATGGGATATCGCTCTTCAATGCCGATTATTGAACTGAAACTCACCGGCCCGGATGCGCAGCGGGACGCGATGCTGGCGCTATGGCCGGAGGTGAAGCGGGTGGCAGGGCAGAACCTGATTTTTGAAGGGACGGAAGGACTGCCTGCGCAAATCGCCCGTTGTTTGCAGACGCGCCAGCTCAGCCTGACGCTCAGCGAACAGTTCACCAGCGGGCTGCTGGCTTTGCAGCTTTCCCGTGCGAATGCGCCGATTCTTGCCAGCGAAGTGGTGCCTTCTCAGGAAGAGACGCTGGCTCAGACCGCGCACTGGACGACAGAGCGACGGAGCAACCACTACGCCGGACTGGCGCTGGCGGTATCCGGGCTGGAAAACGACCATCTTAATTTCGCGCTGGCGACGCCGGATGGGACATTTGCCCTGCGTGTGCATTTCAGCGCCAGTCGCTACAGTCTGGCGGTGCGGCAGGAAGTTTGCGCCATGATGGCGCTGAATATGGTGCGTCGGTGGTTAAACGGTCAGGATATTGCCAGTGAACATGGCTGGATTGAGGTAGTGGAGTCGTTAACCCTGTAGCCTGATGGCGCTGCGCTTATCGGGCCTGCCGTGGTTTGCAGGCCCGATAAGACGTTAATGCGCTTAACCTAATGCCTGGGCAAGCAGGGTAATCGGATGTTCGCAGCGTTTGCTTGTCGACATCTCAATTTGCCACTTACAGGTTTCACAGTCGGTCACCACAATATCCGCGCCGCTCTCTTCAATCTGGCGGAACAGCGGGGCGCCGATGGATTGTGAGGTGGGGTAGTTTTCCTTTTTAAAACCGTAGGTTCCGGCAATCCCACAGCACTGGGAGTCCAGCACGGTCAGTTCCAGACCTGGGATCTGGCGCAGCAACTCCAGCGTATAGAGCGTCCAGCCCATCTTCTCCATATGGCACGGCGTATGGTAAACCACCTTCAGCGGTAATTTTTTCAGCGGCAGCGTCTGGCCTGCATCGATCTTACGCCACAGCCAGCGGGTCGCGAGTTCGATATGCTCACGCAGCCCGCTGTTATCCACGTCCAGCACTTCCGGGTATTCATCACGCAGGGCAAAGGTGCAGGTTGATGAGGTTGCGATAACCGGAATGCCTTTTACGCCAATCGCTTCTCTGAGCGACGCCACATTGCTCACCGCCTGCTTGCGCGCTTTATCGGTAAAACCGTTGGCGATCAGCGGCACGCCGCAACACTTCTCTTTACTTAACAACTGCACGCCGGTGCCCATTGCGTTCAGGACTTTAATTAAATCCTTACCGAGCTGCGGATGGTTGTAATTGACGAAGCAGCCGTGGAAGAAGGCGACCTGATCTTTGTACTGCGCCTGCTGTGCCGCAACGCTGCGATACCAGCGGCGGAAGGTGCCGAAGGAGTATTTCGGCAGCGTACGGCGATGGTCGATCTTCAACGCATAATCGAGCAACTGACGAACCGGTTTCAGCGACGTCGCGGTATTGACGACCGGGGCGAACGGCGTAGAGACGCTGCCCATTAAATCGGTGTGGCTTAAGATAAAGTTGCGCAGCGACGGGCGCGAAGTGTCATACCTGGCGCGCGCGCGCTGGATGATATCGCCAATTTTAACGTCTGACGGGCAGGCCACTTCGCAGCGTTTGCAGTTAATGCAGTATTTCAGCGCATCGTCGTACAGCGCGCCGTCTTTCAGGCGCAGGCGCTCGCCGTCCGGCCCTGCCTGTTTGGGGCCTGGGTAGCCAGGATTCACCCGGCTGACCGGGCAGGCGGTGGTGCACACCGTGCATTTGATACAACTCTCGAAACTCGTATCGCTCATTGCTGACCTCCTGCACGTTCTGCAATATGACGTGCGGCGTGTAAGGCGCTGACTGCGCATACGCCGCCTCCGCATCCCTGGGCTATCGGATCGAATCCGCCGAGCACCGAGCCGATGGCAAACAGATTTTCTACGGTCTGCCCCGCCAGTGAGGGGCGCAGCGCATCATCGGTCGTGACGCCAAACTGCTGCCAGGGTTGCGCATCAAAGAAATCACGCTGATACCATTCGGCGCGGGTGGCCGTTTGCTGAACGTCCAGTCCCATAATGGGTTCGCGAATGCCGTCACGTTCGGCGACCAGGCCGCTGCTGAAGAAGCTGCCGCTGGCGAGTACCGCAAAGCGCGGGCGCAGAGGAATGTCGGCATGGTTGCGGGTCCAGACTTCGCTCACGACGCCGTTACGGCAGGTCACTTTTTTCACCTCGTCGCCCGGCATCCAGATCCCGCCCTGACGAACAAACTGGCGCTGCAAGCGATTATGCAGGCGAATGCCCGGCACGGAAGGCGGCAGCGTCGGCAGCAAATTCAGCGAGCAGGGCAGGCGTTCATTGAGCCAGCGCCAGAGGCTGTCATCCGCCAGGCCGAAACAGGCGGGCATGATGATCATGTCGCAGGTTTTTGCTATCGGTAAGAGCGCGTCGTGGAGCAACGGCCATTTTTCTTCGTTATCGAGCAAACGCGCAATATTCACCGCACGAAACTCCGTCGGGTTATCGCGTAATACGTCCAGTTCAGGCAGGTCGATCTCTGCCGTTTCTACCGTGAGATGGTGCTGACGCAGCGACGCCGCCGCGAGGTGCGCCTGAAAGTCCAGTAAACCGCTGATGCCGACGACGCAAATGCGTTGCGCGGCCAGCGGCCAGACGGGCACTTCCGGCGAGCTTAGCCAGGTGGCGCGCAGTGTTCCCAACGGCGTAACGCGCAGATGCGACTGTTGTACATCGCCCTGTAAATGCGCGCCAGACGCTTCCAGCAACGCTTGCGCCTGCTGCGCCAGTTCCAGAACGGTTGACGCGCCAATTGTGGTGTAAGGGTGCGTCGGCGCTTGTTCGCGTAACGCATTCAGACCTTCAGTGATATTTGTGACGGGCTGACCGTCCGGCAGGGTGCTGAGTAGATCCAGCGAGCCGGAGGAGAAGTGCAGCGCGCTTTGGCCGCGAGTGACGATCGCACAGCGCAAACCGTGTTTTTGCAATTCCAGGCCACACAGTAATCCGGCGAGACCGCCACCCATAATGACCGTATCAAATTTCATCCTGGTGCTCCTTCTCCAGACCGCACAATCCCTGATAAACCCAGCGCGTGAACTCGCTTTCGCGCAGCGCGTCTCCCCAGGCGACAGGCTGTACGCCTTTCCAGCGTTCATTAAGGAACGCAGAAAGCTGAGTGATGGACTGAGCGGCGGTAGTGACATTAAAACGTTGCAGCAGCCCGGCGGCGCGGCAGGCGCACAGTTCTCCCTGACATGTGCCCATGCCTACGCGGGTACGGCGGCGCAGATCCAGCAGGCTGTTGACGGTTAAATTTTCGACGGCGTACTGCACTTCGCCTGCGGTGACCGCTTCGCATTCACAGACCAGGCTGCGGTGCTGGCGACCTTCGCTGAGCCAGGCCGGAGTACGATCGCCGTGACGATAGACGGCGGAACCGCGTAGCGGGGCGGGCAGCGAGATCACGCGTTTAAGCGTGTTTTCCGTGGGTTCCTGCGAGCCGGGAAGGGCGGTTTGCGCGGTGACGCAGGGGCGAGTGTTGCCCAGTTTTCGGCATACCGCGTCGGTTGCCCATTCCGCCATCAGGCGGTAGGTCATCAGCTTACCGCCCGTAATGGTGATAAACCCGTCCAGCCCGTCGCGTGCAGCATGGTCAAACAGCACAATGCCGCGGCTGACATTACGACCGCTCGGATCGTCATCGTTGGCGACCAGCGGACGCACGCCCGAGTAGGCGCGCAAAATGCGCGTTTTCGCCATCACCGGCGCCAGTTTTTCCCCTTCACGTAGCAGAATATCAACCTCTTCCGCAGTGACGCGGTTGCTGTCGATCTCGTTGTAATCAATGTGGGTCGACGTAGTGCCGATGAGCGAGATGGTATCGCCGGGCACCAGAATATCGGCGTCGGACGGCTTGCGGCAGCGGTTAATCACATGCTGGTTAATGCGATGATCCATAATCAGCAGCGACCCTTTCGCCGGGAACATGCGGATGCTCAGATCGGCGTATTCCGCAATGCGCTGACCCCAGATACCTGCGGCATTCACCACGACCGGCGCATGCAGCGATTGGCTTTCCCCTGTGAGATGGTTATGCACGTTCACGCCGCAAATGGTCGCGCCTTCGCGAATAAGTCCGGTGACTTCATGCGCCGTTAAAATGATTGCGCCATGTTCTCTGGCATCCAGCATATTCGCGGCGGTCAGCCGGAAGGGATCGACAGTGCCGTCAGGCACTTTCACCGCGCCAATCAGCTGCGGATTGACGGCCGGTTCGATCAGCCGCGCCTGTTGCGGATCAATCGCTTCGGCGCGAATACCCGCCTCTTCGCAGGCGCGAATAAAGGTGGCCTGGAAGGATAATTCGTCTTCCGGCAAGGTAATGAACAGACCGTCCGTTGGCTCAATGCAGTGGCGGGCGATCCGTTTCAGAATCTGGTTTTCGCTGATGCATTCGCGGGCAGACTCCGCGTCGGTAACGGCATAGCGGGCACCGCTATGCAGCAGGCCGTGGTTACGGCCGGTTGCGCCGGTCGCGATATCGTGGCGCTCAACTAAGATAACGCGCAATCCGCGTAGCGCACAGTCTCGGGCGATCCCTGCGCCTGTGGCTCCCCCACCAATGATAATCACGTCACTTGTTTGCGAGTCGCGAGTTTTCATGGTTATCCCTCACAGTTCGTTTTTTATCATTTAGCCACATAAAAAGCATGGTTTGTTTGATTTCGCGCATAATCGCTCATGATTCGAAAATGAAACGTGATTTCGTGCGCTTTTCTGAACATTTGTCATAAATCTGTAACAATCTGTGCTGTAATTCACATTAACGACAGGTATCTTTACTTAACATCGCGCCCACACTGGGAGCAGCGAGGTTGGTTAGTTAAACGAACTGCGGTGTTTACCTCTAATAAGACACGGCCACGGAGGCTACATATGTTAAGTATTTTTAAACCTGCGCAACATAAAACGCGCTTGCCAGCAGCGGAGATTGATCCGACATATCGTCGGCTGCGCTGGCAGATTTTCCTGGGGATTTTCTTTGGTTATGCCGCTTACTATCTGGTGCGTAAGAACTTTGCGCTGGCGATGCCTTACCTGGTAGAGCAGGGATTCTCGCGCGGCGATCTGGGTTTTGCGCTGTCCGGGATCTCCATCGCCTATGGTTTTTCGAAATTTATCATGGGGTCGGTCTCCGACCGCTCGAATCCGCGCGTTTTCCTGCCCGCAGGGTTGATTCTGGCGGCGGCCGTGATGTTGTTTATGGGCTTTGTGCCGTGGGCCACGTCCAGCATTGCCGTGATGTTCGTGCTGCTGTTCCTCTGCGGCTGGTTCCAGGGAATGGGGTGGCCGCCGTGCGGTCGTACAATGGTGCACTGGTGGTCACAGAAAGAACGTGGCGGTATCGTCTCCGTCTGGAACTGCGCGCATAACGTTGGCGGCGGTATTCCTCCGCTGCTGTTCCTGCTGGGGATGGCCTGGTTTAATGACTGGAAAGCCGCGCTCTACATGCCGGCGTTCGGTGCGATCCTGGTGGCGATTTTCGCTTTCGCGCTGATGCGCGATACGCCGCAGTCCTGCGGTCTGCCGCCGATTGAAGAGTACAAAAACGACTACCCGGATGATTACAACGAAAAAGCGGAAGAAGAGCTGACGGCAAAACAGATCTTTATGCAGTACGTGCTGCCGAACAAACTGTTGTGGTACATCGCGATTGCGAACGTGTTCGTTTACCTGCTGCGTTACGGCATCCTCGACTGGTCGCCGACCTACCTGAGAGAAGTGAAACACTTTGCGCTGGATAAATCGTCCTGGGCGTATTTCTTGTACGAATATGCCGGTATCCCGGGTACGCTGCTGTGCGGCTGGATGTCGGATAAAGTGTTCCGTGGCAACCGTGGCGCAACGGGCGTGTTCTTTATGACGCTGGTGACCATTGCCACAGTTGTTTACTGGCTGAACCCTCCGGGAAATCCGACCGTGGATATGGCCTGTATGATCGTTATCGGCTTCCTGATTTATGGCCCGGTCATGCTGATTGGTCTGCACGCGCTGGAACTGGCGCCGAAAAAAGCGGCAGGTACGGCGGCGGGTTTCACCGGCCTGTTTGGTTATCTTGGCGGTTCCGTCGCGGCGAGCGCTATTGTCGGCTATACCGTTGACTTCTTCGGCTGGGACGGCGGCTTCATGGTGATGATCGGCGGCAGCGTTCTGGCGGTTATCCTGCTGATTATCGTGATGATTGGCGAAAAACGCCACCATGAAGAGCTGATGTTGAAACGCAACGGAGCTTAAGTGAATGAAGACGACACTGAAAAATCTCAGCGTGGCATTGATGCTGGCGGGTATGGTCGTGAGCAGCGCGGCAATCGCTGCGGATAAAATCGTGATTGCGCACCGTGGCGCCAGCGGCTATCTGCCGGAGCACACACTGCCAGCGAAAGCGATGGCGTATGCGCAGGGCGCCGATTATCTGGAGCAGGATTTGGTGATGACGAAGGACGACCATCTGGTCGTCCTGCATGACCACTACCTTGACCGGGTTACCGACGTTGCCGAACGTTTTCCGAATCGCGCCCGCAAGGACGGGCGTTACTACGCCATTGATTTCACACTGGACGAAATTAAATCCCTGAAGTTCACCGAAGGTTTTGATATTGAGAACGGCAAGAAAGTACAGACTTACCCTGGCCGTTTCCCGATGGGAAAATCAGATTTCCGCGTGCATACCTTTGAGGAAGAGATTGAGTTTGTTCAGGGGCTGAATCATTCGACCGGAAAAAATATCGGTATTTATCCAGAAATCAAAGCGCCGTGGTTCCATCATCAGGAAGGGAAGGATATTGCGGCTAAGACGCTGGATGTGCTGAAAAAGTATGGTTATACCGGTAAAAAAGATAACGTTTATTTGCAGTGTTTCGATGCCGCGGAGCTGAAGCGCATTAAGAATGAGCTGGAACCGAAGAGGGGGATGGATCTCAATCTGGTGCAGTTGATTGCGTATACCGACTGGAATGAAACTCAGCAAAAACAGCCGGACGGCAGTTGGGTTAACTATAACTACGACTGGATGTTCAAGCCTGGCGCGATGAAAGAAATCGCCAGCTATGCTGACGGGATCGGCCCGGACTACCATATGCTGATTGATGAAAAATCGAAGGTCGGGCATATCACGCTGACCGGCATGGTGAAAGAGGCGCAGCAGAACAAGATGGTGGTACACCCTTACACCGTACGCGCCGATCAGCTTCCTGACTACGCCACGGATGTTAATCAGCTTTATGACATCCTGTATAACAAGGCGGGGGTGGACGGATTGTTCACCGATTTCCCGGATAAAGCGGTGGTGTTTTTGAAGGATAAGCACTAAAAAGCCGGGTGGCGGCTTCGCCTTACCCGGCCTGTGAACTGCGGTTTTGTAGGTCGGGTAAGCGTAGCGCCACCCGACAAGGTTACATCTCTATCTCAATATCGCCTTTTGCCCTGCAACAGCAGGGCAAAATTTCCCCTTCGCTGATAAAAGCCAGCGGTTCGGTCAGCCAGTCAACCTGGCCTGCAACCAGACGGCAGCGGCAGGAGCCGCAATAGCCCGCACGACACTGATACTCCACTTCAACCTGATGCGCCTCAAGCGCCACCAGCAGAGAAGGGTGTTCTTCCCGACACAGCACTTCGGTGCCGGAAAGACGTAGCGTCACGCGTCCCATCAGAGCTGGAAGTTACTCAGATCGTCGGTATCAACTTCCGAGTCAATCTGGCCGACTAGGTAAGAACTGACTTCCACTTCCTGCGGCGCCACCTGGACGTTATCGGAAACCAGCCAGGTGTTGATCCACGGGATCGGGTTGGAGCGCGTCTGGAACGGCAGCTCCAGGCCGACCGCCTGCATACGGATATTGGTGATGTACTCGACGTACTGGCACAGAATATCTTTGTTCAGGCCGATCATGGAACCGTCGCGGAACAGGTAATCCGCCCACTCTTTTTCTTGCTGCGCGGCCTGTACAAACAGGTCATAGCACGCCTGCTTGCTCTCTTCGGCGATTTCCGCCATTTCTGGATCGTCTATGCCGCTACGCAGCAGGTTCAGCATATGCTGCGTGCCGGTCAGGTGCAGCGCTTCGTCGCGGGCAATCAGACGGATGATTTTGGCGTTACCTTCCATCAGCTTACGTTCCGCGAAAGCGAAGGAGCAGGCGAAGCTGACGTAGAAACGAATCGCTTCCAGCGCGTTAACGCTCATCAGGCACAGGTAGAGCTGTTTTTTCAGCGCACGCAGGTTCACGGTGACGGTTTTGCCGTTCACGTTATGCGTACCTTCCCCCAGCAGATGCCAGTAGCTGGTCATTTCAATCAGCTCATCGTAGTAGTGAGAAATGCCTTCCGCGCGCTTCTGAATTTGTTCGTTGGTGACGATGTCGTCAAATACCACCGCCGGATCGTTAACGATGTTGCGGATGATATGGGTATACGAGCGCGAGTGGATCGTCTCAGAAAACGCCCAGGTTTCTACCCAGGTTTCCAGCTCCGGGATGGAGATCAGCGGCAGTAATGCCACGTTCGGGCTACGTCCCTGAATGGAGTCCAGCAGCGTCTGGTACTTCAGATTGCTGATGAAAATATGTTTTTCGTGTTCCGGCAATGACTGGAAATCGATACGATCGCGTGAAACGTCAACTTCTTCCGGGCGCCAGAAGAAGGAGAGTTGTTTTTCGATCAGTTTTTCGAAGATGTCATATTTTTGCTGGTCGTAGCGTGCCACGTTGACCGGCTGGCCAAAGAACATCGGCTCTTTGAGTTGGTCGTTTTTCGTCTGTGAAAAAGTGGTGTATGCCATTGAAGTGAGTCCTGTTGAGATTGTATCGCCCGGCGGCACTTCGTTTGCCGGGCCTACAAAACCGTAGGCCGGGTAAGCGTAGCGCTACCCGGCAAAAATAACTTAGATCTTACATGCGCCGCTTTCGCAGCCATCGTCCTGAATAGACGGCACCAGATCGTCCTGCGCATCTTCCGCACCGTCACGGGTGTTGTGATAGTACAGGGTTTTCACGCCAAATTTATAGGCGGTGAGCAGATCTTTCAGCAATTGCTGCATCGGTACTTTACCCGACGGGAAGCGAGTCGGATCGTAGTTGGTGTTGGCTGAAATCGCCTGGTCGATGAATTTCTGCATGATACCGACCAGTTGCAGGTAGCCGTCGTTGCTCGGCATTTCCCACAGCAGCTCATAGCGGTCTTTCAGCCCTTCGTAATCCGGCACCACCTGGCGCAGTACGCCATCTTTCGACGCTTTGATGCTGACATGGCCGCGCGGCGGTTCAATACCGTTAGTGGCGTTGGAGATCTGCGAAGAGGTCTCAGACGGCATCAGGGCGGAAAGTGTGGAGTTACGCAGACCGTGCGTTTTGATGGACTCACGAAGCGCTTCCCAGTTGTAGTGCAGCGCTTCGTTGGCGATCGCATCCAGATCTTTTTTGTAGGTGTCGATCGGCAGAATGCCCTGAGCATAAGTGGTTTCATTAAACCACGGGCATGCGCCTTGCTCTTTCGCCAGCTCGTTAGAGGCCTTCAGCAGATAGTACTGAATGGCTTCAAACGTTTTGTGCGTCAGGTTGTTCGCGCTGCCGTCAGAGTAACGCACGCCGTGTTTCGCCAGATAGTAAGCGTAGTTAATCACGCCGATACCCAGCGTACGACGGCCCATTGCGCCGCGTTTAGCCGCCGGAATAGGGTAATCCTGGTAATCCAGCAGCGCATCCAGCGCGCGTACCGCCAGCACCGCCAGCTCTTCCAGCTCATCCAGGCTGTTAATTGCGCCCAGGTTGAAGGCGGAAAGCGTACACAGCGCGATTTCACCGTTTTCGTCGTTAACGTCCATCAGCGGCTTGGTCGGCAGGGCGATTTCCAGGCACAGGTTGGACTGGCGCACCGGTGCAACCTGCGCATCAAACGGGCTGTGGGTGTTGCAGTGATCCACGTTCTGAATGTAGATACGGCCAGTTGATGCGCGTTCCTGCATCATCAGCGAGAACAGATCCACGGCTTTCACGCGCTGCTTACGAATGCTGTCGTCTTTTTCGTATTTGGTGTACAGACGCTCGAACTCGTCCTGATCGGCGAAGAAAGCGTCGTACAGACCCGGAACGTCGGACGGGCTGAACAGGGTGATGTCTTCACCTTTCAGCAGGCGGGTGTACATCAGCTTGTTGATCTGTACGCCGTAGTCCATGTGACGCACGCGGTTGCCTTCCACGCCGCGGTTGTTCTTCAGTACCAGCAGGCTTTCCACTTCCAGATGCCACATCGGGTAGAACAGCGTCGCCGCACCGCCGCGCACGCCGCCCTGAGAGCAGGATTTCACCGCCGTCTGGAAGTGTTTGTAGAACGGAATACAGCCGGTGTGGAACGCTTCGCCGCCGCGAATCGGGCTACCCAGCGCGCGAATACGACCGGCGTTGATGCCGATACCGGCACGCTGAGAAACATATTTCACGATCGCGCTGGAGGTGGCGTTAATGGAGTCCAGGCTGTCGCCGCACTCGATCAGCACGCAGGAGCTGAACTGACGAGTCGGGGTGCGCACGCCGGACATGATTGGCGTCGGCAGAGAAATTTTGAATGTAGAAACCGCATCGTAGAAACGTTTCACGTAGTCGAGACGGGTTTCACGCGGATAGTTAGAGAACAGGCAAGCGGCAACCAGAATATAAAGGAACTGCGCGCTTTCATAAATCTCGCCGGTTACACGGTTCTGTACCAGATATTTACCTTCCAGCTGCTTAACGGCAGCGTAGGAGAAGGTCATATCACGGTCGTGTACGATGAACGAATCCATCTGCTTGAACTCTTCTTCCGTGTAGTCTTCCAGCAGATGATTGTCGTATTTACCCAGCTCAACCATTTTCACCACATGATCGTAAAGCGCTGGCGGTTCGAACTCGCCGTAAGCCTTTTTACGCAGGTGGAAAATCGCCAGGCGCGCGGCCAGGTACTGATAATCCGGCGCATCGCGGGAGATCAGGTCGGCTGCGGCCTTAATGATGGTCTCATGGATATCGGACGTCTTGATACCGTCGTAGAACTGGATATGAGAACGCAGTTCAACCTGGGAGATAGATACGTTATTCAGTCCTTCTGCCGCCCAATCCAGAACTCGATGGATTTTGTCGAGATTGATGCGTTCAGTACGACCATCACGCTTTGTCACCAGCAGACTCTGATTCATGTGGGTTTTACCTGTCCGTGAAAGAAAAAATATCCCCCGTTTATCCACAATGCCACGTTGTGACTAAGTCTGTGGATAAATACTATATATAGGGGGTAACTGATAAATGAAACGCTATATGGTGAGTATTCTAGTAGGGATTCTTTTCAGTACAAGAGTTGATTTTGAGGTTAAATTGAGGTTGCAAAAGAGTGATAATCGCTAAGTGCGCGTCTTATAAGGCCTGGAGGGCATGTCAATAATTCATAAAAAAAAATGAAAATTTGATCGAGTGCTGATTTCTTCATCGAAGGCAGGAAAAGTTCCTATGATCTGGCGCAAAAATTGCCCTGACGATCCTACTCAGGATTGGTAGGCGATGCGTAGGCCCGGCAAGCGAAGCGCCCCGGGCAAATTGCCGGATGGCGGCATAAACGCCTTACCCGGCCTACAGACGCAGTTAGTCAACTTGTGCGGTAGTGTGAACCATATAGTTAACATCAACGCCCGGCCCGAGTTTGAAGGTGTTGGTAATCGGATTGTAGTGCAGCCCGGTCATGTGACGCTCTTTCAACGCGGTCTGATCGACCCAGTTCAGCAACTCCGCAGGCTTAATAAATTTTTTCACATCGTGCGTGCCTTTCGGCACCATGCGTAAAATATACTCCGCCCCCACCACCGCCATCAGCCACGACTTGCCGTTGCGATTAAGGGTTGAGAAAAAGACTTCACCGCCCGGTTTAACTAATTGCGCACAGGCCCTGACGACCGATTGCGGGTCCGGTACGTGCTCCAGCATCTCCATACAGGTCACGACGTCGTACTGGTGCGCATGTTTCGCCGCGTGCTCTTCAACCGTCTCCTGCACGTAATCAACCTGAATACCGCTTTCCAGCGCGTGCAGTTTCGCGACCTGCAAAGGCTCAAAGCCCATATCCAGGCCCGTTACCGTCGCACCTTCACGCGCCATGCTCTCAGCCAGAATGCCGCCGCCGCAGCCAACGTCGAGCACCTTTTTGCCGAACAGGCCGCCGGAACGCTCGGCAATGTAGCCCAGGCGCAGCGGGTTAATGCGGTGCAGAGGCTTAAATTCACCCTCAAGATCCCACCAGCGTGACGCGACAGCTTCAAATTTGGCGATTTCTTCGTGATCAACGTTATGCGTCACCGGGGGTTTTTCGGCATTCATTGGCGCTTTTACTCCTTATTTGGCAAGTCGCCTGAGTATATCAGCACGACGGGATGAATAAAGCCTCCGTAGAAGACCATTCCATTTACCTGTCTCATTGCGATTGTGTTATAATTTGCGACCTTTGAATCCGGGATACAGTAGAGGGATAGCGGTTAGATGAGCGACCTTGCGAGAGAAATTACACCGGTCAACATTGAGGAAGAGCTGAAGAGCTCTTATCTGGATTATGCGATGTCGGTCATTGTTGGCCGTGCGCTGCCGGATGTCCGAGATGGCCTGAAGCCGGTACACCGTCGCGTACTATACGCCATGAACGTATTGGGCAATGACTGGAATAAAGCCTATAAAAAATCTGCCCGTGTTGTTGGTGACGTAATCGGTAAATACCATCCTCATGGTGATTCCGCGGTGTACGACACTATCGTCCGTATGGCGCAGCCTTTCTCGCTGCGTTACATGCTGGTGGATGGTCAGGGCAACTTTGGTTCTATCGACGGCGACTCTGCCGCGGCAATGCGTTATACGGAAATCCGTCTGGCGAAGATTGCCCATGAACTGATGGCCGATCTCGAAAAAGAGACGGTGGATTTCGTTGACAACTATGACGGCACGGAAAAAATTCCTGACGTCATGCCGACCAAAATTCCTAACCTGCTGGTAAACGGCTCGTCCGGTATCGCGGTAGGTATGGCCACCAACATCCCGCCGCACAACCTGAAGGAAGTGATCAACGGTTGCCTGGCGTATATCGATGATGAAGACATCAGCATTGAAGGGCTGATGGAACACATTCCTGGCCCGGACTTCCCGACCGCCGCGATCATCAACGGTCGTCGCGGTATTGAAGAAGCCTATCGTACCGGTCGCGGGAAAGTGTACATTCGCGCTCGCGCGGAAGTGGAAGCTGACGCGAAAACCGGCCGCGAAACCATCATCGTTCATGAAATTCCGTACCAGGTGAACAAAGCGCGCCTGATCGAGAAAATCGCTGAACTGGTGAAAGACAAACGCGTTGAAGGCATCAGCGCGCTGCGCGACGAGTCTGATAAAGACGGGATGCGCATCGTGATTGAAGTGAAACGCGATGCCGTCGGGGAAGTGGTGCTTAACAACCTTTATTCCCAGACCCAGTTGCAGGTTTCTTTCGGTATCAACATGGTTGCGCTGCACCACGGCCAGCCGAAGATCATGAACCTGAAAGAGATCATTTCCGCGTTCGTGCGTCACCGCCGCGAAGTGGTGACGCGTCGTACTATTTTCGAACTGCGTAAAGCCCGCGACCGCGCGCATATCCTTGAAGCGCTGGCGATTGCGCTGGCGAACATCGATCCGATCATCGAGATGATCCGCCGTGCGCCAACGCCGGCAGAGGCAAAAGCGGCGTTAATCTCCCGTTCATGGGATCTGGGCAACGTGGCGTCTATGCTGGAACGCGCCGGTGATGATGCTGCCCGTCCTGAGTGGCTGGAGCCGGAATTTGGCGTGCGTGATGGTCAGTATTACCTGACTGAACAACAGGCACAGGCGATTCTGGATCTGCGCTTGCAGAAACTGACCGGCCTTGAGCATGAAAAACTGCTCGACGAGTACAAAGAGCTGCTGGAACAGATCGCAGAACTGCTGCACATTCTGGGCAGCGCCGATCGTCTGATGGAAGTGATTCGCGAAGAGATGGAACTGATCCGCGATCAGTTTGGCGATGAGCGTCGCACTGAAATCACCGCTAACAGCGCCGATATTAATATCGAAGATCTGATTAGCCAGGAAGATGTGGTTGTAACGCTGTCTCACCAGGGTTACGTCAAATATCAGCCGCTAACCGATTACGAAGCGCAACGTCGTGGCGGGAAAGGTAAATCTGCCGCGCGTATAAAAGAAGAAGACTTTATCGACCGTCTGCTGGTGGCTAACACCCACGACACGATCCTCTGCTTCTCCAGCCGTGGCCGTCTGTACTGGATGAAGGTCTATCAACTGCCGGAAGCGAGCCGTGGCGCGCGTGGCCGTCCGATCGTCAACCTGCTTCCGCTGGAAGCCGACGAACGTATCACCGCCATTCTGCCGGTACGCGAGTACGAAGAGGGCGTTAACGTCTTTATGGCGACCGCCAGCGGTACGGTGAAGAAAACGGCGCTGACCGAGTTCAGCCGTCCGCGTTCCGCCGGTATCATCGCGGTGAACCTGAACGAAGGCGACGAGCTGATCGGCGTGGATCTGACCTCCGGTTCCGACGAAGTTATGCTGTTCTCCGCTGCCGGTAAAGTGGTGCGCTTCAAAGAAGATGCCGTTCGTGCGATGGGTCGTACCGCGACCGGCGTACGTGGCATCAAACTGGCGGGCGAAGACAGCGTCGTTTCCCTGATTATTCCGCGTGGTGAAGGCGCTATCCTGACCGTGACGCAGAATGGTTACGGTAAACGTACGGCGGAAGGCGAATACCCAACCAAGTCTCGTGGCACGCAGGGTGTTATCTCCATTAAAGTCACCGAGCGCAACGGTTCCGTTGTTGGCGCGGTACAGGTGGATGATGCCGACCAGATCATGATGATCACCGATGCCGGTACGCTGGTTCGTACCCGCGTATCGGAAATCAGCGTCGTTGGCCGTAACACCCAGGGCGTAATCCTCATCCGCACGGCGGAAGATGAAAACGTGGTGGGTCTGCAACGTGTTGCTGAGCCGGTGGATGACGAGGAACTCGACTCCATCGACGGCAGCGTAGCGGAAGGGGACGAGGATATCGCCCCGGAAGCGGAAACCGATGACGATGCAGCGGATGACGCTGACGAGTAATTCGGCGTTGTAAATCGTGTGTGAAAGGAGGCCATTGCGCCTCCTTTTTTTTGCCGGATGGCGGCGTAAACGCCTTATCAGGCCGCCATCCGGCAAAGGCGCAAATCCTTAATTCATCCTTTCCACTATCATCGCAATACCCTGACCGCCGCCGATGCAGAGCGTGGCCAGCCCGAGCGTTTTATCGCGTGCAGAGAGGGCGTGCAGCAGCGTCACCAGAATACGCGCGCCGCTGGCGCCGATGGGGTGTCCCAGGGCGATAGCCCCACCGTTAACGTTCACCTTCTGCGGATCAAAACCGAGCGTCTTACCCACGGCAAGGAACTGTGCGGCAAACGCCTCGTTGGCTTCGATCAGATCGATATCCGAAAGCGTTAAACCGCTCAGTTGCAGCGCCTTCTGCGTGGCGGGAACCGGCCCCATCCCCATCAACGCGGGGGCGACGCCGCCGCTGGCGTAGGCTTTGATACGAGCCAGTGGTGTCAGGCCCGCCGCCAGCGCTGCGGATTCTTCCATCACTACCAGCGCTGCCGCGCCATCATTGATCCCAGAGGCGTTTCCTGCCGTTACCGTACCCGCCTTGTCGAAGGCCGGGCGTAATGCAGCAAGACCTTCCGCCGTTGAATCGGCTTTCGGAAACTCGTCGCGCTCAAACACCACGGTTTTCTTACGGGATGTGACGCTAACCGGCACAATTTCGGCCTGGAATGCGCCGGAATCAATAGCGGCAACGGCTTTGCGCTGTGAGAGTAGCGCCAGCTCATCCTGCATCTCCCGGCTGATGCCGTATTCCCGGGCGACGTTTTCTGCCGTGATCCCCATATGGTAGCCGTGAGTGGCGCAGATCAGACCGTCGCGCAGGATCACATCGGAGAGCTGTCCGTCGCCAAGGCGATAGCCCCAGCGGGCTTTGGCATCCAGCAGATACGGCGCCTGGCTCATATTTTCCATACCGCCTGCGACAATCGCCTGTGCCTGTCCGGCCTGAATCGCCTGCGCGGCAAGCGCCACGCTTTTGAGGCCGGAGCCGCATACTTTGTTAACGGTAAAGCCGCAGACCGTCTCTGCGAGGCCGCTTTTGAGCAGTGCCTGACGCGCCGGGTTTTGCCCAAGACCAGCCTGTAGCACATTGCCCATAATCACTTCATCCACCCGTTGCGGGTCGAGCTGCGCGCGTTCAAGCGCCGCCTTAATTACGGTGGCGCCAAGGTCGATGGCGCTGGTGGTTGCCAGTGCGCCGTTAAAACTGCCGATTGCGGTACGCGCCGCGCTGACGATGACACAGTTTTTCA
Source organism: Citrobacter sp. CK185 (assembly GCF_030333565.1). NCBI lineage: Bacteria > Pseudomonadati > Pseudomonadota > Gammaproteobacteria > Enterobacterales > Enterobacteriaceae > Citrobacter > Citrobacter sp. CK185. The sequence continues at coordinate 892,547 of NZ_JAOWFR010000026.1, read as the reverse complement.
TCTTCTGTTCCTTAAAAGTGCGTGGTTGCCGTCAGAAAAAGGTCAAACCGATGACAAAAATGATCCCGGAGAAGAGCAGGGCGGTGATGCAGTAGCCCATAATGTCGCGTACCCCGAGTCCGGCGATTGCCAGGGCGGGCAGCGCCCAGAATGGCTGCGCCATATTCATCCACTGCTCACCGTAGGCGATTGCCATGACTGACTTGCCGAGGTCCGCCCCCAGCGCCTGAGCCGCAGGCATGACGAATGGTCCCTGGATAACCCAGTGGCCGCCGCCTGATGGCACGGCAAAGTTAATCAGCGCAGAGCTGAAAAAGGTCATCACCGGGAAGGTGTCTTTGTTGGCGACGTTGATGAAGAATTCAGTGATAAGGCCACCGAGGCCGGAGTGTTCCATCATCAGTTGGATCCCGGCGTAGAAGGGGAACTGCACCAGAATACCGGCGGTACTGCGCGCTGCGGCGCTGATGGCGCGCATGTAGGCCATTGGCGTTTTGTGCAGCAGCAGACCGGCGATCATAAACATCAGATTGACGGTATTGATGGTGATGTTGAATCCCTTCTCGGCGAAGTAGAGCCCCAGATAGGCAATCCCTAATGCGCCAATGATCAGCGCGAGAATGCGGCTCTCTTCCAGTTTTTCCGACGGTGGCGCGTCAGCCGGCAATTTCTTCTGAAAATCGGCTTCTTCCAGCAGCAGTTTCGGATCGATGCTGACCACGTCGGAGGGTTTTGGCGTCATCATTCGGGTAATAAACGGCATCACCACGATGAGGCCGAGCGTGATGAAAATATTGAACCCGGTGAACAGGGTATCGCTAACCGGAATCAACCCCGCGACGTGTTCTACCGGGTTGCCTGGCGTTGCGGCCAGCAGGGGCATAGATCCAGAGAAGCCGCCGCCCCAGGTGAGAAAACCGATATAGGCGCAGGCGATAAGCAGCGGATAATCGGAACCCGGCACGCGACGGGCCACTTCACGGGCAAACATTGCGCCGACCACCAGACCAAAGCCCCAGTTGATCACGCAGGTGACCGAGCCAAAGAAGGTCACCAGCATGACGCCCTGGGCGGGCGTCTTAGCGGCTGAAGCGGCGGTACGCAGCAGACTTTTAACCGGGCCGGAACTGGCCAGAGCGTGGCCCGTCACGATAATCAGCGCCATTTGCATACCGAAAGCCAGCAGGTTCCAGAAGCCGTCGCCCCAGAACCTCACCATACTGACCGGCGTTTGCGGCGTCAGCCAGAGAGCGATCCCGAACGTCAGCAGGGTTAACAGCATTGCGAAGATCAGCGGATCAGGAAGCCAGCGGCTGACGACCCGCGTCATAAAGCGTGAAATACGCCCAATCATGCGTCACCTCTCTGAATGACCAGATCGGCCGCAACCTCAAAGTGCGCTTCAGTTTTTGCCCGCAGGGTTTCCAAATCACACCCTTCGGCGATTTCTGTCAGCCACATCTTGCCGTCGATAAAGCGGAATACAGCCAGTTCGGTAACCAGCATATGCACCGCGTGCTGGGCGGTGAGCGGCATAGTGCACTGGCGCAGAATTTTCGCCGAGCCGTCTTTCGCGCAATGTTCCATTGCAATGATCACTTTGCGCGCGCCGGTGACCAGATCCATTGCGCCCCCCATGCCGGGAACCATTTTGCCGGGAACCACCCAGTTGGCGAGGTTTGCCTGCTCATCCACCTGTAGCCCGCCGAGTACGCAGGCGTCAACATGGCCCCCGCGAATCAATGCGAACGACATGGCGCTGTCGAACATTGCCGCGCCGGGCAAAATGCCGCAGGGTTGACCGCCAGCGTTCACCAGATCCGGGTGGGCCGTCGTGACCGGCCCCAGTCCCAGAAAGCCGTTCTCAGATTGCAGGGTGATGTGAATGTCATCCGGCAGGTAGTTTGCGACCATCGTCGGCAAACCAATTCCCAGGTTAACCACGTCGCCATCATGCAGCTCTTGCGCCACGCGGCGCGCAATACGTTGTTTAGCATCCATTATTTGCTCTCCTGTGGAATAACGATGTGGTCGATAACAGCGCCAGGGGTGACAATCTGGTCAGGCAGTAGATCGCCTGTTTCAACCAGTTCGTCAGGCTCAACCAGGGTGATGTCTGCGGCGAGAGCAATGAGGGGGTTAAAATTACGGGCACTGAGCTGGTAGGTCAGGTTACCAAGCGGGTCGGCGCAGTGGGCTCGAATAAGCGCCAGATCTGCACGCAGTGGACGCTCCAGCAGCCAGGTTCTGCCATCGAGCTGAAGCGTTTGCTTTCCCTCTTCAACCACGGTGCCGACGCCAGTCGGGGTCAGAAAACCGCCCAGCCCGGCGCCGCCGCAGCGGATTTGTTCAATCAGGGTGCCTTGCGGAACCAGTTGAACCTCCATCTCTTTGGCAATCATTCGCCGACCCGTTTCCGGGTTGGTGCCGATATGGGAGGCGATGACCTTGCGCACCCGGCCATTTACAATAAGCGGGCCGATGCCGGTATCGACAAATGCGGTATCGTTGGCGATCAACGTCAGGTCCCTGACACCGGATTCAAGTAAGGCTTCAACAAGGCGGGGCGGGGTGCCTACCCCCATAAAACCGCCGACCATGATGGTCATGCCGTCACGAAAGAAGCCTGAGGCGTTCTGTAAGGTAATCAGTTTTGTTTTCATTATGTTTCCCTTTTGCATACTCCATTTTGGGTACGCAAAGGGAATAGCAAGCGGGATGCCAGGATTGATAAACCGAAAAGAGAAGGCTTAACCTGATGAATATAAAAATTAATTTTCACGGAAGGGGGATGAGAGGGCGTGAGGCGCTATGCAGAATTTTGCACAGTGCGCAAAATTCTGCATAGCAACTTCTGGTATCAGAGGCCTGCCGGATCGATGCCGTACTCCTGTAATTTGTACATCAACGCGCGTCGGCTGATGCCCAGCATTAACGCGGTGCGCGTGCGGTTTCCCTCCTGCTGCTCCAGAACTTCCATAATGATTCGGCGTTCTTCGCGTTTAATCTCTTCTTTCAGGTTCCGTTCACCGGGTTGGGCTGGTTTTATTCCGCTGGCGTGACTCACCGACTGGCGGAACTGGGTAGGGAGGTCTTCGGCAAAAATCACCGCCCCGGTGTTCATCACCACCGCGCGCTCAATCACATTGGATAATTCGCGGATATTACCAGGCCACGGCCAGGCGGTGAGAAGTGACATGGCGGAAGGGTCGATTTCAATAATATCTCGCTGATTTTCTGAGCTGAATTTCTGCAAAAAGTGGTTGGCCAACAGGGGGATATCTTCCCGCCGCTCACGCAGAGGGGGAAGCGTCAGATGAATCACATTTAGCCGATAAAACAGATCTTCACGGAAGGTGCCTTCTTTCACCATTTCCTGCAAATTCCGGTTGGTGGCGGCGACAATGCGGATATCAACCTGAATGGTTTGATGCCCGCCAATGCGTTCAAACTCCCTCTCCTGGAGGATTCGCAGCAGCTTAGCCTGTAACACCAGCGGCATTTCGCCTATTTCGTCCAGCAGCAGCGTTCCCTGATGAGCGCGCTCAAACAGCCCCTGACGTCGCGTTTGTGCGCCGGTAAACGCCCCTTTTTCGTGGCCGAACAGTTCGCTTTCCAGCAGTGATTCCGGCAGCGCCGCACAGTTAATCTTGATGAAGGGGCCGTTTGCCCGGCGTGAGTTATAGTGAATGGCGCGGGCGATCAACTCTTTTCCAGTGCCGCTTTCGCCGCTAATGAGCACGTTGGCCTGGGAAAGCGCGATTTTCGCGGTATCTTTGCAGATATCCATCATCCCCGGACTGTTGGTCAGAATATGTCCCCATTGCCAGCTGGTACTCAGCGCCTGATGCAGGCTGCGGATCTCCTGCTTCATGGCCTGGAGCTGCAAGGCCCGCTGAATCAATAAGTTCAGTTCATCGAGGTCGAACGGTTTAATCACATAATCAAATGCGCCGCTGCGCAGTGCTTCTACGGCGGTTTCCACTTCAGCGTAGGCTGTCATCAGAATAATGGGGACCCGTGGATGCTGTGCGCGCATCACTTTCAGCGCTTCAATGCCGTTCATCTCCGGCATGCGGATGTCCATCAGCACCACGTCGGGCGGCGTGTCGGCAAAATGTTGCAGCGCTGTCTGACCGTTACTGGCGCACTGGGTTTCATGCCCTTGCAGCGAAAACGCGGTGGCGAGCATACGGCGAACATTATCTTCGTCATCAACGATGAGAATACGGTAGCGAGTTTTCATTCTGACGAGGTTTCCTGCGGGTTAATCGGTAAAATAAGGGTAAAGGTCGCGCCGCATCCGGGCATACTGGTAACGTATATGTCGCCCTGATGCGCATTGATAATGCGCTGACTTAACGCCAGCCCGAGGCCGGTTCCTGACGCTTTGGTGGTGAAGAACGGATCAAAGATTTTTTTCTGCAAAGCGACGTCAATACCGCAGCCATTATCTTCAATGGCGATCGCCAGATGCGTGGTCGTGTAGCGCCAGGTTCGGATACGGATTTCGCCGCGCGCGCCTATCGCCTGCACCGCGTTGATAAGCATGTTCAGGAGCACCTGTTTGAGCAGTTCGCGATCGGCGACGATCGTGGGCAATGCGGCGTTGAATTCCGTATTGAAGTTGATTCGCGCCTGCACCCCGGAAGTCTGCACCAGGATCAACGCCTCCTCGATCAGCGTATTAATGGATACCTGCTGCCACTGACTTTGTCGCGGTCGGGAGAAGTCCAGTAGTTGCTGGATGACTTTATTAATAGAATCAATTTCTTTCAGTACGACGGACAGGTACTCCTGATGGACAGGCAGATTGATTTGCTGGCGAATAATCTGCACATAACCCCGGATGGCGGTGAGCGGGTTGCGCACTTCATGCGCCACGCCTGCCATCAGTTCACCCAGCGTGGCGAGTCTCTCCGTTTGCGCCAGACGGCGCTGCGCCTCTTTACGGGCGGTTAAATCGGAAAACATCACCAGCGCGCCAATCAACTCACCGTCAGCGTTATGAATACGACTGGTGGTGACGCTGAGTTCAATTGTCCGGTCACGCGCGGGGAAGCTGACTTCCTGAGCCAGATGTTCGGTGCCGTTCTCCAGAGTGTCAAGCACAGGGCTGGAGAAATGAGGATCGGCGAACAGCGTTGAGTAGGGGCGCCCGGCCAGTTCATGCAGCGTATAACCCGTGATGGTCTCTGCGGCAGGGTTCATCGTGGTGACATTACCTTGTCTGTCGATCGCGATAACCCCATCGGCGGCGTTCTCAATAATCAGATCGTTCAGCGTCTTGGTTTCCCGCAGTGTCTGCGCCAGAGCGTTGACGCTGCGGCTGATTTGCCCCAGTTCACCGGGGAGATCGGGTAACTGGGCCGGCGTTTTCTGCGCAAGAGTAGGCAAGCCTTCAGTGATGATATCGATATTGGCGCTCAGACGGCGTGAGAAGAGAATGATCAGTAACAGGCTGCTGATAAGCCCCGCCGCCAGAACGGCAATAATACGAACATCCATTTTCCAGGCCTGTCGGCGAATATCTTCGGTCAACTCATTCGCCCAGATATAACCAATGACCTCGCCATGCCGCGCTATCGGAATCATTGAGTTGAGGATATCGCCGCGCACCTGCCGGCCTGAAAATACCACCGGGGCGTTGGTACTCATGACCTCCCGGCCAGGATGATCGGGAGCGATAGTGACCCCGACGTTGTTCTGATACAGTGCCGAAGGAGCGTAGGTGATAATGGCGTCCAGCGCCTTATTGTAATAGCCCGCGCCAATTCCCGGAAACGCGCGGGTGATACGCTCAGTGACCGGTGATAACTGCGCATTCAGCGCGCGGATACGCTCATCGCGCGGCAGATTTTCATGCTGGTTGAAGCTGTCGCCCAGCGCTTCATCAAGCAGATGCACGACAGCCGATAATTTTTTCTCTTTTTCAGATAAGACCGCTGATCGGCCTTCGGTTTCTACGATATAACCAATAGAGAGCGTCGGCACGATGACCATCAGGATAGCCATCAGTATCATTTGATTGCGTAAGCGTCGCGGGTAAAGCCGTCTCAGGTAGCGCATGCTGACATCCGTGTGGTCTTTATCAGGCAAACGCCGATTATCGGGGGTTGAGGCGCAGGTTTCTCAGCGGTATATCATATTCCCGCAAAGAGAGGGCATTGCGACGTCGGGCATTTACCGCTACCTTAACCACACTCTATTTATCGCCTGAGGCGGAGCTTCGCCCCTTTGAAATACCTTGCTTCCTTTCGTACAACCCTGAAAGTTTCGCGCTACCTGTTCAGAGCGTTGGCGTTACTGATCTGGCTGCTGATCGCTTTTGCTTCGGTGTTTTACATCGTTAATGCGCTGCATCAGAGAGAGTCTGAAATCCGTCAGGAATTCAATCTCAGTTCCGACCAGGCGCAGCGCTATATTCAGCGCACGTCTGACGTAATGAAAGAACTCAAATACATTGCCGAGAATCGCTTAACGGCGGAAAACGGCGTGATGTCCAGCCGGGCGCGCGACGATAAAACCGTGGTGCCCAATTTTGAGCCGCTGTTTGCCGACTCCGACTGTGCGGCGATGGGGAATGCCTGGCGCGGGTCGCTGGAGTCGCTGGCCTGGTTTATGCGCTACTGGCGCGACAATTTTTCTGCGGCCTACGATCTGAATCGTGTTTTCCTGATTGGCAGTGACAATCTCTGTATGGCGAATTTCGGCCTGCGCGATATGCCGGTTGAACGTGATAATGCGCTGAAAACGCTGCATGAGCGCATTGTTAAGTACCGCAATGCCCCGCAGGAAGAGAGCGGGAATAACCTTTTCTGGATTAGCCAGGGGCCGCGCCCCGGCATCGGCTATTTTTATGCCCTGACGCCGGTTTATCTGGCCAACCGCTTGCAGGCGCTGCTGGGCGTCGAGCAGTCCATTCGGATGGAGAACTTTTTCACGCCGGGAAGTTTGCCTATGGGGGTGACGATCCTCGATGAAAATGGTCATCCGCTGATTTCGCTGACCGGGCCGGAAAGCAACATCAGGCCGGAACCACGCTGGATGCAGGAGCGCTCCTGGTTTGGCTACACGCCAGGGTTCCGTGATCTGGTTCTGAAGAAAAGCCTGCCGCCATCGTCGCTCAGCATTGTCTACTCCGTACCGGTCGATCTGGTGCTGGAGCATATTCGAATGCTGATTCTGAATGCTATTCTGCTGAATGTGCTGGTGGGCGCCGCCTTGTTCACGCTAGCGCGCATGTATGAACGGCGTATCTTTATTCCGGCGGAAAGCGATGCTCAGCGGCTGGAAGAGCATGAGCAGTTTAACCGGAAAATCGTCGCTTCCGCGCCGGTGGGGATTTGCATCCTGCGTACCATTGACGGGGTCAATATTCTCAGTAATGAACTGGCGCATACCTACCTCAATATGCTCACCCATGAGGACCGGCAAAGGCTGACGCAAATTATCTGTGGTCAGCAGGTTAACTTCGTCGATGTGTTGACCAGCAACAATACCAATCTGCAAATCAGCTTTGTCCATTCGCGCTATCGCAATGAAAACGTGGCGATTTGCGTGCTGGTGGATGTGAGCGCGCGCGTCAAAATGGAAGAGTCGTTGCAGGAGATGGCGCAGGCGGCGGAGCAGGCGAGCCAGTCCAAATCAATGTTCCTCGCGACCGTGAGCCACGAGCTGCGCACGCCGCTGTACGGGATTATCGGTAACCTCGATCTGCTGCAAACCAAAGCGCTGCCGAAGGGGGTCGACAGGCTGGTTACGGCGATGAACAACTCCTCCAGCCTGCTGCTGAAAATCATCAGCGATATTCTCGACTTCTCAAAAATCGAATCCGAGCAGTTGAAGATTGAACCGCGTGAGTTCTCGCCGCGTGAGGTGATGAACCATATTACGGCCAACTATTTACCGCTGGTGGTGAGAAAACAGCTTGGCCTGTACTGCTTTATTGAACCGGATGTACCGGTTGCGCTGAACGGCGACCCGATGCGTCTGCAACAGGTGATTTCTAACCTGCTGAGTAACGCCATCAAATTTACCGATACCGGTTGTATTGTGCTGCATGTGCAGTGTGATGGCGATTATCTCAGTATTCAGGTACGCGATACCGGCGTGGGGATTCCGGCGAAAGAGGTTGTGCGTTTGTTCGATCCTTTCTTCCAGGTGGGAACCGGCGTGCAGCGTAATTTCCAGGGAACCGGCCTGGGGCTGGCGATTTGTGAAAAACTGATCAGCATGATGGATGGGGATATCTCCGTCGATTCAGAGCCCGGGATGGGCAGCCAGTTTACGTTACGCATTCCACTTTATGGCGCGCAGTACCCGCAGAAAAAAGGCGTCGAAGGGCTGGCTCAAACGCGTTGCTGGCTGGCGGTACGCAACGCGTCGCTGTGTCATTTTATTGAGTCCAGCCTGGCGCGAAGCGGTGTCGATGTGCTTCGTTACGAAGGGCAAAAACCGGCGCCGGAAGATATTCTGATTACGGACGATGTGCTGGAGCTGGCATGGCAGGGGCGTGCGGCGGTTGTTTTCAGTCGCCGCCATATTGGTATTCCGCAGGAAAGAGCGCCGGGCGAGTGGGTACACAGCGTGGCGTCGCCGCATGAATTGCCTGCGCTGCTGGCGCGGATTTACAGTATTGAGCTTGATAACGACGCGCTTGCAACGGCGCTGCCTGCGCCGGATAAAACCGACGCGACGAATGACGACATGATGATCCTCGTGGTGGACGATCATCCGATCAACCGTCGTTTGCTGGCCGATCAGTTGGGATCGCTGGGGTATCAATGCAAGACCGCAAATGACGGCGTCGATGCGTTGAACGTGCTGAGTAAAAACCATATTGATATCGTGCTGAGCGACGTCAACATGCCGAATATGGACGGCTACCGCCTGACGCAGCGTATTCGCCAGCTGGGGTTGACGCTGCCGGTGGTCGGCGTCACGGCTAACGCGCTGGCGGAAGAGAAACAGCGTTGTCTGGAGTCCGGTATGGATAGCTGCCTGTCCAAGCCGGTGACGTTAGATGTGCTTAAGCAGACGCTGGCGGTGTATGCGGAGCGGGTGAGAAAGACGCGGGCATAAAAAAGGCCGGATGGCGGTTTCGCCTTCTCCGGCCTACTGCAATCATCAACGTCGGCCTGATAAGCGCAACGCCATCAGGCACCTGACGTTTGATCAGTCTTTGTCCGCCGGGCTCAGCGTGACGGAAGAGAGGTAATTCAGCAGCGCGATATCGTTTTCAACGCCCAGCTTCATCATCGCCGATTTTTTCTGGCTACTGATGGTCTTAATGCTGCGGTTCAGTTTCTTGGCGATTTCCGTCACCAGGAAACCTTCTGCGAACAGACGCAGGACTTCACTCTCTTTCGGGGACAGACGTTTGTCGCCATAACCGCCCGCGCTGATTTTCTCCAGCAGGCGGGAGACGCTTTCCGGGGTAAACTTCTTGCCCTTTTGCAGCGCGGCCAGCGCTTTAGGCAAGTCAGTCGGCGCGCCTTGTTTCAGCACAATCCCCTCAATGTCGAGATCCAGCACCGCGCTCAGAATTGCCGGGTTGTTGTTCATCGTCAGAACGATGATCGACAGGCTCGGGAAATGACGTTTAATGTATTTGATGAGGGTAATCCCGTCACCGTATTTATCTCCCGGCATGGAGAGGTCGGTAATCAACACATGCGCATCTAATTTAGGCAGGTTGTTGATCAGTGCTGTGGAATCTTCAAACTCGCCGACAACATTCACCCACTCGATTTGTTCAAGTGATTTGCGAATACCGAACAGTACAATCGGATGGTCATCGGCAATAATTACGTTCATATTGTTCATGTATTGGGCTACCTTGCTACAGCAAGCTCTTGACGTAGCTGTCAATGTCGCTGATGTATTTTTCTATACCTGGAGCATCTTTCTCACGAATAAGATGTTCCAGCGTTTCACATAACTGCTTGCCGGGTACCAGATTAAGCATAGCAAACACGCCTTTCAGGCGGTGAGCTGTCTGCGCCAGCGCAGCGAAATCACTGGTCGCTGCCTCAGTATACAACCTCTTAACATCATCCGGTACTGTGTCTACAAAGAGCGCGTAATAACCGCTGGCATGAAGTTCGGCGTTTTCATCTCCGCCGAGGGGCGACTCTGGAATCTCTTCCTGCGCCAGTTGCTCTTCTATCAGTTGTAGTACAGCTTCCTGCATAGCGTTGCTCATATTAAAGTTGACGCGCAGTTGGCCAGGACCCATTTTCCGCACGCCTGACTCATCATCGCTTAAAAGCAAGCCGGAGGCAGTAAGATTAGACGGATTATCAGTTAAAAAGAGATCATATTCTTGACTTATTTGCCGATCATCCGGCGTGATGCAGGTGGCTCCCCAGTTTTCCAGCTGACGCAACACAATATTGCGCACGTCATTAGAGGTGACGTCAACCATTACGCAAACGTCATCCAGCAAGCGCTCTTCATCATTTACATGCTGGTCATGCGGGGTCATTTTAACATGTACGGTATAGCGCGTCCCCAGCGCATCGCGTGCTTTAATATTCAGATGCCCGCCGAGCTTACGCGCCAGCTGATCGCACAACCAGAAGGTTAACGGATTCGCTTTCCCGTAGCGGTCGCTTTGCGTTTCATTGATATACGGGAAATGGAGATTGTCGATCTCATTGAGCGTCACGCCTTCACCGGTATCCAGAATGCGGAAGGTCAGGCGTTCTTCAGCCGACTCATCCTGATCGACTTCCAGCGTGATTTTCCCAATCTGCGTGGTTGTGACCGCGTACTGGATCAGCAACAGCAGAATGCGGCGCAGGGCGTCACGGTCGCCACGGCGTTCATCGTTGGCGCTAAGGTGGTTTTTGATCAGCAGTTGCAGACCCTTGCGCTTAATCGCAGGCAGAACGTCCGGCACCACTTCGTCAATCAGATCCTGAATGGAGAACAGCGTCGGCTCGCTTTTCCAGGTATCATTCTCCAGAATATTCGCCAACTGAATTTCATCTATCATACGCACCAGAACATCCGCCTGGTTCGCCAGCTTCTGGCTTTCCGGCGTGTCTGCGGCAGCGGCGTTGATCGCCAGTATCCGCACGGGTTCTTTCAGGGCATTGCCAATATTTTGCATAAACGCGGCGCGGCCCTGCTGGTTTTTCTCATACAGACGCTGCGCCTGCCTGAGCTTCTTGTTCACCAGCACTTCCCGGTCCTGATCGCGAATAATAAAGATCTGCGTGCGAGGGGCGACCTGGCTGCGGAACAGGCGAATTTCATACAGCTCGTTATTGATCGTCGCCTGAATGATGCCCTGATGCTGCTCCGCCATGCTGGTGATGTTTTGCAGATTTAAATGCGGCAGCAAATGGTCGGCGATTTTATTGCTGATGACGGTGCGATTGGCCTCCTGGTCATGCACCAGCAGCCCCAGCGGCAGCAGGGAGACGATCTCTTCATTAATCGCGCGCAGAATACGCAGTTCATTATTTGCGGTATTGCTTGTCGCCACTTCCGTTGAACGGCCAGGCTGGTGGCGGAAGGTGGTGTAGCCAAACAGCGCCAGCGCAAGCAGGCCGATATTCAACAGTAACGGCAGCAGGATATTTTGCAGCGTATCAAGCAATAGCGTGCCGAAAGGAACCTGCCAGACCAGCCGCATATCGGTTGAGTTCAGCGCGGAAGAAATCTCAATTTTGGCGCTGTTGAAGCTGATGCTGACGCTGTCTGGAGACTCTTTCTCCGTATTACGTACCGTCGTGGTTGAGGAGTCGGGTTCCAGGCGGAAGCTGTCCAGCGGCATTCCCGGCGGGATCAGGTCGTTGATCGGCAAATCGAACGCCACAACCGTCGCCAGATGCCCCGGCTGATTAAAAGTAGTGCGCAGCGTAAAGTAATGGCCGTTTTGCCACGCCAGACGACGTAACGAAGAGAAGCTTTCGCGTTCATCCAGCGCATTCGCCTGTTGCAGCATCTCCGCCCGACGGGAATCGACAATATTGCCAATCGCGGACTCTTTAAAGCCGGAGGAGAGATCCTTGAGCGGCAGGGTGGAGATGAGAATCAGGCTGTTGTCCTGCCCGTTCAGATAATACATCGACCAGGGCACGTTCTCCGCGCCCCACAGCGTATCGAGATAGGTGGAAATCCGCTGGGTCATTTCCAGCGTTGAACTGTCATGCGAGCCAAAGATAAGCGCTTCGGTCTTACGGCGCGGTTTTTCAAGGTAGTAGACGTCTTGTTTCAGACGCGTTTCCTGCAAGCCCTCGCTCGTGGATGGGCTAGCCGTTGCGGCAATGTTGTCATAGATTTGCCAGGTCACGTAGCGCCAGGTGTCTACGCGCTTATGAATAGCATGGGTGATATCGACAATCTGATAGCTCTTGTCTTTCAGCCAGGCGTTGACCGCGCTTTGCACCATCACGCCCATCGTTACAAGTAACACAATGATCAGTAATAAGAAGAAACGGGTAATGCTTCCCGGCAGAAGGGAGAATCGGGTAGAAACCGTTGTATCAGACTGACTCATTCGTGTTTATGACCTGTTAAAACAACGCTAAAGAGGAAAGGGCAGTATAAAGGGTACTGTGTGAATTTCCATACTCTCGCTCATCAGACACGCTGCATTTTTCCGCCCGAGCCGCGAAGGCGTTTCCCTAAGCAAAACGTGTACAGCGTTGGCGCAGATGTATAAATATAAACACAATGAAATAAAATTTAGCACTAAATAACAAGAAATTATTTGTTGGCATGACTGGTGATTATCACGAGGGGGGTAGTAAACCGTTGTGATTATTTAAATCCGGTAGCACAAGAAGATAAAAGTTGTGTAAAGAAGGGTAAAAAAAACCGAATGCGAGGCATCCGGTTGAAATAGGGGTAAACAGACATTCAGAAATGAATGACGGTAATAAATAAAGTTAATGATGATAGCGCTGACTATTTTAGTTGCGAGTGAAGATTTTGTTTTATCATTCAGTGCTATGATTTTCATGAATATAATGCATTGAATTATAATGAAAAATAAATATGTTTTGATGATTCGTGCTTATTTGTCCCATTTTTTGCTTTTAAAAAAGTTCCATGCCATTAATAATTTGAAACACCTATGGCGATAAATGAAACATTTTAAAGATTTTAGTATCATATCCGTGTTGGATTATTCTGCATTTTTGCGGAGAATGAAATTGCCGACTGGTTAAGAGGGTTAATCAGTATGCAGTGGCAATAAAAAAGCAAATAAAGGCATATAACAGAGGGTTAATAACATGAAAGTTAAAGTACTGTCCCTCCTGGTACCGGCTCTGCTGGTAGCAGGCGCAGCAAATGCGGCTGAAGTTTATAACAAAGACGGCAACAAATTGGACCTGTTCGGTAAAGTCGACGGTCTGCACTATTTCTCTGATGACGATGGCAACGACGGCGATCAGACCTATATGCGTCTCGGCTTCAAAGGCGAAACCCAGGTTAACGATCAAATCACCGGCTACGGTCAGTGGGAATATCAGATTCAGGGTAACGACGCTGAAACCACTAACAACTCCTGGACCCGTGTGGCGTTTGCTGGTGTGAAATTTGGCGATGCAGGTTCCTTCGACTACGGTCGTAACTACGGCGTAATCTACGATGTAACGGCCTGGACCGACGTTCTGCCGGAATTCGGCGGCGACACCTACGGTGCTGATAACTTCATGCAGCAGCGTGCTAACGGCCTGGCAACCTACCGTAATACTGACTTCTTCGGTCTGGTTGAAGGTCTGAATTTTGCGTTGCAGTATCAGGGTAAAAACGGCAGCGCCAGCGGTGAAAACGACGTTGCGGATGGTCGTAGCCTGCTGAAACAGAACGGCGACGGCTTCGGCGGATCTCTGACCTATGATATCGGCGAAGGCTTCAGCGTTGGTGGTGCAATCACCTCTTCCAAACGTACTGCTGACCAGAATTCGGCTGGCGTATACGGCAGCGGCGATCGTGCGACCGTTTATACCGGTGGTCTGAAATACGACGCTAACAACGTTTACCTGGCAGCGCAGTACTCTCAGACTTACAACGCAACCCGCTTTGGTTCTTCCCAGAACAGCCGTAGCGACTCTTATGGCTTCGCTGATAAAGCGCAAAACTTCGAAGTGGTTGCACAGTACCAGTTCGATTTCGGTCTGCGTCCGTCCGTGGCTTACCTGCAATCTAAAGGTAAGGACATCTCCAACGGCACCACCAACTACGGCGATCAGGATATCCTGAAATACGTTGATGTTGGCGCGACCTACTACTTCAACAAAAACATGTCTACCTACGTTGATTACAAAATCAACCTGCTGGATGACAACACCTTTACCCGTAACGCGGGTATCAGCACTGACGACATCGTTGCTCTGGGCCTGGTTTACCAGTTCTGATTGCGGACAATGTCAACTAAAGGGCCTGCGGGCCCTTTTTTAATGCGTTTTTTACGGCGTACAAATAGCGATTTTTGGTGTACTCTTGCGCGCGTTCGCATGAGGATAATCACGTATGGAAATGACCTTTTGTCGGGCAGCGCTGCTGGCCACGACGATCTTTTTTGTGGGGTGCGATGATGCCCCAAAACCGGCTGATACAGCGTCACCTGCTGCAACCGTACTGGAAGGGAAAACGATGGGCACCTTCTGGCGGGTCAGCGTGGTGGATGTGGACGCCAGCCGTGCTGAGGAATTACGTAACAGAATTCAGACGCAGCTTGATGCCGACGATCAGCTGTTGTCCACGTACAAAAATGACTCGGCGCTGATGCGCTTCAACCATTCGCAGAGTCTTTCTCCCTGGCCGGTTAGCGAAGCAATGGCCGATATCATTACCTCGGCGCTGCGCATTGGCGCGAAAACCGACGGCGCGATGGATATCACCGTGGGGCCGCTGGTGAATCTGTGGGGGTTCGGCCCGGAGCAACAGCCGATACATGTTCCCACACAGCCGCAGATTGACAGCGCAAAAGCAAAGACCGGGCTGCAACATCTGCGGATCATCAATCAGGCGCGACAGCAATATCTGCAAAAAGATCTGCCGGATCTGTTCGTCGATCTCTCAACCGTGGGGGAAGGGTATGCGGCCGATCATCTGGCGCGCTTGATGGAACAGGAAGGCATTGCCCGCTATCTGGTCTCCGTCGGCGGCGCCCTGAACAGTCGCGGCATGAATGCGCAGGGGCAACCCTGGCGTGTGGCGATCCAAAAACCGACCGATCAAGAAAACGCGGTACAGGCGATTGTCGATATTAACGGGCATGGCATCAGTACCTCCGGCAGCTACCGTAACTATTACGAACTGGACGGGAAGCGCCTGTCTCACGTCATTGATCCGCAGACCGGGCGTCCCATAGAACACAATCTGGTCTCCGTGACGGTTATCGCCCCGACGGCGCTGGAAGCGGACGGCTGGGATACCGGGTTGATGGTGCTCGGCACGGAAAAGGCCAAAGAGGTGGTGCGCCGGGAAGGGCTGGCGGTGTACATGATCATGAAAGAGGGCGAGGGGTTTAAAACCTGGATGTCGCCGCAGTTCAAAAGCTTCCTCGTGAGTGATAAAAATTAAAAAGCAAGATTTCGGGTTTTCGTGCGCTGACTTACGGACACACTGAGACTAAGCACTATGCTTAATGAAGGAGTCCATGATGAAAAATCTCTCACGCATAAATGACGATGCCCGCTGGCAGTCGGTGCTGGATCGCGATCCTGACGCCGATGGTCAGTTTGTTTTTGCGGTACAGACCACCGGCATCTTTTGCCGACCGTCCTGTCGGGCAAAACACGCGTTGCGGCAAAACGTTCGTTTCTTTGCCAGTGCGGAGCAGGCGCTGGCCGCAGGATTCCGCCCCTGCAAACGCTGCCAGCCAGACAAAGACAACGCCCGACAGCATCAGCTGGATAAAATCACGCACGCCTGCCGTTTACTGGAACAGGATGCCCCCATCACGCTGGACGCCCTGGCGCAGCAGGTGGCAATGAGCCCATTTCATCTGCATCGGTTGTTCAAAGCCACGACGGGAATGACGCCAAAAGCCTGGCAGCAATCCTGGCGCGCCCGCCGTCTGCGCGATGCGCTGGCGAAAGGAGAGACGGTGACGCAGGCGATCCTGAACGCCGGTTTTCCCGACAGCGGCAGTTACTATCGCAAAGCGGATGAGACGCTCGGCATGACGGCGAAGCAGTTTCGTAAGGGCGGCGATAATCTCCCCGTTCGCTATGCCCTCGCGGATTGTGCGCTGGGACGCTGTCTGGTTGCGGAGAGCGAGCGGGGAATCTGCGCGATTTTGCTGGGCGATGATGATGCCGGGCTTATCGCCAGCTTGCATGAACTGTTTCCCGCCGCGCAGGATGAACCCGCTGATCGCCCTTTCCAGCAGCGCGTGCGCCAGGTTATCGCCAGTATTAATGCACGCGATATACCGCTGTCACTGCCGTTAGATATTCAGGGCACCGCGTTCCAGCAGCAGGTCTGGCAGGCGTTACGCACGATTCCCTGTGGGGAAACCGTCAGCTATCAGCAGATCGCCAGCGCAATCGGCAAGCCGAAGGCGGTTCGTGCCGTTGCCAGCGCCTGCGGGGCAAATAAACTGGCGATTGTGATCCCGTGCCATCGGGTGGTGCGCGGCGACGGCGCGCTATCGGGTTATCGTTGGGGCGTAGCGCGCAAGGCGCAGCTTCTGCAACGTGAGGCGCGACATGAGGATAAATGATGCTGGACTTATTTGCGGATGCTGAACCCTGGCAAGAGCCGCTGGCGTCCGGCGCGGTTATCTTGCGCCGTTTCGCTTTTCGCGAGGCGCCATCGCTGATTGAGGCCATCGCGGTGGTCGCCGCGCAGTCGCCATTTCGCCAGATGGTGACGCCCGGCGGCTATACCATGTCGGTGGCGATGACAAATTGCGGTCAGCTCGGCTGGACGACGGATCAACACGGATATCTCTATTCTCCCGTCGATCCGTTAACCGGGCGGCGCTGGCCGCCGCTGCCTGAGGTCTTTACCAGCCTGTGTCATCGCGCGGCGATCGCGGCGGGCTATGCTGATTTTCAGCCGGATGCCTGTCTTATCAATCGCTATGCGCCCGGCTCAAAGTTGTCGTTGCATCAGGATAAAGACGAACCGGATCTGCGCGCGCCGATTGTGTCGGTTTCTTTGGGCCTTCCGGCCATTTTTCAGTTTGGCGGCCTGCGTCGTAACGATCCGTTAAAACGCCTTTTGCTGGAGCACGGCGATGTGGTGGTCTGGGGCGGTGAATCGCGACTGTTTTACCACGGCATACAACCGCTTAAAGCGGGCTTTCATCCGCTGACGGCGGACTGTCGTTACAACCTGACGTTTCGCCAGGCGGGTAAAAAAGAATAAAAATAAGAATTATTATTGCTGTCGGCGTTGAGATGTTTAAACTGCGGGCTGTTATTCCTTGCCCGGGTTGTATGAATGGAACTACTTCTTCTTGTCTGGCGGCAGTATCGCTGGCCATTTATCAGCGTGATGGCGCTCAGCCTCGCCAGCGCTGCGCTGGGGATTGGTCTGATTGCCTTTATCAATCAGCGCCTCATCGAAACGGTGGATACCACGCTGATGGTGCTGCCGGAATTTCTCGCGCTGCTGCTTTTACTGATGGCGGTGACGCTGGGCTCCCAGCTGGCCTTAACCGCGTTAGGGCACCATTTTGTCTATCGCCTGCGCAGCGAATTTATCAAACGTATTCTGGACACGCAGGTTGAGCGCATCGAACAACTGGGCAGCGCCTCGCTGCTGGCAGGGTTAACCAGTGATATCCGCAACATCACGATCGCGTTCGTACGCCTGCCGGAGCTGGTACAGGGGATCATCCTGACGGTGGGTTCCGCCGCGTATCTGGCGATGTTATCCACTAAAATGCTGCTGGTGACGGCAATCTGGATGGCAATCACCATCTGGGGCGGGTTTGTGCTGGTGGCGCGCGTGTATAAGCACATGGCGACGCTGCGCGAAACGGAAGATAAGCTGTATCAGGATTTTCAGACGGTGCTGGAAGGGCGCAAAGAGCTGACCCTGAACCGTGAGCGCGCGGAACATATCTTTAACCATTCATATATCCCGGATGCGAAAGAGTATCGCCACCATATTATTCGCGCCGATACGTTCCACCTGAGCGCCGTTAACTGGTCAAACATTATGATGCTGGGCGCGATTGGTCTGGTGTTCTGGATGGCGAACAGCCTGGGCTGGGCGGATACCAACGTGGCGGCGATCTATTCGCTGACGCTGCTGTTCCTGCGCACGCCGCTGCTCTCTGCGGTTGGCGCGTTGCCGACGTTGCTCACCGCGCAGGTGGCTTTCAACAAGCTGAATAAATTTTCACTGGCGCCGTTTAAAGCGGAATTTCCTCGTCCTGACGCCTTTCCTGACTGGAAAACGCTGGAGTTACGCAATGTCGTTTTCCATTATCAGGATAATGCGTTTTCAGTCGGGCCGATCAACCTGACCATCCAGCGCGGGGAACTGCTGTTTCTGATTGGCGGCAATGGCAGCGGGAAATCGACGCTGGCGATGCTGCTGACGGGGCTGTACCAGCCTCAGTCAGGCGAAATTTTACTGGATGGCAAAACGCTTTCCGCAGAGCGTCCTGAGGACTACCGGAAACTCTTTTCTGCCGTGTTTACCGATGTCTGGCTGTTTGATCAACTGCTGGGGCCGGAAGGCAAACCGGCCAAAGCGGAACTGGTGGAAAAGTGGCTTGAGCAACTGAAAATGGCGCACAAGCTGGAGCTGCGCGATGGTCGGATTCTGAACCTGAAGCTGTCGAAAGGGCAGAAAAAGCGCGTGGCGTTGCTGCTGGCGCTGGCGGAGGAGCGTGACATCATTCTGCTGGATGAATGGGCCGCCGATCAGGACCCGCATTTCCGCCGTGAATTTTATCAGGTGCTGCTGCCGCTGATGCAGGAGATGGGCAAAACCATCTTTGCGATCAGTCATGACGATCATTACTTTATTCACGCCGATCGCCTGCTGGAAATGCGTAACGGGCAGTTGAGTGAACTGGTCGGCGATGAACGCGACGCCGCCTCCCGCGATGCGGTTGCGCGTACTGCCTGATCCTGTAGGCCGGATAAGGCGTAGCCGCATCCGGCCTGGTTGCCCGATGGCGCGACGCTTATCGGGCCTGCCATTCCCTGCATGATGCTGATTTTTTATCCACTCGCGGCGCCGTTTATTGTTATTTACATAACCTCGCGCCATGCTTAATGGCATCTCATTTCATGGATTTATAATTAATGTCCGCAATGACCAAAAACAGCGCCAGACTGCGCGATGAAGAGCGTGCGCGTCTTATCTGGCTGCTCACCACCGATAAAGCGATTATTTCCGCCCTGTCAGGCAAGCTCACCCTGGCTGAGCAATATGATGTCGGTACGCTGGCCGACGATATTGCTGAGGTAGGGGCGCTGGTGGCTCACCTGCCGCCGCCGGACCTGGCGGATACCCTTGAAGCGCTGCCTTCCGAAGAACGTCATGCCTTATGGCGGCTGGTCGAGAATGAAAAACGAGGCAAAGTGCTGCTGGAAGCGTCCGAAAACGTCTGGGATGACCTGATTGATGAAATGACCGACCGCGCGCTGTTGGACGCGCTGCAATACCTCGACATTGACGAACAGATTTATCTCGTTCAGCACCTGCCGCGTAACCTCACCGGGCGACTGCTGGCGACGCTGCCGCCGGAGGAGCGCGCCCGCGTCCGTCAGGTTATGCACTACGAGAAGAATCGCGTCGGGGCGATCATGGAGTTCGAGGTCATCACCGTGCGCCCGGACGTGACGCTGGAGGTGGTGCAGCGCTATTTACGCCGTCTGGGAAAAATGCCGGAAAACACCGACAAACTCTTTGTAACGAACCGGAATAAAATACTGGTCGGCGAGCTGTCTCTGACGCGTATTCTGCTCAGTGACGTGCAGCGTAAAGTCAGCGACGTGATGGATGACGATCCGCTGACCTTTGCCCCGGAAGATATCTCTGAGAATGCGGCGCGCACCTTTGAACGTGACAACCTGGTCAGCGCCGCCGTGATCGATCCTTCCGGCAAACTGATGGGACGCCTGACCATCGATGAGATCGTTGATGTGGTCTACGAAGAAACCGACACCGATCTGCGTCGCATGGGGGGCCTGAGCGCCGAAGAAGATGTCTTTGCGCCCGTCGCCAAAGCGGTAAAAACCCGTTGGGCATGGCTGGCGATAAACCTGTGCACGGCGTTTATCGCCTCCCGGGTGATCGACGGCTTTGAACACACGATCTCGCAACTGGTGGCGCTGGCTTCTCTCATGCCGATTGTCGCCGGGATTGGCGGCAATACCGGGAATCAAACCATTACTATGATTGTTCGCGCGCTGGCGCTGCAAAATATTCAGCCCGGCAACCTGACCTTTCTCATTTTGCGTGAAATGGGGGTGGCGCTGGTCAACGGCCTTGTCTGGGGCGGCATCATGGGCGGCGTGACCTGGTGGCTCTACGACGATATCGCCCTTGGCGGCGTTATGACGCTGGCGATGGTGCTGAATTTACTGGTGGCGGCGCTGATGGGCGTGATCATCCCGATGACGATGGTAAAGCTCGGGCGTGACCCGGCGGTCGGCTCAAGCGTGATGATTACCGCCATTACCGATACCGGCGGTTTCTTTATTTTTCTGGGGCTGGCGACGGTATTTCTGCTTTAACCGCCTGATTACGCCTGATCATCCGTAGCAGCGAAAGCATGGCGATTAGCGATGCGGGAATGCTGTT
Organism: Citrobacter sp. CK185; assembly: GCF_030333565.1. Lineage (NCBI taxonomy): Bacteria > Pseudomonadati > Pseudomonadota > Gammaproteobacteria > Enterobacterales > Enterobacteriaceae > Citrobacter > Citrobacter sp. CK185. Next base: position 871,799 of record NZ_JAOWFR010000026.1, on the reverse strand, counting down.
GCCCCGTTAATTGTCAATAACCTTATAAATATTCAACGTATTACTAACGTTTTTAAAATCTTAATATAATTTATAAACAATATTTAAATCTTTTACCTGAAGTGTTAACGTTGATGCCGCTCGATTTTCACCTGCAAAAAGCAAAAAAAACGATACTAAAAGTAAGGCATTAACATTATGAAAAAAGTGACTGCCATGCTCTTCACCATGGCTGTGGGGCTGAATGCTGTCTCGATGGCGGCAAAAGCGAAAGCGACTGAAGAGCAGGAAACGGATGTACTGTTGATTGGCGGCGGCATCATGAGCGCCACGTTGGGAACCTATTTGCAGGAGCTGGAACCGGAGTGGTCAATGACCATGGTTGAGCGACTGGATGGGGTTGCACAGGAGAGTTCCAACGGCTGGAACAACGCCGGAACAGGCCACTCCGCGCTGATGGAACTGAACTACACGCCGAAAAAAGCCGACGGTTCCGTCAGCATCGAAAAGGCAGTCGACATTAACGAAGCCTTCCAGGTTTCCCGCCAGTTTTGGGCGCATCAGGTACAGAGCGGCGTTCTGCACGAACCACACTCGTTTATCAATACCGTTCCGCACATGAGCTTTGTCTGGGGCGATGATAACGTCAATTTCCTGCGCGCCCGCTATACCGCGTTGCAGCAGAGCACGCTGTTCCGCGGTATGCGTTACTCCGAAGATCATGCGCAAATTAAAGAGTGGGCGCCGCTGGTCATGGAAGGTCGCGACCCGAAACAGAAGGTTGCCGCGACCCGCACTGAAATCGGTACTGACGTGAACTACGGGGAAATCACGCGTCAGCTGGTGGCATCGTTGCAGAAAAAACCGAACTTTGCGCTGCAACTGAATACCGAAGTCCGTGGATTTAAACGTAACGCGGATAACTCCTGGACCGTGACCGTCGCCGATCTGAAAAACGGTGAAGCGGAACATGCGATTAAGGCGAAATTTGTCTTTATCGGCGCGGGTGGCGCGGCGCTGAAGCTGTTGCAGGAGACGGGCATTCCTGAAGCGAAAGATTACGCGGGATTCCCGGTTGGCGGCCAGTTCCTGGTTTCAGAGAACCCGGATGTTGTTAACAACCACCTGGCGAAGGTATACGGCCAGGCGTCGGTCGGCGCACCGCCGATGTCCGTACCGCACATCGATACCCGTATTCTGGATGGCAAACGCGTCGTGCTGTTTGGGCCGTTCGCGACGTTCTCCACGAAGTTCCTGAAAAACGGTTCGCTGTGGGATCTGCTGAGTTCGACCACGACCTCTAACTTTATGCCGATGGTCAACGTAGGGATGGATAACTTCGATCTGGTGAAATACCTGATTAGCCAGGTGATGCTGAGCGATGATGAACGCTTTGAAGCGCTGAAAGAGTACTATCCGCAGGCGAAGAAAGAAGACTGGCGTTTGTGGCAGGCGGGCCAGCGCGTGCAGATCATCAAGCGTGATGAAGACAAGGGCGGCGTACTGCGTCTGGGCACTGAAGTGGTCAGCGACAAAGACGGTACGATTGCCGCGCTGCTGGGCGCGTCTCCGGGGGCATCCACTGCTGCGCCGATCATGCTGCATCTGATGGAAAAAGTGTTTAAAGAGAAAGTAGCCAGCCCGGAATGGCAGGCGAAGCTGAAAACGATTGTTCCGTCTTACGGGACTAAGCTGAACGGCAATATTGAGGCCACGGAACAAGAGCTGCAATACACCAGCGACGTTCTGGGGCTGAAATATGACAAGCCGCAGGTGGTGGACGAAGCGCCAAAACCGCAGCTTAAGCCGCAGGTTCAACCGCAGCCGGCGCATAAAGCTGTCGCGGATATCGCGCTGTAAAAATGTATTGCGGCATGCCGGATGGCGCTGCACTTATCCGGCCTACAACGAGCATTATGTAGGCCAGATAGGCGGTACGCCGCCATCCGGCAAAACGTTCCTTAACGCGTCACTGCGTCCTGTACTTTATCTTCCGCTTTCCAGATACGGTATTTCACCTCCACGTTAGCCGGGGTGTACACCACGATCGGCAGCTTGCTGTTATAACGCACCATTCCGGCATCGCCCAGATAGGCCGTCACAAACTTCTGCTCTTTCTTGCCATCCGGGCAGGCCATCATGGTAGAAACCGGGGAGGTTACTTTATCAAAGACGTAGTAGTCGTAACCCCAGCCTTCCAGCGTTTTGCTCGCCAGTTCGCCGCCAAGACGGTGATGGTTGCAATCCACTTCCAGCGTCTGGCCGATCAGCAGTTCCACTTTCAGGGTAGACTCATCTTCCTGGGGAGTAAGCTGGATAACCTGGCGCTTCATCCCTTTTTCCGCTTTCGGATACGGCGCGATTTTTTCCAGAGGTTGCGTATTGGCATCGCTGGTCGCCGCCCATGCGGAGGTACTGGCGAAAGCCGCTAACAGTACAGCAGGTACAATTGTCTTCATTTTCGAGTTCACCGCGTTTCCTTTCTTCTGTCTTCTGAACGATTCCCGGCAGGTTAACACATTCATATTGTCTATTAATCTAAATTTACTTATATTTTAAGATGGTTAATTGAGTGTTTACTTATTTGATAGTGATATATTCCATTTCTTACACGTTAAATAGGATTATTCTCCAATTAAGCCTTTCGTTATATACTTATTGATATAACCCTTTGAAATGTGAACAAAAGCACATTCAGATACGCTAACCCCACACTCTTTTGATCCGGCGACAGCATTTACCCCAATCGGGGTATGCACCTCTAACACATCCTGAAATATCTTACCGATCATAATAATGACTTAGTGGTAGTGCGGTTTATTTAGTCGTTCACCTTCCGGTGTGAGCGTCGTGATGGAAGGGCGATGTCATGGTTGATCTATCCCGTCGAGGAATACTGACAGGCAGTTGGCGCAAAGCCAACAGCGGGCTCCGTCCGCCCTGGTCTGGGGACGAATCACACTTCCTGACGCACTGCATCCGTTGCGACGCCTGCATTCAGGCATGTGAAACCGACATTTTACAGCGGGGGCAGGGCGGCTATCCGGGCGTTAATTTTAAGCAGGGTGAATGCAGCTTTTGTTATGCCTGCGCGCAAGCCTGTCCTGAATCACTCTTCCTTCCGTGCCACACCAGGGCCTGGGATCTGAACTTTACGATTGGGCAGAATTGTCTGGCGTATCAGTCCGTTGAGTGTCATCGCTGCCAGGATAGCTGCGAACCACTGGCGATAACGTTTCGCCCCACGCTGTCAGGCATTTATCAGCCGCAACTCGACAATCAGGCATGCAGCGGATGCGGGGCGTGTGTCGCCATTTGCCCGACATCAGCGATCAATGCGGAGTACAACCATGCAGCACAGTAACTGGCAGGTCTGTAGCCTGGTCGTCCAGGCCAAAAGTCAGCACATCACCGACATCAGCACGCAATTGCACCAGTTTCCGGGCTGTGAAGTCGCGCTGAGCGATGTCGACAGCGGTCAGTTGATCGTGGTGGTGGAAGCAGAACACAGCGGAACGCTGATGCAAACAATTGAGTCGGTACGCAACGTTGCGGGCGTGCTGGCGGTGTCGCTGGTTTATCACCAGCAGGATGAGCAAGGTGAGGAAACACCATGAAACTCAGTCGTCGTAGCTTTATGAAAGCTAACGCCGTTGCGGCCGCTGCGGCTGCTGCCGGGCTAAGCGTGCCGGGCGTCGCCCGCGCAGTGGTTGGTCAGCAGGAAGCCATCAAATGGGACAAAGCCCCGTGCCGTTTTTGCGGAACGGGTTGCGGCGTGCTGGTCGGTACTCAGCAGGGCCGTATTGTGGCCTGTCAGGGCGATCCTGATGCGCCGGTCAACCGTGGCCTTAACTGCATTAAGGGCTACTTCCTGCCCAAGATTATGTATGGCAAAGACCGTTTAACGCAGCCGATGCTGCGCATGAAAGACGGCCAGTACAACAAAGAAGGCGAATTTACCCCAATCAGTTGGGATCAGGCCTTCGATGTGATGGAAGAGAAATTTAAGGCCTCCCTGAAAGAAAAAGGGCCGGAAGCGATTGGTATGTTTGGTTCCGGGCAGTGGACGGTCTGGGAAGGTTATGCCGCCGCGAAGCTGTTCAAAGCCGGTTTCCGTTCCAACAATATCGACCCGAACGCGCGCCACTGCATGGCGTCGGCGGTGGTGGGCTTCATGCGTACTTTTGGTATGGATGAGCCGATGGGGTGCTACGACGATATCGAACAAGCCGACGCCTTTGTGCTATGGGGCTCTAACATGGCGGAGATGCACCCGATCCTGTGGTCGCGCATCACCAACCGCCGTCTGTCCGATCCGAACGTTAATGTCGCGGTTCTCTCAACCTTCCAGCATCGTAGCTTTGAGCTGGCGGATAACGGCATCGTCTTTACGCCGCAAAGCGATCTGGTGATCCTCAACTATATCGCCAATTACATCATTCAAAACAATGCGATAAATCAGGATTTCTTCAGCAAATACGTCAACCTGCGTAAAGGGACGACCGACATTGGTTATGGTCTGCGTCCAACGCATCCGCTGGAAAAAGCGGCGAAGAATCCGGGCTCCGACGCCTCTGAGCCGATGAGCTTCGACGAGTACAAAGCGTTTGTCGCGGAGTACACGCTGGAGAAAACCGCAGAAATGACCGGCGTGCCGAAAGATCAGCTGGAGCAACTGGCGCAGCTGTATGCCGATCCGAAGAAAAAAGTGATCTCCTACTGGACGATGGGCTTTAACCAGCATACGCGTGGCGTATGGGCCAACAACCTGGTGTATAACCTGCACCTGTTGACCGGCAAGATCTCCCAGCCAGGCTGTGGTCCGTTCTCCCTGACCGGTCAGCCTTCCGCCTGCGGTACGGCGCGTGAAGTTGGGACATTCTCCCATCGTCTGCCTGCGGACATGGTGGTCACTAATGAAAAACACCGTGATATCTGCGAAAAACACTGGCAGATCCCAACGGGCACCATCCCGGCGAAAATCGGTCTGCACGCCGTAGCGCAGGATCGTGCGCTGAAAGACGGCAAGCTGAACGTCTACTGGGTGATGTGCAACAACAACATGCAGGCCGGGCCGAACATCAACGAAGAGCGTATGCCGGGCTGGCGCGATCCGCGTAACTTCGTCATCGTCTCCGATCCGTACCCGACCGTCAGCGCGCTGGCCGCTGACCTGATTCTGCCAACGGCGATGTGGGTGGAGAAAGAAGGGGCCTACGGTAACGCTGAGCGTCGTACCCAGTTCTGGCGTCAACAAATTAAAGCGCCGGGTGAAGCGAAATCAGACCTGTGGCAGCTGGTGCAGTTCGCTCGTCGTTTCAAAACGGAAGAGGTCTGGCCGGAAGATCTGCTGGCGCAAAAACCAGAACTGCGCGGCAAAACCCTCTACGACGTTCTGTTTGCCACGCCTGCGGTCAGCAAATTCCCGCTGACCGATCTGGCGGAAGACCAGTTGAACGATGAATCCCGTGAGCTGGGTTTCTACCTGCAAAAAGGGCTGTTTGAAGAGTACGCCTGGTTTGGTCGCGGACACGGCCACGATCTCGCGCCGTTCGATGATTATCACAAAGCGCGCGGTCTGCGCTGGCCGGTGGTTGACGGTAAAGAGACCCAGTGGCGTTACAGCGAAGGCCATGACCCGTATGTCAAAGCGGGAGAAGGCTACAAGTTTTACGGTAAGCCGGACGGCAAAGCGGTGATTTTCGCCCTGCCGTTTGAACCCGCCGCGGAAGCGCCGGATAAAGAGTATGACCTGTGGCTCTCTACCGGTCGCGTACTGGAGCACTGGCACACCGGCAGCATGACGCGCCGCGTGCCTGAGCTGCATCGCGCCTTCCCGGAAGCGGTGCTCTTTATTCATCCGCTGGACGCGAAAACGCGCGACCTGCGCCGTGGTGATAAGGTCAAAGTCATCTCCCGCCGTGGGGAAGTGATTTCGGTTGTTGAAACGCGCGGGCGTAACCGTCCGCCGCAGGGACTGGTGTACATGCCGTTCTTCGACGCCGCACAGCTGGTGAACAACCTGACGCTGGATGCGACGGACCCGCTCTCTAAAGAGACGGATTTCAAGAAGTGCGCCGTCAAACTGGCGAAGGTGTAACACACCATGTCCCGGTCAGCGAAACCCCAAAATGGCCGCCGCCGCTTTTTGCGCGATATGGTTCGCACGGCAGGCGGGCTGGCTGCCGTTGGCGTAGCGCTGGGGTTACAGCAGCAAACCGCTCGCGCAACGGGCGTGCGGTTGCGCCCGCCGGGGGCATTGGGTGAAGACGCGTTCGCCAGCGCTTGCGTGCGCTGCGGGCAGTGCGTTCAGGCATGTCCGTATGACACCCTGAAGCTGGCGACGCTGGCTTCGGGTTTATCTGCCGGTACGCCTTACTTTGTCGCCCGCGATATTCCCTGCGAAATGTGTGAAGACATTCCATGCGCCAAAGTTTGCCCCAGTGGGGCGTTGGATCGAGAGATCGAATCTATTGACGATGCGCGCATGGGGCTGGCGGTACTGCTGGATCAGGAGAACTGCCTTAACTTTCAGGGACTGCGCTGCGACGTTTGTTATCGCGAGTGCCCAAAAATCGATGAGGCGATCACGCTGGAGCTGGATCGCAATATGCGCACCGGCAAACATGCGCGCTTTCTTCCCACCGTTCACAGCGACGCCTGCACCGGCTGCGGTAAGTGCGAAAAAGTCTGTGTGCTGGAACAACCGGCGATAAAAGTGTTGCCGCTGTCGCTGGCGAAAGGGGAGTTGGGGCACCACTACCGCTTCGGCTGGCTGGAGGGGAAAGATGGCAAATCGTAAACGCGATGCCGGGCGCGAAGCGCGAGCGAAAAAAGGCTGGTGGCGCAGCCATCGCTGGCTGGTTTTGCGGCGGATAAGTCAGTTTCTGGTGCTGGGAATGTTTCTCAGTGGCCCGTGGGCGGGCGTCTGGATTCTGCACGGTAACTACAGCAGTAGCTTGTTGCTGGATACCATTCCTTTAACCGACCCGCTGATAACGTTGCAAAGCCTTGCCAGCGGGCATTTACCTGCCGCCGTTGCGCTGACCGGCGCCGCCATTATTACGGTGCTGTATGCCCTGGCAGGAAAGCGATTATTTTGCAGTTGGGTCTGTCCGCTGAACCCAATTACCGATTTTGCGAACTGGCTACGCAGAAGGTTTGACCTGAATCAGTCCGCAACGATTCCGCGTCATATACGGTACGTCCTTCTGGTTGTCGTGCTGGTGGGATCGGCGCTAACCGGAACGCTACTGTGGGAATGGATAAACCCGGTTTCCCTGCTGGGGCGTAGCCTGGTGATGGGATTCGGTAGCGGCGCACTGCTGATTATCGCTCTGTTTTTATTTGATTTACTGGTCGTTGAACACGGCTGGTGCGGACATATCTGCCCTTTGGGCGCGTTGTATGGCGTGCTGGGAAGTAAAGGCGCGCTAACGGTGGCGGCGAAAGATCGCGAGAAATGTAACCGCTGTATGGATTGTTTTCATGTTTGCCCGGAACCGCACGTCCTGCGTGCGCCGGTGCTGGATGAGCAAAGCCCGGTGCAGGTCACCAGCCGCGATTGCATGACGTGCGGTCGCTGCGTGGATGTCTGTTCTGAGGACGTATTTACAATAACAACACGATGGAGTTCGGGAGCGAAATCATGAAAAGCCATGACCTGAAGAAAGCGCTGTGTCAATGGACGGCCCTGCTTGCCCTGGCGGTGAGTGGTGCGGTTTGGGCAGCAAACGGAGTGGATCTGAGCCAGTCGCCGGAAGTTTCGGGGACGCAGGAAGGGGCGATTCGCATGCCGAAAGAGCAGGAACGTATGCCGCTGAACTATGTTAATCAGCCGCCGATGATCCCGCATAGCGTTGAAGGTTATCAGGTAACGACCAATACCAACCGCTGCCTGCAATGTCATGGTGTGGAAAGCTACCGTACGACCGGCGCGCCGCGTATTAGCCCAACGCACTTTATGGACAGCGACGGCAAAGTCTTAGGCGAAGTCGCGCCGCGTCGTTACTTCTGTTTGCAGTGCCATGTGCCGCAGGCGGATGCCGCGCCGATCGTGGGTAATACCTTTACCCCGTCGAAAGGTTACGGGAAATAAGAGGTCATTATGGAAAATTCTAACCGTAAACCTGGCGTGATTAAGCGGGTCTGGCAATGGTGGCGTCGCCCCAGCCGCCTGGCGATCGGCACGTTGCTGTTAATCGGTTTTGTTGGCGGCATTATTTTCTGGGGAGGTTTCAACACCGGGATGGAAAAGGCCAACACCGAAGAGTTCTGTATCAGCTGCCACGAAATGCGCAACACCGTCTATCAGGAATACATGGAAACCGTGCACTACAACAACCGCAGCGGTGTTCGCGCCACCTGTCCTGACTGTCACGTTCCGCACGAGTGGGGCCCGAAAATGATCCGTAAGATCAAGGCCAGTAAAGAGCTGTACGGGAAGGTGTTCGGCATTATCGATACTCCGCAGAAGTTTGAAGATCACCGCCTGACAATGGCGCAGAGCGAGTGGCGACGGATGAAAGACACCAATTCGCGGGAGTGCCGTAACTGCCACAACTTCGAATTTATGGATCTCACCGCTCAGAAAGGCGTTGCCGCCAAAATGCACGACCAGGCAGTGAAAGAGGGGCAAACCTGTATCGACTGCCACAAAGGGATTGCGCATAAACTCCCGGATATGCGCGAAGTGAAACCGGGCTTTTAATAATGAGTGGGTATGCTTGAAGCCAGAGAACTGCTCTGCGAGCGGGATGACAGAATACTGTTCAGTGGGCTGTCGTTTCGCGTGAACGCAGGGGAATGGGTACAAATTACCGGGGGCAACGGCGCGGGGAAAACCACCCTTTTGCGGTTGCTCACCGGGCTGGCGCGCCCCGACGCAGGGGAAGTGTGCTGGCGAGAGCAGGCGTTGCACCGCGTGCGCGACAGCTACCATCAAAATCTGTTGTGGATTGGACATCAGCCGGGGATTAAAACCCGGCTTTCGGCGTTGGAGAACCTGCGCTTTTTCCACCATGACGGCGATACGGCGCAGTGTCTGGCCGCGCTGGCGCAGGCGGGGCTGGCCGGATACGAAGACATCCCCGTCAACCAGCTTTCCGCTGGACAGCAACGGCGCGTGGCGCTGGCGCGTCTGTGGCTGACCCGCGCGACGCTCTGGATCCTCGACGAGCCGTTTACCGCTATTGATGTCAATGGCGTTGAGCGTCTGACGCAGCGCATGGCTGAACATACACAGCAGGGCGGGATCGTCATCCTCACCACGCACCAGCCGCTGAATGTCGCGACTGACAAAATACGGCGCATCGCGCTGACCGGCGAGAGGGCAGCGCAATGATGTGGCAAATCTTTCGTCTTGAGCTGCGCGTGGCGTTTCGTCATAGCGCGGAAATCGCTAACCCGCTGTGGTTCTTTCTGATTGTTATCACGCTTTTCCCGCTGAGCATTGGCCCGGAGCCGCAGCTGCTGGCGCGTATTGTTCCCGGCATTATCTGGGTGGCGGCGTTGCTCTCTTCGCTGCTGGCGCTGGAACGTCTGTTTCGCGATGACTTACAGGACGGCAGCCTGGAGCAACTGATGCTCCTGCCGCTGCCGTTACCGGCGGTGGTGCTGGCGAAAGTGATGGCGCACTGGGTGGTGACCGGTCTGCCGTTGCTGATCCTCTCTCCGCTGGTGGCGTTATTGCTGGGAATGGATATGTACGGCTGGCAAATCATGGCGCTGACTCTGCTGCTTGGCACGCCGACCCTGAGTTTTCTTGGCGCGCCGGGCGTGGGGTTAACGGTGGGCCTGAAACGCGGCGGCGTATTGCTGAGCGTGCTGGTGCTGCCGCTGACCATTCCGTTACTGATTTTCGCCACTGCGGCGATGGATGCGGCCTCCATGCATTTGCCCGTTGAGGGATACATGGCGATTTTGGGCGCGTTGCTGGCGGGCAGCGCAACGTTAAGCCCTTTTGCTACGGCGGCAGCGTTACGTATCAGCATGCAGTAGCGCGGTCTTTGACTGGCGACAAACTGTAGGATGCCGGATGACGTTACGCTTACCAGGAAAGTCTGTAGGTCTGATAAGGCGTCTTTGCCATCATCCGGCATAACTGAAGTTTCATTCGTTTTGATTGAATCTGGTGACTGAACTATGTGGAAAACACTTCATCAACTGGCGATTCCCCCACGGCTTTATCAGATCTGTGGCTGGTTCATCCCGTGGCTGGCGATAGCCAGCGTGGTGGTGCTGGCGGTGGGCTGGGTCTGGGGGTTTGGCTTCGCGCCTGCGGATTATCAGCAGGGGCAAAGCTACCGCATCATCTACCTGCATGTCCCGGCGGCGATCTGGTCGATGGGGATTTACGCCTCGATGGCGGTCGCCGCATTCATCGGTCTGGTCTGGCAAATGAAAATGGCTAACCTGGCGGTGGCGGCGATGGCGCCTGTTGGCGCGGTGTTTACCTTTATCGCACTGGTTACCGGTTCCGCCTGGGGCAAACCGATGTGGGGAACCTGGTGGGTATGGGACGCGCGATTGACCTCTGAACTGGTACTGCTGTTCCTGTACGTCGGGGCGATAGCGTTGTGGCACGCCTTTGACGATCGCCGCCTGGCGGGGCGCGCGGCGGGCATTCTGGTGCTGATTGGCGTCGTTAATTTGCCGATCATCCACTACTCGGTGGAGTGGTGGAATACGCTACATCAGGGATCAACTCGTATGCAGCAGAGCATTGACCCGGCGATGCGCGCGCCGCTGCGCCTGGCGATTATCGGTTATCTGCTGCTGTTTATCACGCTGGCGCTGATGCGGATGCGTAACCTGATTTTGTTAATGGAAAAACGTCGCCCGTGGGTGAGTGAACTGATTTTAAAAAGAGGCCGCCAATGACCAGCGCATTTGCATCCTGGAGTGATTTCTTTGCTATGGGCGGTTACGCCTTTTATGTCTGGCTGGCGGTTGTGATGACCGTGATCCCGCTGGCGGCGCTGGTGGTGCATACCGCCATGCAGCACCGCGTGATTTTGCGCGGTGTGGCGCAGCAGCGAGCGCGTGAAGCGCGGATGCGCGCGGCGCAGGCGCAGCGGGAGGCGGCATGAATATCCGTCGTAAAAATCGTTTGTGGATAGCCTGCGCGGTGCTGGCCGGTTTGGCTCTGACTATCACGCTGGTACTTTATGCGCTGCGTTCCAATATCGACCTGTTCTATACGCCAGGCGAAATTCTCTACGGTAAACGCGAAACGCACCAACTGCCTGAAGTGGGGCAACGCCTGCGCGTCGGCGGCATGGTCATGCCCGGAAGCGTGAAGCGCGACCCGGATTCGCTGAAAGTGAATTTCAGCATTTACGACGCCGAAGGCGTGGTGGATGTGACGTACGAAGGCATTCTGCCGGACCTGTTCCGCGAAGGGCAGGGCGTGGTAGTGCAGGGGGAACTGGGCGAGAAAAACCATGTGCAGGCGAAAGAGGTGCTCGCCAAACATGATGAAAACTATACCCCGCCGGAAGTTGAAAAAGCGATGCAGGAAAACCATCGTCGCCCGGAAAGCGTTTATAAGGATAAAGCATCATGATGCCTGAAATTGGCAACGCGCTGCTGTGTCTCGCACTCGGCGTGGCGCTGTTGCTGTCCGTTTATCCGCTGTGGGGCGTGGGGCGCGGCGATGTGCGCATGATGGCCTCGGCGAGGCCATTCTCCTGGCTGCTGTTTATCCTGGTGATGGGCGCGTTTCTGGTGCTGATCAATGCCTTCGTGGTGAATGATTTTACCGTTAACTATGTCGCCAGCAACTCCAACACGCAACTGCCGGTCTGGTATCGCGTCGCCGCGACCTGGGGAGCGCACGAAGGGTCGCTTCTGCTATGGGTATTGCTGATGAGCGGCTGGACGTTTGCTGTGGCCGTGTTCAGTCAGCGGATGCCGCTGGATATCGTCGCCCGCGTACTGGCGGTGATGGGGATGGTCAGCGTCGGTTTTCTGCTGTTTATTCTGTTCACCTCCAACCCGTTTTCCCGTACGTTGCCCAACTTTCCGATTGAAGGGCGCGACCTGAACCCGCTGTTGCAGGACCCGGGACTGATCTTCCACCCGCCGCTGCTCTATATGGGCTATGTCGGTTTCTCGGTGGCGTTCGCGTTCGCGATCGCCGCGCTGATGAGTGGGCGTCTGGACAGCACCTTTGCCCGCTTTTCCCGTCCCTGGACGCTGGCCGCATGGGTATTCTTAACGCTGGGTATCGTGCTTGGCTCTGCCTGGGCCTATTACGAGCTGGGCTGGGGCGGCTGGTGGTTCTGGGACCCGGTGGAAAACGCCTCATTTATGCCGTGGCTGGTGGGCACCGCGTTGATGCACTCCCTGGCGGTGACTGAACAGCGCGCCAGCTTCAAAGCCTGGACGCTTCTGCTTTCAATATGCGCCTTCTCACTCTGCCTGCTCGGTACTTTCCTGGTGCGTTCTGGCGTGCTGGTGTCGGTGCATGCTTTTGCCTCCGATCCATCGCGCGGGATGTTTATTCTCGCCTTTATGGTACTGGTGATCGGCGGTTCGCTGCTGCTGTTCGCGACGCGCGGACACAAGGTTCGCTCGCGGGTGAATAACGCGCTCTGGTCGCGTGAATCACTGCTGTTAGCCAATAACGTCCTGCTTATCGCCGCCATGCTGGTGGTGTTGCTGGGAACATTGCTGCCGCTGGTGCATAAACAGCTCGGTCTGGGCAGTATTTCAATCGGCGAACCGTTCTTTAATACCATGTTCACCTGGCTGATGGCGCCGTTCGCGCTGCTGCTGGGCATCGGGCCGCTGGTTCGCTGGGGACGTGACAGACCGCGCAAGTTGCAGCGGTTGTTGGTTATCGCGCTGGTGAGCACGTTAGTGCTGTCGATGCTGCTGCCGTGGCTGTTTGAAGACAAGATTGTCGCCATGACGGTGATCGGGCTGGCGATGGCGTGCTGGGTATTTGTGCTGGCGGTAGCGGAAATCGCGCAGCGCGTTTCGCGCGGTACGAAAATGACGCTCAGCTACTGGGGAATGGTCGCCGGGCACGTTGGGCTGGCGGTGACGATTGTCGGCATCGCGTTTAGCCAAAACTACAGCGTGGAACGTGATGTCCGCATGAAAGCGGGCGACAGCGTCAGCATCCACGACTATCAATTCACCTTCCGTGAAGTGAAGGAGATTACCGGCCCGAACTATCGCGGCGGGGTGGCGATTATCGGCGTGACGCGGGAAGGTAAAGCAGAAGCGACGCTGCATGCGGAAAAACGTTTTTATAACAGCACCAGCTCAATGATGACGGAAGCGGCGATCGATGGCGGGATCACCCGCGATCTGTATGCCGCTCTCGGCGAAGAGCTGGACAATGGCGCATGGGCGGTGCGCCTGTATTACAAACCGTTTATCCGCTGGATCTGGGCGGGAGGGCTGTTGATGGCGCTTGGCGGGTTGTTCTGCCTGTTTGATCCGCGCTATCGCCAGCGTTCATGCCCGCAAAAAACCGCGCCGGAGGCTGTATGAAGCGCAACGTACTGTTAATACCTTTCGTCATTTTTCTGGTTATTGCGGCGGCGTTGCTGTGGCAGCTGGCGCGTAATGCGGAAGGGGACGATCCGACGAATCTGGAATCGGCGCTGATTGGCAAACCGGTGCCGACCTTCCGTCTCGAATCGCTGGAAAATCCTGGTCAGCATTATCAGGCAGACGTGCTAACGCAGGGGAAACCGGTGCTGCTCAACGTGTGGGCGACCTGGTGCCCGACCTGCCGCGCTGAACATCAGTATCTGAATCAGCTGTCTGCGCAGGGAATTCGCGTGGTTGGCCTGAATTATAAAGACGATCGCCAGAAAGCGATTACCTGGCTGAAAGAGTTAGGGAATCCTTATGCGCTAAGCCTGTTTGATGGCGACGGTATGCTTGGGCTGGATCTGGGCGTTTACGGCGCGCCGGAAACCTTCCTGATCGACGGTAAAGGGATCATTCGTTATCGCCATGCAGGCGATCTGAACGCCAGGGTATGGGAAAGTGAAATAAAACCGCTCTGGGAGCAGTACAGCAAGGAGGCCGCGCAATGAGATTCTTACTGGGCGTGCTGATGCTGGTGATCTCCGGCTCGTCGCTGGCTGCCATTGATGTTATGCAGTTCAAAGATGAAGCGCAGGAGCAGCAGTTCCGCCAGCTCACCGAGCAACTGCGCTGCCCGAAATGCCAGAACAACAGCATCGCGGACTCTAACTCGATGATTGCCACCGACCTGCGTCAGAAGGTTTATGAACTGATGCAGGAAGGTAAAAGCAAGCAGGAGATCGTTGATTACATGGTGGCGCGCTACGGTAACTTCGTCACCTACGATCCGCCGCTGACACCGCTTACCGTGCTGTTGTGGATCTTGCCGATCGCCGCTATTGGCGCTGGCGGCTGGATTATCTTCGCCCGTTCGCGGCGGCGCGTACGTGTAAAACAGGAAACCTTTTCTGACGAGGTGACGCCGAAGGGACGCCAGGCCGGATTATGGCTGTTTGCTCCCGGGGTTGTGATCGCGCTGATTGTCGGGGCGGTAAGTTACTACCAGACCGGTAACTATCAGCAGGTAAAAATCTGGCAACAGGCTACGGCGCAGACGCCAGCGCTGCTGGAGCGCGCGCTGGACCCTGACGCGCAGCCGCTGAATGAAGAAGAGATGACACGCCTGGCGCTTGGTTTACGTACCCGACTGCAAAGCGATGCTGGCAATGTGGAAGGCTGGATTATGCTTGGGCGTATCGGCATGGTGCTGGGGAACGCCAGCACGGCGACGGAAGCGTATGCCAATGCGTACAGACTGGACCCCAAAAATAGCGATGCCGCATTAGGGTATGCGGAAGCGCTGACCCGTTCTTCCGATCCTGATGATAATCGTCGGGGAGGGGAGCTGTTGCGCCAGCTGGTGAGAAGCGATCATGCCAACATTCGGACGTTGAGTATGTATGCGTTTAATGCCTTCGAGCAGCAGCGTTTCGGCGAGGCGGTTGCGGCCTGGGAGATGATGCTGAAATTGCTGCCCGCCAATGATTCCCGCCGGGCAGTGATTGAACGCAGTATTAAGCAGGCATTAGCGCAGCTTTCGCCGCAGGCGGAATAAATGAGTGTGGCAAGGCCGGATGGTACTTGCCACGCGACTTGTAGGCCCGATAAGCGTAGCGCCATCGGGCATATCTTGTTACTGCATTCCGCGTGTTTGTAAAAAGAGAATGGTCGCCGCGACGCGCGAGCGTACGTTCAGCTTTCGCAGTAAATTACGAATATGCACCTTAACCGTCTGCTCAGAAATATTCAGCACGGAGGCAATCTGTTTGTTCGACAGTCCCTGAGCCAGTTCGTGCAGCACGTCCAGTTCGCGTTCAGTGAGTACGCTAAAGGGATCTTCCTCTGCGCCAAACAGTTCCCGTTCGCGCAGGTATTCGCTGACGCGATCGCTGAATACCTTGCCGCCGTTGGCGCCAGCACGAATCGCTTCCAGCAGCACTTCCGGGTCGCTGTCTTTCAGTAGATAGCCGTCCGCTCCGGCATCAATCAGCGCGTACACGTCACTGGCAGAGTCGGAAACCGTCAGGATAATGATCTGTGCGGTGACGCCATCCCGACGCAGCGCATTCAGCGTATCAAGCCCGCTCAGGCCTTTCATATTCAGGTCAAGCAGGATCAGATCAAGATCGAGACGGCTTGCCAGATCGATAGCACTCGCCCCATCGCCAGCTTCGGCAACGACATTAAATGCGGTATCCAGTTCCAGTAATTGACGAATACCTCGTCGCATAAGTGGATGATCGTCCACAATAAGCACCTGAAAAGGCGTTGCTTCAGGCATACTATTCTCCTGAGTACATACTCGTATCATTATTGTTTTTAGCGCGAAAATCGTCCAGATTCATCGCGTTGATGAGAGAATAAATTTTACCCTATTTTGGGCATGGGTAAGTAGTAAAACCTTTTGATTATGCGGTGTTAGCACAGTACTGGAAGGGAACGGCAGGCATAAAAAAACCAACCGTAAGAGGTTGGTTTTTCTAAGGGATTTTGGTCGGCACGAGAGGATTTGAACCTCCGACCCCCGACACCCCATGACGGTGCGCTACCAGGCTGCGCTACGTGCCGACTTGTGGATGCCAATACTACCGCTTTCCACCACGAATGCAAGGGGATGTCTTGCTAACTGATTTATAATTAATCAGTTAGCAATGAATCGTTTCTCGTCGGTCAGTACCTGCAACAACAGGCTCAGCTGCGGCTTCTGGTCTTTGATCTTCTCGCCGTGTAGATCGTACGTCTGATAGGTGCCGTTATTGTTCAGTACCAGCGTCATTTCCGGCGTGGTAATCGCCAGCGTACTGCCGTCCGCCGCGGTCACCCAGTAATGGCGGCGCGTGGCATTGAACAGATCCTGTCCCTGCGAGTACTCATTGGCTGGCGTACTGACGTGCAGCAGTCGCTGCATCAGCGTCGTCATCAAATCCGTATGGTCGGTCAGAGTGTTGATTCGCTGCGCTGGCGTGCCCGGCCAGTGAATGATCAACGGCACTTGCAGATGGCCGCGAGACCAGGCGAAATGGCTCTCTTCCTGCGCTAACGGTACGCCGCGACCGCCCGTAATGATCACCACGGTGTTGTTGAGTTTCCCTGCGTCACGCAGTGCGCTGAGCACCCGGTTAATCTGGGCATCCACGTTCTCTGCGGCGCGGGCATACCGTTTCGCAAAGTCTTTCTGGTTGCTGTCGTCAACGTTTGTGCCGTTGAAGGAAACCCATGAGAACCAGCGGTTATCTTCCTGGGCGTAACGTCCTAACCAGTTAATCCACTGGCTCGCCGTCTGCTCGTCGGACTGCGTTTGCACGGTTGGCATGGAGAAGTCTGACAGCAGCGCCTGGCGGTAGAGCGGGCTGGTGAAGCCGTCAGAAGAGAATAGCCCTAACTGATAGCCTTGCTGGTTCAGCGCCGAGATCAGCGCGGCAGGCGTTCTGGTCGACAGAATACCGTCCATATAGCTGGGCGATACGCCATAGAACAGACCAAATATCCCATTGTCAGATGTGTTGCCTGAACTCATGTGGCGCGTGAACGACGTATTCTGTTCGGCGAATGCGGCCAACGCGGGCATCTGTTTTTCATAGCGGGAGTAGTTCAGCGCGTCGACCGTAATTAACAGTACGTTCTGGCCGGTACCCATGTCGCGATACTGCAAATCGCTCAGCGGATACTGAACGGAAACGGCTTCCGGGTTGCCTTGTTCCACCAGACGGCGCTGATACTCCTGCGCATCCAGCAGGCCGTGTTTTTCCAGAAAACGGCGCGCCGTCATCGGGTATGACAGCGGTAAATTCGCGCGCTGCATGGTGATCGGGCGATAGAAGTTGGCGTCTGCCCAGATATACACCACATGCGAAGCGATAAATGAGACGAAAAAGAACGCGGCAAGCGGTTTGGCGAAATGGCGACGTCGCGTCAGGCTGCGCAGCTTTTGCCAGCTCCAGGTCGCAAACAGCATTTCGATTAACAGGATGACCGGCACGCTAATAAACATCAGCTGCCAGTCGCGCGCCATCTCGTTCTGATCGGGGTTAATGACCAGTT
This sequence comes from Citrobacter sp. CK185, assembly GCF_030333565.1. Classification (NCBI taxonomy): domain Bacteria; kingdom Pseudomonadati; phylum Pseudomonadota; class Gammaproteobacteria; order Enterobacterales; family Enterobacteriaceae; genus Citrobacter; species Citrobacter sp. CK185. Next base: position 854,228 of record NZ_JAOWFR010000026.1, on the reverse strand, counting down.
CCCAGACAATGGGATTCAGGTGCAGGTGGAAGCGGGTAAAAACTTCGCTGTCGATCAGCAACAGCGTCATGCCCGCTGTCGCCAGGATGGCTGACAAAAAACGCATCAGCCGCTGAGACATGACAATAAATGTCAGAGGAAACAGGATCAGCAGGTAGGCGGCGAACACCAGAAAGCTGAAGTGCCCGACAATGCTCAGGTACGAGTAAATACGCCCTGCGAGCGTTGTCGGCCAGTCTGCGACAAACAGGTAACGGCTACCGAGCACCATGGCCAGCAGAATGTTGAACAGTGCAAACCAGTGCCCCCAGCTAACCATCTGGGAGACTTTTTCACGGTAGCGCTGACGATGAGTTACCATAAATAGCCGTTCGTTTCCCTTAATGCGCTTTGTCGTCGTTAATTGAAGACTGTAATGCGCGGGCAAAAGAGTTCGCAATCGCCTGGCGTTGAGCCGGTGCGATGCTGGTGTTGATAAGGTTGGTGACCATATTTCCCAGCACCATCAGGGAAAGGTCGGTCGGTGCCTTATGTTTTTCCAGTACGTTGAGCAGGTCACTCAGTAATTGTTCAACGTGTTCGTCACTATAGCGGGAGTGTTGTGGCATAAATCGCAATCAGTTTGTTCATGAAAGGGCAACATATTACCGTAGCAACAGTTTTTTTTCTGCTTTTTTATCTCCTGTTGCGTCACCGCCCGTCAGGTGATTGAATACCGCCCGGTCATAAAGGAGAGTTTATCATGAGTCTGGATATCAACCAGATTGCCCTGCACCAGCTTATCAAACGTGATGAGCAAAATCTTGAGCTGGTCTTGCGCGATTCATTACTGGAGCCGACAACCACCGTTGTCGATATGGTGGCTGAACTGCACCGGGTCTATAGCGCCAAGAACAAAGCGTACGGCCTGTTCAGCGAAGAGAGTGAACTGGCGCAAACGCTGCGGTTGCAGCGTCAGGGCGAGGAGGATTTTCTTGCCTTTAGCCGTGCGGCGACCGGCCGTTTACGCGACGAACTGGCAAAATACCCGTTTGCGGACGGCGGTATTGTCCTGTTCTGCCATTACCGTTATCTGGCGGTGGAGTATCTGCTGGTGGCGGTGCTGAACAACTTAAGCAGCATGCGCGTGAATGAGAACCTGGATATCAACCCGACGCACTATCTGGATATTAACCATGCGGATATTGTGGCGCGTATCGATTTGACCGAATGGGAAACGAACCCGGAATCCACCCGTTATCTGACCTTCCTGAAAGGCCGGGTAGGGCGCAAAGTGGCCGATTTCTTTATGGATTTCCTGGGCGCCAGCGAAGGGCTGAACGCGAAAGCGCAAAACCGGGGGCTGTTGCAGGCGGTGGACGATTTCACCGCAGAAGCGCAACTGGACAAAGCTGAACGTCAGAATGTCCGTCAGCAGGTGTACAGCTACTGCAATGAGCAATTGCAGTCTGGTGAAGAGATTGAGCTTGAATCGCTGTCGAAAGAGTTATCCGGCGTCAGCGAAGTCAGCTTCAGAGAATTTACCGCTGACAAAGGCTATGAGCTGGAAGAGAGTTTCCCGGCAGACCGCAGCACGCTGCGTCAGCTGACGAAATATGCCGGGAGCGGCGGTGGGTTAACCATCAACTTCGACGCCATGCTGTTAGGCGAGCGGATTTTCTGGGACCCGGCGACCGATACGCTGACGATCAAGGGCACGCCGCCAAACCTGCGCGATCAGCTCCAGCGTCGGACGTCCGGCGGTAATTAACGGTTTTGACGTTATGTGTTGTAACGCCGGATAGCGGTCAGGCACCTTATCCGGCTTACGGTTCATCGCCTTGTCGCGCACCATAAAAAAACCCCGCCGTGGCGGGGTTTTTCTTCAACTTGTTGGCGATTACGCGCGAACGAAGTCGATGTGAGTCAGCTTCGGCTTGAACGCGTGACGCTGTACAGCCTGAGCTTTAACTTTTACTTCTTTACCGTCAACAACGATGGTCAGAACTTCGCTGTAGAACTCAGCTTTAGCTTGCATGTTCATAACCTGGTCGTGGTCCAGTTCGATAGCAATCGGGGCTTCAGCGCCACCGTAGATGATTGCCGGGAACTTGTTAGCGGCGCGCAGGCGGCGGCTCGCACCCTTACCCTGCTCTTTACGTACTTCTGCGTTGATAGTAAACATTTAAATCTCTCTTAAATAATTCCTGTTACAGGCGACCCAGCAACAGGTAAGTGATCTGCTTTGCGTATGCAAAAGCGGGCGAGATTCTATACTCAAATGGCTATCACATCAATCAAAAGTACGATTAACCGCGCAATTCATGTGCCCGCCGGAAGCGGCCTTCATAATCGAAGACTTTTTCGCGCACCTGCCAGTACTGGCCTTTCATGCGGGCGACGACAAAATCAGGGTGGCGAAGCAGCGCCTGTTGCGCCAGGATATCCGCCGCAGTAATCCAGCGTAACGGAATACCCGGCGTGCGGGTATGCGGGCGAATAAACAACTGTTCAAAGGCGGTGCGTTGAGCGGGCGTCTGCAATCGGAAGCGCTCACTCACATCGGCGCCGTCCTCATCGTAGTAGGTGATTTTCAGCCATTCGCCTTTCTCATCATGCCCGTGTTGTAACGCCATCCCGCTACAGCGCAATACCAGCGCATCTTTGAGTTTTAGCGCCGCTTTCAGCATATCGTCCGGGTCGACCAGAATCGTGTCGCACTCCCGGCAGCGCCGGGCGGCGATATCGTTTTCCGCGTTGCATTGTGGGCAGTTTTTAAAGCGGAAGCGAAAATCGCACTGTTCGCGATGCCCGTCATCATCTTCAAACCAGCCCTGGCAGCGGCGACCGAAATGCTCAATCAGCGTACCGTCAGCGGTGGTTTTCCCCCAGAAGGTATTGGCGAACCCGCAGGCAGGGCAGAACACCTGCACGGGAACGTTGTCACTTTTTCCTTTTGGCGTGCCCACTTCCGGCGCATACAGATCGTGTGGGTTTCCGGCATAGTCGAGGATCAGACAGTCGGTTTTTCCAGGCGCAAGCCGCAGACCGCGCCCCACGATTTGTTGGTAAAGACTGACTGACTCTGTCGGGCGCAGGATAGCGATAAGATCGACATGCGGCGCGTCAAACCCGGTCGTCAGCACGGCGACGTTCACCAGGTAGCGAAAGCGCTGGGCTTTGAAATCGTTAATCATCACGTCGCGTTCTGCGCCCGGCGTGTCCCCGGTAATCAGCGCCGCATCATCGGCGGGCAGCAAACCCACAATCTCTTTGGCATGTTCGACGGTGGCGGCGAAAATCATCACCCCTTTGCGGGTTTGGGCAAATTCAACAATCTGGCTGATGATGTGCGGGGTCACGCGCTGCTGCTTTTTCAGCTCGCGATTGAGGTCAGCTTCGCTGAACAGGCCGTTACTCTGTGCCTGCAGGCGGCTAAAATCATACTGCACCACGGGCATATCCAGACGCTCCGGCGGCGTCAGATAACCATGTTTAATCATGTAGCGCAGCGGTAACTCATAAATGCAGTCGCGAAAGAGCGCTTTTTCGTCGCCGCGCACCATGCCGTGGTAATGAAAATGATAAATCCAGCCTTTGCCTAACCGGAAAGGGGTGGCCGTCAGGCCGAGCAGACGTAAGTGGGGATTCACTTTACTCAGGTGCGCCAGGATTTGCTGATACTGACTCTCTTCATCGTCGCCGATGCGGTGACATTCATCGACAATCAGCAGCGAAAACTCGCCCTGGAAGGCGTCAAGGTTACGGGCGACCGACTGCACGCTGCCAAACACCACCTTGCCGTGGCTCTCTTTACGCTTCAGACCGGCGGCGAAAATGTCGGCCTCCAGCCCCAGCGCGCAATATTTGGCATGGTTTTGCGCGACCAGCTCTTTTACATGCGCCAGCACCAGCACGCGCCCACGCGCCACTCGCGCCAGCTCGGCAATCACCAGACTTTTGCCTGCGCCGGTTGGCAGGACAATCACGGCAGGCGTGCGGTGGCGGCGAAAATGGTTGAGCGTGGCATCCACGGCTTCTTGCTGGTAAGGACGAAGTGTAAAAATCATGGTCTCACTACGATGAACGGTACAGGGAATAGTATGCCATGAATCATTTCCCTTGAGCGATGGTTAGAGCCCGTTATACTGGATGGACAACGGCTTCATTTTTCGGGCGTTATGCCCGATTTCCGTATTATTACAGGCAAAATCAAACTCATGCGACTTGATAAATTTATCGCTCAGCAACTCGGCGTCAGCCGTGCTATTGCCGGGCGTGAGATTCGTAGTAACCGTGTTACCGTCGATGGCGAAATCATCCGAAACGCGGCGTTTAAACTCCTGCCAGAACATAATGTCGAGTACGATGGCAACACGCTGGTTCAGCAAAATGGCCCGCGCTACTTTATGCTTAATAAGCCTCAGGGCTATGTCTGTTCAACGGACGACCCGGATCATCCCACGGTACTCTATTTCCTTGATGAACCTGTCGCGTACAAGCTGCATGCCGCCGGGCGGCTGGATATCGACACCACGGGACTGGTGTTGATGACGGATGATGGTCAGTGGTCACACCGGATCACCTCTCCGCGCCATCATTGTGAGAAAACCTATCTGGTCACGCTGGAATCGCCGGTAGCTGCGGATACCGCCGAACAGTTTGCCAAAGGCGTGCAACTGCATAATGAGAAAGACCTCACCAAACCGGCCGTGCTGGAGGTGATCACCCCGACGCAGGTGCGTCTGACCATTAGCGAAGGGCGCTACCACCAGGTGAAGCGGATGTTCGCCGCCGTGGGGAACCATGTTGTCGAACTGCACCGCGAACGCATCGGCGCAATTGTGCTGGATGACGACCTCGAACCTGGCGAGTATCGCCCGTTGACCGAAGAAGAAATTGCCAGCGTCGGTTTATAGACCCGGTGAGCCAGGCGCTTTACGTCCCGCTAAATTCAGGAGTTCATTTGTGACCACCCGGCAGCACTCATCCTTTGCCATTGTTTTTATCCTTGGCCTGTTAGCCATGCTGATGCCGCTGTCGATTGATATGTATCTTCCGGCGCTGCCGGTGATTTCTGCCCAGTTTGGCGTACCGGCGGGCAGCGCGCAGATGACCCTCAGTACCTATATTCTGGGGTTCGCCGTGGGGCAGCTTATTTACGGCCCGATGGCGGACAGTCTCGGGCGCAAGCCGGTTATCCTCGGCGGGACGCTGGTGTTTGCGGCGGCGGCGGTGGCATGCGCGCTGGCGCAGACTATCGACCAGTTGATCATCATGCGTTTCTTCCACGGTCTTGCCGCCGCTGCGGCGAGCGTGGTGATCAATGCTCTGATGCGCGATATCTACCCGAAAGAAGAGTTCTCCCGCATGATGTCATTCGTCATGCTGGTGACGACAATCGCGCCGCTGATGGCGCCGATTATTGGTGGGTGGGTTCTGGTGTGGTTGAGCTGGCATTACATCTTCTGGATTCTGGCGGTGGCGGCGATTCTGGCATCGGTGATGATCTTCTTGTTGATTAACGAGACGCTTCCCGTTGAACGCCGTCAGCCGTTCCATATTCGTACCACGATAGGGAACTTTGCCTCGCTGTTCCGACACAAACGCGTACTAAGCTATATGCTGGCCAGCGGATTTAGCTTTGCAGGAATGTTCTCGTTCCTCAGCGCCGGCCCGTTTGTGTATATCGAGATTAATCATGTGTCGCCGCAGCATTTTGGCTATTACTTTGCGCTGAACATTGTGTTCTTGTTTGTGATGACCATTATCAACAGCCGCTTCGTGCGCCGGGTTGGGGCGTTGAATATGTTCCGTACCGGGTTATGGATTCAGTTTGTGATGGCGGCCTGGATGGTATTCAGCGCGCTGTTTGGCGTGGGCTTTTGGGCGCTGGTGGTTGGCGTCGCGGCGTTTGTTGGATGCGTTTCTATGGTCTCTTCAAACGCGATGGCCGTTATTCTGGATGAATTTCCGCATATGGCGGGCACCGCCTCGTCGCTGGCCGGTACGTTCCGGTTTGGCATTGGCGCGATTGTTGGGGCGCTGCTGTCGCTGGCAACCTTTACCTCCGCCTGGCCGATGATTTGGTCGATTGCTTTCTGCGCAACCTGCTCCATTCTCTTCTATCTCTACGCCAGCCGCCCGAAAAAACGGTGATCTAATACACAACATGGAAGCCGGAAGGCTTCCTTTGTTGACGTACATCAACGTCAAATCCATCATTTTTTCCATTTATGTTTATTTTATGTAAAATCAATTTATGTAAAAAGTCACATCATTGTAGTTAAAAAGGTTGAGTTAGATCGCAGAAACGGGTACATATAGCCCGCAAATACGTCCGGCACTGGCAAAAAATATTTTAATAACGGGCTGTACAGGCCGCTCAGACCAGGGATGTAAGCGTTTTCGATCTGTTTAAGGACGGGTTGTCAATGATGTGTTAATATGGATGTAAATAAATTGTGAAGTGAATGTGCTTCCGGGGAAAGAAAGTGACTACATTACAACTCTCAATCATTCATCGTTTACCGCAGAACTATCGGTGGTCAACGGGTTTTGCAGGTTCAAAAGTTGAACCGATTCCGCAAAACGGGCAGAACACAGAAAACAGTCTGGTGGCGCTCAAACTCCTGAGCCCCGATGGCGACAGCGCATGGCCGGTGATGCATACACTTAGCCAGGCGCTTAGCGACATCGAAGTGCCTTGCTCCGTTCTGGAGTGCGAAGGCGAGCCGTGCCTGTTTGTTAATCGTCAGGACGAATTTGCCGCGACCTGCCGCCTGAAAAATTTCGGCGTAGCGATAGCGGAACCCTTTTCGAACAACAATCCTTTTTGAGCGTCAGCTTAGCGCGAGCAACTGACGCGTATACTCCTGTTGCGGTGCGGTAAAGACACGCTCACATTGCCCCTGTTCCACCACTTCTCCTTGTCGCAGTACAATGACCTGATGGCATAATGCGCGCACAACATGCAGATCGTGGCTGATGAAAATGTAAGCCAGGCGATGCTTTTGTTGTAAAGATTTCAACAGCGCCAGGATTTGTGCCTGAACCGTTCTGTCCAGCGATGATGTCGGTTCATCCAGAATAATCAGCGACGGTTTCAGTATTAGCGCTCTGGCGATAGCGATACGCTGGCGCTGGCCACCGGAAAATTCCGCCGGGTAACGATGGCGCGTCTCAGCATCCAGACCCACTTCCTTCATGACGGCGATAACCTGTTCTTCGCGCTGCCCGGCGGAAAGGGCCGGTTGATGAACGCGTAAGCCTTCTTCAATAATTTGCAGTACGTTGAGGCGGGGGTTCAGCGATGAGTTCGGGTCCTGAAATACCACCTGAATACGGTGACGAACCGGCAGCAACTGACGGCGGGTTAAATTTTGCAACGGCTGGCCGTCAAAAGTGATGCTGCCCTGCGAGCGAATCAACCGCAGTAAGGCCAGACCGGTAGTGCTTTTTCCTGACCCGGATTCACCGACCAGCCCCAGCGTTTCACCGGGTCGAAGCGCGAAACTCACCTCGTTAACCACGACGTTATGATCCACCACGCGTTTCAGAACCCCTTTTCGAATCGGGAATGCGACGCGAAGCTGGCTCACTTCCAGTAGCGGCGACGACTCACCGGGCAATGGAACCGGGGAGCCGGTGGGTTCGCTGTTCAGCAACTTCTGCGTATAGGGATGCTCAGGCGCGCTAAGCAACGGCAACGCACGGTTTTGCTCCACGCATCGTCCGTTTTGCATCACCGCCACGGCGTCCGCCAGTTTTTTCACAATGCTGAGATTATGGGTGATAAACAGCATACCCATATTCAGTTCGCGTTGCAGTTCACGCAGCAGTTGCAGGATTTGCGCCTGTACGGAGACATCCAGAGCGGTCGTGGGTTCATCGGCGATTAACAGTTCAGGATGCGTGAGCAACGCCATTGCGATCATCACGCGCTGGCGTTCGCCGCCTGAGAGCTGATGGGGATAATCGCTCAGCCGTTTCGCGGCCTGACGAATCCCTACGCGATCCAGGCAGCTCAGGATTTCGGCCCTGGCGGCCTCACGGCGCATTCCCCGGTGCAGGGACAGCACTTCGTAGAGCTGTTTTTCCAGCGTATGCAACGGGTTTAGCGATACCATCGGTTCCTGAAAAATCATGGCGATTTTATTGCCCCGCACGCCGCGCAGCGTCTGCTCGCTGGCGTGGAGCAATGACTCGCCATGAAAACGGATATCGCCCGCGAGATACACCGCAGGCGGAGAGGGCAGCAACCGCAGAATCGACAGCGCGGTGACGCTTTTACCGGAGCCGGATTCGCCCACCAGCGCCAGCGTTTCGCCTGCGTCAACCTGTAGAGAGATGTCGTTAACAACCGTGCGCACGTTCTCCTGATGGCGAAAACCTACCGATAAATTCTCAATAGTTAACAGAGGATGCGTCATCTTATACCGCCTTGTTGGGATCAAACGCGTCGCGTACTGCTTCGCCAATAAAAATCAGCAGCGACAATAACACCGCGACGGACAGGAACGCGGTGATCCCAAGCCACGGCGCCTGCAAATTATTTTTACCTTGCAGGAGTAATTCGCCGAGGGAAGGGGAGCCGAGCGGCAGGCCAAATCCGAGAAAATCCAGTGACGTCAATGTGGTAATCGAGCTGCACAAAATGAACGGTAAAAAGGTCAGCGTGGCGACCATCGCGTTGGGCAGCATGTGACGCAGGATAATGCTGCGATCGCTGACGCCCAGCGCCTGCGCGGCGCGGATGTAGTCGAAATTGCGCGTGCGCAGGAATTCCGCGCGAACCACCCCGACCAGGCTCATCCAGCCAAACAGGACGGTAATGGCCAGCAGCCACCAGAAATTGGGTTGCACCACGCTTGAGAGCAGAATAATCAGAAACAGCGTCGGCATTCCTGACCACACTTCGATGAACCGTTGCCCCCACAGGTCGATTTTTCCGCCGTAATACCCCTGCAACGCGCCCGCCAGCACGCCCATTACGCTGGAACAGAGGGTAAGCATCAAACCAAACAGGATAGAGATTCGCGTGCCGTAGAGGATGCGCGCCAGCACGTCGCCGCCATTCGCGTCGGTTCCCAGCCAGTTTTGTGCGGACGGCGGAGAGGGGAAGGGTTTATCAGTGGCAAAGTTGATGCTGGTGGCGCCAAAACGCACGGGCGCCCACAGCACCCATCCGTGGTTTTCAAGCTGCTTTTGCAGCCAGGGGTCCTGATAATCCGCCTGCGTTGCGAACGGCCCGCCGAAATCGCTTTCGCTGTAGTTTTTGACCAGCGGAAAGTACCAGCTTCCCTCATAGCGCACCAGCAGCGGTTTATCGTTGGCGACCAGTTCGGCGCACAGACTCAGGCCAAACAGCACCAGGAAAATCCACAGTGACCAGTACCCCCGGCGATTATGACGAAAACGCGCCCAGCGGGCCTGGTTTGCAGGGCTTAATCGCGGCATCAGCGTCCCTCAAAATCAATGCGTGGATCAACCAGCGTATAGCTGATATCGCTCAGGATATTCAGCAGCAAGCCGATCAGGGTGAAAATGTATAACGTGCCAAACATTACCGGGTAGTCGCGTGACACGGTCGCTTCGTAGCCCAGCAACCCCAGCCCGTTTAAGGAAAACATCACTTCAATGAGCAGCGAACCGGTGAAAAACATGCTGATAAAGGTGGCGGGAAAACCGGCGATTACCAGCAGCATGGCGTTGCGGAAAACGTGCTTCCACAGAATGTTTTTTTCGCTCACCCCTTTTGCACGCGCGGTGACAACGTACTGTTTGCGGACTTCATCCAGAAAAGAGTTTTTGGTCAACATGGTCAGCGCGGCGAACCCGCCGATCACCGTCGCCAGTACCGGTAACGTGATATGCCAGAGGTAGTCGGTAATTTTCTGATACCAGGGCAGGGAATCAAAATTGGCGGATACCAGGCCGCGCAGCGGGAAGAGGTCGTAATAGCTACCGCCAGCAAAGAAAACGATCAATAAGATGGCGAACAGGAAGGCGGGGATAGCGTAGCCAACGATGATAAAAGCGCTGCTCCAGATGTCGAAACGGCTGCCGTTATATACCGCTTTGCGGATGCCCAACGGGATCGACACCAGATAAATGATGAGCGTACTCCACAATCCGAGCGTAATGGACACGGGCAGACTGTCTTTGATTAACGTCAGTACGGATGCGCTGCGAAACAGGCTGTCGCCGAAATCGAAACGAACATAGTCCCAGAGCATTTTAAAGTAGCGCTCATGAACAGGCTTATCAAAGCCGTAGCGATGCGTGATCTCCGCGATCACCTCGGGATCTAACCCACGTCCGCCGCGATAGTGGCTGTCGCTAATATTCCCTACGCCGGTCTGGGCGTGGCTGGCGCGAACGCCTTCGCTACCGGCGCCGGGCAGGGCGCCAGACTGGCCGAATTCAATGGCCGCGATCGCCTGGTCAACCGGGCCGCCCGGTGCGATCTGGACAATAAAAAAGTTGATTGTAATGATGGCCCACAGCGTCGGGATCACCAGTAACAGACGTCGAATCAGGTAGGCGCCCATTTATTCTCCCTGTCGTCTGGCGGCGGGAAGTTTTGCCGCTTTGTTGACGTCATACCACCAGGTATCCAGTCCAATGGTGTAGATCGGCCGAATGGCCGGATGGGAAAATTTATCCCACCAGGCGAGCCTGTCTTCCGCCATATACCACATTGGCAGCATGTAGTAATTCCAGGTCAATACCCGATCCAGCGCCCGCCCGAGGGGAATCAGCTTCGTTTTATCGCCCTGGGCGGCAATGATTTGGGTAATCAGTTTATCAATGACCGGGCTTTGCACGCCTGGCGCGTTATAGCTGGAGTCAATGTATTCAGACGCCCAGGATATTTGTAGATCGGAGCTGGGCCACGGCATGGCGCGCCACAGCCGCGGCATCATGTCGTAGTCGCGACTGCGCATACGGTTGGTGATTTGCGAGTTATCAACCTGGCGGATGTTCATCGTGATGCCAAGACGCTGCAAATTATGCTGGAAGGGAAGAACCCACTGGCTGTTGCCGCCTGCCGGAAGCAGCAGTTCAAAGCTCAGCGTTTTGCCGGTCGCGCTGTTAACGCGTCGCTGGCCTTTCAGTACCCATCCCGCCTCTGTGAGTAATTTATCGGCCTTCAGCAGGTTTTCCCGATCGTAGCCATCGCCGTTTGAGACTGGCGGCTGATAAATCCGGGTAAAGACCTCCGGCGGCAGATCCTTTTTCATGGGCGCGAGTAAGACCAGTTCGTCTGCACTGGGGTAGTTTCTGGCGGCATACTCGGTATTCTGGAAATAGCTATTTGCCCGGCTCCAGGCATTATAAAACAATGCCTTGTTCATCCATTCGAAATCAAATGCCAGGGTTATCGCTTCACGCACGCGACGATCGTTAAATACCGGACGCTGAATATTAAAGGCCAGCCAGCGCGTATCCTGTGCGGATTCATTTTTCTGTTCGTCTTTAACGATGTAATGGTTATCAAAGTTTTTACCGGTGTAGCGCGTCGCCCAGTTTTTCGCGTCATTCTCCAGACGCAGATCAAACGCCCCGGCCTTAAAGGCTTCAAACGCGACGTTGTCATCAAGGTAGTAGTCGTAGCGGATGGTATCAAAGTTCCAGCGCCCCCGGTTTACCGGCAGATTAGCAGCCCAATAGTTTTTTACCCGGGAATAGACAATGTACTGGCCCATTTTCCACTGGGTTATGCGGTACGGGCCGCTGGCAAGAGGAGGCTTAGAGAGCGGGTCGCTGAGCTTATGATCCTTCCAGAATTTTTCCGGCATGACCGGTAAAGAAAACAGGCTGAGCATATCCTCTTTACCGGGTTTGGCTAATTCAATGCGGACGGTAAGCGGAGCGATGGCTTTGACGGTCGTGCCTTTGTACACCAGACGAAATTGCGGCACGCCCTCAGTCATAAATTTATGGAAGGTGAAGGCGACGTCGCGGGCAGTGATGGGCGAACCATCATGAAAACGGGCGCGTGGGTTGATGGTCACTTCCACCCAGGAGTAATCCTCCGCATATCGCGCGTTGTCAGCAATGAGCGGATAGTAGCTGCCGGGTTCGTCGTCAGAGGTGGTAAAAAGCGTGTCGTAAAGCTGCTCGGTACGTGCGCCAGGATTACCGCGCATGGAATAGCGGTTGAAATTATCGAATGTCCCGGTCGCGGAAAGCGTTATCCGCCCCCCTTTTGGCGCCGCCGGATTGACATAATCGAAATGATTAAAATTGAAGGCGTATTTGGGTTCGCCAAGCACGGAAAAGGCGTAACTTTCTTTGATGGCCTGAGCCTGTACGCCAAAGCTGGCCAGGGCGACAAACAGAAGCATTACGCGAGCAATCATCGGAAAATGGTTTCCTTTTCTTATCACCTGCCACCGTCAGGCAAGCGTCAATCCTGAATAATAAGTGACGCAGCCTCTGTTGTGAATCCATTCGGGCAGAAGAGTGCCGTCACCATTTCGGCGCGGGCCGGGTATTCATCCAGTGAACGAAGTCCTCAAGCGCTAAAGGGCGGCTAATCCAGTACCCCTGGAGGAAGTTGACGCCATGATCGCGTAGCCATCGGGCCTGCTCCGGGGTTTCCACTCCTTCCGCAACGGTCAGCATATGCAGGCGCTTAGAGAGCATCAACACCGCGTCCAGAACTGGAGAGGTCACGGTTTCCGTACCAATCGCATTAATAAAGCCCCGGTCGATTTTCAGGTAGTCCAGCGTAAAGCGTTCCAGATAGATGAGGGCGCTATGGCCGGTGCCAAAATCATCAATTGCGATTTCGAATCCAGCGCAGTGCAGCCACTCAAATAATTTAGCCGCTTCATGTTGATTGAGCATATCGCGTTCGGTAATTTCCAGTACGATCTGAAAATGATGCGGCGGTAAGGATTCCGCCAGGAGACGGATGTCCTCTTTAAAGCTGTTGCTGTGCAGGTGGTCAGGCGCGATATTGATGCCAAACTTTGCCCCGACAGGCAGTACCTTCTGCAACGCGGGGGCGTCGCGCGCCACGAGTTTAAACAGATGCTGGGTGAGCGGCACAATAAGCTGCTGGGCTTCCGCATAATGAATAAACGCGTCAGGCGGGATTTCGCCTGCCGTAGGGTGACGCCAGCGTAACAGCACTTCCAGACCCGTGACCCTGAGCGTTTGGGTATCAACGACCGGTTGATAGACCACATAAAATTGTTCGCGCTTGATAGCCACCAGGATCTCTCGCCCTGGCTTCAGGCGGATAGAGCTGATGTAGTAGCAGAGCAGGGCGGCGATGATACCGCTCATACTGCCCAGCAGCAGGGCATAGCCCACGTCGTTATAGGTCCAGCTGTCGGCGTATAACTGTATCTTCAGCGGCAGCCCTTTTATTGTCGCCTGGCGCGAAGGCGTACCCGACAGCTCTTTCACGGTCATTAAATGCGAAGAAAACGTCGAGAGCACGGTATCGCCAATAATTAATGCGATGCCATCAAAATCTTCCTGCCGGGCGGTGTAAATAAGGTAGGGCGTCAGGTTGATATTCAGTGAGGTAAATACGCCGCTCTCTTTTAATAACGGGTTGCGATACCAAATCGCCATCGCCGGTTTATCCGGCATCATCGGCGTGCCGGGAAGTATCGCCATATCAATCTCTTTGCGGATGTCGATATTGGATACCAGGTCGGTAAGCGGCGTGTCCATCGGCCCGGTCGCTGACGAGCAGAAGGCGATTTTGTCTTTGACGAGCAAAAAGGCGCGCACATTCAGGCTAAAAGCGGCGCGGGAGGTCAGCTCGGAAGAGACTTGCTGGCAGTCATTAAGCGTCAGGGGCTGTAACACATCCGTCGTGGCTTTAAGGTCGGCGAAGTAGCTCACCAGATAATGTTGTACGTCGGATATCAGCGTGTCGTATTTGACTTCACGTTTATGCCATGACATTAAAAATTGCAGGCTACTGATAAGTAACGCGACGATGACCCCTGTGAGAATGCAGGTGAGCAGGATTTTTCGCGAGGACGAGGAGGCGCGTGTGAACATAGTTACTGGTTCTACCTGAGGTAACCGAATGCGATTAAAATGCTTGATTTAAAAGACTATAACCTGGATTAAACCGCATCGTCATACTTTTCTACAGGGATGCGATAGAACGCAAAAAAAGCACCGCCGAAGCAGTGCTTTTTATGTGTCTCGTCAGGATTGCCAAGGGATAGCGGTCAGACGAAAAATTAACTGCGGCTCAGAACCCGGCGCCCTTCGTTGTAACGTTTTTTCCAGTAAGGCTCGTTCATGCTGGAAATAATAACGCCGCTACTGGTAGACGCATGAACAAACTGGTTGTTGCCGATGTAGATACCTACATGACGGCCCGTCGAACCGGCGCGGAACAGAACCAGATCGCCCGTGCGCAGGTTATTGCGCGAAACGGATTTGCCCATTTCCTGCTGCTCATAGGTTGAGCGAGGCAGTTCTAAACCAAATTGTTCACGGAATGTACGCTGTACAAAGCTGGAACAATCGACACCTTTTTTGGTGCTGCCGCCAAGGCGGTAACGCACGCCTTTCCAGTCAGCATACTGATCCATAATCCGCGATTTAACATCGAGGTTACGCACCATATTTTCAAATTCATCCTGAGAGGCTTGCAGTGAAGAGTTATCTCCATTGCCCACAGCATGCGTCTCAGAATGCACGTTCTTTGCGGTATTTGTAGTGCTACATGCAGAAAGCAGAACCGCCACTGCAATCGCGGGAATTCCCCGCAGGATATATCTCAAAATCGGTTGAGACCTGACCATGTTGTTTGTTTTCCCTTGAAGTCCTTAACGACAAATATCGTTATAAAAATGCCAAACGTGACGAGACTAATTACCTGCGCACAATGAGACAATTCTTTAAGGTCAAATCTGTGGCGGAACGCACAAATTTATTCGCAAAGAGAATAATTATCCAGCGAGGCAAAACGAGTTCAAGATTACCCGATCGTTGCTGCCATTGCGAGCAGTTTGGCGGGATTTTTTATAAGAAATTATGATACTGAAAGTGAATTAGTGGCATTGGCTAAATTAAACGCAAATGAGGCGAATAACAGGCAATACGTTCATTTTCAACGGGAAGAAGATGACAGGAAGATGACGGCGGGGCGGGAAATAATCGACGATCGCCATCAGGAGTGAGAACGCTCTCTGATGACGATGTTAATTGATGTGATTTATTTGTTTAAATTTTGTTTGTTTTTACCGGGCAGATAATTATCGAAAAACCGTATCACGCGATCGCTGAACGACGTCATTAACAGCCAGGGCAATCCAATCAGCACCGTTGTCAGCGAACCGACCGCAATATCCGTGAACCAGTGGGCGCCGATCATTACGCGCGGAAAGGCAAAAACCACAAATATAATAAGGGCGATGAAACCTGCGACTTTTCCGAAATAACGCAGCATAAATGCGGAAAAAATAAGCAGCATCATTCCGTGATCGCCAGGGAAACTGTCTTTTGACGCATCTTTGGTTGGAATATGCAGGAGATCGCTGACGCGGTGAATATTTTCAAGCGTCAGCGTAGGGCTGGCGCGTTTGACCGGAATAAACGCCTGACCTAACTGATTCACCACAACCGCAGATAAAAGCATCACCAGGCCGATGATGATAATACGCCGACGGCCCGCCGGGGTCTCTTTTAACCAGAAACTCAGCATCAGGCAGCCCATCGCCAGCAGCGCGCAACCATCAAACGCCCGGTTATTGGTGATCGCCACCAGCCAGAGAAATGCGCGGCTTTCAACCAGCTTCTGGTTAAAGAAGTGGAAAATGTTTGCGTCGAGAGGAGACCAGAATCCGTGATTGACTGGAATATACCACGACAAAAACAACGCCAGACCCGCAGCGTTAATCAGCAGTATGAGGGGATACCGGGTTTTCATTATCATCTCGCCATTCAGTAAAACGGAGGCAACCTTACGCGTCCTCGGCTAAACGAAGCTTCAACAATGCGGTCTGTAATGTGTTCCAGTCTGTTTCACGGTCTGAGATGAGTTCGATGCGGCTGTCCGGCGGCGCGACGTTTTGGGTCTCAATATGAAGATCGTCGCCCTGACGATTAATACGCACCAGACCCTCCTTAATGCGCATAACGCCTTTCACTCGTCCAACCGGCGCGAGGCGCGCCCATTCGAGCAGGCCGATGGTGTCGAACACGGTATCCGCATCAAAAATCCAGCCGCAGGCCTGATGCCCCTGGCCGCTGTTCAGGCTACGACGCCAGCGCTGTTGCGCCGGCAGGCTAAGCGCGGCGAGCCCTTTTCTTTCGGCATGCTGGTGCGTGTGGGCGGCGCTGGCGGGCAGTTCCGCCAGGTTCTGGCGCGGTAAATCCAGCAGCTGTCCGTTGATTTGCCCGTGGTCGGCATGAACCAGTTGACGATTGTCGCCGTACTGTTGCCACCAGGTTTGCAAGGCGCTTTCGCTTTCCGGCGTAGCGCGATCGGTTTTATTCGCGACGATGACATCGGCGGCAGCCAGCTGGTCGCGGAAGTTTTCGTTGGCGACGCTCTTTTCATCCAGCAGTAAACGTGGATCAAGGATGCACAGCGTGGCGCGCAGGTCGATCCACGGCTCGTAAACTGGCGCGGTTAACAAATCGAGGATCTGTTTCGGATGACCAAGTCCTGTCGGTTCGATCAGCAAGCGATCCGGCTTGCCCTGGCGCAGCAGGGTATTTAACCCCACCTGCATTGGTAAGCCGTTCACGCAACACATGCAACCACCGGGGATCTCTTTCAGCAATGCGCCGCTGTCCGCAAGCAGTGCGCCGTCAATGCCCACTTCGCCAAATTCGTTGACCAGCACGGCCCATTTTTCCGCAGGATCTTTGTTGGCTAACAGATGAAGAATAGAGGTTGTTTTTCCACTGCCGAGAAAGCCGGTAATGAGGTTGGTTTTGGTCACGTCTGCTCCAGAATAATGATATGCCGTAACGGCTCGTGCTAATCCTGGCGAAAAAAAACGAAAAAGAGAAGGGCAGAGCGGACGAAGAATTTTTTCGTCCGCTGGAAAGACAGAAATTGTTAATTTTTTAACGTATCAATGACCGCCTGATGCGCGCCATGTTGCGCAATGCGCCGCCAGGCTTGCTCAATGGCCTGCACAAACAGGGGATTTTTCACGAGATCCGTGCCGAAAACCTCCTGCAACGACAGCAGCGCGCTAACCCGCTCCGCGTCACTGCTGCTTTCAACAAGCAGGCGAATTTTTTCACTGAGCGGGTCCCGAATATCAATCGTTGCACCTGTGTCGTCCACGCCGCTGACGTAGCGCATCCAGCCTGCGACGCCCAGCGCCAGCAGCGGCCAGTCACTCCCACGCGTCAGATGTTCGCGAATGCCTTCCAGCATCCGCTGCGGTAATTTCTGGCTGCCGTCCATCGCGATTTGCCAGGTCCGGTGCTTCAGCGCCGGATTGGCGAAGCGTTCAATCAGGCTGGCGGCATAGCGGGATAAATCGACGTTGGTGATGCGCAATGTCGGTGCCTGTTCATTCATCATCAGGCGGTAAGCGGCCTCGCGAAACACGCTGTCCTGCATACAATCGCTGATGTGCTGGAACCCGGCCAGATAGCCGAGATACGCAAGGAACGAATGGCTACCGTTGAGCATGCGTAGTTTCATTTGCTCCCAGGGCAGCACGTCATCAACCATCTGCACGCCAGCGACTTCCCACTGCGGGCGGCCTGCCACAAAGTTATCTTCAATGACCCACTGTATAAACGGTTCACAACTGATGGCGCAGGGATCGGCGACGCCCAGCTCGCGGGTAATTTCGTCCAGCGACTCCTCTGTGGCGGCAGGCACGATTCTGTCTACCATCGTTCCCGGGAAGCTGACGTGCTGCTGAATCCACGCCGCCAGCTCCGCCGCGCGTTTTTCCGCCATGCCCAGAACGGCGTTTTTAACCACATGGCCGTTATCCGGGATGTTATCGCAGGAGAGAACCGTGAAAGGCGACAACCCGCGCTCACGCCGACGATGCAGGGCCTCCACAAGAATCCCCGGCGCTGAGTGCGGCTCCGTGGGGTGTTGCATATCGTGAATAATGTGCGGGTTTGACACGTCGAGCGAACCGGTTGCCGGATCGATGCAATATCCTTTTTCGGTGATAGTGAGTGACACTATCGCCACCTGCGGCTCGCAAAACTTTTCGATAATAGCGGCAAGCGAATCCAGCTTTGCGTTCAGACACTCCTTGACCGCGCCGACGATAATCGCCTGATTGCCGTTCGCGCCTTTTTCCAGCACGGTGTACAAGTGATTCTGCTCGCGAAGCTGGCTCATCAGGCGATCGCCGCTGAACAGGCTGATCTCGCAGATCCCCCAGTCTCCACCTTGCGCATTCAGCACTCTGTCGGTCAATAATGCCTGATGGGCGCGGTGAAACGCGCCAAAACCGAAGTGCACAATCCGGGTTTGTAGTTGTTGTCGATCGTAGCGGGGCGTCAGTACGCCTTCCGGGAGTGGGGCAGAGGCAATAGTCTTCATTAAAAACACACCTGATTAACCATTAATTAACAATGGTAGTGTAAAGTTATATGACACCAAATTGAATTGGTATGCCGCATTTATCCGGGGATTGTGAGCTGGATCAATCAATCATGCGCCCTGCGTTGACCATTTACGCGATACCTGTATGGTAGTCATCACTCAGGTAAACTAATTTGGTATAACAACTTGTGAGGTGAAGCAATGGAACAAACCTGGCGTTGGTACGGGCCTAACGATCCGGTATCGCTTGATGATGTGCGTCAGGCTGGCGCAACGGGGGTTGTGACGGCATTGCACCACATTCCGAACGGTGATGTGTGGCCGGTTGAAGAGATTAAAAAGCGCCAGGCCATTCTGGCTGAGAAAGGGCTGACCTGGTCTGTTGTCGAAAGTATTCCGGTGCATGAAGAGATTAAAACACGCTCCGGGCAGTACCAGACCTGGATTGAAAACTATCAGCAAAGCATCCGTAATCTGGCCGCCTGCGGTATTGATACCGTGTGCTACAACTTTATGCCGATTCTCGACTGGACGCGTACCGACCTTGAATATCCGTTGCCCGATGGTTCCAGAGCGCTGCGTTTCGATCAGATTGCCTTTGCGGCTTTCGAACTGCACATCCTGAAGCGTGACGGCGCGCAAGCGGACTACAGCGAAGAAGAGCAGCGCCAGGCGCTGGACTACTTCAACGCCATGAGCGCTGCGGATATCGAAAAACTGACCCGGAATATTATCGCCGGGCTGCCTGGCGCTGAAGAGGGTTATACGCTGGATCAGTTCCGTGCGCGTCTGGCGGAATATAACGGTATCAGCAAAGAGGATTTACGCGAAAATATGGCGGTATTCCTGCGTGCGATTGTGCCGGTGGCAGAAGAAGTCGGCGTGCGCCTGGCGGTGCATCCTGACGATCCGCCGCGCCCCATCCTCGGCCTGCCGCGCATCGTTTCTACCATTGAAGATATGCAGTGGCTGAAAGAAACCGTAGACAGCATTAACAACGGGTTCACCATGTGTACCGGTTCGTACGGCGTACGCGCGGATAACGACCTGGTGAAAATGATCGAGACGTTTGGCGACCGCATTCACTTTACCCATTTACGCTCAACCTGCCGTGAAGATAACCCGAAAACCTTCCACGAAGGCGCGCATTTGCAAGGGGATGTCGATATGGTCGCGGTGATTACCGCAATTCTTACGGAAGAACAGCGTCGTAAGCTGGCAGGCGATCTGCGTCCGATCCCAATGCGCCCGGATCACGGTCATCAGATGCTTGACGATCTGCATAAGAAAACCAACCCCGGCTACTCCGCTATTGGTCGTCTGAAAGGGCTGGCGGAAATTCGTGGCGTTGAACTGGCGCTGAAAAAGACCCAGTTCCGCGATTTGCTGTAACACCTGTTGGTCATAAAAAAGGACAGCCCTGGCTGTCCTTTTTTGTTGGTGCGTCGGCAACGGGCGCTTAGTCCGCGCGGCCCATGTAGCGACGTTCTTCAATGTGAATACGGATTTTTTCACCGGCGCTCAGGTATTCCGGCACCTGAATCACCAGACCGGTGCTCAGCGTTGCGGGTTTGTTGCGGGCGCTGGCTGACGCGCCTTTAATGCCCGGTGCGGTTTCCACGATTTCCAGATCAACCGTCTGCGGCAGTTCGAGCGCCAGCAACTGACCGTCCCAGGTCAGCACCTGCATATCCGGCATTCCGCCTTCAGGAATAAACAGCAGCTCTTCTTCAATCTGATCTTTGGTGAAGGTATACGGGGTATAGTCTTCTTTATCCATGAACACATATTCGTTGCCGTCGATATAAGAGAAATCGACGCCACGGCGGCTCAGGGTGACGGTATCAACGATGTCGTCGCCTTTGAAACGCTCTTCGACTTTCAGACCCGTACGGACGTCGGAAAAACGCATTTTGTACAGCGTCGCGGCACCGCGGGCGGTCGGTGACTGAATATCAATATCTTTTACAATCAGCAGCTTGCCGTTGTAGTTCAGTACCATACCTTTTTTAATTTCGTTCGCTCTTGGCATCGAAAAAATCCTGTTGTAGAGAATGTCTAAAATATCGCGTCAAACTACTCGCGCCGGGCGATTCAGGCAAGTGGAATTCACATATCCCGGATGATTTTGTGTATACTGTTCGCCCACTTTCAGTCCGGTGGCTTACGAATAGAGAATACTGTATGGAATGCCGCCCGGATTGCGGAGCATGTTGCACCGCGCCTTCAATCTCCAGCCCCATTCCGGGTATGCCTGACGGTAAACCCGCAAACACGCCGTGTGTCCAGCTTGATGAACATCAACGCTGTAAGATCTTCGGTTCGCCGCTGCGTCCAAAGGTCTGCGCAGGCCTGCAACCCAGCGCCGATATGTGCGGTCAGACAAGAGCGCAGGCAATGATCTACCTCATTGAACTGGAAACGCTCACGGCGCCTTAAACGTCTTTAATGCGTGCCAGACAAACCATCGTCGCGAGAGCCATCACCAGCGCAAACCAGAATACGGCGTGGTAATTCCAGATTTCCGCCGCAATCCCCGCCAGCGATCCGGCGATAATCCAGCCTACGCGGATGGTATTGGTATACAGCGTGGTTGCTGAACCCGCCTGGCCGGGCATCAGATCCTGAAAATAGAGCATCCCGATGCCGCCGAGAATGCCGATGTAAATTGCGTTCAGCAACTGCAAGCCGAGCAGAACGACAGGCGAGTGCGCCAGCAGCATACCCGCGTAAAAGCAGAACCCCGCCACGATGGCGATCCGCATCAGCAGGCGTTTCCCGAGACGTTTAGCAAAATAGCCTGCAATCAACATGGTGGGAATTTCCAGCCCGGCGGCAGTCCCCATCATGACGCCGGCAAGTTTTTCCGGCAGATGCAGTTCGTTAATGATAAACAGCGGCATATTAATGATATAGAGGCTGTTGGTTCCCCACATTAATGTGCAGATAACAAAGAGCAGCAGCGTATCGCGGCGATTACGGCGCGGCGCTTCAAGGGTTCCGGCAGCAAGCGGCGCATCTTTACGCATTGACGGTAAAAACAGCCAGACCATTACGCCACAGACGACAAACGCCGCCGCCGCGCTCAGGTACATCACGGTAAAGCTGAACCCCATCGCCAGCGCATAGGCCAGCGGCGGCCCGATCACCCACGCCAGCGAAACCTGGGCGCGCAATATCGAGCTGAACATCACGGCTTCGCGACCGGTGCGATCGGCATGTTCGCGGGCAAGGGCGAACATTTGCGGGTTCGCGGTCGAACCAAAACTACTCAGGAAAACGCCGACGAACAGCAAAATAAAATAGTTGCGGTTCCAGGCAAACAGCACGCAGGCCAACATGCCCAGCACACAGCAAAAAACGATCAGGCTTTTGCGATCGCCTTTTTTGTCGGAGCGCCCGGCCAGAAACTGGCTCACCAGAATGCCGATAACGGCGCTGCCGGTAAAAAAGAAGCCAACCATCCCCGGACGAGCGTGTACTTCATCCGTCAGAAAAAGACTGAGCGTCGGCGTCTGTAACGCACCGGCGATACCCGTCAGAAACGCGACGAGCAGGAATGCCGAAGACGTCAAATCAAACGTTTTTGGTGTGGCGGCAACGGGGGTGTTATGCATGTTTCTGTATCAGTGGTGTGAAGAGACGCGGAGTTTACGCTGCTCGTCAGGAAATAAACAGGTGCCCAAATCAAAATCACCACAAAAAATCAAAATAGCATTTCAGTCTATGAAGGGAAGATGCTGACGGTGCTGAAACAGATCGTTTTACAGGCAATTCACTTCAGCATTTATTACCTTCCTGAATGAAAAGTGTGCTTTATCTCTAAATTCTGTCATCAATTTTACGACTTTACTTGCGTGCTGAAGCAGAAAGCGCAAGACTTCTTGAAACGTTTCAGCGCTATTTTGTTTTTGGTTACAAGTCAGATTAGCGCCTTTTTTCTCATGTTAGCTGAATCGTTTCATGTTCAGCAGGAGAGGAGAACTATGTTCCAGTTATCGGTTCAGGACATTCATCCGGGCGAACAGGCCGGAAACAAAGAAGAGGCCATTCGCCAGGTTGCCGCTGCGTTAGTGCAGGCGGGCAACGTCGCAGACGGCTACGTCGACGGCATGCTGACGCGTGAGCAACAGACATCCACTTTCCTTGGCAACGGTATCGCCATTCCGCACGGAACGACCGACACGCGCGATCAGGTGCTGAAAACCGGCGTGCAGGTGTTCCAGTTTCCGCAGGGCGTAACCTGGGGCCAAGGGCAAGTGGCCTATGTGGCGATTGGTATTGCCGCCAGCTCCGATGAGCATCTCGGGTTGCTGCGTCAACTGACGCACGTATTAAGCGATGACGCTGTGGCTGAACAGCTGAAATCCGCCACGACG
This sequence comes from Citrobacter sp. CK185, assembly GCF_030333565.1. NCBI lineage: Bacteria > Pseudomonadati > Pseudomonadota > Gammaproteobacteria > Enterobacterales > Enterobacteriaceae > Citrobacter > Citrobacter sp. CK185. The sequence continues at coordinate 831,341 of NZ_JAOWFR010000026.1, read as the reverse complement.
GCAGAAGAACTGCGCGCGTTGCTGATGGGTGAAAAGCAGAGCGAACAGCTGAAGCTGGATAACGACACCCTGACGCTGGATGTGACGGCCAGCGACCTGGTGACGCTACAGGCGCTGAACGCCGCGCGCCTGAAAGAAGCAGGCGCTGTGGATGCCGCGTTTGTCGCCAGAACCATCAATGAACAGCCGATGAATCTCGGCCAGGGCATCTGGCTGAACGACAGCGCGGACGGCAACCTGCGCAGCGCTATCGCTGTGAGCCGTGCGGCTACGGCGTTTGACGTAGAGGGCGAAGCGGCTGCGCTGCTGGTGACTGTCGCGATGAATGACGATCAGCCCGTCGCCGTGCTGAAGCGCCTTGGCGATCTGCTGCTGAACAATAAAGCTGACCGTTTGCTGAAAGCGGATGCCGCCACCGTGCTGGCGCTGCTGACCAGTGATGAAGCATTGACTGACGACGTGCTGAGCGCCGAATTTGTCGTGCGCAATGAGCATGGCTTACACGCCCGTCCGGGCACCATGCTGGTGAATACCATTAAACAATTTAATAGCGAAATTACCGTGGCAAACCTTGATGGAACCGGAAAACCGGCAAATGGACGCAGTTTGATGAAAGTGGTGGCGTTAGGCGTGAAGAAAGGCCATCGCCTGCGCTTTACGGCGCAGGGCGAAGATGCTGAACAGGCGCTGAAAGCGATTGGCGACGCCATTGCCGCTGGTCTTGGGGAGGGCGCGTAATGAGCAGACGTGTTGCTACTATCACCCTTAATCCGGCATACGACCTGGTCGGTTTCTGCCCGGAGATTGAACGCGGCGAAGTGAACCTGGTGAAAACCACGGGTCTGCATGCGGCGGGTAAAGGCATCAACGTTGCCAGAGTTCTGAAAGATTTAGGTATTGATGTCACGGTTGGCGGTTTCCTGGGTAAAGACAACCAGGACGGTTTCCAGCAGTTGTTCAGCGAGCTGGGCATTGCCAACCGTTTTCAGGTGGTGCAGGGGCGTACCCGCATCAACGTTAAGCTGACGGAAAAAGACGGTGAAGTGACCGACTTTAACTTCTCCGGTTTTGACGTGACTCCGGCTGACTGGGAACGTTTTGTGAACGATTCGCTGAGCTGGCTGGGTCAGTTCGATATGGTCTGCGTCAGCGGCAGCTTGCCGACAGGCGTCAGCCCGGAAGCGTTTACCGACTGGATGACGCGTCTGCGTAGCCAGTGCCCATGCATTATCTTTGATAGTAGTCGTGAAGCGTTGGTGGCGGGTCTGAAAGCGGCGCCGTGGCTGGTGAAACCGAACCGTCGTGAATTAGAAATCTGGGCAGGCCGTAAGCTGCCGGAAATGAAAGATGTGATCGACGCGGCGCACGCCCTGCGTGAGCAAGGTATTGCGCATGTGGTGATCTCTCTCGGTGCGGAAGGGGCGCTGTGGGTGAACGCATCCGGCGAGTGGATCGCGAAGCCACCGTCCGTTGATGTGGTGAGTACCGTAGGTGCAGGGGATTCTATGGTTGGCGGTCTGATTTACGGCCTGCTGATGCGTGAATCCAGTGAACATACGTTGCGTCTGGCGACAGCCGTTGCCGCGCTTGCGGTAAGCCAGAGCAATGTGGGCATTACCGATCGTCCTCAGTTGGCCGCAATGATGGCGCGCGTCGACTTAAAACCGTTTAACTGACAGCAGGAGAGGCATAATGAAAACGCTGCTGATTATTGACGCCAATCTCGGCCAGGCTCGCGCTTACATGGCGAAGACCCTGCTCGGCGCGGCGGCACATAAAGCAAATCTGGAAATTATCGACAATCCGAATGACGCAGAGTTAGCCATTGTGTTGGCTGACGCTGTGCCGAATGACAGCGCGCTGAACGGTAAAAAAGTCTGGCTGGGCGATATTGCCCGTGCCGTGGCGCACCCGGAACTGTTCCTCAATGAAGCGAAAGGACACGCGACGCCATACAGCGCGCCGACAGCGGTTGCCGCCCCGGCAGCGGCCAGCGGCCCGAAACGCGTCGTGGCGGTGACGGCGTGTCCGACAGGCGTCGCGCATACCTTTATGGCGGCTGAAGCGATTGAAACCGAAGCGAAAAAACGTGGCTGGTGGGTGAAGGTCGAAACCCGCGGCTCCGTGGGCGCAGGCAATGCCATCACGCCGGAAGAGGTTGCGGAAGCGGATCTGGTGATCGTGGCGGCTGACATCGAAGTGGATCTGGCGAAGTTTGCCGGAAAACCGATGTACCGTACGTCAACCGGCCTGGCGCTGAAGAAAACCGCGCAGGAACTGGACAAAGCCGTAGCGGAAGCGACGCCGTATGCGCCTACGGGCAAAGCGCAGGCCGCCGCGACAGAAGGAAAAAAAGAGAGCGCTGGCGCATATCGCCATCTGCTGACGGGCGTTTCCTACATGCTGCCAATGGTGGTTGCAGGTGGGTTGTGTATCGCGCTCTCCTTTGCGTTTGGTATTGAGGCGTTTAAAGAAGAAGGTACGCTGGCTGCGGCGCTGATGCAGATCGGCGGCGGTTCTGCCTTCGCGCTAATGGTGCCAGTGCTGGCGGGATATATCGCGTTTTCCATTGCGGATCGTCCAGGCCTGACGCCGGGTCTTATCGGCGGTATGCTGGCGGTGAGCACCGGATCTGGCTTTATCGGCGGTATCATCGCGGGCTTCCTGGCCGGTTATGTCGCGAAACTTATCAGCACTAAACTGAAACTTCCGCAGAGTATGGAAGCGCTGAAACCGATCCTGATCATTCCACTGATTTCCAGTCTGATTGTCGGTCTGGCGATGATTTACCTTATTGGTAAACCGGTTGCCGGCATTCTGGAAGGGCTGACTCACTGGCTGCAAACGATGGGGACGGCGAATGCGGTACTGCTGGGCGCGATCCTCGGCGGTATGATGTGTACTGATATGGGCGGCCCGGTTAACAAAGCGGCGTATGCGTTCGGTGTTGGTCTGCTGAGTACCCAGACTTATGCGCCGATGGCGGCCATTATGGCGGCAGGCATGGTTCCTCCGCTGGCTCTTGGGCTGGCAACTCTGGTTGCGCGTCGTAAGTTCGACAAGGCGCAGCAGGAAGGGGGCAAAGCCGCGCTGGTGCTGGGGCTGTGCTTCATTACCGAAGGCGCGATCCCGTTTGCGGCGCGCGACCCGATGCGTGTCCTGCCATGCTGTATCGTCGGCGGCGCGCTGACAGGCGCAATTTCAATGTGGGTTGGCGCGAAACTGATGGCGCCGCACGGCGGTCTGTTTGTGCTGCTGATTCCTGGCGCGATTACACCGGTGCTGGGCTATCTGCTGGCGATTGTTGCGGGTACGCTGGTTGCCGGTCTGGCCTATGCGTTCCTGAAACGCCCGGAAGCTGAAGTTATCGCGAAAGCGGCATAATGTAAAACCTTGTGCCGGATGGCGGCGTGAGCGCCTTATCCGGCCTACGGATACCGATCCTGTAGGCCGGATAAAACGCATTAGCGTCGCCATCCGGCATTTTTCTGCCTTTTTTATCCCCCCCCATTTTGTGTCCTGGCTCGCAACTTTTTCCTCCCTTGCAAACTGTATCTATAAAAAATTGTGACTCTGTTCATATCTATTCGCTTTAGGGCTTGCGGATGGATTTACTTTATCAAAAACACGCATATCATGAACATGTGTTTTAATATGAACATGTGCTCTAATAATCTCGATTGTGGCGGTGGTTATTCTTAACGAACTCATTGTTATGGCAGCTTAATGCCAGAGGACGTTCTATGCGTGAAACGGAATACATAGTGACGATTGGCTCAGCCAATATGGATGTTGCCGGGTATTCGCATGCTTCTTTAAATTATGCGGACTCCAATCCGGGAAAAATAAAATTTACCCCCGGCGGCGTGGGGCGCAATATTGCGCATAATCTGGCGCTGCTGGGAAAAAACTCATGGCTACTGACGGCCGTCGGGAGTGATTTCTATGGGCAGTCATTAATGGCGCAAACGAATCAATCCGGTGTGCACGTTGATAAATGTCTGATTGTGCCGGGAGAAAATACGTCAAGTTACTTATCCCTGCTCGACAATACCGGAGAAATGCTGGTCGCCATAAATGACATGAGCATTACCGACTTTATTTCGGCTGAATTTTTATCACAGCATGCTGATTTTATTCGTGGGGCAAAAGTGATTGTCGCCGATTGTAATATCAGCGAAGAGGCACTGAACTGGGTGCTGGAAAATGCGGGCGATGTGCCGGTATTTGTTGATCCGGTTTCTGCCTGGAAGTGTGTCAAAATTCGCGAGCGACTTGACAAAATTCACACGCTGAAACCCAACCGGCTTGAAGCTGAAACCCTCAGCGGCATTCCCCTCTCCGGGCGGGAAGATGTCGGGAGCGTTGCGGCATGGTTTCATGAACATGGCCTGAACCGTCTGGTGCTTAGTATGGGTGGCGACGGCGTTTATTACAGCGATATCAACGGCGAAAACGGCTGGTCGCTTCCCATTAAAACCAACGTCGTCAATGTGACCGGCGCTGGCGACGCCATGATGGCGGGACTCGCCGCCTGCTGGATGGACGGCTTACCCTTTATAGATTCGGTTCGATTTGCACAGGGTTGTTCATCAATGGCGCTTGCCTGTGAATATACCAATAACCCTGATTTATCTGTCGCGAATGTTACATCGTTAGTGGAGAACACAGAATGTCTGAATTAACTCTTTCCTCTGAATTATTACAAATTTCGCCAGAAGTACAGGACGCATTAAAGAGTAAGAAACCCATTGTTGCGCTGGAATCAACCATTATTTCCCACGGCATGCCTTTTCCGCAAAATGCGCAAACGGCAATTGAAGTTGAAGAAACCATTCGTAAACATGGCGCCGTGCCTGCAACCATTGCCATTATTGGCGGTGTAATGAAAGTGGGCCTGAATAAAGACGAAATTGAATTATTAGGCCGTGAAGGACATAACGTTACAAAAGTCAGTCGTCGTGACTTACCGTTTGTGGTTGCCGCTGGGAAAAATGGCGCAACGACGGTCGCATCCACCATGATTATTGCCGCACTGGCCGGAATTAAAGTATTTGCAACCGGCGGTATCGGTGGCGTACATCGTGGCGCAGAACATACGTTTGATATTTCTGCTGACTTACAGGAGCTGGCGCATACCAACGTTACGGTAGTTTGTGCGGGGGCGAAATCAATTCTCGACCTGGGATTAACCACCGAATATTTAGAGACTTTTGGCGTGCCGTTAATTGGCTATCAGACCCAGGCATTACCGGCATTTTTCTGCCGTACCAGTCCGTTTGACGTTAGTATTCGCCTGGACAGCGCGCAAGACATCGCCCGCGCAATGGCGGTGAAATGGCAAACCGGCCTGAACGGTGGTCTGGTTGTGGCAAACCCGATCCCGGAACAGTTTGCGATGGCGGAAGAGAAAATCAACGCGGCGATCGATCAGGCCGTGAAAGAAGCGGAAGAGCAGGGCGTCGTGGGGAAAGAAAGCACGCCATTCTTGCTGGCGCGCGTGGCGGAACTGACCGGCGGCGATAGCCTGAAATCCAATATCCAACTGGTGTTCAACAACGCTGTACTGGCCTGTGAAATAGCGAAGGAATATCAACGCCTCGCCTGATAAAAACGCACGGGCAGAGAGCGGTCGCCCGCGATATCAAAACCTGGCTTTCACGCCGGGTTTCCTGGCATGAAGGGAAAATCATTATGGATATAATGAGAAGTGTTGTGGGTATGGTGGTACTACTGGCAATCGCATTTCTGCTGTCAGTGAATAAAAAACGTATCAGCCTGCGTACCGTTGGCGCGGCGCTGGTGCTGCAAATCGCCATCGGTGGGATCATGCTTTATTTCCCGCCGGGGAAATGGCTGGTGGAGCAGGCCGCGCTCGGTGTCCACAAGGTGATGTCCTACAGCGACGCGGGTAGCGCATTTATCTTTGGCTCATTAGTAGGGCCAAAAATGGATGTGCTGTTTGACGGCGCCGGGTTTATCTTTGCCTTTCGCGTGTTGCCTGCCATCATCTTTGTGACTGCGCTGATCAGCTTGCTTTACTACATTGGCGTGATGGGACTGCTGATCCGTATCCTCGGCGGTATTTTCCAGAAAGCGCTGAACATCAGTAAGATCGAGTCGTTCGTTGCGGTCACTACCATTTTCCTCGGGCAAAACGAGATCCCGGCGATTGTTAAGCCGTTTATCGACCGTCTAAATCGTAATGAGCTGTTTACCGCCATTTGTAGCGGCATGGCCTCAATCGCCGGTTCGATGATGATTGGCTATGCCGGAATGGGGGTGCCGATTGATTATCTGCTGGCGGCGTCCTTAATGGCGATCCCTGGCGGCATTCTGTTTGCCCGTATGCTGAGCCCGGCGACGGAAGAATCGAAGGTGACGTTTGAAAACCTGTCATTTACCGAAACGCCGCCAAAAAGCATCATCGAAGCGGCGGCCAGCGGCGCGATGACCGGGCTGAAAATCGCCGCCGGTGTGGCGACGGTGGTGATGGCGTTTGTTGCCATTATCGCGCTGATTAACGGCATCATCGGCGGCGTTGGCGGCTGGTTTGGCTTTGGTCACGCCACTCTTGAAGGGATCTTCGGCTGGGTTTTAGCGCCGCTGGCCTGGATTATGGGCGTGGACTGGAGCGATGCGACGCTTGCCGGTAGCCTGATTGGGCAAAAACTGGCGATTAACGAGTTTGTTGCTTATCTCAACTTCTCTCCATATCTGCAAGCTGCCGGTACGCTGGATGTGAAGACGATAGCGATCATCTCTTTCGCGTTGTGTGGCTTTGCCAACTTTGGTTCGATTGGCGTGGTGGTGGGCGCGTTTTCTGCGATTGCGCCGCAGCGTGCGCCGGAAATCGCCCAGCTAGGAATGCGTGCGCTGGCGGCGGCAACGCTCTCTAACCTGATGAGCGCCACTATCGCGGGGTTCTTTATCGGGCTGGCGTAGTTGTAGTAGACGATTTTGCCGGATGGCGGCTTCGCCTTATCCGGCCTACAGTAACGCACCTCGTAGACCTGATAAGCGCAGCGCCATCAGGCATATCCGACCCACAGTAACGCACTCCGTAGGCCTGATAAGCGCAGCGCCATCAGGCATATTCGACCCACAGTAACGCACCCCGTAGGCCTGATAAGCGTAGCGCCATCAGGCATATCCGACCCACAGTAACGCACCCCGTAGGCCTGATAAGCGAAGCGCCATCAGGCATATCCGACCCACAGTAACGCACTCCGTAGGCCTGATAAGCGCAGCGCCATCAGGCATATCCGACCTACAGTAACGCACCCCGTAGGCCTGATAAGCGAAGCGCCATCAGGCATTATGCCAGGGTTGTTTTCAGCAGATAAAGCGCGTTATCGGCGGAGAGGGTGGGGTTGTTAATACTGATGCTGGCGCGCGATAACGCCGCGCAGGCCATCGCGAAATTCGCGCTATCGCGAAAATCACTACCCTCCAGAAAGCTGTAGAGCAACCCGGCCATGAAGCCATCATCCGCGCCGAAGCTGTCCACGCGGGTGTGAGACGGCGGGGTGAGTAAAAACTGCTCGCCGTTTTTCTCGCTACAAAAGACCGCTTCATCTTCCAGGCAAACGAAGATTCGCTGTACGCCTTGCTGATGCAGGTCATTGACGGCCTGTACACGGTCGGCATCGGAACGCACCGCTTTTCCCCACAGAATCTCCAGCTCTTTTTGCGTGGGTTTTAACGTATGAATGCGTGAATACCAGGTCCTGATTTTTTCCGCTTTGAACTCTGAAACGGTATCAATAAAGACCGGGATTTCATCCGCAATGGTAAAGACCCATTCGATGGCTTCTGGCGTCAGGTTGCAGTCCGCCAGCACCACGCCAGCGTGACGGATCAGATCCCGCGAGCTATTCAGCAACTGCGGCGTCAGCTGTTGCAGAATGTGGGTGTCGTTAATCGCCAGCACTGTCTCTTCCTGCTGGTTGGCGATGGACAGATAGGTTGAAGTGTTATGCCCATGCAGACGGATACAGCTGGAGATGTTCACGCCAGCCTGACGAGTCTGCTCCAGCAGCGTTTCACCATAAAAATCGCTACCGACCGCAGAGAGCAAATGCACATCGCGACCCAGCAGCGCCAGATTATGCGCAATATTGCGCCCCACGCCGCCAGCAGAACAGTGAATGCTGCCAGGGTTGGAAGCCGCCTGTGGATAATGGATATCCGCCACGCCGCGAATATCCATATTGATCGCCCCGACCACCACGCAATACTCCTGCTCGGTGAGGATATAGCCTTTGCCTTTGATCATCCCTTTGCGCATCAAATCCATAATATGGGCCGCCACGCGTGAGCGACTGATCTGCAAAATATCAGCGATTTCATTTTGCTGAATGAGCGGATTGCGGCGCAGGATCTTGAGTATCTGCTTTTCCCTGTCGTTCATCATTACGCAACCACCTTTGCCGTTTGCTGCGCTTTCAGCCAGGCGATCTCTTCTGCCCAGATATCCGGGTTGATGGTTTCCAGAATCAGCGGAATACCGTCAAAACGATCGTCCTGCATAATCCAGCGAAATGCATCATGACCAATGTTGCCTTCGCCCAAACTGTGGTGACGGTCAACGCGGCTGCCAAAAGCGCTTTTCGCGTCGTTCAGGTGCATGCCGCGCAGGTATGTAAAGCCCACAACACGCTCAAAATCGGCGAATGTTTTTTCACATTCGTCGGTGGTACGCAGATCGTAACCGGCCGCGAACGCGTGACAGGTATCAATACAGACGCCCACGCGGGATTTATCTTCCACGCCGTCGATGATGGCGGCGAGATGCTCAAACCTGAATCCCAGATTGCTCCCCTGACCCGCAGTGTTTTCAATGACTGCCGTGACCCCTTGGGTTTTCTCAAGGGCAATGTTGATCGACTCTGCAATTCGAGCCAGACATTCCTCTTCCGGGATTTGCTGTAAATGGCTACCCGGGTGGAAATTGAGCAGCGATAGCCCCAGTTGCTCACAACGCTGCATTTCATCAATAAACGCATCGCGCGATTTTTCCAGCGCTTCGCTGACAGGGTGCCCGAGGTTGATCAGATAGCTGTCGTGGGGAAGGATCTGCGCAGGCGAATAGTGGTATTTCTCGCAGGCGGCCTTAAAGTCATCAATGATTTGGGCAGTGAGCGGCGCGGCGCGCCATTGACGCTGATTTTTCGTGAACAGCGCAAATGCGGTTGCGTCAATTTCTGCGGCGCGAATTGCAGCGTTGGCTAACCCGCCAGCGGCGCTGACATGCGCTCCGATATATTTCATGGAAGACTCCTGTTAAACCCGCTATACACATTATTCTTCAGGTTTGAATAATGTCGTGTATTCGAAAAAAATACTCTCCAATAATAGCGGGTTAACAGGGGCAAAATGTAGTGCTTTATGCGATAAGATGGTGAATCAGTACGTTAATCACGCCGCCGCCAACAATCAGCCAGACAAACAGCACCAGTGCCATCAGTAACGGTTTCGCCCCGGCTTTCTTCAGCGCGCTGACGTGCGTTGTAAGACCCAGCGCGGCCATTGCCATCGCCAGCAGAACCGTATCCAGCGTAATCAACATGTTTACCACCGCCTGCGGCAGCAGATGGAACGAGTTAACGATTGCCACTACGATGAACAGCACCGCAAACCACGGGATGGTGATTTTGCTTTTCTCCGCGCCCGTCGCCGGAGAAAGTTGTTTCACACGGGCGGCCAGCAGAATCAGAAACGGCGCCAGCATCATTACGCGCAGCATTTTGGCAATCACCGCGGCGTTTTCCGCGTCCGGGTTAATGGCGTGTCCGGCGGCAACGACCTGGGCTACTTCATGCATGGTCGAACCAATATAGATGCCGTAGGTTTCCGGGCTGAACCAGTGCGCCAGCAGCGGATACATTGCCGGGTAGAGGAAGATTGCCAGCGTACCGAAAATCACCACCGTCGCGACGGCCACCGTAACTTTACTGGCCTCCGCTTTAACGACGGGCTCCGTTGCCAGCACTGCCGCCGCTCCGCAAATGCTGCTTCCGGCGCCAATCAGCCAACTGGTGTGCTTGTCCAGACCAAACACTTTCTGCCCGAGGAAACAGGCGAGTAAAAAAGTGCTGGAGAGCGTCAGTACATCAATCACAATCCCGCTGACGCCCACGTCTGCAATCTGTGAGAAGGTGAGGCGAAACCCGTAGAGAATGATCCCCAGGCGTAATAGATGTTGTTTAGCGAACAGCACGCCGCCGTCACAGCTTTTCCAGATTTGCGGATACACCGTATTGCCGATGACCATTCCCAGTAAGATGGCTAAGGTGAGGGCGCTGAACCCGGCTCCCGCGACGGCAGGAATAGATCCACCCCACAGGGCGGCCCCTGTGATAACTGCGCTCAGGGCAAGCCCCGGTATAAAATGCCACACTGTACGATGGTGATTCTGTAAGGTGAGTTCTGTCATAACCTTCTCCTCTATATGGGTAAAATGTTATGGCGAACTGGTTTAAAAATAAAATTGATTATATATTTATAATTAATCTTTATAAGTGGTAAGCGACGGCCTGCCAGTGGAAAACAACAATGCATATCACGCTACGACAACTAGAAGTTTTTACTGAGGTGCTAAAAAGCGGCTCGACGACCCAGGCATCTGTCATGCTGTCGCTGTCGCAGTCGGCCGTAAGCGCGGCATTGACCGATCTGGAAGGTCAGCTTGGCGTACAGCTATTTGACCGCGTCGGGAAACGGCTGGTAGTCAATGAACACGGGCGCTTGCTGTACCCGCGCGCGCTGGCGCTGCTGGAGCAGGCTGTCGAAATTGAGCAACTGTTTCGGGAAGACAACGGCGCAATCCGCGTTTATGCCAGTAGCACCATCGGTAATTACATCCTGCCTGCGGTAATTGCCCGTTACAGGAAGGACTTTCCCGATCTGCCGCTGGAACTTAGCGTGGGCAACAGCCAGGATGTCATTACGGCGGTGCTCGATTTTCGGGTAGATATCGGCCTGATTGAAGGCCCGTGCCACAATACTGAGATTATTTCTGAGCCGTGGCTGGACGATGAGCTGGTGGTGTTTGCCGCACCGTCCTCGCCGTTGGCGCAAGGGCCGGTAACGCTTGAACAACTTGCCGCCGCGCCCTGGATACTGCGCGAGCGCGGTTCCGGTACGCGTGAGATTGTTGACTACCTGTTGCTTTCGCACTTGCCAAAATTCGAAATGGCGATGGAGTTGGGTAACTCCGAAGCGATCAAACACGCCGTGCGTCATGGTCTGGGCATCAGTTGCCTGTCGCGGCGGGTTATTGAGGAACAGCTTCAGGCGGGAACGTTGAGTGAAATCGCGGTGCCTTTACCGCGCCTGGTGCGAACCCTGTGGCGAATCCACCATCGCCAGAAACACCTTTCCAATGCCTTACAGCGTTTTCTGCGCTACTGCGAATAAGTGTCCTTTGCCGGATGGCGGCGTAAACGCCTTATCCGGCCTACAAACTCAACGCTTATCAGGCCTACAAATGTCGATCCTGTAGGCCTGATAAGCGTAGCGCCATCAGGCGAATGTCTTAACGCCTATCCGATCTACACTTTACTTATAATCCGCGGCCAGTCATGAAGGTCTCTTATAACTGCGCATTTGTGCCGGAAGGATGGCGTTTCGTCTGCTACAATCGCGCCTCATTTTTTGGATGGATAGCATTTTCACATGGTTTCCGAAACTAAAACCACAGAAGCGCCCGCGTTACGTCGCGAATTAAAGGCGCGTCACCTGACAATGATCGCCATTGGCGGTTCCATCGGTACGGGTCTTTTCGTTGCATCTGGTGCAACCATTTCTGCGGCGGGTCCAGGCGGCGCGCTGTTTTCTTATATCCTGATCGGTCTGATGGTCTACTTCCTGATGACCAGTCTCGGCGAACTGGCGGCGTATATGCCGGTATCCGGTTCATTTGCGACTTACGGTCAGAACTATGTTGAAGAAGGCTTTGGCTTCGCGCTCGGCTGGAACTACTGGTACAACTGGGCGGTGACCATTGCCGTAGACCTCGTGGCCGCACAACTGGTGATGAACTGGTGGTTCCCGGATACGCCAGGTTGGATCTGGAGTGCGCTGTTCCTCGGCGTGATCTTCCTGCTGAACTACATCTCGGTCAGAGGCTTTGGCGAAGCAGAATACTGGTTCTCGCTGATCAAAGTGGCGACCGTCATTATCTTTATCATCGTGGGCGTCATGATGATCGTCGGCATCTTCAAAGGGGCGCAGCCAGTGGGCTGGAGCAACTGGACGACCGGCGATGCGCCGTTTGCCGGGGGTTTTGCGGCGATGATTGGCGTGGCGATGATTGTCGGCTTCTCCTTCCAGGGGACGGAACTGATTGGTATCGCGGCGGGTGAGTCTGAAGATCCAGAGAAAAACATTCCGCGCGCGGTGCGTCAGGTATTCTGGCGTATCCTGCTGTTCTATGTGTTCGCGATCCTGATTATCAGCCTGATTATCCCGTATACCGACCCGAGCCTGCTGCGTAACGATGTGAAAGACATCAGTGTCAGCCCGTTCACTCTGGTGTTCCAGCATGCGGGTCTGCTTTCCGCTGCGGCGGTAATGAACGCGGTTATCCTGACGGCGGTGCTGTCGGCGGGTAACTCCGGGATGTACGCGTCTACCCGTATGCTCTACACCCTGGCCTGTGACGGTAAAGCGCCGCGTATTTTCGCGCAGCTGTCACGCGGCGGCGTTCCGCGTAACGCGCTGTATGCGACGACGGTAATTGCGGGGCTTTGCTTCCTGACGTCGATGTTTGGCAACCAGACGGTATACCTGTGGCTGCTGAATACCTCCGGGATGACGGGCTTTATCGCCTGGCTGGGGATTGCCATCAGCCATTATCGTTTCCGCCGTGGCTATGTGTTGCAGGGTAACGATGTGAAAGATCTGCCGTACCGTTCTGGATTCTTCCCGCTGGGGCCGATCTTTGCGTTTGTGCTGTGTCTGACCATCACGTTGGGTCAGAACTATGAAGCCTTCCTGAAAGACACCATTGACTGGGGCGGCGTAGCGGCAACCTATATCGGGATTCCGCTGTTCCTGGCTATCTGGTTTGGCTACAAGCTGACAAAGGGAACGCACTTTGTTCGCTACAGTGAAATGCACTTCCCGGAGCGTGTGAAGAAATAACCTGGTGCCTGATGGCGCTGCGCTTATCAGGCCTACAGGAGCAACATTTGTAGGCCGGACATCCGGCAGGTAAAATAAAAAAGCCCCGGCATTCATCATGCCGGGGCTTTTTGTTGTACTGAACTTAGAAGTTATAAGTCAGGCCAACCGTGTAACGACGACCGTCGAGAATGGTATCGTAAGTCTCGTAATCGATCTGTTTGTCCAGAACGTTATACACGCCCGCAGTTAACAGCAGATTTTTGTACGCGTAATAACGCACACCAACATCAACCTGCGTATAAGACGGCGTTCCCTGGGCCATTGAAGTACGGCTCAGGTATTCGGAGGTCTTGCCGCGGAAGTTCAGACGGCTCCAGAAGCCAACATCCTGCGTTGCCTGCCAGTCCAGCGTGGTATTGAACATATGCTTCGGCATTTTATTCAACGGCTTGCCAGAGAACTGGCCGCTTTTCTGCTCAGATTCGGTATAGGTGTAGTTCGCCGTCCAGTTGAGATCGCGGGTGATCTTCCAGCCAAAGGTGGACTCCACGCCGCGCATATTGGCTTTATCAACGTTGACGCGATCGCTGACAAAGTCGTATTTCTCACCACCAATAGTACAGGCCGGATCTGAACTGCTGTTGCAGCGACGCACTTCAGTTATCTTATCTTTGAAGTCGGTATTGAACAGCGTCACGCCAGCGTTAAGGTTATCTCCGTTATCCCACAGCAGGCCCAACTCTTCGCTCAGGCTCTTTTCTGGTTTCAGGTCTGCGTTACCGACAATAATACCGTTCAGACGACCGCCGCCGGTAATCTGTCCCCAGGTCGGGGAGGACTGGCGCAGATCCGGTGCGCGGTAGCCCGCAGAGACGCCGCCTTTTAAGGTCCACTGATCGGTAAGATGCCATACGCCATAGCCACGCGGCGTCCAGTTGTCGCCATAGTTTTCATCTTTATCCATACGGATACCGCCGGTCAGCGTAAAGCTGTCGGTCATCGTCCACTCATCTTCAGCAAACAGCGCCCAGCTCCAGCGGGTCAGCTTGTTTACGTCTTCGTAGGCTTTTAACTGGTTGCCGTTATCGCTCAGTTTCTCGTAACGATACTGCCCACCTAATGTCAGGGTATGCGCGCCGAGGAAGATCTGGTTCTGGTTATTAAAGATGGTGTTGTAAGACTTCATCTGGCGACCGGGGTTGTTGGTCTCTTCCTGCTGAATGTAGCTGGTGGTGTTGAAGTCGTCGTAATAACCGCTGTGGGTTAAGGAATAAGTGGTGTGCTCATAGCGGTTTTCGCTTTTGCTATTTGGTTTACAGCTACCGTTGCGGCAGCTTTCTTCTGCCATTGACTTGCCTGGCGTACTGTCGCGATCCTGCAATTCACGCGCGATGTCGAAGTCAAAATCGTTTTTATCATCCGGCGTAAAGTTAAGCGTTAAAGCCCCGTTGCGCAGGCGCTGCTCGTTGTAGCCATTGACGATTTTGTCTTCCGCACGGCGAGAGAGCAGCCCGGTCACTTTCGCCCCCAGCAATCCGTCAATCAGCGGGCCGGACGCATAAGCGTTGGTCTGGTACAAATCACCGGAGTCCCTGTCTTCCTGGAAGGTGGCGTCGCCATGCAGGGAGCCGGTCCAGCCTTTCGTGTTGGACACTTTTTTGGTGATCACGTTAATGACGCCGCCCATCGCATCTGAACCGTAAAGCGATGACATTGGCCCGCGAATAACTTCAATACGCTCGATCGATTCCAGCGGCGGCAGCCAGCCTTGCTCGATCCCGGAGTTATCGCTGTTCGGACGCGTGCCGCGCGTGCTGATGCGCTTACCGTTGACCAGGAACAGCGTGTATTGCGAAGCCATCCCGCGGATGCTGATATCGCTACTGCTGCCGCCGCCGGTAACGACGACTCCGGGCACATCTTTCAGCGCATCGGTGACATCGCGATAGGCTTTGTCTTCGATCTGCTGTTTGGTGATAACGGAGATAGACGCGGGGGCGTTCTGGATTTTCTGCTCAAATCCCGTGGCGGTTACAACGACGGTGTCCTGATCGGCAGCATAGACGAGCGATGGGAGACACGCTGCGCATACTGCGGCAGCGATAGCCTTAACGTGAGGTATGGTCATTTTTGTCATTCCATTAAATGAGTAAAACTGCGAGCCATGAAAAAAGGCCATGACAACGGTATGTATTTGTCTTTTAAGTACTCTTTGCGGTGAATAAGCGGGACGAATTGTACAAAAGAATGAATGTTTGTAAACACAAATGATAATTGAAATCATTTGTGTTTATTTGTTTTTTACGGAAAGGGATTTCAAATCAATAAGATGGCGGATCGTAAATGTGAGGAAATTTTGAAGAAAAAATGGAGAAATGAAGGATGAAAAGGAGGGCAGATACCCTCCGTTGTTACGTTATGGCAATAGATTATCGTTTTTTACAGACGATGGAGACGAGAAAGTAGCGCCAGGGAGAGCGTGGTTAATAAAATAGCGATGAAGGCGTAAATATAGACGCCAGACCATTCCCAGCTATTTTTCACCAGAATGACCGGTACGCCGGCCATTGCCGCGCCAACATAACTGAATAATCCCCGGAAACCGGTAATAGAACCCGCAGCATCTTTGTGAGTAACGTCCAGGCAGCCGACGGCAAAAAGCATATGCGGCCCGTACAGTGCAAATCCCATGATGGTGAAAAGTACGGCGGTGATGGTGTAAGAGGTATCCTGCACCAGTGGGATAAGCACGATGCATACGCAGAGCATTAAGGCGAAGATTAACCCCGTCATCCAGCGGTTGCTTTTAAACATAAAGTCTGACAAATATCCGGCCAGCAATCCCCCTGCCAGCCCGCCAGCTTCGAACCACGAGATAATGGAGTTTGCTTTAATCAGGCTCCAGCCGTGTACCTGCGAGTAATAGATTTGCGGCCAGTCATTGAGAATAGTGCGCGCAATATACACGGACATATCGCCTACGATGATGATCCATACCAGTGGGTTGGTCAGAATGTATTTAACGAACACCTGCCAGAAGCTCAGATTGACCGGGCTGGCTTTTACCTGTGCAAGCTCGGTAGGGTCGTTACGCCATTCGCCGACATTGGGTAGCCCGAGGGTGCCGGGACGATCCTGAATCGTAAACAGCGCGACGACCCCCATCAGAAGGGAAATGACCCCAGGGACATAGAAGCCCATTTTCCAGCTGCCGCTAAAGGCAATGGCGAAGCTGGTGAGCAGCGGGGCAAGGCTGCCGCCAATGTTATGCGCTGCTTCAACGATTGCCCACCAGCGCCCGCGTTCGTTTTTTGAGAACCAGGAGGCCATAATTTTCGCCATTGGCGGGAAGCTGGTGCCCTGGAGAATCGCATTGAGGCTGTACAATACGTAGAACGCCGCGACGCTATCGGAAAAGCCAAAGAGAATATTGACGATGCCGACGCCAATCAGCACCGGGCCGGTCATGGCTTTAGGGTTAATTTTATCAACCAGCATGCCGCCAACAAATTTCATGGAACCATAAAGAATGTAAAAAATGGAGGACATGATGGCGAAATCTTCTGCGGTTAGCGACGTATCCGCCAGCATGGCTGGCATCGCAGCAGAAAAGTTTTTACGGGTCAGATAGAATACGGCATAAGAGATAAATACCGAGGTGATGATCTCTGTGCGAAATTTTTTATAAGTATGATCAATCTCTTTTTTCGCGTTCATAACAGGCCGATCGGCCTGACTGAAAATAAATGCTTTTATGTTCATCGTGAGTTTCCCTTCCGGCGACGGAAATGTGGTTATAATTCATCTTCAATAAAGAACAGAAGTGATTCGAATCCATGAAAATTAATCTGGTGATGGATTGTTTCTCTGACAACGGGTTTTGCCCGCCACGCGATACCGGTTCCCGCGTACGTTAGCATCGGCAGATCGTTTGCGCCGTCGCCGCAGGCAATAATGTTGTGTACAGCGAGGTTGAGTTGTGTTGCCAGCGCAGAGAGCGTTTGCCGCTTTTTCCCGGCATTCATGATCGGGAAGGTAATATTGTCCGTCAGGACGTTATCTTTTATTTCAACCGTGTTGGAAAAGGCGTAGTCGAGCTGATACTTTTCTTTCAGTCGTTGGGTGAAAATATCCAGACCACCGGAAATAATGGCCGTTTTAAACCCTTTGTTTTTCAGTACCGGCAACATAGCGGCAAGGCCGGGGGAAATCGTCATTCGATCGCAAACGGCATTGAGGACATCACAGTGCGTGCCTTTTAACATGCGAATACGGCGGGTAAAACTGGTGTCGAAATCTACTTTCCCTTCCATCGCCTGTTGGGTCATCTCCGCGATTTGCGCAGAGATGCCAAGCGTGTGAGCGATTTCATCCACGCCTTCCTCTTCAATAAACGTTGAGTCCATATCAAATGCAATCAGTCCCTTTGTGAGGATGCTCTGAGGTTTGACAAAAAAATCAAACTGCAATTGCAGTGATGCAGCGCGTAATTTCTGATAAATAGCCTGCGTCAGCATTTCATCGGGTAGCGTAAGTTTTAAATAATCCTTATTGATTAATGCCAGATGCCGACGCTCTAATAAATAATGACATTGCATTGCGTGAGAACGAAGAAAATCATTATATAACCACGCCTGAAGTTGCTCTGTGTTTGTTGATGTGACGAAGTAAGTTATTGCCATCATGTTGCTCCTTTACATTGCGCTTTATTATAATGGGCGGCGTTTGTTTCTTGTGCGTCGTGCTATCACAGATATGAATGTTAAAGAAAAGATAAAATGGTATTGTTTTTAATACCTGATAATGAATAAGCATGAAAAGTATCATTTTTAATATGTTGATTACGGTATATTATCGCCATCCCACCCTGCGCTTTTTTTAGGAATACATATATAAAAATGGAAAGTTGCGTTGATATATTCAAAATTGTGATAGGTCCATCCAGTTCAAGAACCGTGGGGCCAATGCGTGCGGCTTGCAATTTCATTTCGCAGCTAAAACGGCAGGATACGCTGCCGTTACTCAGGAATATTGAAATTGAATTGTTTGGCGCATTATCGTTAAGCCGTAAATGCCACAATGTTGATGCCGCGCTTTATCTGGGGTTGCTGGGAAATCAGCCGGAGAAGGTGGATTTACGTATGCAACTGACCGCCATCAGGCGTGCGGAAAATGACGGTATGCTTGACGTGCCAGCCCCGGCGAACAGTACGGTGACAGTGGCGGTGAAAATTATTGCGAATCACCATGCGCATCCCGGACATCCTTATGCGATGACCTTTCGCGCCAAAGATGATTACTTTACGTTATACGAGGAGACGTGGTTTTCGACCGGCGCCGGGCAGGTACGAAAATACGGTGAGTCTGCGCCCGTGGCGACAGATCAGACACGCGCCTCTCCCTTTGCCTTTCGCAACGCCGCGCAGTTGCAGGCGCTGTGCCAACGCAACGGGCTTTCCGTTGCGGCGCTGATGATGAAAAATGAGCTGAACAGCCATTCTCAGCCCTCATTACAGCGCTATTTAACGCAGGTCTGGGAGATTATGAAGCAGGCCGTTCACCGTGGCCTGCATACCGAAGGGCTGCTTCCCGGCCCTTATCAGATCCCGCGTCGGGCCTGCGCATTGCATAAATCGTTGTGTATGAAGCCTTCGGCAGCGGATTTTCTGACGACCCTGAACTGGGTTAACGTGTTTGCTATTGCCGTGAGTGAAGAGAATGCGGCAGGCGGGCAGATTGTCACGGCGCCGACGAATGGCGCAAGCGGCATTATTCCGGCGGTACTAAGCTGGTACGATAAGTTTGTTTGTCCGCTGGACGCGGGCGCCATCACCCGTTTTTTTCTTACGGCAGGTGCCGTCGCGCTGTTGTTTAAACAGAATGCGTCGATTTTAGGATCGGAAGTGGGATGCCAGGGGGAAATCGGCGTCGCATGTTCGATGGCGGCGGCAGGGCTGGCGGAGCTGATGGGCGCATCCGTCGGGCAGGTATTAAGCGCTGCGGAAATTGCGATGGAGCACCATCTGGGGTTGACCTGCGATCCGGTTGGCGGGCAGGTGCAAATTCCCTGTATAGAAAGAAACGCCATCTCTGCCGTAAAAGCCATTAATGCGGCGACGATGGCGATGAGCCGCATCAGCGAGCCTTGTATTTCTCTGGATGAAATTATTGCCGCCATGTATGAAACCGGCAAAGACATGAGCGCAAAATATCGCGAGACTTACCACGGATGCCTCGGAAAAATTCAGCCAAGAAAAAGGTGCTAGTACATTGAAATACCAAACAATGAATAATGACGAGATCGTCTGGTCGCTCTGCGCGCGTATCAAGGAAACGCGGATTTCCCTGTCTATGACGCAACAGCAGCTTGCCGATCGCGCGCAGGTAGGCATCGCGACGATCAAGCGTATTGAGAAAGGCGCTGGCCTGAACCTCGATACGCTGATTTCTCTCCTGCGCGCGCTTGATAAACTGCACAATCTGGATGCGATTTTGTTTGAATCAGAAATGCGCAATTTTAGCGAGAGCGAGAGTGCCGGGCGACTTCAGATTCGCCAGCAGGTTGCTGATTTAAACCGGAAATCGTCTGCGCCGCAAGCCGATGACAATAACGATATTGCGGCGCTGGAAAAAGCCGTGTACTGGTGATCAGCTCAGCAGATGCTGTGCATGGAAGCGCAGATGATCCTCAATAAACGAGGCGATAAAGTAATAACTGTGGTCGTAGCCCGGTTGAATACGTAACGTCATCGGCCAGTCCTTCTGGCGCGCGGCTTCGGCCAGTACCGCCGGTTGTAACTGATCGGCGAGGAACTGATCGTTATCGCCTTGATCAATCAGCGTTGGAATGGCGTGTTCCGGCTGGCTGGCGAGCATCAGCGCGCAACTGTCCCACTCAACCCAGGCCGATCTCTCTTCCCCCAGATAGGCCGTAAACGCTTTTTCTCCCCACGGTACGCGGCACGGATTCACGATGGGCGCAAAGGCGGAAACGCTGGTGTATTTCCCCGGATTTTTCAGCGCCATGATCAATGCGCCGTGTCCGCCCATTGAATGTCCGCTGATCGCGCAACGTTCACCCACGTTAAACTGCGACTGGATCAGCGCCGGGAGTTCATCGCGCAGGTAGTCGTACATGCGGAAATGCGCGGCCCAGGGCTGCTGCGTCGCGTTGAGATAGAATCCCGCGCCTTTACCTAAATCATAACCTTCGTCATCGGCAACCTGTTCGCCGCGCGGACTGGTGTCCGGCATCACCAGCACAATGCCCAGTTCAGCGGCAATGCGTTGCGCACCGGCTTTGGTGGTGAAGTTCTCATCATTACAGGTTAACCCTGACAGCCAGTACAGCACCGGAGGCGGTGTTGTATTGCGGGGCGGCGGGAGAAAGATGCTGAATGTCATGGCGCAATTCAGCGTGGTGGAGTCGTGTCGCCAGCGTTGCTGCCAGCCTTCAAAACAACGGTGCTCTTCGAGCATATCCATGCGTGGCTCCTTTTGTGTTGAACCTGAATGAGTCGTGCAATTTCCCCATAATACAGATTATTCATTGCGCTGTGAGTAACTTTCACTTCCGCATTTATCTAACATGCTTCATCATCTACACAACTTTACATTAACACCTGGCGTCATGGCCCGTCAGATTTAGCGCGCGGAACCGCCGTGGGGAATCCGGGACATGAAAGGCAGCAGCGATTTCAATAATTATCGTTGTGAATACTGGATTATGTGCGCTGCCTCACGCACAATAAACGGGCTGCCAACAGCCTAAAAACTTTGCCCCACGCAGGGCAGAGGTGCCACACCTGCAGGAGAAGAATAAATGTCATCACTCAGTAAAGAAGCGGCCCTGGTTCATGAAGCGCTGGTTGCGCGTGGTCTGGAAACGCCGCTGCGCCCGCCCGTGCATGAGATGGATAACGAAACGCGCAAACGTCTTATTTCGGGGCATATGACCGAGATTATGCAGTTGCTGAATCTCGACTTGAGCGATGACAGTCTGATGGAAACGCCGCATCGCATCGCCAAAATGTATGTCGATGAGATTTTCTCCGGCCTTGATTACGCCAATTTCCCGAAGATCACCGTGATTGAAAACAAGATGAAAGTGGATGAAATGGTGACGGTGCGCGATATCACGCTTACCAGCACCTGCGAACACCATTTCGTCACGATCGACGGGAAAGCGACGGTGGCCTATATCCCGAAAGATTCGGTGATTGGCCTGTCGAAGATTAACCGTATTGTGCAGTTTTTTGCGCAGCGCCCGCAGGTTCAGGAGCGTCTGACCCAACAGATTCTGACCGCGCTGCAAACGCTGCTTGGCACCAATAACGTCGCGGTCTCAATCGACGCTGTGCATTACTGCGTGAAAGCGCGCGGCATTCGCGATGCGACCAGCGCTACCACCACGACTTCCCTTGGCGGATTGTTTAAATCCAGCCAGAACACGCGCCAGGAGTTCCTGCGCGCCGTGCGTCACCACAACTGATCAGGGCAGGGAGTATGGAGCGTAATGTCACGCTGGATTTTATTCGTGGCGTCGCCATCCTCGGTATCCTGCTTCTTAATATCAGCGCCTTTGGCTTGCCAAAGGCGGCTTACCTTAATCCCGCCTGGTATGGCAAGATCACCGCGTCTGACGCATGGACGTGGGCGATCCTCGACCTGTTCGCGCAGGTAAAATTCCTTACGCTTTTTGCGTTGTTATTCGGCGCGGGTCTGCAAATGCTGCTGCCGCGCGGCAAACGCTGGATTCAGTCGCGTCTGACGCTGCTCGTCCTGTTGGGCTTTATCCACGGTTTGCTGTTCTGGGATGGCGACATTCTGCTGGCGTATGGCCTTGTCGGCCTGATTTGCTGGCGACTGGTGCGCGACGCGCCGTCGGTAAAAAGTTTATTTAATACCGGTATTTTGCTCTATCTGGCGGGGATTGGCGTGTTGCTGCTGTTAGGGTCCATCTCGGCGAGTGAAACCAGCCGAGCCTGGACGCCGGATGCCTCTGCCTTGTTGTATGAAAAATACTGGAAGATTAACGGCGGCATGGAGGCGGTCAGCAACCGGGTCGATCTGCTGTCGAACAGTCTGCTGGCGCTGGGGGCGCAGTATGGCTGGCAACTGGCGGGAATGATGCTGCTGGGCGCGGCGCTGATGCGCAGCGGCTGGCTGAAGGGCCAGTACAGTCTGCAACACTACCGGCGTACGGGCGTATTGCTTGTCATCGTCGGCGTGCTGATTAACCTTCCGGCCATTATTGTACAGTGGCGGCTGGACTGGGCGTATCGCTGGTGCGCTTTTCTGCTACAGGCGCCGCGTGAATTGAGCGCGCCGTTTCAGACTATAGGTTACACCGCGTTGATGCTGGGATTCTGGCCGCAGCTCAGCCGTTTTAAACTGGTCATTGCCATTGCCTGCGTAGGGCGGATGGCGTTGAGCAACTATCTGTTGCAGACGCTGATCTGCACCACGCTGTTCTACCAGTTCGGTTTATTTATGAAATTCGACCGACTGACGCTGCTGATATTTGTCATTCCTGTCTGGCTGGCGAACCTGCTTTTCTCCTGGATTTGGCTGCGTTTCTATCGGCAAGGGCCGGTGGAATGGCTCTGGCGGCAATTAACCCTCCGTGCTTCCGGGACGTCATTATCGGGAACATCCAGATAACGATCTGGATCACATTCATTAACAAAACGCATGTAACCGTTTCCAGCCCTGTGACCTTACTCACGTAGTCCTGAACGAAGCGCTGACAAAATACCCACCTGCTAAACACAGGGTGTCTGTGAGCAACGGCAATCTCAAACAGGGTAGTGAATATGGTAACCATTCGTGATGTGGCACGTCAGGCTGGCGTTTCCGTAGCGACCGTTTCTCGCGTGCTGAATAACAGTGCGCTGGTCAGTCCCGATACGCGCGAAGCGGTAATGAAGGCGGTCACGCTGCTGGGTTACCGTCCTAATGCTAATGCGCAAGCGCTGGCGACGCAGATAAGCGACACTATCGGCGTGGTGGTGATGGACGTGTCAGATGCGTTTTTTGGCGCACTGGTCAAAGCGGTGGATGTGGTTGCCCAACAACACAACAAATATGTGCTGATCGGCAACAGTTATCATGAGGCTGAAAAAGAGCGTCATGCCATCGAGGTTCTGATTCGCCAGCGCTGTAACGCATTGATTGTTCACTCGAAAGCATTAAGTGACCAGGAGCTGGGAGCGTTTATGGACCAGATCCCAGGCATGGTGCTGATCAATCGTATTGTGCCGGGTTATACCCACCGTTGCGTGTGCCTGGACAATATCAGCGGCGCAAAAATGGCGACCCGCATGCTGCTCAATAATGGTCATCAACGGATTGGTTATCTGGCTTCCAGCCACCGCATTGAAGATGACACGATGCGTAAAGAAGGGTGGCTGAGCGCGTTGCAGGAGCAGGGGATTACGCCGCCAGAAAGCTGGATTGGCACGGGTTCCCCGGACATGCAGGGCGGTGAAGCGGCGATGGTGGAACTGCTGGGGCGAAACCTGCAACTGACCGCCGTATTCGCCTATAACGACAGCATGGCCGCTGGCGCGCTCACGGCGTTAAAAGACAATGGTATTGCCATCCCGTTACATCTTTCCATCATCGGTTTTGATGATATTCCTATTGCCCGTTACACCGACCCGCAGCTGACCACGGTGCGTTATCCCATTGCTTCGATGGCGAAAATGGCAACGGAACTGGCGTTGCAGGGCGCGGCCGGCACGCTGGATTCAACGGCGACGCACTGTTTTATGCCAACGCTGGTGCGTCGTCATTCGGTTGCGCTAAGACAGAATGCGGCCCCGATCACTAACCAGCAACGTCAGGGGATGTAACCGCTTTCAATATGTGAGTAAATTCACAGTATCTTAACAATACGATAGCTATGATGGCACCGTTTGAAGCACTGTAAATACTATGTAACGGTGAATAATCACTTTTAACGCATCGTCAGGGCATTAAACAGCAATTAAAGCATATTTTTGGAGCGTTACCGGGCACGGAAGAAAGATTTTTTAACAGTGAGCTTCGGCGTTCAGTAACACTTCATTAACGTTCTGCCCTGCCGAGCATTTTTCTCAAGTACTACCCTGCATAATAAAACCGGAGATACCATGAATAAGAAGGCGTTAACTCTGTCTGCTGTGATGGCAAGCATGTTATTTGGCGCGGCTGCGCACGCTGCTGATACTCGCATTGGTGTGACGATTTATAAATATGACGATAACTTTATGTCCGTCGTGCGTAAGGCTATCGAAAGAGACGCCCAGGCGGCGCCTGATGTGCAGTTGCTGATGAATGACTCGCAGAACGATCAGTCCAAGCAAAACGACCAGATCGACGTGCTGTTGGCAAAAGGGGTAAAAGCGCTGGCGATCAACCTGGTTGACCCGGCTGCGGCAGGTACGGTAATTGAGAAAGCGCGTGGTCAGAATGTCCCGATTGTGTTCTTCAACAAAGAACCTTCCCGCAAAGCGCTGGATAGCTATGACAAAGCCTATTACGTCGGCACTGACTCCAAAGAATCCGGTATCATCCAGGGCGATCTGATCGCTAAACACTGGCAGGCTAATCAGGGTTGGGATCTGAACAAAGATGGCCAAATCCAGTTCGTACTGCTGAAAGGCGAGCCGGGCCACCCGGATGCTGAAGCGCGTACCACTTATGTTATCAAAGAGCTGAACGACAAAGGCATCAAAACTGAGCAGCTGCAAATGGATACCGCAATGTGGGATACCGCAATGGCGAAAGACAAGATGGACGCATGGCTGTCCGGCCCGAACGCCAACAAGATTGAAGTGGTTATCGCGAATAACGACGCAATGGCGATGGGCGCGGTAGAAGCGCTGAAAGCGCACAATAAAACCAGCGTTCCGGTATTCGGCGTGGATGCGTTACCTGAAGCGCTGGCGCTGGTGAAATCCGGCGCGCTGGCAGGTACCGTGCTGAACGATGCCAACAACCAGGCGAAAGCCACCTTTGATCTGGCGAAAAACCTGGCCGATGGTAAAGGCGCGGCTGACGGCACCGACTGGAAAATCGAGAACAAAATTGTTCGCGTTCCGTACGTAGGTGTTGATAAAGACAATCTGGCTGAGTTTACCAACAAGTAATTCGTATATCGTTTTCTTTGGGCGCAATAACATTGCGCCCTTTATTAACGCACTCTGCGAGGCCAACAAGGTATAATTATGGTCAGCACTACTACTCCGTCGTCAGGCGAATACTTGTTGGAAATGAGCGGCATCAACAAGTCTTTTCCCGGCGTAAAGGCACTTGATAATGTTAATTTAAAAGTCCGCCCGCACTCGATTCACGCCTTAATGGGGGAGAATGGCGCAGGAAAATCAACATTATTAAAATGCCTTTTTGGGATCTATCAAAAAGATTCCGGTAGCATTTTATTTCAGGGGAAAGAGATCGATTTTCATTCTGCCAAAGAAGCTCTGGAGAATGGTATTTCGATGGTTCACCAGGAGCTAAACCTGGTGTTACAGCGCTCCGTCATGGATAACATGTGGTTAGGGCGTTACCCAACCAAAGGTATGTTTGTCGATCAGGATAAAATGTACCGGGATACCAAAGCGATATTTGATGAGCTGGATATTGATATCGATCCGCGTGCGCGTGTCGGGACATTATCCGTTTCACAAATGCAGATGATCGAAATTGCGAAGGCGTTTTCCTACAATGCCAAAATTGTGATCATGGATGAGCCGACCTCTTCATTAACGGAAAAAGAGGTTAACCATCTGTTCACTATTATTCGCAAACTGAAGGAGCGCGGCTGCGGTATTGTGTATATCTCGCATAAAATGGAAGAGATTTTCCAGCTGTGTGATGAAGTCACCGTTTTGCGCGACGGCCAGTGGATTGCGACGCAGCCGCTGGAAGGGCTGGATATGGACAAGATCATCGCCATGATGGTGGGTCGTTCCCTGAACCAGCGTTTCCCGGACAAGCAAAACAAGCCGGGAGAGGTCATTCTGGAAGTGCGTAACCTGACGTCTCTGCGCCAGCCGTCGATCCGCGACGTCTCTTTTGATCTGCATAAAGGGGAAATTCTCGGGATTGCGGGTCTGGTAGGGGCAAAGCGTACCGATATTGTTGAAACGCTTTTTGGTATCCGGGAAAAATCATCGGGTACGATTACGCTGCACGGCAAAAAGATTAATAACCACAACGCGAACGAAGCCATTAATCACGGTTTCGCGCTGGTAACGGAAGAACGTCGTTCAACCGGGATCTACGCGTATCTGGATATTGGTTTTAACTCTTTAATTTCCAACATCCGCAATTACAGAAATAAAGTCGGTTTGCTGGATAATTCCCGCATGAAGAGCGATACCCAGTGGGTTATTGACTCAATGCGCGTGAAAACGCCAGGTCATCGCACGCAAATTGGCTCTCTTTCGGGGGGCAACCAGCAGAAGGTCATTATTGGCCGGTGGCTGTTAACGCAGCCAGAAATATTAATGCTGGATGAGCCAACGCGCGGTATTGATGTCGGCGCAAAATTTGAAATCTATCAACTGATTGCGGAACTGGCGAAAAAAGAGAAGGGGATTATTATCATTTCTTCCGAAATGCCGGAATTGTTAGGGATTACAGATCGTATTCTGGTAATGAGCAATGGCCTTGTTGCCGGGATTGTTGACACAAAAACAACAACGCAAAACGAAATTCTGCGTCTTGCGTCTTTGCACCTTTAAGATCAGGGGCTCCTCATGAGTGCGTTAAATAAGAAAAGTTTTCTTACTTATCTGAAAGAAGGCGGAATTTACGTTGTTCTTTTAGTCTTGCTGGCCATTATTATTTTCCAGGACCCTACATTTTTAAGTCTGCTGAACTTAAGTAACATTCTGACGCAGTCCTCCGTGCGTATTATCATCGCGCTGGGTGTGGCAGGGTTGATTGTCACCCAGGGGACTGACCTGTCTGCGGGGCGTCAGGTTGGCCTGGCGGCCGTGGTCGCCGCAACGCTGTTGCAGTCCGTGGAAAACGCCAATAAGGTCTTCCCGGAAATGGCCACCATGCCGATTCCGCTGGTGATCCTGATTGTCTGCGCAATTGGGGCCGTCATTGGTCTGCTTAACGGCATTATCATTGCGTACCTTAATGTGACGCCGTTCATCACGACCCTGGGCACGATGATTATCGTTTATGGCATCAACTCCCTGTATTACGACTTCGTCGGGGCGTCGCCGATTTCGGGGTTTGATAGCGGGTTCTCGACGTTTGCGCAGGGCTTTATTGCGCTGGGCAGTTTCCGGCTCTCCTACATTACCTTCTATGCGCTGATTGCGGTGGCGTTCGTCTGGATCCTGTGGAATAAAACCCGTTTCGGTAAGAACATTTTCGCTATCGGCGGCAACCCGGAAGCGGCAAAAGTGTCCGGCGTTAACGTGGGGCTGAACCTGCTGATGATCTATGCGTTGTCCGGTGTGTTCTACGCATTCGGCGGTTTGCTGGAAGCGGGGCGTATCGGTTCTGCGACCAACAACCTCGGCTTTATGTATGAGCTGGATGCGATTGCCGCCTGCGTGGTCGGCGGCGTGTCGTTTAGCGGCGGCGTCGGGACGGTATTCGGCGTTGTGACCGGTGTGATTATCTTTACCGTCATCAACTACGGTCTGACCTATATCGGCGTGAACCCTTACTGGCAGTACATCATTAAAGGCGGCATCATTATCTTCGCGGTGGCGCTGGACTCGCTGAAATACGCCCGTAAGAAGTAATTACCGGCATGAAAAAGCCCGAAGCAGGCAACTGTTTCGGGCTTTTTTGTTTCTGCGCGTTATCTAAAGAACAGAAAATAAATGCCTGCGGCGAGCGTACAAACCGACATGCACAGATATAACCCGATGTAGCTCCAGTAAAGGAGAGGGGTTTCTGCACGGTAGGCGTATACGGGTTCGCGGGCGTTCCTGACGATTTTATCCACGGCGCCAGAGCGCCAGCCTTTGTAGGCTTCCCGTAAGCTAAACAGCATCACCATCAGGACGGCGATGACCACAAAGATCGTTTTCCCTTCCACGCTTATTTTCCTTGTTTCTTTTGCAGTTCCAGCAATTGCTCAGGCGTTACTGCCGGGTAGCCCTGGGCGTCATCCGGCACCTGATGCATTGTTGGGATGGGAACTAACGGGCCCAAGAAGCGAGGTTCCCGTTTGAAAATATAAAGGTCCGCCAGCGCGCCGAATCGGGCGCCAAATTCACGTACGCGTACCGTTAACATATCTTTTGGCGACGGCACCGCATAGCACTGGGCCTGAATTCCCATATGCAGCGCAATAAACAGCGCGCGTTCACAGTGGAAACGCTGGGTAATGATGATGAAGTCGTTGGTATCAAACACTTTGCGCGTGCGCACAATGGAGTCCAGCGTGCGAAAACCGGCATAATCGAGCACGATGTCGGCAGGATCAACGCCCCCGGCGATTAGATCCTTACGCATCGTCATCGGTTCGTTATAGCTTTGCAGCGCGTTATCGCCGCTGAGCAGCAGATAATTGACCTTGCCGCTGTTGTAGGCGTTTAACGCGCCCTGAATGCGGTAGCGGTAATACTGATTAATGACGCCGGTGCGATAGTATTTTGCGGTGCCTAATACCACTCCCACCTGGCGGTAGGGGAGATCCTGTAATTCGTCGTAAATATAGGGCGCGGTTTTCCAGCTCATCCATCTGTCGAGACCAAGCACAGTCAACAGCAGCAAGCCGATCAGGACTAACAGGCTGTAAAACACGCGCTTTAACATGCAGAGAACTCGATAAAGGGATGAAATTTCAATCAGGCTACTGTACCCGCTGTCGAAGCGCAAGAAACAGCAGTCTGATTGGGGGGATTTTAGACATTCTTGCCATTTGCATGTTGCCCGATGGCGCTGTGCTTATCGGGCCTACGCACATTGCGTGTTCCTGGGCTTAACCCAGCAGTACGCGGTCGATATTATTGCAGCCTAACGCTTTCAGCGTGGCGGCGGTGGCGTCCCACTGGATTAACGGCGCGTCGGCTTTCTCCGCCAGAATTGCGCGCTGAATATCTGGATAGTCATACCCGTTCAGGTTCAGCAGATTCAGTGCGCCCTGCAAAGGCGGCAGCGTAGGGTTAAAGGCGGCGTTCTCGGCATAGCTGCCGGTGAAAATACGCCCGTCTTTGCATTCCAGCGCCACGCCGCTTGGGGAGTGGCTGTAAGGCATATGACATTTATTGGCGGCGGTAATCGCTGCCTGAGTCAGCGCGTCGCCCTCCAGCGCGAAACCGTGATCCTGCTCGTCCATCAGCAGCGTTTTGATCTCCAGGTCTTTCGGGCCGAAAGCGTCGGGCAGATAGTCGCGTAAGGTATGCGGTACGCGCCCCGGCAGGTGGATACGCAGATCCAGGCCGCTGTTCAGTTCGTTCATAAACTGACGGCAATGACCGCAAGGGGTGTAGTTAACCGTGATGGCGGCGAGCCCTTTTTCACCGCGCAGCCAGGCATGGCCGATCGCGCTTTGTTCGGCATGAACGGTTTGCTGCATCGTCGCGCCCAGGAACTCCATATTCCCACCGAAATACCAGGTTCCACTGATGCCGCGCGCGATAGCGCCAACGTTAAAGTGGGAAAGGTCGGTGCGTGCGCAGGCGGCAGCCAGCGGCAGGAGCGCGAAAGCCAGCGCGTCTTCGTCCAGCCCCGATTCACGCTTAAGCGTCGAGACCTGCTCCGCAGTCAGCATGGCGGGAAAATGCTCATCTGCCAGAATCGGCGCCAGCGCTGATTGCAGATTATCCGCAAGTTGGCCAAAAGCAGTTTGAAAACGTGGATGCATGGCGTTGCCTCATAACAATGTAATGGAATCGTAGTTTACGGAGCTGTTACGGCTTTATATGTGATCCAAATCTCATTGTGATTGCAACTTGTGAAACTTAAATTAAAAATGCGCGACGCATCGCAAATTTTAACCCGCTACCGCCAGAATAATCGGGAAGAGAAACGGCGCCAGCAGCGAGGTGATGATCCCGCAGATCACCAGCGCCAGCGAACTGAACGCCCCTTCCTGGTAATCCAGCTCGGCGCAGCGCGCAGTGCCCAGGGCGTGCGAGGCGGTTCCCATTGCCAGACCGCGTGCGGCTTTGGTACGGATACGCATGAGGTTGAGCAGGGTATGACCAAATACGGCGCCCAGTATCCCGACGAAAATAACGCAGACGGCGCTAATGGCGGGAATGCCGCCGATGCTGCCGCCCACCGCCATTGCGATTGGGGTTGTGACCGATTTCGGTAATACCGATGCGGCGATTTCCGGCGTGGCGCCCATCAGTAAGGCGACAGTGGTTCCGGTCACCATAGCGACCACGCTGCCGACGAAGCAGATCGTGATGATGGATTTCCAGCGGGCGCGGATCTGGTGCAGTTGTTCATATAAAGGGTACGCCAGCGCCACGACGGCGGGTTGCAGCAGGTCGTTGAGCACCTCGCTGCCTTTGAAATAGTGATCGTAAGGAATGCCGGTCAGTATCAGAAACGGGATGATGACCACCATGGCAACCAGCAACGGGTTAAGCAACGGCATCTTAAAGCGCGCAGCCAGTTTGCGGGCGGCGAAAAAGACCGCCAGCGTCAGGGGTAACGACCACCAGATATACGACATCATTTTTTCGATCCTTTCTGCCCTAACACTTTTCGTTCACCGTGTACGATATGCGAACTCCAGCTCACGACCAGGAAAACAACCAGCGTACTGATCGCACAGGAGACCACCACCGGGCCAAACTGCGCACGCAGCAAATCGAAGTACTGCATGACGCCGACGCCAATCGGCACAAACAGCAGCGCCATGTAACGGATCAGGACATAGCATCCCGGGTTTACCCACTTCGCTGGCAGAATTTGTAGCGCCAGTAAAACAAACAGAATCAACATGCCGATGATGCTGCCGGGAATCGTAATAGGAAGCAGCGATGCAATGAAAATACCCGCATACAAACAGGCATATATCAGTACAAATGCGCGTAAATACTGCCAGATGATATTCAGTGATTTACTCATGGTAAAAGCCCTTGATGAAACAGATTCATCATACAATTAAACTTTAAAACGTGCTACCGATCACATCATGAATTCTGAGCATAGTGGAAATAGACAACGGGAACATCGGGCAACGCCCCGTTGCCCGCGCTAAACCTGCGCCAGAAAATGCAGAAAACGACTCAACGCAAGAGAAGGGGTCTCGTTCTTGCGCCAGAACATGCCCACGCTTCCTTTCTGTTCTATTTTCGGCAGGTTTAAGATAGCCAACTGGCCCTGGCTGGCATAGCGTTGCGCCAGGCGTAGAGAAAGAATAGAGATCATATCGCTGCTTTGCAGCAAATTGGTGCTGACGTTCATCGAGGCGGATTCGATGGTGTTTTCCGGCAGCATCACGCCGTTGTCCACCAGGGCGTTATCAATGCTGATGCGAATTGGCGTACCGGTCGGCCAGACAATCCAGCGCCAGTGGGCGAGGTCGTTCCAGGAAAGCGTGGCGTGTGAGGCCAGAGGATGATGGAGGCGGGCGACAAAGCAGACCGGTTCGGTGTAGAGCACCTGATAATTTAACGGCAGCTGGAGCGCCCGACCGCCTACGCGGCCTACCACCACGTCCAGCGACCCGGCGAGCAGATCGTGTAAAAGCGGGGTCATGACTTTCTCTTCAATATTCAGGTGCAGCGTCGGCATCTCATTGAGCAGGCAGAGGATCGCCTGCGACACGCAGTCTGTCGCGACCGGTGAACAGCCGATTTTCAGGCTTCCCACCAGCCCACCTTGCTTAAAGCGCGCGATCTCATACTGCGAACGTTCCATATCGTTGATGAGCCGCTGCGCATGCTGGAGCAACAGCTTGCCCCCTTCTGAAGGGCGTAACCCCTTGCTGTGGCGTTCAAAAAGCGTGATTCCGATCTCATCTTCAAGCTGTGACAGCCACTTCGACAGCGCGGGCTGGGTGATGTTCATCATTCGCGCAACGTGGGTCAGATTCCCTTGTTCCCCCAGCGCGACCAGCATTTGCAGGTGGTGCAGCTTCAATTTTTGCGCCCAATTCGCCATTTGATATAACCCCCAGGTTATGCCTCTGCCCGAAATGCCATTGTACATTTCATCGCCATGATTACAAACTTGCAACATACAAAAAACAAAAATGACATCTACCTTACCTGCACCGAGGCATTCACTATGACTCAACGACGTGATCTACAAGCACTGATTGACGCCGCCCCCGTCGGCAAAATGCAGTGGCGCGTTATCATCTGCTGCTTTCTGGTGGTAATGCTCGACGGTTTTGATACGGCTGCAATTGGCTTTATTGCGCCGGATATCCGTACGCACTGGCAATTGAGCGCCAGCGATCTGGCCCCGCTGTTCGGCGCGGGTCTGCTGGGGCTGACGGCAGGGGCGCTATTGTGCGGCCCGCTGTCAGACCGTTTTGGCCGTAAACGGGTGATTGAATTGTGCGTGGCGCTGTTTGGCGCCTTGAGCCTGCTTTCCGCCTTCTCGCCGGATTTGCAAACGCTGGTGGTACTGCGCTTTTTAACCGGGCTAGGGCTGGGCGGCGCGATGCCGAATACCATCACGATGACGTCGGAATACCTTCCCGCCCGCCGTCGCGGGGCGCTGGTGACGCTGATGTTCTGTGGGTTTACCCTCGGTTCGGCGATGGGCGGCATCGTCAGCGCGCAACTGGTGCCGCTGATTGGCTGGCACGGCATTCTGGTGCTCGGCGGCGTATTGCCCTTAATGCTGTTTTTCGCCTTGCTGTTTGTTCTGCCCGAGTCGCCACGCTGGCAGGTGCGTCGTCAGCGCCCGCAGGCGGCGATTGCCAGAACGGTTGGCGCCATCACCGGCGAACGCTACGACAATACGCATTTCTATCTTCATGAAGCCGCCGCCATTTCAAAAGGCAGTATCCGCCAGCTTTTTGTCGGGCGTCAGCTTCCCATTACCCTGATGTTATGGGTCGTGTTCTTCATGAGCCTGCTCATTATCTACCTGCTCTCCAGCTGGATGCCGACGCTCCTGAATCACCGGGGAATCGATTTGCAGCATGCCTCCTGGGTCACTGCCGCATTCCAGGTCGGCGGTACGCTCGGCGCGCTATTACTCGGCGTACTGATGGACAAACACAATCCGTTCCGGGTGCTGGCCGTGAGCTACGCGCTGGGCGCGGTCTGCATCGTGATGATTGGCCTGAGCGAAAACGGACTGTGGCTGATGGCGCTGGCGATTTTTGGTACGGGCATTGGCATCAGCGGATCGCAGGTGGGGTTGAATGCCTTAACTGCGACGCTGTACCCGACTCAAAGCCGTGCAACCGGCGTGAGCTGGTCCAATGCCGTCGGGCGCTGCGGCGCCATTGTCGGCTCGCTCTCCGGCGGCATGATGATGGCGATGAATTTCTCTTTCGATACGCTGTTTTTCGTCATCGCGATTCCGGCTGCCATTAGCGCGGTGATGCTCGCCATGTTGACGGCGGTTGTCCGCCACTCAGCCTCTGAACCTGACGTGCTGCCCCGGGCAGGCGTCGTGAACGAATAAGGAGAACCTCCATGTCTGAAGTGAATCAGGATGTTAAACACAACCGTCAGCAGTTTTATCAGCACATTTCCGGGCAAAACCTGACGCCGCTCTGGGAGTCGCTGCACCACCTGGTGCCGCAAACGCCGAACGCCAATTGCGCGCCTGCGTACTGGAACTATCAGGAGATCCGCCCGCTGTTGCTGGAAAGCGGCAACCTGATTGGCGCGAAAGAGGCTGTCCGCCGGGTGCTGGTGCTGGAAAACCCGGCGCTGCGCGGACAGTCGTCAATTACCGCGACGCTGTACGCAGGACTGCAATTGATTTTACCAGGCGAGGTGGCGCCGAGTCATCGCCACAACCAGTCGGCGCTGCGTTTTATTGTGGAAGGGCAAGGCGCTTTCACCGCCGTTGACGGCGAGCGGACGCAGATGCACCCGGGCGACTTTATTCTGACGCCGCAGTGGCGCTGGCACGATCACGGCAACCCTGGCGACGAGCCGGTGGTATGGCTGGACGGTCTGGATCTGCCGCTGGTGAATACGCTGGGCTGCGGGTTTGCAGAAGATTACCCGGAAGAACAGCAGCCGGTGACGCGCAAAGAAGGCGATTACCTGCCGCGCTACGCCGCCAACATGCTACCGCTACGCCACCAGGTCGGCAATTCCTCGCCGATTTTCAACTACCGCTACGACCGTAGCCGTGAAGCGCTGCATGACCTGACCCGGATGGGGGAACCTGACGAATGGGATGGCTACAAGATGCGCTACGTCAACCCGGTCACCGGGGGCTATCCGATGCCTTCGATGGGCGCGTTTTTGCAACTGTTGCCGAAAGGGTTTGCGTCGCGCGTGGCGCGCACGACCGACAGCACCATTTATCACGTTGTGGAAGGTTCCGGGCAGGTCACCATTGGCAATGAGACGTTCCACTTCACGGCGAAAGATATCTTTGTGGTGCCGACATGGCACGGGGTGTCGTTCCAGACCACGGAAGATACCGTTTTATTCAGTTTTTCGGACAAACCGGTTCAGGAAGCCCTCGGCTTGTTCCGCGAAGCGCGTTATTAAATTGGGAGAGAAAAAATGAGCAAATATGTATTCGAACCTCAGGCGCCAGTCGCGGTGCCGGTTGTTGGCAGCGATGAGCAATTCCCGGTTCGCCGCGTCTACTGCGTTGGCCGTAACTACGCCGCCCATGCCCGTGAGATGGGGTTCGATCCCGATCGTGAGCCGCCGTTCTTCTTCTGCAAACCGGCCGATGCGGTCGTACCGGTTGCGGCTGGCGAAACGCTGGCGCTGGCCTATCCGTCGCAGACCGATAACTATCACTATGAAATTGAACTGGTGGTGGCGATAGGCAAGCAGGGCAGCGATATTCCGCTTGAGCAGGCGCATGAGTATGTCTGGGGCTATGCCACCGGGCTGGATATGACCCGCCGCGACCGCCAGATGGAAATGCGCCAGATGGGGCGCCCGTGGGAAATCGGCAAAGCGTTTGATTCGTCCGCGCCGATTGCGCCGCTGCATAAAGCGACCGATGTGGCAGACGTCAACAACGCGCCGATTTGGTTACAGGTAAACGGGGAAGATCATCAGCGCAGCGATATTCGCCATCTGATCTGGTCCGTCAATGAAACCATCAGCTACCTGTCCGGCTTTTTTGAACTGCAACCGGGCGACCTGATTTTCACCGGCACGCCGGAAGGGGTAGGGGCAGTGGTGAAAGGGGATGTGATTACCGGCAATGTGGAAGGGTTAACGCCGATCGCCGTGAAGATTGTCTGAGGTGAATGATGAAGCTGTACAGTTTTTTTAATAGCTCGGCGTCTTATCGCGTGCGTATCGCGCTGGCATTAAAAGGCATCGATTATGAGACGGTGGGCGTCAACATTCGTATCGGCCAGCAGAATGCGCTGAGCTATCGACGGATGAACCCGAGCGGGCTGGTGCCGACGCTGGTGACTGATGACGGTGAATCTCTCGGGCAATCGCTGGCAATCATCGACTGGCTGGATCGCCACTTCCCGCAGACGCCGTTGCTACCGCTGGTCGATCCGGCGCGCAGCCAGGTGCTGGAAATTGTCTATGCCATTGCCTGTGATATTCACCCGGTGAACAACCTGCGCGTATTGCGCTACCTGACTGACGAGCTGAAGATCGGCGAAGAAGACAAGAAACGCTGGTACGCCCACTGGGTGCAACAAGGGCTTAGCGCGGTGGAACAGTTGTTGCGCCAGGGGCAGTCCGGGCAGTTTTGCGTGGGGGATGCGCCCACGCTGGCGGATTGCTGCCTGATTCCACAATGGGCCAATGCGCTGCGAATGGGATGCGACCTGAGCGGTTATCCGCGCTGCAAGGCGGTTTATGACGCCTGCACCCGGCTTCCGGCCTTTATCGCCGCTGCCCCCGAAAATCAACAAGACAAAATTTCAGCCTGATAAGGAGAACGACAATGGCTAAAGTGACAAGCGCAATTATCGTGGGTGGCGGTATTGGCGGCGCAGCGACCGCGCTGTCGCTGGCGCGCCAGGGCATTAAAGTGATGCTGCTGGAAAAGGCTCATGAAATTGGTGAGATTGGGGCGGGGATTCAGCTCGGGCCGAATGCGTTTTCCGCGCTGGACAGCCTCGGCGTTGGCGAAGTGGCTCGCCAGCGCGCGGTCTTTACCGATCATATTACGATGATGGACGCCGTGAATGCCGAAGAGGTCGTGCGCATTGAAACCGGCCAGGCCTTTCGCGACCATTTTGGCGGCCCGTATGCCGTGATTCACCGGGTGGATATTCATGCCACCGTCTGGGAAGCGGCGCTGACTCATCCGGGCGTGGAGTACCGGACTTCAACGAATATTGTCGATATCCGCCAGACGCCGGACGATGTAACGGTGTTTGACGAGCAGGGGAATAGCTGGACGGCAGATATTCTGCTGGGCTGCGATGGCGTGAAATCGGTCGTGCGCCAGAGTCTGCTTGGTGATACGCCACGCGTGACCGGGCATGTGGTGTACCGGGCCGTGGTGGAGTGCGACGACATGCCGGAAGATTTGCGCATCAACGCGCCGGTACTGTGGGCCGGGCCGCACTGCCATCTGGTGCATTATCCGTTGCGCGGCGGGAAAC
This sequence comes from Citrobacter sp. CK185, assembly GCF_030333565.1. Classification (NCBI taxonomy): domain Bacteria; kingdom Pseudomonadati; phylum Pseudomonadota; class Gammaproteobacteria; order Enterobacterales; family Enterobacteriaceae; genus Citrobacter; species Citrobacter sp. CK185. The sequence continues at coordinate 794,536 of NZ_JAOWFR010000026.1, read as the reverse complement.
AGTACAATCTGGTGGTGACGTTCCATAGCCGTCAGCAGGAGGAGTGGGGCGTGAAAGACGGAAGCAAAGAAGAGGTGCTCTCTTATTTTGCCGGGATTCACCCGCGTCCGCGTCAAATGCTCGACAAACCCACCTCCTGGCGCCGTTGGGCGACCGCTGACCGGGAACCGGTAGAGAAATGGGGAACCGACCGCATCACGCTGGTGGGCGACGCCGCGCACCCGGTTGCGCAATATATGGCGCAGGGCGCCTGCATGGCGCTGGAAGATGCCGTTACGCTGGGTAAAGCGCTGGAGCGTTGTCATGGTGATGCGCAGCAGGCCTTTGCGTTGTATGAGTCGGTGCGTATTCCCCGCACGGCGCGAATTGTCTGGTCAACCCGCGAGATGGGGCGCGTCTACCATGCCGCAGGCGTGGAGCGACAGGTGCGTAATCTGCTGTGGAAAGGCAAATCCCAGCAGGAGTTTTATCGCGGCATTGAGTGGCTGTATGGCTGGAAGGAAGATAACTGCCTTGAGCCGCGCTGAGAGACTTTAAACCGCACCACAGAGGCGCTACCATAGCGCCTCTTTTTTTGCAGGTAACGAAATGCTATGCGTGTTTTACTGGCGCCGATGGAAGGCGTGCTCGACTCTCTGGTGCGCGAGCTACTGACCGAGGTTAATGATTACGATCTGTGCATCACGGAGTTTTTGCGCGTGGTGGATCAGCTTCTGCCGGTAAAAGTGTTTCATCGCATCTGCCCGGAACTGCACAATGCCAGCCGCACGGCGTCCGGCACAGTCGTGCGTATTCAACTGCTGGGGCAATACCCGCAGTGGCTGGCGGAAAACGCCGCCCGCGCGGTGGAGCTGGGCTCATATGGCGTGGATTTAAACTGCGGCTGTCCGTCGAAAATGGTGAACGGCAGCGGAGGCGGGGCGACGTTGCTCAAAGATCCTGAGCTTATCTATCAGGGGGCAAAAGCGATGCGTGAAGCCGTGCCTGCGCATTTACCGGTCACGGTGAAGGTGCGTCTGGGCTGGGACAGCGGCGAAAGAAAATTTGAAATTGCCGATGCCGTCCAGCAGGCAGGGGCGACAGAGCTTGTCGTGCATGGGCGCACCAAAGAGCAGGGTTATAAAGCCGAACATATTGACTGGCAGGCGATTGGCGAGATCCGCCAGCGACTCACTATTCCGGTTATCGCCAATGGTGAAATCTGGGACTGGCAGAGTGCGCAAGAGTGTATGGCGGTCAGCGGCTGCGACGCGGTGATGATGGGACGTGGAGCGTTAAACATCCCGAATCTCAGCCGCGTGGTGAAATATAACGAACCGCGTATGCCCTGGCCGGAAGTGGTTTTACTGCTGCAAAAATACACCCGGCTGGAAAAGCAGGGGGATACCGGGCTGTATCATGTCGCGCGTATTAAGCAGTGGCTGGGGTATTTGCGTAAGGAATATACGGAAGCCACCGCGCTATTTCAGGAAATCCGAGCGCTTAATAATTCCCCTGATATTGCTCGCGCCATTCAGTCCATTGATATTTAAATCGCCTTATCTGGCCGCGTGCCTGATGGCGCTTCGCTTATCCGGCCTACACAGTCTGTGTAGGCCGGATAAGACGGTACGTCGCCATCCGGCAGCGGTTCGACAGGGAATTACGCAAAAGATAAATATCATTTAATGAAATACTTTAACCATAATCATCTGTTTAAATTATAATTTTCTAATTATATTTTTCCTTTTCCAAAGATGTATTGCCACGCGTAACTAAAAAACAGGACGCAACACCACGTAATCTCTGCGCACCTTTTCTTACCAGAACGTCTCCATGAACCGCGATTCTCTCCTGGCCACAACGGTGTGCCTGTCTCTTTTTACGCTGCTGGCGGGTTGCGCGCCGATGCACGATACCCGTCAGTCGCTGACGCGACAAACGCCTGCTGCACAGGTTGATTCACCATTACCGACGGCAATAAAAAACGGTTGGCCGGACAGCCAGTGGTGGAAGGCGTACCACGATCCCCAGCTTGATGCCTTAATTAACAACGCATTACAGCATTCTCCTGATATGCAGGTGGCTGAACAGCGTATACAACTCGCCGAGGCGCAGGCGAAGGCGGTTGAAGCGCAGGATGGCCCCCGGCTGGATTTCTCTGCGGATGTTGAGCGCCAGAAAATGTCTGCGGAAGGGCTGATGGGGCCGTTTGCCATCACCGATCCGGCGGCGGGAACCACCGGGCCGTGGTACACCAACGGGACGTTCGGCTTAACCGCCGGTTGGGATCTGGATCTCTGGGGCAAGAATCGGGCTGAAGTCAGCGCGAGAATCGGCGTAGTGAAAGCGCGTGAAGCGGAACAGGCGCAAACCCGGCAACTGCTGGCAAGCGGCGTCGCGCGTTTATACTGGGAATGGCAGACGCAGGCGGCGCTTAAAGCGGTGCTGACGCAAATCGAACATGAACAGCAAAACGTCATTACGGTTGATCGCCAGCTGTATCAAAACGGTATTACCTCCTCGGTCGAAGGGGTGGAAACCGATATTGATGCCGGTAAAACGCAGCAGCAGCTAAATGATGTGGCCGGTAAAATGAAGATTATTGAGGCGCGTCTGAGTGCGCTGACCAATGCGCAATCGGCCTCGCTGACCCTGCATACGGTTGCTCTGCCAGTGACTGAAAGCCAGTTGCCCGCTCAGTTGAGCTATGAACTTCTGGCTCGCCGACCCGATTTACAGGCGGCGCACTGGTACATTGAGTCCTCTTTAGGCAGCGTTGACGCCGCAAAAGCAGCGTTTTATCCCGATATCAACCTGATGGCGTTTCTGCAACAGGACGCCCTGCACCTGAGCGATCTGTTTCGCCATTCCGCACAGCAGATGGGCGTCACCGCCGGGCTGACGCTGCCGATCTTTGACAGCGGCAGGCTGAACGCCAGTCTTGATATCGCGAAAGCGCAAAGTAATCTCTCTGTCGCGAATTACAACAAAGCGGTGGTGGATGCGGTGAATGATGTGGCGCGCGCCGCCAGTCAGGTTGAAACGATGGCTGAAAAAAATCAGCACCAACGGCAGATTGAGCATGACGCACAGCGGGTGGTTGGTCTGGCACAGGTGCGCTTTAATGCCGGAATTATTGCGGGCTCCCGCGTCAGCCAGGCGAAGATCCCGGCGCTGCGGGAACATTGCAACGGCCTGATTTTGCAAGGGCAATGGCTGGATGCGTCCATCCAGCTCACCAGCGCGCTGGGCGGCGGTTATCATCTTTGAGCGTCGTGCCGGATGGCGCTTTAATGCAGGCCAAATAAGGCGTTCACGCCGCCATCCGGCGTGAAGCGCTAAGGCGCATCAGGCTTATTGCGCCGTTTTAACCACCAGCGAGCGCCAAAAACCAGCCCAACCACCAGCGCCAGCCAAATCACATGCTTTATATGCTGGTCGAAACTGTGCAGCCACGGCGCGATCACCTCGCCGCCAATATAGCCCAGGGTGGTAAACAGCAAAGCCCAGATCATCGCTCCCAGAATATTCAGCGGCAGAAAGATTTTAGGCGGCAGATGGCTGGCGCCAATCAATAGCGGCCCAATAATGCGAAAGCCGTACATAAATCGGGAACCGATCACAAACAGGTACGGGCGGCGCTGGATCATTTTCTGCGCCAGATGAATTTTGGCGCGGTGTTGGGAAAAGCGCCGCAAAATTTTGCCGCCATAGCGACGACCCAACAAATAGAGCACCTGATCGCCAATCATGCCGCCGAGTGCGACAGAGAGCACCACCAGAGGGAATTTAAGCAATCCCTGATGGGCTGCCACGCCGCCTAACAGGGTGATGGTCTCGCCTTCCGCCATACTGCCAATAATCAGCGCGGCGTAACCGTAATGCGTGATAAGACTGTTGATATCCATACGTGAAAACGACCTCCCGCCTTTAGCATACACCCTATCAATGTTTATGGCCGGAAAAGGCGCGACGTTAGCGCATCGGTTTTTATGCGCTGTACATAAAATAATCGAAAGCTGAATTATACTTGAAGTGTTGAGATCCAGAGCTGACAAGCAGGGGGGCGGTATGAACCATGTCTGGGGGCTATTTTCCCATCCCGATCGTGAAATGCGCGTGATCAAAAGCGAAAACGAAACGGTGTCGCATCACTATACCCACCATGTGCTGCTGATGGCGGCGATCCCGGTGATTTGCGCCTTTATTGGTACCACGCAAATTGGCTGGAATTTTGGTGATGGCAATGTGCTGCGCTTGTCTCTGTTTACAGGGCTGGCGTTCGCGGTTCTGTTTTACGGCATGATGCTGGCCGGGGTTGCCGTGATGGGGCGGGTCATCTGGTGGATGGCGCGCAACTACCCGCAACGGCCTTCCCTGGGACACTGTATGGTCTTTGCCGGGTATGTCGCAACGCCGCTGTTTTTAAGTGGTCTGGTGGCGCTTTATCCGCTGGTGTGGCTCTGTGCGTTAGTCGGTACTGTCGCACTGTTTTATACCGGCTATCTGCTGTATCTCGGCATCCCGACATTCCTGAACATCAGTAAAGAGGAAGGTCTGAGCTTTTCCAGTTCGACGCTGGCTATCGGCGTGCTGGTACTGGAAGTGCTGCTGGCGATGACGGTGATCCTGTGGGGATATGGATACCGGTTATTCTGAGGTATGAAAAGAATTCGGGTCGCAGGAGGGCGGTAAATGGACAACAGCAGCGCGCCTGCGCCCCGAAGCAGGGAAGAGACGGGTGTAAAAACCAGCATGCAGCATTTCGTGACGATTCTCTTATGGCGACAACGCTGTCGGGTCGCTATGATGCCGGAGCTAGCTTGAGTAAAATCCTGGCTCAGGCGGTGTACGTTCTACGTGCGTGAATCATTATCAGAAATCTCATCATGCTGAAATTCCGAGTTTCATTATTTAGCCTTGCCCTGATGCTGGCTGTCCCTTTTGCGCCACAGGCTGTGGCGAAAACCGCGGCTGCCGCCGTAGCGTCTCAACCGGAAATTGCTTCTGGAAGCGCGATGATTGTTGATCTGAACACTAACAAAGTGATCTATTCGAACCACCCGGATCTTGTGCGTCCGATTGCGTCGATCACCAAATTAATGACGGCGATGGTGGTGCTTGATGCGCGACTGCCGCTGGATGAAAAACTGAAAGTCGATATCAGCCAGACGCCGGAAATGAAAGGCGTTTACTCACGCGTGCGTCTGAACAGTGAAATCAGCCGTAAAAATATGTTGCTGCTGGCGCTGATGTCTTCGGAAAACCGGGCGGCGGCAAGCCTGGCGCATCATTATCCGGGTGGCTATAACGCTTTTATTAAAGCGATGAATGCTAAAGCCAAAGCGTTGGGCATGACCCACACCCGTTTTGTGGAGCCGACGGGACTGTCGATTCATAACGTATCGACCGCCCGTGACCTGACGAAACTGCTGATTGCCAGCAAGCAGTATCCGCTGATTGGTCAGTTAAGCACCACACGTGAGGATATGGCGACCTTTGCAAACCCGGCATACACCTTGCCGTTTCGCAATACGAATCACCTGGTGTACCGCGATAACTGGAATATTCAGTTGACCAAGACCGGGTTTACCAACGCTGCCGGTCATTGCCTGGTGATGCGCACGATGATCAACAACAAACCGGTGGCGTTAGTGGTGATGGATGCCTTTGGCAAATATACCCATTTTGCCGATGCCAGCCGTTTACGCACCTGGATTGAAACCGGCAAAGCGATGCCCGTTCCGGCCGCCGCGTTGAGTTATAAAAAGCAGAAAGCCGCGCAGATGGCCGCAGCAGGCGAGCAGACCGCGCAAAACGATTGAATTTTTTGATATGTGCCTGAATCCGGCCTACAGTTTGTAGGCCGGATAAGGCGCTTGCGCCGCCATCCGGCACGATATTTAAAACAGCTCCATCGCTGTAAATACGAGAAATCAATGCGTCTCGTCGGACGCCGCTTCTTTCCAGAATTTCAGCTTACTTGTTTTACCAATACCCGGATTCATGCTGTTGGTGGGGTCATTTTCACGATAAAAACGCGCCAGCGTCTCCGGCGCTTTGTACAAATGACCAACGTTATGCTCTGCCGGATATTGCGCGCCGCGCTGGCGCAGCAGTTCCAGCATTTGCTCTTTCAGCGCATGGGCATCGATGCCTTTCTTCACGATGTAATCCTGATGGAAGACATAGCACATGAAATGACCGTAATAGAGTTTATGCACCAGCTGGCTGTCAATTTCCGGCGGCAGATGCTCATACCATTCGGTGTCGTTACGTCGTAAGGCGATATCCAGTGCGAGAATATCCTCCACCTCATCGGCATGCACTGCCTGATAACGGATCGCCGCGCCTGCTGCGGCAAAACGGTGCAGGAACGCTTTGCTGCCTTCTTCCGGGGTACAGGCAAAGAAATCGCCCTCGGCGGTTTTGAAAAACTCGGTCAGCCAGCTTTGCGCTTCCGCCACTCCGTCTCCCGCCATTTTTAACAGCAGATGATGCTCATATTTGTCGCGCCAGCTTTTCATGCGCGGCGGCAGATGGTTAGGGAATAAATGGCCGAACTTCTGCATCGCGCGATCGGTGAAATGCGGACGGAAGATTTTTACCTTTTCCAGCATCGCGTCGGTACGGCCTTTGAGCGTAAAGAAGAACGGCATTTTGTCGGTGCCGAGCTTGTCGATCATCAGGAACGTATCTTTGCCATATTTCTCCGCGATGTCGTAAATATCGCGGTGCATATATTCACCGGCAACCGGCAGGTTGTCGAACTTCGCCAGGATATGACGACGAATCTCGGTCAGCACGTCGGGCTGATTGGTGCCGATGTAAAAGACCTGCTGGTTTTTTTCCGCCTCGAAAGTGTCCAGCCGCACGGCGAACACCGCCAGCTTACCCGCGCAGCCGGAGGATTCGAACAGGCGATCCGGGTCAGCGTTATAGCGGGCAGGGGTATCGGCCTCAATGTCCCTGACGCGAGTCACGTAGTCGTAATCGTGGGCGTGGCGGCCATCGTGGCGCACATCTTCATCTTTGATGCGTTCATCATCGAGTGTGCTGAGGATCTGTTCCGGGGTCTGGCCCAGTTCGATGCCCAGATGGTTCACCAGCTGTAATTTGCCCTGTTCATCAATACGCGCGAACAGCGACATTTCGGTATACGCCGGGCCGCGTTGTACCAGCGACCCGCCGGAGTTATTGCAGATGCCGCCAATAACTGACGCGCCGATACAGGAGGAACCGATAACCGAGTGCGGTTCGCGACCAAAAGGTTTAAGCGCTTTTTCCAGTGAGTACAGCGTGGTGCCTGGGTATGCCAGCACCTGTTCGCCTTTACTGAGGACGTGCAGCTTGTCGAGGCGTAGCGTGCTGATGATGACAATTTCGCGATCGTAATCGTTGCCGTTCGGCGTGGAACCTTCAGTCAGGCCGGTATTGGCGGCCTGCATCAGAATGATTTTATCGGCGTTTACGCAGGCGTTCAGTACGCGCCACAATTCCAGCAGCGAGCCGGGGAAGACCACGGCCAGCGCTTCGCCCTGACCAGAACGGAACCCCTTGCGGTAACGGGCGGTTTTTGCAGGATCGGTGAGCAGGTGCGAATGACCCACCAGACGGGTGAGCTCGTTAAGAAAGGCTTTATTATCTGTCGTTGTAATGGAAGACATTCTCCACTCCTTGTGGTGGGACAAACTATCGGAACTAAGCATAGCGCTTTGTATGACAATACGCTTTCTCATGCAACTTGTCTCGGTGCAGGCTTAGCGTATTCCTGATCCTCCTCCCTGCGCAGGGGACGTTAAAAAAATCAGAGAATAACCTTAGCTTTCTTCTCCTCTCCCGATTAGGCTTATGGCAAACTGCGGTTTTTGTTATATTTTTGCTGCCACGTCGGGCTAAAGAAAAAGAGAGAATCAAGATGAAATGGCTATGTTCTGTAGGTGTTGCGGTAAGCCTTGCGTTGCAGCCAGCGCTGGCGGAAGCGTTGTCTGGCAACCATCCGCTGACGCCTGAAGCTCGGGATGCGTTTGTCACTGAATTGCTCACGAAAATGACCGTTGATGAGAAAATCGGTCAGCTGCGTTTGATAAGCGTTGGGCCCGACAACCCGAAAGAAGCCATCCGGGAGATGATCAAAAACGGGCAGGTCGGGGCGATTTTTAACACCGTCACCCGCCAGGATATCCGAAAAATGCAGGATCAGGTGATGGAACTGAGCCGCCTGAAAATCCCTCTCTTTTTCGCCTATGACGTGCTGCACGGGCAGCGTACCGTTTTCCCTATCAGCCTTGGCCTGGCCTCCTCGTTTAATCTGGAGGCGGTAAAAACCGTGGGTCGCGTCTCGGCGTATGAAGCGGCTGACGATGGCCTGAACATGACCTGGGCGCCGATGGTGGATGTGTCCCGCGATCCGCGCTGGGGACGCGCATCGGAAGGCTTTGGTGAAGATACGTATCTGACGGCGATCATGGGCAAAACGATGGTCGAGGCGATGCAGGGCAAAAGCCCGGCGGATCGCTATTCGGTGATGACCAGCGTGAAACATTTCGCCGCCTATGGCGCGGTTGAGGGCGGGAAGGAATACAACACCGTCGATATGAGCCCGCAGCGCCTGTTCAACGACTATATGCCGCCGTATAAAGCCGGGCTGGACGCGGGCAGCGGCGCGGTGATGGTGGCGCTCAACTCACTGAACGGCACGCCTGCGACGTCAGATTCATGGCTGTTGAAAGAGGTGCTGCGCGACGAGTGGGGCTTTAAAGGCATCACCGTGTCCGATCACGGCGCGATCAAAGAGCTGATTAAACACGGCACGGCATCCGACCCGGAAGACGCGGTGCGCGTGGCGCTCAAGTCCGGCATCAACATGAGTATGAGCGATGAGTATTACAGCAAATACCTGCCGGGGCTGGTCAAATCAGGCAAAGTAACGATGGCGGAGCTGGACGATGCCGCGCGCCATGTGCTGAACGTGAAATATGACATGGGGTTGTTTAACGATCCGTACAGCCACCTGGGCGCAAAAGAGTCCGATCCGCAGGACACGAACGCCGAGAGCCGCCTGCATCGCAAAGACGCGCGCGACGTTGCGCGCGAAAGTCTGGTGCTGCTGAAGAACCGTCTGGAAACGCTGCCGTTGAATAAATCCGGCACCATTGCGGTGGTGGGGCCGCTGGCCGACAGTCAGCGTGATGTGATGGGTAGCTGGTCTGCCGCTGGCGTCGCCAGCCAGTCCGTTACGGTGCTGACGGGGATTAAAAACGCGCTGGGCGACAAAGGCAAAGTGATATACGCCAAAGGGGCGAATGTCACTAATGACAAAGGCATTGTTGATTTCCTCAATCAGTATGAGGAGGCGGTGAAAGTAGACCCTCGTTCGCCAGAAGCGATGATTGACGAGGCCGTTAATGCCGCGAAACAGTCCGATGTGGTTGTGGCCGTTGTCGGGGAAGCGCAGGGTATGGCGCATGAGGCTTCCAGCCGCACCGACATTCAGATCCCGCAAAGCCAGCGCGATCTGATCGCGGCGTTGAAGGCGACGGGTAAACCGTTGGTGCTGGTGCTGATGAACGGTCGTCCGCTGGCGCTGGTGAAAGAAGATCAGCAGGCTGACGCCATTCTGGAAACCTGGTTTGCCGGTACGGAAGGCGGTAACGCCATTGCTGACGTTCTGTTCGGCGACTATAACCCGTCGGGTAAACTGCCGATGTCCTTCCCGCGCTCTGTCGGGCAGATCCCGGTTTACTACAGCCATCTCAACACCGGTCGTCCGTATAACGCCGACAAGCCGAACAAGTACACCTCCCGTTACTTTGACGAGGCGAATGGCCCGCTGTATCCGTTTGGTTATGGTCTGAGCTACACCACGTTTACCGTTTCCGATGTGACGCTCTCTGCGCCCACCATGAAGCGCGATGGCGCGGTAACGGCCAGCGTGCGGGTGACGAATACCGGCAAGCGCGAGGGGGCGACGGTAATCCAGATGTATTTACAGGATGTTACGGCATCGATGAGTCGTCCGGTAAAACAGCTGAAAGGCTTTGAGAAGGTAACGCTGAAGCCGGGAGAAACGCAGACCGTTAGCTTCCCGATTGATATTGAGGCGCTGAAATTCTGGAACCAGCGTATGAAGTATGACGCGGAGCCCGGCAAGTTTAACGTCTTTATCGGCGTCGATTCCGCCCGTGTGAAGCAGGGCGAGTTTGAACTGCTGTAGCCACGCGCTATGCCTGTCAGCTCCGTAGGCCGGATAAGACGCGTTAGCGTCGCCATCCGGCACCGGTGCGCCTGATTGCCGGATGGCGCATGCGCTTATCCGGCCTGTGAATTGCTCCTGCCTTTTGTTGCTCTGCTATTTTTCAACTATGCTTTTTCCTCAAGTCTCTGAAAAGGGATGTAAAAGAATGAGGAAAGCAGCATGACAATTTCAAAAACAGGGGCGGGGGCGCTGCTGCTGTTAGCGGCGGTCAGTCTGCCGTTGCAGGCCGCATCACCCGTAACGGTCGGATCAAAAATCGATACGGAAGGCGCCTTGCTTGGCAACCTGATTTTACAGGTGCTGGAAAGCCACGGCGTTAAAACGGTGAATAAAGTGCAACTGGGTACAACCCCGGTAGTACGCGGCGCGATTACCTCCGGCGAGCTGGATATTTACCCGGAATATACCGGAAACGGCGCATTCTTCTTTAAAGACGAAAACGATCCGGCATGGAAAAACGCACAGGCGGGGTTTGAAAAAGTCAAAAAACTGGATGCTGAGCAGAACAAGCTGGTCTGGTTAACGCCAGCGCCTGCAAACAATACCTGGACGATTGCGGTACGCCAGGATGTTGCGGAAAAGAATAAACTGGTTTCGCTTGCGGATCTCGGACGCTATCTGAAAGAGGGCGGAACGTTCAAGCTGGCCGCCTCCGCCGAGTTTATCGAACGCGCCGATGCGCTGCCTGCCTTTGAAAAAGCCTACGATTTTAAACTGAATCAGAACCAGTTGCTGTCGCTGGCTGGCGGCGATACGGCGGTGACCATTAAAGCGGCCGCTCAGCAAACGTCCGGCGTAAACGCGGCAATGGCCTATGGCACCGACGGCCCGGTTGCGGCGCTGGGGCTGCAAACACTGAGCGATCCGCAAGGCGTTCAGCCTATCTATGCGCCTGCTCCGGTGGTTCGTGAGTCGGTGCTAAAAGAATATCCGCAGATGGCGGAATGGTTGCAGCCGGTATTTGCCAGCCTGGATGAAAAAACGCTGCAACAGTTGAATGCCAGTATCGCCGTTGAAGGGCTGGATGCGAAAAAAGTCGCGGCAGATTACCTGAAGCAAAAAGGCTGGGTGAAGTAACACATTTTGTATCAGGTCAGTAAGGTGTCAAAAGTCAGTCTTAACCGTGTGTTGCTGCTGTTGGTGATCCTGACGGGGGTTGCCGCCGCGCTGCCTTTCGTTAACTACGCCCCCAATCGCCTGGTGTCAGGGGCGGGGCGTCAGATCTGGGATATCTGGCCGGGTTCGGTTTCTCTGCTGGCGGGCGCCGGGTGCGCATTGCTGGTGTTGTGCTTTGTCCCTGGGAAAAAGGGCAGCGTGCTGACGCTTGTGCTGGCGCAGGCGCTGGTGATCGCCATGCTCTGGAGCGTGGGGAAAGCGGCAACGCATCTGGCGCAGGCCGGCAGCCCGCTGGCGCGCACCAGCCTGGGGAGCGGCCTGTGGCTGGGTCTTGGGCTCACCCTGCTGGCCTGTAGCGATGCCATTCGCCGTATCACCACCCAACCGTTCTGGCGCTGGCTTCTGCATGCGCAAATTGCGCTCTTACCGCTGGCGCTGCTGCTCACCGGCGCATTCAACGATCTCTCTTTACTCAAAGAGTACGCTAACCGGCAGGATATTTTTGATAATGCGCTGGTTCAGCACCTGACGCTGCTGGCGGGAACCGTGTTGCCCGCGTTGCTGATTGGCGTACCGCTGGGCATCTGGTGCTCGTTTGCAACGGCGCGGCAGGGGCCGGTCTTTGCCGTTCTGAATGTTATCCAGACCATCCCTTCCGTTGCGCTGTTTGGCCTGCTGATTGCCCCGCTTGCCGGGCTGGTGAAGGCCTGGCCCTGGCTGGGAACGCTTGGCGTGGCGGGAACCGGGTTAACACCCGCCCTGATTGCGCTGGTGCTCTATGCGTTACTGCCGCTGGTGCGCGGCGTGGTTGCCGGGCTTAACCAGGTGCCGCGAGACGTGCTGGAAAGCGCGCGGGCGATGGGGATGAGCGCTTCTCAACGCTTTATCCATGTACAACTGCCGCTGGCGTTGCCGGTTTTTTTACGCAGCCTGCGCGTGGTCATGGTGCAAACGGTGGGGATGGCGGTCATCGCCGCCCTGATTGGGGCGGGAGGGTTTGGCGCCCTGGTCTTTCAGGGACTGCTCAGCAGCGCCGTTGATCTGGTTCTGCTGGGGGTGATCCCGGTCATTGTGCTGGCCGTGCTGATCGACGCGCTGTTTGATTTATGGATCGCACTCCTGAAGGTAACGAATGATGATTGAATTTAGCCATGTCAGCAAAACCTTCGGTGCGCAGAAGGCCGTCAACGACCTCAATCTGCATTTTCGCGAAGGCAGCTTTTCGGTGCTGATTGGCACATCGGGGTCGGGAAAATCCACCACGCTGAAGATGATTAACCGCCTGGTGGAGCATGACAGCGGGGTGATCCGTTTTGCCGGGGAAGAGATCCGCAGCTTGCCGGTGCTGGAACTGCGTCGTCGCATGGGGTACGCCATCCAGTCGATCGGCCTTTTCCCGCACTGGACGGTGGCGCAAAACATTGCCACCGTACCGCAACTGCAAAAGTGGTCGCGCTCGCGTATTGATGACCGTACGGAAGAACTGATGACGCTGCTGGGGCTGGACGTGAATTTGCGTCACCGTTATCCGCACCAGCTCTCTGGCGGGCAACAGCAGCGCGTTGGGGTGGCTCGCGCGCTGGCTGCTGATCCGCAGGTATTGCTGATGGATGAGCCGTTTGGCGCGCTGGACCCGGTGACGCGCGGGGCGCTTCAGCAGGAGATGACCCGTATTCACCGGCTGCTTGGCCGCACCATCGTGCTGGTGACGCACGATATCGACGAGGCGCTGCGTCTGGCGGAGCATCTGGTGCTGATGGATGGCGGCGAAGTGGTACAGCAGGGCACGCCGCTGGAAATGCTGACCGCGCCGGCGAATGATTTTGTGCAGGCGTTTTTTGGGCGCAGCGAACTGGGCGTGCGGCTGCTGTCGCTGCGCAGCGTGGGGGATTATGTGCGTCGTCATGAGCAAGTGGGCGGTGACGCGCTGGCGGAAGAGATGACGCTGCGCGATGCGCTGTCTGTCTTTGTGGCGCGAGGGTGCGACGTATTGCCGGTGGTGGATCAGCAGGGTATTCCCTGCGGGACGCTCCATTTTCGCGATCTGCTTTCGGAGGCGCTGCCCGGTGAAACGACTGTCTGATCCGCTGCTCTGGCTTATTGTCGCTTTTCTGGCGCTGCTTGCGGGGCTGCCGTACAGCCAGGCGGTGTTTGGCGCGCTGTTTCCGCAGCTGCCACGACCGGTTTACCAGCAAGAAAGCTTTATGGCGCTGGCGCTGGCCCATTTCTGGCTGGTGGGTGTATCAAGCCTGATTGCTGTGGCGGTTGGCGTCGGGGCGGGGATTGCGGTCACTCGCTCATGGGGGGCAGAGTTTCGCCCGCTGGTGGAAACCATCGCCGCCGTCGGGCAGACCTTTCCGCCGGTCGCGGTGCTGGCGATAGCCGTTCCGGTGATGGGGTTTGGTCAGGAGCCAGCCATTATCGCGCTGATCCTCTACGGGGTTTTGCCGATATTGCAGGCTACGCTCGCCGGGCTGGGGGCGATTCCCGCCAGCGTCATGAGCGTGGCGCGCGGGATGGGGATGAGCCGGGGACAGCAACTGTGGAAAGTCGAACTGCCGCTGGCCGCGCCGGTGATTCTGGCGGGGATTCGCACCTCGGTAATCATCAATATTGGGACTGCGACGATCGCCTCGACGGTGGGCGCCAGCACGCTCGGCACGCCGATTATTATCGGGCTGAGCGGCTTTAACACCGCCTATGTGATTCAGGGGGCTTTACTGGTCGCGCTGGCGGCGATCATTGTCGATCGCCTGTTCGAGCGTCTGGTGCTGCGCCTTAACCGGCACGTAAAATAAACGTATAGCCAGCGAGCATCACGCCGCCGATACCGCCGATAGCCATCAGCAGGAAGAGGGTAATCACACCGATTTTAGCTGCGCGCATTGTGCACTCCTTATGTTAACAAAAGGATTGTACCGTAAAGCACGTTTGTTAATGAATCATTAAATGCGCAGAATGTCTGATCACGCATTGGTGCTGCCATCCGGTAAGGCTACAGGCCCAGCGGGTAAATATCGTGCCCCTGCGCGCGCCAGGCGTTGAGTTGCTGCTGCTGCGCGGGCGTCTGCGTCTCGCCGCACCAGATAAGCAGCGTCCTGCCGTCAAACAGCTCCGGGCGAAGCTGGTTCAGCGAGTGAGCCAGCACATCGACGCGCCATCCTTGCTGGCTGGCGACCCAGCCTTCCAGCCACAGCCGGGTGGTATCGTGAATATTCCAGCCGACCACCAGCGCGTCTTTCCCCTGTTTTTTACGCGCGGAGGCAAGACAAATCGCAATGTAATTGATCAAGATGCCGTCAAGGATGCCGAGCAACGCCTGGAGAGTGGGTTGCTGGCACTGTAAGCGTCGTCGCAGAGGAGTAAACAGGTGCGTGGTGAGTGTCTGGGCGGGGTAATCCTGCCCACGTTCTTTAATCCATAGCCTGAGGCTATGCAGATTGTTGCTTTGCAAATAGTGCAGCAGCGTCTCCTGCTGTTCGCGCCAGCCGTTTTGCACATCGATGTTATCGTTGCTGAGCAGCACTTTGACCTTACTGACCTGCACGCCGTTATCAATCCAGCGTTTAATCTCCCGAATCCTGTCGATATCGGCGTCATTAAACAGGCGGTGCCCCCCGTCTGTTCGCTGGGGCTTTAATAATCCGTAACGCCTCTGCCACGCGCGTAACGTGACAGGGTTGATATCACAAAGCAAAGCCACTTCACCTATTGTGTAAAGCGCCATCGTTTCACCCTTGCTCGCGAGGTCCCAGTTTTACTTTAGACGCTCTTTTACGAACCAGGTAGTTTTGTCTGTTTTTTAATCAGTGTGCGGGTGAGATTGTGGCCTGACGTGCGCTTTTGAGTGATCGTTCTCACGAATTCATGTTTTTTTGCAACAGTTCAAAGAAAGATAAGCGCAGCCAATGTATGTTACGCGTTTTTAAGAGATGTGTGGTTTGCGGGTATGTACGAGTTTAATCTGGTGTTGCTGCTGCTTCAGCAGATGTGCGTGTTTCTGGTCATTGCGTGGTTAATGAGTAAAACACGTTTATTCATCCCGTTAATGCAGGTTACCGTTCGCCTGCCGCATAAATTTCTCTGTTATATCGTCTTCTCTATTTTCTGCATTATGGGCACCTGGTTTGGGTTGCACATCGAAGATTCCATTGCCAATACCCGTGCGATTGGCGCCGTGATGGGCGGCTTGCTGGGCGGGCCTGTGGTCGGTGGCCTGGTCGGACTCACCGGCGGTTTACACCGTTATTCGATGGGCGGGATGACGGCGCTGAGCTGCATGATCTCCACCATTGTCGAAGGGTTGTTAGGCGGCCTGGTGCATAGCGTGCTGATCCGTCGCGGGCGCACCGATAAAGTCTTCAGCCCGTTAACGGCCGGGGCGATTACCTTCGTCGCTGAACTGGTGCAAATGCTGATCATTTTGTTGATCGCCCGACCTTTTGAAGATGCGTTGCATCTGGTAAGCAGTATTGCCGCGCCCATGATGGTGACTAACACCGTCGGGGCGGCGCTGTTTATGCGCATTTTGCTCGACAAACGTGCGATGTTTGAAAAATACACCTCGGCGTTTTCCGCCACCGCGCTGAAAGTGGCGGCCTCCACGGAGGGTATCCTTCGTCAGGGCTTTAACGAAGTGAACAGCATGAAGGTGGCCCAGGTGTTGTATCAGGAACTGGACATCGGCGCAGTGGCGATCACCGATCGCGATAAACTGCTGGCGTTTACCGGCATTGGCGACGATCACCACCTGCCGGGGAAACCTATTTCATCAAGCTACACGCTGAAAGCGATTGAGACCGGTGAGGTGGTGTATGCCGATGGTAACGAAGTGCCTTACCGCTGCTCGTTGCATCCGCAGTGCAAATTAGGCTCAACGCTGGTGATTCCGCTGCGCGGCGAAAACCAACGCGTGATGGGCACCATCAAACTGTATGAAGCCAAAAACCGGCTCTTTAGCTCCATCAACCGAACGCTGGGCGAGGGGATTGCGCAACTGCTGTCGGCGCAGATTCTGGCCGGGCAGTATGAACGCCAGAAAGCGCTGCTCACACAGTCGGAAATTAAACTTTTGCATGCGCAGGTGAATCCTCATTTCCTGTTTAACGCGCTTAACACCATTAAAGCGGTGGTACGCCGCGACAGCGAACAGGCCAGCCAACTGGTGCAGTATCTCTCGACCTTCTTTCGCAAGAACTTAAAGCGCCCCTCGGAGATTGTGACCCTTGCCGATGAAATTGAGCATGTGAATGCCTATTTGCAAATTGAGAAGGCGCGCTTCCAGGCGCGGTTGCAGGTGAATTTAAACGTGCCGGAGGAACTTTCGCACCAGCAACTGCCCGCGTTCACTCTGCAACCGATTGTGGAAAACGCCATTAAGCACGGCACGTCGCAACTGCTCGGCACCGGTGAAGTCTCCATTACGGCCAGACAGGACGGGCAGCACCTGATGCTGGACATTGAGGATAACGCCGGATTGTACCAGCCCACGACCAATGCCAGCGGCCTGGGGATGAACCTGGTGGATAAACGGCTGCGCGAACGCTTTGGCGATGATTACGGCATCAACGTGGCCTGCGAACCCGATCTCTTTACCCGGATAACCTTACGACTTCCCCTGGAGGAAAACGCATGATTAAAGTGCTGATTGTGGATGATGAGCCGTTAGCGCGGGAAAATCTGCGGATTCTGTTACAGGAACAAAGTGATATTGAGATTGTGGGTGAGTGCTCGAATGCGGTAGAGGCGATTGGCGCGGTGCATAAGCTGCACCCGGACGTGCTGTTTCTCGACATCCAGATGCCGCGCATCAGCGGGCTGGAAATGGTCGGGATGCTCGATCCAGAACATCGACCGTACATTGTTTTTCTGACCGCTTTTGACGAATACGCCATTAAAGCGTTTGAAGAGCATGCTTTTGACTATCTGCTTAAGCCCATTGAAGAGAAGCGGCTGGAGAAAACGTTGGCGCGTCTGCGACAGGAACGAAACATGCAGGACGTTTCGGTGCTGCCGGAAAATCAACAAGCGTTGAAATTCATTCCCTGCACCGGACACAGCCGTATTTATCTGTTGCAAATGGATGACGTGGCGTTTGTTAGCAGCCGGATGAGCGGCGTGTACGTAACCAGCAGCGAGGGGAAGGAAGGGTTTACCGAATTGACGCTGCGAACGCTGGAGAGCCGCACACCGTTATTGCGCTGCCATCGTCAGTATCTGGTGAATATGGCGCAGTTGCAGGAAATTCGTCTGGAGGATAATGGTCAGGCCGAGCTGATTTTGCGCAACGGTTTAACGGTTCCTGTCAGCCGTCGCTACCTGAAAAGTTTAAAAGAGGCGATTGGGCTGTAAAAGACTGCTAAAATGATTTTTTGCCTCATTAACACCCGAAGGCCCCATGCTGAGTAACGATATTCTGCGTAGCGTGCGCTACATCCTGAAAGCAAACAATAACGATCTGGTGCGCATTCTGGCGCTGGGTAATGCCGAAGCCACTGCGGAACAGATTGCTGTCTGGTTGCGTAAAGAAGAGGAAGAGGGCTTTCAACGTTGCCCGGATATCATCCTCTCTGCTTTCCTGAATGGGCTGATTTACGAAAAGCGTGGTAAAGATGAGTCCGCGCCAGCGCTGGAGCCGGAGCGCCGCGTTAACAATAATATTGTGCTGAAAAAGCTGCGTATCGCGTTCTCGCTGAAAACCGACGATATTCTTGCGATTCTGACGGAGCAAAAATTCCGCGTCTCGATGCCGGAAATCACGGCGATGATGCGCGCCCCGGAGCATAAAAATTTCCGCGAGTGCGGCGATCAGTTCTTGCGTTATTTCCTGCGCGGGCTGGCGGCGCGTCAGCACGAGAAGAAAGCATAATAAGATAAGCGGTAGGCCGGATAAGGTGTTTGCACCGTCATCCGGCGTGATTCGCTGGCGTACTGGAATAAAAAAGCCGGAGAATGTCTCCGGCTTTTTTGTTTATTTCACCTGCTGGCCTGGCTTCGCACCGTCATCCGGGCTTAACAGGAAGATATCTTTCCCGCCAGGACCGGCGGCCATCACCATCCCTTCAGAGATGCCGAAGCGCATTTTACGCGGGGCCAGGTTGGCGACCATCACCGTATGGCGACCAATCAGCGCCTGCGGGTCAGGGTACGCGGAACGGATGCCGGAGAAGACGTTGCGCTTTTCGCCGCCCAGATCCAGCGTCAGACGCAGCAGTTTGTCGGAACCCTCAACGAACTCAGCGTTTTCAATCAGCGCCACGCGCAGATCGACCTTAGCGAAATCGTCAAAGGTAATGGTTTCCTGAATCGGGTCGTCTGCCAGCGGGCCGGTAACTGGCGCCGCCGCCGCTTTCACCTCTTCTTTCGAGGCTTCAACCAGCGCATCGACCTGTTTCATGTCGATGCGGTTATACAGCGCTTTGAAGGCGTTAACCTTGTGGCCCAGCAGCGGTTGCGCGATTGCATCCCAGCTCAGCTCGGTGTTCAGGAACGCTTCCACACGTTCGCTCAGCGTTGGCAGAACCGGCTTCAGGTACGTCATCAGCACGCGGAACAGGTTGATGCCCATCGAGCAGATCGCCTGCAGGTCGGCATCGCGGCCTTCCTGTTTCGCGACAACCCACGGCGCCTGTTCATCAACATAGCGGTTAGCCATGTCCGCCAGCGCCATAATTTCACGGATCGCTTTACCGAATTCGCGGCTTTCCCACGCTTCGCCGATGACCGCTGCTGCGTCGGTGAAGGTTTTGTACAGCGCGGGATCGGCCAGTTCAGCAGCCAGTACGCCATCGAAACGCTTGTTGATAAAGCCCGCGTTACGGGAAGCCAGGTTGACGACTTTGTTGACGATATCCGCGTTGACGCGCTGCACGAAGTCTTCCAGATTCAGGTCGATGTCATCGATGCGGGAAGAGAGCTTCGCCGTGTAGTAATAGCGCAGGCTGTCGGCGTCAAAATGGTTCAGCCAGGTGCTGGCCTTAATAAAGGTGCCGCGCGATTTAGACATCTTCGCGCCGTTCACCGTTACATAGCCGTGAACGAACAGGTTGGTCGGTTTGCGGAAACCGCTGCCTTCCAGCATGGCCGGCCAGAACAGGCTGTGGAAGTAAACGATATCCTTACCGATGAAATGGTACAGCTCGGCGTCAGAATCTTTCTTCCAGTAGTCGTCAAAGCTGGTCAGATCGCCGCGCTTGTTGCACAGATTCTTGAATGAACCCATGTAGCCGATCGGCGCATCCAGCCAGACGTAGAAAAATTTGCCCGGCGCATTCGGGATTTCAAAACCGAAGTATGGCGCGTCACGGGAGATATCCCACTGTTGCAGGCCGGATTCAAACCACTCCTGCATTTTGTTCGCCACCTGCTCCTGCAACGCGCCGCTGCGGGTCCACGCCTGCAACATTTCGCTGAAAGAGGGCAGGTCAAAGAAGAAGTGCTCAGAGTCGCGCATCACCGGCGTAGCGCCGGAAACCACGGATTTTGGCTCGATAAGCTCGGTCGGGCTATAGGTCGCGCCGCACACTTCGCAGTTATCGCCGTACTGATCTGGAGACTTACATTTCGGGCAGGTGCCTTTTACAAAACGATCCGGCAGGAACATGCCTTTTTCTGGATCGTAGAGCTGAGAGATGGTGCGGTTCTTAATGAAACCGTTCTCTTTCAGGCGGGTGTAAATCAGCTCGGACAGCTCGCGGTTCTCTTCGCTGTGCGTTGAGTGGTAGTTGTCATAGCTGATGTTAAAGCCTGCGAAATCAGTCTGATGCTCCTGACTCATTTCACCAATCATCTGCTCTGGCGTAATACCCAACTGCTGTGCTTTCAGCATGATAGGGGTGCCGTGTGCGTCGTCCGCGCAGATGAAGTTGACCTGGTGGCCGCGCATTCGCTGGTAACGGACCCAGACATCAGCCTGGATGTGCTCCAGCATATGGCCGAGGTGGATGGAGCCGTTGGCGTACGGCAGCGCGCACGTTACCAGAATTTTCTTCGCGACTTGAGTCATAGTAGGTATTACTTCTTCTCTAGTAAAAGGGGGTTCTGATGTTACCTGAAAGGGAATAACTACGCCAAGTGATAAGGGCATTAATCCATAAATGAATAATTATTACCGCAGGAGTAAACTAGAAAGTTACAATTGTACTTTTCATAACGATAAAAAGGAGTCGGGATGAACGCACAATCCCAGGCTAAATCACCAGAGACCCTGCGCGCGATGGTCGCCGGGACGCTGGCGAATTTTCAGCACCCAACCCTGAAGCATAACCTGACGACGTTGAAAGCGTTGCACCATGTCGCCTGGCTGGATGACACGCTGCACGTTGAGCTGGTCATGCCGTTTGTCTGGCACAGCGCGTTTGAGGTGTTAAAAGAGCAATGCAGCGCCGATTTACTGCGGATTACGGGCGCGAAAGCCATTGACTGGAAGCTGTCGCATAACATCGCGACGCTGAAGCGCGTTAAAAATCAGCCTGGCATTAACGGCGTGAAGAACATTATCGCCGTCAGTTCCGGTAAAGGCGGCGTGGGAAAATCGTCTACCGCTGTTAACCTGGCGTTAGCGCTGGCGGCGGAAGGGGCGAAAGTCGGTATTCTGGATGCCGATATCTACGGCCCGTCTATCCCGACTATGCTGGGGGCTGAGAATCAGCGTCCAACTTCGCCGGACGGCACCC
This sequence comes from Citrobacter sp. CK185, assembly GCF_030333565.1. Taxonomy (NCBI): domain Bacteria; kingdom Pseudomonadati; phylum Pseudomonadota; class Gammaproteobacteria; order Enterobacterales; family Enterobacteriaceae; genus Citrobacter; species Citrobacter sp. CK185. The sequence continues at coordinate 773,506 of NZ_JAOWFR010000026.1, read as the reverse complement.
ATATGGCGCCGATTATGTCTCACGGTCTGGCGACCAACTCCATCGGCTATCTGGTGACGGATGACAATGCGATGGTATGGCGCGGCCCGATGGCCAGTAAAGCGCTGATGCAGATGTTGCAGGAAACGTTGTGGCCGGATCTGGATTACCTGGTACTGGATATGCCGCCGGGAACCGGTGATATTCAATTGACGCTGGCGCAGAACATTCCGGTTACAGGCGCGGTTGTCGTTACCACACCGCAGGACATCGCGCTTATTGACGCCAAAAAAGGCATTGTGATGTTCGAGAAGGTCGAAGTACCGGTGCTTGGGATTGTTGAAAACATGAGTATGCATATCTGTAGCAACTGCGGTCACCATGAGCCAATTTTTGGCACCGGCGGCGCACAGAAACTGGCCGAGCAGTACCGTACTCAACTGCTGGGGCAGATGCCGTTGCATATCAGCCTGCGTGAAGATCTCGATCGCGGAACGCCGACGGTAATCAGCCGTCCCGACAGTGAGTTTACCGCGATATACCGCGAGCTGGCAGGGCGCGTTGCGGCGCAACTGTACTGGCAGGGTGAGGTTATTCCCGGAGAAATAGCTTTCCGCGCGGTTTAATTTCGCCTGAACCGTCAGGATGACGGTTATTCACCGCATCAGAAATATATTGATGCGGTGAATATATTAATGAAATAATCATCACGCTATTATTTATTTTCCCTTCATTAATTGGGCGCTTTTCTTAAAAAATCACCAAATACATCATTTGAATTGATCATAGCTATCTTATTAATTTATTATCTCGATTGGTCTTACAATGAACCGGCGAGCATAATTTCCCATGAAGATAAACTGTGCTGTGCTCTCTTTTACGACAGGATTAACGCTAAACATGAAGAATCCTTTGCTGATGGGAATTATAGTTCTGGCTTATGGAATGAGTTCTCCTGTTTTTGCCTCTGATACCGCGACGCTCACGATTAGCGGAAGCGTTACGACCCCCACCTGTCACGCTGATGTTGTGGATACTCAGTTGCAACAGCGTTGCGGTAATAACACCTATCTGACAAACGCAGGAGAAACGGCCTCAATGCCGGTCAGAGGCGTTGTAACGGAAGTTATCACCCTGCCAGGAAGCACCGCTCGCCAGATAGTCCTAAACCGCTACGACTAAAATAACGTGAATACGAGAAAGCCCACATCATTTTCATGAATGATGTGGGCTTTTCTATTTATATTTTGAATGTATTTAATGATAAATCACGATTATTAATAAATTCTAAAAATGATAATTAGTACAACTTATTTGTTGTAATTATATTGCATTCTGTAAATTGTTTTAAATCAACAAAACAACACGTTTACATTGCGATAACGTTTTGTGTGTGCGAATTTAGTTTCAAGAGTTAATCCCTCTTAACAAATAGAAATTCATTTATTAAGGAAGATACTATGAAACGTTCAATTATTGCTGCCTCCGTATTGTCTGCTATTTTTATGAGTGCCGGGGTTTTTGCGGCGGATGCAGATTATGGCGAACTGATTATTACGGGTAAAGTTGTTGGCACAACATGTAAATTTGTTGGTGATGCAACTGCAAAGATTGATATGAACCAGGTGGGGGTGGACCGTTTAAATATACTGAATGCTGGCGGCGTTTATGATGGATATTCTAACTCCACTATCACGCCGTTGAAAGTTGAGTGTACGGGTGATAATGCACCTCGTATTACCTTCTCCCGTTCACAGTTTGATAGTTCACATACCTCTGTTACACGGAATACTGCATCAAACAATGGCGCTGGTTTCTCTGTCTATTATGACGGGAATAAGGTTAATGCAGATAATGGTATTTCCCTGGATAAAAGTGATGATGGGAAATATGAGCTTAGCTTCTCAGCGCGTTATGCTAATCTGGCTGGACAAAATAATGTAACTGCGGGTGAGGTGAGCTCCTCTTTGACGCTGACGGTAGTAACTGATTAACACACCCTTTTAGTCGGCGGCGTTTTGTCGCCGCCGATTTCTCTGATAATAAGGTGAGTTAACCATGAGAAAGATAATGGTATTATTATTGGCTGGTGCTGTAATGCCTGCGTGGGCAGGTATTTATATTTACGGCACACGGATTATTTATCCAGCCCAGAAAAAAGAAATTACTGTACAGTTAATGAATGAAGGTACGCGTAGCGCGTTGGTGCAGTCATGGATTGATGATGGCGATACCAGTTTGCCACCTGAAAAAATTCAGGTGCCATTTGTTCTGTCACCGCCAGTCGCCCGAGTGATTGCGGGTTCTGGCCAACAACTGAAGATTAAATTACTTGAGAATAGATTGCCGGGTGATCGTGAAAGTCTGTTCTTTCTCAATGTGTTGGATATCCCGCCAAATTCAGCAGAAACGGAAGGGAAAAATGTAATCAAATTTGCGATGCAAAACCGTGTGAAGTTTATCTACCGTCCACAAGGAATTTCTTCTGTAGATAAAAATAGCTTTTCTCGTCTGCGGATTAGTAAATCATACAACGGCATAAACATCAAAAATAATTCAGCAAACTGGATTACCATCCCTGAAATTGTTGGAAAAACCAAAATTAATAAAGAAACTTATGTGCTTGCACCCTGGTCAGATAAATTAGTAAGCACTTCTGTTGGCGTTAATCATTATACTGTCACACTTATTGATGATCATGGTAATTATTTGAGTGAGAAAGTAAAAACGGATAGATAGCCCAAGGATTGGTTATGTTAAAGATAAACTCCATTACGTTAGCGATCCTTTCTGTGCTGGTGATATCCCCGGTATGGGGAGAAACCGAAACATTTGACACACACTTTATGTTTGGCGGATTAAAAGGTGAAAAGGTTTCCCGTTATCAGATCGACGGAGATAAACCGATGCCGGGTCTTTATGATATGGATGTTTATCTTAACAATCAGTGGCGTGGCCGTTACGAATTAAATATCTAGGATGATCCTGATGATACTTGCTTGTCTATAGCTCAGTTGCATCAGATTGGTATTAAGTCCGATGGTCTTCAAGTGGATAAGAAAGTTGATTGTGTATCGCTACGAGCCGCAGTTCAGGGGGGGGATATTAGCTATGATATCAGTCAGTTTGCTCTAAATTTGACGGTGCCTCATGCCTACGTGAATGAATACGAGCCGGGTTATATGTTACCTGAAACTTGGGATCGGGGCATTAATGCTCTATACATGTCTTATTATGCCAGTCAGTATTACAGTAATTATAAAAGTGGTGGTAATGATGAAAGCAGCTACGTAAGTCTGAACAGTGGGCTAAATCTGTTTGGCTGGCAGTTACATTCGAATGCAAACTTCACGAAAAGTAATGATGACAGCGGAGAATGGAAAAATAATACATTGTATATGGAACGTGGCATCCCTGAAATATTAGGAACGCTACGTGCCGGGGATATGTATACCGGAACCGATCTGTTTGACTCTGTACGTTTCACCGGGATACGTATCTGGCGCGATATGCAAATGCTGCCCAATTCGAAACAAAACTTTACACCCATTGTTCGTGGTATTGCACAAAGTCATGCTTTAGTAACCATTGAACAGAATGGCTTTATTGTCTATCAAAAAGAGGTTCCGCCTGGCCCATTTGCGATTGCCGATCTACAGCTTGCTGGAGGTGGTGCCGATTTGGATGTCAGTGTAAAAGAAGCTGATGGTTCAGTTTCCCATTATCTTGTGCCTTATTCATCTGTACCTAATATGCTACAGTCTGGTGTATCAAAATACGATATTGCGGCAGGGCGTAGCCATATAGAAGGCGCGACAAAGCAGACGGATTTTTTGCAAGCCAATTATCAGTATGGATTAAATAATCTACTGACATTATATGGTGGCACTATGCTGTCTGACCATTACCAGGCTTTTACATTAGGCACAGGGTGGAATACACACATTGGTGCTGTTTCTGTGGATGCCACTCAGTCTCATAGTAAACAGGATAATGGTGATGTTTTTAATGGTCAAAGTTATCAGATAGCGTGGAATAAATATGTTTCACAAACAGGTACGCAGTTTGCGTTAGCAGCCTATCGTTATTCTTCACGTGATTACCGTTCATTTAATGATCATGTCTGGGCGAATAATAAAAACAGCTATCATCGGGATAACAATGATGTGTATGACATCACTGATTATTACCAAAATGATTTTGGTCGTAAGAATAGTTTTTCTGTCAATATAAACCAGGGGTTACCAGAGGGATGGGGGAACCTGGCACTGAGCGGATTATGGCGTGATTATTGGGGACGCAATGGCAGCGGAAAGGATTATCAGTTGAGTTATTCTAATGACTGGCGGCGTATTAGTTATACCTTGTCTGCGAGTCAGAGTTATGATGAGGATAATCGGGAGGATAAGCGTCTTAATATTTATATTTCCATCCCATTCTCCTGGGGCGATGGCGTCACGGCAACGAAACGCGATATCTTTGTTTCAAACTCAACGACGTTTGATAACGAAGGCTATCAGTCGAATAATACCAGCCTAAGCGGCATTGCGGGTGGTCGAGATCAATTTAGCTATGGCGCGAATCTTGCGCATCAGCGGCAAAATAATGAAACAAGCGCAGGTGGAAACCTGACGTGGCGAGCGCCGGTTGCGACGGTAGGCGCCAGCTATAGCCAGTCTAATAAATACCGGCAGGCTGGTGGGAATATCCAGGGGGGAATTGTCGCCTGGTCTGATGGCATACATTTAACCAACCGCCTCTCAGATACACTTGCCATTATTAAAGCGCCTGGGTTAGAAGGGGCAGTAGTGCAAGGTCACCGTTATCTGACCACGGACAAGAATGGGTATGCCATATATGACAGTCTGACGCCATATCGTGAAAACTTTTTAACGTTGGATCTTTCCCATACCTACAGTGATGTCGAACTACGCGGTAATCGTAAGGGGATTGTGCCTTATCGTGGTGCGGTTGTGTTAGCTGAGTTTGAAACCGACAGGCGCAAGCCCTGGTATTTTCTGGCGCGACGTCCAGATGGTTCTCCATTAACCTTCGGTTATGAAGTAGAAGATCATTCCGGGAAAAATGTTGGCTTAGTTGGGCAAGGAAGTCGCCTCTTTATCCGTACAGATAATGTTCCTGCCTCTTTGAAAGTCGCGACAAACAAACAGCAAGGATTGTTTTGCATTATTACTTTTGATGGCGTAATTGATGAGAACAAGACCTATATTTGCCGATGAAAAGGACTTGCTATGAATAAGTATTGGTTAATATTATTACTGTTATTCCCTGTCTTATCACAGGCTAAATGTTCACTAGGGAATAACACAACCGCACAACAATCTATTGAAATAGATATGACATCAGGTGCTGCGGTGATTCCCGTCAAAACTAATTTGCATGATGAATTTTCCTGTGATTTTGCAAGTGACAAGATGTACTATGCGACGCCTTTACAAAATTATGTTGTTGAGTTTAAAGGAACAGGGTCACAGAAATCCATTTTTATGCAATTAAAGCTGACTGGAAATGGGTTTCCCGTTACGATTGGTAACCAGGTGACTACAACAGATAATGTGATCAATACGAAGTCGTTTACGCTTGAAGCGAACTATATAAAGTCTGGAACTGCGGATTTAACCGTTTCAGGTAATAGCATTAACTTAAACCGTCCTGCTATCAGCATTCTTACTGATAATACCTGTAATAATAATCTTTTCTCATGGATTTTTTGTTGGCTAACGGGAAAGCTAAACAGTAATGTTTCTTATTCACAAAACATTATTTTTACAGTAAAACATAAACCTACGACCTGCCATTTTTCACAGAATCAATATGTTATTGCGATGCCAGAAACAACATTAAATGAGATAATAGCCGGAAATAATACGAAAACAGGAACCACGAATCTGATTTTAAACTGTGATAGCGTATATAATGTTACGACTAATCCAGTGAGTTTCAACATTTCTCATGGTGACTGGAATGAAAACGGCACGATACTTAAAAATACGCTGGCGGAGGGTGCAAAAGGTGTGGGGTTTCAGATATACAGTGGCTCAGGTACTACGCCTTTAATGCAGGGTGATATACTAAGAACAATGGTAAAAATGACCAGTATTGAGGATAAGTATACTATCCCGATCACCGCAAAATATGTCAGAGTCAGCAACGAACCATTACGACCTGGAAATTTGCAAAGCAAAGTAATATTTGCTGTTTCATATGATTAAGTCATTTCTCTGAAAACGCGTCCTTTTCTGAATGAAAGGACGTGTTTTGTCTGTTGTTGTTACAGTAAAGCATTTACCGATGATAAAAAATCTCGCCGTCGTAGGCTTTGATAATTTTGCCGTCGGTGTCGTTAATCAGTACATAAGCGCCGCCCATATAGGTCCAGTGGGTTCCTGCGTCGGGCGCTGGCAGATTGCGTTGCTTCCATTGCTTAATATTGTACTCGTCGGTGCGGTACAGCTCAGGAACGGTATCGCCAGGTTTGAAATGGGTAAAGTCGGCAACAAAGCTGCTCAATTCGTACTGATCAATCCCCGTTGCGGCGGGTGCGGCCCAGACTGCGCTGGTTGCCAGCAGCAGTGCGCCCATTAAAAATTTATTCTTCATACCCATAAACTCTCCACGTATTCGGGTCATAAAAATCAGTCGTGTATCATTCTCACTGTGTAGCAAGTCTGACAAGAACTATTTTGTTATCACGCCAATAATTTCGTAAAAAGTGTAAACGAAAGCGCGCGCAAGCAACACATGCCGTAGGCAGTTCACATCACGAATGACGGTTTTGGGAACTATCTGACCTGAGCTGGAGCCAGCGATATCGGCATTTCGCTGATTTACATCCCCTTACGCACCCAGTATCCTGTTGGCGAAACATGCATAATAAATGCTTCGGTTTCAACGACTCGGGGTGCCCCTTTTCACGAAGGGCTGAGACATACCCGTATTACCTGATCTGGATAATGCCAGCGTAGGGAAGTCTGACACTGCTCGTGTCCCTTCTTCACGCGGGCAGGAGCTGAACCATGCAGCCTGACCTGCACAGCCGCACGCTTGCGGCTCATACCTTACAACAATTTCGTATCCTTTCTCCGCTGACCCACTGTATGACGAACGACGTCGTACAGAACTTTACCGCCAATACATTACTGGCATCAGGCGCCTCACCGGCGATGGTGATTGAGCCCGAAGAGGCGCGCCAGTTTGCTGCTATCGCCAGTGCGTTACTGATTAACGTCGGCACGCTGACCCGGTCGCGCGCGGAGGCCATGCGCGCTGCGACAGAGCAGGCCCATATAGCGAAAACCCCCTGGACGCTTGATCCCGTGGCGGTTGGCGCGCTCGATTATCGCCGCCGTTTCTGTCTGGAACTGCTGTCTCTTAATCCCAGGGCAATACGCGGCAATGCCTCGGAGATCCTCGCCCTGGCTGGATTAGCGGCGGGCGGGCGTGGAGTGGATACCACCGATACGGCGGTATCGGCGTTACCGGCCGCTCAGGCGCTGGCGCGTCAGACGGGGGCCGTCGTTGCGGTAACGGGGGAGGTGGATTATGTCACCGACGGGCAGCGTACCGTCAGCGTTACCGGCGGCGATGTGCTGATGACGCGCGTTGTCGGGACGGGATGCGCCTTATCTGCGGTTGTGGCGGCCAGTTGCGCGTTGCCGGGAAATACGCTGGACAATGTGGCGTCAGCCTGTAGCTGGATGAAACAGGCCGGGCAGTCTGCTGCCGAACGCAGTCAGGGGCCCGGGAGCTTTATTCCGGCTTTTCTTGATGCGCTGTATCACCTTAATGCGGAGGAGCAGGTATGAAACGGATTAACGCGTTAACCATTGCAGGCACTGACCCAAGCGGCGGCGCCGGGATTCAGGCCGATTTGAAGACCTTTTCGGCGCTGGGCGCGTATGGTTGCTCCGTCATTACGGCGCTGGTGGCGCAAAATACCCGCGGCGTGCAGTCGGTGTACCGCATTGAGCCCGATTTTGTCGCAGCGCAGCTGGATTCTGTCTTCAGCGATGTGCGTATCGACACCACCAAAATCGGCATGCTGGCGGAAACGGATATTGTTGAAGCTGTTGCAGAGCGTTTGCAGCGTCACCAGGTGCAAAACGTGGTGCTGGATACGGTGATGCTGGCGAAAAGCGGCGATCCGCTGCTTTCTCCGTCGGCGGTGGAGACGTTGCGCAGCCGGTTATTGCCGCAGGTGTCGATTATCACGCCGAATCTGCCGGAGGCCGCGGCATTGCTGGATGCGCCGCACGCCCGCACGGAACAGGAAATGCTGGAACAAGGGCGTGCGCTACTGGCGCTGGGCTGTGGCGCCGTGCTGATGAAAGGTGGTCATCTGGATGATGCGCAAAGCCCGGACTGGCTCTTTACCCGTGAAGGGGAGCAGCGTTTTACCGCCCCACGGGTGATGACCAAAAATACCCACGGCACCGGGTGTACGCTGTCGGCGGCGTTGGCGGCGCTGCGCCCGCGCCATAGCAACTGGGCCGATACGGTACAGGAAGCAAAAACCTGGCTTTCGGCGGCGTTAGCCCAGGCGGATACGCTGGAGGTAGGCGAGGGGATTGGCCCGGTACATCATTTCCACGCGTGGTGGTAATGGTAGTATACTGATCCCAGACTTGTCGGCCTGGAAAAAGATAAATGGAACAAGCGCATACCCGGCTTATCGCGCAACTGAATGAACGAATTGCCGCGGTGGATAACACGCCGCTGTACAGGAAGTTTGCCGAGACGGTCAAAAATGCCGTTCGCAGCGGGATTCTTGAGCATGGCAACATTTTGCCCGGCGAGCGCGATCTCAGCCAGTTGACCGGCGTTTCGCGTATTACGGTGCGCAAGGCAATGCAGGCGCTGGAAGAAGAAGGCGTCGTAACCCGCGCCCGTGGCTACGGAACGCAGATTAACAACATCTTCGAATATTCCCTGAAAGAGGCGCGCGGCTTTTCGCAGCAGGTGGTATTGCGCGGTAAAAAGCCGGATACCCTGTGGGTCAACAAGCGGGTAGTGAAATGCCCGGATGAGGTGGCGCAGCAGCTGGCGATCGCCGCAGGCAGCGATGTGTTCTTGCTCAAACGTATCCGTTATGTGGATGAGGATGCGGTGTCCATTGAGGAGTCCTGGGTGCCTGCGCACCTGATTCATGATGCGGACGCCATCGGGATCTCGCTGTATGACTATTTCCGCAGCCAGCATATCTTCCCGCAACGTACACGTTCTCGCGTCAGCGCGCGCATGCCGGATGCGGAATTTCAGTCACATATTCAGATGGACAGCAAAGTGCCGGTGCTGGTGATCAAGCAGGTGGCGCTTGACCAGCAACAGCGGCCCATTGAATACAGCATCAGCTACTGTCGCAGCGATCTATACGTTTTTGTGTGCGAGGAGTAGCGCCTCGCGCGTTGGCGCGCAATCGCCGCCGCGATGGCCTACCACCCAGGAGGCGACCGCGTTCCCCAGCAGCACCGCGTCTGCAAGCGCCCAGCCGGATGCCAGCCCGGCCAGCATGCCTCCCGCGTGGCTGTCTCCTGCGCCAATGGTATCGACGACCGTTGTGGCAAATGCGGGCACGCAGCCGGATGATTGCTGGCTGAAATACCATGCTCCGTCTTTATCGTGGCGGACAATAACCGGTGAGGCAAACGCCGCAAGCCAGGCGGCGCCAAACGCGTTAGGTTCATGACTAAAGCCAAACCGTTCGGCAGCAATGTCTGCCTCCTGACGGTTCAGCGATACCAGCGGATGGCAGGCCATAATCCGCGTCATTAACGGGTCGGGAATGTCGCCGATTCGCGGCCCGAAGTCGATAAACGGCGTCACGCGCTCTAACCCTTCCAGCCAGCTCACCAGCAGTTCGCCGCATGGCGAGGCGAGTTGATAACCGGAAAAGTAGATCCAACTGTCGGGCGGAATTGTCAACTGCGCCAGCCAGTCGGCATTCCATTGGTTCTCAACGCCGCTGAACGACATAAACGTGCGTTCGCCATCCGGTTCTACCAGCGCCAGACACCAGCCGTTGTCTCCCTCTGCGTTGTCGATCAGGCTGTGTAACCCCTCTTTCGCCATGCGATGACGAATAATGTCTGACCATACGCCCTGACCGAGGGGCAGGGCATTACTGGCCTCAATCCCCAGACGCTTTAAGGCGACGGCGATATTGAGCGCGCAGCCGCCGACGTTGACGCCTTGCTGTTTAAGCTCAATATCGCAGCCACGCCAGGGCAGCGCGTAAGCATCGGCAATCACATCAATGACCGCAGCGCCCACGACCGTCACCGGCTGGCGGCGGGCTAAATCGGGCAGCAACGCCCGCAGGCGCGTTGTGTTCATACCGCCTCCCGCTGCTGGCGATAGCGCGCCAGCGCGGTGGCATAGCGCATGAAGTCCAGTTGGTTTACCGCGTCCAGCTCGTCTTTCAGCGCAGGCTCGATGGCCTCCACGCCGTGCAGCGCGCCACAAATCGCCGTTGCCATCGCCCCAATGGTGTCGGTGTCGCCGCCGAGATTGGCGCACAGAATGGCGCAGCGGTTAGGGTCGGTGTTGGCCAGCTCGACCATTGCGATGGCGCAGGGCACCGATTCAATGGTGCTGGTGCCCGCGCCAACCACCTGGTAAAGCTGCTCGCTGGCGGATTCAATGCCGTTCGCGTCACGGACGATCTTCAGTGCGATCTCCAGGCGAGCCGAGAGCGAGGCGCTAAAGGTCGTGATGCGTTTTTGCTGCGCATAGTGGGCGATAGCCGGTAGCGAATCGACAATATCAGACCAGCAATCACCTTCAATCGCGCGTGAGATAGCCCATGCCACAACGACCGCACCAGCAACAGCCAGGTCTGACTTATGCGTCGGGCTGGAGGCCAGGGCTACATCATCAATAAACGCATCCAGATCGCGTGGCGGAAGCAAGCACCCCAGTGGGGAAACGCGCATGGCCGCCCCGTTGGTCACGCCGTTGTTTTCCAGTTCAGCAACGGGCTTGCCGTCACGAATGGCGTTCAGCGCAATTTTCGACGTTGGGCCAAGAACGTTCTTATTAAAGGCGTCAAAGCGCAGCGCCCAGTCCAGAATGTTACGGCCAATCAGGTCCGGGTCGATCTGCCCGTCGCGCTCCAGCAGCGCATCCGCCAGACACAGCGCCATCGACGTATCGTCAGTAAATTCAGCGCGGTTAAAATAGCAGGCCGCGTTATTTTCCGCAGGGCCGGGCAGAAAGCGATCAATCCAGCCAAAATGCGCTTTTACGCGCGTTCTGGGCCATAGCTCCGACGGCATTCCCATCGCATCCCCTAACGCCTGCCCATAAAGGGCACCGAGAATACGTTCAGCTTTCATTTAACTTCCCCTTGTGTCAGCGCAATATCGCGATCGTCCACTTTAATCGCAGTGATCTCTTTGTCGGATTCGCGAAAGAAAATCATAAACAACACGGCAATCACGGCGATCATCACCGCCCCGAATGTCCACATGCCCGCCCAGTTGAAGGTGAGGCCGTTTACCGGCTCTTTATAGGCAAACATTTTTTCCATCATCACGCCGCCGAGACGGTAGCCCAGCAGGCTGCCAAACCCCTGACAGCAGAGGGTGATCAACCCCTGAGCGGCAGTACGCATATGCACAGGCGCTTTTTTATCGACATAGATATAGGCCGTAACATAGTAGAAGTCGTAACTGACGCCGTGCAGCAAAATGCCAAGAAACAGCAGGGCATAGGTGAAATATTCTTCCGCGCCGCCGTAAACAAAAAAGCCGTAGCGGATTGCCGCAGTGATAAGACCAAGCAGTAAGACCTTTTTAATGCCAAAGCGCTTCGTGAAGAAGGGTAACGCCAGCATAAAGAAGATTTCGGAGAACTGGCCCAGCGTCATCCAGCCGGTGGCGTTTTTCATGCCGACTTCCGTCAGATAGCCATTCGCGAAGATGTAGTAGAACGCCAGCGGCATCGCAAACAGGAACGAGCAGAAGAAAAAGACCAGGAAGTTTTTATCGCGCAGCAGGATCAGCGCATCCAGCCCCAGCATAACTTTAATGTCCAGCTTGCCGGTGCTTTTTGGCGGCGTATCCGGCAGGAAGAACGCAAAAGCGCCCAGCAGGACGGAACTGCCTGCGGTGATCAACAGCGGAATATTGGTTGGCGAGATATCGTTATAGCCCAGCATTTGCGGTAAGAAGCCGCACGCCAGCCCGGATGCGATCCAGCCAATGGTGCCCATCACGCGAATGCGTGGGAAATCGCGCTCGACGTCCGGCACGTTGGCGAAGGCGATGCTGTTCGTCAGCGCAATAGTGGGCATATAGGTTAAGGAGTAGGCCAGCAGCAGCGGGAAGAACCCGGCGAATGTCGTTTGCTGCGCGGCGAAATACATCAGGACTGCGCCTGCGAACATCAGCACCGCCAGCACTTTTTGTGCGGAGAAAAAGCGGTCAGTCAGTGAGCCGACGAGAATCGGCGAGAGAATGGCGGCAATCGCGGTACATGCGTAAGACCAGCCGATTTCTCCGGCGCTAAAACCGCTTTTGTTCAGCCAAAGCCAGAGGGGGACGAACCAGGCGCCCCAGATAAACCACTCCACGAACATCATGAACGACAGTTTCACTGTAGTTTTCATCGTTAAATCCTTCATGACAGGTAAGGTACATGATGACAGTACCACTTAATAATACCTTTTAAATACCTTTGGGGCGTAAATTTGACTGCTGTAACACTTTTTCGTACCTGAAACGTGCCAGCAGATAGCGCTGAAAAATGCGCTATAGATGGAAAAAATGGCCGGTCGATACCAGGCTTATTGCTGCCCGCAAAACGCGGGTCAGGACAATCCACATTCCGGTACTCAATCGGAACTTACGGGAGCATAGCTATGACTGATATTGCGCAGTTGCTTGGCAAAGACGCCGACAGCCTTTTACAGCATCGTTGTATGACCATTCCTTCTGACCAACTTTATTTACCCGGACATGACTACGTAGACCGCGTGATGGTTGATAACAATCGTCCGCCTGCCGTACTGCGTAACATGCAGACGTTGTATAATACCGGACGTCTGGCCGGAACGGGCTACCTCTCCATTCTGCCCGTCGATCAGGGCGTTGAACATTCTGCCGGGGCGTCGTTTGCCGCAAACCCGCTTTATTTTGATCCAAAGAATATCGTCGAACTGGCTATTGAAGCAGGCTGTAACTGCGTGGCCTCGACGTATGGAGTACTGGCATCGGTTTCACGCCGTTATGCGCACCGCATTCCGTTCCTCGTCAAACTGAACCACAACGAGACGTTGAGCTATCCAACGGAGTACGATCAAACGCTCTATGCCAGCGTTGAGCAAGCGTTCAATCTGGGCGCCGTGGCCGTTGGCGCGACCATTTACTTCGGTTCTGAGCAGTCGCGTCGTCAGATTGAAGAGATTTCCGCCGCTTTTGAACGTGCGCATGAGCTGGGGATGGTGACCGTCCTGTGGGCATACTTGCGTAACTCTGCATTTAAAAAAGACGGCGTGGATTACCACGTTTCCGCCGACCTGACCGGGCAGGCTAACCACCTGGCGGCGACGATTGGCGCAGATATCGTCAAACAAAAAATGGCGGAAAATAACGGTGGCTATAAGGCGGTGAATTTCGGCTACACCGACGATCGTGTTTACAGCAAGCTGACCAGCGATAACCCTATCGATCTGGTGCGTTACCAGTTAGCCAACTGCTATATGGGGCGCGCGGGGCTGATTAACTCCGGCGGCGCGGCGGGCGGCGAGACCGATCTCAGCGACGCTGTGCGTACTGCGGTTATCAACAAACGCGCGGGCGGCATGGGCCTGATTCTGGGGCGTAAAGCCTTCAAGAAAACAATGGCGGATGGCGTGAAACTGATTAATGCCGTGCAGGACGTCTACCTGGACAATAAAGTGACGATTGCCTGATGTCACGTATCCCTCCCCAGGTTTCCGGGGAGGGATATTGGTTATCAGGACGGCGCAAAAATCACTCTCTGAGCATTTTCGCCATGTGTTGCAACTGCTTATAGGCCTCGTAACGACGATGATGCAATGGCTGATACGCTGTCTGTGGGTAATAACAGGTATCCACATGCGTAAACTGCGTCATGGCCTCGGCAACCGAGGGGGAAATATTTCCGGCGACGGCGCCAAGGATTGCGGAACCTAATAAAACGGGCTCGCTGCACTGGGTGGTTAATACCGGAAGTCCGCAGGTATCGGCTAATAGTTGCCGCACCAGAGGATGCTGACCCGCGCCGCCGCTAATCACGATATTTTTATTCCGTACGCCGCAGGCATTCTGCGCATCAATAATTTGCCGTAAACCGTAACCGATACCGCACAGTCCCGCCACATACAACGCCAGTAAATTGTCCAGGTCGCGTTCCATACCCAATCCGCAAATAACGGCGCGTGCGTGCGGGTCGGCAAACGGCGCGCGGTTGCCTAAAAACTCCGGTACAACATGAATACCCGCCGCCAGCGTGATGGCGTCCGATGCCTGCGGCGCTTTTTCTGACACCCGATCGGCAAGATAAACCGGCAGCGGTAATCCTGCCTCCTGCGCCAGTTTCCGCGTGTCTTCGGCGGCGGGATGAAACGCCAATAGCTGATCGATAGCCGCGCCCGCGGCGCTTTGCCCTCCCTCAACAAGCCAGAGCCTTGGCACCATCGCGCTGTAATACGGCCCCCAGACGCCGGGAACGAAAACGGGATCGTTCGTTGAGGTCATGGTGCAGGATGAAGTGCCAAACACATATGCCATATTATTGAGGGCGCCGCCTTCAACGCCGACAGTCCCGATGCCGCCCGCATGGGCGTCAATCAGACCCACGGCGACCGGCGTGCCCGCAGGCAGGCCCATCTCCTGCGCCGCCTGCGCGGTTAAGCCGTCGCCACAAGGCGTACCCGGAGGCACGATGCGCTGTCCGATGCGGGCAAACTCGTCATCAGCCAGTTCTGCCAGCCCGATCGTGCGGAAATAGTCCGGGTCCCAGCGGTTTTCATGAGCAAGCCAGGTCCATTTGCAGGTGACTGTACAGATGGAGCGGGCAAGGTCGCCGGTGGCGCGCCAGGTCAGGAAGTCTGCAAGGTCGAAAA
Source organism: Citrobacter sp. CK185 (assembly GCF_030333565.1). Taxonomy (NCBI): domain Bacteria; kingdom Pseudomonadati; phylum Pseudomonadota; class Gammaproteobacteria; order Enterobacterales; family Enterobacteriaceae; genus Citrobacter; species Citrobacter sp. CK185. Next base: position 758,418 of record NZ_JAOWFR010000026.1, on the reverse strand, counting down.
ATTGCCATGCGTTTTCGTACACCTCGCGGCGATTTTCCTTCAGCCATAAAATCTTAGGCGTTTCCATTTCCGGTGAGATTTTCCCGCCGACATAGTTCAGCACCGGATGTTGGCTGGCGTTAATGCGTTCAGCCTGTTCAGTCGCGCGATGGTCCATCCAGACGATGATGTTTTGCGCCGCATCGCCTTCGGCGCTCACGGGGAGCGGCGCGCCGTTTTTATCCAGAACCACCAGCGAGCAGGTGGCGTCGAAACCGATCCCCGCCACGCTTTCCGGCGCCGCGCCAGACTGCCTGAGCGCTTCCCGGATGCAGTGACAAACGGCCTGCCAGATCTCCTGGCTGGACTGCTCCACGCGGCTGCCGCTCCGGTGAGTGGTCGTGATTTTTTGCGTGACATGAGAGAGCAACGTGCCGCTCAGGTCGAAGATGCCTGCGCGGACGCTGCCTGAACCAACATCCACGCCGATAACGGTTTTCTGTAAGCTGTTCATGGCGCTTTTCCTCACAGATCAACGCTGTTGGGGAGGATAACCAGATCGCGAACAGTGACGTTTTTCGGACGAGTGACCATAAACAGCACCGATTCTGCGACTTCGATCGGCTGCATCAGGCTGCCATTTGCCAGCGCTTCTTCCATTTTCGCCTGCGGCCAGTCGTCCAGCAGCGCGGTCACTACCGGCCCCGGCAGCACCGCTCCGACGCGTACGCCATGTTCGGACACCTGACGGCGGGTCGTATGGACAAAGGCCTGAACGGCAAATTTGGAGGCCGTGTAAATAGGTTCCCAGATGACCGGTACAACGCCAGCGATAGAACTGGTGAAAATGATATCGCCGGATTTTTGCGCAATCATATGCGGCAATACGGCGCGGACGCAGCGAAATGCGGCGTTGATGTTGAGGTTCAGTACGCGATCCCAGACGTCAGGATCGCCCTCGGCGACCGGCCCGCCAATGTAAGCGCCTGCGTTAGCATGGAAAATATCCAGCCCACCGGCCAACTCGATAATGCCTGCCAGCAGGTTGTCGACCTGCCCGGTATTGAACAAGTCGATTTGCAGCGCAAACGCGTTATCGCCCAGTTCCGCGACGATTTTCTTCAGCTTCTCGCCTTCGCGGTCGATCAGGACCACTTTTGCTCCTGCGGCAAGCAGGGTTTTCGCACACTCAAGGCCGATACCGGAGGCTGCGCCGGTAATGGCTGCAACCTTGCCGTTGAGGGAAGTATTCATGGAGGGGACAGAGTGATTCATTTTATAATCCTTTATGCATAGGTGATTTTTAAGGTGTATTTGCTTCTGCGCGAAGAACGGGGGCGTTCTGACTGGCGTGTGAAGCACATTGCTCAATCGATGAAGCTGATCTAGCACTTGTTTATTTCCTCAGCAAGAGACATTCAAAATGAAGAGGCGATTTTGTGACGCGCGTTGAGAAAACGAAGAAAACAACCATCTACGACCTGGCTGAGTTAACCGGGGTTTCCGCCAGCGCGGTGAGCGCAATTTTGAATGGCAACTGGAAGAAGCGACGCATTAGCGCAAAGCTGGCGGAGAAGGTGACCCGGATCGCTGAAGAGCAGGGATATGCGGTGAACCGACAGGCCAGCCTGCTTCGCAGTAAGAAATCGAATGTCATCGGGATGATTGTCCCGAAATACGACAACCGCTACTTTGGCTCCATTGCTGAAAAGTTTGAAGAGATGGCGCGTGACAGGGGGCTGCTGCCCATCATTACCTGTACGCGGCGTCAACCGGAGCTGGAGGTTGAAGCGGCGAGGGCGATGCTCTCCTGGCAGGTGGACTGGGTTATCGCCACCGGGGCGACGCACCCGGATAAGATCGCGCAGATGTGTCATCAGGCGGGTGTGCCCACGCTGAACCTCGATCTGCCCGGAACGTTGGCGCCGTCGATTATTTCGGATAACTATGCGGGGGCTAAAGCGCTGACGGAAAGCATTCTCGCCAGCAGCCAAAAGCGGTATGGCGTTTTGGCTCCGCTGACGTTTGTGGGGGGGCGAATCACCGATAACAACACCGCCGAACGCTTGCGCGGCTTCCTCGACGCGCATAAAGCGTGTGGATTGACGGTGCCGGAAACGCAGCAACTGGTTACGGGGTATTCTTCCGCAAGGGTGGAAGGGTTACTGAAATCGGTCTACCCGTCGCCTGATATTCCACTGCCGGGGCTGTTTGTTAATTCGACAATTTCGCTCGAAGGGGTGGTGCGCTGGCTGGCGCAGAACGGGCAGACGGGAAGCCATCAGCCGCCAATGGGTTGTTTTGACTGGGACCCGTTTGTCTCTCTGCTGGGGCATGATATCGATATGGTGCGCCAGGATGTGCCAGCCATGCTGGACAAAGTGTTTGAGATTGTGGATTCCGGCGACACCACAATACGTCGTATTGAGATCCCGCCGGAATTGATCGCCAGCCAGAACATGGCGCGTTAGCGCGTCAGCAACCAGCGCGCGGTATGTTCATCGGTGACCAGACCGTTGATCCAGCCGCCTTTCAGTGCGGCGAGGATAGCAGGGCGCTTATCTTCACCGCAGGCCGCCGCAATACGCGGACACTGGCTCTGGCGTATATCGTAGCTGGTGATGTAGCGGTTGATGAGGCTATCCACTACGTTGCCGTCTGCGTCAATAAAGCGGCCAAGTATTTCTCCTACGCCGCCGCGCGCGGTCAATTCGTCCAGTTGCGCCTCATTGATAAAACCGTCTTTGAAGATAGGGCTCTGTTTCCCCAGCGCGCCGATGCCGACAAAAATGACCTCCGACGCTTCGGCGACGGCAGAGACGTTGCGAAACAGACGGCTGGTGCACCACATCTCGTATTCATCACAGGATTGCGCATAGCGTGGCGCGGGCCACTGGTAATATTTGCCCTGAATTTTACGCGCCAGCAACAGTGGGACGTCGTCGTAATAGTTACATTGTCCGTGTTCGTTCATGGCGCTGATCAACGCCACGCAGCGCGTATTGCGACTGTCGAAATCAATGCGTTTGATGGTTTTTTTCAGCGTCAACCCGGAACCAATGCCGACTACCGTCGGTTTGTCGCCCTGTAAGTAGCGGGCCATCAGTTGATAACAGCCGAAGGTTACGCTGTCGAGGGTGCTTTCGCTGCTGTAGGCGGGAACAATATTGCAGTTAATTAACTGATACTTTTCCTGCAAAAGCTGCGCGTAATCGAGGCAGTTCGCGACAGGATGGTGCAGACCAATCGAAACAATGCCTTCCTCTTTCGCCGCAGCGATAAGGCGTTGTACCACCGGTCTTGACGTCCCAAGCTGGCTGGCTATCTCACTTTGGTTTAAACCCGCAATGTAATACATCCATGCGGCCCGGACTTTCTGATCCAGCCTGATGTCATCTTCTTTGCTCACGTTTCCCTACCTTAAGAGTGGCGTTGGGGGCGTTAATTTCCCTCAACCGATAAGGTCATTCTGGCGGGTGCTCAGGATTGAGGCAAGCTCTTTGCTCTTTTGTGGTCATTTGTAATTTTATAGAGCAATTGCTCTTTTGTGATCTACGGCTCTTATTTAATACAAATGATCGACTAGAGTGCAGACATAACCTCACTGGAGAGCAGAACAATGAACGATCAATACACATGGCTTCATATTGGCTTAGGTTCTTTTCACCGCGCCCATCAGGCGTGGTATCTGCATCGTCTGATCGCTTCCGGCGATACGCGCTGGCACATTGCCGCCGGCAATATTCGCAATGACGCCGAGCACGTTGTGCAGGCGCTGGCGGCGCAAAACGGTCGTTATGTGCTGGAAACGGTCAGCCCGGAGGGCGAACGTGAGTACGAAGAGATCACGTCGATTCAGAAACTGCTGCCGTGGCAGGCGGATTTGCAGCCGCTGATTGCCGAAGGCGCCAGAGCGCAGACCAAAGTGATTGCTTTTACCGTGACGGAAGGGGGCTACTACCTGAACACCAGCCACAAGCTGGAAGTGAATAACCCCGATCTGGCGAGCGATCTCAACGGCGGCTGTAAAACGATTTACGGCGTCATTACCCGCATTCTGGAAGCGCGTATGGCCAATAACGCAGGGCCGCTGACGCTGCTCAACTGCGACAACGTGCGTCACAACGGTGAACGGTTCCACGATGGTCTGGTTGAGTTTTTACAACTGACCGGCAAACAGGCGGTGATTGACTGGCTTAGCGCCAATGCGACCTGCCCGAATACGATGGTGGACCGCATCACGCCGCGTCCGGCAGCCGATCTTCCGGCGCGTATCAAAGCGCAGACGGGCATTGATGATAAAGCGCCGGTAATGGGCGAAACCTTTATCCAGTGGGTGGTTGAAGATCGTTTCCGCGATGTGCGTCCTGCGCTGGAAAATGTCGGTGTGGAGCTGGTGACGTCTGTTATCCCGTATGAAGAGGCGAAAATCCGCATCCTCAACTCATCACATAGCTGCATTGCGTGGGCGGGTACGTTAATCGGCCAGCAGTATATTCATGAAAGCACCCTGACGGACTTTATCTACCAGATTGCCGACCGCTACGTGACGGAAGACGTGATCCCTTGCCTGGGAGATAACGGCATCGATCTCCCGACCTATCGTGATGTGGTGCTTAAGCGTTTTACCAACCCGCATATTCAGGATACCAACCAGCGCGTTGCCGCCGACGGATTCTCGAAAATCCCGGCGATGATTGCGCCGACGCTGCGCGAGTGCTATCAGCGCGGTGCACGGCCGAACGCTACCGCTATGCTGCCCGCACTGTTTTACGTCTTTATGGAGCAGTGGCACAAGGGCACGCTGCCTTATGAGTACCAGGACGGCATTCTGGATGCGCCAGCGGTACATGCCATGTTTGAATCCGCCGATCCGATCGCGGCGTATGCCAGTGATAAAGCGCTGTTTGGCGACCTGACGGAATGTGATGATTTCGCCGCGCTGCTGCGCGAGAAAATCGCCGCTGTTCACACGCTGATTAACTGAGAGGTGGCTATGTATCTGGGTATCGATCTCGGCACATCTGAAGTGAAGGCGCTGGTCATTGATGAAAACAATGACATTGTCGCCACCCATAGCGCGCCGCTGACGATTCAGCGGCCCCATCAACACTGGTCAGAGCAATCACCGGAAGCCTGGTGGGACGCGACGGAGTATCTGATGTCCACCCTGCGGGAGAAATGTGGTCATCACTGGCAGGCGATTAAGGCGATCGGTCTTTCCGGTCAGATGCATGGCGCGGTACTGCTTGATGCCGCCGGGAATACGATCCGCCCGGCGATTTTGTGGAATGACACCCGTAGCGCCCAGGAGTGTGCGGAGCTGGAAGAAATTGCCCCAGAGCTGCATCAGGTTGCCGGTAATCTGGCGATGCCGGGGTTTACCGCGCCGAAATTGCTGTGGGTGCGTCGCCATGAACCGCAGAATTTTGCCCGCATCGAAACGGTGCTGCTGCCGAAGGATTATCTGCGTTTCAAAATGACGGGTAAAAAAGTCTCCGACATGTCCGATTCAGCAGGGACGCTGTGGCTTGACGTCGAGAAGCGCGACTGGTCGGATGCGCTGCTGGAGAAATGCGGGCTGACGCGGGCCAATATGCCGGAGCTGGTGGAAGGCTGCGATATTTCTGCCACGCTCGATCCCGTCGTCGCGCAACGCTGGGGGTTAACCCCTTCGGTGGTGGTCGCCGGGGGCGGTGGAGACAACGCGGTCAGCGCTATTGGCGTTGGCGCGGTATCGCCCGGCGATGCGTTTATTTCACTGGGGACGTCCGGCGTGCTGTTTGTGGTGACGGACGCGTACCGTCCCGCGCCGCAATCCGCAGTACATGCTTTTTGCCACGTCCTGCCGAATTTGTGGCACCAGATGAGCGTAATGCTCAGCGCCGCCAGCTGTCTGCAATGGTTCTGCCGCCTGGTAGGGACAACGGAAACGGAACTGCTGGAAGAAATCGCGCAGTTAAGCGATGCGGAAAAAGCCAGCGCGCCGATGTTCCTGCCGTACCTTTCCGGCGAACGCACGCCGCATAACGATCCTGACGCCCGGGGCATGTTCTGGGGGCTGACGCACTCCAGCCAGCGCGCGCTGATGGGTTATGCGGTGCTGGAAGGCGTCAGTTTCGGCATCGCTGACGGGCTCCGTGTTTTGCAGGAGAGCGGTACAAATATCGAACAATGTTCGCTGGTGGGCGGCGGCGCCCGAAGTCCGTTCTGGGCGCAACTGCTGGCAGATATTCTGGATATGCCCGTGGTGACGCACAAAGGCGGAGAAACCGGCGGCGCGCTGGGCGCGGCGCGACTGGCGTGCCTTGCGGCAGGTAAACCGTTGGCGTCCGTTTGCGAAAAACCGGAAGTCTACAAAACCTGGTATGGCGATCCGGTTCGTCACACGGCGCTGATGCAGCGTTATCAGCAGTTTAACGCACTGTACCGAAACGACCTGAACTATCGAAATCAATAATTTCTATAACAAAAGCCCTCCGGTGAATGTACCGGAGTGGCTCCCTGCACCCTAAAACGAGGTCAATATGTCGTTAACTAACAAACAATGGCTGGGATTACCCTTAAGTCTGGTCTGGGGGTATATCGCCATCGCCGTATTCATGACTGGTGATGGTTTCGAGCTGGCATTTTTGTCGCACTACATCAAAGCGCTGGGCTTTACCCCGGCGGAAGCCTCCTTCGCCTTTACGCTATATGGCCTGGCGGCGGCGCTGTCGGCCTGGGTATCCGGCGTAGTGGCGGAGATCATCACGCCGCAAAAAACCATGATGATCGGCTTTGTGCTGTGGTGCGTATTCCACGTATTGTTCCTCGTTTTTGGACTGGGTCAGTCCAACTACGCCTTAATTCTGTTGTTTTACGGTATTCGCGGTCTGGCGTATCCGCTGTTCCTTTATGCGTTTATCGTCGCCATTGTGCATAACGTCCGTAGCGACAGCACCAGCGCCGCGCTGGGCTGGTTCTGGGCGGTCTACTCTATTGGGATTGGCGTTTTCGGCAGTTATATCCCGAGTTTTACCATTCCGCATATTGGCGAAATGGGCACCCTGTGGCTGGCGCTGGCGTTCTGTCTGACCGGCGGTGTTATCGCGCTGGTTTCGCTGCGTAAAATTGAAACGCCGCGCCATATGCAAAACCTCACCACCCGTGAAAAGTTCAGCGAACTGGGGCGTGCGGTCACGCTGCTTTACACCAACCGTAGCATTATGTTGTCCAGCATCGTGCGTATTATCAATACGTTATCGCTGTTCGGTTTTGCGGTGGTCATGCCGATGATGTTTGTGGATGAACTGGGCTTCACCACCTCTGAATGGCTACAGGTATGGGCGGCGTTCTTCTTCACAACCATCTTCTCCAACGTCTTTTGGGGCGTACTGGCAGAGAAAATGGGCTGGATGAAGGTTGTACGCTGGTTTGGCTGTATCGGGATGGCGCTCTCCAGCCTCGCGTTTTATTACATTCCGCAGCACTTTGGCCATAACTTCGCGATGGCGCTGGTTCCGGCAATCGCGCTGGGGATCTTCGTTGCCGCGTTTGTGCCGATGGCCGCCGTCTTTCCTGCGCTTGAGCCAAAACACAAAGGGGCCGCGATTTCGGTCTACAACCTGTCGGCTGGGCTTTCCAACTTCCTCGCCCCGGCGATCGCCGTGGTGTTGTTACCGCACTTCAGCACCATTGGCGTCGTGATTGCGTATACGTTGCTCTATATTGTGGCGTTTATTCTGTGTCCGTTTATTCGTGTTGAACAACCCGGATTCACGCGTCAGGAGGCATGTGAAGGCGAAACGGTCGGTATTTCTTAATGATGTCGGGCCCGGCTGCGCTGCCGGGTCTTTTTAAGGCGGCAAATGATGAAGAGTAAAGCGGTAATTTTCGACATGGATGGCGTCATCATTGACTCCGAAGGGCTGTGGCGTCAGGCGCAAAAAGACGCGCTGGCAGGCTGGGGAGTGACGGTTAATGACGAGGAGTGTGAAACGTTAACCAAAGGGAAGCGACTGGATGAGATTGCCCGCGTCTGGTGCGAATACTGCCCGTTGCAGACAGACCCCGGGGTGCTGGAGTCGGCCATTCGCAAACGCATTACCGGACTTATTGCAACGGAAGGCGAAGCGATGGACGGCGTCTACGCGGTATTGCATCATTTTCGCCACAGGGGGTATCGGATTGCGCTGGCTACGTCATCATCCCATCAGGTTATTGAGGCTGTTCTCTCTAAACTTAATCTCCGGGGGCATTTTGACGTCATTTGCAGCGCCGACGATGAACGCTACGGCAAACCGCACCCGGCGGTGTATCTCTCCGCGCTGAAAAAGCTGGGCCTGCCCGCCGCAGAGTGTCTGGTGATTGAAGACAGCCTGAGCGGTTTTCGCGCCGCGCAGGCCGCCGGAATTGATACCATTGTGGTGTCTGGCGGCTGCCAGCATCCCTGCTTTAGCGAGGCCATCGGGCGCTACACGTCAATGCCGCAACTCCTGGAAATGCTGGCCCCGCCGGTTCGGGCCGCAGGGTAAATGACCCGTTTGTGAGCGCAGAGGTTCCGGGATGTCGCCGGTCTGATTATCCCTCTCTGCGCTTACTTTCTTTTTTCATTAGCGCAGTAACGGGCAGTCTGGCGGCAAACGGCAATGCAGCGCGTTGGGAAGTATTTCAATATGAAATTCCTGACCACTGAGCGGCTCGCCATCAAGGTTAAAAGTGATCTCATGCGGAGCCTGAATATCAAACCAGGCGGATGCGCCATCGACAATGTTGGGGTTCTCTTCCGGCTGCGTCAATGTGGAAAACAGCGCCGGAAGCAGCTCCTCACCGGTGAAGATCCGCAGTTGCAGCAGCCCGTCATTAATGAGTGCGCCAGGGCAGAGCTGTTGTCCGCCACCGGCCTGACGACCATTACCAATGCCAATCACCAGCGCATCGCCCTGCCAGTGAAAATTCTCGCCGCGAATCTCACAGCGATCGGGCTTGAGGGTGTCCATGCGCATCAGCCCATGAATAAAGTAAGAGACGCCGCCCAGCGCGGCCTTGAGTTTTTCCGGCGTTTCGGTGGTGATGCGCGTCCCGAATCCCCCTGTTGCCATATTGATAAAGCAGGTTTTATCGTTGACCTGAGCGATATCGATCGCAACCGCGTTACCGGCAATCGCCAGTTTTAAGGCTTTATCCAGCGCTTCCGGGATGCCGGCGCTGGTGGCGAAGTCATTGGCCGTGCCCAGAGGCAAAATGCCAAGCGCGGGAACGTTGCCGCCCTGACACTGAATCAGCGCGGCGGAAACCTCATTGATGGTGCCGTCGCCGCCGCCCGCAATAACTGTCTCAACGCCAAGCTGTAGGGCTTCATTAACATAACGCTGGGCATCGCCTTTTTCCCAGGTAACCCGGACGTGAATCTCCACGCCCTCATCGCGAAGTAGCCCTATCGCGTCGCGCAGGGGCTGATTATCAGCGCCTTTGCCATTTAAAATCAGTAAGCTGGCGGGAAACGTAGCCATCCTTTGTTTGCCTCTGTCGTTAACCTGTTGAAAGTGTATAGCAGAAAAGGCGCGGAAAGGTCAGAACAGGCTGAAAATGGAAGGTTTGTGCAGCACAAAAAAATAAGCCTGCGTAAGGGAGATTACGCAGGCTAAGGAGGTGGTTCCTGGTACAGCTAGCATTTATGGGTTATGTTTTTCAGCGCCTCGGATAATACCCGTAATGAACGAGGCGGTATGTGATCGATTTCTAAGAATCTTCCCATAATGAAAAAATAACGTGGATTAACTACTTGGCGTGTGGGTTCCGCGTGGATTCGCCGGAAAAATTACGCATTAACAATGCATAATTCAGATCCATATCCTGCGGCACCGGCATCCAGACGGTGTAGCCATCGCCAGGCGCCACCGGCATTGCTTCACCTTTGGCGTTTTCCATATGTTCCAGAGTGAAGTTGACGTTCCCCTGCGGCGTCATCAGCTCCAGGCTGTCGCCGATAGAGAATTTGTTCTTCACGGCAACGGCGGCAAGGGCGCCTTTACGCTCGCCGGTGAACTCACCCACGAACTGCTGACGTTCAGAAACAGAGTAACCGTACTCGTAATTCTGGTAGTCATCATGCGTGTGGCGGCGCAGAAAGCCTTCGGTGTAACCGCGATGCGCCAGGCCTTCCAGCGTTTCCAGCAGTTGCGGATCAAACGGCTTGCCCGCAGCGGCATCGTCGATCGCTTTGCGATAAACCTGAGCGGTACGCGCACAGTAGTAGAAGGATTTGGTACGGCCTTCGATTTTCAGTGAGTGCACGCCCATTTTGGTCAGGCGTTCAACGTGAGCAATGGCGCGCAGATCTTTCGAGTTCATGATGTAGGTGCCGTGTTCATCTTCGAACGCGGTCATGTATTCGCCCGGACGCTGAGCTTCTTCGATCATAAACACTTTGTCGGTCGGTGCGCCAATACCCAGCGTCGGCTCGACGTTCTGTACCGGAATCGGTTCGTATTTATGGACGATGTTGCCCACGACGTCTTCTTTCCCTTCCTGCACGTTATATTCCCAACGGCAGGCGTTGGTGCAGGTTCCCTGGTTCGGATCGCGCTTGTTGATGTAGCCAGAGAGCAGGCAACGACCGGAGTAGGCCATGCACAGCGCGCCGTGTACGAAGATTTCGATCTCCATTTCCGGCACCTGTTGACGAATCTCTTCAATCTCTTCCAGCGACAGTTCGCGGGAAAGAATAACGCGGGTCAGCCCCATCTGGTTCCAGAACTTCACCGTTGCCCAGTTTACGGCGTTGGCCTGCACCGAAAGGTGAATCGGCATCTCCGGGAAGTTTTCACGTACCAGCATGATAAGCCCGGGATCGGACATGATCAGCGCATCCGGCCCCATTTCCACAACCGGTTTAAGATCGCGAATAAAGGTTTTCAGTTTCGCGTTATGCGGCGCAATGTTCACGACCACATAGAATTTTTTGCCAAGCGCGTGGGCTTCGTTAATGCCGAGCTGCAAATTCTCGTGGTTAAATTCGTTGTTGCGCACACGCAGGGAGTAACGCGGCTGGCCCGCATACACGGCATCTGCGCCATAAGCGAAAGCGTAACGCATATTTTTCAGCGTTCCCGCCGGGGAAAGGAGTTCCGGTTTAAACATAATTTTCTCGTTCTGATGACAGGTCAGATCCGCTTCACTGAATGAGGCGGTTAGGGGAGTGCCCCTACGTTAAGGGCGGGCATTGTAGCGCTGTGGGGGAGGCAGGTAAAGAAAAACGCCGGATGGCGGCGTAGCGCCTTCTCTGGCCGACAACGCTCTTATTTGTCGGCCGGATCAGCGGAGCGTCATCCGGCTATTGCAGGCGTGACTTATGCAATCCGGCAGGTATCCGCTTCCCAGCGATACCCGACGCCGTATACCGCACGGATGAACGACTGTTCGGCGTCCAGCGATTCCAGCTTGCGGCGCAGGTTTTTGATGTGGCTGTCAATGGTGCGGTCCGTCACCACGCGATAATCATCGTAGAGATGATTAAGCAGCTGCTCGCGGGAGAAGACTTTCCCCGGCTCGTGAGACAGCGTTTTCAACAGGCGAAACTCTGCGGGGGTCAGGTCGAGCATCTTGCCGCGCCAGGATGCCTGAAAACGGCCTTCATCAACAATCAGCGGGCTTTGCGCGTCCAGCTGTTGTAGCTCACGCTGCGGCTTGCAGCGGCGCAAAATCGTTTTCACGCGGGCGACCACCTCACGGGGGCTGTAAGGTTTGCAGATGTAATCATCGGCGCCAATCTCCAGCCCAAGCAGGCGGTCGATCTCTTCAATCTTTGCCGTGACCATCACAATGGGTACGTCAGAAAAACGGCGAATTTCCCGGCACAGCGTCAGGCCGTCCGTACCTGGCAACATTAAGTCCAGCAGGATCAGGTCTGGCGGTGTTTGATGCACATACTGCAATACCTGATCGCCATGACTGATTAGCGTGGGGGCATAGCTTGCGGCGCGCAGATAGTCGATCAGCAGTTGTCCCAGCTTGGGTTCATCTTCCACGATTAAAATACGTGGCGTGTTTTCATCAATGGGTAACTCAGTCATACATCTCTCTGTAAATCGCGTTCCAGCGGTAACTCTACTGTAATGCTAAGCCCGCCAAAAGGCGAATGGGACGCCCGAATACGACCATTATGCGCTTGTACGATATTGTCGCAAATCGCCAGTCCCAGACCGGACCCGCCGCTGGCGCGGTTGCGGGAGCCTTCCGTGCGGTAGAAACGTTCAAACAGTTTTTGTAACTGCTCATCGCGAACGCCGGGCGCGGAATCGGCGAACGTTAACAGCAGCATGTTGTCGCGCTGCTCGGCGGAAATGTGCAGGCTGCCGCCGCTGTCGGTGTAGCGCAGACTATTTTCCAGCAGATTATTGAATAACTGCATCAGACGATCCGGATCGCCGAATACCATTACGCTGTCAGGAAGGGAAAAGTGTAACGTCAGCCCACGGCTGGCGAAGCGCTCGCGAAACGCGCCGCCTGCCACCTCCAGCAGGGGAATCAGGTCCACCGATGTTTTCTGGTACGCCAGCGCGCCTTCATCGGACATAGAAAGCTGATGCAGATCGTCAACCAGCTTGGTGAGCGTGCCGACTTCAGCCTGGAGCGAGGCCACCGATTCGGGCGTAAACTGGCGGACTCCGTCCTGGATAGCCTCCAGCTCACCGCGCAATACCGCCAGCGGCGTGCGCAGTTCGTGGGAGATATCCGCCATAAAATCGCGGCGCATTTGCTGATTTTTTTCCAGCGTGCTGGCGAGCTGGTTAAAATCCTGCGCCAGTTTACCCAGTTCATCCGCGCTGGTCGGCGTTACGCGCGTCGTGAAGTCGCCTGCGGCCAGTTTGTGCGTGCCTTCCACCAGCCGCTTAACGGGCGCCAGCAACCCGCGCGCCAGCGGAAACGTCGCCAGCGCCGCCAGCAGAGTCGACAACGCCACGATCAGCCAACTGGTACGGCGCTGTTGCTTATCAAAATTAATATCGGTATTGCGCGTCAGTCGCTCAACGGGAGAGGCAATCACCGCGCCAACCTCCACACCGTTTACGTGAATAGCCCGGCGGGTGCCGTCACGCGGGACTGGCGCTCGCGGGCCGACCAGCACATTGGCGTGTTGATCGACGACCCAAAATTGGGTTCGCCAGCCATGCGGCGGCATCCCGGGGCCGGGTTTGTTATCGTCGTTGTCATGCTCAAAAGAGCGCAGGATCTGGAAAACGAAGCGATCGTTATTGCGTAAAAAACGCCAGTTGCCGTGCAGCGAGTACTGCTCGCCCAGCGCGTCGCCGAGCATCTGCAACCGCTGTTCGTTGCCATGTTTGATGTAGTCGATAAACCCACGCTCAAAGCTGATGCGTACGGCCCAGTGCATGCTGATCAGCAAGACAATGCAGGTGGCGAAAATCGCCAGAAACAATTTGCCGGTAATACCGGGCCGCCAGAACTTCATTGCGTGCTCCTTTTGCGTCGTGAAATGACGGCGTTTTTATGCGTGTCGTTCGGCACCCGGGAGAAGATGAGTGCGGGCAGCGCGATAATCAGGGCCATGCACAGCCAGGTATACATAAACACCGTGTGGCTCGCGCCGCTGTCGGCCGCGATATGTTGTTGACCAAACATGCCCAGCAGCAGCCCGGCGATGGTCACGCCAATACTCATCGACAGCTGCATGATGATGGACAGCAAGCTGTTGCCGCTGCTGGCGAGTTCATCGGGCAGATCTTTGAGCGTTAAGGTGTTCATGGATGAAAAACGGGTGGAGTTGACCATGCCTTGCAGGAACAGCACAAAGGGCAGGGCGTAATACCAGCCAAGCATCGCAACGCTCATAAACAGCAGGCTGACCAGCGACAGACCGAGGGTGGTGGCGACCAGTACGCGACGATAGCCAAAGCGGTTTACCACCTGTACGACGATACGTTTCATTCCCATGCTGCCGAGTACCATCGGGATCATCATCAACCCGGTATGAAACGGCGAAAACCCCAGACCAATCTGCAAAAAGACCGGCGTCATGAAGGGCAGCATGCCGCTCCCGACGCGCCCGGCGAAGCTACCAGACAGGCCCAGCGAGAAGGTGTGGGTGCGAAACAGCGCCAGACTAAACAGCGCGCGCGGATTGTTTTTGGCGTGTTTCAGGTAGAGCACAATCGCCAGGATGCCGCACAACACCAGTGCGCCCAGTGAGAGAGGCGAGAGCCCCGTGCCTTTGCTGCCGTCCAGCGCCATCGTCAGTACCGCCATGCCGACGGCCAGCAGGAGGAACCCTGAAAGATCGAAGCGCCGGGTTTGCATGGTGTAGTTCGGCATCAGCATGAGCGTCGCAATCGCCCCGACAATGCCGACCGGAATGTTAATCAGGAAAATCCAGTGCCAGGAGGCGTACTCGACCAGAATGCCGCCCAGCGCCGGGCCGAGCAGCGGCCCGACCTGACCGGGCAGCGTGACGAAGGTCATTGCCGCCATATATTGTTCGCGCGGAACGATCTTCATGACCGTCAGTCTGCCGACCGGCACCATCATGGCGCCGCCCACGCCCTGTAAAACGCGCGCCAGCACCAGTTCATTCAGCGTGCTGGACCAGGCGCAAAATAGCGATCCCAACGTAAACAGCACAATGGCGGTAAAGAAGATATTACGCACGCCGACTTTATCTGCCAGCCAGCCGCTGGCAGGCAGCATTACCGCCACGGTCAGTACATAGGAAACCACGACCATGTGCATATGCAGCGGGCTTTCCCCCAGACTGAGCGCCATAGAGGGAAGCGCGGTGTTGACGATTGTGGTATCCAGCGATTGCATAAAAAAGCCGAATGCCACAATCCAGAGTTGCCAGCGTGTGCTGTCAGGAAGTTCTGTCATGGCTCTGTTATGGATTCCGGTTGGCTATTATTACGTGAAAAACGCAGCCGCAGACGGTCGAAAAAGAGATAGACCACCGGGGTGGTATAGAGCGTCAGCAACTGGCTCATCACCAGTCCGCCCACGATCGTAATCCCTAATGGTTGACGTAACTCTGAACCATCGCCCCCGGAGATAACCAGCGGCAGCGCGCCAAACAGCGCCGCCAGCGTGGTCATCATGATTGGGCGAAAACGCAGCAGGCAGGCCTGGAAAATCGCCTGTTCCGGCGTCAGGTTGCCGTTTCTCTGCGCCTCAAGCGCAAAATCGACCATCATGATGGCGTTTTTCTTCACAATGCCAATTAATAGCATGATCCCGATGAGCGCGATTAGGCTGAACGGGGCATTGAACAGCTCCAGCGCCAGTAGCGCCCCCACGCCTGCGGAGGGGAGGGTAGAGAGGATGGTCAGCGGATGAACATAACTTTCATACAATATCCCCAACACAATATAGACCGTCGCGATCGCCGCCAGGATCAGAATCACCTGCGAATTCATCGTCTCCTGGAAAACCTGTGCCGTGCCGGCGAAACTGCCGCGCACCGTTGACGGTACGCCAAGCTGTGTCATCGCCCGGTTGATGGCTTCCGTCGCTTCGGACAGCGATGTGCCCGTAGGCAGGTTAAACGCGATAGTCGAGGCGGCGGACAACCCCTGGTGATTCACTGACAGCGGTGCATTGGCGGGCTGCCATTTTGCAAAATAAGAGAGCGGAATCGCCTTCCCGTCGCTGTTAATGACGAACATCTTCTCCAGCGCGCTGATGTCCTGGGTATAGCGTGAGTCAACCTCCATCACAACCTTATACTGGTTCATCGGCTGATAGATGGTGGAAATTTGCCGTTGACCGAAGGCATTATTCAGCAGACTGTTGGCGGCCTGCACGTCGATCCCCAGCCTGGACATGGTTTCGCGGTCGTAAATCAGGTTCATCTCCGCGCCGTTATCTTGCTGATCGGAGTTAACGTCCGCCAGTTGGGGGAGCGCCGCCAGCGCCTTACGGATTTTCGGCTCCCATTCCCGCAGCGCGCTTAAATCATCAGACAGCAGGGCATACTGGTAGCTGGCGTTAGCCTGCCGCCCGCCGACGCGGATATCCTGCACCGCCATCAGAAACAGGTTTGCGCCCGGCTCTTTTGCCAGCGCGACCCGCAGCCGGTCGATAACCTGCTGCGCCGTTTCATGGCGCTCGCCGCGTGATTTCAGCGTAATAAACATCATCCCGCTGTTGACCCGCGAACCGCCGGTGAACCCGGTCACGTTGTCGACCGCCGGATCGTCGCGAATAATCTTCATAAAGTCCTGAAGTTTGCCGCGCATCGCCTGAAACGAAATACTCTGGTCAGCCTGAATGCCGCCCATCAGTACGCCCGTATCCTGTTCGGGGAAGAAGGTTTTGGGGATGGAAATATAGAGCCAGATATTCAGCGCAATGGTGCCCAACAAGACGACGCCCACCAGCCGCGTATGGTTTAGCACCCATTTCAACGATGTGCCGTACCCCTGTTGCAGGCCAGTCAGCAGACGGCCAAAGCCGCGGCTTCGCGTCTGCTCGCGAGGCTTGCTGGACTTCAGCATCCAGCCGCACATCATGGGGGTTAGCGTGAGCGAGACGAGCAGCGAGATGCCGATCGCCACCGAAAGGGTGACGGCAAACTCGCGTAATAATCTTCCGGGCAATCCCCCCATCAGCAAGAGCGGCAGGAATACCGCCACCAGGGAGAGGCTCATGGAGAGCACCGTAAAGCCAACTTCACGCGTTCCCTGAAGCGCCGCCTGCAAGGGCTTCATGCCGGCTTCAAGATGGCGGGAGATATTTTCCAGCACCACAATGGCGTCATCGACGACAAAACCGGTGGCGATAGTCAGCGCCATCAGCGACAGGTTGTTCAGGCTAAAACCGCACAGGTACATTGCGGCGAAGGTGCCAATCAGCGACACGGGAACCGCAACGGCAGGAATCAACGTTGCGCGCCCGGAGCGCAGGAATAAAAAGACCACCAGAATGACCAGCGCGACGGAAATAACCAGCGTCTGCTCCACTTCCTCCAGCGAGGCGCGAATCGTCGGGGAACGATCCTGAGCGATTTGCAGGTCAATTGAGGCGGGAATCAGCGTTTGTAATTCCGGGAGCTTCTCGCGAATGCTGTCTACCGTCTGGATGATATTGGCTTCCGGCAGCTTGCGAATCATCAGCAAAATCGCCGGTTTGGCGTTGGTCATCCCGGCGTTACGCACATCCTGTACCGAGTCAGTTACCGTGGCGACATCGCCCAGACGCACGGCGGCGCCGTTGTTGTAGTGGATAATCAACGGCTGGTATTCCGTCGCCGTTTTCAGTTCATCATTTGTCTGAACCTGCCAGCGATGAGTCTTGTCGTCGATCGCGCCCTGCGGCTTACGCACGTTGGCATTGCTGATGGCGCTGCGCACGTCATCCAGCGATACGCCCTGATTAAACAACGCCTGCGGGTTAAGCCCCACGCGCACGGCGGGCAGCGAACTGCCGCCGACATCCACATCGCCGACGCCGTCAATCTGCGCGATTGTCTGCGCCAGCTGCGTTGAGGCGAAGTCATACAGCTCTCCCTGCGACCAGGTGTCCGATGTGAGCGTCAGAATCATAATCGGCGCGTCGGACGGGTTGGCTTTACGGTAGGTCGGGCGGCTGGGCATCCCGCTGGGCAGCAGACTCTGTGCGGCATTAATTGCCGCCTGCACGTCACGCGCCGCGCCGTTGATATCGCGGTCAAAGTTAAACTGAAGAATAATTCGCGTGCTGCCCAGCGAGCTGCTGGAGGTCATCTCACTGACCCCCGCGATGCGTCCGAGCGAACGCTCCAGCGGCGTGGCGACCGACGACGCCATGGTTTCCGGCGAAGCGCCCGGAAGCGATGCGCTCACCATAATGACCGGAAAATCCACCTGCGGCAGCGGGGCGACCGGCAATAACCGGAAACCCAGCACGCCGCAGAGCGTAATGGCGATGGAGATTAAAATGGTCGCCACCGGGCGGTAAATGAAAAGGGCGAAAAATTTCATTTACGCCTCCTCTTCCTGGCGGGGGAAGCGGCTTTTCACATACAGCGACAGGCGGTCAAACAGCAGATAGATGACGGGCGTGGTGAACAGGGTTAAGACCTGGCTGACCAGCAGGCCGCCTACCATGCCAATCCCTAACGGGCGGCGTAATTCCGCGCCTGTGCCGGTACTTAACATCAATGGCAGCGCGCCTAACAGTGCCGCCAGCGTGGTCATCAGAATCGGGCGAAAACGCAGCAAACAGGCCTGGAAAATCGCATCACGCGGTGCCATTCCCTGCTCGCGCTCGGCGGCCAGGGCGAAGTCGATCATCATGATGGCGTTCTTCTTCACAATACCGATCAACAAAATGATCCCGATGATGGCAATCACGTCCAGTTCACTACCGGCAATCATGAGCGCCAGCAGCGCCCCGACGCCCGCCGTCGGCAGGGTGGAGAGGATCGTGATTGGGTGGATAAAGCTTTCGTACAGCACGCCAAGCACGATATACATCGCCACCACTGCCGCCACGATCAGCCAGACGGTGCTGCCGAGCGCGGCCTGGAAGGCCAGCGTGCTGCCCTGAAACTGGGTGGTGATATCGACTGGCAGGTTGACCGTTTTCTCCGTGTCCAGAATGGCCTGTACCGCATCGCCGAGCGAATAATTATCCGGCACGTTAAACGAGAAGGTCGTTACCGGGAACTGATCCAGGTGATTAATGGAAAGCGGCGCGAAACGCTGCTCGATTTTGGCGATGGCGCTAAGCGGCACAATCCCGCCGTCGCTGCTGGTCAGACGGATGGTGTCCATTGCCGCCAGCCCCGGCGTGGTGTCGGTGTTATGTTCCAGCACGACGCGATATTGATTCGCCTGGGTGTAGATGGTCGAAATCAGGCGCTGGCCAAAGGCGTTATACAGGGCGTTATCGACATCCGCCATGCTGATGCCAAGACGGCTGGCGCTGTCGCGGTCAACGTTCACATACGCCACCAGACCTTTGTCCTGCCAGTCGCTGCTGACGTCAGAAAGCTGCGGAAGCTGCTGGAGTTTTTCCATCAGCTGCGGCACCCAGGTGCTGAGCGCATCCAGTGAGGTGGCCTGTAGCGTAAACTGGTACTGCGTGCGGCTCACCTGAGTATCAATGGTGAGATCCTGCGTTGGCTGGAGGTAGAGATCGACACCGGGCACTTTCGCCACGGCGTGTTGCAGGCGGGCGATGACTTTCTGCACCCGATCGTCACGTTCATTCAGCGGTTTAAGGTTAATTTGCAGACGCGCGCTGTTCAGCGCCGGGTTGGTGCCATCAACGCCGACAAAGGCGGTCAGGCTTTCTACCGCCGGGTCTTTTAAAATCACATCAGACACCTGGCGCTGGCGCAGGGCCATACTGGCGAACGAGCTGGATTGTGGAGCCTGCAATGTGCCCTGAATAATGCCGTTATCCTGCACCGGGAAGAACCCTTTCGGGATAAAGACCCACAGCATGATGCTGAGAAGCAGGGTGCCGAGCGCCACGCTCAGCGTCAGCCACGGATGGTTGAGCACTTTTGCCAGCCACTGACCGTATTTCTCAATGACGCGATCAAACATTTTTTCCGCCGCGCGGGAGAAGCGGTTTTGCTTGCGCAGCGACGCCTGACTGAGCATCCGGGCGCACATCATGGGCGTCAGGGTCAGCGACACGACGGCGGAGATCAGGATCGCTACCGCCAGCGTGACCGCAAATTCGCGGAACAAACGCCCGACGATATCGCCCATGAATAACAGCGGGATCAGTACCGCAATCAGCGAGAAGGTTAATGAAATAATGGTAAAGCCGATTTCGCCAGCGCCTTTGAGCGCCGCCGCCAGCGGTTTTTCCCCTTTCTCGATGTAACGCGAAATGTTCTCAATCACCACAATCGCGTCGTCCACGACGAAGCCGGTGGCGATGGTCAGCGCCATTAGCGTCAGGTTATTGATCGAGAAATCGAGAAAGACCATTACCGCAAAAGTGCCGATCAGCGATAACGGCACGGCGACGCCCGGAATGATTGTGGCGGGGACATTACGCAGGAACAGGTAGATGATCATCACCACCAGCGCAATCGCCAGCATCAGTTCGAACTGGGTGTCGGTAACGGAAGCGCGAATGTTGGTGGTGCGATCCGACAGCACGGTGACATTGACCGATTTTGGCAGGCTTTCCGTAAGCTGCGGCAGCATCTGACGAATGCTGTCCGCCGTGGAGATAATGTTGGCGCCGGGCTGGCGCTGCACATTCATCACAATGGCCTGTTCTTTATTGGCCCACGCGCCGAGCCAGCTGTTTTCCGCGCCTTGTTCGACCGTTGCCACATCGCCCAGACGTACCGGCGCGCCGTTCTGCCAGGCGATGATTAACTGGCGATACTCATCGACGGACTGCATCTGATCGTTAGCAGAGAGCGTGACCGCGCGAGTTGGGCCATCAAGACTCCCTTTCGCCGAGTTGACGTTAGCGCTGGTGATGGCGGCGCGAACCGTTTCGCTGGTAAGCCCCAGCGCGGCTATCGCCTGCGCATTCAGCTTCACACGCACGGCCGGGCGTTGGCCGCCGGACAGCGTGACCAGCCCTACGCCGGAAACCTGGGAAATTTTCTGCGCCACCCGGGTTTCCACCATATCTTCCACCTGCGTCATGGGCATGGCGGTTGAGGTGACGGCCAGCGTCATGATCGGTGGATCTGCCGGGTTAACTTTGCTGTATACTGGCGGGTTAGGCAGATCGCTCGGCAGCAGGTTTGTGGCCGCGTTAATGGCGGCCTGTACTTCCTGCTCGGCGACATCCAGCGGCAGAGTCAGCTGGAACTGCAACGTTACAACCGATGCGCCGCCGGAACTTTGTGACGACATCTGTTTCAGGCCGGACATTTGCCCGAACTGGCGTTCAAGCGGCGCGGTGACGGCGGAGGTCATCACATCCGGGCTGGCGCCGGGGTAGAGCGTTACCACCTGAATGGTGGGGTAGTCCACCTCCGGCAATGCGGCGACGGGCAGGAAGCGGTAACCGATAATCCCGGCGAGTAAAATCGCCACCATCAGCAGCGTGGTCGCGACAGGGCGCATAATAAACAGGCGCGACGGGCCGCCTGTGCTGCTCGGAGGTAACACCTGCATCAGGAGCGTACTCCTTTCTTACCGTATTCCCGATTTGTGGCTTTATCTTCTTTCGCCGCAGGCGCTTGCGCTTCCACCACTTCGACTTTCGCCCCATCCGTCAGACGATCGATCCCGTCCGTCACGACGCGATCGCCTGCCGACAGCCCGGCGCTGATTACCACGTTCTGACTGTCCTGAATACCCGGTTTAACCAGATGCTTGCTGACTTTGTTCTCATCATTTAGCACCCAGACAAAGTGGCCTTCGTTACCCATTTGCACGGCTGCTGTCGGTATCACCACCGCGTTTTGCTGCGTGTCGACCAGCATGCGGGCGTTAACAAACTGGTTAGGGAACAGCGCGTCATCCTGGTTGTTAAAACGGGCTTTGATTTTGATGGTGCCGGTCGTGGCGTCGATTTGGTTGTCCAGGCTGAGCAGTACGCCGTCGCTTAATTTCTGTGAGTTAGTGCGATCCCAGGCTTCAACGGTCAATGTTTTGCCCGTTTTTTGCGCCTGTACGACGGTGGCGATATCACTTTCCGGCAAGGTAAAAATCAGATCGATTGGGTGCGTCTGGGTGATAACGACAATGCCTGTGGTATCGCCGCTGGAAATTTGATTACCGACATCCACCTGTTTTAACCCCACGCGACCCTCTACCGGTGCGGTGATGCGGCTCCAGTCAAGCTGCAACTGCGCGCTGGCGACGCTGGCTTCATCGGCCTTAATGGTGCCTTCTGTTTCGCTGACCAGCGCCTGTTGCGCGTCCAGCTCCTGGCGGGAGACAAGATTGGTTTTCACCAACTGTTGATAGCGCGCTAAATCGCGACGGGCATTCGCCAGCGTGGCTTTGTCTTTCACGAGCTGCCCCTGCGCTTGCGCTAAGGCGACTTTAAACTGGCTGGGATCGATTTCCGCCAGCAGATCGCCCGCTTTGACCTGTTGTCCTTCCTGGAAGTGCAGCGCCATCAGTTGACCATCCACGCGGCTGCGTACCGTGACGGTATTGGCGGCAGCGATCGTGCCCAGCCCGGTCAGATAGCGTGGTACGGCTTGTTCCGTTGCGGTCGCCGCCTGAACCGGCGCCAGCGGGCCGGAACGCATGCCGCGACGTCCTGCGCCAGCCTGACGTTGCGCATGTTCGTTAGCGCCCGGCGCATTCCCCTGGGTTTCGCTGCGACTATGCCAGAACCCGTACACGGCAATGGCCGCCACAACGACCACGATTGCTATCACCCAGCGGGATTTTTTACTGCCTTTCATCGTTATAAGTTTCTCATCCTGAAACGTTTCGCGGAATGATACTAGTTTAGTCATCCATAACGGGAGAAAAATGGAGGAATTATGAAACACTGTCTGGATTCGTCTGAATGACGTCGGCCTTTGCGAGGCGTTACGCAACAATCACCCATGAAAAACACGGATATTTACTCTTACGTTAGAGTGGCGGCACGGCAAAAAAAGGAGGTAAGCCACAGCTTTCAGCAGGACGCTGGAACGGGAAAGCCCCTCCCGAGGAAGGGGCCAAAATAAGGAAAGGGTTATGATGAAGTGCGTCATCATACTGGTGATACTCTTAGTGATTAGCTTTCAGACTGACTAAGACACCAGGGGGAGGGGAAACCCTCCCTAACCCTCACTCCTGAAAATAAGCCACAGCAAAAATAATGTCAATCTGCAAGCCGCTCAGCTTGCGAGGCGGTTAACGAAATACGACGTCCGCCCATCGCGCAAGACCGGCGGTGACGGAACCGAAGTCATCGCCGCCAGCAATCGGAATGCCCGGCAACTGCTCCGCCAGCGCGTTTTTGATCAGCGGTGAGCGCGCGCTGCCGCCGGTCAGATAGATGACATCCGGTTTTTCCTGCGCATTGTCCAGCGCCAGCTGTACCTGCTCCAGAATACGCGCCAGCGGCTGGCTCAGCGCGGCTTCCAGCCCCTGCTGACTGACAGACGTCGCCAGCTCATCGCTGATAAACGGCAGCGTGGTGAGGATATCGGGCTGCCCGGACAGGGCGATTTTGCTCTCCTCCGCGCTGCGTACCAGACGATAGCTGAGGCGCTGACGCCAGACTTTAAGCAGCAGCGCGACTTTATCCGCATCGCGGGCGTCCCGAACCAGCTCGTTGAGCAGGCGACCGTTGGCGCTGCTGTAGAAATCGCTCTGTGCGGGAACATCATTGATCGCGACAGCGTTCCACCACGGCAGAACCGGCAATGCGATGCCTTTTTCGGTTTCGCCGCCCATGCCCAGCAACGGCATCAGGTGTTTAAACGCCAGCGCGATGTCCAGGTCGTTACCGCCCACGCGACAGCCGCTGTGCCCGAGCAGGCTGGAGGCGCGGTCAGCGCGCTGATGCCACTGCGGCCCCATCAGCAGCAATGAACAGTCGGTCGTCCCGCCGCCAATATCCACCACCAGTACGCGCTTCTCTTCCTGCAACGTGGCTTCATAATCCAGACCCGCCGCAACCGGTTCAAACTGGAAGACGACATCCTGAAAACCGGCGCGTTTTGCCGCGCGCTCCAGAATGCCTTGCGCCTGGCGGTTGGCCTCATCGCCACCCAGCCCCTGAAAGTTAATTGGTCGACCGATCACCGCCTGCGTGATGCTTTCCGGCAACTGCGTTTGCGCCATATGACGGATGTGCAACATCATCGCGCAAACCAGATCCTCAAACAGCGCAACCTGCTGCGGTTTTAGGCCGTTAGCGCCGAGGAAGGATTTTGGCGATTTAACGAAGTAAACCTCTTCCGGGTCGTCAATGTAGTGGCTCAGCGAAGCCAGCCCGAACTGCACGCTGCCTGCGCCGACCTCAATATCTTCTTCACGGTTGTAGCGCATTGCGCGCCGCAACAGCGCCTGCGTTTCGTCATCCGTCGCCGGAACCGCGTGATGGCGGTACAGCCACTCGCTGACGGCTTCACGCGTCGGGGCGCAAAGCATTGAGGGCAACAGCGTGCTGTTATTTTCCATTTTTAGCAGCTGCGGTTGCTCGTCGCGCATGACGGCAACGGAACAGTTTGCCGTGCCGTAGTCAAAACCAATAAACACCTTAATAATCCCCATGCCAGTGAAGAAGGGGCGTGACTTTAACGAAATGTTGTAATCCCGACAACTGGAATATGAAAGCAAGGCGCGGCGTTTGAATAGCGTTTATGCTGAAGGAGAATAAAAACAGGAGTCGCAATGTATATCCTAAGCTGGCAGCCGCCTTATGACTGGTCCTGGATGTTGGGTTTTCTCGCCGCGCGTGCGGTGAGCGGCGTCGAAACGGTTGAACCCGCGCGTTATGTTCGCAGTCTGGCGACGGGAGAACATCGGGGACTGATCGCCGTTGTACCGGAGCACCAGACGCATACGCTGCGCGTAACCCTGAGCGCGGGCTTGTTGCCCGTCGCCGAAGAATGTCTGGCAAAAATTGAACGCCTGTTCGATCTGCGCTGTAACCCCGATCAGATTGCCGACGCGCTCGGCAGTCTGGGGGCTGCGCGACCGGGATTGCGCCTGCCCGGCTCGGTGGATGCCTTCGAACAGGGCGTAAGGGCGATACTCGGGCAACTGGTCAGCGTGGCGATGGCGGCAAAGCTGACGGCGAAAGTCGCCCGTCGTTATGGCGATGTGCTTGCTGATGCGCCGGAGTATGTCTGTTTCCCCACGCCGCAAACGCTGGCGGCGGCGGACCCATTCGCGCTTAAAGCATTGGGGATGCCGCTTAAACGCGCGGAAGCGCTGATCCATCTGGCGCGTGCGACGCTGGATGGAACGTTAGAGACGTCCGCGCCGCCGGATATTGCGCTGGGGGTGAAAAACCTGCAAACCTTTCCTGGGATTGGGCGCTGGACGGCCAACTACTTCGCGCTGCGCGGCTGGCAGGCGAAAGATATCTTTTTGCCGGATGATTATCTGATTAAACAGCGGTTTTCGGGAATGACGCCCGCGCAAATCCGCCGTTATGCGGAGCGCTGGAAACCCTGGCGCTCCTACGCGTTGCTGCATATCTGGTATACGGATGGCTGGCAGCCGTCAGTTGATGGCGAAATAACTGGTGTTCAGTAACAGATCCAGCGGCTGGGCATCGGCAATGACGTCGCCGTAAATCAGATCGATGCCAATACCGGAAAGCGCATCCATGATCAGCGGCATTTGTACCGGGCCGGCAATGGTTCTGACGCCCAGCCGCTGCGCATGGCTCTGAATAATCGATACCAGCATTTCATCCATTAAATTACCGTGAAGGCTGGCGCAGAGTTCGCTATCAAGCAACAGGTAGTCAGCCATGTGGGCGCTTAAGCAATCGAAAAGCGCCAGGTCACGGTTGACCTGGCTGAGAACAATGCGACAGCCCGCCTGACGCAGTATCTGTATCGCGGGTATGGCCTTATCGGACTCTTGCATCAGGACATTTGCCGGGATAACCAGATGCAATAAGCGCGGCGGAAGTGGGCTGCGCTCCAGCTGTTCGAGCAGCTCATCAATGAATGTTGCGCGACTGAGTCCGGCGGCGGAAAGCGGCAGGGCGATGCTCACCCCCTTACTGGCGACGGTGGATGCCGCGTGCTGGAAAAATGTCTGAAACACGCGACGATCGAGAGCGTGGCTGAGTTCGGGATCGGTTAGCCCTGCGCGGAATGCCTGCTCCTCCATGATTTCGCCGTCGCTGGCCCACAGCCGCAGCGAGATCAGCCAAAAACCGCACGTTTCAGGGATGCGCGGCGACGCGACCCCGCGGGCGATCATCAATAGAGGGTTATCTTTGATTATGCGCCATTGTTCATCCTGAGACGTAACTTCCCGCTCGCTGTGCGCCTGTTCCTGCTGCGCTTCGAACACGGTGACACGTCCCCGACCGTTGTTTTTAGAGGCATAGCAGGCGATATCCGCTTGGGACATCACGTCTGCCGCCCGGCGATTGGCGTTATTGATTAGCGTGATCCCGGCGCTGGCGCCAATGGGGTGTTCACGGTCTTCCCACGTAAAGCGGTATTCATTAATCGCGTTGACGATCCGCGTAGAAATAAAGCGCGCGCTGTCGATATTGCAATCCGGCAGCAGGAGGCCAAATTCGTCCCCGCCCAGGCGGGCCAGCATATCGCTGGAACGCAGCATACTGAGCATTAAGGCGGCCAGTTCGCGAAGCAGCGCATCGCCTGCTGCATGCCCGGCGCTGTCGTTAACGGCTTTAAAGCGGTCTAAATCAATAAAGACCAGCGCATGATGCTGGCGCGTATCGCGTACCGTAAGCAGGATTTCTTTAAGATGGCCTTCAAAACTGACCCGGTTAGCCAGGTGGGTGAGGGCGTCATGAGAGGCGCTGTAGCTGAGCTGGCGCAGCATTTTCCGCGATTCCGTGACGTCCTGAATGACCAGTACGGAGCCGATATTCCCGCCGTCCAGCGTACTGAGCGGCGTAATGCTGTAATGAATGTCGTAGCGACCGCCGTTGCGACAGTGAAGCACCACATCCTGCTCAATGGCGGAACGCGACATATCCGCGCTATAGATATTTTCCATCAGCGGGCCGTTATCGCCAAAAGTGATGCGCAATACCGTCAGCAGCGGGATGCCGATCGCATGCTCCTGCTGCCAGCCGCTCATCTTTTCGGCGACAGGGTTCATAAAGGTTACGTTCATATCGACGTCAATACAGACAACCGCTTCCCCGATGGAGTCCAGCGTAATGTGCAGGCGCTCTTTTTCCTGAAACAGCGCCTCGTTAAGCTGCTTGACTTCGGTCATGTCCATGTTGATGCCAAGCAGGCGTTCCACGTCGCCGTCTTTATCCAGCACCCGGTTCGCCAGGGCGCGGATATGCCGGATGCCATCTTTTACGCCAATCCTGAATTCGAGCTTAAAGGGGAGACGCGCCGCCAGAGACTCGCGGATGATCTTTTCCGTCGGCGCGCGGTCTTCCGGCAACAGGCAGTCGTGCCAGAGTTGCCAGGTGGGTTTGATATGCGGCGGAACCTCATACAGCTCAAACATGCGCTTATCCCAGCTGATCACGTCAGGCCGCAGTTCCCATTCCCAGATGCCGATACCGCCCGCTTCGTTCGCCAGCGTAATCCGCTCCATCAGGCGCTTGTTTACCCGTTCGGTATGTTTCAGGTCGTTGATATCTTCAATTTGCGCAATGAAATAGAGCGGGGTGTTGTCGCTATGGCGAACCAGTGAAACGGCCAGTAATGCCCAGACCACATCGCCGTCTCGGGTGTAATAGCGTTTCTCCATGGAATAGCTGTTGATATCGCCGCGCACCAGCATATTCAGCTGTTCAAGGTCGTTATGCAGATCCTCAGGCCAGGTAAGCTGTTGAAAGGTGAGGGCGCGCAGTTCATCCTGGCTGTAGCCAAGAAACTGACACAATGCCTTGTTGGCCTGTAGCCATTGGCCTTCGGTGCCCACTAACGCCATGCCGATCGCGGAATATTCCATCGCGTTACGAAAGCGTAATTCGCTTTCCGTGATATTTTTTTGTTCCGCCCGAAACGCATACATCACCATTGTCATGATGTTGACGGGCAGCAGGATCATTAAAAGCGGCAGCCAGGGAACGTTCATCATGGCGTATGTTTTGGGCGTTGACAGCAGCGCCGGGTCGGATGCCAGCATCAGCGACGTCATCATGACGGTGGCGAGGAAGATCAGAAACGCTTCCATACGCGGCAGACGTATCGCGCTCCACATCAGCAGAACGATAATGCAGGTGAAAGGCCACGGGACGTACAGCATAGAGAGCCAGCTTAGCCCCAGCGTTATTGTCAGCGTAAGCAGCGTTTCAAGCAGTAAGCGGGGATCGCGATGGCGAAGCAGGTAGCGCGGTTTAAACAGCAAGCCTAATGGCACCAGCGCCAGCGCGCCGATAGACTCGGACAGAATCCAAATCAAAAATGTTTTTACTGGCGTCCCTTCGGGCATCAGCAGCCAGAGCAGCGCGCCTCCCAGTAGCGGTGGAATCACCGCGCTGCCCGTCGCCAGGCGGAGCCAGTCATTCAGATTTTGTAAGGGGTTATACCAGGGCAGTAGCTTACGTAACAGGATTGCGCCGACCACCGCTTCAATAATATTGATCGCCGTCCAGCCAAAATTCAGCGAACCGGCAGGAGAAAAAACGAGTGACGCGCTTATGCTGCCGAGGGAACAGACCAGTGCGATCCCCGGCCACATCCGTCCTGCGTGGCGATAAAAACCGACCATCATGATTGACGTCGGGAACCACAGCGGCGCCAGCGGCGTATCGAAACGCGACAGTTCCAGCGAGAAGAGTGTAAAGATAAAGGTGAGCAAACCTAAACTGACGAGACGCAGTAGAGGGTGAGGCAAGGTAACTAAAACATGTTGGGTTTGTTTACTCATTACCACGTTATCCGAATAGCCCTTGCCGTCGCGGAGGGCCCGGACGCGTCAGTTTTCATTCAGGATCATGCTAGTACAAACAATTTACGATTTATACGTCAGCGGCTCATAATTTGACATCTCCGGGGGATTAATTCCGGCATAAACGAATAAATCCGGCAGCTGCTTTAAAAATAAGCATTTTAATTTGCGACAAGGAGAGATGGACGGCAATTTAGCGTTCTGTTATCTCGACTGGTATCGTGCCGCTGAAATCCCTATAATTGCCGCGTTTGACGCTTCGGCGTCGCCCTCCCTAACATCCAGGTTAATCAGGTCGCTAAATTTATGACTGTTCAGTCTCATCAGTGCGTCATTATCGGTATTGCTGGCGCATCGGCTTCCGGCAAGAGTCTTATTGCCAGTACCCTTTATCGCGAATTGCGTGAACAAGTGGGTGATGAACATATCGGCGTTATTCCCGAAGACAGCTATTACAAAGATCAAAGCCATCTGTCGATGGAAGAGCGTGTAAAAACCAACTACGACCATCCTAATGCGATGGATCACAGTTTGCTGTTCCAGCATCTGCAAGCGCTCAAGCGCGGTTCGGCGATTGAATTGCCCGTATACAGCTATGTTGAACATACCCGCATGCAGGAAACCGTTCGCGTCGAGCCCAAAAAAGTCATTATTCTCGAAGGGATTTTGCTGCTGACGGACGCGCGTTTGCGTGAAGAGATGAACTTCTCTATTTTTGTCGATACCCCGCTGGATATCTGCCTGATGCGCCGTATTAAGCGCGACGTCAACGAGCGTGGGCGTTCAATGGATTCGGTGATGGCGCAGTACCAGAAAACCGTACGCCCGATGTTCCTGCAATTTATTGAACCTTCCAAGCAATACGCCGATATTATCGTACCGCGCGGCGGTAAGAACCGCATTGCGATTGATATTCTGAAAGCGAAAATCAGTCAGTTCTTTGAATAAGCCCAGCGAATTGTGTACCGTTCAGTGATAACCTGGTTCGCCCTTGACGCGTTGAACGTTAAGGGCCTGATGCACGAAAGGAGAAAGTGCCATGCGTTTGTGTGACCGAGATATTGAAGCCTGGCTGGATGAAGGCCGCTTGTCGATCAACCCGCGTCCTCCTGTTGAGCGTATTAATGGCGCGACGGTGGATGTGCGCCTTGGCAATAAATTTCGTACATTTCGTGGCCACACGGCTGCGTTTATTGATTTAAGCGGCCCGAAGGATGAGGTCAGCGCTGCGCTGGATCGCGTGATGAGCGATGAAATCGTGCTGGATGAAGGCGACGCGTTTTATCTTCATCCGGGCGAGCTGGCGCTGGCCGTGACCTTTGAGTCCGTCACGCTGCCGCCGGATCTCGTGGGGTGGCTGGATGGCCGTTCCTCGCTGGCGCGTCTTGGGCTGATGGTGCACGTTACCGCGCACCGTATCGATCCCGGCTGGTCCGGTTGCATCGTTCTGGAGTTCTACAACTCCGGGAAATTACCGCTGGCCCTGCGTCCGGGAATGCTGATTGGCGCCCTGAGCTTTGAGCCGCTCTCCGGCCCTGCCGCACGCCCTTATAACCGTCGTCAGGATGCGAAATACCGCGATCAGCAAGGCGCTGTTGCCAGCCGGATTGACAAAGACTGAGTCTGCTCCACTGAGGATAGCATGAGACGATTTCTGACGACGCTGATGATTCTCCTGGTCGTGCTGGTGGCCGGTTTCTCGGCGTTGGTGATGTTGGTGAATCCGAATGATTTCCGCGCGTATATGGTGCAGCAGGTCGCTGCGCGTAGCGGATATCAACTGCAACTGGATGGCCCTCTGCGCTGGCACGTATGGCCTCAACTCAGCATCCTCTCTGGACGGATGGCGCTGACGGCGGAAGGCGCCAGCGAACCCCTGGTTCGGGCCGACAATATGCGCCTGGACGTTGCGCTGTGGCCGCTTCTTAGTCATCAGTTGAAGGTTGAACAGGTGATGCTCAAAGGCGCGGTCATCCAGTTGACGCCGCAGACGGAAGCGGCGCGCCGGGAAGACGCGCCTGTTGCGCCAAAAGACAATACGCTGCCGGATGTCCCGGAAGACCGTGGCTGGTCTTTTGATATCAGCAGTTTACGCGTTGCTGACAGCGTGCTGGTGTTCCAGCATGAAGACGACGAGCAAATTACGGTTCGCGATATTCGCCTGCAAATGGAGCAGGATGAACAGCATCGCGGGACGTTTGATTTTTCCGGGCGGGTGAACCGCGATCAGCGCGATCTCTCGCTCTCCTTCAACGGAACGGTCGATGCGTCTGACTATCCGCACAACCTAACGGCCGGTATCGAGCAGCTCAACTGGCAGTTGCAGGGGGCCGATTTACCGAAACAGGGTATTCAGGGCCAGGGGCAATTACAGGCGCAGTGGCAGGAAGGGCAAAAAAGGCTCTCTTTCAGTCAGCTCAGTTTAACCGCCAACGACAGCACCCTGACCGGACAGGCTCAGGTGACGCTGAGCGATGAGCCGGAATGGGCGATCGATCTGCAATTTGGCAAGCTGAATCTGGATAACCTTCTTCCGCGAAATGACGTGGCAAGCACATCCAAAAACGTGGCGCAAACGGGGCAGCAGTCGACGCGGCCGCGGCCGGTTATCGCGTCCCGCGTTGATGAACCCGCTTATCAGGGGCTAAAAGGGTTTTCTGCGGCCCTCTCTCTGCGGGCGGATAACGCGCAGTGGCGTGGCATGGCGTTTACCGACGTGTCGGCGAAAATGACGAATCAGGCCGGTTTGCTGAATATCGTCGAGTTGCAGGGGAAACTCGATGGCGGTGAGATTTCTCTGCCCGGTACGCTGGACGCGAGAGCGGCAAATCCGCGCGCCGTGTTCCAGCCGCGCCTTGAGGATGTGGAAATCGGTACGATTCTGAACGCGTTTGACTATCCCATCGCGCTGACCGGCAAAATGTCGCTGGCGGGTGATTTTTCAGGCGCGGATATTGACGCCCAGGCGTTTCGTCACAGCTGGCAAGGGCAGGCGCATGTTGAAATGCGCGACACACGTATGGAAGGGATGAACTTCCAGCAACTGGTGCAGCAGGCGGTAACGCGTAGCGGTGGCGATGTGCAGCAATCGCAGCAGAATTTTGATAACGCGACCCGTCTGGATCGCTTTGTCACCGACCTGGCGCTGGATAACGGTAAGCTCACGCTGGGCAGCATGGAAGGGCAGTCTGCAATACTGGCGGTTTCCGGTAATGGCGCGTTGAATCTTGTTGAGCAGACCTGCGACACGCAGTTTAACGTGCGCGTGCTGGGCGGCTGGACAGGTGAAAGCAAGCTGATTGATTTCCTGAAAGAGACGCCGGTTCCGTTGCGCGTATACGGTAAGTGGCAGGCGCTGAATTACAATCTCCAGGTTGACCAGATTCTGCGTAAGCATTTGCAGGATGAAGCAAAACGTCGTCTGAGCGACTGGGCGGATCGTAATAAAGAGACTCGCAACGGTAAAGACGTGAAGAAGCTGCTGGATAAGCTGTAAGCGAATCTGAATGCCGGCTGTGAAAACAGACAGCATGTGTAGGCCGGGTAAGGCGTCAGCCGCCACCCGGCAACACCCTACGCCTGATGGCGCTGCGCTTATCAGGCCTACAACGACACAACCGTAGGCCGGGTAAGGCGTCAGTCGCCACCCGGCATGCCGTTCAGCCTTACACCTCGTAATCTAACTCGTCATCGCTACGTAACGGTATAATCTGTACTTTCTGTACGCGGTGACTCTCAACCTGCAAGGTTTTCAACAGGTAATCTCCCACCTGAACCTCTTCTCCGGTTTTCGGCACGCGTTGCAGGTATTCCATCAACAACCCCGCGATGGTGTGGTACTCGCGTTTCTCATCCAGCGGCAGCGGAACATACTGCACCAGATCTTCCAGCGGCATATGGCCGTTGGCGGTCCAGGAGCCGTCCGGGTTTTTCTGAATATCGTGACGGGCGTCGATCTCTTCCACTTCGTTCGGCAGATTACCAGCGATGGTTTCCATGACGTCGCTCAGGGTTACGATCCCTTCAACGGAACCAAACTCATCCACGACAAAAGCAAAATGCGTACGGGCGTTACGGAACTGCTCCAGCGCCGGAAGCAGCGGCAGCGTTTCAGGAAACACCAGCGGTTGACGGATCAACGCCCGCAGATCGAGCGGATCGCCGCGCAGCGATTGCTGTAGCAGGTCGATGACATGCACCACGCCAAGCAACTCTTCCTGTTCGTCCTCTCCGGTCACTACCAGACGCGTATGCTGGTTTTTTTCCAGCAGGGCGCGAATTTCCTCTTCAGGCGCGTCGAGATCGATGTGCTCAATATCATGGCGCGAGGTCATGATACTGCTGACGGTGCGCTGGTTGAGGTTCAGCACCCGCTCAATCATCTGCCGCTCTTGCGGGTTGAAAATCTGGCTGTCGTCATGATCCGCCAGCATAGCGGAGGTGTCAGCATCCAGCTCGGCATCCTCCTTTTTCCCGCTGAGCAAACGCATCACCGCTTCGGTGGTGCGCTGGCGCAACGTATGGTTGGCGGATAAGAAGCGACGACGGTTGAAGATCGCCAGTTGGTTCAGCGCTTCAATCATCACCGAGAAGCCGATCGCGGCATACAGATAACCTTTCGGAATATGGAAGCCAAACCCTTCCGCCACCAGGCTGAAGCCGATCATCAGCAGGAAGCTGAGGCAGAGGATCACGATGGTTGGGTGGCTGTTCACAAACCGGGTCAGGGATTTACTGGCCAGCAGCATCAGGCTGATGGCGATAATCACCGCCGCCATCATCACCGCAAGGTGTTCGACCATCCCCACGGCGGTAATGACCGAGTCGAGGGAGAAGATGGCGTCCAGCACCACAATTTGCGCCACCACGCCCCAGAATTTCGCCCCTTTGCGTTGGGTGGGGTTATCGCTGTCTTTCCCCTCCAGCCGCTCGTTGAGCTCCATCGTGGCTTTAAAGAGCAGGAAGAAACCGCCAAACAGCATAATCAGATCCCGGGCGCTGAAGCTCAGGTCGCGTATGCTGAAGAGAGGCTTCGTCAGCGTGACCAGCCACGAGATAGACGCCAGCAACAGCAGGCGCATGATCATCGCTAACAGCAGCCCGGTAATGCGCGCACGATCGCGCTGCGCAGGCGGCAGTTTTTCAGCGAGGATGGCAATAAAGACCAGGTTATCAATGCCGAGGACTAACTCGATGACGATAAGCGTGACGAGTCCGGCCCAGATTGATGGATCGGCAATCCATTCCATAGTGAGAATAATACCTTTCGTTATATGACAGTTGTCACAATTCGATCATGGATAAAGCTGGCGCAAAATGCAATGACATAACGTCATTTCTCTTTCTTTTATATCAGGCTTTTATGCTGAAAACGTGGCGGAAAAATAACCATAAAGTTTCCATATGGTACGGTTTTTTTAATGTGGACATATTTCGGAAATATCGCAGGTTGGGCGTTAAATATAGAATTTGTCAACATCAATAAAATCCTAAAATTATAATTTCGCCACGCTTAATATTAATCTTAAAAAGGGTGAAGTACAGGCTTGTTACCTTGCCTGCTATTACGTTAACTGCAACAATTCTTGCAGCATTAATGGTGGGCAACAAAAATATCCTGTCGCCGTCAAGCAGGCCATTACTGAGTAACTTTCTTATTTCCTGTGATGTTTCTCTGTCGCGAAGAAGAGGAAATAAAGAGGATTATAAAAACCTAAATTAATCAGTGTATTGGTAGCTAAAAAGCCAAGGGCGGTAGCGTGTCTGATAACCTGGTGACAAGTCTGAATTATTCTGTCAATAGCCTACGGATGAATCCAAATTTTTTAGGACTGATGCCAGTTAAATTTCTTTTCAATTAACTGCAATGTAAATGTGTACAGGCGAAGTCGCTATTTAAATTGCACGGGATAATTACTCTGCCAAAGTGATAAATAATCAATGATGAAATCCAAAATGAAATTGATGCCATTATTGGTGTCGGTAACCTTGATAAGTGGTTGCACAGTACTTCCGGGCAGCAATATGTCTACGATGGGTAAAGACGTGATCAAACAGCAAGACGCTGATTTTGATCTCGACCGTATGGTGAATGTCTATCCGTTGACGCCGCGCCTGGTGGAGCAATTACGACCACGTCCAAATGTGGCGCAGCCCAATATGTCACTGGACCAGGAGATCTCAAGCTACCAGTACCGCGTCGGCCCAGGCGATGTTTTGAATGTGACGGTCTGGGATCACCCGGAACTGACCACGCCCGCCGGGCAGTACCGCAGCTCCAGTGATACCGGCAACTGGGTTCAACCCGATGGCACCATGTTTTATCCCTACATCGGCAAAGTGACTGTGGTGGGCAAAACGCTGGGTGAAATTCGCAGTGATATTACCGGGCGCTTAGCGAAGTACATTGCTGACCCGCAGGTGGACGTTAATATCGCCGCTTTCCGCTCGCAGAAGGCGTATGTCTCCGGGCAGGTGAATAAATCCGGCCAGCAGGCGATCACCAACGTGCCGCTCACCGTTCTTGATGCCATCAACGCCGCCGGCGGCCTGACCGAAAACGCCGACTGGCGCAACGTCGTGCTGACGCACAATGGCCAGGAGCAGCGAATTTCTTTGCAGGCGCTGATGCAAAACGGCGATCTCAGCCAGAACCGGTTGCTCTACCCCGGCGACATCCTGTTTGTACCGCGTAATGACGATCTGAAAGTCTTCGTGATGGGTGAAGTGAAGAAACAGAGCACCCTCAAAATGGACTTCAGCGGTATGACGCTCACCGAAGCATTGGGTACGGCGGAAGGTATCGACCTGACCACCTCCAATGCCAGCGGCATCTTCGTGATTCGACCGCTGAAAGGCGAGGGCGGACGCAATGGCAAGATCGCCAATATTTATCAGCTTGATATGTCTGATGCCACCTCTCTGGTGATGGCGACGGAGTTCCGACTGCAACCTTACGATGTGGTGTACGTCACGACCGCACCGGTTGCGCGCTGGAACCGTCTGATCAATCAGTTGCTGCCGACCATCAGCGGTGTCCGTTATATGACGGATACGGCCAGCGACATTCATAACTGGTAAACGTCATGTTTAACAAAATCTTAGTTGTTTGCGTGGGGAACATTTGCCGTTCCCCGACGGCAGAGCGCTTGCTGAAAAGTTATCACCCGTCGTTAACGGTGGAGTCTGCCGGGCTGGGCGCGCTGGTGGGAAGGGGCGCCGACCGGTCGGCGGTCAGCGTGGCGGCGGCGCATAACCTCTCTCTTGAAGGTCATTGCGCCCGCCAGATCTCCGGGCGTATGTGCCGGGATTATGACCTGATTCTGGCGATGGAAAAACGCCATATCGCCAGACTGTGCGAGATGGCGCCAGAGATGCGCGGGAAAGTGATGTTGTTCGGCCACTGGGACAGCGAGCGTGAAATACCCGACCCGTATCGCAAAAGTCGCGAGGCGTTTGAAGCGGTGTACACATTACTTGAAAGGTCTGCTCGCCAATGGGCGCAGGCATTGAACGCAGAGCAGGTATAACAATGACAGAAAAAGTAAAACAGCTTGCCGCTCCGGTAACGGGCAGTGATGAAATCGATATCGGTCGTCTGGTGGGAACCGTCATTGAAGCGCGCTGGTGGGTGCTTGGCATTACGGCGGTATTTGCGCTGTGCGCGGTGATTTACACGCTATTCGCCACGCCGATTTACAGCGCCGACGCGCTGGTGCAAATCGAGCAAAATACCGGTAACTCGCTGGTGCAGGATATTGGCTCTGCGCTGGCCAATAAACCGCCGGCATCAGAAGCGGAAATTCAGCTGATTCAGTCGCGTCTGGTTCTGGGGAAAACCGTTGACGATCTCGACCTGGATATCTCCGTCACCAAAAACACCTTCCCGCTGTTTGGCGCAGGCTGGGAGCGCCTGATGGGGCGGCAGAATGAGACGGTGAAAGTGACAACGTTCACCCGTCCAAAAGCGATGGGCGAGCAGGTTTTCACGCTTAACGTGCTGAGTGACAAAACCTACGAACTGACCAGCGACGGCGGCTTTAGCGCGCGCGGTCAGGCCGGGCAACTGCTGAGTAAAGATGGCGTGACGATGATGGTGAGCGCTATCCATGCCCGCCCGGACAGTGAATTTACCGTCACTAAATTCTCCACGCTTGGGATGATCAACAATCTGCAAAACAACCTGACCGTGACGGAAAACGGCAAAGATACCGGCGTATTGAGCCTGGCCTTTACCGGTGAAGACAAGGATCAGATCCGCGATATTCTCAACAGCATCACCCGCAACTATCTCGAACAGAACGTTGAGCGGAAATCTGCGGAAGCGGCGAAAAGCCTGGCGTTCCTGGCGAAACAGTTGCCGGAAGTGCGCAGTCGCCTGGACGTCGCGGAAAACAAACTCAACGCCTTCCGTCAGGATAAAGACTCCGTGGACTTACCGCTGGAGGCCAAGGCGGTGCTGGATTCGATGGTGAATATCGACGCCCAGCTTAACGAACTGACCTTCAAAGAGGCGGAAATCTCCAAGCTGTTTACTAAAGCGCATCCGGCTTACCGTACGCTGCTGGAAAAACGTAAAGCGCTGGAAGATGAAAAAGCCAAACTGAACGGGCGCGTGACGGCAATGCCGAAAACGCAGCAGGAAATTGTGCGTCTGACGCGCGACGTCGAATCCGGTCAGCAGGTTTATATGCAACTGCTGAACAAGCAGCAGGAGCTGAAGATCACCGAGGCCAGCACCGTCGGGGATGTGCGTATTGTTGACCCGGCGATTGCCCAGCCGGGCGTGCTGAAGCCGAAAAAAGCGCTGATTATTCTTGGCAGCATTATTCTTGGCCTGATGCTCTCTATCGTCGGCGTGTTGCTGCGTTCGCTGTTTAACCGTGGGATTGAAAGTCCGCAGGTGCTCGAAGAACACGGCATCAGCGTCTATGCCAGCATTCCGCTGTCGGAGTGGCAGAAAGCGCGCGATAACGTCAAAACGATTAAGGGCGTTAAGCGCTACAAACAGAGCCAGTTGCTGGCGGTGGGGAATCCAACCGATCTGGCGATTGAGGCGGTGCGTAGCCTGCGTACCAGCCTGCATTTCGCCATGATGCAGGCGCAAAACAATGTGCTGATGTTGACCGGGGTCAGCCCGTCTATCGGCAAAACCTTTGTCTGCGCCAACCTGGCGGCGGTTATCAGCCAGACCAACAAACGCGTGCTGCTGATCGACTGCGATATGCGTAAAGGCTATACCCACGAGCTGCTGGGCACCAACAACGTGAATGGTCTGTCCGACATTCTGGTGGGCAAAGGGGATATCGCCTCCTGCGCCAAACCCACCTCCATCCCGCATTTCGATCTGGTGCCGCGCGGACAGGTGCCG
This sequence comes from Citrobacter sp. CK185, assembly GCF_030333565.1. Classification (NCBI taxonomy): domain Bacteria; kingdom Pseudomonadati; phylum Pseudomonadota; class Gammaproteobacteria; order Enterobacterales; family Enterobacteriaceae; genus Citrobacter; species Citrobacter sp. CK185. The sequence goes on along the minus strand of NZ_JAOWFR010000026.1, from coordinate 720,633 downwards.
CCTAACCCGTCGGAACTGCTGATGAGCGAGCGCTTTGGCGAACTGATTGCCTGGGCCAGCGCGCACTATGACCTGGTCTTAATCGATACGCCGCCGATTCTGGCGGTGACCGATGCGGCGATCGTCGGACGGCATGTCGGCACCACGCTGATGGTGGCGCGTTACGCTGTTAACACATTAAAAGAGGTAGAAACCAGCCTGAGCCGCTTTGAGCAGAACGGCATTCCGGTAAAAGGCGTAATCCTTAACTCCATCTTCCGACGGGCGACCGGTTATCAGGATTACGGTTACTACGAGTACGAATACAAGTCGGATTCAAAATAATAAGTCGCCTGATGACGCTGCGCTTATCAGGCCTACAGGGCCGACAAAATTGCTGGTGACTGTAGGCCGGATAAGGTGTTTACGCCGCCATCCGACACTATCCGGGGAATGAGAATGACAATAGACAACCCACTGATTTCGATCTACATGCCAACCTGGAATCGGCAGCAACTGGCGATTCGCGCGATTAAATCGGTGCTGCGCCAGGACTATACCCACTGGGAAATGATCATTGTGGATGACTGCTCCTCATCGTATGAGCAGTTGCAGCAGTTTGTTGAAGGGTTAAACGACCCGCGCGTGCGCTACACCCACAATGCGATCAATTCCGGCGCCTGCGCGGTGCGTAATCAGGCCATTATGCAGGCGAAAGGGCAGTACATCACCGGGATCGATGATGATGATGAATGGACGCCGAACCGTCTGAGCGTGTTCCTTGAACATAAGCATCAGCTGGTAACGCACGCGTTTTTATACGCCAATGACTATGTCTGTGAAGGCGAGGTTTACTCGCAGCCGGCCAGTCTGCCGCTGTACCCGAAGTCGCCGTACTCACGCCGTCTTTTTTATAAACGCAATATCATTGGCAATCAGGTCTTTACCTGGGCCTGGCGTTTTAAAGAGAGCCTGTTTGATACCGAACTGAAAGCCGCGCAGGACTACGATATTTTCCTGCGTATGGTGGTTGAGTACGGCGAACCGTGGAAAGTGGAAGAGGCGACGCAGATTCTGCACATCAATCACGGTGAAATGCAGATCACCTCCTCGCCGAAAAAGTTCTCCGGCTACTTCCATTTCTACCGCAAGCATAAAGACAAATTCGACCGCGCCAGCAAAAAGTATCAGCTGTTTACGCTGTACCAGATCCGCAATAAGCGAATGACCTGGCGCACGTTGCTGACGCTGTTTTCTGTGCGTAACGGCAAACGCCTGGCTGACGGACTGCGGGGGCGTTAAGGATGCTGGAGGATTTACGCGCAAACAGCTGGAGTCTGCGCCCGTGCTGCATGGTGCTGGCCTACCGCGTCGCCCATTTTTGTTCCGTCTGGCGCAAAAAAAATGTGCTGAATAACCTGTGGGCCGCGCCGGTGCTGGTGCTGTACCGCCTGATGACCGAATGCCTGTTTGGTTACGAAATTCAGGCCGCCGCAACCATCGGCCGACGCTTCACCATCCATCACGGTTATGCCGTCGTGATCAATAAGCATGTCGTCGCGGGCGACGACTTCACCGTGCGTCATGGCGTCACCATCGGCAACCGGGGCGGCGACAGCCTGGCGTGCCCGGTCATTGGTAACGGCGTTGAGCTGGGCGCTAACGTCATTTTGCTGGGGGATATCACCATCGGCAATAACGTGACTATCGGGGCGGGCAGCGTGGTGCTCGACACGGTTCCCGATAACGCGCTGGTAGTGGGAGAGAAGGCGCGAGTGAAGGTAATTAAATGAATATTCTGCAATTTAATGTTCGACTGGCGGAAGGCGGCGCGGCGGGCGTGGCATTAGACCTGCACCTGCGCGCGCTACAAAAAGGCCTGACCTCGCACTTTGTCTATGGCTATGGCAAAGGCGGGAAGAAAAGCGTCAGCCACAGCAACTATCCGCATGTGATTAAACAGACGCCGCGTCTGACATCGGTCGCCAATATCGCGCTGTTTCGTCTGTTTAACCGCGACCTTTTTGGCAATCTCGATAACCTGTACCGCAAAGTGACCCGGACACCCGGCCCGCTGGTGCTGCATTTTCATGTGCTGCACAGCTACTGGCTGAATCTGGCGGAGGTTGTCGCTTTCTGCGAGAAGGTGAAAAACCACAAGCCGGACGTGAGGCTGGTCTGGACGCTGCACGATCACTGGAGCGTGACCGGACGCTGTGCCTTTACCGACGGCTGTGAAGGCTGGAAAAGCGGCTGCCAGAAATGCCCGACGCTGACCAATTATCCGCCGGTAAAAGTGGACAGAGCGCACCAACTGGTGGTGGGCAAGCGGCAGCTGTTTCAGCAGATGCTCTCGCTGGGCTGTCAGTTTATCTCGCCCAGCCAGCATGTGGCGGAGGCGTTTAACAGCCTGTACGGGGCAGGGCGTTGTCGCATTATCAATAATGGCATTGATGTGGCGACCGAAGCGATTCTGTCCGAACTGTCGCCGGTGAGCGAGCGCCAGGGCAAACCGAAAATTGCCGTGGTGGCGCACGATCTGCGCTATGACGGCAAAACAAACCAGCAGTTGGTGCGCGACATGATGGCGGCAGGCAACAACATTGAGCTGCACACCTTCGGTAAGTTTTCCCCCTTCGACGGTGAGAACGTGGTGAATCACGGCTTTGAAACCGATAAACGCAAGTTGATGAGCGCCCTTAACCAGATGGATGCGCTGGTGTTCAGCTCCCGGGTCGATAATTACCCGCTGATTTTGTGTGAAGCGTTATCTATCGGCGTGCCGGTGATCGCCACGCACAGCGACGCGGCGCAGGAGGTGCTGGCAAAATCGGGCGGGCGAACGTTCAGTGAAGACGAGGTGCTGAACCTGGTGCAGATGAGCAAATCCGACATTGCCCAGGCCGTATTTGGCGCCTCGCTGGAGGTCTTTTGCGAGCGTAGCCGCACCGCATACAGCGGACAACAGATGCTGGAGGAGTATGTCTCGTTCTATCAGAATCTGTAGTTACCTGCTGCTGCCGCTGATCTACCTGCTGGTCAACGTCAAAATTGCCCAACTGGGCGAAAGCTTCCCCATCACCATTGTCACCTTTTTACCCGTTTTGCTGTTGTTGTTCATTGAGCGCATCAGCATTAAAAAATTGATGATTGCGCTGGGCGTGGGGGCAGGGCTGACGGCGTTTAACTACCTGTTCGGTCAGTCGCTGGATGCCAGCAAATATGTCACCTCGACGATGCTGTTTGTTTACATCGTCATCATTATCGGCATGGTATGGAGTATTCGCTTTAAAACCGTTTCCCCGCATAACTACCGCAAGATATTACGTTTTTTCTATATGGTGGTGGCGTTTGTGGTGGCGCTGGCGGCAGTTGAGATGGCGCAGATCATTCTCACCGGCGGCAGCAGTTTAATGGAAGGAATTTCGAAATATCTTATTTACAGTAATAGCTATGTGCTGAATTTTATTAAATTTGGCGGTAAGCGAACTACTGCGCTCTATTTTGAACCGGCGTTTTTTGCTCTGGCGTTAATCTCAATTTGGCTCAGCATCAAACAGTTTGGTATCAAAACCCCTAAGACCGATGCTATGATTCTGGCAGGGATAATATTATCAGGATCATTTTCAGGGGTAATGACCTTTATCCTGTTTTACTTACTGGAGTGGGCATTTCAGTATCTGAATAAGGATGCGATAAGGAAAAAATTGCCGCTGGCGATTATTTCGTTGGGCGTATTTTTAGTCGGTGTGGTTTTTGCGTTTCCTTATATCGCTGAACGTCTTGGAGATTTAGGAACGGAAGGCTCGTCATCGTATTATCGTATCGTTGGGCCATTAGTGATGGTCGGTTATTCGTTGACCCATATTGATGGCGTAGTCAGATTTGGCTCACTTTATGAATATGTCGCATCATTCGGAATTTTTAACGGTGCGGATGTCGGGAAAACAATAGACAATGGCCTGTATCTGCTGATTATTTATTTCTCATGGTTCGCGGTGTTATTGACCGCATGGTACATGTGGAAAATCTTAAAAATGACGCTGAATGCGTTTGGCGATAATCAGAATTTTCGGGTGCAGCTTTATCTCTTTACGCCGGTATCGTTGTTTTTTACCGGTTCGATATTTAGCCCGGAATATGCATTTTTAATCGTTTGTCCTTTTATTTTGCGCAAAGCGCTAAATATTACGAATTCATGACGAGGTGGTTTTATGTTACTTAGCGTCGTTACTGTCGCCTTTCGTAATTACGACGGCGTGGTAAACACCTGGCGCTCGCTGCGCAACCTGGCGCGCGATCCCAGCCTGACCTTTGAATGGATTGTTGTGGACGGCGGTTCGGATGACGGCACCGCCCAGTTTCTGGAAAAACTCAACGGTGAGTTTAACTTACGCTTCGTAAGTGAAAAGGATCGTGGCATTTACGACGCGATGAACAAAGGCATTGCGATGGCGCAAGGGCGCTATACTCTTTTCCTCAATTCCGGCGATGTGTTTCATGAAGATGTCACCGATTTTGTCCGTCAACTGGGGCGAAAAAATGATGACGCGATGTACATTGGCGACGCGTTGCTGGATTTTGGTGAAGGAAATAAAACCCGACGAAGCGCCAAACATGGCTGGTATATCTACCACAGCTTACCCGCCAGCCATCAGGCTATTTTCTTCCCGACCGCAGGGCTGAAAACACATCCATACGATCTGCAATATAAGGTGTCATCTGATTACGCGCTGGCAGCCAGTCTTTATAAATCAGGCTATCCTTTCCGTCGAATCAAAGGGTTGGTGTCTGAATTTTCTATGGGCGGCGTGTCAACCTCAAATAATCTGGAATTATGCCGGGATGCAAAAAACGTGCAGCGTAAAATATTACGCGTACCCGGATTCTGGGCGGAATTATCTTATTTATTACGTCTGAAAACGACAGGCAAAGCAAAAGCCTTATATAACAAAGCCTGAATATAAGGAAAAATGATGCAGGATTTAAGCGGCTTCTCGGTGCCGAAAGGGTTCCGGGGCGGCAATGCAATAAAAGTGCAATTATGGTGGGCGGTGCAGGCAACGTTATTTAGCTGGTCGCCGCAGGTGATGTATCGCTGGCGCGCATTTTTATTACGGATGTTTGGCGCAAAAATAGGAAAAAACGCAGTCATCCGACCTTCTGTAAAAATTACGTATCCGTGGAAATTGACGTTAGGTGATTACGCCTGGGTCGGCGATGACGCCGTTTTATATACGCTGGGTGACATTACGATTGGCGCACACTCTGTTATTTCGCAGAAAAGCTATTTATGTACCGGCAGTCATGATTATGCCAGCGCCCATTTTGATATTAACGCCACACCAATTGTGATTGGCGAGAAATGCTGGCTGGCGACGGATGTCTTTGTCGCTCCCGGCGTAACGATAGGCGACGGCACCGTCGTTGGTGCGCGAAGCAGTGTTTTTAAATCGCTACCGGCAAACACAATCTGCCGTGGCAATCCCGCAGTGGTAACGCGCGAGCGCGTTGAGAAAGTTACTCCCTAACGGGACTATTTGAGGAAAATAAAATGTCAAAAGTCGCTCTCATTACTGGCGTAACCGGGCAGGATGGTTCTTACCTGGCGGAACTTCTGCTGGAGAAAGGTTACGAGGTTCATGGTATCAAGCGTCGCGCGTCTTCGTTCAATACCGAACGCGTGGATCATATCTATCAGGACCCACATGCCAGCAACCCGAAATTCCACCTGCACTACGGTGATCTGACCGACTCATCCAACCTGACCCGCATTTTGCAGGAAGTGCAGCCGGATGAAGTCTACAACCTGGGGGCAATGAGCCACGTTGCGGTTTCGTTTGAGTCCCCGGAATACACCGCTGACGTAGATGCGCTGGGTACGCTGCGTCTGCTGGAGGCGATCCGCTTCCTGGGCCTGGAAAAGAAAACCCGTTTCTATCAGGCCTCCACCTCTGAGCTGTACGGTCTGGTGCAGGAAATTCCGCAAAAAGAGACCACGCCGTTCTATCCGCGCTCTCCGTATGCCGTCGCCAAACTGTACGCCTACTGGATCACCGTTAACTACCGCGAATCCTACGGCATCTACGCTTGTAACGGCATTCTGTTCAACCATGAATCTCCGCGTCGCGGCGAAACCTTCGTGACCCGCAAAATCACCCGCGCGATTGCCAATATCGCTCAGGGGCTGGAGTCCTGCCTGTTCCTCGGCAACATGGATTCCCTGCGTGACTGGGGCCATGCCAAAGACTACGTCAAGATGCAGTGGATGATGCTGCAACAAGAGACGCCGGAAGATTTCGTGATCGCGACCGGCGTGCAGTACTCCGTGCGTCAGTTCGTCGAAATGGCGGCGGCACAGCTGGGAATCAAACTGCGCTTTGAAGGGGAAGGCGTGGAAGAGAAAGGGATTGTCGTTTCTGTCACCGGTCATGATGCGCCGGGCGTGAAGCCGGGTGATGTGATTATCGCCGTTGACCCGCGCTACTTCCGTCCTGCGGAAGTGGAAACCCTGCTGGGCGACCCGTCAAAAGCGCACGAGAAGCTGGGCTGGAAACCGGAGATCACACTCCAGGAGATGGTGTCTGAAATGGTCGCGAAAGACCTGGAAGCGGCGAAGAAACATTCCTTGCTGAAATCTCATGGCTACGAGGTTGCCATCGCGCTGGAGTCCTGAGGATGATGAAACAACGTATTTTTGTGGCGGGCCATCGCGGGATGGTGGGTTCCGCCATCGTAAGACAGCTGGCGCAGCGCGAGGATGTGGAGCTGGTGCTCCGCACCCGCGACGAGCTGAATTTGCTGGACAGCCGGGCGGTACAGGCATTCTTCGCTGAAGAACGCATTGACCAGGTTTATCTGGCGGCGGCGAAGGTGGGCGGTATTGTCGCCAACAATACGTACCCGGCCGATTTCATCTACGAGAACATGATGATTGAGAGCAACATCATTCACGCCGCGCATCTGCACAACGTGAACAAGCTGTTGTTCCTCGGTTCCTCCTGTATCTACCCCAAACTGGCAAAACAGCCGATGGCGGAAAGCGAACTGCTGCAAGGGTCGCTTGAACCAACCAACGAGCCGTATGCCATCGCAAAAATTGCCGGGATCAAACTGTGCGAGTCCTGGAATCGCCAGTTTGACCGCGATTACCGCTCGGTTATGCCGACCAACCTGTACGGGCCGCATGACAACTTCCACCCGAGTAATTCGCACGTCATTCCCGCGCTGCTGCGTCGCTTCCATGAAGCGACCGAACAGAACGCGCCGGATGTAGTGGTATGGGGCAGCGGGACACCGATGCGCGAGTTCCTGCATGTGGATGATATGGCCGCTGCCAGCATCCATGTGATGGAGCTGGATCGCGAAGTGTGGCAGGAGAACACGCAGCCGATGCTCTCGCACATCAACGTCGGTACTGGTGTGGATTGCACCATTCGGGAGCTGGCGCAAACGATCGCTCAGGTCGTGGGCTACAAAGGGCGGGTGGTGTTTGACGCCACGAAACCGGACGGCGCGCCGCGCAAACTGCTCGACGTAACGCGCCTGCATCAGCTTGGCTGGTATCACGAGGTGTCGCTGGAGGCCGGGCTTGCCAGCACTTACCAGTGGTTCCTTGAGAACCAGCACCGGTTCCGGGGGTAAACATGTTTTTACGTCAGGAAGATTTCGCTACCGTCGTGCGCTCTACGCCGCTGATCTCCATTGATTTGATCGTGGAGAATGAGCGCGGCGAGTTCCTGCTGGGCAAGCGCACCAATCGCCCTGCGCAGGGTTACTGGTTCGTACCGGGCGGGCGCGTGCAGAAGGATGAGACGCTGGAAAAAGCGTTTGAGCGTCTCACTCAGGCGGAACTGGGGCTGCGTTTACCGCTGTCCGCAGGCGCGTTTTATGGCGTCTGGCAGCACTTCTATGACGATAACTTCTCCGGCGAAGACTTTACCACTCATTACGTTGTGCTTGGTTTTCGTCTGAAGGTGAATCAGGCAGATCTGCATCTGCCTGATGAACAACATGAAGATTATCGCTGGCAGGCGCCTGAGCGGCTTCTGGCAAGCGCCAGCGTTCACGACAACAGTCGGGCGTACTTCCTCGCGGATCGTCAGTCCGGGGTGCCTGGATGTTACACGAAATCATTCAGCCTGAATCAAGGCGGCAGGGGTGAGCAGATGCAGCCAACGCAGAGCCAGGTTGAAGGATGAAGCGTATGAGAATCCTTGTGTACGGCATCAACTACTCGCCGGAGCTAACCGGCATCGGTAAATACACCGGCGAGATGGTGGAGTGGATGGCGCGTGAAGGGCATGAAGTTCGGGTGATCACCGCGCCGCCTTATTACCCGCAGTGGAAAGTGGGCGAGCAGTATTCCTCTTGGCGTTATCGCCGGGAAGAGGGGGCGGCCACCGTCTGGCGCTGCCCGTTATATGTTCCGACGCATCCATCGACGCTGAAACGCTTGCTGCACCTGGGCAGTTTCGCCCTGAGCAGTTTCTTCCCGCTGATGGCGCAGCGACGCTGGAAGCCGGATCGGATTATCGGCGTGGTGCCGACGCTGTTTTGCACGCCGGGTATGCGTTTGCTGGCGAAACTCTCCGGCGCGCGCACGTTGCTGCATATTCAGGACTACGAGGTGGATGCGATGCTCGGTCTGGGGCTGGCCGGGCAAGGCAAGAGCGGTAAGGTTGCCCGACTGGCCGCCGCGTTCGAGCGCAGCGGTCTGCACAACGTCGATAACGTCTCCACCATCTCCCGTTCAATGATGAATAAAGCGCAGGAGAAAGGGGTCGCGGCAGACAAGGTGATTTTCTTCCCTAACTGGTCGGAAGTGGCGCGTTTTCGTGACGTGACCGCTAGCGATGCGGCCCGCTTACGCCAGACGTTGGGGTTGCCGGATGATAAAAAAATCATTCTGTACTCTGGCAATATTGGTGAAAAACAAGGGCTTGAGAACGTGATCGACGCCGCTGAGCGTCTTACCGATCGCCCCTGGTTGTTTGTCATTGTCGGACAGGGCGGCGGCAAAGCGCGGCTGGAAAAAATGGCCCGTGAACGCGGCCTGGATAACGTCAAATTTTATCCGCTTCAGCCTTATGAAGCCTTACCTGCGCTGCTGAAGATGGGCGATTGCCATCTGGTGGTGCAAAAGCGCGGCGCGGCGGATGCCGTTTTGCCGTCGAAACTGACCAATATTCTGGCGGTGGGCGGCAACGCGGTGATTACCGCTGAACCGGAAACCGAACTCGGCCAGCTTTGTCGCGACTATCCCGGCATTGCCGTTTGCGTGGAACCGGAGTCGGTCGACGCGCTGGTGACGGGGATTACTCAGGCGCTTGCCATGCCTGAGAACAACACGGTGGCATGCGAATATGCCGAACGCACGCTCGATAAAGAGAACGTGTTACGTCAATTTATTACAGATATTCGGGGATAAATCATGGGTCAACGTAAACTTTATCCGGTCGTGATGGCGGGTGGCTCGGGTAGCCGTTTATGGCCGCTTTCTCGTGTACTTTATCCAAAACAGTTTCTCTGCCTGAAAGGCGATCTCACCATGCTGCAAACGACCATTTGTCGTCTGAACGGCGTGGAGTGCGAAAGCCCGGTGGTGATCTGCAATGAGCAGCACCGCTTTATTGTCGCCGAACAGTTGCGCCAGCTAAACAAACTGACGGAGAACATTATTCTCGAACCTGCCGGGCGCAATACCGCGCCAGCGATTGCGCTGGCGGCGCTGGCGGCGAAACGCCACAGCCCGGAAGGCGATCCGCTGATGCTGGTACTGGCGGCCGATCACGTCATTGCTGATGAAGGAGCGTTTCGCGACGCGGTGCGTAACGCCATTCCGTATGCCGAAGCGGGCAAGCTGGTCACGTTCGGTATCGTGCCGGATCTGCCGGAAACCGGCTACGGCTATATTCGTCGCGGCGATGTCTCTCCCGGCGAGCAAGACGCGGTTGCTTTTGACGTCGCGCAGTTTGTCGAAAAACCCAATCTTGAAACCGCGCAGGCCTACGTGGCGAGCGGCGACTACTACTGGAACAGCGGGATGTTCCTGTTCCGCGCCGGGCGTTATCTGGAAGAACTGAAAAAATACCGTCCCGATATTCTGGACGCCTGCGAAAACGCGATGAGCATCGTTGACCCCGACCTCGACTTTATCCGCGTGGATGAAGAGGCGTTCCTCGCCTGCCCGGAAGAGTCGGTGGACTACGCGGTGATGGAGCGCACGGCAGATGCGGTGGTTATGCCGATGGATGCCGGCTGGAGCGACGTGGGTTCCTGGTCTTCACTGTGGGAAATCAGCGCGCACACCGCCGAGGGAAACGTGCATCACGGCGACGTCATTAGCCATAAAACGGAAAACAGCTACGTTTATGCGGAGTCGGGCCTGGTGACGACCGTCGGGGTGAAAGACCTGGTGGTTGTACAGACCAAAGATGCGGTGCTGATTGCCGATCGCAATGCGGTGCAGGATGTGAAAAAAGTGGTGGAGCAGATTAAAGCTGACGGGCGTCATGAGCACCATATCCACCGTGAAGTCTACCGGCCGTGGGGCAAATACGACTCTATCGACGCCGGCGACCGTTATCAGGTGAAACGTATTACCGTTAAACCCGGCGAGGGGCTCTCCGTGCAGATGCATCACCATCGGGCGGAGCACTGGGTGGTGGTTGCAGGGACGGCAAAAGTCACCATCAACGGCGAAATCAAACTGCTCGGTGAAAACGAGTCTGTCTACATACCTCTGGGGGCGACCCACTGCCTGGAGAATCCGGGAAAAATTCCGCTCGACCTGATTGAAGTCCGCTCCGGTTCGTACCTTGAAGAGGACGACGTGGTGCGCTTCGCCGATCGCTACGGGCGAGTGTAAGCCTGGTAAGTTGCCGGATGGCGCGTTGCTTATCCGGCCTACAGGTCCGTAGTCCCGGTAAGCGCAGCGTCACCGGGCAATAAAACAAAAATTGAAAAAGGCTCTTACGAGAGTCAGGGCCAACTGTTGCCTGAAGAAGGGTAAAAACATGACGAAATTAACCTGTTTTAAAGCCTACGATATTCGCGGCAGGCTGGGCGAAGAGTTGAATGAGGATATCGCGTGGCGTATTGGCCGCGCTTACGGCGAGTTCCTGCAACCGAAAACCATTGTGCTGGGCGGCGATGTGCGCCTGACAAGCGAGTCGCTGAAACTGGCGCTGGCGAAAGGGTTGCAGGATGCGGGCGTTGACGTACTGGATATTGGCCTTTCCGGCACGGAAGAGATCTATTTTGCGACCTTCCATCTGGGCGTCGATGGCGGTATTGAAGTGACCGCCAGCCATAACCCGATGGACTACAACGGTATGAAACTGGTGCGCGAGGGCGCGCGCCCCATCAGCGGCGACACCGGCCTGCGCGACGTGCAGCGTCTGGCGGAAGCCAATGATTTTCCACCGGTCAACGAAGCCAGACGCGGCAGCTATAAGCAGATCAATCTGCGTGACGCCTACATCGACCACCTGTTCGGCTACATCAACGTCAACAATCTCACGCCATTGAAGTTGGTCATCAACTCCGGCAACGGTGCGGCAGGCCCGGTGGTGGATGCCATTGAAGCCCGCTTTAAGGCGCAGGGTGTGCCGGTTGACTTCATCAAAATCCACAACACGCCGGACGGCAACTTCCCGAACGGCATCCCTAATCCGCTGCTGCCGGAGTGTCGCGATGACACCCGCAACGCCGTTATTGAACACGGCGCAGATATGGGCATTGCCTTCGACGGGGATTTCGACCGCTGCTTCCTGTTTGATGAGAAAGGGCAGTTCATTGAGGGCTACTACATTGTCGGCCTGCTGGCGGAGGCATTTCTGGAGAAACACCCGGGGGCGAAGATCATCCACGACCCGCGTTTGTCCTGGAACACTGTTGATGTGGTGACGGCGGCGGGCGGCACGCCGGTGATGTCGAAAACCGGTCATGCCTTCATTAAAGAACGTATGCGCTATGAAGATGCTATCTACGGCGGCGAAATGAGCGCCCATCACTACTTCCGTGATTTTGCGTACTGCGACAGCGGGATGATCCCGTGGCTGCTGGTGGCGGAGCTGGTATGTCTGAAAGGGCAGTCGCTGGGGGAACTGGTGCGCGACCGGATGGCGGCGTTCCCGGCCAGCGGTGAAATCAACAGCAAACTGGCAGAGCCTGCGGCCGCCATCAGCCGGGTGGAAGCACACTTTGCGCGTGAAGCGCTGACGGTGGACAGAACTGACGGCATCAGCATGTCGTTTGCCGACTGGCGCTTCAACCTGCGTTCTTCCAATACCGAACCGGTGGTGCGGCTGAACGTGGAATCACGCGGCGACATTCCGCTGATGGAAGCGCGAACGCGAACCCTGCTGACGTTGCTGAATCAGTAATGTCTGTTCTTCCCTTACCCGGCGACGGGTAAGGGGCTAATAACAGGAACAACGATGACAAATCTAAAAAAGCGCGAGCGAGCCAAAACCAATGCATCGTTAATCTCTATGGTGCAACGCTTTTCGGATATCACCATCATGTTTGGCGGGTTATGGGTTGTCTGCAAGCTGAGCGGATTGCCTTTCCTGTATATGCATCTGTTGGTGGCGCTGATCACGCTGGTGGTTTTTCAGATGCTGGGCGGCATAACTGATTTTTACCGTTCCTGGCGCGGCGTGAAGATTTCGACGGAACTGGCGCTGCTGCTGCAAAACTGGACGCTGAGTCTGGTCTTCAGCGCGGGCCTGATTGCCTTCAATAACGACTTCGATAACCGTCTTACCGTCTGGCTGGCGTGGTATGCGCTCTCCAGCGTGGGTCTGGTGGTCTGCCGCTCGTTCATTCGCTACGGAGCCGGATGGCTGCGTAACCGTGGGTACAACACGCGCCGGGTGGCGGTGGCGGGGGATCTTCCTGCCGGTCAGTCGCTGCTGGACAGCTTCCGCAAGGAGCCGTGGTTGGGTTTTGAAGTGGTCGGCGTTTACTACGATCCGAAACCGGGCGGCGTCTCTTCTGACTGGGCCGGAAATCTGCAACAACTGGTCGAGGATGCCAAAGCCTCACGCATTCATAACGTCTATATCGCCATGTCGATGAGTGACGGGGCGCAGGTAAAAAAACTGGTGCGCGCTCTGGCGGACACTACCTGCTCGGTAATCCTCATCCCGGATGTTTTTACCTTCAATATTCTGCACTCGCGTATTGAAGAGGTAAGCGGCGTGCCGGTCGTGCCGCTGTATGACACGCCGCTGTCAGGGATCAATCGTCTGCTGAAACGCGCGGAAGATATCGTGCTGGCGTCGCTGATTCTGCTGCTGATCTCTCCGGTGCTGTGCTGCATTGCGCTGGCGGTCAAATTCAGTTCGCCAGGGCCGATTATTTTCCGTCAGACTCGTTATGGCATGGACGGTAAGCCGATCAAAGTGTGGAAATTCCGCTCCATGAAGGTGATGGAAAACGACAAAGTGGTGACGCAGGCGACGCAAAACGACCCGCGTGTAACCCGCGTGGGGAATTTTCTGCGCCGTACCTCGCTTGATGAACTGCCGCAGTTTATCAACGTTCTGACCGGCGGCATGTCTATCGTCGGGCCGCGTCCGCACGCGGTGGCGCATAACGAGCAGTATCGCCAGCTTATCGAAGGCTACATGCTGCGCCATAAAGTCAAACCCGGCATTACGGGGTGGGCGCAGATCAACGGCTGGCGCGGCGAGACCGACACGCTGGAGAAAATGGAAAAGCGCGTGGAGTTTGATCTGGAGTACATCCGTGAGTGGAGCGTGTGGTTTGACATCAAGATTGTTTTTCTGACGGTGTTCAAAGGCTTTGTGAATAAAGCGGCGTACTGAGGAACGATCATGAGCTTACGAGAAAAAACCATCAGTGGGGCGAAGTGGTCGGCGATCGCTACGGTTATCATCATCGGGCTGGGACTGATTCAGATGACCGTGCTGGCGCGGATTATTGATAATCACCAGTTTGGTCTGCTGACCGTGTCGCTGGTGATTATCGCCCTCGCCGATACGCTGTCGGACTTCGGTATTGCCAACTCCATTATCCAGCGTAAAACGATAAGCCACCTCGAACTCACCACCCTGTACTGGCTGAACGTTGGCTTAGGGCTGGCGGTGTGCGTTGTGGTGTTTTTGCTTAGCGACGTGATCGGCAACGTGCTGCATAACCCCGATCTGGCGCCGCTGATTAAAACCCTGTCGCTGGCGTTTGTGGTGATCCCTCACGGGCAGCAATTTCGCGCGTTGATGCAAAAGGAGCTGGAATTTAACAAAATAGGCATGATCGAGACCAGCTCGGTGCTGGCGGGGTTCACCTTTACCGTGGTCAGCGCCCATTTCTGGCCGCTGGCAATGACGGCGATTCTCGGCTATCTGGTCAACAGCGCCGTCCGTACGCTGCTGTTCGGCTATTTTGGCCGGAAGATCTACCGCCCCGGTCTGCATTTTTCGCTGGCGTCTGTTTCGTCGAACCTGCGCTTTGGCGCATGGCTGACGGCGGACAGCATCATCAATTACGTCAATACTAACCTGTCGACGCTGGTGCTGGCGCGTATTCTCGGCGCGAGCGTCGCCGGGGGATACAACCTTGCTTATAACGTGGCGGTAGTTCCGCCAATGAAGCTTAACCCGATCATTACCCGCGTATTGTTCCCGGCGTTCGCCAAAATTCAGGATGATACGGAGAAGCTGCGCGTCAACTTCTACAAGCTGCTGTCGGTCGTGGGGATTATTAATTTTCCCGCGTTGCTCGGTCTGATGGTGGTATCGAATAATTTTGTACCGCTGGTTTTTGGCGAGAAGTGGAACAGCATCATTCCGGTGCTGCAACTGCTGTGCGTGGTGGGGCTGTTGCGCTCTGTCGGCAACCCGATTGGTTCGTTGCTGATGGCGAAAGCGCGCGTCGATATCAGCTTCAAATTCAATGTGTTCAAAACCTTTCTGTTCATTCCGGCAATTATCGTTGGCGGCCATCTGGCGGGGGCGACAGGCGTGACGCTGGGCTTCCTGCTGGTGCAGATCATCAATACCGTTCTGAGCTATTTCGTCATGATTAAACCGGTGCTGGGGTCGAGTTACCGCCAGTACATCCTTAGCCTGTGGCTACCGTTTTATCTCTCTTTACCTACCCTGGCGGTGAGCTATGGGTTGGGGATTGCGCTGAATGGACATCTGCCGCTGAGCGTACTGCTGGCAACACAAATCGTGGCGGGCGCGCTGGCCTTCACCGTGATGATTGTGCTTTCGCGCCATCCGCTGGTGGTGGAGATGAAGCGCCAGTTTTGCCGTAGCGAAAAAATGAAAACACTGCTTCGCGCAGGATAACTTTTGCCGGATGGCGACGTTTACACATCGTATCCGGCCTATGAATTGATTTTGCTGTAGGCCGGATAAGGCGACAGCCGCCATCCGGCAACGATTTTAAGGGGCAAATATGAAATTACTGATCCTGGGCAACCACACCTGCGGCAACCGTGGCGACAGCGCAATTTTGCGCGGCCTGCTGGATGCCATTAACCGTCTTGAGCCTGACGCAGAAGTGGATGTGATGAGTCGCTATCCGGTGAGCTCATCCTGGTTATTGAATCGCCCGGTGATGGGCGATCCGCTCTATTCGCAGATGAAACAGCACAATAACGCGGCGGGCGTGATGGGGCGCGTGAAAAAAGTGCTGCGTCGCCGCTATCAGCATCAGGTACTGCTCTCCCGCGTCACCGATACCGGCAAGCTGCGCAATATTGCCATTGCGCAAGGGTTTACCGACTTCGTGCGTCTGTTATCCGGTTATGACGCCATTATCCAGGTCGGGGGCTCGTTTTTCGTCGATCTGTACGGTGTGCCGCAGTTTGAACATGCGCTGTGTACTTTTATGGCGAAGAAGCCGTTGTATATGATTGGTCACAGCGTCGGCCCCTTCCAGGACGAGCAGTTCAACACGCTGGCGAATTACGTCTTTGGTCATTGTGATGCGTTGATCCTGCGTGAATCAGTCAGTCTGGAGCTGATGAAGCGTAGCGATATCACCACGACGAAAGTTGAAGCGGGGGTCGATACCGCCTGGCTGGTTGATCATCACAATGACGATTTTGAACCGGGTTATGCCGTTCAGCACTGGTTAGCCCTTGCCGGAAAGCAAAAGACGGTTGCGATTACGCTGCGTGAACTGGCGCCATTCGATAAGCGTCTGGGAACCACCCAACAGGCTTACGAGAAGGCGTTTGCTGGCGTGGTGAACCGTATCCTTGAGGAAGGCTATCAGGTGATTGCGCTGTCAACCTGTACCGGTATCGACAGCTATAACAAAGACGATCGCATGGTGGCGTTAAACCTGCGCCAGCACGTCAGCGACCCGGATCGTTACCATGTGGTAATGGACGAACTCAACGATCTTGAAATGGGGAAAATCCTCGGCGCCTGTGAACTGACCGTGGGCACGCGCCTGCATTCCGCCATTATTTCCATGAATTTCGCGACCCCTGCGATTGCCATTAATTATGAGCACAAATCTGCCGGAATTATGCAACAGCTGGGATTGCCTGAAATGGCGATCGACATTCGTCATTTGCTGGACGGCAGCCTGGAAGCGATGGTGGCCGATACGCTGGGGCAGTTGCCCGCGCTCAACGCGCGATTGGCGGACGCCGTAAACCGCGAGCGTGAACAGGGCTTTCGCATGGTGCAGTCAGTGTTAACCCGTATCGGGGAGGGGAAATGAAGGTCAGCTTCTTTTTACTGAAGTTCCCACTGTCGTCAGAGACCTTCGTGCTGAACCAGATCACCGCGTTTATCGATATGGGGTTTGAGGTGGAAATTGTCGCGTTGCATAAAGGCGACCTTGAGAACACGCATGCGGCGTATGACATCTACCGCCTGGGTGAAAAAACGCACTGGCTGCTGGATGAGCCGGAAGGCAAGCTGGCGAAGCTGCGCTATCGCGCCATTGCGTCTTTGCGTGGCGGTACGCGCGCATCGACCTGGAAGGCGCTGAATGTTTCGCGTTACGGTGATGAAGCGCGCAACCTGATTCTATCCGCAATCTGCGGGCTGACGCCAAAAATGTTCCAGGCGGATGTTTTTATCGCCCATTTTGGCCCGGCGGGCGTAACGGCGGCGAAGTTGCGGGAACTTGGCGTGATCAAAGGCAAAATCTCCACCGTTTTTCACGGTATTGATGTATCGCACCGCGATGTACTCAATCACTACACGCCTGAATATCAGCGTCTGTTCCAGCGTGGCGATCTCATGCTGCCCATCAGTGAATTATGGGCGGGACGCCTTAAAACGATGGGGTGCCCGCCCGAGAAAATTGCGGTCTCGCGGATGGGCGTCGATATGACGCGCTTTACTCACCGTCCGGTAAAAGCGCCGGGTACGCCACTGGAGATTATCTCCGTGGCGCGATTAACCGAGAAGAAAGGACTGCACGTAGCGATTGAGGCCTGCCGACAGCTCAAAGCGCAGGGGGTAGCGTTTCGTTATCGCATCCTGGGCATGGGGCCGTGGGAGAGACGCCTGCGCACATTGATTGAGCAGTACCAGCTTGATGATGTGATTGAGATGCCCGGCTTTAAGCCCAGCCATGAAGTGAAAAAGATGCTGGATGACGCGGATGTGTTTCTGCTGCCGTCCATCACCGGTACGGATGGCGATATGGAAGGTATTCCGGTGGCGCTGATGGAAGCGATGGCAGTCGGGCTGCCGGTGGTTTCAACCGTTCACAGCGGAATTCCTGAACTGGTGGATGCCGGCAAGTCGGGCTGGCTGGTGCCTGAAAATGATGCTGAGGCGTTGGCGGAGCAACTGGCGGCATTCAGTCGCATTGACACCGAGTCGTTGCGGCCTGTGGTACAACGCGCCCGTGAAAAAGTTGAGGCTGATTTTAATCAGCAGGTGATTAATCAACAGTTAGCCAGCCTGCTGCAAACGATGTAAACCGAGGTTGTATGCCAGAGAATAAACTCTCCCGTCGCACCTTCCTGACGGCAGGCTCTGCGCTTGCCGCACTTCCTGTCCTCCATTCCCCCTTTGCCCGCGCGCTTGAACCCCGGCAAACCGTCAATATTCAGGATTATAACCCCCGAGACTGGATAGCCTCGTTTAAACAGGCGTTTAGCGAAGCGCAGACGGTTGTTGTTCCTGCGGGGCTGGTCTGCGAGAACGTCAATACCGGCATCTTTATCCCGGCAGGAAAAACGCTGCATGTGCGTGGGCGCTTAAGCGGCAATGGTTGCGGTCGGTTTGTGTTGCAGGATGGCTGCCAGGTAACAGGGGAGCAGGGCGGCAGCCTGCACAACATCACCCTGGATGTGCGCGGTTCAGATTGCACCATCAGGGGGATTGCCATGAGCGGGTTCGGCCCCGTTACCCAGATCTACATTGGCGGCAAAAAGCCGCGAGTGATGCGTAATCTCACCATTGATGATATTACGGTCAGCCATGCAAATTACGCCATTCTGCGCCAGGGATTCCACAACCAGGTGGACGGCGCGCGCATCACCAACAGCCGATTCAGCGATCTGCAAGGGGATGCCATCGAATGGAACGTGGCGATTAACGATCGTAACATTCTGATCTCTGACCATGTTATAGAACGCATCGACTGCACCAACGGGAAAATCAATTGGGGGATTGGCATCGGGCTAGCGGGCAGCACCTACGATAATGCCTACCCGGAAGAACAAACCGTAAAGAACTTTGTCGTGGCCAATATTACCGGATCGGATTGCCGACAACTGGTTCATGTGGAGAACGGAAAACACTTTATCATTCGTAATGTAAAAGCGCGGAATATCACGCCTGATTTCAGTAAGAAAGCGGGCATTGATAATGCGACGGTAGCAATTTATGGGTGTGATAATTTCGTGATTGATAATATCGATATGGTGAATTGTGCGGGGATGCTTATTGGCTATGGCGTCGTCAAAGGCAAATATTTATCCATTCCGCAAAACTTCAAATTAAATGATATTCATCTTGATAACACTCGCCTGGACTATAAACTGCGCGGCATTCAGATCTCTTCAGGGAATGCGACCTCCTTTGTGGCGATCACCAATCTGGAGATGAAGCGCGCTACGCTTGAACTACACAACCAGCCTCAGCATCTTTTCCTGCGTAATATCAAGGTAATGCAGGAGTCTGCGACAGGGCCCGCGCTGAAGATGCACTTTGATCTGCGTAAAGATATACGCGGCAAGTTTATGGCGAAACAGGACACCTTGCTGTCGCTGGCGAACGTTCATGCAGTCAATGAGAAGGGGCAGAGCTCTGTCGATATCGACAGGATTAACCACAAGGTGGTGAATGTGGAAGCGGTCAATTTCAGGTTGCCGGAGCGGGGGAGGTAGTTTTGCGACCATTCCTGGCGAAAGTTACTCATACTTAAGATTATGGCTACTGCAATCTGCGGATAAGCGGCGTACCATCACATCCAACGCCATAATGTAATTCATGCTGGCTAAAACATGCTAAAGAGCTATAATTCAGCAACCATTTTATAGGTGGATGAAATAATGATTAATTTGAAAGCAGTTATTCCGGTAGCTGGTCTGGGTATGCACATGTTGCCTGCCACCAAGGCAATCCCCAAAGAGATGCTGCCGATTGTTGACAAACCGATGGTACAGTACATTGTTGACGAAATTGTTGCTGCTGGGATCAAAGAAATCGTTCTGGTTACTCACGCTTCCAAAAATGCGGTAGAGAACCACTTCGACACCTCCTACGAATTAGAGTCACTTCTGGAGCAACGCGTGAAACGTCAGTTGCTGGCGGAAGTGCAGTCCATTTGCCCACCAGGCGTGACGATTATGAACGTTCGCCAGGCTCAACCGCTGGGTCTGGGGCATTCCATTTTATGCGCGCGTCCTGTGATTGGCGACAACCCGTTTGTGGTGGTGCTGCCTGATATCATCATTGATGACGCGACGGCCGATCCGCTTCGCTATAATCTTGCGGCAATGGTAGCGCGTTTCAACGAAACGGGACGCAGCCAGGTGCTGGCAAAACGCATGAAAGGCGACCTTTCAGAGTATTCCGTTATCCAGACCAAAGAACCTCTGGATAATGAGGGGAAAGTCAGCCGTATTGTTGAGTTCATTGAAAAGCCGGATCAACCGCAGACGCTGGACTCAGATCTGATGGCGGTAGGCCGCTATGTGTTGTCGGCAGATATCTGGGCAGAACTGGAAAGAACAGAACCCGGCGCCTGGGGCCGTATCCAGTTGACGGATGCAATTGCAGAACTGGCGAAAAAACAGTCTGTTGACGCCATGCTGATGACAGGCGATAGCTACGACTGCGGTAAGAAAATGGGCTATATGCAAGCGTTTGTGAAGTACGGGCTGCGCAACCTGAAGGAAGGAGCGAAGTTTCGGAAGGGAATTGAGGCGTTGCTTAACGAGTAAGCTAAGCCGATCGCCAGAGGCGGATGTTATAAAAATAATGACGGCAGAAACATCCAGGTGTCTTTGGATGTTTCTGCCGTTTTTGTTTCATATAAATATCCTTAATAACAATGTGTTAGCCACCAAATTTTCGTTATGGTTTTGTGGCATTTTTCCTTGTTTCTGACCTTGTTTGGTAAGACAATTAGCGTTTGAGTTTTAGAGCGCTTTGCCAGGATCGGCAGGCTCGTAACATTTCTGGAATGCATGCAGTACACTGGTAGCTGTTAAGCCAGGGGCGGTAGCGTGCGTAAAACATAGTTAGAGATTTGCGTTACAATAGGCCATTATTGTAACAATCTAAATAGTATATTTTTCGGTGAATAAACATGTTTGATAATAAAACTATTCTGGTAACTGGTGGTACGGGGTCTTTTGGTAATAAATTTGTTCGAATGACATTGGAAAAATATAATCCGAAAAAGATTATCATTTATTCTCGTGACGAAATGAAACAGTGGGAAATGGCGAAGCATTTTAAAGATGAAAGCCGTATTCGTTTCTTCATTGGCGATGTTCGCGATAAAGATCGTTTATACCGTGCATTAGATGGTGTTGATTTCGTCGTCCATGCAGCAGCAACTAAGATTGTACCGACAGCAGAATACAACCCATTCGAGTGTGTAAAAACAAATATTAACGGTGCGATGAACGTTATTGATGCATGTATTGATAAAGGCATTGAACGTGTTGTTGCACTCTCAACAGATAAAGCGAGTAGCCCGGCTAATCTTTACGGTGCAACCAAACTGGCCTCTGACAAACTGTTTGTTGCGGGTAATTCCTACTCTGGTGCAACCAAAACGCGTTTTGCCGTTGTCCGTTACGGTAATGTAATGGGTTCTCGTGGTTCAGTCATCCCTTTCTTCCTTTCCATTAAAGATAAAGGTGAACTGCCTATTACTGATGATCGTATGACCCGCTTTATGATTACCCTGGAACAGGGCGTTGAACTGGTATGGCATGCTTTCAACGATATGGTTGGCGGTGAGATTTACGTGAAAAAAATCCCATCAATGAAAGTTACCGATGTTGCTACCGCTGTTGCCCCGGATGCAACTCAGAAAGTCATTGGTATTCGCCCTGGTGAAAAACTGCATGAGCAGATGATCAGTGCGGAAGATGCACATTATACCTATGAATACCCAGAACATTTCAAAATCCTGCCTGCTATTCACAACTGGTGTGACTCTCCTGAACGTATCAAAGACGGTAAGAGAGTGCCGGAAGGATTCGTGTACGAGAGCGACAGCAATACGGAATGGATGAGTATTGAGGAGCTTCGTCAGTGGATTGATGAAAACCGCGAAAAAGTAGGCAATATCTGATGAAATTTATTCCTTATGGACGACAGGATATCTCTGATGAAGATATCAATGCAGTTGTGGACGTATTGAAGTCAGATTTTTTGACCCAAGGACCATGTGTACCACAGTTTGAGCAAGCTATTGCAGATTATGTCGGTGTTAAACATGCCGTTGCTGTGAACAGTGCGACCTCTGCGTTACACGTTGCTTGCCTGGCGTTAGGCCTGAAGAAAGGTGACTGGTTATGGACGTCTCCGAATACGTTTGTCGCTTCGGCTAATTGTGCTTTGTATTGTGGAGCCAATGTTAGTTTTGTCGATATCGATCCGCAAACCTACAATATGAGTGTGAGCGCGCTAAAAGCTAAATTGGTTACTGCTAAGGCTAACGGCGTATTACCAAAAGTTGTTGTTCCTGTTGCTTTCGCTGGTCAATCATGTGAGATGGAAGAAATTCATCAACTGTCTAAAGAGTATGGTTTTGCCATTATTGAAGATGCATCACATGCAATTGGCGGTAGTTATCAGGGTGTTAAAATTGGTAATTCTCGTTTTGCCGATATTACGATACTGAGCTTTCATCCGGTAAAAATTATAACGACAGCAGAAGGCGGCATGGCGCTCACCAACTGTGATTCCCTGGCTGAAAAATTACAGCTTTTTCGTAGTCATGGCATTACCCGCGATGGTGATAAAATGACGAAAGCCACGGAAGGAGGTTGGTACTATCAGCAGGTTGATCTCGGTTTGAATTATCGTATGACCGAATTGCAGGCGGCTTTGGGTGTGAGCCAGTTAAAACGTATTGAGGATTTTGTTGCCCGTCGGCATGAATTGGCAAGACGTTATGACGCGGCGTTTGAGGGAGTACCTGTTTCCACTCCTCTTCAATCACCAAGTGGCTACAGTGCTCTACATCTTTATCCTCTGACGGTTAACGATCCAGCACAGCGTAAACCGCTTTTTGACTACCTGCGTGATAAAGGAATTGGCGTTAACGTCCATTATATCCCTGTTCATACTCAGCCATATTATGAACAACTCGGACATAAAGCAGGCGATTACCCGATTGCTGAGAACTATTACTCGCGCGCAATCAGCATTCCGATGTACTCGACACTTTCTGATGAAGAGCAGAATTACGTTATCAAATGTATTCGGGAGTTCTTTTAAATGAATGTGGCAATCATTCCTGCACGTGGCGGTAGCAAGCGTATACCACGTAAAAATATTAAAGAATTTTGTGGGAAACCAATGATTGCCTGGTCCATTGAAGCCGCTCAGCAGAGCGGCGTCTTTGACCGAATCATTGTATCAACAGATGATGAAGAAATTGCTGAGGTCGCGCGTAAATATGGTGCGGAAGTGCCGTTTATGCGGCCTGAAGAGCTTTCGAATGATTTTGCTGGAACGATCCCTGTAATTCGCCATGCTATCAATTGGCTGATTAATGATGGTTACATAGCAGACTTTGTTTGTTGTATCTATGCAACAGCGCCTTTCATCCGTTCTGAAGATATTATTCGCGGTTTGGGAACACTTCGTGAACAAAAAGGCGATTACGCTTTCACAGTGACAAGATTTCCTTACCCGATTCAGCGTGCACTCAAAGTAAGTCCAGAACAGCGTATAAGTATGTTCTCACCAGATATGTTCCATGCACGTTCTCAGGATCTCGAGGAGTCATGGCACGATGCGGGACAATTTTATTGGGGAACATCTTTTGCATGGTTGAATGAAAAGCCGATATTTAGTGCAGATTCCTATTCGATTGAACTTCCGCGTGAACGTGTTCAGGATATTGATACTCCAGAAGACTGGCGAGTAGCTGAGTGGTTGTTTAAAACCATGGAGTTTAAAAATGAAAGTGTTCCTGCGAGCTGATTCATCTCTTTCAATTGGTTCTGGCCATATTATCAGATGCCTCAACTTGGCGAAAACCTTAAGATATTCAGGTGCACAGTGTTTTTTCATATCCAAAAATCACCGAGGTAATATCCTCGATAAAATTGGACTGGAGGGTTTTCCAGTAAAAGTCATCTCTGTTTCTGATGAACCAGATGTTTATATTCGCGATGAAAAATCCTGGCTAAATGGTAGTCAAAGAGATGATGCAGAACAATTTATTTCATTGGTGAAACAGCAATGCAATAACCCAGATATTATTATTGTTGATCATTATTCACTCGACAGTGAATGGGAAATTCTGGTTAAAACATGCTTTCCAGATACAAACTTAGTGGTTATTGATGATCTGTGTAACCGACCACACCACTGTGATTTATTGATTGACCAGACATATCAGCGCAGTGCGGAAGAATATTCTTCTTTAAATGAGAATAATGCCAGAATAT
Organism: Citrobacter sp. CK185; assembly: GCF_030333565.1. Classification (NCBI taxonomy): domain Bacteria; kingdom Pseudomonadati; phylum Pseudomonadota; class Gammaproteobacteria; order Enterobacterales; family Enterobacteriaceae; genus Citrobacter; species Citrobacter sp. CK185. The sequence continues at coordinate 696,548 of NZ_JAOWFR010000026.1, read as the reverse complement.
TAGCTGGTGCGAAGTATGCTTTATTGAGTCCGGTATTTTCACAATTAAGACATCAATCAATAGAACGCAAAGCCAGATTAGCTATACCAAAGACATTGATACTAACGATGGGCGGTGTTGATGCGCATAATGTTACAGGAAAAGTTCTTAAATATCTTGAACAAGCCGTTTTTGAGAATATTGAAAAAATAACTGTTATTTTAGGTAGTGCTTGCCCATATAGCGCTGAGATACATGCTCTTGCTGAAAGATCAAAATATAAAATCGATGTTCTGACCAATGTTACAAATATGGCGGAACTCATGCTTGAGCATGATTTTGCAATTGGTGCTATGGGGGGAACAACCTGGGAACGCTGTGCAATGGGGCTACCTGCTGTAAATGTCGCGATTGCAGATAACCAGATAACTATTGCGCGTAATCTTTCCAGAGTTGGAGCAATTGTTTTATACGCAGATCACTTCAGTAAAGATGAACTTTGTAATGCGCTACATAATTTAGTTACTCATTATCATAAGCAGCATGCCCTTGCGATGGAAATTTGTGATGGGCTGGGACTCTTCAGAGATATACAGGAAATGGTACGCATATCTGCAAAAGATGGTGTAAATGTTACACTTCGCCATGCTACTACAGAAGATATTGATTTTGTTTATCAGCTTCAATGTGAGCCGCAGACTCGTCAGTATGCGCGCAATCCTGAAATTCCTTCCTATCAAAACCACGTTGACTGGATGCAGCGTAAATTAAATGATAATGGAACGTCATTCTATATAATTGAACATGATGGTCCGTGTGGTGTTTTGCGACTTGATCCGCTTAAGCATGTTTGCGCGGAATGTGAAATTTCAATTTTTCTGACTGCAAGTTGTCATGGCAAGGGGGTTGCTAGTGCTGCTATCAGACGCGCTTTAATGTTGCATAATGATATCACTATGTTAGCGACAGTACTGCCAGAAAATCAGGCATCACATCAGTTATTTGAACGCCTTGGGTTTATTAAAATCTCTCCCAGCGAATATATTAGCGAGACGAAGTAATGAATAAATTTATAACAATTGATGGTCGCAATATTGGTAAAGACCATCCTCCCTATATTATTGCTGAACTTTCGGCTAACCATAATGGTGATCTTAATCGCGCATTCAAAATTATGGAAGAAGCTAAAGCAGCAGGAGCAGATGCAATCAAGTTGCAAACTTATCGTGCAGATACCATCACTATTGACTGTGACACTGAAGATTTTCAGATTCATGGCGGATTATGGGATGGACAAACTCTGTTCAATTTGTACAAAGGTGCCCAGATGCCATGGGAATGGCACAAACCTTTATTCGAAAAAGCAAAAGAACTGGGAATCACTATTTTTAGTAGTCCGTTTGATCATACGGCTGTTGACTTACTGGAGGAGTTGGGCGCTCCTGCATATAAGATAGCTTCATTTGAAGCAATCGACCTGCCATTGATTAAATATGTAGCCAAAACAGGTAAGCCGATGATTATCTCAACCGGCATGGCTGACGAAAAAGAAATTCAGGAAGCCATTAATGCTGCCAGAGAAGGCGGCTGTAAAGAACTCGTCGTATTACATTGCGTAAGTGGCTACCCGGCACCTGCTGAAGACTATAATCTGGCAACTATTCCAGATATGGCAGAGCGATTTGGTGTTATTACAGGATTGTCTGATCATACTATTGATAATACCACGGCTATTGCTTCTGTTGTCCTTGGTGCAAATGTTATTGAAAAACATGTTACGTTAGATCGTAACGGTGGTGGGCCGGATGACAGTTTCTCGCTTGAACCTGATGAGCTGGGGGCTCTTTGCCGCGATGCTAAGACAGCATGGCAAGCGTTGGGCCATATCAACTACGAGCGTAAAGAGAGTGAAAAAGGTAATGTGAAATTTCGCCGTTCTCTCTATATAGTGAAGGATATTAAAAAAGGTGAAAAACTAACCAGTGAGAATGTAAAGAGCATCAGACCGGGTTACGGGTTGGCTCCAAAATATTATGATGAGGTTATGGGGAAAACTGCAACGCAAAATCTTATTAAAGGTACTCCACTCTTGGAGGATCATTTTAACTAAGCCAATAGCCAAGGATGGCTAAATGATCTTAGGGTGGTTTAATGTTCTACAGAATTAAAATACCAACTTATCTATTTGATTTATCCCTACGAGTTGCTGCTCTTGGTGGCAAGTTTCTGTTGATGGTGGCTATAGCAAGATACTTGACTGTCAAAGATGTTGGTGATTACGGATTATATGTTAGTATAATAGTCATATCGTTATATTTTGTTGGTTTGGATTTTTATGTCTACTCGACAAGAGAACTTTTGGATCCGGAAGTAAAAAAGAATACCGGAAATATATTATTTAATCTTGTCATTTTTTTTGTTTTTAGTTATTTATTATTAGCAGTTGTATGGCCCGGGCTACTATCTTTATCAGCCATTACAAATGTTGGTGGATTGTTATTTTTATTGACGATAACTGAACATCTTTCTCAAGAATGCTATCGTATTTTAATTATTAAAGAAAGGATAACAATCGCAAACTTTATATTATTTATAAGGTCTGGAATATGGTGTTATTTATGTGTTCCATTATTATTTTTTAAGATGGTGAATCTTGAGCAAATTTTTTATTTCTGGCTGTTTTTTTCTGCTTTATCAGTTTTTATTGCAGTAGCGTTTATAGTGAAATTCGAATCTGTAATGTTTTCAGATTTTAAGATAGATTTAGGGTGGCTTAAGCGCGGAATTAAAACTTCTTTCTATTTTTTCTTAGGTACACTATGCCTTCGTGCGATTAACTATCTCGATAAGGTTATTGCTGTTCATTTTATTGCATCTCCTAAATTGGGTGTTTATGTATTTTTCTTCGGAATATCCTCAGCAGTACAGGCAATTATTGATGTATTAGTTGTAACTAGATACTATCCATCTTTGGTTAAAGCAATTCAGGAGAGCAATAATATAGAAACACAAAAAACATTTACTTTATTTAAGAAAAAGATATTTTTCTATAATTTTTCATTGTTTATTTTATCGATTCCAGCTTGTTATTTAATGATAAAAATAACTGGAAAGATAGAGTATGTTAATAATTTCATTTGGTATATTTTGATTGTGGCATCAACATCATTGATAAATATTTCAATGCCGTATCATTATGCTTTATATTCTAAGAAGAAAGATGTTTCACTTATCCAGGTTAATGTCATTGCGTTGATACTTTTTGTTATTATATCTTTCGTTGGTGTGAAAACTCTACCGGACAATGGAATGCTTTCCATCTTAATTGGCCTGATTGGATCAAATTTATTTATTCTTTCAGCTAAATATTTTCTTTTTATTAAGGAGTTCAATGGTGAAGGGCGTCATTTTAATTAATAATGCTATTTTTTCTCCCGTGTTTAAAAGATTGGCAATCGAATTAAAAAATAAAGGCGTTGATATAACCATTGTGACTGATAGTGAGTTTTCTATTCGTAAATATAAATTACATGAGACTAAGTGTAATATTATTTCGTTTGAAGAGTTCTCAAATATAAAGAATACTGATGTTGAATCACAAGCGCAGCGTCAGTATGACAAATGGAATGTTCATGCTGATTATGATCGTGATAATTACTACCATTCTGTTAACTCAAAGGATGATAACTTCTGGGGGACTGTTTCAAGCGACTTATATCGTTTTTTTGAACATGTATTCCGAAATGATATGTTCAATTTTGTTTTCTACGAAAATGTATCGAATGGATTAGCATATACAGCAAATAGAGTTGCCGAAAAATACGGCGTCAGATATTTAGGACTAACTGCAAGCCGACTTCCTGGGAAATCTTTATTTTCTACCTTAGATGACCAATTATCTAGAGAGATTAGTTCTTTAATTGACAATCTTCCTGAATTGAGTGTTGATAAATATTCTGAAATTAAGAACTATATTGATAACATTCAGAATATTCAACCTGATTATATGAAGAACAATGGTCTCTCCTCAGTAAACTTTATAAGTAAAATATTTAAGAAACGTGATTTTACATTTATTACTGAGACGATCAGGCAGACATTAGTAGGAAAAAATGACTTATTCCAAGTAGGTAATCCATTACTAAAAAGTTTTTATATGAACTTTAGAGAAGTCAAACGCTGGTTCTGTGTAAAAAGGATTAAGAAATTATTTAGTGAAGATCTTACATCTCAACCATTTTATTTGTATCCGTTACATTATCATCCTGAATCCTCGACGTCGATTCTTGCAAAATTTTATGATGAATATAACCTTATTCGTAATTTATCTTTTAGCTTGCCTCATGGGAAATTTTTAGTTGTAAAAGATCATATCTCTGCAACTGGTTATGAAGGTTATGAGTTTTACAAAAAAATATTAAAATTACCAAATGTAAAGCTTGCTAACCCAAATTTAAACTCAAAAGAACTTATTAAAAAATCCTTAGGTGTATTTACGCTAACCAGTACTGTGGGTTATGAGGCTGTATTAATGAATAAGCCAGTTGCTGTTTTCGGAGATGTATTCTATATGGGGCACCCGCTTGTATATCAATGCAGAGGATACAAGGATATTCATAATGCGTTGAGTCATATGCAAGAGAATCAGACTGCTAATTATTATGATTATAATATTAAATTTGTTGGTGCATATGATTATCTTTGCTTCCCGCTGACGATTAGTTATGGTTCTTCATCTGGGGCTGAGTTTATTGAGGCTATCTCTACGCAAATATTACGAAATTTAAAGGATCGCTAAATGCTAATACTGTGGTTCTGGATATGCCTTTTTTTGATTAGCGTTATTGTTCATGGTTCTGAAATTTTAAACTTTGCTATTGTTTTTGGTTATATATCATTATTGTTTTACTTTTTGGCAAAAAAAGAGTCTTTTTTTATAATCAGTAGTTTCTTTCTATGGTCAATCCTTACAACAGCTATAAGTGGTTTGATCCTTGAGTCTGGTGTTTTTCTGCCTGAACTTGGTATGATGTCAACGCTAAATGGTGCGACGGCTATTAATGTTAGTCTCGCCGTTATTACATTACTAGCTACGTGTAATATTTTCAATTTTCTGAATGAACGTATTAGGGTAAATTTAAATTCTTCATTTTTGGTAAACTCAGCTATTGAGAAAATATATCCAATCATTGTTTTAGTCGCTACTCTTATAGTTATCTTTATTTCAATTAAATATGGTCGTCCAAGTAATTATGGGCAGGATCGATTTTATTATTGGAATAATATTGCACCGTCTTGGGGAAATCTTGTTCGGCTTTTTGTAGAACAGTCTGTATTTATTCTTGGATGTATTTATGCTAAAACGAAAAATAAGATGATCTTGGTTATATTTTTCTTGGGCATAACTTCACAGGTTCTGGTCGGCGAAAAATTTACTGGCATTTTCCAAATGCTTCTTTTCTTTAGCGTATGTCTCCTTATCGCTTCAAATAGTAGTATTAATAAAAAGTTATTGTCATTTAAGAGTATTCTTCTATGCTCATTCTTGGGCTTTATCTTTGTAATTCTGGTTTGGACGAGTTATTTTTCTCTATCTGGCGATAGCACACTTGCTTTTGAATCTCTAAAGATTAGGATTGCAGCGCAGAGCCAATTATGGTGGGGGCTTATAGAGAGTGCGGCCTTGCAAGATTTTGGTGCTTCCGATATTATCTATAATTTCTTTGGGATAGGGGCATTTCCAGAAGATACAGGTATGTCATATCTTATGGGATTGGTCATGCCACAGCATTTATTTTCGGTATATCAGGATGCAGGGATTGCTTTAACAATGGCATTTCCTGCTAACATACTTTTATTCTTCGGACCGTTCTTATCTCTTTTGGTTTGTACTGTTCTCGCTATTTTTCTTGCGTTGGCGCTATGGTTTACCGTATTTACTTTAAGAAATAAGGATTATGTATTATTATTTATCGCGATGAAGGTTTTTAACATTGCTATCCAATTTATATTAATGGGGAGAGTGTATCTGTTATTTGAATGGAAGATTATTTTACTCTTATTTCCAATGATATTTGCTTTCGTCGCACATTCTAAAAATAGGATTTCGGGGACTAATGCCTGATATTTCTTTCATCATACCTGTCTATAATGTTTCAGCTTATCTCATGCGGTTTTTCGAGCCATTCAAGGCATGTGACTTATCCTGTGAGATCATATTCATTAATGATGGTTCGACGGACTCATCAGCCGAAATCCTCTCTCAGTTGTCAAGAGAGGATAGTAGGGTCGTTATTTTTAATAAACAAAATGGTGGAGTTTCCTCTGCACGAAACTATGGTATTACTCATGCTTCAGGAGAGTTTATATCCTGCCTGGATCCTGACGATATAATATCACCTACTTTTTTCCATTATATTGCTTTGGCTCGTAGAAAATATCCTGAAGCTGATACTTTTGTCTACTCCTATCATAAGTTTTATGATGGAACAATTCCGGAGATACAAGAGATGGATGTTTCTGGAGTTGTTTTCGAATTAGTCCCGAAAAGTGTTCTTTCATCACTTCATAATTATCCATGGCTAAGGGTGACTCGGCGCGAATTTTATATAGATAATCTTTTTCCTGAAGGTATTATTTACGAAGATTCGGTCACAGTCCCTTTACTCAATGCCCAGGCTAATAAGGTTGTCAGGACGAATGCTTCACTTTATTATTATAGAGTGCGAAAAGATTCATTAACTAACTTTGATATAAAAAGAAACATGGATCTAATCAGGGCTCTTGATATCCTTGAATCAAAGGTTGTAAAACACCCAGAGTATAAATTAAATTTTTACACTTGTGTTGCCCATTTATCACGCAGTGCTTTAATTGTTTTATTTAAGCTGTCAGGACAAGAACATTTTTCCATTCTTTTTAAAGAAAGCTATAGTAGCATTATTACTAAATTTAACCAATATCCTCTTTTGGGTGTCTTGAAAACAGATGCTAAAACTTCAGATAAAATCTGTTTCGCTTTATTAAAATCAAAAAGAGTGGGTTTTTTCTTTTTTAAATTGTTATATAGGTTGATTAATAGGTAATTAATATAAGCGACAAGGACTTGATGTTGTTGCTATGTTGTAAACATTCTAAAGGTATTAAATGAAAGTATTTGTGGTGTCTCATAAACCCTTTGAATTCCCAACAGATCTGGAATATGTGCCTTTGAAAGTCGGGGCGTTAACTGACGGAATTGCAAAAAATTATATGCAGGATTGCGATGGTGATAACATCGCTCACTTGAATCCCTCATTTTGTGAACTGACAGCAGCCTACTGGATCTGGAAGAATTCTCAGGAAGACGTTGTGGGCTTGGCGCACTACCGCCGCTATTTCGCATCTTCTAAAAGTGATTTGATGGTTAAGGGAAAGCGCATCGCATCACCAGAAGAGATGATGGCGTTGCTGAAGGAAGCTGATATCCTGATTGCCAGACCGAGAAATTATTACATCACATCGATTAAAAGCCATTACATTCATGCACACCATGAGTCTGACTACACTCAGCTTCGTGATGAGATTGCGTTACAGCACCCGGAATATTTGTCTGATTTTGACTCTATTATGGGTGGGACAAAAATTAGTTTGTATAATATGTTTGTTTGTAAAAAGTCATTGATCGATGAATACTTTGAATGGCTTTTCCCGGTACTTTTTGCGCTTGAGCAAAAAATTGACTACCAAAATTACGATGCTTACCAAAAGCGTGTTTTTGGTTTTATGGCAGAGCGTCTTTTCAATGTCTGGCTTCATCATCATCGCGAAAACTTGCGCATTAAATATATGCCAGTAGTGAATATTGATGGCGAAAATATTTTACTGAAAGGCATTGGATTATTAAAACGACATTTCTGGGGTAAAAAATGAAAGTTGCTATAGTGGGCGCAGGTATTTCTGGTGCGGTTATTGCGAGATTATTAGCAGAGGAAGGGATTGAGTCTGTTGTTTTTGACAAACGTTCTCATATTGCTGGTAACTGTCATTCAGAACGTGATCCGCAGACCAACGTCATGTTGCACGTTTATGGTCCCCATATTTTTCATACAGATGATAAAGAAGTTTGGGATTTCGTTAATCAGTATTCACAGTTTATGCCTTACACCAACCGTGTGAAGGCCATTTACAAAGGCAATGTTTACTTACTACCAGTAAACCTGCATACGATTAATCAGTTTTTCAATAAAACAATGCGTCCGGATGAAGCCCGTGCTTTCATCGAATCTAAAGCTGACAAATCTATTGTCGAACCGAAAAACTTTGAAGAACAGGCCATCAGCATGATTGGTCGGGAACTGTATGAAGCATTCTTTAAAGGCTATACGCGTAAACAATGGGGTTGTGAGCCGACGGAGTTACCAGCCAGTATTTTGAAACGCTTGCCGCTTCGTTTTAACTATAATGACAATTATTTTAACCACCAGTATCAGGGGATGCCCAGAGATGGCTATACCGATATGGTTGGAAAAATTCTTGATCACGAACTGATTGAAATAAGAACAGATACTGAGTTTTCAGCTGCCGAGAGTGGGGCCTACCAGCATGTATTTTGGTCAGGTGCGCTGGATGGTTACTTTAACTTTAGTGAGGGGCGTCTGGGTTATCGCACGCTGGATTTCGAAAAATTCTCAGCAGAAGGTGACTACCAGGGAACGGCTGTTATCAACTACTGCGAAGAAAATGTACCTTATACCCGAATCACTGAGCATAAGCATTTCTCACCCTGGGAGTCACACGAAAAAACAACATGTTATCGTGAATTTAGTCGCTTCTGCACCGAAGATGATATTCCGTATTATCCGATCCGTATGGTTAAGGAAAAAGAACTGCTCAATCGCTACCTGGATAAAGCGATGGAATTAAGCAATACCACTTTTGTCGGGCGTCTTGGTACCTACCGCTATCTGGATATGGATATCACTATTCGTGAAGCTATTGATGTTGCAAATAAATTCCTTGAATGTCAAAAGAGTCAGGAGCCAATGCCTGTATTTAATATAAATCCTCGCTAACGTCAGGTATTGTCATGGATACGGATAATTTTTTGAATAAATATAATCCATTGCTATGCAAGGTTTTTCTCGCAGCATCGGATTTTATATTTTTTAACTTATCACTGGCCCTCTCTATTGGTTGTGTATACTGGATTTTTAACGATCTTTATCGTTTTATCCCCGATGCTCAACTGGAGATGCGTATAATTTCTCATGTCATCCTGAGTCTGATATGTGTGGGATGGTTCTGGGTTCGGTTGCGACATTATTCCTATCGCAAACCCTTTTGGTTTGAATTGAAGGAGATTATCCGCACTATTGTGATCTTTGCTGTTTTTGATCTGGCGCTGGTCGCTTTTTCTAAATGGCAGTTTTCTCGGTATGTATGGGTATTTTGTTGGACGTTTGCATTAATTCTGCTGCCGCTTTTCCGAGCAATGACCAAACAACTTCTTAATCGTCTTGGGATTTGGAAGAAAAAGACTGTCATTATGGGTAGCGGAAGTAATGCAGTGGAAGCTTATTATGCACTGCAAAGTGAGGAAATGCTTGGCTTTGATGTTGTCGCATTTTATGACGAAGAGTGTACAGAGGCAACGCTACAGGGACTGCCGGTTCTTCAGGACCCCAATATTCTTTGGGAAATGAAGAAAACAGGCGATATTCATTTCATTGTAGCTTTTGAAATGGAAAACAGCGATAAGACCATTAACTGGTTGCGCGAACTATCGAAGAAGGACTGCCGTTCTGTCACGGTTATTCCGTCCCTGCGCGGGTTACCACTTTATAATACCGATATGTCTTTCATCTTCAGTCATGAAGTCATGTTGCTGCGTATTCATAATAATCTGGCAAAACGGACATCTCGTTTCCTTAAACGGACTTTCGATATTGTCTGTTCATCACTGATTATCTTAATTTCTTCGCCACTGCTCATTTATCTTTGGTACAAAGTTACCCGTGATGGTGGCCCGGCAATCTACGGTCATATGCGAGTAGGGCGTCACGGTAAGCTTTTCCCTTGCTATAAGTTTCGCTCAATGGTGATGAATTCGCAGGAGGTTTTACAAAAGCTCCTTGATTCCGATCCTGCTGCACGGGAAGAATGGGAGCGTGACTTTAAGTTGAAAAACGATCCGCGAATCACTCCTGTCGGTCGATTTATTCGTAAAACCAGTCTTGATGAATTGCCTCAGTTATTTAATGTGCTGAAAGGTCAAATGAGTCTGGTTGGCCCGCGTCCGATTATCTCTGAAGAGTTACCACGCTATGATGAGAATGTTGATTACTATCTAATGGCGAAACCGGGAATGACAGGGTTGTGGCAGGTAAGTGGACGTAACGATGTGGATTACGATACCCGAGTCTACTTTGACTCCTGGTATGTCAAGAACTGGTCGCTGTGGAATGACATCGCTATTCTTTTCAAAACTGTGAAGGTAGTCCTCCATAGAGATGGTGCATATTGATGTAGCAGAAACTGCATTTTATGTGCATTAAGTTCATTCTGAAGAGGACATCTATTGCTACCTTCTGGCCTCTAACCTGAGTTAACATGTTCTTCACTTTACTCGCCGCCATTTTACGGCGGGGTATCCACACCTGACAGGAGTATGTAATGTCCAAGCAACAGATCGGCGTCGTCGGTATGGCAGTGATGGGGCGCAACCTGGCGCTCAACATCGAGAGCCGTGGTTATACCGTCTCCGTTTTCAACCGCTCCCGTGAAAAGACCGAAGAAGTGATTGCCGAAAACCCAGGCAAAAAACTGGTGCCTTACTACACGGTAAAAGAGTTTGTTGAATCCCTTGAAACGCCTCGTCGTATCCTGTTAATGGTGAAAGCAGGGGCGGGCACTGATGCTGCTATCGATTCCCTGAAGCCGTATCTGGATAAAGGCGACATCATCATTGATGGTGGTAACACGTTCTTCCAGGACACTATCCGTCGTAATCGCGAACTTTCTGCTGAAGGCTTTAACTTCATTGGTACCGGTGTTTCCGGTGGTGAAGAAGGGGCGCTGAAAGGCCCATCTATCATGCCTGGCGGTCAGAAAGAAGCCTACGAACTGGTTGCGCCGATTTTGACTAAAATTGCCGCAGTTGCAGAAGATGGCGAACCTTGTGTGACCTATATTGGTGCCGATGGTGCCGGTCACTATGTGAAAATGGTTCACAACGGTATCGAATACGGCGACATGCAGCTAATCGCAGAAGCCTATTCTTTGCTGAAAGGTGGCCTGAATCTGTCTAACGAAGAACTGGCAGAGACTTTCACTGAGTGGAACAAAGGCGAGCTGAACAGCTACCTGATCGACATCACCAAAGACATCTTCACCAAAAAGGATGAAGAGGGTAAATATCTGGTTGATGTGATTCTGGATGAAGCGGCAAACAAAGGCACCGGTAAATGGACCAGCCAGAGTTCTCTGGATCTGGGCGAGCCGCTGTCGCTGATCACGGAATCCGTTTTTGCACGTTATATCTCTTCTCTGAAAGAGCAGCGTGTCGCAGCGTCTAAAGTGTTGTCGGGACCTAAAGCGCAGCTTGCGGGTGACAAAGCGGAATTTATCGAGAAAGTCCGTCGCGCGCTCTACCTCGGTAAGATCGTCTCTTACGCACAAGGGTTCTCCCAGCTGCGTGCCGCTTCTGACGAATATAACTGGGATCTGAACTACGGCGAAATTGCGAAGATCTTCCGTGCCGGCTGCATTATTCGTGCACAGTTCTTGCAGAAAATCACCGACGCATATGCAGAAAATGCAGGTATCGCTAACCTGCTGCTGGCGCCGTACTTCAAGAAAATCGCAGACGATTATCAGCAAGCGCTGCGTGATGTGGTTGCGTATGCCGTGCAGAATGGTATCCCGGTTCCGACGTTCTCTGCCGCTGTTGCCTACTACGACAGCTATCGCGCAGCCGTTCTTCCTGCGAACCTGATCCAGGCGCAGCGTGACTACTTTGGGGCGCATACGTATAAGCGTACTGATAAAGACGGCGTTTTCCATACCGAATGGCTGGAATAATTTCTGATTCGCATCAAAAGCCCGGTGATTCACCGGGCTTTTTTTTGTCCTTAATCTGATTGATTTATTTTTACTTCTTAATATTAACTTAATAATTAATGTTTAACCTGATAAAGAAAATCTGAATTGTTTTAGCCTTCATTGACACAATATTCATTCAGGCGTTAAAACTTTTATATCTTATCAGGATGTATAAACATCATGATGCATAATTAAGTTAATTCTGAGAGCGTGAAATGAAAATCACCATTTCTGGAACCGGGTACGTTGGTCTGTCAAACGGTTTGCTTATCGCACAGCATCACCAGGTTACCGCGTTAGACATTATTCCCGAACGTGTGGAAATGCTAAATGATCGGATATCTCCGATTGTTGATAAAGAAATACAGCAATTTTTAGCGTCCGGGAATATTAATTTTGAAGCAACCTTAGACAAGGTATCCGCCTACCAAAATGCTGATTATGTCATTATTGCAACACCAACCGACTATGATCCAAAAACAAATTATTTCAACACATCAAGTGTAGAATCAGTTATTCAGGATGTGACAGAGATTAACCCATCGGCAGTGATGGTGATCAAGTCAACGGTGCCGGTTGGCTTCACCGCAGCGATGAGTAAGAAATTTAATACGCAGAATATCATTTTCTCCCCCGAGTTTTTGCGTGAAGGTAAAGCGCTTTATGATAATTTGCATCCTTCGCGGATTGTGATTGGTGAACGCTCTGAGCGTGCGGAGCGATTCGCTGCTTTGCTACAGGAAGGCGCCATAAAACAGGATATTCCAACCCTGTTTACCGATTCGACGGAAGCAGAGGCGATTAAGCTTTTTGCTAATACTTATCTTGCGATGCGCGTTGCTTACTTTAATGAACTTGATAGCTATGCGGAAAGTTTAGGACTGAATACCCGACAAATTATTGAAGGTGTGTGTCTGGATCCTCGTATTGGCAATCATTACAACAATCCTTCATTTGGTTACGGCGGTTATTGTCTGCCGAAAGATACGAAGCAACTTCTGGCGAATTATCAGTCAGTGCCGAACAATATTATCTCCGCGATCGTGGATGCGAACCGGACGCGTAAAGATTTTATTGCAGATGCCATCTTGTCCAGAAAACCCAAAGTGGTGGGCATCTATCGTCTGATTATGAAGAGCGGTTCTGATAATTTCCGCGCGTCTTCAATTCAGGGGATTATGAAGCGTATCAAAGCTAAAGGTGTGGAAGTTATTATTTACGAACCGGTTATGAAGGAAGCGTCGTTCTTTAATTCCCGCCTTGAACGTGATTTGAATACGTTTAAACAGCAGTCCGACGTGATTATCTCCAACCGCATGGCGTCTGAACTGCTGGATGTTCAGGACAAAGTTTATACACGCGATCTCTTTGGCAGTGATTAACCTTCTGTTATTGGGGCTACAATAGCCCCTGATTGGCTATCAAAGTGTTTGAAATAATCCGTAAATTTTATCAATAATCCTATAGCATTAACGATGTTTATGACTACACTGTCTCCAGCTTAAGCATTTTCTTAGTTAGGGTACTGATGACAGTGAACAATAACAATGCTACCGGGCGCAGTAATGACCCGGAACAGATTGATTTGATTGATTTAGTGATGCAATTGTGGCGCGGAAAAATGACAATCTTTGTGTGTGTCATTGTCGCAATTCTATTGGCTGTTGGTTACATCCTGGTAGCGAAAGAGAAATGGACCTCTACCGCCATCATCACCCAGCCTGATGTAGGGCAAATTGCTGCCTACAACAACGCGCTGAATGTGCTGTACGGTGATAATGCGCCCAAGGTAACTGATGTTCAGACGAATTTTATTGGCCGATTTAGCACGTCCTTTTCGGCATTAGCAGAAACGCTGGATAATCAGGAAAAACCGGAAAAACTGACAATAGAGCAGTCAGTAAAAGGGCAGCAGTTACCGCTGGCCGTTTCTTACGTCGGAGAGTCTGCGGAAGGGGCGCAACGCCAGCTGGCAGAGTATATCCAGCAGGTAGATGAGAGCGTTGCGAAAGAACTGGACGCGGATCTAAAAGATAACATCAAGTTGCAGACAACTACGCTTGAGGACTCGTTAAAAACGCAGGAAGTGGTCGCGCAGGAGCAAAAAGATTTGCGTATCAAGCAAATTCAGGAAGCATTGCGTTATGCGGAACAGGCAAATGTGATAAAGCCACAAATTCAGCAAACTCAGGATGTCACCCAGGACAGTATGTTCCTTCTTGGTAGTGATGCGCTGAAATCAATGATCGAACACGAGGCCACGCGTCCGCTGGTTTTCTCTGGCGCCTACTATCAGACCAAGCAAAATCTGCTGGATATCGGAAATCTGAAAATCGAAACCGCATCTATTCACGCCTACCGTTACGTCATGAAGCCGACGCTACCGATTCGTCGTGACAGTCCGAAAAAGGCAATTACGCTGGTTCTGGCGGTATTACTGGGCGGGATGATTGGTGCGGGTGTGGTGCTGGGACGTAATGCGTTACGTAACTATAAGCCGAAAGCGCAGTAATTTATTGTTATCCTGGATGGCGCTACGCTTATCCGACCTACAAAAAACCGGGCATTGCCCGGTTTTTTCGTATCTGAAGTTATTGATGACGCTTACGTAAATTCTCAATGACGGTCGTTAAATCAAGGTCCTGGTCCTGTAGCAGCACCAGCAGGTGGTACATCAAGTCGGAGGCTTCATTGGTCAGCTCAAAACGGTCATGTACCGTTGCGGCCAGCGCGGTCTCGACACCTTCTTCACCCACTTTCTGCGCGATACGCTTGGTGCCGCTGGCGTAAAGTTTCGCCGTGTAAGAGCTTGCCGGATCGGCAGTTTTACGCTCGGCTAACAGTTGCTCAAGTTGATACAGGAATAACCACTGATGGCTGGCATCCCCAAAGCAGCTACTGGTGCCTTTGTGGCAGGTTGGTCCAATTGGATTGGCCAGCACCAGCAGTGTGTCGTTATCACAATCCGGCGCAATGCGGACTACCTTCAGGAAGTGGCCGGATGTTTCGCCTTTGGTCCATAAACGCTGTTTGGTTCGTGAGAAGAAAGTGACGTTGCCGCTTTCGATTGTTTTATCCAGCGCTTCAGGGGTCATGTAACCCAGCATCAATACTTCACCGGATACCGCATGTTGCACGACAACCGGCATCAATCCGTCGGTTTTTTCCCAGTCGAGTTCGCGGCGCTGTTGCTCTGTTAACATATCCTGATCTCCACGCCCTGTGCTTCCAGGTACGCTTTTAATTCACCAATATTAATAATCTGTTTGTGGAAGACGGAGGCAGCAAGCGCCCCGTCGACATCGGTATCGCGGAAGGCTTCAAGGAAGTGCTCCATCGTGCCCGCGCCGCCGGAGGCAATCAGCGGTACATGACAGACGTCACGGACTTTTTTCAGTTGCTCCAGATCGTAACCGTTACGCACGCCGTCCTGATTCATCATGTTAAGCACGATTTCACCGGCCCCGCGTTTTTGCACTTCCTGCACCCAGTCGAGAGTTTCCCACTGCGTCACGCGGGTACGGCTTTCATCGCCGGTATACTGGTTGACGTGATACTTGCCGGTTTCGGCATCAAACCAGGTATCAATGCCCACGACGATGCACTGTACGCCAAAGCGGTCAGCAAGACGGGTGATCAGCGTTGGATCGGCCAGCGCAGGGGAGTTGATGGAAATTTTATCGGCGCCGAAAGAGAGGATTTTAGCGGCGTCATCAATAGACCTGATGCCACCCGCGACACAGAATGGAATGTCGATCACTTCCGCGACGCGCGACACCCAACTCTTATCAACCACGCGCCCGTCACTGGAAGCGGTAATATCATAGAACACCAACTCGTCTGCGCCTTCATCGGCATAGCGTTTTGCCAGCGGGACGATATCGCCGATGATTTCATGATTGCGGAACTGTACACCTTTTACTACCTGACCATCGCGTACGTCCAGGCAAGGGATTATACGTTTTGCCAGCATTGGATGGCCTCCTTAACGGTGAATTTACCTTCCAGTAGGGCGCGGCCGACAATCACGCCGCGAACGCCCGTGCCGCGCAGAGCGGCCACGTCCTCAATCCCGCCAATTCCGCCGGAAGACTGAAAGGCGATCTGCGGATATTTCGCGCACACTTCGTCATATAATGAGACGTTGGAACCCGCCAGCGTGCCGTCACGGGAGATATCGGTGCACAGTACATGCTTCAGGCCAACTGGCAGATAAGTCTCGACCAGCTCTTCCAGCGAAACGCCGGAGTTCTCCTGCCAGCCGCTGACGGCAACCTGTTTGTTGCCCCGATCATCAATACGCACATCCAGCGCCAGCACCAGAGCGTCAGCGCCAAAGCGCTCAAACCAGCCTTTGACCACCTCGGGAGATTTGACCGCCGTGGAGCCGACCACCACGCGGGCAACGCCTGCGTCCAGCAGCGCCGCAACATCGTCTTCAGTACGCACGCCGCCGCCAACCTGCACGGGCACGTTCACACCCGCGACCAGCGTTTTAATCAGCGGGATCTGCCGTCTGGCCGGATCTTTCGCCCCGGTCAAATCGACCAGATGCAGCACTTCGGCGCCCTGGGCGGCATAATCCCGCAGGCGGGGAAGGGGATCGTTACCGTAATCACGCTGCCGGGCGTAGTCTCCCTGATGGAGACGCACTACGGTGCCATCGATCAAATCTAATGCCGGAATAATCATCACATCTCCAGGAAGTTTTTCAGCAACTGCGCGCCAGCGGCACCGGAGCGTTCCGGGTGGAACTGCACGCCGAAGAAATTGTCTTTTTGCACTGCCGCAGTGAAGGGTTCGCCGTAGTTGCATTGAGCAATGGTCCACGGATTTACGGGCATAGCGTAGCTGTGAACAAAGTAGAACCAGGCGCCATCTTCAATGCCCTGGAAAAGACGATTACCCGCCTGCGGGTAAACGCGGTTCCAGCCCATATGCGGGAGCGGCAGGCCAAAATCGGTCATCTTCGGGACGTCCTGGTCAATAATGCCCAGAAGGTCGACGCCGTTAGTCTCTTCACTGTGGCGCCCGAGGATCTGCATGCCTAAACAAATTCCCAGAACGGGCTGAGTACAAGCCTTAATCAATTCGACAAGCTCACGCTCGTGCAACTGATCCATCGCCGCCTGGGCGGTTCCCACGCCGGGCAGGAAGAGTTTGTCAGCTTTTAAGACGACCTCCGGGTCGCGGCTGACCAGCGGATCATAACCGTGGCGCGCCACGGCGGATTTCACCGAGTTCAGGTTGGCGCAGCCGGTATCAAGGATGACGACGTTCATCACAGCACTCCTTTAGAAGAAGGCAGCGTGTCGCCTTCTACCCGAATGGCCTGGCGCAACGTGCGGCCAAACGCTTTAAACAGGCTTTCTACACGGTGGTGATCGTTTTTACCTTTGGTCTTCAGGTGCAGCGTCACGCCCATGGTGTAGGAGAGCGAGCGGAAGAAGTGTTCAACCATCTCGGTGCTCAGATCGCCCACGCGCTGATAGGTAAACTCGGCTTTATATTCCAGGTGCGGGCGCCCGGAGATATCCAGTGCGCAACGCGCCAGGCATTCGTCCATCGGCAGCACAAAACCAAAGCGGTTGATGCCGCGCTTATCGCCCAACGCCAGTTTTAGCGCCTCACCCAGCGCCAGACCGGTATCTTCTACCGTATGGTGATCGTCAATATAGAGGTCGCCCTTGACCGCGATCTCCATACGGAAACCGCCATGCGTGGCGATCTGATCGAGCATATGGTCAAAGAAGCCTACGCCGGTATTGATCTTGCTGGCGCCTTCGCGATCCAGCCACACCTTGACGTCAATCTGTGTTTCTTTGGTATTGCGCTCAACATGGGCATAGCGGTCGCGTTTTGTCAGCTGCTCACCAATCATCGTCCAGTTCAGGGTTTCACGGTTATAACGTAACCCGTTAATGCCCATGTTTTCGGCCAACTGGATGTCGGTAGCGCGATCGCCAATCACGTAGCTGTTGGCGCTATCCATCGCCTGTTCAGCCAGATAACGTTCAACCAGCTTTACCTTCGGCTTACGGCAGTCGCACTCATCTGCTGGCAGGTGCGGGCAGATCAGCACTTCATCAAACAGTACGCCCTGGGAGGTGAAAACCTGCATCATCAGGTCGTGCGGGCCGTCGAAGTCTGCCTGCGGGAAGCTCTGCGTTCCCAGCCCGTCCTGGTTGGTGATCATCACCAGCTTAAAGCCGGCTTTTTGCAGCTTCAGCAGAACCGGCACCACGTCCGGTTCAAAGGCGAGTTTGTCAAAACGATCCACCTGAAAATCACTCGGTGGTTCGGCAATCAGGGTTCCATCACGGTCAATAAAAAGATACTTCTGGCTCATACTTGCTCCGCACGTAAGGCGTCAATGACGCGCTGGCTTTCTTCGCGGGTTCCAACAGTGATACGCAGACAGCCGCTTAAAGAAGGTTGTTTATTCTGATCACGTAAGATAATGCCCTGATCCCACAGAGATTTAAACACGCTACTTGACGCGGTAAAACGTGCCAGAATGTAGTTGGTTTCTGAATCGAACACCTGTTCTACGCAGGCAATCTCTTTCAGCGCATTAACCAGATACTGACGTTCCAGCAGAATCTGCGCCACACGTTCGCGCATCGCGTTGACGCCTTGCGGCGTCAACGCCTGAGCGGCAATATCGGCGACCGGTGTAGAGAGCGGGTAGGGGGCGATGACTTTCAGCAGCAGGTTGATGACCTCTTCATTCGCCAGCGTAAATCCGCAGCGCAGACCGGCGAGCGCAAAGGCTTTGGAGAGCGTGCGCAGCACCACCAGATGCGGGTATTCAGAGAGCCAGCCAGCCAGCGTCGCCTGTGGGCAGAATTCAATATAGGCTTCATCCGCCACCACAATGGCGTTGCCGCGCGTCATTTCCAGCAGAGTACGTAAATCCTGTGGATTGATAAGCTGCCCGGTCGGGTTGTTGGGGCTGCATACAAACACCACTTTAACGCCATCGAGTTTATCGGCGATGCCCCGCAGATCCAGCTGCCAGTTTTCCAGCGTCGGAACCGTCCGGCATTCAACGCCAATAGTTTCCGCGCTGACGCTGTACATGCCGTATGTTGGCGGACAATAGAGAATCGCATCTTTCCCCGGTTCGCAGAATGCGCGAATCAGCAGTTCAATACCTTCGTCTGCGCCACGGCTGACCAGCACCTGTCCGGGGTTCACTCCGGCGTACTGCGCATAATTTTCAATAACCGCTTTTGGCTGGCATTCCGGGTAGCGGTTGAGCGTTTGCTGAGTCAGCTGAAATTCCACTGCCGTCGGGAACTCATTGGCATTCAGCCAGACATCGCCATTACCGCCCAAACGGCGAGCGGACTGGTACGGCGTCAGGTTGCGAACGTTTTCCCGGGCTAAGTCGGTGACGCTGCGGGTATTTTCAGTGCTCATGCTTGCTCCTTAAGGGCGTTAACGCGCAGGGTGACAGCATTTTTGTGGGCGGTCAGCCGTTCTGCCGCAGCCAGCGTTTCAATGGTGGATGCCAGTGCGGAGAAACCCGCCTGCGACAATTCCTGAACGGTCATGCGTTTCTGGAAATCCGCCAGACCGAGGCTGGAGCAGGTGGCGGTATAACCATAGGTCGGTAGCACATGATTGGTGCCGGAAGCATAGTCGCCTGCGGATTCCGGTGACCAGTCACCGAGAAAAACGGAACCCGCGCTGGTAATATCCTCCACCAGATCGCGCGCCTTGCGGGTCTGAATGATCAGGTGTTCCGGCCCATACTGGTTCGAGATGGCGACGCACTGGGCTAAATCTTTCGTCACGATCAGACGGCTGGCGTTTAATGCCTGACGCGCCGTTTCCGCACGCGGTAACTCCGCTAACTGGCGTTCGACGGCCTCCGCGACGTTCTGCGCAATACCGGCATCCGGGGTCAGCAGGATGACCTGAGAATCCGGGCCGTGTTCCGCCTGAGAGAGCAGGTCAGACGCCACGAAATCTGGCGTGGCGCCGCTGTCGGCGATCACCAGCACTTCAGAAGGGCCGGCAGGCATATCAATTGCCGCGCCGTCGAGACGCTGGCTGACCTGGCGTTTCGCCTCGGTGACAAACGCGTTGCCGGGGCCAAAAATTTTGTCCACTTTTGGCACGGATTCGCTGCCGAACGCCAGAGCGGCAATGGCCTGGGCACCGCCGACGTTGAAGATTTCCTGCACGCCGCACAGCTGCGCAGCGTAAAGGATTTCATCCGCGATAGGCGGTGGCGAGCACAACACCACTTTTTTGCATCCGGCAATACGCGCGGGCGTGGCGAGCATTAATACGGTGGAGAAGAGCGGGGCAGAGCCGCCCGGGATATACAGACCGACAGATGCGACAGGGCGCGTCACCTGCTGACAGCGAACGCCGGGCTGCGTTTCAACATCTACCGCCGGTAGTTTTTGCGCATTGTGGAAGGTTTCGATGTTTTTTACCGCTACCGCCATCGCCTGTTTGAGATTGTCGCTCAGACGCGCGCTGGCCGCGGCAATCTCTTCGGCGGACACTTTCAGCGCTGCGACGTTCGTTTTATCAAACTTCGCGCTGTATTCGCGCAGGGCATCATCACCGCGTGATTTCACATTATCCAGGATCTCTGCGACGGTACGGGTAATGCTGTCGGAGGCGGAAATAGCCGGACGCATCAGCAATGCACGCTGCTGTTCAGTATTGCAGCTATTCCAGTCGATGATTGTATTAAAGCTCATGGCCGTCACTCCATCATCTTTTCAATTGGCAGCACCAGAATAGAGCTGGCGCCGAGCGCTTTCAGTTTTTCCATCGTTTCCCAGAACAGGGTTTCGCTGCTGACCATGTGCATGGCGACGCGCTGCTGATCGCCCGCCAGCGGCAGAATGGTTGGACGCTCTGCGCCCGGCAGCAACGCGATGACTTCTTCCAGACGCTCGCTTGGCGCATGCATCATGATGTATTTGGATTCACGCGCCTGAATAACGCCCTGAATACGGGTCAGCAGTTTGTCGATAAGCTGTTGTTTGGCTTCGGCCATTTCGCCGTCTCGCTGGATCAGGCAGGCTTTAGAGCGGTAAATCACCTCGACTTCACGCAGACCGTTGGCTTCCAGCGTCGCTCCGGTAGACACCAGATCGCAGATGGCATCGGCCAGACCCGCACGCGGAGCGACTTCAACAGAACCGTTTAACAGACAGGATTTAAACGACACGCCTTTCTGATCCAGATAACGCTTAAGCAGGTGCGGGTAAGAGGTGGCGATACGCTTACCGTCAAGGGAAGCCGGGCCGTCCCAGGCTTCATCGACGGCGGTGGCCAGCGAGAGGCGGCAGCCGCCGAAGTCGAGACGGCGCAGGGTGTAGTAGCGCGGATCTTCGCCCTGCGCGCGGCGGCTCAACAGTTCTTCTTCCAGAACGTTTTCCCCGATGATCCCCAGATCGACAACGCCATCCATGACCAGGCCGGGAATATCGTCATCACGCACGCGCAGAATATCAATCGGCATATTCTCCGCCATCGCAATCAGACGCTGGGTGTGCAGGTTGATTTTAATACCGCAGCGGGCCAGTAATTCGCGTGAATCATCGCTTAAACGGCCTGATTTCTGAATAGCTATGCGTAAACGGGTGTTATCTAACATTCTTTTTTCCTCTTTATCCTGTCTGAACCGGTCTGAATCGCGCACCAAAAAAAAGCCCCCGGAAGAATGATCTTCCGGGGGCTTTCTCATGCGTTCATGCACCACTGGAAGATCTGAATGTCTTCCAGCACACATCGCCTGAAAGACTAGTCAGGATGATGGTGATGATGGTGGTGTTTAAATTGAACGCGTGCCATAAAATTCTCGATGAATGCTTATTCATTTGATGCCTTTTAACCTAAACCACTTTAGCGCCGGAAAGCAAGGGCTTTTTTTCATCATTAATTCATTTCATATTGAAGGTATGAATTGTCAGTCCCGGCGGGCTGGCGTAGCCTTAGATAAGATGGCGTTAAAGTCAGGAGAGAACGCATGAAAAAGGTCGCAATTGTCGGTTTAGGATGGTTAGGAATGCCGCTGGCGATGTCGCTGACGGCAAGAGGCTGGCAGGTTACTGGCACGAAAACCACGCAGGATGGCGTGGAAGCGGCCCGCATGAGCGGCATTGAGAGCTATCCGCTGCGCCTGGAACCTGAGCTGGTTTGCGAAACGGACGATCTTGATGCGCTGATGGATGTGGATGCTCTGGTCATTACGCTGCCCGCTCGCCGTAGCGGGCCGGGGGAAGATTTTTACCGCCAGGCAATACAGGAGGTGGTCGACAGCGCGCTGGCGTATCACGTTCCGCGTATCATTTTTACCAGTTCCACGTCAGTGTACGGCGATGTGCACGGCATTGTGAAAGAGACTACGCCGCGTAATCCCATCACGGCGAGTGGGCGCATCCTGAAGGAACTCGAAGACTGGCTGCACAATCTGCCTGGCACCTCCGTCGATATTCTGCGTCTGTCCGGGCTGGTAGGGCCAGGACGGCATCCGGGGCGTTTCTTTGCCGGTAAAACCGCGCCTGACGGCCAGCAAGGTGTGAATCTGGTCCACCTGGAAGATGTGATTGCCGCTATTACTCTGCTGTTACAGGCACCTAAAGGGGGACACATCTATAATATATGTGCGCCTTCGCATCCGGCGCGTAATGTGTTTTATCCGCAGATGGCGCGTTTGCTGGGTATGGAACCGCCGCATTTTCTGGAAAGCCAGAGTAACGATAAAGGCAAGATTATTGATGGCAGCCGGATTTGTAATGAACTCGGGTTTGAATACCAGTATCCCGACCCGCTGGTGATGCCGATGGAGTGACGCGCCAGCAGACTACCGCCATACACCGCAAGGGGGCGAGTATGAAACCACTGCTGGACGTTCTGATGATTCTCGATGCGTTAGAGAAAGAGGGGAGCTTTGCGGCGGCGTCGGCAAAATTGTTTAAGACGCCGTCAGCGCTCAGCTATACCGTCCATAAACTGGAAAGCGATCTGAATATCCAACTGTTAGATCGCAGCGGGCATCGGGCTAAATTTACCCGCACCGGCCAGATGCTGCTGGAAAAAGGCCGGGAAGTTCTGCATACCGTGCGCGAACTGGAAAAGCAGGCCATCAAACTTCACGAAGGCTGGGAGAACGAACTGGTCATCGGTGTGGACGATACGTTTCCTTTTTCTCTCCTTACTCCCCTCATTGAATCCTTCTACCAACATCACAGCGTAACGCGCCTGAAATTCATAAATGGCGTACTGGGCGGTTCCTGGGAGGCGCTGACGCAGGGGCGGGCAGATATCATCGTTGGCGCAATGCACGATCCACCCTACGCCAGTGGTTTCGGTTTTGCGCGTCTGGGAGAGCTTGAGCAGGTTTTTGCGATTGCCCCGCATCATCCACTGGTGCAGGAAGAAGAGCCGTTGAGTCGGCGCACAATAAAACGGTTCCGCGCGATTGTGGTCGGCGATGAGACGCATCCGGCATGTTCGGCAAGCGCGCAATTGCTTGATGATCAGGAAGCCATAACGGTTTTTGATTTTAAAACCAAACTGGAACTGCAAATCAGCGGCCTGGGATGTGGGTATTTACCGCGCTATCTGGCGCAACGCTTTCTGGACAGCGGTGCGCTTATTGAGAAGAACGTGGCGGCGCAGATCGTGTCGGAGCCGGTGTGGATGGGCTGGAACGAACAGACGGCCGGACTGGCCAGCGCGTGGTGGCGAGATAAAATTTTAGCAAATAGTGCTATTGCTGGCGTCTATACAATGGGGGATGCTGGGAAATCAAACAGTTAATAAAAAATATTTTTTGACGGGGCTCTCATTCTCTTGTCATTTCGCCTTAATTTAGTGCACAATGCGCCGCTTGCAAAAAATGACATTAACCGACGTTTTAATACGCGTCGGTTATTTTTTTGCATCAAACCAATCATTCAATAAAAGAGGCCGGGCTTCGTACCGGATAGATACTTACTAAAAACCGACAGTTGTTGTCGCTGAGGAATCCAGAAAATGGGGCAATTTTTTGCTTACGCGACGGCATTCGCCGTAAAGGGGAATGACCATGTCGCATAACGTTACTCCAAACACCTCTCGCGTGGAATTACGTAAGACGCTTACGTTGATTCCGGTTGTAATGATGGGTCTTGCCTATATGCAGCCGATGACGCTGTTCGATACATTTGGTATCGTCTCAGGCCTCACTGACGGTCACGTTGCGACGGCGTATGCCTTTGCGCTGATCGCGATTCTTTTTACTGCGTTGAGCTACGGTAAACTGGTGCGTCGTTTCCCGTCCGCTGGCTCCGCGTACACTTACGCCCAGAAATCCATCAGCCCGACCGTAGGCTTTATGGTGGGCTGGTCATCGCTGCTGGACTACCTGTTCATGCCGATGATCAACATTCTGCTGGCGAAAATTTATTTTGAAGCGCTGGTGCCGACAGTGCCGTCGTGGATCTTTGTGGTGGCGCTGGTGGCCTTTATGACCATCTCTAACCTGCGCAGCATCAAGACCGTCGCTAACTTCAACACCCTGATTGTTATTCTGCAAATGGGGATTGTAGCGGTGATCGTCGGCCTGA
Organism: Citrobacter sp. CK185; assembly: GCF_030333565.1. Taxonomy (NCBI): domain Bacteria; kingdom Pseudomonadati; phylum Pseudomonadota; class Gammaproteobacteria; order Enterobacterales; family Enterobacteriaceae; genus Citrobacter; species Citrobacter sp. CK185. Next base: position 671,901 of record NZ_JAOWFR010000026.1, on the reverse strand, counting down.
TTATCTACGGCGTGTCTCACGGCGAAGGTGCGGGTACGCTGGTAAGTTCCCGTCCATTCTGGTCTGAAGGCGCGCACGTTGTGCCGATGATTACCGGTGCGACAATCCTGTGCTTCTCGTTCCTCGGCTTTGACGGAATCTCTTCTCTGTCTGAAGAGACCAAAGACGCGGAGCGCGTTATTCCGCGCGCGATTTTCCTGACGGCGCTGATTGGCGGCCTGATCTTTATCGCGGCGTCTTACTTCCTGCAACTGTACTTCCCGGATATTTCGCGCTTTAAAGACCCGGATGCATCACAGCCTGAAATCATGCTGTACGTTGCGGGTAAAACCTTCCAGTGGGGCGTGCTGATTTTCTCCAGCGTGACCGTACTGGCATCCGGTATGGCGGCACACGCGGGCGTTTCCCGTCTGATGTACGTCATGGGTCGTGACGGCGTATTCCCGACGCGTTTCTTCGGCTACGTTCATCCGAAATGGCGTACTCCGGCGTGGAACGTGCTGCTGGTTGGCGCGATCGCACTGCTGGCGATTAACTTCGATCTGGTTACGGCGACGGCGCTGATCAACTTCGGTGCACTGGTGGCGTTTACCTTCGTGAACCTCTCCGTGATTTCCCAGTTCTGGATTCGTGAGAAGCGCAACAAAACGCTGAAAGACCACTTCAACTATCTGGTTCTGCCGGTGTGCGGCGCGCTGACTGTTGGCGCACTGTGGATCAACCTGGAAGAAAGCTCAATGACTCTGGGTCTGATCTGGGCGGGTATTGGCCTGGTGTATCTGGCTTGCGTGACCAAAAGCTTCCGCAATCCGGTACCGCAGTACGAAGATATCGCACAGTAATGAAATGACCTTTCACAGGTAAAAAACCGGAGACATGTTCTCCGGTTTTTTTATGCAAAAATCTGTAGGCCGGATAAGGCGTTTACGCCGCCATCCGGCAAAAGCGACGCGTGGCTCCTCAGACAATCTCTTCTGCGTACTGCCAGAGTGATTTCAGCAATGCCAGTTTCTCTTTATCGTCAGCATATTGCTGATACAGCATCTGTAACTCTTCCGCATACCGTTGCAAAAACTCTGGCGTAAACACCTGACGACGATGCTCCAGCCAGCGTTGCTGTTCGGTTTCATCCAGCGTCCCCGGGAAGTTACGGGCGCGATAGTTAAACAGCAGTTTTTCGATCCGCTTATCGACAAACGTAATATCCAGCGCGGGCAAATTGCGCGGTTCGGTGTCCAGCACGATTTTCATGGCGGCACGATCGGCGTCGCTGAAAAAGCCATTGTATAGCTGCGCATCGACGTTTTCAGACGGCGTAAACGGCTCGGCCTCAGCGAAGATTGCCACAACCTTATCGCGTACCTGCGGATTATCGCGCAGCACTTTCAGGTTATCGAGACAGTGCTGACGGTTAATCCCCAGGCGATCGGCATCCTCCGGGCGGAGCGTATTAGCCTGAGCCAGTACCGGGCATTTATTGATGTGTACCAGTTTTACTGGAACCGCGGCGTTATCGCCGAGATCGGCTTTAGCGGTATATAACCGCTCGCGCAGGGTATCGCTGTCCAGCTCCAGTAATAGCGACATATCGCCCGCCAGATCCACCATAATGACCGCGTTGCGGTTTTCTGGATGCCAGGCCAGCGGCGCAACCCAGCTGGTGTTGCCGCGCCAGGCGCCAAACATACCGGAGATATGTACTAGCGGTTTCATTTGCGGCACATCGATCAACGCCGCCAGTTTATGTTTGTTGCGATGCGTGTAAAGGTAGTCAAACAGACGCGGCTGGCGCGACTTCACCAGTTGCGCCATAGCGATGGTGGCGTACACGTCTGCCATTGCATCGTGCGCGTTGGCATGTTCGATCCCGTTGGCTTTGGTCAAGTGCTCAAGGCGGAAGCTGGGCAATCCGTCGTCATTTTCCGGCCAGTTTATGCCTTCCGGGCGCAGGGCATAGCAGGCGCGCATCACATCCAGCAAATCCCAGCGCGAGTTGTCGTGCTGCCAGCTCCAGGCATAGGGATCGTAGAAGTTGCGATACAAAATGTTACGCGTGACTTCATCATCAAAACGGACATTGTTGTAGCCGATGACACAGGTTTTTGGCACGGTGAACAGTGAATGAATACGTCTGGCAAAGGCGGCTTCGTTCTCTCCTTTGTCGCGCGCTTCCTGCGGCGTAATCCCGGTGATGAGCACAGCGCCTGGCTGAGGCAGGTAATCATCGGCGGGCTTGCAGTAAAAGACTTCAGGTTCGCCAATAATATTAAAGTCGCTATCCGTGCGGATGGCGGCAAACTGTGCGGGTCTGTCCAGCGCCGGGTGAGTCCCGAAGGTTTCGTAGTCGTGGAACAGGAAGGTAGGGTGCTGCTTGCCGTCATTCATTGTTCAGTTCTATCCGTTACTGTGCGTTTGCGCGGTTCTGCGCAGCAGGGTATCAAATCCTGGCGGTGTTATCAGCTTCTGAGTCGTTATTGGGAGCGTTAAGGTTACGCTGCCCGGCACTGCATAGAAAAACGTGCGTTATGTCACATTTTCTTGCAATTTATCCCTGTTTGTTTATCAGAACTTCCGTAAAAAGAACGGCAAATTATGACTTTCCTGAGGAAATAGTGTTGAAACGCCGTTTGTTTATTGCCGCTTCACTTCTCGCGATGAATCTTTCTTCCGCTCTGGCCGCCAATGTGCCAGATTTTTCTCCCCAGCCTCCGGCCATTCAGGCAGGGTCATGGGTACTTATGGATTACACCACGGGTCAAATTCTGACCGCAGGTAATGAACATCAGCGGCGTAACCCGGCCAGCCTGACCAAGCTGATGACCGGCTATGTTGTCGATCGCGCTATCGACAGCCATCGTATTAGCCCGGACGATATCGTAACCGTTGGACGTGATGCCTGGGCCAAAGACAACCCGGTGTTTGTGGGATCTTCATTAATGTTTCTGAAACAAGGGGAGCGCGTTTCGGTTCGGGATCTCAGCCGGGGGCTGATTGTTGACTCTGGAAACGATGCCTGCGTTGCGCTGGCGGATTACATCGCCGGAGGGCAACCGCAGTTCGTCGCCATGATGAATCACTACGTTGAAACCCTGAAATTGCAGGATACCCATTTTGAAACGGTACACGGACTGGATGCGCCAGGCCAGCACAGCTCAGCCTATGATCTGGCGGTATTGTCCCGCGCCATTATTCACGGTGAGCCTGAGTTTTATCATATGTACAGTGAAAAGAGCCTGACATGGAACGGTATTACCCAGCAGAACCGTAACGGACTGCTGTGGGATAAAACCATGAATATCGACGGGTTGAAAACCGGCCATACCTCCGGCGCGGGTTTTAACCTGATTGCCTCAGCCGTGGACGGGCAGCGTCGTCTTATCGCCGTTGTGATGGGCGCGGAAAGCGCGAAAGGGCGCGAAGATCAGGCACGTAAGTTGTTGCAATGGGGGCAGCAAAATTTCGATACGGTACAAATTTTACGTAGTGGCAAACAGGTTGGCACGGAACGTATCTGGTACGGCGATAAAGAAAATATTGCTCTGGGCACCGAGCAGGATTTCTGGATGGCGCTGCCGAAAACCGAAATTCCGCATATTAAGGCCCGGTATGCCCTTGATAAAAAAGAACTTGAAGCACCTATTGCCGCACATCAGCGGGTCGGTGAAATTGAGCTATACGATCGGGATAAACTGGTGGCGCACTGGCCTCTGGTGACGCTGGAGTCTGTTGGCAAAGGCGGCGTTTTTTCCCGACTGAGCGATTACTTCCACCATAAGGCGTAACCCCCTTTTCTGACACGGCAGACTGGTAAGAGTGCGAGTCTGCTCACATACTCATCATGATTTCCTTGTGACCTTTATATGCAAAATCTTATGCTGTGTTTATATACAGTATAAGATTTGCCGGAGGGGACATCGCTTCCTTATCCGGCGCTGACTTCAATGCATTATGGAACACCGTCGACCTGATACGCGCAGCGCCATCAGGTCGACGGTGTGCTATCAGTCTCAGTGAAACTATCGGAGGCAGTATGGACTACGAAATCAGGCAGGCAGAGAAGCGTAATATCGCCGGTTTTCACATGGTTGGCCCGTGGGAAAAAACGGTGAAGCAAGGTTTTGAACAACTCATGATGTGGGTTGACGGGAATCAGGTTGTTCCGCTCGAATGGATCGCGGTTTACTACGATAATCCAGATGAGGTTCCGGCGGAAAAACTCCGCTGCGATACGGTGGTGTCTGTCCCGGATAATTTCACCATTCCGAAAAATAGCGAAGGCGTCATCCTGACGGAGATCGCCGGCGGGCAGTATGCGACAGCGGTGGCGCGCGTTGAGAATCATGATTTCGCGACGCCCTGGTATCAGTTTTTCAATAGCCTGTTACAGGACAATCACTACCAGATAGCGGCTAAACCGTGTTTTGAGGTCTATCTTAACAATGGAACGGAAGACGGGTACTGGGACATTGAAATGTATGTACCCGTACAGTCGAAATAGCCCTGTGTAAATTGTACGCAGTACCCGGCGGATAGGCGTCGTGACGGGGCAGTTTACGTGCGAGTCCTGTCCGCTATAGTGATATTTTCGCTGCAAAAGCGGGTACAATTCGTTTTTTGGTCATTTCCAGACGGAGTGCGTGAGTGCGGGCTGATAAATCGCTGAGTCCCTTTGAAATTCGTTTATATCGCCATTATCGTGTTATACACGGCATTCGCATTGCGCTGGCGTTTATTCTCACTTTCCTGCTGGTTCGACTGTTCAACATCCCGGAAGGCACCTGGCCGCTGATCACACTGGTCGTCATTATGGGGCCGATCTCCTTTTGGGGGAACGTGGTTCCCCGTGCGTTTGAGCGCATTGGCGGCACGATTCTGGGGTCGGTATTAGGTCTTGTAGCGTTACGTCTGGAGCTTTTTTCCCTCCCGCTGATGTTGATCTGGTGCGCTGCGGCAATGTTCTTGTGCGGTTGGCTGGCGTTAGGGAAAAAGCCGTATCAGGCTCTGTTGATCGGCATCACGCTCGCCGTGGTGGTAGGCGCGCCGGCAGGCGACATGAACACGGCATTGTGGCGCGGCGGGGATGTTATTTTAGGTTCGCTGCTGGCGATGCTGTTCACCGGCATCTGGCCGCAACGCGCATTTTTACACTGGCGCATTCAGATGGCGCATTGTGTGACGGCGTACAATCGGGTCTATCAGGCCGCGTTGTCGCCAAATTTGTTAGAGCGTCCCCGGCTGGAGAAGCATTTACAGAAACTGCTGAGCGACGTCGTCAAAATGCGTGGGCTGATTACGCCAGCCAGTAAAGAAACCCGCATTCAAAAGTCGATATTCGAAGCGATTCAAACCGTGAACCGCAATCTGGTCTGTATGCTTGAGCTGCAAATTAATGCACACTGGGCATCTCGTGCCAGCCATTTTGTGATGCTGAATGCGCACACGCTGCGCGAAACGCAGCAAATGACGCAGCAAACGTTACTCACCATCGCCCATGCGCTGTTCGAAGGCAACCCGCAACCGGTACTGGCAAACACGGAAAAACTCAATGAGATTGTCGCGGAGCTGCGCCAGTTGATAAACGAGCATCATGGCAATACCGTGGCTGAAACGCCTATTCATGGCTATGTTTGGCTAAGTATGGAGACGGCGCGGCAACTGGAGCTGCTCTCCCATTTGATCTGCCGGGCATTGCGCAAATAAAAAGCAGATGACGCTCGTGATTCGGCTGCTGCTTCGATTCAGCACCGATTAAGGGTATGATACTGAAAAAGGATAAAACCATTGTCATCTGCAACGGCTAAAAGTAATGTTTACCCTAACGTATAGCGGTTGCTTAAACGAATCCGAATCTCACATTATCAGGGGTGTAAAAATGGAAACCAACAAGCCTTCTTTCCAGGACGTACTGGAATTTGTTCGTCTGTTCCGCCGTAAGAACAAACTGCAACGTGAAATCCAGGACGTTGAGAAAAAGATCCGTGACAACCAGAAGCGTGTTCTGCTGCTGGACAACCTGAGCGATTACATCAAGCCAGGTATGAGCGTTGAAGCGATCCAGGGCATCATCGCCAGCATGAAGAGCGACTATGAGGACCGCGTTGATGATTACATCATCAAAAACGCAGAAATCTCTAAAGAACGCCGCGACATTTCTAAAAAGCTGAAAGCGATGGGCGAAATGAAAAACGGCGACGCAAAAGCAGAGTAACAGCCTGTGGCAGTGGGGAACGCCGCGTGTTCCTCACTGCAATTCAACCCCGCCAGTGACCATCTTCAGCAAATGCTGATCGGGCCAGTGTTCCGTCAGTTTTCGTTGTGCGAGTTCCCACTTAATATGGTCAACGTCATGGCGCTGCCTGTCCAGCATCAGCCCGACAACGCTTCCGCTGTGCGCCACATTCAGGCCGTATAAATCACATGCTTCCACCAGCGCCAGCAGGGCATCAAAGCCTGGCTTTGGTAACAGTTGTTGGCTGGCGATAGCGCTGAGCGTGGCGGCTTCCCCCATCCGACGAGGGTTTTGCGTTATGCAGGCTTCCTGCACCCTTTCCCATGCCTGCTGCAACATCACTGCCCCCGCATGCAGACGTTCCAGTCGGGGGATGCGGTGATAATCCGCCGTGCGCAACGTTATTGGGCTTTCGAGGACTAAAAGATCAAGCTGTGGCTGCGCTTCACAAGCTATTTGCGTAGAGGCGTCATTGTGATCGAAAAGCGTCAGTTGACGGAAAATGGTGCTGTCGGTGGGTTCAAGCGAAACACACAGATGTGCAAGCGTGGGTTCATCCAGCGTATGCCCCAGATGGTGTGCGGTTGCGACCGCCGTTGCCGCGATATCTGCGGTACTGCTGGCCATCCCTTTGGCGACGGGAATGGTGGAATGCACTGCGATCCGAATCTCCTGGCTCCACTGCGCAGGGTAGCGCCAGTATTCCAGTAGCCGATTGACCATTGCGCGTGAAAGGGGCCGTTCATCCGCAAGGGGAGCGCCCGAGCTTACTTCCACGGTGCTGTACCATTCGACAGGGCAGGAGACCAGTTTCTCACTGCCCAGAATCCAGCCCTGGATAAGTTCTCCGCATGACGCGGGGCATTGCGCAACAGCCACGTTTTCACCTTTCTGGTCAGCAATCCTCGGCGCATAGTGTCACGGCGATTGCGCTATTACCATGATTTTCCGCAAGTTGCAGTCGGGCAAAATCAGGCGGAAACGTCAAATGTGACCTTGTCACTTAACGCAATCCGCATCACATCTTGCGCGATCATAAGCTCTTCATTGGTATTAATGACCGCCACTTTCACCACTGCGTTTTCTGCCTGAATAAACGTAGCGTTGCGCAGGTTTTTTTCCTCATCAATACTCAGCCCCAGGAAATGCAGATTATGGCAGACTGCCGCTCTGGCACGGGCGGAGTTTTCGCCGATTCCACCGGTAAAAATGAGCGCATCCAGACCGCCCATTTGCATGATATAACTGCCGATTGTCGCGCGAATGCGCTCAGCGAATAGCGTAAGCGCAAGCGCCGCCCGGCGATTTCCGCCATCGGCGGCCTGCTCAACGTCGCGGTAATCATGCGAAACGCCGGAAATGCCCAGCAGCCCCGACTCATTGTTTAATAAATAATTAAGCTGCTGGGGCGTCTTCCCTTCACGTTCTGCAATCCAGGGCAGAATGGAGGGATCGATGTCTCCGCTACGGGTTCCCATCATCACGCCTGATTGTGGCGTAAATCCCATTGATGTATTGACGGATTGCCCCCCTTTGATAGCGCAAATGCTGCTGCCATTACCCAGATGGCAGCAAATAACGCGTAAGGCGCTGAGCGGGACGCCCAGTCTTTCAGCTAATGCCGTGCTGACATATTTATGGCTGGTACCGTGAAAACCATAGCGGCGAATACCCAGCTCGGCGTAATAACGCCAGGGCAGGGGGTAAATATAGGCCGACTCGTCCAGCGTCTGATGAAAGGCGGTATCGAATACGGCCACAGAAGGCGTTGAGGGTAACAGCTGGCGAAAAATATGAATACCGAGCACGTTAACCGGGTTATGCAACGGGGCCAGTTCGGCAAGACGCTCAATTTGAGCGAGCGTTTCATCGGTCACGCGCGCTGAATCCTTAAAGAACTCTCCGCCGTGCGCCACGCGATGACCCACGCCGTCAATATCCTGTAAGGTATTAATGATGTGATGACTGAGGAGCTTATCCAGCAGCAGGGTAACGGCTTCGCGGTGATCGGCGATGGGGGCCGTTTCTTGCCATTTTTGCGCGGATGTTTTCATTGTGACTCTGGCGTTCGCCATTCCGATACGTTCGATTAATCCCAGGCAGATCATTTCGCCCTGCGGCATTGCCAGCAACTGGAATTTTAGCGACGAGCTACCGGCGTTAATCGCCATTATTTTGTGAGACATAAGGGTTCCTTAGCACTCAGAAAAACAAACATTTCATCAATCCCGGATTTCATCAGCGCGCTGGTGACAAAAATTTTCTGCGCGCCGGCTTGAATCAGCCAGTTTTCCACGCATGAGATACGTGACGAATCCGCCAAATCAGATTTGGTGACGATCCCGATAACGGGTTTGTTCATTGGGCCGGTAAAACCGGGGGAGAAGGGCGACCACGGCGCATCGGCATTAAGAACCAGCGCGATAATGTCGGCTTCACAGGCGCTTGCCAGCAGCGCGCTATACAGACAGCGGTTCTCCAGATATTCGCCTGGCGTATCGATCGTACCGGGCGACCAGACAATAGCCTGTGTTTTCTGGTAATGAAGCGCTTCGCCGTTCAGACTCTGTGTAAGAGAGGTTTTCCCGCACTGGCTGGGGCCGATTAACATAATGCGTTTCATGGCGTTATGTCCGGGTAATTGGGCAGGCGGTAAAACGCATCATTTCTCCCAATGTTCTGGTCACCTGATTTAACGCATACTCGACGGCTGAGACATCGCCAGTCAGCACGACGGCCCCGGTGAAACGGTCAAGAAAACCAATCTCGACCGCGCCGGATTTGGTGGCGATATCGCAGGCAATAATCGAGGCTTCGCTGGGCGTAATGGTCAGGATCCCAATAGCGGACACCGCATCCGGCAGACCCAGTTTTTTAAAGAGATCTTTGCCTGGGTTAGCAATCAGATGCGCCAGCGTCACCTGTTTCCCGGGAACATACTCCTGAATCATGCGTTCCGTTGTCGGTTGCTTTTCCATCATCCCTCCACGATCTGTCGCCACATGGCTTCATGCGGACGGGGGATCACGGCGCGGTAAACCAGCAGTCCTTTTTCGCCTGCGCTTTCACTGGCTACCGTAACGGCGTTGTTGACATCGGAGACATCGCCTGCCACCACCATGTAACATTTTCCGCCAATACCGAACGCCATATGGACACGCACCAGCGTCACGTTGGAGGCTTTAACGGCGCGATCGGCGGCACTGATACAGGCTGCTACGCTCCAGGTTTCCACGATCCCTACGGCCTGACGTTGATCAACGCTGTTCAATCCGCTGACCGCAGGCAGCACGCTGGCATGAATATTCGGTAGCACCAGACTATCCACGAGCATGTCTGCGGCCAGCGATGTGCCCGTTTCGATGGCCTGCTGTACCGCACCGACATCGCCGCCCAGCATCAGTAAAAATTTACCCGGACAGATTGTTTTACTGACCAGTAAATTGACGCTGGCGCTTTTCAGCATGGCATCGCCTGCTTCCATTCCTTTAGCGATGCTGGTGAGTTCTAAAATACCTATAGCCTGAGACATGGTTAACCTCTTACAACCGTGATGGCGTGTTCAGTAATGTCGCTGACAATGCCGTCAATACTGGCGTGAACGGGAGCGCCTAACGCGCCAGATGGCATATCGGCGACACACTGTCCACGGACAACGCGTTCACCTTTTTGCACGCAGGGAACGGCGCTGGCGCCAATATGCTGACGCAAGAGCAGCGTCGTTTTGTCTGTTGAAGGGGCGACGTCCGTTAGCGGCGCGTCGTGATACCAGTCGCTGAGCCCCAGTTTGGTAATTAATCGTTTAATCGGCACCAGCCGATATTTCGCCATTTCATCGGCGGGATTCAGCGGGCCTTCGTAACGGAGGTTTTGCGCCCGTAGCTCACGTTTCAGCATGCGGTTAATGCGCATGGGGGAGATCCCCACCGGGCATGCCACGCTTTCGCAAACATTGCATTCTGAACACGTCAGCGCGCTAAGCAGGAGTTGCGGTGTCGCGGCCTGTTGATAGTTCACCGCGCGTACCAGTAAATGGGGAGATAACTCATGGCCGATCAAATGCCTGGGGCATAAATCAGTACATAACCGGCATTGCTCGCAAACGGTTTTTGCAACAGACAAAACGGTGCGTTCATCCTGCATTCGCCGCTGAATCAAGGGATGGTTTTTTGGTAACACTAACAGGCCGCCGGTGGTCTTTGTCACCGGTGAATCCAGCGATGTCACCAGGCTTCCCATCATGGGGCCGCCGTTAATCAATCCGGGGTCATCAACGGTGGCGCCGCCTGCAAGTGCTAAAACGTCGCGTAAAGGCATACCGACAGGAACGGTGACGGTCAGCGGCCTCGCAACCGCGCCGTTAACGGTAAGAGTGCGGCGCGTTACGGGATACTGTTGTTCTACCGCACGGGCGATATTCAGTACGGTCTGAACATTATTGACCACCACGCCGACGCTCACCGGTAACGCCGCAGGCGGAACGCGTCGGCCTGTCGCCATCCAGATGGTCAGCACTTCGTCCCCGGCCGGGTAGACATCCGGTAAAATATGCAGCCTGATACTGGAAGGTAGCAGGGGGGTTAATGCCTCAATCGCATCGTGGTATTTTTCTTTTAACGCAATAATCCCCTCGCGTGCGCCGGTTGCCTTCATGGCGTACTGCACGCCGCGAATCAGGCGCGCGGGCTGCTGCGCCATTAATTGCTGATCAACCTTGAGCATCGGTTCACATTCAGCAGCATTAACCAAAAAGATCTCAACCTGCGCCTGTAGTTTGACGTGGGCGGGAAAACCCGCCCCCCCGGCGCCAACCACGCCCGCAGCACGTACTCGATCGCGTATGGTTTGCGCATCATAGCTATCCTGTTCAATGGCGCTGACGGTATTCATGACAACGCCTCAAGAAGTTCCCGGATCGCGCTGGCATCGGCGGTACGCGGGTTGGTTCTTAACGTCACATCAGCCAGCGCCGCCTGAACCATGATCGGGATTCGTTGTGAATACGCCTGTCGTCCCTCTTTAAGCGCCTGGGCGAATGAAGGAATCGCACACTGTGTTTTGAGCTGCTCAATCTGATGAATCAGCGCATTGAGGCATGACGTCTCGCTTGCGCTGGCGGGGCAGAGTTGACAGGCTTTCGCGAGTCTTGCGTATCGTTTTGCCGCCCGAGGATCGTGGGCGTTAAAGCGGATGACCGATGTCAGCAGCAGCGCATTGGCAAGCCCGTGCGGTAGATGAAACTGGCCGCCTAACTGATGGGCAATAGCATGGTTCAGCCCCAGTCCAGCCTGACTAAACGCCATTCCCGCCAGCGTTGAGGCGTTGTGCATCTTCCCACGGGTAGCCAGACAATCCCCTTTCCTGACCGCAACGGGCAGATACTGAAAGACGATTTGCGCGGCTTTTTCCGCCAGCGCGTCAGTGAAGTCGCTGGCGTGCGGAGACACATACGCTTCAAGCGCATGCGTCAGGACGTCCATCCCCGTGTTGGCGGTAATATTTGCCGGAACGGTGACAACCAGCGTCGGGTCGAGAATAGCCATATCTGGATACAACGCTTTATTAAATAACGGATATTTAATGCCCTTTTCTGGATCGCTAATGACGCATGCGCTGGTGACTTCGGAACCGGTGCCACTGGTGGTGGGAATTGCAACACAGGTTTCAATTTCGATGCCGAACTGACGGCTGAACCAGACGATGGCTTTTGCCGCGTCGAGCGCCGATCCCCCGCCAAAGCCGATGACTACATCCGGTCGCAGGGCATGCATCTGCGCAATACCTTGCACTACCGTACCGATGGTAGGGTCCGGGGTGATGTCGCTGAATATGCTAATGCGATTATCCGTTGGAAGGGCGTCGCGCAGCGTATTGATCAGCGGTGATTGCGCCAGAAATCCATCACAGATAATCCAGATATGACGGTTTGTAAAACGCGTCAGCACATCCAGACTTCCTCTGCCACTGTACAATCGGGTTGGTAGTGAAAACGTATTCATAACGACCTCATTAGCGAATTGAAAAGCCGTTGGTCAGTACGCAGCGACGGGAACGGGCAAATGTGCGTGCCGAGGTTGTCCCTTCGCCGGTCGGGGTGGCGATGGTAAAGGTGGTAAACCCTTCGCCGCCAACGCCGATACCGGCATAGGAAGGGCCGTTTTTCACAAAAATAGAGGTCTGTAAGGTGCGCGCCGCCAGATTCAGGCGAGAGACATTCTGCGAGTGCATAATGGCGGTATGGTGCAGGCCTTCTTCAACTTTTAGCGCCAGTGCCAGCGCGCTGTCGAAATTATCGACCTTCACGACGGGTAGCATTGGCATCAACTGTTCGCTGGTTACCCACGGATCGTCGGCACTGACGATACCGATAAGCAAACGCGGCGGTTTTGCGGGAACGGCAATACCGGCGGCTTCCAGCATGGCGGCCGGGCTTTTCCCGACCAGTTTTTTATTCGCGTGACCTTCCGGGAGGCAGACGGCGCGTAATTTATCGATATCCGCAGCGTTTAACAGCAATGCGCCGAAAGCCTGCATTTGCTGAACCAGGCGCTCGGCGACGCTCTCCACGACAATCAGACTTTTTTCTGCGATGCAGGGCAGGTTGTAATCGAACGCTGCGCCGTTGATGATATCTTCGGCCGCTTTGACGATATCGGCGGTCTCATCAACGATACAGGGCGGATTGCCCGCCCCGGCGCCAATGACCTTTTTACCGCTTTTCATTCCCATCGCAACAATGCCGGGGCCGCCAGTAATAGCCAGCACCGCAATATTGGGATGCGCCATCATTTGCTGGGTTGCCTCAAAAGTCGGTTCTGCGACAGTGACGACCAGATTGCGGATGCCGCAGCAGCGGAAAGCGATATCTTCGATCATGCCGATCAATTTGAGTGAGACGTTTTTCGCGCCAGGATGCGGGCTGAAATAAACGCTGTTGCCCGCAGCCAGCATACTGATGCTGTTGTTAATAATGGTTTCGGTAGGGTTGGTGCTGGGCGCGACGGAACCAATGACGCCGAACGGTGAATATTCAAACAGCACCATGCCGCCATCGCCGGTGAGGGCCGTGGTTGTCAAATCCTCAATGCCTGGCGTGTTATCCAGCGCGGCTTTGTTTTTAAGGAATTTATCTTCTTTGTTTCCCATCCCCGTTTCCGCTGCGCTCTCCGCCGCCAGCGTGGCAAGATGCGGCGTAAGCTCCTGGCGCAGGGCGCTGATAATGGCGCTGCGCGTTTTGAGCGGACACTGCTGATAACGTAAGAAAGCCTGATGCGCCGCGTCTATCGCTTCACCGACGGACTGAAAAATACCGTGTCCTTGCGTTTCGGCCTGCGCAGGCGCCAACTGTTCGCTTAAAATATTACGGATGAGGGTTTCCAGTTCAGAAGTATTCATTGATGTGTTCTCACGTTAATTGCCGCAATGGCGGCTTGTGCAATATCCATGTCCTGTTCAACGCTCCCGCCGCTGATGCCAAGACCCCCAATGAGCAGACCATCACGCCATAACGCGAATCCGCCGCCAAAAGTGACGACTTTCCCCTGCATATGGCTTTCCAGACCGTAGAGCGAAGCGCCCGGCTGAACGGCGCAGGCCAGTTCGTGGGTGGCTGTTTTCATGGCGACGGCGGTCCAGGCTTTTTTTGGCGCCAGTTCACTGCTCACCAGCAGAGCGTCCGGCATACGCCAGGTCACGGTTTCGGTGCCGTTGGCATCCACAATGCTGACGACCACAGGGACCTGAAGCGCCTCCGCCCGCGCCACCGCTGAACGAGTTAACTGATGAAGCTCGTGAAAAGAGAGGGCCATAGAGGACTCCTTGACGACAGAGGCCGGGGTTGAGGCCAGGTAGCGCTCAGTGACCTCCCGAATGATGTTGTTCTGATGAGCGTCATGATCTTCGGCGCGCGCCAACGCATACAGGCAATCAGATAAGCGGTTGATGTAGCGCATCAGGACGTGCCTGACGCTGGCGGTTGCCGACAGCTCGACCAGACGTCTTTCAGCCCGACGGGCAAGCGTGCGGGCAAAGTGCAGGCGACTCGCGGCTTCGCAACGGCCAGGTAAAATAAAACTGTGTAAAGGCGTAACGCGTCCCATCGCGGTATCAATAGCCGCTTCAAGCGCGGCAATATCTTCCGCGCTGATATAGCGCTGCTCCGGCGACGGCTGCTTGCTTTCGCTGGCGAGTTCGGCGCTAAACCAGAATATCTGCATCTGAATAGATTCGAGCAACGTGCGGTGTTGCGCGCAGGTTGTGGCGCAAACGCATAAACTTAGCGCTGCATTGAGTTCATCCAGCGTGCCGTAGGTTTCGACGCGTGGATGCGTTTTACTGACCCGTTGGCCGGTAAATAAGGCCGTAGTGCCGGAATCTCCTGTTCGGGTATAAATCGCCATCATCCGCTCCTTAATGAGAAAGCGTGTCTACGATGCCGACAATGGCCAGATCGATGGCCTCGTTCGGGCTGGAAAAAACATGTCTGGCGCTGGAGCCGCTGCTGAGTAAAACCAGTTCACCCACGCCAGCGCCGACGGAATCGACGGCAACCTCATCTCCGGTAATGGGCGGGTCGGGAAGCTCTCCATCGGCACTTACCCGACGTACCAGCAAAAGTTTTTTCCCAACCAGAGAGGGCGATTTTTGCGTGGATACCACCGCGCCTGTGACTCGTGCCAGATGCATGGTTCACTCCTGCTTAATAAGTTGAATATTCCGCGCGCTGGCGGCTTCACGGGCCAGAGCGGTGACGACACAGCGACGACGCAGCACCAGTAATTGCCCCGCGAGTAGGGCGACGTCGGCGTAACTCAAAAGAGTGGTCGGATGCAGGCAGATTGTTTGCCCTCGTTCATCGACCAGCCTGATAGGCAGACGCGCCAGCTTTTTCACCGGCAGCGACGGCAACAGGCGATGGTGCAGGGATATCTGTAGACGAATACCTGATGCCAGTGCGTCATGGACTTTCTTCGCTACAGGGTCGTCGACATCCTGCTCTGCGATATACGTCAGCGAAGGCAGATCTGCCTGCACAATATGCAGCGCCGCATACTGACAAAACAGCGCGCGGGAATCGGCCTCCCGCAGTTGCGAAATACTGAGCGTGGCCGTGCTTTCCGCCCGACGCTGCAAGCGGGAAATGACCTCCTCAATAATGCGCTGCAACATCTCGCCGTTCATCGCGGTGTAACCAGAGTGGCAAACGCGTCCGGGCTGTCGGCGCCTGCGGCATTGGCTTCGTCTGTGTCGATGTGCATTTCAAGACGCATATCCGCAGAGACACGAATCGCGACGTTGTCGAAAATTAGCCTGCGCGCATTGCCTTCAATAGCGACAGAAACTTTATCGCCATGCGCAACGCGAAATATCAACGCATCAAGCGGTGACATATGAATGTGGCGTTGGGCGACAATCACGCCGGATGCGAGATCCAGCTCGGCGAAGGGGCTAACAAGACGAATGCCTGGCGTTCCTTTAAGGTCTCCCGACATGCGCAGCGGCGCAGCGATGCCCAATGTTCTGGCATCGGTGCGGGAAATCTCAACCTGGCTGGTACGGCGAAGGGGGCCGAGCAGACGCACATTCTTTAACTGACCTTTAGGGCCAATAAGCGTGACGGTCTGGTCGGCCGCATATTGCCCAGGCTGGAGCAGCGCTTTTTTCTCGCTGATTGGCTGACCAGGGAAAAGCCGGGCATAGTCTTCAGCGCTAAGATGGATATGACGGTTGGAAACACCCAGAGGAATAGGGCGCTCACGCATTTCATCCAGCACTTTGCTGACGGTTGTTTCCAGAAGCTGTTTATCCATTACGCTTTACCTCACTTACCTGAATGCAGGCAGAGTGACCGGGGCTCGCCTTTTTGCCGCTTACAGGCAGGGTCAAGACAGAGATTGCAACTGACCATTCCGGCTTCGGGTTCTGCTTCCGGTACTGACTCTTCTACAACAACGACGTCAGGTTCAGATTCAGGTTCTGTTTCAGGTTCCGGGGCTGGCATGGGCGCGGGCGGAATAACCGTCGCGCGGGAAAGAATCCCCTCCCCAGGCCTGGCGATAACTTTATGGGCGATCAGCCCCTGCTGCTGATCGGCAAAACTGGCACCGGTGATGATGGCGGACTGCACGGAGGCCACATCACCGGTGATTTTGATCACCGTCCAGCCAGAACCGTTGGTTCTCTCAAGCCCCACCAGCGTGATGGAAGCGGCTTTCGCCATGACATCCGCGCAACTGATGGCTAATGCCAGACCACTAACTTCAAGTAATCCCAGTGATTGCTTCACGCTGTGCTCCTTGGTTGCGGCCGTTTAGGCTGACTTGGGTAAAATGGCCTCAACGTCGCTGTGCGGACGTGGAATAACGTGGCAAGATTTCACCTCGCCCACGGCGCTTGCTGCGGCGCTTCCCGCATCGACTGCCGCTTTAACCGCGCCAACATCACCGCGAACCATAACGGTGACCAGGCCGGAGCCGATTTTTTCATAGCCCACCAGTTGCACGTTGGCGGACTTCACCATGGCGTCAGCGGCTTCGATAGCGCCGACTAACCCTTTTGTTTCAACCAGTCCCAGTGCGTTGTTCATACTGCGATTCTCCTGTTGCTTAGGTATTCAGATCCCGAAAGGGGATCCCTTTGACTAACCTTGCCGCGTTGTTACCAGCACTTCGCCGGGCATGGCTGTCCTGGTGATACATCAGCGTAAAAAGCGGCGCTGATGCGGGTAAATTCTTGTAATGCACAACCAGCTTTTCTTTGTCGCAGGCGATGCCGACGAGTAGCGGAGACCGACGCGCCGCCTGCCAGGCACAATGGGTCACGTCACCGTCAGTCTGCGTCTGGATAACAAAGGGGATACCTTCTTCTTCAATACCGAGAAGCACCTCTTTCCAGACCGTGATACCGTCATTGATGGTCGAAATAACGATAGCCGGGGTACTGGCGTTACTGTCCATGCGCGAACTCCTTATGCCAGGAGAGAATCAGCCCGGTCGCGACCGCATTTCTCGGGCCTTCTGTGCCGCGAATGTTTCCGCGACCGGCCACCAGGCGATAGTGCGCCAGCGCATCGGTGACGAGTTGCGGGATCTCGAAATCCAGAGACGATCCGCCAACCAGCACAACAAAAGGAATGTCACGAATGTTGCCGGTCGGGCTGACCTGGCGCAGCGCGCGCAGGGCGTTAGTGACGAAAACCCGCTCTTTGGCGCTGCGGCGAATGGCGCGTACTTTTTCCAGCGCTAAATCGCCGGGTAATGGAACCAGTTCATCAGGCTTCACCACACATACGCGGGCAAATACGGCTGGCGGCAGCGGGGTGGGGAAAAACTGGACGCTGCCATCTTCGTGACGCAGATGAAAAAGGCTTTCCACCTTCGCGAGTGGATACTTTTTAATCTCTTCTGCCAGATAGCGGTCATCCAGACCCAGCTCACGGGCAATAATCATCGTGACCATATCGCCAGCCCCTGCGAGGTGGGTGGCAATGATCTCCCCTTTGGGATTGATGATGGAGGCATCTGTCGAACCTGCGCCCAAATCGAGAATCGCCAGCGGACGCGTGGTGCCGGGAGTCGTCAACGCGCCTAAAATCGCCGCTTCAGCCTCAGCACCGCCAACCTGAACGTCAACACTCAGCTTCTGTTTGATTTCGCGGGCGATCATCGCCATTTGCAGACGGTCGGATTTCACCATTGAGGCGATGCCCACGGCCTGCTCCAGAGAAAATTCGCCAGCCAGCCCGCCGGTAACGCTCACCGGAACGGAAGTATCGACAGCCAGCAAATCCTGAATGAAGATCTCGTTGCTGGGCCTATTGGTCAGTTCCGCCATGGTCTGGCGTACATGTTCCAGCATGCCGCCAATATTGGTACCGGCTTCGCCGGTCACGTTGTCCAGCTTGCGGCATTCGCCCACCGCTTTCATGATGGCTTCAGCACCGGCGGCAACATCTACACGGAGCGTGCGTCCCTGAGAAAGCAGTTCCAGATTCCCGGCGGGAATGGCGCGTGCTTTGACATCCCCTGATGGCGTTTTCACGACGACGGCGGAGCGATTGCCAATCAGCGCGCGCGCCATAGGGACGATATTTTTGGTTTCTTCGGCATTAAGGCCGAAAACCGTGGCAATACCGTAAGGGTTAGAGAGCGTTTCAATCACTTTCCCTGGTACGGCAACCTCAATTGCGGCCAGCATGCCCAGCGGAATCCGGTCGATATAGAGCACTTCATCGACGATCGGTAAAGGCTGTTCCAGGCGGTTGCTGACCAGGACGCCGTCGTCTTGCTGCAAAATGACGCCGGTGAGTTGATATCCGGCGCGTACGGAGGCGTTAATCATGGTGGCGACATCGGCGAAATCGAACGCCGATGACACGACCAGGATATAAGGCGTATCCGCCGGGCGGGTTAATAACTCTTGCGGCGTAATGGTCACTCCCACACCCAGACCGACCCCGCCTGGGGTTTTAGGGTTATGGCCGATCATTGTGGACTCGGTAATGATGGTTTCCGTGATGGTTTCCATCGCGACATCGCCAATGACCGGTGTGGCTTCGTTGATGCGGATAAGCGAAATATCGCTGACATTGATGCCTGCGTTTTTTGCCGCAAGCGTAAGCGCCTCCTGAATACCAAACACATTTCGTAATGTGCCTTTAATTCCGGTGGTTTCCGCCAGCGCGCTGCCGGTAATGGTCAGCGCGCCAGCCTCATCCAGCCGCGCCAGCGCGACTTCTGTTGATGAGTTGCCAATATCAATGCCAGCTATGTATCGCATCGTATTTCCCTAAAATTAATCGTCACCTTTGAGTTTTTTACGCTCGACGTATAACGTTGCCGCTTCACGCACGAAAGCTGCGCAAATCTTCGCCTGATAGCGATTTTCCAGATCGTCTGCGATAGCCATCAGCTCTTCTTTCGTCGAGCGGTATGGACGCAGAGCGTTGTAGATCTCAAGGATTCGATCGTCCGGTACGGCGGTCAGTTCCGCTGCGCGCTCAAAGTTCATCGCCAGGCGGTCACGTCCGGCATCTCTGGCGATAGCCGCCTGAATGCGCAGCGTATCCGGCGTGATACGCATATCCTGTGCAGTCACTTTGTCGCTGAGGACGTTTTCCAGCGTGAATTCATCCAGCGTTTTATTGGTGGCGGTTTTTACCCATTCTGGATGTTTATTCGCCAGCGGATAATCCGTCACTTTTGCGGTATGCGTTGATGCGCTTGCTGCGGCTGGAGCAGGTGCGTTGCCCTGCAAGCTGTTCATGCGGCTCAACACGTCCCGAACCATCGATTCAATTGCGTCGGTATTCATGGAGGTATCCTTTGTTAAAGCGCCACGCGCAGTTCCTGCGGGTTTTTGCCCGTCACGACATACTTCGTCTCTTTAATGTGCAGAATGGCGGATTTCGCCTGGTACTTCGGGCGCGCCATTTGGTCATTTAAGGTCGGAACCGGTTGTGGTGACTCACGCTTCGCATAGCGCGCGGCGTTCTTGCCAATCTGACGATACGTTTCCAGCGTCAGCAGCGGCGCCTGAGGGAATAACTCCAGATTGGAGAGCGGCGGCAGCCCTTGCTGATGAATAACGGTAGTGCCTTTTGACTGAATACCGATTGAAATGCCGGAGCCGCTGAGGCGGTTGCCTTCAACGGCGACGAACGCCACGTCAGAGGATTTAAAGCAGCGGATCACGCGGGCTTTAATGCCTTCTTCTTCAATACCGGCGATCACTTCACGCAGGATATTTTTGTGCGGCAAGCCGACGATATTCACGGTCTGCGACAGGCCAAATGCCGGGCCCACGGCAATGATCACTTCATCCTGCTGCGTACCTTGTCTGGCCTCGCCAATTTCCGTCAGAAAACCGTCGTCTTGCGGTGCTGCGGCTTGCGGCGAAGTTGATGCTGTCGGTGCGCGAAAGGAGACGGGCTTATCGCTGGTTTGCATGTCGGACAGCACGTCTTCGATTATCTGGCGCAGCAGCTTTTCATTAATTTCCATTTTTCACCCCTTAGCCAAGTTCGTTGGGATCGAGTGCGCCAGGGATGTTTTTAATCTCTTCCCAGCGTTCGCCTTGCAGGCGATAACCTGTTGCCGGACCGGCATAATCGTTGACGTCATTCACCGCAGAGAGCACCTGCCCGTCGCCGACGATAATGGCGGAGGTATGCAGATAGTCTCCGGTTAACTTGGCTTTCTGGATGTTGAGCATGTCTTGCGCGACGTCGGTGAAACCGCCTTTTGCAAGGGCTTTCACCACTTCCAGACCGTTACGGTTTTTGTTGATGATCTCTTGCGCGAACTTGATGTCTTCGACGATGTTACGTTCAGGCATATCTTTCGAGCCGTGAGCGTAGGTTGCGGCTTCAACCTCTTCATCGGTAATCGGCGGCAGCCCCATTCCGGCAAACACGGCTTGCAGCGCGCGCGCGGCTTTATTACGGATGGCGATAACGTCTTCTTCGCGAACCGGACGCAGACCACCGTCCACTTTCAGGTCACGCTGGATAACGTTGTAGTCGTCGAAGTCCTCCGCATCTTCGTTTGAACCGGCAAACATGTTGTCGTAGTTCGGTACGGCGGAATAACCCGAGGAGATGAAGTCAGTACCCGGCAGGAACTGCATCAGCAGACGCGCGGTACGACGCATATCGGAGTGGGTGAAGGTCTGGTCGTTACTGGAGGCGCATTCCAGATCCAGCGCGGAGCAGATCAGGTTTTCCGCCAGTACGGCGCGAATGCCTGACGGTACGGCGGAAGGAACGCCGATGCAGCTGACAGAACCGTTCTGTAGACCCTGAACGCCTGCGGCTTTGGTGATATAGATACAGCGGGCTTCCAGATAGAGCATTGATTTGCCTTCAGCATAGCCCATCTGTACTTCGGAACCCGACCCCGAGGTAAAGCGCATTTTCAGGCCGCGAGAGGCATAGGAAGAGGCGAGGAAGCCTTTTGACCAGGGGGTATCGTCGCCATCAGTAAAGACCGGTTCAGTACCATAGACGGAAATGGTTTCGGCGTAGCAGGTGTGGCCCAGCATACCGAGCTTCAGTTCGGTGGCTTCTTCCAGTGAACACTGCGTTAATACGCCTGGGCGACCGACCTGGGAACCCACCAGCAGAGCGATAGCATTGAACGGGGCGTAGCGCGCAACCGCAACCGTTGTCTCTTGCTCATCAAACCCACGCCACGCGCCTTCTGCGGCATCGGCGGCAATCTGAACCGGGTTGTCTTTCACGTTGGTGACATGCGCCTGCTGAGAAGGCGTGCGGCGGGCGCGCATTTTTTGCATCGCCATCATCATCTCTACCACGTTCATGTGTGAGACGACTTCAACGATTTTTGCTGGCGTCATCGCCGTGGTGAGCGGAACGATGTCGCTGCGTTTGACGTTTGGATCGCACAGCATATTAGCGAGTTTGACCGAGTCCATCGCCATCACTTCTTCCGCGCGCGCCAGGTTAATACCGTAGCGGGCGATAAAGTGGTCGATCAGGTCAAATTCGCTGGCGGCTTTGCCGTCCAGCTCGGTAACCGCGCCGTTAACGATTTTAATCGACGGTTTGGGATCGTTCGGGCTTTCCATCGCAATGAAGCCTTCTTCGATCCACTCCTTAACGAAGCCGTCCTGATTCACAGGACGTTTCGCCAGTGCTTCAAATCTTTTCGATCTCATGAATCAGCCTCACGGATATCAGATGTAGGACGGACGATCGTTTTTCGGCGTCGTGCCGAGGGTGGACAGAACGGTTTTGCCGATTTCACGGGCTGAAATAACCGCCTGACGCACCGCGCCGGAATCCCCGGAAATCACCAGAATGGCTTCGTTACTGAAGCTGGTGCCGTGTGCCGGAGAGCTGTAAGCCACGACCTCAACATTGGCGGATTTCAGCGCGGTATCCGCCATCAGCACGCCAACAGAGGCGGGGGCGCCGACAATCACGCCGCAGGCGCGGCCAATTGGCGCGCCAAAGGCTTTTTCAAGCGCATAGCTGGCGCGGGCGGTGTATTGCAGCTCGATATGTCCGGCTTCATTGGCGTATACGTCGCCGAACGTCCGGTCGAGTTCTTTCAGCGCAACTTCAATGCCGCGCTTCACGTCCGAAACATCATTGCCGCCTAAAATAATCAGCGAACCGTGGCCTGCGCCGCCTTTGGTATCGCGGGGAAGCTCAATGCTGACCACTTCGGTATTGGTCGCTTTTACTGCTTCATCGGCGGCCATAATGTGTGGGCCTGCGCCAGTTCGCGCGCCAAGGATTCCGATGGAGCGGTAGCGCTTTTCCAGCTTCATCGCTTCCAGTAAGGCACTGTCCACATTTGCGATCACCAGACCGACGGTGTCGCCAATCGCGGTGCCGACAAATTCCGTTAAACTGCAACTTTTCTCTGCCATAGCCGTCTCTCGTATTGGGTGGGTTTCTTCAGGAATGGCCGTTTGTTCTGGCGTTGCCACACGGGCAATCACCTGCGCCATGATCTGTTCCACCAGTTCATTGCTGCTCATTGGCTAATTCCCTTCGGTAAGATTTTTTCTACATCGGTATGAGGGCGTGGAATAACGTGTACGGCTTTCACTTCTCCCACGTTGCGTGCGGCAGCGGCGCCCGCATCGGTTGCCGCTTTTACTGCGCCAACGTCACCGCGAACGATGACCGTTACCAGCCCGGAGCCAATTTTTTCGTAGCCGACTAACATCACATTGGCTGACTTCACCATTGCGTCTGCGGCCTCTATGGCTGCGGTTAAGCCTTTGGTTTCTACCATTCCTAATGCTTCTTGTTGCATAAAGACCTCGCCTGGGTTGTCCCGATGTTGATGACTATAAAAAGAAGCGAGGAAAAAGAATGGCTGACTTGAAAAAGAGAATGAAAAAATAATGGGTGCTCAATAGCACTAAATTGCTGTGATTTTTTATAACTCGTTGAATTTAAATGTTTAGTGTGTTGTTTTTGATATGATTATTTCGTTTTCGCTATTCCATTTTTACATTTTACAGGGTGACAAAATAAATAACTTTTGCTACGCGAAAAATGGAATTGTGATATTTGTTTGAAAACGAATATCTGGTGATCGCAATTTTTTATTATTCCTAATCTGGCATTTTATTCGTTAGAGTACGCTCCATTATTGCCCTGGAGAATAAACAGAGAGCAATATTTTGCTATAGCAACACGATTTTTCGGGGCAGGTTAACGGCAGATTGCCAACAATTTACAGGTGCCGCTTTTTATAGTGATGCTCGTTGTACTCTACTGCCAGTACGGCGTTGTGCTGGTAAAGACACGAACTCTGCTTAGAAGGTGTCACAATGAACGATTCACTAAAAGCACAATGTATTGCCGAGTTTTTGGGCACCGGGCTGTTTTTGTTCTTTGGTATCGGTTGCCTGAGTGCATTAAAGGTTGCGGGTGCGAGTCTGGGGCTATGGGAGATCTGCATCATTTGGGGGCTTGGGATCTCGCTTGCCGTTTATCTCACGGCCGGGATATCGGGCGCGCACCTGAACCCGGCGATTACCATTGCGCTGTGGTTGTTTGCCTGTTTCCCTGGGCGAAAGGTCTTGCCTTATTCCATCGCTCAGGTTGCCGGAGCGTTTGGCGGCGCGCTGTTGGCCTATCTGCTCTACGGTAGCTTATTTACCGAGTTTGAAGCGGCGAACCATATGGTGCGCGGCAGCGTGGAGAGTCTGCAACTTGCCAGTATTTTCAGTACCTACCCGGCAGCCGCGCTGAGCGTATGGCAGGCGGCGCTGGTCGAAGTGGTCATTACCTCGATTCTGATGGGGATGATCATGGCGCTGACCGATGATGGCAATGGGGTTCCTAAAGGGCCGCTGGCGCCTTTGCTTATCGGTATTTTGGTTGCCGTTATCGGGGCGTCTACCGGGCCGCTTACGGGGTTTGCGATGAATCCGGCGCGTGATTTTGGTCCAAAATTATTCGCGTGGTTTGCCGGTTGGGGAGACATTGCCATGACCGGTGGGCGCGATATTCCTTATTTTATTGTGCCGATTATTGCGCCGATTGTCGGAGCTTGCGCCGGAGCTGCGGTTTATCGTTACCTGATTGGTAAAAATTTACCGTGCAATACCTGTAAGCTGGAGGAAAATGGACGTTAACACGACGGGACGTATGTATTTTTGAAACACGTAAAATCATTTCGTGATCTGGTTTCACGAACTGGTCAAAACGTCTCCCACGGATGGGAGACTTTTGTTATTGTCCCTTATACTTTTTTATCACTAATACAGTATGGTGATGATGAAAGGTAAATGTGAAATAAATGTTCTATTTGCAACAATAAATTAACTGAGGGGTTTTATCATGATTTCTGCGAGTGCCCTGAACTCAGAACTCATTAATAAAATCGCACAGGATTTTGCACAAGCCACCAGTCTGGCGGTCGTGGTTGTCAATATTCACGGTGATGAAATTTCTGAGTTATTCAATTTCACGCCTTTTTGTCAGCTAATGCGTCAACATCCTCAACACAGTATTCGTTGCCGTATGAGCGATCGCTGCGGGGGGCTGGAAGCGTCAAAATCAGATCAGCCCTGTATTTATCGTTGCCATGCCGGGCTAACCGATTTCTCCATTCCTTTGGTGATTGCCGGTCATCTGGTGGGGTTTGTGTTATGCGGTCAGGTACGTTTAAGCGATGATGTCGGACTGGTTGATATTCTTAATGTCGATGATCGCTGGCAGGCCGATCCTGAACTGTTGAATGAGTTCCGAAACGTCCCCGAAATGGACTACGCGCGGGTGATAGCCTCTGCGGATCTGCTGAAGCTGATTGTGGAAAATTGCCTTAAAAAACAACTTAATTTTGTTGTTATCAAAGACAATCCGCCGCAAGCGGAACCTGCTCGTTCGCAACGTGGGCCCAATCCCCACGACAGCAAAATGAAGAAAGCGTTACGCTACATTGATGCGCATTTATCGGACGATCTTCGCCTTGAAGATGTCGCTTCTCACGTCTACCTCAGCCCGTACTACTTTAGTAAGTTATTCAAGAAATATCAGGGAATCGGTTTTAATGCCTGGGTAAACCAACAGCGCATGGCCAGCGCCAGAGAGCTGCTTTGTCACAGTGACTGGAGTATCGCCAGCATTGCACGTAATTTAGGCTTTTCTCAAACCAGTTATTTTTGCAAAGTGTTCCGTCAGACCTATCAGATCACGCCACAGGCTTTCCGTCAGCAAATAAATGATAATTCGTCCGCCGAGTCCGCATAAATAGCAATATTTTGCTATTGCCGATTTTTGATATCGTATTGTATGTCAGTCATTATAAAATGAAAAAAACTATAGCAGAGCAATAAATTGTCATAGCGCAACAAAATAATGTTATCTGAAGGATAAACTGAGCCAGTTTTTATTTTTGTGATGAGATACAGTGTCATTATGAATAGGTTTCATTATTCTTTTGCGCAGTGTTTCATTCAAAACAGGCGTCATTACACCATTGCGTTGGCATAATGGCGCGTAACAGGTAATTAAAATTTAATTGTCGTTATGAGCGAGAAAGTGATGCTCATAACATCAGCCGACAGGTTTGGCACATTTGTGTCAGGGAAGGGGGTGAGAATCCCCCGCAGCCCCCGCTGCTGTGATGCTGACGACCCCGTAAGACCACTGATCGCAAGATTGGGAAGGACGGGCGAGGAGGACGCTAAGCCAGAAGACCTGCCTGTCGGTATTTACCAACAACTTCGGTGGGAAGTGGGTTGCTCAGTAGCGTACAGTCGAAAGACTGGGGTAATACGCAGCTAAACAATACCTCTACCACCCTGAACAGGATCAGGGTATGGCGGCAAAGCTTCACGCATTTATTCTCGCAGGGACCGGAAGCGGCTGTGGTAAAACCACCGTCACGCTTGGTCTGCTGAGTCTGCTGAAAAGACGTGGAATGCGTGTTCAGCCATGCAAAGTCGGCCCTGATTATCTCGATACCGGCTGGCATACGGCAGTATGCGGCAGTGCGTCCCGTAACCTCGACAGCTTTATGCTCCCGGAGCCCGTGCTTAACGCGCTGTTTTGTGAACACATGCAGCAGGCGGACGTCGCGGTGATCGAAGGCGTGATGGGACTCTATGACGGCTATGGCACCGACCCGAACTACTGTAGTACGGCGGCGATGGCGAAACAGCTGGGCTGCCCCGTGATTTTACTGGTGGACGGTAAAGCCGTTTCTACCTCCATTGCCGCAATGGTAATGGGATTTCAGCACTTTGATCCTGACCTCAATATCGCTGGCGTGATTGTTAATCGCGTTAATAGCGAAACTCACTACCAACTCCTGAAAACGGCGATTGAACGCTATTGTTCGCTACCGGTGCTTGGCTATGTTCCCGGAGTGGAAGGCGTGGCGTTGCCGGAGCGTCATCTGGGGCTGATTACCGCGCGTGAGTCCGTCGTTAATCAACAGCCGTGGCAGGATTTTGCCGATACGCTTGAACGAACGCTGGACATTGATGCGCTTCTTTCCCTGAGTCAGCTAACCGCGCTGCCTGCTGGCGAGTGGCCGGCGTTACCCGACCCGCAGGCGGGAAAAGGACTTACCGTTGCCATCGCGGATGACGAAGCGTTTAACTTTTACTATCCCGATAACATCAAACTGCTGGAACGTACTGGCGTAACGATGACGCGTTTCAGTCCACTGCATGACAGCACGCTGCCGGAATGCCAGATGATCTGGCTGGGAGGCGGATACCCCGAGCTACACGCCGGCGCGCTGGCGGCGAACACCCCAATGCTGGCGCAAATGCGCGCCGCCCATCAGCGCGGCGTGGCGATTTACGCAGAGTGCGGCGGGCTGATGTACCTCGGCAGTACCCTGGAGGACGCCAGTGGAGAGATTCACCGGATGGTGGATGTGATTCCGGGGCACAGCAAAATGGGGAAACGGTTGACCCGCTTTGGCTACTGCGAAGCGCAGGCCAGAGAGCAAACGCTGCTGGCGGCGGCAGGCGAAGTGCTGCGTGGACATGAGTTCCACTATTCTGATTTTCTCCCGGAAAACCCGGCGGTGATGGCGTGCCGTAAAGTCCGCGATGGTAAGACATTGCAGGAATGGTCTGGCGGCTGGCAGGTGGGAAATACCTTTGCAAGCTACCTTCACGTTCATTTCGCACAACGCCCTGCAATGCTGAACCACTGGCTGGCGGCAGGAAGGGAGGCGCTATGACCGTGCTTGCGTGGTGTATCGCCTGGCTTCTGGATTTCGTTATTGGCGATCCGCAGAACTGGCCGCATCCGGTACGCTGGATTGGCAACTTAATTTCAGCAACTCAACGTGTTGTGCGGCGTTACTGCCATAGCGACAGATCGCTGCGCATTGGCGGAGCGGTGATGTGGCTGGTGGTGGTCGGCGTGACGTGGGCGGTTTCCTGGGGCGTGCTGGCTCTGGCGAGCGCGATCCATCCCTGGTTTGGCTGGCTGGTAGAGATCTGGATGATTTTTACCGTGCTGGCTGGCCGCTGTCTTGCGAATGCTGCCCGCGATGTTGAACGCCCGCTGCGGGCGGGCGATTTAGCTGAAAGCCGCGAGAAGCTGTCATGGATTGTCGGACGGGATACCTCACAGTTACAGCCTGAACAGGTTAATCGTGCCGTGGTGGAAACGGTCGCCGAGAACACCGTAGACGGCATCATCGCCCCGCTTTTTTTCCTCTTTTTGGGCGGCGCGCCGCTGGCAATGGCGTACAAAGCCGTAAATACCCTCGATTCAATGGTTGGCTATAAACACGAAAAATATCGCGCCATTGGTATGGTCAGCGCCCGTCTGGATGATATTGCGAACGTTATCCCGGCGCGTCTGAGCTGGCTGCTGCTGAGCATTGCCGCGACGTTGTGTCGTTACGACGGCTATCGCGCCCTGCATATCGGCTGGCGGGATCGCTACAACCACAGCAGTCCTAACTGCGCGTGGTCAGAAGCCTCTGTTGCCGGTGCGCTGGGTATTCGTCTTGGCGGCCCGAATGACTACTTTGGCGAGCGTGTTGAAAAACCCTGGATAGGCGACGCGCAGCGCGGCATTTCAGTAGATGACATTTCCCGAACGATTCGATTGATGTGGGTAGCCTCGACCCTGGCACTGGCGCTGTTTATCGCCGTACGGTGCCTGCTGGTTGGCGCAGCCTGAGGATAACAGACGATGCAATATATTCAGCAGCCCCAGGCGATTGAGGCCAAAAGTTTCGACATCATTGGCGAGATCATTCGCGAGACACGCCCGGAGTATCAGTTTGCCAGCCCGCTTCACGAAGCGATCATCAAGCGGGTGATTCACACCACCGCCGACTTTGACTGGCTGGATATTCTCTGGTTTTCCGATGACGCGCTGGAGCGACTCTGCGCGGCGCTGAGTCGCCCATCCATTATCTATACCGATACTACAATGGCGCTTTCCGGCATCAATAAAACATTGCTGGCGACGTTTGGCGGTGAATGCCGTTGCTATATCAGCGATCCGCGAGTTGTGGCGGAAGCAAAAGCGCAGGGGATTACCCGATCAATGGCGGCGGTGGATATCGCCGTGACGGAAGAGAGTGAAAAGGTGTTTGTATTCGGCAATGCACCGACGGCGCTGTTCCGGTTGCTTGAGCATGACGTTGCCGTGAGCGGCGTGGTAGGCGTACCGGTCGGGTTCGTCGGGGCGGCGGAGTCTAAAGATGCGCTGACGAAAAGCGCGTTGCCAGCTATCGCGGCGCTGGGGCGTAAAGGAGGAAGCAACGTCGCCGCCGCGATCGTAAACGCCATGCTCTATTACTTGCAGGGGGCGCGATGAGCGATCAATCCTTCGACGCGCCTGTCTGGCACAACGGCAAAGCGTTGCGAAAAGGGTATACCACCGGATCGTGCGCGACCGCTGCGGCAAAGGTCGCCGCGTTGATGGTGTTACGCCAGCATCTGATTCATCAGGTCTCCATCGTTACGCCGTCCGGGGTGACATTGTGCCTGAACGTCGAGTCGCCGCATATCGAAGGGCGGCAGGCGATTGCCGCGATCCGTAAGGACGGCGGCGATGATGTCGATGCCACGCACGGAATGCTGATTTTTGCCCGCGTAACGCTGAACGATAGCGGCGAGATTACGTTGCAGGGCGGAGAAGGCGTGGGAACCGTGACGCGTAAGGGAATTGGACTGCCGGTGGGCAGCGCGGCGATTAATCGTACTCCGCGCCATACCATTGAGTCTGTAGTACGCGAAGCGATAGGCCCGGCGCGGGGAGCGGATATTGAAATTTTTGCCCCGGA
Organism: Citrobacter sp. CK185; assembly: GCF_030333565.1. Classification (NCBI taxonomy): domain Bacteria; kingdom Pseudomonadati; phylum Pseudomonadota; class Gammaproteobacteria; order Enterobacterales; family Enterobacteriaceae; genus Citrobacter; species Citrobacter sp. CK185. The sequence continues at coordinate 642,414 of NZ_JAOWFR010000026.1, read as the reverse complement.
GGGGGAAGAACGGGCGCAGAAAACCTATAACGCGCGCCTCGGTATTTTGGGCGGTATTTCGATCATTGGAACCACCGGCATTGTCACTCCGATGTCGGAGGAGAGCTGGAAACGCTCGCTGTCGCTGGAGCTGGAAATCAAACGCGCCGCCGGTCTGGAACGCGTTGTGCTGGTGCCGGGAAACCACGGCGAGCGTTTTGTGCGCGAACAGATGGGGATCGACACGCAGGTTGTCGTCACCATGAGCAATTTCGTCGGCTACATGATTGAAGAAGCGGTACGTCTGGGATACCGCCATATCGTGTTGATCGGCCATCCCGGTAAGTTGATTAAAATAGCCGCGGGGATTTTCCACACTCACAGCCACATCGCAGATGCCCGCATGGAAACCCTGGTGGCGCATCTGGCACTGCTTGGCGCGCCGCTTGAGTTACTGACCCGGGTCAGCGACTGCGATACCACCGAAGCGGCAATGGAGCACATTGAAGCATACGGTTTTCAACATATTTACAACCATCTTGCGCAACGCATCTGTATGCGCGTGATGCAGATGCTGCGCTTCACGAAAACGCCACCTACCTGCGACGCCATCATGTTCTCTTTTGATAACCAGATCCTCGGTAGCAATCGTCCGATCGAAGAGATTGTGGAGGAGATGCAATGCTAACGGTAGTGGGCATGGGGCCGGCAGGGCTGCATTTGATGACGCCAGCGGCACGCGAGGCCGTGGCGGATGCCGATGTGCTGGTGGGGGGAAAGCGTCATTTATTGCAGTTTCCTGCGTTCACCGGCGAACAGTTTGTTCTGGGCGCCAATATTGCGGAATTGCTCAACTGGATTGCCGGGCAGCAGGACAAACGCATCGTGGTGCTGGCGTCCGGCGATCCGCTGTTTTACGGCATCGGGACGCGCATGGTGGCCCATTTTGGCATTGAGCGGGTGCGCATTATTCCCGGTATCAGCGCAGTGCAATATCTGTGCGCGCAATCGGGTATCGATATGAACGATATGTGGCTGACCAGCAGCCACGGTCGCAGCGTCTGTTTTGATGAGCTGGCGCGTCATCGCAAGGTCGCGATGGTGACGGATGCCCGCTGCGGGCCGCGAGAAATTGCGACGCAGTTAATGGCGCGCGACAAGGGGCATCGCTGGATGGTGATAGGCGAAAACCTGGCAATGGAAAACGAGCGGATTCACTGGCTGCGCGTCAGTGAAGTCAATGCCGACTATGACATGAACGCAGTGGTGATCCTTGATGAAAGATGAGCTTTTTCTACGTGGCGAGAACGTGCCGATGACCAAAGAAGCGGTTCGCGCGCTCGCGCTCTCAAAACTTGATTTGCACCGTGCCAGCCATCTGATTGACGTAGGCGCCGGGACCGGGAGTGTGTCGATAGAGGCGGCGTTACAGCACCCTTCGCTGCACGTTACGGCGATTGAACGTAACCCGGCAGCCCTGCGGTTGCTGGATGAAAACCGCCAGCATTTTGCCTGCGGCAATATCGACATTCTGCCGGGTGAAGCGCCGATGACGATGACTGAAAAAGCGGATGCGGTGTTTATGGGCGGGAGCGGCGGCCATCTGACGACGCTGATTGACTGGGCTATGCGGCAATTGCATCCCGGCGGCCGTCTGGTGATGACCTTTATCCTTCAGGAAAACCTGAATACTGCGCTGGAATATCTGACACAGATTGGCATCCATGAGGTGGATTGCCTGCAAGTGCAGGTGTCGTCACTCACTCCCCTCGGCAGTGGCCACTATTTCAAACCGAATAATCCTGTTTTTGTTATCGCCTGTCAGAAGGAAGAGAACCATGTCTGAGACATTTGATCCCCGCTGTGTATGGTTTGTCGGCGCAGGTCCGGGCGATCGTGAACTGATCACGCTTAAAGGTTATCGCCTGTTGCAGCAGGCGCAGGTCGTTATTTATGCCGGATCGCTGATTAATACTGAGCTGCTGGACTATTGCCCGCCAGGCGCTGAGTGCCACGACAGCGCCGAACTGCATCTGGAGCAAATTCTGGACCTGATGGAAGCGGGCGTGAAGGCCGGAAAAACGGTCGTACGCCTGCAAACGGGCGATGTGTCGCTGTACGGCTCCGTGCGTGAGCAGGGCGAAGAACTTACCCGGCGCGGCATCGACTGGCAGGTGGTGCCGGGCGTCAGCGCGTTTCTCGGCGCTGCTGCGGAGCTGGGGGTGGAGTATACCGTCCCGGAAGTTTCGCAAAGCCTCATCATTACCCGCCTGGAAGGGCGTACTCCGGTGCCGGAACGTGAACAGCTGGAGTCCTTCGCCAGCCACCAGACGTCAATGGCGATTTATCTCTCCGTGCAGCGTATTCACCGGGTTGCCGAGCGGCTGATTGAAGGTGGCTATCCGACCACCACGCCAGTGGCGGTTATCTACAAAGCGACCTGGCCGGAAAGCCAGACCGTGCGCGGCACGCTGGCGGATATCGGTGACAAAGTACGTGAGGCGGGTATCCGTAAAACGGCGCTCATTCTGGTCGGGAATTTCCTGGGGGATGAGTATCACTACTCAAAACTCTATGCGGCGGACTTTAGCCATGAATACCGTAAAGCCTGAATCTATAGCCCTGTTTTGTCTGACGCCCGGCGGCGTACAGCTTGCGAAGCGGCTGGCGGCGATGCTGCCGTTAACCTGCTTTACCAGTGAGAAACTGCTGGACGACGGGTTTATGCCCTTCGAAGGCGGATTTGCACAATCGGCCCGCGATGCGTTTGCTAACTATTCGGCGCTGATTTTTATCGGTGCGACCGGCATCGCGGTACGCGTGCTGGCGCCGCTGGTAAACGACAAATTCAGCGATCCGGCGGTGGTGGTGATCGACGAGCGAGGCCAGCATGTGATCAGCCTGCTCTCTGGTCATGCGGGGGGCGCCAATGCGCTGACCCGCTATCTGGCGGGCATGCTCGGTGCCGATCCGGTCATCACGACGGCGACTGACGTTAACGATATGGCGGCGCTTGATACGCTGGCATTTCAGCTCAATGCCCGGATGACCGATTTCCGCTCGGCGGTAAAAATCGTCAACCAGATGCTGGTCAGCCACCAGCGCGTCGGGCTGTGGTGGGATGAGGAGCTGGCAGACGATGTCAGTCACTGCGATCGACGCGGGTTCATCACCGTGACCGACCTGCACCAACTTCCTGAGCTTGATGCGCTGATTTGCATCACTTTGCGCAATGAATTGCCAGAAATACCCGTCCGACACTGGAAGCTGGTGCCGCAGCGGGTGGTCGCCGGAATCGGCTGTCGCCGCGACACGCCGTTCCCGCTGCTGGCAGCGCTGCTGGCGCGACAGCTGGAGGCGCAGAAATTTGATCCGCTGGCGTTGAAAGCGATTGGCAGCGTCTCGCTCAAAAAAGATGAGCAGGGATTAATCCAGCTTGCCTCCTGCTGTCGCGTTCCCTTTGAAACCTTTACCGCTGACGCGTTGCGTGAGCATGAACATCGCTTCCCGGCCTCCAGATTTGTGCGGCAAACCGTCGGTGTGGGCAGCGTATCCGGCCCGGCGGCCTGGCTGTTAAGTCACGGAAAACTGTCTGGCGAAACCCTGCGCGAACAGGGCGTTACTATTACTTTGGGAGTTTCACACTGATGTTAAGCGTAATTGGAATTGGCCCTGGCTCGCAGGCAATGATGACGATGGAAGCCGTAGAAGCCTTACAGGCGGCGGAAATTGTCGTTGGCTATAAAACGTATACCCATCTGGTAAAAGCCTTTACCGGCGACAAGCAGGTGATCAAAACCGGAATGTGCAAAGAGATCGAACGCTGTCAGGCGGCGATTGAACTGGCGCAGGCCGGACACAATGTGGCGCTGATCAGCAGCGGCGATGCGGGGATTTATGGCATGGCGGGGCTGGTGCTGGAACTGGTCAGTAAACAGAAGCTGGACGTTGAAGTGCGGCTGATCCCCGGCATGACCGCCAGTATCGCGGCGGCCTCCCTGCTGGGCGCACCGTTGATGCACGATTTCTGTCATATCAGCCTGAGCGATCTCCTGACGCCGTGGCCGGTCATCGAAAAACGGATTATCGCCGCCGGAGAAGCAGACTTCGTGATCTGTTTCTATAACCCGCGCAGCCGTGGCCGTGAAGGTCATCTGGCGCGTGCTTTTGAACTGCTGTCCGCCAGCAAAAACGCGCAAACGCCGGTTGGCGTGGTGAAGTCGGCCGGGCGTAAAAAGCAGGAAAAATGGCTGACCACGCTCGGCGATATGGATTTTGAGCCTGTCGATATGACCAGCCTGGTGATTGTCGGCAACAAAGCCACTTACGTACAGGATGGTCTGATGATCACGCCGCGAGGTTACGTACTGTGAGTTACGGCGACGTGCTGGTTATGGGCGGCACCAGCGATGCCCGGATGCTGTGTCAGCAACTGGATGCGGCAAAGGTGGCATACACCCTGTCGGTTGCCACGCCGACAGGAAAGCAGCTGGCTGGCGACATTAAAGGTCAGATCCGCTGCGGGCGCCTGGAGCCAGAGGAGATGGTGGCCTGGCTGAAAGCGCACCGCACGCGTTGGGTCATTGATGCGTCGCACCCGTATGCCGAGGTCGTCAGCCGCAACATTATGCACGCCTGTGAACGCGCGGGGGTGTTGCTGAGCCGCTATCAGCGCCCGGAACAGCTCAGCGAGCTTACGCACCCGCTGTTGCACCATGTCCACACGATTGCTGAGGCTTGCGATGTGGCGCAGCGCTTTGGCGAACGCGTTCTGTTAACGACCGGAAGTAAAGATCTGGCGACCTGGCGAGCCGGGTTGCCGCACAAAAAACTGCTGGCCCGCGTCTTACCTGTTCCTGAGGTCATTCAGCAATGTGCCGACCTGGGATTTGGCGTTGGTGAGATTTTCGCCCTGTGCGGGCCGTTCAGCGCTGAATTTAACGCGGCGTTTTATCGTCAGTGCCAGGCCGATGTCGTGGTGACAAAAGCATCGGGGGCGGAGGGCGGTTATCAGGAAAAAGTTCAACCCTGTCTGGATGCCGGTATCCCCTGCATCGTGATTACCCGCCCGGCAACGCTTGTAACGGGTGATGAGTTACTGGAAAGTCAGGCCGCATTTGCGCAGCGTTTGGCGCGCTGGCTGGCCGCTGCTTAAGGAGTAAGAGATGAAAAAAGCGCTTCTGGTGGTGAGTTTTGGCACCAGCTATCACGACACCTGTGAGAAGAACATTGTGGCCTGCGAACGCGATCTGGCAGCCAGCTGCCCGGATCGCGATCTGTTTCGCGCGTTCACCTCCGGGATGATTATCCGCAAGCTCAAACAGCGTGACGGCATTGAAATCGATACGCCGCTTCAGGCATTGCAGAAGCTTGCTGAACAGGGGTATCAGGATGTGGCGATTCAGTCCCTGCACATTATTAACGGCGACGAATACGAAAAAATTGTGCGTGAAGTTCAGACTCTGCGCCCGTTATTTACCCGTCTTACGCTCGGCGTGCCGCTGTTGAGTAGCCATGCCGATTACGCGCAGCTGATGCAGGCTTTACAGCAGCAGATGCCAACGCTTGGCGCGACGGAGAAAGTGGTGTTTATGGGGCACGGCGCCAGCCATCACGCCTTTGCGGCCTATGCGTGTCTGGACCATATGATGACGGCGCAGCGTTTTCCGGCGCGTGTGGGAGCGGTTGAGAGTTACCCGGAGGTGGATATTCTCATCGGGAGCTTACGTCAGGAAGGCGTAACGGCGGTGCATCTGATGCCGCTGATGCTTGTCGCCGGCGATCATGCCATCAACGATATGGCTTCCGATGAAGAGGACTCCTGGAAAACGCAGTTCAACGCCGCAGGCATCCCGGCGACGCCGTGGCTGAGCGGTCTGGGGGAGAATCCGGCGGTACGCGCCATGTTCGTGGCGCATCTGCAACAGGCGCTGAATACGGCCATGGAGGAAGCGGCATGAGTGGAAAGCTGTATGCGTTAAGCACCGGGCCGGGCGCAGCCGATCTGATCACCGTGCGCGCGGCGCGAATACTTGGCTCGCTCGATATCCTTTACGCTCCGGCAGGGCGCAAAGGCGGCGACAGTCTGGCGCTCTCTATTGTGCGTGAATATCTGGGTGAGCAGACGGAAGTCCGCTGCTGCCACTTTCCAATGAGCGCTGACAGCGCGGAAAAAGAAGCCGTCTGGAATGAGGTAGCCGCAGCGCTGGTTCAGGAAGTGGAGGCGGGTAAACAGGTGGGATTTATCACCCTCGGCGATGCCATGCTGTTCAGCACCTGGGTCTTTTTACTCCAGCGGATCGGCAACCCGGCGTGGCTGGAAATCGTTCCTGGCGTCACCTCGTTTGCCGCCATTGCCGCCCGCGCAAAAACGCCGCTGGCGATGGAACAACAATCGCTGGCGGTGATCTCCTGCACCGCGGCGGAAGAGACAATTCAGCAGGCGTTAAGACAGCATGACAGTCTGGTGCTGATGAAGGTCTACGGTCGCTTCGCGCGCATTAAAGCATTGCTGCAACAGGAAGGTTTGCTGGCGTGCGCCCTGATGATGGCAGAAGCCACGCTGCCCGGTGAGCAGTGCTGGCGTCACCTGAATGAGGTCAGCGACGAGCAGCCGCTGCCCTATTTTTCGACCATTCTGGTCAACAAACAGTGGGAGTATGCAGAATGAAACTTGAACAACAGCTAAAACAGCTGTCTTTCAGCGGGTTAGCTGCGGCGTTATTGCTGATGGTTGTCCCGGAACAGGCGTTCGCCATGCATATCATGGAGGGATTCCTGCCGCCGATGTGGGCGCTGGCCTGGTGGGTGCTGTTTTTACCGTGCCTGTGGTACGGACTGGTGCGCCTGCGCCGTATCGTGCAGGAAGATAACAACCAGAAGGTGCTGCTGGCATTGTGCGGGGCGTTTATCTTCGTGCTGTCGGCGCTTAAAATTCCTTCTGTTACAGGTAGTTGCTCGCACCCGACAGGGGTAGGGCTTGCGGTGATTTTATTTGGCCCAGGCGTTGTGGCGATCCTCGGGGCGATTGTGCTGCTGTTTCAGGCGCTGCTGCTGGCGCATGGCGGCCTGACCACGCTGGGTGCGAACGGGATGTCGATGGCGGTTATCGGCCCCGTTGTCGGGTATCTGGTATGGCAAATGGCCTGCCGCGCCGGGCTGCGCCGCGATGTTGGCGTCTTTCTTTGCGCCATGCTGGCGGATCTGGTGACGTACTTCGTGACGTCGGTGCAGCTTGGGGTGGCGTTCCCGGACCCGCAGGCTGGGGCAATGGGTTCAGTGATTAAGTTTATGGGGATTTTCTGCCTGACGCAGATCCCCATTGCGATCGCGGAGGGGCTGCTGACCGTCATGATTTACGACCAGTTGACCAAACGCCGGTTGATTACCGTACAAGGACATTAAGATGAAAAAGACGCTGATATTGTTAGCTATGGTGATTGCCCTGGTGATCCTGCCGTTTTTTATCGATCATGGCGGTGAATTCGGTGGCTCTGACGGCGAAGCGGAAAGCCAGATCCAGGTGGTGGCGCCGCACTATGAACCGTGGTTCCAGCCATTGTATGAACCGGCCAGCGGTGAAATTGAAAGCCTGCTGTTTACGCTGCAAGGTTCGCTTGGCGCGGCGGTGATTTTCTATATTCTCGGTTACAGCAAAGGCAGACAGCGCCGTGATGACCGGGCTTGATCGACTCAGCTACCAGAGCCGCTGGCTTCATGTTACGCCGGTGCGTAAGTTTTTGCTCTGGTTGCTGATGATGATTCTGGCCTTTACCCTGCCTCCTTTGGGGCAGGGTATTGAACTGGCGTTCATCGCCGGGCTGAGCTGCTGGCTGCTGCGGATTTCGTTCTGGCGCTGGTGTCGCTGGATGGCGATACCGTTTGGCTTTTTAAGCGTGGGCGTGGTGACGATTTTATTCAGCGTGAGCCGCGATCCCCACTCGTTACTGGCAAGCGTTCCGGTTGGCGATTACTGGCTGGGGGTGACTTCGTCAGGGCTGAATACCGCCAATGAAACCTTCTGGCGCAGTCTGAGCGCGCTGGCGGCGACGTTCTGGCTGGTGTTGAATCTGCCGTTTCCGCAACTGATTATTTTGCTTAAGCGCGCGCATGTGCCACGGCTGCTGACCGAGCAGATCCTGCTGACATGGCGCTTTATTTTTATCCTGTTAGACGAAGCGCTGGCCATTCATCGCGCGCAAACGCTGCGTTTTGGCTATCGTAGTTTGCCGAAAGGCTATCGTTCTCTGGCAATGCTGGTGGGTTTGCTGTTTACGCGTGTGCTTATCCGCTATCAGCAAATGACCACCGTGCTTGATATCAAACTGTATCAGGGTGATTTTCACCTGTAAGGATTCGTATGCTTGCCACTTCCGGTCTCTGGTTTCGCTATCAGGATGAGCAGGTGCTCAAGGGGCTAACGCTGGATTTCTCCCCCCATGCGGTTACCGGGCTGGTGGGCGCGAACGGCTGCGGAAAATCGACGCTATTTATGAACCTGAGCGGTTTACTGCGCCCGCAAAAAGGCGAGGTTTTGTGGCAGGGAAAAGCGCTGGATTACAGTAAGCGCGGGCTGCTGGCGCTGCGCCAACAGGTGGCAACCGTTTTTCAGGACCCCGATCAACAAATTTTTTATACCGATATCGACAGCGATATCGCTTTTAGTCTGCGAAATCTAGGCGTGGCTGAGGATGAGATTGCCCGCCGCGTGGACGATGCGTTGACCCTGGTTGATGCGCAGCATTTCCGTCATCAGCCGATCCAGTGTTTAAGCCACGGGCAAAAAAAACGCGTGGCGATTGCGGGTGCGATGGTGTTGCAGGCCCGCTACCTGCTGCTGGATGAACCCACTGCCGGGCTTGATCCTGCCGGGCGCACGCAGATGATCGCGATCATCAAGCGGATTGTGGCGCAGGGGAATCATGTGGTTATTTCCAGCCATGATATTGATCTCATTTATGAAGTCAGCGATGCCGTTTACGTGCTGCGCCGTGGCGAGGTACTGGCATACGGTGAACCGGGGGAGGTGTTTGCACGCACTGAACTGATCGAACAAGCCGGGCTGACGCAACCGTGGCTGGTCAAACTGCATGCGCAACTGGGGTTGCCGCTGTGTAAAACGGAAGAAGAATTTTTTGGGCGTATGCGAGAGAACGCGCTGAAGGAGGCGTCATGACGCAGGCAGTAATGTTGCAGGGAACGGCATCAGATGTAGGTAAAAGCGTGCTGGTGGCGGGGCTGTGCCGCATCTTTTATCAGGATGGCCTGCGCACGGCGCCGTTTAAGTCACAGAATATGGCGCTGAATTCCGGCATCACGCCGGACGGCAAAGAGATGGGACGCGCGCAGATTTTCCAGGCGGAAGCGGCGGGGATTGCGCCGGATGTGCGGATGAATCCGGTTCTGCTGAAACCGACCAGCGATCGGAAAGCGCAGGTGGTGTTGATGGGCAAAGTCGCCACCGATATGGACGCGGTTAGCTACCATGAATATAAGCCGCGTCTGCGTGAGCAGATCCTCATGGTTTACAATAGCCTGGCGCAAGAATATGACGTTCTGGTGCTGGAGGGCGCCGGTAGCCCGGCGGAAATAAACCTGCGTGACCGCGACATCGTCAATATGGGGATGGCGGAAATGGCGCAATGCCCGGTCATTCTGGTGGCGGATATCGATCGCGGCGGCGTTTTTGCCTCTATCTACGGTACGCTGGCGCTGCTGCATGATAGTGAACGCGCCAGAGTGAAAGGGGTGATCATCAATAAGTTTCGCGGCGACGTGACGCTGCTCTACTCCGGCATTGAACAAATTGAAGCGCTGACCGGCGTGCCGGTTCTGGGCGTGATGCCCTGGCTGGAGGTCGATCTTGAAGATGAGGATGGCGTGGCGCTGCAAAAAGGCAAATACCTGCGTACCGATAGGCGTGATATCGACATTGCCGTTGTTCAGGTGCCGCACATCTCGAATTTCACCGATTTCAACGCGCTGGCGGCGCAGCCGGATGTTCGCGTGCGCTATGTGCGCCATCCTGAAGAACTGGCGGGCGCGGACCTGATAATCCTGCCGGGCAGCAAAAATACGCTTGGCGATCTGGTCTGGCTGCGTGAAAGCGCAATGGCGCATGGCGTGTTGCAGGCGCATCGTCAGGGCGTACCGGTGGCAGGCATCTGTGGCGGCTATCAGATGCTGGGCGACACCATTATTGATGAGGTGGAGTCCGGGCTGGGCACGCTTCCCGGTCTTGGTCTGCTTAATACCGTCACGCACTTCGCGCAGGATAAAACCACCACGCAGGTTGAAGGGCAGATGGCCTCTGCGCTGCCGGGATGGCTGGCGGCGGCGTCTGGCCTGGCGGTGCGCGGGTATGAAATTCATATGGGCGAGACGACACTGAATGCACAATGCCAGCCAGCCATGACGTTACGCAAAGGCGAAAACGCTATCGCTGACGGCGCGGTAACGGACGACGGACTGGTCTTTGGCACCTATCTTCATGGCTTGTTCGACAGCGATGCGTTCACGCGGGCGCTGGTCAATGGCCTGCGCGTGCGTAAGGGGCTGACGCCGCTGGATCACGCCTTCCATTACGCGCAATATAAATCGCAGCAGTTTGATCTGCTGGCGGATGCGATGCGACAACACATCGATATTGAGAAAATTTATACCATCATGCAGCAGCACCGGGAGCCCGTATGATGATTCTGGTGACCGGCGGCGCGCGCAGCGGGAAAAGCCGCCATGCGGAGGCGTTAATCGCGGATTCGCCGCAGGTGCTGTACATCGCCACGTCGCAGATTTTTGATGAGGAGATGGCGGCGCGAATTCAGCACCATCGGGATGGCAGACCGCCGCACTGGCGGACAGCGGAATGCTGGCGGCATCTTGATGCGCTGATTACGCCAGATAACGCCCCCGAAGAGGCCATTCTGCTGGAGTGTATCACGACCATGGTGACCAATTTATTGTTCGCGATGGGCGGCGATACGAACCCGGACAACTGGGATTACGCGGCGATGGAGCAGGCGATTGAAGACGAAATTTGCGCGTTGATCGACGCCTGTCAGCGCTGTCCGGCTCAGGTGGTTCTGGTGACCAATGAGGTGGGCATGGGCATTGTCCCGGAAAATCGTCTGGCGCGACATTTTCGCGACATCGCCGGGCGGGTCAATCAGCGTCTGGCTGCGGCGGCGGATGAGGTCTGGCTGGTGGTATCGGGTATTGGAGTCAAAATTAAATGAGTAAGTTGTTCTGGGCGATGCTCGCTTTTATTTCGCGTTTGCCTGTTCCGACCCGTTGGTCTCAGGGGCTGGATTTTGAGGAGTATTCCCGCGGTATTGTGACATTCCCGCTAATCGGCATGCTGCTGGGCGCGATTGGCGGCCTGGTGTTTGTGGCGCTTCAGTCCTGGTGCGGCATTCCACTGGCGGCCCTGTTTTGCGTTTTGACGCTGGCGCTGCTGACCGGCGGTTTTCACCTCGACGGTCTGGCGGATACCTGTGACGGTATTTTTTCCGCCCGCCGCCGGGAGCGGATGCTGGAAATTATGCGTGACAGCCGCCTGGGCACCCACGGCGGGCTGGCGTTGATTTTTGTCCTGCTGGCGAAAGTGCTGGTGATTAGCGAACTGGCGCTGAGAGGCACGCCGATGCTGGCGGCGCTGGCGATGGCCTGCGCGGCGGGGCGCGGTGTCGCCGTATTGCTGATGTATCGTCATCGCTATGCCCGTGAAGAAGGGCTGGGCAACGTGTTTATCGGCAAAGTTACCGGGCGACAAACCTGCGTCACGCTGGGATTAACCGCTATTCTCGCGGCGATACTCATGCCGGGGATGCGCGGGGTCGCTGCGCTGGTGGTCACTCTGGCGGCAATTTTTATTCTTGGGCAATTATTAAAACGCACGTTGGGTGGGCAAACCGGCGATACGCTGGGTGCGGCGATTGAACTTGGCGAGTTGATCTTCCTGCTGGCTCTGCTGTGAGCCAGCCAACACGATGAGAACCCTTATGCAGACGTTAACCTCTTTACTCCGTGATATTCCCAAACCGGACAGCGACGCAATGGCGCACGCCCGGCAGCACATTGACGGCTTGCTCAAGCCGCCGGGCAGCCTCGGGCGCCTGGAAGCGCTGGCCGTACAGTTAGCGGGGATGCCCGGTCTCAACGGCACTCCGCATGTCGGTAAGAAGGCGATGCTGGTGATGTGTGCCGATCATGGCGTGTGGGATGAAGGGGTTGCGGTCTCGCCAAAAGTTGTCACCGCCATTCAGGCAGCCAACATGACGCAGGGAACAACCGGTGTTTGCGTACTGGCTGTTCAGGCCGGGGCAAAAGTCCATGTGATTGACGTCGGGATTGATGCCGACCCGATCCCCGGCGTGGTGAATATGCGCGTGGCGCGTGGGTGCGGGAATATCGCGACAGGCCCGGCGATGAGCCGCGTTCAGGCCGAAGAACTGCTGCTGGAAGTGATGCGCTACACCCGCGAACTGGCGCAAAGCGGCGTGACGCTGTTTGGCGTTGGCGAACTGGGAATGGCGAATACCACCCCTGCGGCGGCGATTGTGAGTGTACTGACCGGTAGCGATGCCGAAGATGTGGTGGGGATTGGCGCGAATCTTCCGCTCTCCAGAATTGGCAATAAAGTTGAGGTTGTGCGCCGCGCTATTGCGGTGAACCGGCCCGATCCGCGTGATGGCGTTGAGGTGCTGGCGAAGGTGGGCGGTTTTGACCTGGTCGGTATGGCGGGCGTGATGCTGGGCGCCGCGTCATGTGGATTGCCGGTTGTGCTGGATGGTTTTCTCTCCTATTCTGCGGCGCTGGCGGCGTGTCAGATTGCGCCGGAAATTAAACCGTATCTGATTCCGTCGCATTTCTCGGCAGAGAAGGGCGCGCGGATTGCGCTGGAGCACCTGGAGCTGGAGCCGTATCTGCATATGGGAATGCGTCTTGGCGAAGGCAGCGGCGCAGCGCTGGCAATGCCCATCGTTGAAGCCGCCTGCGCGATGTACCGCAACATGGGGCAACTGGCGGCAAGTAATATTGTCCTGCCGGATGGTAAATAAAGATAAGCCGTATCGTTTCCCTTCGGTGGCGCTCATTCGCTGTTAACGTCGGAAAGGCGATAAAAAAGCTATAATTAACCGACATCTGCTGCGATTTGAGGAAAGGGAAATGATGCCTCGTGTGAAATTGTTTTGTTCTTTTATTCTGCTGTTCGCAAGCCAGAGCGCGCTGGCGGTAAGTTATCCACTACCGCCAGAAGGGAGTCGTCTGGTCGGCAACCCGCTGACGATAACCGTCCCGGACAATAATACTCAACCGCTGGAAGCATTTGCGGCGCAGTACGGACAAGGGCTGAGCAATATGCTCGAAGCGAATCCCGATGTGGACGTCTTTTTGCCGAAGTCCGGTTCGACGCTGGTGGTGCCGCAGCAGCTTATTTTGCCGGATACCGTGCGTGAAGGCATTGTGGTTAACGTGGCGGAAATGCGTCTTTACTACTATCCGAAAGGGGGCGATACCGTTGATGTCCTGCCGATTGGCATTGGCGAGGCGGGGCGAGAAACTCCACGTAACTGGGTGACTGCGGTAGAGCGTAAGCAGGAAGCGCCGAGCTGGACGCCGACGGCGAATACCCGACGTGAATATGCTAAACGAGGCGAAAGTCTGCCCGCGTTTGTCCCCGCCGGGCCGGATAACCCGATGGGGCTGTATGCAATTTATATCGGTAAGCTGTATGCCATTCATGGCACAAATGCGAACTTCGGTATTGGGCTGCGCGTGAGCCAGGGGTGCATCCGGTTGCGTAACGATGACATCAAATACCTGTTTGACAGTGTGCCGGTGGGCACTCGCGTGCAGATTATCGATCAACCGCTGAAAACCACCGTCGAAGCGGACGGCAGTCGCTGGATTGAAGTGCATGAGCCGTTATCGCGTAATCGCACTGAATTTGAATCTGACAAAAAAGTACCGCTGCCGATCACGCCGGTGATGCGTACTTTTATGAAGGGCGACGGCGTTGACATTCATCGCGTCAACGAGGCGCTGGAGCGCCGCTCCGGGATGCCGACAAATATCAGCGCGGGTCTGACGGGGTTCTGACGTTTCTCCGCGCAATCTCCAGAAAAGCCTTTACCGCGCCGTTATTGTCGTTCTTTCTGCTGAGCAGCATCAGATTGGCCGATAACTCCGGCGCGTCGAGAGAGCGATAGACCAGGCCGGGAATGGCGATGTGCATCAGCGGCTCAGGCACCAGCGCCAGCCCTTGCCCGGCGGCGGCCAGAGCCAGTACGCTGAGCGTGCTGGAGGTGCAATGGGCGACGTGCGGAACATGACCCAGAATCTCTGTAAGCATCATATAAAGCGGCTCATCCGCACGGTGGGTGTCGTAGAAAATGAGGGGCTCTTCAGCCAGCATATCTACCGTCAAATGGGTTTCACAAGCCAGCGGATGATCGTCGGCGATGGCGACCATCCGGCCCCAGAGGCCTATTTTTTCAGCCGCTAATTCTGGCTGGCGTACGTTATGGTGATCGGGTGTGTAACCAATGTCGAGCTGGCCGCTCAAAATGGCATCCGCTTGTAGCAACGGTGCGATTTCGCACACAACCAGTTCCGCATCGGGATAGGCCTGGCGAAAGGCGCGCAGATCTTCTGTCAATTTGCCGCTGAACACCGCGTTGCCAGCAAAGCCAACGCGCACAAGACCCGTTTCTCCGCGCATCGACCGTTGTACTGTCAGACGGGCATGTTCCGCCTGCTCAAGCGTGCGTTGCGCTTCGGTCTGCAACAATTTTCCCGCTTCGGTTAACTCAACTTTCCGGCTGGTACGAATAAACAGCGGGCCGCCTAACTCTTCTTCCAGCGCCTTGATCTGCATGCTCAGCGCGGGCGGAACGATATTGAGTTTTTCGGCGGCGCGGCCAAAGTGTCCTTCTTGTGCAACGGCAAGAAAATAGCGTAAGTGGCGCAGATCCATACGATGGCCTCATCATTCATCTAAACTGAATAATCTGTAAGATTTATCTATTGGATTTTAACGTTAATGGCGAGGAAACTGAATCCACTTAACTGGCTGGAGTAAAAATTATGCACAATCACCTGGCGGATCGTCAGCAAATTACCGATCTTCTCACTGGCTGGATGCATCGCGATCTGGGCGAATGGGATCAACTTCGCGGGCTGTTTCACCCGGATGGCACCATTGAGATAACCTGGTTTGAAGGGCTGGCGAGCGATTTTGTTGACGGCTCAATGCGTATGGGGGCTTCTGACATCCGCACCAAACATTTGATTGGCACGCCGGTAGTGACCTTCAATAGCAGCGTCAACCGCGCTATTGTTGAAACCAATGCCATGATCATCGGCGAGAATGTGAAGCTGAATCTGGGGATGGTGACCCATAATCGCTTTTACGATATGGCGGAAAAACGCGATGGCGTGTGGAAGCTCTTCAGACGCCAGAGCATTTATGACATGGGGAGTTTTACCTTCCCGCTGGGCGTGGTCGATATTGATCAAAGCGCGGTAGCAAAATACCCACGAGAATACGCCTCGCTGGCATACCTGCTGGAAAAAAGCGGATTTCCGGTCACACGTGTATTCGCAACGCGCGGCAGTGCGCTCGAACAGCAGATGAAAACCGAAGGGCAGCGCTGGCTGTCTGAACCCGTTGTTTAAGCTTCATCAGCAACTGCGATCATCATGATTCTCAAAAGGATAAGAGAAATGCTCACCACTATACCAGGACGAAAATGCATCGCCGTTCTGTTTGCGATGCTAATGTTTCCCGGTGCGGCTTCGGCTGCGCAAACCCTAATCTACAGCGACCATGAACCGCTGGGTGGAATGCGCACTCGTTTTATCAATGACGTATTTTTCCCCGCAATCGAAAAAGAGTCGCGTGGTCGCCTGAAGGTAGAGGCGCACTGGGGAGGTGAGCTAAGTGATGGTTATACGGCTCTGGCTCTGGCGGGAAAGGGGGACAAAGCGGATATGGCCGTTGTTGTACCTGAATATGCGGCTAAGGTATTACCATTGCAGCAAATCTTTAAAAGCTTCCCCGTCGGCCCTGCCGGGGAAAAGCAGGTTGCTTTCTTTCGTCGCGTTTATGCGGATATCCCGGATTTTTCGGCAGAATTCAAGAAAGAAAATGTGGTGAATGTTTTCATTGCGACCGGCTATCCGCTGGCTTTTTTTAGCACTACCGCGCTGAGTAATCCTGAAGGACTTAAGGGGGGAACGTGGCGCTCCGCCAGTTTCTGGCACCAGGGGTTTCTGAAAAATGTCGGCGCTAAAGCCGTGACCATGCCCTGGGGAGATGAAACCTACAAAGCCTCACAAAGCGGAAGTCTCGACGGATTAATGTTGAATGTGGATAGCGGCTATGCGTTAAATGCTCAGCGATTCGCGCCTGATGTGCTGGTTTCGCGGGATCTCTGGCTTGGGCATGTTTACCTGCTGGTGATGAATAAAAATACCTGGGATAACCTTTCCCGCGACGATCGGGCGGCGATTCAGCGGGCTGCTGACGTCGCTTATCAATCCCTGGGTTCCGTAATGGATAAAAGTTTCACCGCACAAGTCGCCGATCTGGAAAAAAGCGGTGCGACGGTCAGAATCCTGCACTCTGAAGACGTTGCGCAATGGAAAGCCGCCACCCGATACCAGGAGATTCAGTCTGAGTGGGTGAAGGAACAGGAAAAGAACGGGCTTACCGAGGCGGGAAGGGTGATGAAACAGGTCAGTAGCATTCTGGACGAGATGATGTCTCCGGCCCCTTAAGCGAGAAGGCAAACGTAACGGTCGGGAGCGTATTGCGACAATTGCCTGATAAAAGGGCCGAATAGCCATTTTCGGCCCTGGCGTGCATCATTTTTTATAATTCTTTGGCGCTGATAACAGCATTTTTCGCATACGTTCCATGACGGTATTTAAGTCCACCGCGCGTTTAATCATACTGCGTATTCTGTCTGAATCATTGATGCCCTTTTTGACATACCGGGCAATATATTGCAGAACGTACTTATCCTCATCACCGTGGATGCGTAATGACAGGTTCTCTACGGTCTGCAATATCTGACCCGCCAGCGACTGACGCTGGCGGGAGTGGGCTCTTATATCCTTAAATGATTGCTGAATCATAAAACATTCCGTAGCACTGACGTTGTTGAATCCACCGGAGGACGAAAGAAAAGCATAATGACTGTTAAGGTCGGCCGCGCATTGGGATTAATTTAGCGGCCGTCATAATCTCCCTATTTAATTGGTGGTTGCAGCATGTTGCTTCGCTTTCTCAATGGCGTGTGCGTCAAATATGTAATGCTCATAACCGGCGGTAACATTCTTCACTCTGTATATTTTCCACTTGCCGCCCTCTCTTTTTAGGTAGACTCCAATTTGATACGTCTGATTGTTTTGTCGACCCAACCAAACATCGACGTATTCACCACCAAAACAGTTTTTAGCTTTTCCAACTTTCAATAAGGGGATCCAATCTGCTGAATAATCTTGCGCATATGTATAGTAATCGGTGTCGATAATCTCCTGCTCATAAATATGAGAGATAGTATTTAGTTGGGCTAGCGTATCCTTCGAAATATATTCATCCATCTTTTCAGGCGCAGGCTTTATTTTCCCTTCACTATTTGCAAACACGTTTAGATAGTAAGTGTAGAAATCTGAAACACGCCGTTCTGCGTTATCGCGTCCTGAGCTGCACGCGGTAATTGCAAATATCATGAGAACAACATAAAGGGCTTTCATCAATCCTTCCTGTACATTTGATGCGCTGGCTTTGACGAACGGTATCCAGGACCGCCCCAAAAATCCCGCTGTTTAAAGTCTGAATACCAATCCTGGCCGTCGTAAATAGCCATGTGACCGGCGGCGTGTCCTCCCGCGTAAGGCTGAATCACTACCACGTCACCAGCTCTGGGGGATTGCGTTGAAGATATTTTTCTAAACCCCGCAGACTCCAGCATTGGGCCGTAATCTTTGGCGTTTTGCGTGTTTGTTACGGTCACGCCCCCTGCCTTTATGGCCTTGCGCACATACGATGCACAGTTATTCGTTGGCCCCGGTTCGGCGTGATGTTTTGCCCAGTTTCCGGCGCTTCTTGTGTCCCATCCCATGATTATCATCCATTTCAGTTAGAGAAATTGCTAATAGATACCCAATTAGTTAGGAGGGTTAATCATTTAGTGCCACAGAAAGCGTAACGTGATAAGCGAGGCAAGTGCGCTTGACGCTGAGAGCAGGCGGAATCAATAGCGAAGGGATTGCCTAAACGAATTCCGAAAATAAAAGAATGCGGGTATCGGAATATGAGCGGGAAACAGGTCAGTAGCATTCTGGACGAGATGATGTCTCCGGCCTATTAAGCGAGAAGGCAAAACGTAACGCTCGGGAACGTATTGCGACAATTGCCTGATAAAAGGGCCGAATAACTATTTTCGGCCCTGGCGTGCATCATTTTTTATAATTCTTTGGCGCTGATAACAGCATTTTTCGCATACGTTCCATGACGGT